>NZ_JBIOQR010000003.1:0-16306 GCF_051713825.1 Enterococcus sp. AZ194 | reverse complement strand
CTTTCGTGTTTCTTGTCATTTTCGTGGATTCCCTCTTATTGCTGTAAAACACAACGAAGTATGAGTTGATGTTGCACAGTACCTACTCGGTGCTGTAAAACACAACGAAGTATGAGTTGATGTTGCACAGTACCTACTCGGTTCTCGGAGCTAAACACTTCTGTCCCAACCTCTCACTCCTAATTTCTAAAATCCTTGACCTCTACTAAAAGATTGACTCTCTGACTGATGCCGGTCTATCCCAAACAGCATAGACAACTACGCTCTGCTTCCTTATAATGAGAGAAAAAGGGGGAGTGGAATGAAACAAGAAAAACTAGCGTCTATAGTTGCTTATCCGATTGGTTTCCTACTGATTGTACTGACGCTTTTTATTAAGAATGCAAATGAAATAGAATTTGCCAGTCATCTTGGCTTAGCGATTTTACTCATCGGCTGCGCCTATATCGTGTGTTTTGTATTTCAGGAGCATGTCTATCAAAGTTTTAGTTATATCCTCTTATCAATGGCTGGATATTTTATATCGGTTGAAACCTATCCATTGATTGCGCCGTTGTGTTTAATTCCTATCTATCTTCTTTTTTTGCGTTTGTTTGTGCCAAAGAGTCGCACCGTTATCTATGCGAATTTTGCGATTTTATGTTTGGTAGTTACTTACATGTTACATATTCCCGTGGTGTCTTTATATAGTGCTTGTGTGCTCACGCTCTACGCGCATCAACACCAGCCAAAGAAAATCTTTTTGCGCATTCTAATTCCAAGTTTCCCAGTGATTTTTATTGAATGCTTTCAAATAGCTAGCGCACTGACGCCTATGATTTTGCCGACACAATCCTATAATTACACGTTCAACTATACGTCTGCTTATTATATATTAGTTGTTTGTCTGGTTCTTTACCAACCAATCAAAACAACACTCTATCGGCCAACCCTTTTTGTGTTGTCTATAGTTGGTCTGACCGTGATAGGCTCATTGGCTGAGTTCATTTTGTTCTTCAATCAACTGATAACTTGGTACCTAGGCGTTAGTCTCGCAGTCTATAGTGGGTTATTCTGCTTACAATTTATTCTAATGAGGCGAGCGGCGTCTCAAGAAGAAATTTTGGCAACATTTCAGCAATCGAGTAAAAGCTGGTTGCCTAAACAGAGAATTTTTTACGGATTAAAGAATGATATCGAAGGGTTCAAACGTCAAATTGCGACAGAAGTGCAGACTTCTTTATCTTATGATGCGCTCGTGTTTGGCGAGGTTGAGACGGCTGATTTTACCTTGGTGATAACAGAGGGCCAACAGACGTTAAGCTTCATTTCATCTGAGCCCTTTTCTCGCAACGTGTCAGCCTATCGAGTAATTGGGAAAGCTATTTTTAAAATGCTCGATGATTTTCCTAATTATGTCGACGCGTTAGAGCAGTACAATGTGAATGAACATTCAAGTTCTTTCTTGGAACAAATGAATTTCAGAAAAGAGCTGTCGTATTATTTGCATGATGATGTGTTGCAGGATTTATTAGCTGCTAACAACATGATTGCCAATTTACAAACAGAGCAAGTAGCGATGAGAGAGTTAATTTATGGCACACTTTCAGGCTTAAATGACTCGATTCGCAATCAAATGCATGAGTTGTTCCCATCTTCCTTAGGGGATTTGTCTTTTGAGCAAAACATTGCAGTCCTTGTGGAGCAGATGAACCGACGATTTATTGATGTGCCAACGATTCGGATTCAACAAACGATTGATAAGGAGCTGCCAGAAGATGTGGCCTATTTTTTCTATTTGAGTATTCAGGAATTGTTAAATAATGCTTGTAAACATGCGCACGCATCGATGGTCATTATCTATCTGAAACAAACATCAAATACGTATTATTTAGAGGTTCAAGACGATGGTGATGCACTGCCAACACACTTCCTAGATGCAAAAACGTCTAAGCATTTAGGTTGGACCAGAATCCAACAACATATTGATGAATTTCATGGTACCTTTGCTATCGAAGTGTTACCAAAAGGGAAAAAATTTATTATTCAGATACCAAGAAGGAGAGATTTATGAATATAGTCATGGTGGATGACCACGAATTATTTGCAAAAAGTATCGAATTTATCTTGAGTGGGCTAGCAAAAACCTTTACTTACTGCTCCCATGAAGAAGAGATTATCCAGTTTGTAAAACAGCGACCTTGTGATTTAGTTTTTATGGATATTCATTTAAAAGATAAGAATGGCCTAGAAATTGGAGCTGAGCTTTTGAAGGAGTTACCTGATCTGAAGTTGGTCTTTTTATCGGGGTATGATTTGGCTGAGTATCATAATCAGGCGATAGGCTTAGGGGCAAAGGGGTTTTTAAACAAAAACACAGCGCCAGATGAATTTATTGATAAGATTAGTCGAATTAAAGAAGGCGAAACGATTTTTCCGAAAAATGAGCATGAGTACACAGATCAGCTGACAGATCGTGAAAAAGAGATTCTTCAAGCGGCGGCAAGTGGTTTAACGCAACAAGAGATTGCCGATACGCTTTTTATTAGTCGCCGCACCGTCAATAATCATTTACAAGCAATCAATGAAAAACTGAGTGTTAATTCAACTATTTCTGCGATTGTTCGAGGCATAGAGCTCGGTCTAGTGACCCTTGCGAATAACCGGTAAAAAATAGAGGAAGCACATCATCTTTTACGAATGTGCTTCCTCTTTTCTCTTATGAAATAATCGGTTTGACTGTTGCTTGTGTTGAACGCGCTTTTTGGATGAGTAGAGAAAGAACGATACAAGCGATACTAAAGCCAATCACAATCAAGATAGAGCCCAGATTGTTTTCAAGTGATTCTCCAAGAACCCAAGTATTAATCAAGGCAGTAGATAAATGTACCACAGGATTCACAACTTCTAAGATATTTCGTAAGTTGTCTGGGAACATGGCGATGGGAATAGCTAGCCCTCCTGCAAACATTTGTAACATGAAGATCCCAAGGCCAACACCTGAGAAAGTGGTGGCTTTTTTGACGATCGCAGATAACAACATAGTAAGGGCAAACTGAAAGAGATGGGCAACAACCAAGATAACTAGGCAAGGAACTAAATTGTTTAAGGGTAAGTTGATGCCATCAAAAACCACACAAAATGTTAAAAATAGGGTGATAAGAACAATTTCCATTGCAAGTAAGCATAAGAAAAGAGAAACGGCATAGTTCATTTTGCTGACGCCCATTAAGCGGAATTTGATTAAGTTGCCTGATTCCTCGGCGCTGACCAATAACATGCCGAAGATATTCATCACAGCGTTTAAGATAATAATTAACAAGTAGTTTGGTACCAAATATTGGATCATTGCTTTACTATCTGGTCCTGTATTAAACAGCGTACTGAAGACAACATAGAAACCAATTGGCATTAAGAAGGCGAAAATGATTCCTGTATTGTCACTGATAATTCGTTTCATACTATATTTAATTAGCGCGATTGTTTTTTTCATGGTTAAGCTCTCCCTTTTCTCCTAATGTGTAGCCAATGGTTTTTAAAAATGCTTCTTCAAAGCTATGATCTTTTAATTGAATATCAAATCCGCCACAAGTAACGATGGCTCCGTAGACTTCTTTTTCCTCTGTTTTTGCATAATGTAAGGATACTTTGTTGCCGCTAGTTGTATGCTCATATGGGAAGTGTTCGTAGTCGAAGTTTGAGTCCATTAAGAACATAGCACTTCTCTTATCATCAAAGGCTTCCTTCACGATGTCTTCGACGGTTCCTTCTTTAATAATGCGTCCTTCCTCCATAACAAGCACACGATCCGCCAAGTATTCGACTTCATCTAAGAAATGACTGGTAAGGACCATGGTAATCTTTCGTTCTTCCTTAATTTTTTTCAATAAATCCCAGATCATTCGTCTTGCGACACTATCCAGTCCAGTGGTAATTTCATCAAAAATGATGAGTTTTGGTTGGCCAATCACAGCGAGTAAAATCGAGACTTTTTGTTTTTCGCCACCAGATAGTTTGTCTAAATGAGCATTTTTTAGTTTCTGAATTTGAAACAGGTCCAATAGCTCATCAACGGTTTCATCCGATTCGTATAAAGCGATGTAAAGTTCGATGATTTCTTTGACCTTAATCCCTTTTTCAAAGATAGAGGTTTGCATTTGGACATGGACATTTTTCGCTAATTCACTTTTATCGAAGTTATAAGTGATGTTCCCTTCGCAAGGAACTAAGTCAACGATTGCTTTAATGAGGGTACTTTTTCCCGCACCATTGTGTCCGACGATGGAAACAATTTCGTTTTCGTTTAGTGAAAAACTCACATTATTTAAGGCGTTTCTGTTTTGGTTTTTATAACGTAAGTAAAGGCTATTACATGTTAGCATAAGTATTCGCTCCTTTTGTTCTTGTGTTTTCTTCTTGAGTACATCATATCATCTGACCTATCTGTACACATGAGTAATTTGTGCAATGTTTTTATTGGAAGCCTCATTTTTATTTTGTCTGGCGCGTGCAGGAGAGTTCAAATGAGTTTTTTTCCTATATATGGTCTTTTTAGATGACATTTTTTTGGCACTAACGCTCTAAAAAAAGCAGCTACACACAAAAAAAGAGCCCGACTGTTATTCTCCTATAAGAGAAGAATAGCGTGGACTCTTTTTTTCCTGTTGTTGTTATCTATATATGAAACGTGTTTAGTAGTAACGTCTAGAGCGTCCGCGTCCTGTAATTACTCGCACAATCCAAACAGCAATTGCGACGGGGATGAAAATTCGAATTGCTAACCAAAACAATCCGCTTAACAGACCTAGAACGGCGCTTAGGATAATTCCACCGCCGATAAAAAGGGCAACAATGGTTAGGATTGCAAAAAGTGGATTATTATTTCTCATAGGAACTTCCTTCTTTCTTGTTTTCTATATACGTAGTTTATCAAACAAAAATGAGCTTTACGTCAACCTTAAGACTGATTTTTTGCTACGACTTAATTCAGAGGCTCTTCATTTCAGCGCTGTGTATAACTAAATAACATAAATTTCCAGTAAGTACGGTGAATAGGATAGAGTGATACACAATTATCCACAGACTTAAGAGAATAGATGGGATGAAAAAAATTAAAATGAATAAAGTTATCCACTGTGGATAAATATTCTTTATTTGAATCCAGACAAAAAAAGAGTAAAAATCGAGAGTGATTCGCTCTTTTTTTGTCTATTTTCATGTTATTTTTATGAAATTAATTACTAGTTATCCACAACTCGTGGATAACTAGAATTGAATTTTCATTGGGGATATAAATTAGATCATTTGTTAAAAATGGTGAAATAAATGAATTCTTGTGAGTTGTTTAAATAGATCGAATTAAAAAATCTAGAATATCAAAAGTACAACAATTCCCTATTTTATTTTACTAAATGTTATATAATTGATATTTTTTTAAGCTGTTAAGACAAAATATAGCGTCGATAATCCTTGCGAAGCTATTTCTTAAATATGTTATTTAATTATATCTATCAAATAGGGCATGTTTTCTGAAAATTAGCAAGGGATTGTGAGGTGGAAAAAATTTGTTACGATAAATCCCTAATAAGTGGCTATAAATAGGCTGATTTACTGGGGATACTATCCAGTTTATTATTTTTCGGGTGCTCAATAGCTGACTTTCTAAATACTCTGATGATAAAAAATGATGGGAATTTTTGTTTTTTTAAGAAAAATTATGTTTTTGCTTATAATGAATAAATATTCATTATTTTTGAATAACAAAAAAATAGTGAAAGACCTAATAAATAGGATTATAATAAGAGTGACAAGTGAAAAAAATAGGAGGAAAACGCGATGAAAGCAACCATTATGAGCGAAGATTTTTTAACTGAAGGAGGGTGTAATGCCTGTGCTCCAGTTCGTAGTATTACCTATTTAGTGGAATTTTCTGAAGGTCGAGAACAAACAATTGAGAATTTAGACGTTGAATCACTTGTGATGCTTTTTGCATTAAAGGCAGGTTGGAAACAAGAAATGATTATGACGGATGATTTTGAAGATGCAATTCGGTTTAAAAAAGATCAGAAAAAAGTGATTTTGACAGAGGATTATCGTTCATTGACCTATAGTTCAGAATCAACAACGATTAAAGCACTGAAAAAAATTGATGATCACGCACAGCTTACAGAAAAAACCAATGAGATTTTACAAACTTTATTTGGATTGGAACCAGTCGAGTTTGAATTCAATGTCTAGAAAAGCGCCTAGAAAAAGAAATGAAGGACCGATTATTCGTGAAGAGATGAAGTTAGTTAGCTGCATGATTGAGCTTTATTATAAGCATAACAAAGGAGATGTTCCAGAGAACCGAATGGCGAGTTATGCAGAGCAGCGATTGCTTTTTTGTCAGTTTGGAGAAGAGAAGACAACCTGTCAGAAGTGTCCAGTCCATTGTTATCAGGAAGTCTATCGGACACAAATGAAACAGATTATGCGTTACTCAGGTCCGCGAATGTTACTCGTTCATCCGATTCTTACCTTGAGACATGGATTTCGAGGACTTACTAGAACGTTGTCATAAGGATTTCTAGATAACGAAGGTCTGCCAGAGAAAACAGGATTCCACGATCTTGCTTGAATAGGATGTTGAATCTGGATTTTATTTCGTGTAGTACCACGAAAATTTAGACGGAAAAATGTTACACGTGAAACTTTTTTAGAAAATAGGATACAAAAATAATTATAAAACAGTACAGATACCCTGATTTCCCTAAGTTTTTAGGGATCAAGTGGATTTGTACTTTTTTCTTTTTCTTAAAAAAAATTGTTTGTTTTGACGAATAAGTTTCGTTACTACTAATAGAAGGAACAAAACAAATTTATTTGTAGAGGAGAAAAAGAATGAGCCAATCAAGAATTACGACCAAACAACTGTTTCAAGAGAATCTCAGGGATTTGGAGAAGAAAATTTTCCGACATTATATGAAGGATGGATTAGTAGACGTTGCTTTACAACAGCATCGATGTTTGCAGATTCGTTGTGCGTATAGAGAAGAACCATTTCGAGAGCTACTGGGGGAGACCTTGATTCGCGGGATTTATTTGAATGGGTATCGACCGAATGATCATTATTGGTTGGCAAAAATGTATCCTTACTTTAGACATTATTTTACAGAAGAGGAGCATAAAAAGATTATTCATCGATTTGATATCAAAATAAGTTATCAATTGAGGTTAAAAGGGGAGTTTATGGTCGATATGGAGGCTTTGATAGAGAGTGAAGCGATTCGAGCAGCGACATTTACGTTCTTAATGGATCCCGACTGATGAAACGAGTTATAGGTGGTCTATTCAACGTATCGTATTTGAGAGCTGGATAACATGATTCAATCACGCACCACAAAAAAACAGGTTCGGCGAATTCAAATCGCTGCACCTGTTTTTGTGGGTCGCTTACTTTTTCTCTTTTTTTGGTGGCATAATTGTTAGGATGATTTTAGCTAAAATTTTTCTGACCACGGTGACGACCTTTTGTTTGGAGAGAACGTGAGTGGCGAGTAGAGAAGCCGTTAACAATAGCCCAAAATGGAGCCAAGGATTTTTGATGCCTTGTGCCAAATAAAGCACGGGGCCAATGAAATAAATGTGCAATAGGTAGACAGATAACGTGTTTGCCCCCCAAGGAGTATAAAAATGTTTTTTCTTTTTGACTAACGAAAGAAAGACAAACACAAAACCAAAACCAATCAAATATTCAATAATATCGAGAAGAATGTTTTGGTAAAAGGGTAATTCGAAAAAGCTAAACGGCCGATCTCCCCATAAAATCTCGGGTGGAAAATCTAATTGTGTCCACGCGACAGCTAGGAGGACACCTAATAATATGATGACTAGACTCACTAGCTTACGCCCTTTTAATTGGCGAATTTTTTCTACGGAGGTCTCTTTGAGAAAGTAGCCTGCTAGAAAATAGGGTGAAAAGCTGAGTGTCCGCGCAAGTGCCATAAAGGTTCCAAACTCAGTCACAAACCCAGCCAGTATTCCAGCAATCAAGCTGAGCGCAAAGACGTGCCGCACACGAATCAAGTCAGGCAATAACAAGCGCCAAATAAACATGGTATAAAAGTACCAAAGTGTCCATCCAGGGTTTAAGATGGTAAAAGAATCAATGTTGCCGGAGAGTAAAAGACCGGCACTAAGAATCGAATTTAGTAAAAGAAATGGAATCAGAAAATTGGTTACAGCCGTTTTTCGCCCTTTATTTAAATTTTTAGAAAAGTAGCCAGAAATAAAAACAAAAACCGGCATGTGGAACAAATAAATAAAGGTATAGAGAGTTTCTATTATAGGATTATCTAATCTGAAATATTCTAAAGCGTGGCCCAAAACGACTAGAAAAATTAGAATACCTTTGATATTATCGAACAAAATGCTTCGATTTGCTTGATGGGAGATGAGTCGTCACTCCTTTTTTATAGTGGTAGTGGCAGTTTAACACATTTTTGTAGTGAATGGATAGGAATACATGATATAGTTACATAAAAGAGGGGAGGCACTTATGCGATATTCAGCTAATTTTGTCAAACAGGTATTTAAAATTGTTAATATGAAGAAGCTGGTAGGAAAAGCGATGGTTTCACCACCTAAACGACGAAACATAACAAAAAAACAGCTGGAAAGAACGGATTTGGAGATTGTCTACCAAACCATGGGAGACAGAGAGCTGTTAACATTGCTACCAGAAAAGCCGACCCAAAAGCACGTCTTTTATTTGCACGGAGGGGGGTATTCTTTAGAAGCCTCTCCTTTTCATAAAGATATTCAAGAGCGTTTTGCAAAAAAATTCAATCTTAAGGTGAGTTATTTTGACTATCCATTGGCGCCAGAGAATACCGCCAAAGAAACAATTGAAACAACAGAGGAAGCTTTTGAACGATTACAAGCGCTCTATTGTGATGATGTCTTTTATTTGTTTGGAGATTCCGCAGGTGGTGGACTGGCGATGGCTTTGGCTCAGCGTTTACGGGATAAAGAAGTAAAAAGAAGACCACGAAGGATGGCGTTGGTTTCCCCTTGGTTGGATGTTGCAATTAGTGATCCTCGCTCTGAAGAATTACAGGCGGAGGATGTCCTACTTGAAAAAGAGCTACTAGCAGAGGCGGGCAAAAATTACGCGGGAGAGTGGGCATTGGATGATCCGAGAGTTTCGCCGATTTATGGTAGCTTCGATTTTCTAGGGTATCTCCTAGTGATTGCTGGGACGGCAGAAATTTTGTATCCAGATGTGTTGCGGTTGCAGCAGAAAGTTCAGCAGTCAACAGGAACCAACCTTCAAGCAACGATTGTACCGGATATGATGCACGATTTTGTCGTGTATCCGTTAAGAGAGTCCTTACAATATATCGATCAAATCGGGCATTTTTTTCAGGCTTAGTTTGGCGTATAGGTGCGGCTAGAAAAGTGAAAAGGAAGAGTGGAATCGAGGGTCATAAGAGGCCCTTTTTTCTTTCGGGTGAGGTAGGTCAAGTCTAAAAAAAATGGTAGTCCTTAAGAAATGATTAGGGAAAAGTGTTTCGGCTTTTAAAGACGACCGTTATTCACTAAACTGTTGATAGGAGCTCGAAATCTATAAAATACGACAGAAAATCGGTTGGATGAGGGGCGAACAACGGTTGGAAAAGGAGAGGTCATGGAAAGAAAAACAGTAAAAAGAAAACAAAGACGGTCAAAGAAACCATGGGTAATTGGTGGGGTTCTTGTTGTTTTACTAGCAGCAGGTGGAGCTGGTTATATGGTGATGCAAAAAAATCAAGATCAAGAAGCGAGTCAACGGACGATTAAGCAGTTTACCCAAGCAATAGAAAAGGAAGAGTTTGATAAGCTGGAAAAACTAGTTTCAAAGGATACTGAAAAAGAAAGTGGCTATAAGGCAAAAGAAGTCGTTAAAAAATATCAAACCGTTTTTTCGGGTATTTCTGCACAATCAGTCAAAATAACGGATATAAAGACTATCAAAAAAGACCAGACGTATCAATTCACCTATCAGTTACAATTGACGACGCCTTTAGGGAAGATGGCACCACAAAGCTATAAAGGAACGTTAGTGAAAGAAGAGAGTGACTACAAGGTTCAATGGCAGCCAAATCTTATTTTCCCAGAGATGGAGAAAGAGGATAAGGTCAGTTATACTTTAACAGAGGCGGTGCGTGGAGAAATCACTGACCGCAATAATAACAAGCTTGCACAGAATGCCCGGTTAAATCAAGTCGGTGTGGTTCCAAGTTCTTTAGGTGAGGGAAAAGAAAAAGAGAAAAAAATTCAAGCAATCGCCAAAGAGTTTTCTTTGACCGAAAAAGAAATTACGCAAGCGCTTGAACAAGGCTGGGTCCAACCAGACTATTTTGTTCCTTTAAAAATATTGGATACACGTCCGGAATCAATCCCAGAAGGGGCGACGTTACAAGAGGTCACAGCTAGGTATTACCCACTGAAAGAGGCGGCTGCGCATTTGATTGGGTATGTCGGTTCGGTAACTGCAGAGGATTTGGATAAAAATCCTGAATTAGCGGCAGATGGAACGATTGGTCGTTCGGGATTAGAGAGGACATTAGATAAAGAGCTTCGTGGACAAAATGGTGGAAAAATCGCAATTACTTCAAAAGATGGCGAGGAAAAAACGATTTTGCAAGAAGTTGAGAAAAAAGACGGCACAACTGTCCAATTGACGATTGATAAAGAGGTCCAACAGATAGCGTTTGATGAATTGGGCAATGATAAAGGGGCCAATGTTGTAACCCAACCGAAGACAGGTGATTTGTTGGCTGTAACTAGCTCGCCTAGTTTTGATCCGAATGCGATGACCAATGGGATTTCTCAGAAAGACTATGATGCCTATCAAAATGATAAGAATCTGCCGTTTATTAATCGTTTTGCAACAGGTTATGCGCCAGGTTCCACCTTTAAAACGATTACGGCAGGGATTGGCTTGGATGCTCAAACTCTAGATCCTCAGAAAGAACGGACTATTGAGGGCTTAAAATGGCAAAAGGATGCTTCATGGGGCGATTATTTTGTGACTCGAGTGACAGAGACGTCGCCGGTCAATTTATACAGCGCACTAGTCAATTCGGATAATATTTATATGGCTCAAGAAACACTAGAGATGGGCGAAAAGACCTTCCGTGCAGGCTTAGATAAATTTATTTTTGGCGAGGAATTAGATTTGCCAATAGCGATGACGCCAGCTCAAATTTCGAATGAAGGCTCATTTAACTCGGAAATATTATTGGCGGATACAGGTTATGGACAAGGGGAGCTGTTGATGAACCCAATTCAGCAAAGTGCAATGTACTCGGTGTTTGCGAATCAAGGGACCTTGGTCTATCCTAAATTATTGCTGACGAAGGAAACGAAAACAAAAGAGGACGTCCTTAAAGAAGCGAGTGTGAACCAAATTGTTAATGATTTAAAAGCGGTTGTTTCTGACGAGAAGGGAACCGCACATTCTCTAAGTGCGTTGGGTATCCCTTTGGCTGCTAAAACGGGAACTGCAGAGATTAAGACTAAACAAGATACCAAAGGACAAGAAAACAGCTTTTTGCTTGCGTTTAACCCGGATACAGCTGGTTACTTATATGTGAGTTTGTTAGAGGATCGAAAAGAAAATGACTCAACAACTAATCGGTCAGGGGAGCTACTATCTTACTTGAATGAACATTATAAATAAGAGGTACGGGCGATGAAACAAAAGAGATTTTCAATTGTGCGTAAAGTTGCTCAAATGTTAGTCGATAAAGTAGGTAATAGGCATATGTGAGCAACCAAAAGTTTGGGAGTGAAAAGATGGAGCAACAGAGGAAGAAAAGGTCACTAGGTAAAAAGATAGGTATGGGCCTGCTGGTTCTTCTGGTTGTGGTGGTAGGTAGTGTGGGTATTTATCTAAAAGTAGCTACCTACCAAGCAACGGATGAGGCCTTGGAAGTTAGTCAGGCTGCCCGCGATGAAGCTACCTATACCGTCTATTCAAGTGGGGAAAACCAATCTGTGGGGTTAATTTTTTACCCAGGGGCATTGGTGGTGCCAGAGAGTTATAGCTTGTGGGCAGCTCAAGTGGCAGAAGCGGGTTATGATGTTTATGTGGTGCATTTCCCACTAAACTTAGCAGTCCTCTCACCAAATAGTGCAGAAAAAATCATCAAAAAATATCCTGATAAAAAATTTGTATTGGCAGGGCACTCACTAGGTGGCGTCATGGCGAGTCGTTATGCAGCAGCAAATCCAGATTCGATTGCCGGAATGCTCTTTTTAGCTAGTTATCCTGATGAGAAAGGATCGTTGAAAAATACCAACTTTCCGGTTCTATCGATGACAGCAACCAATGATGGTGTGTTGAACAAAGACAATTACGAGCAGGCCAAACAATATCTCCCTACGACAACCGAGTATCTTTCTATTGAAGGAGGCAATCACGCGGGTTTCGGTAGTTATGGTGCGCAAAAAGGAGATAAAGAGTCCACCATTTCAAACGCTCAACAACAAGAAAAAATTAGTCAGGCGATCAGTCAGTGGCTGAAAATGATTAAGTAGGAGAGCGAACTGTTCAACGTGGTTAGTGAACAGAATGGCAGTAGTAAGGAAACGTCATAATTATATAAAAAGCTAGAGGATGAGAATAACCCGAGATTTTGGGGCGCTCATCCTTTTTGGGTTATCTCTGGTTATTTTGTGAGAATAGATGGTCAATAGTAGAAGAAAATGAGATAATATAGTCAGATAGAAATTATGAATGAAGTTGGTGAACTGGGGGAAGTCCATGTCTATTTTAAAAACGGAGTTAGGGAAAAAAATTCGATTATATAGAGAAACGTTAGGTTTGACGAGAGAAGAGTTTTGTTTGGATCAAGTGGAGCTAACTGTCCGCCAATTGCAGCGGATAGAATCAGGCGTGTCATTACCCACATTGCCTAAAATCGAGTTTATTGCTAAAACACTAAAAATTAGTATCTCAAATTTATTAGATGAACAGTCATTTCAGTTACCTAATGAGTATCTGAAACTAAAAAGGTCATTATTAAAGTTCTATACCTATAGAGACGCGAATAGAAGAGAACAGAAAGAAAAAATTTTTGATGAAATTTATGAAAAATACTATGAACTATTACCTGAAGAAGAACAGCTATCAGTGGATGTTCAACGTTCGAGTATGGATGTTAAGCATGCTGACAACGCTGCATTTGGAGAGGGAATATTATCAGATTATTTTTACCAGATAACCATTAAAAAAAATTACTCAGAGAACGACTTACATATTTTATATTTATATTTTAACTGTCAGTTTTATACAATGAATGACAGTGATACATTTGACAGTTTGGTAAGTATGATGATAGAGTCGGTTGACTATACTTCAACAGATGAACTATTTTTACTCTCAAGAATACTTATTACGGTAATTTGCATTTTTGAATTACACCATAAATATGGGGAGTTTCCCAAGATTTTAAATATCTTAAGAATTATTATGGATACCACAAAAGACTACAATAGAAAGCCAGTTGTAGATATGCTTGAAGGGAAATATTATTTATTTCATGAACAAAGGGTAATTGAAGCAGAGGAACGATATATGGAAGCTTCCCAACTAGCAGCATTATTAAGAGAAGAGCTTCTTTCTAGTAAAATAAAGGCTGAATTTCAAAAGGACTTAGAAGCCTATCAGTCCAAATCGAAAGTAAGGGATTTTAGTTTAGAAAGTTCTTGAAAAATAGTTGAAGGACAGAAAATCTAAAAAGGATGGACTGTTGCACTTGGTCAAAAAAATGCTTGAGAGTTTTTCGAAAGCAAAATTGAATAACAAATCAGCTCCGGATAAGATGAGAACTTATCTGGGGCTTTTACTATATAAAAAATTTTCAAAAGTAAAGAGACATTCGTGTCCTGTTCGATAGTTTTGTTATCGGGTAAAGTATGGTTAATAAATGATAAGAAATAAGAAAGGAAAAAAATATGAGACTAGTAGAGCTAATAATATCTATTTTAAACTTTTGGTATGAAGAATAATTATAATCTGAAAGAAAACCGTATGATTGAGATTCAAGTAACTAAAGAAAGTATTCCAACGAATAAAGTGAGCATTAAAAATAATACTGATACTCAGAAGATGGTCCAACTGATTGAAGATGAAAAATTACTAAAAATTATTTTTTTAGATGCGCATGAAATTAAAAGTTTTTTGTTTGATAACTTGGACATTGATAGGCTCCAGATTAAAGAAATTATTTAAGGAGAAAAATATGAAATCGACAATAAATGGTATAAAAGTAGCTCAGCGAAAAATCAAATATAGGCAGTATAAGTTTTTAGAAAGTAAAATAAGCGGAATTTTAGTAAAGGTTGGAATAAGATTATGAGTATCAAAAAAAATAAGGACTTTATGATTTTATTTTTAGGGAGGCTGATAGCGAATTTTTCAGATAGTCTTTATGCGGTGGCTACGACGTTATTAGTCTATCACATGACTAACTCGACATTATATTCAGGAATAGCATTGTTCCTGACTTCCGCAACGGCCATTATTCAGATTCTTTTAAATCCATTATTGGATAAACTAAATATAAAAAAATTCCTGATCCTATCGCAAATGCTGCAAGCCGTATTACTGTTATTGATTCCTAGCTTATATTATATAGGACGTTTAACCGTTACCAGTATTCTGATAATCATGCCAATTATTACTTTAATCAATCAGCTTGTTTATCCAAGCCAAATTAGTTTGTTGCCCAAACTAGTAAAAAAGGAGGAGTTGTTACAAGCAAACAGTCTATTTACATTGGCCTATCAAGGAAGTGACACTTTTTTTAATGCAATATCGGGTGTTTTGATTTCATTTCTCGGCATTTATTCTCTCTATTATATTAGTAGTACAACCTTTCTGATTAATGGTATCCTGTTTATCTTTTTATCAAAAACAGTTGTCAATCAGCAATCCGCAACGGGTAAAGCAAAACTATCCATACATAAATACAAAGAAGATTCAAAAGAAATTATTGACGTGCTAAAAGGGGGAACAATTGCGCCGGTGTTGGCTGGATTCATTCTTATCAATATGTTAGTAACGGCTATCTATACGAACTTGCCAGCATTTGCTATCAGTGACTTGCAATATAGTTTGTTTTTATCTGCATCAGGCTTAGGGATTTTATTGGGGATTTTTCTGGTAAATACACCATTTATAAAACAGTTAGATTTTAGCAAACTGTATCCTATTTCTTGTCTGTTTATGACGGTTTCATGGGGAGCTAGTTGTTATAGCAATTTTATGGGAGTGCCTTATTTATCCGTGCTTTTATTTTTTATTGGATTTGTTCCAATCGGTGTGATTAATGTATCCGCGCAGATGATTTTACAAACGGTCTCTCCTAAAGAAATCGTAGGAAAAGTAGTGAGTTATGCAGTCGGTCTGGCAACCTGCTTATCTCCTCTGGGTGCGGTAATTGGAGGAATTACAGGGGTGTATTTGGATGCGGTCCAGTCAATCTCTACATTTTCGGTTTGTATTTTAATTGTCGGAATCTATTGGGCGAAACAAAATGCATTAAAGCAATTACTATCTTTAAAAAAAATAACAGAGTTGGAAGGTGAACAAAATGGTTAAACGAATTGATAAGAATTTAGTCTTAGAAGAAGTAAGTATAAAGGATTTTAAATTTATGAAGAGAATGTATCAGGATATGGATTTTCAAACAGTTGCATTAACAGAAGAAAACTTTGAAATTCAAGATGATAATATTTCTAGAACTATTGATTATTTTAGAAATACAGATAATTTGATGTTCATTATAAAATATAAGGGAGTTTCTGTCGGATTTACTATGTTTTATGACTATGATAGCTTGAATAAAAAAACGAAATTTGGGATTGCTCTGGAGAAAAAGTATCAAGACAATATTATTGCGATGAGAGTATTTACAAAAATGCAGAAAATAGCATTTGAAGAATTGAACTTAAAGCAAATGAGTAGTGAAGTGATTGATATTAACATAAAAATGTTGTCAATAATTAGAAGACTAGATTACTTTTTAGAGGATATAAAAGTTAATGCAGTGAAAAAGGGAGAAAATTATTATAATCTAAATTTATTTACGACAATTAATAAAGGTTATATTAATTTATAAAAACATTTTCAAGGAAGTAGAAAGAGCGGATATATAGGGAGGATTATTAGAAATTAAAGTAATCAAATAAGCCTTACTAGGTATGAAAAAAAAGCGAGAAGAAGGTGAATGCATATGAAAAAGACACTAGAGATTAAAGTAATCAAATAAGCCTTACTAAGTACGAAAAAAGT
>NZ_JBIOQR010000002.1:0-138096 GCF_051713825.1 Enterococcus sp. AZ194 | reverse complement strand
TTGTTATAATAATCCATAGAAGGGATTTTGGAACTTCACATGAAAAGAGGAGCCGAACGGGTAGTGAATATAGAAATTCATCCATTGAGTCACGTGGTTATTGGAGAGACATCTATTTATTTGGGAATGGCACAAGAGAAAGCTAAGAAGCTAATAGGTGCAGAAAAGCTCGTAGATGGAACAGCCTACTATTATGAAAATGAGTTAGCGTTAGAGTATGATTGCAACAATCAAGGGAAATTTATCGAATGTTTGGCTGGGAAAATGGGAAGCTGAAACCGTTTATTGATGGGTATTCTGTTTATGAGACAGCGGCAGACGAGTTATTTGAACGACTAAAGGAAAAAAATAATGGAGAGATTTTAGATGACGAATTGGGATACTCTTATAGTTTTTTAGAGATAAGCATCGGTATATACCGACGTACTTTACCAAGTGACATAGATCAAATGATTGATGAGTTAAACGCGGAAGGCCTTCCAACAGAGAATGTTGAGTGGTTGGAGCAAGATAAACTGCGAGCGAACTACTGGGAAACAATCGGCATGGGCGTGAAAAATTATTTTAGTTGATCTAAATAAGCGAATAAAAATGACCAATACAGAATGATGCACGAGCTGTAGGTGGTGATAGAACCACTAAGAAAGGAACAATTTAATTTTGAAGGCAGAGGCAGAAAAGTTATTTTCTTTTATTCGATACAAGAAGATAACCGTGTTTAAAGAGGACGAACAAACTTTAAAATCTTGGTATAAAAAATCGGAGAAGCAACATCTTACGTTTATTTATTTTGATTCTGAGGAAATGTGGATGGATCACCAAGCAGCAAATTTTGTTGGGTTTGACTGGAGTAGGAGCAAGCTGAATATTAATCATGAACTTTTAAAAGATGTCTATAATTTGGATGAAGCTGAGTTAAACTCATTGAGTAGAGTTGAAAAAAAAGAATGGTTAGATGACATCGATATTATGGATAAAATGACTAGGCGATATGAGCTATTAGTTAAGGAATATAAAGCCTTTTTACAAAAATAGGCTGGTAGAAATATCGCCAGACAGGAGTTAGCTTGCGAAAATGAAGAGTAAAAAGTTACATTATAGACCAAAAACTGTGAGCGGAACCTTTCGTCTATGATTGTTCATACACCATAATGAATGATAGTCTTCTTTCTTTTTTGAGCTAGCCTATTATGCTAATATAATAAAAAAAGGAGTGAATTTCTATGTGGATGTCAATGGGCGCAATTTTATTGGGACTTTATTGTTTGTGGCTTGCACCAAAATACTATCCGATGTTGGGATTCAGAGGGGCGCTGTATATTTTGAAGGTACGGCCTTCCTGGGCACTTACAAATCGAATTTTTTAGTGAGTGCAGGAATTGTTTACCTGATGATTCCCAGTGTGCAGCTTTTTGTCGGAATTAGTTTAGGAAGAGTCCTTTTGACAGATTTACTTTCAGCGATAGTCTTAAAAAATGAATAAACGAGTTGTTTAAGGTGACGACGTTGAGTCATACAGGGAGGAAATAAATAGATTGTTAACTGTTATTACATAGGTGTTACTAAAAAAGCAGACGATCTTCTTGCGTAGATTTTTTACTGGTAGGATGTATCAAACAATGCTACAATGGTAGATGAAAAGGGCATACGCGCGAACGTACCCCTAGTCACAAAATAGCACCGATTAAAGAACGGTGGCAAAGTCTAATTATTTTTTATGAAATAATCGTCCCTTGGCTAAAGTAGACGATTATTTCTTTTTGTCATTTTTTACAATCGCTAGAATTCCAAAAATGATAGTTGCGGTAAACATACCGAAGCTAATCATCAAGGATAGCGCTGTTCCAACTGGCAAAAGGCGTCTCCTTTCTCTAGATTTTGATAGAATGTGCATAAACACATCACCTCGCAATCAAAGGATCGCCACCGTCGTTTAAACTTCACTGTTTCGAAACTGTTTATTGTACCATAAATAGTAGTGAATCCCCTTTCTGATTAGGAATTTCATTATTCTTTTCAGTTGTCTTGTGTTTTTTTTTACTTCAAAAAATAGGAGTGCTCATTTAGAATATTTTTATGCTACGAAGTCAGTTCACAGTTGCTTACTTTAGTAAAATTAATAAAGGAAAGGCGTTGTATTATGCGAAAAAATAATTTTGGTCAGCCAATTGGTGTAAAAGTGGAGCAGACAGAATTTCAACCATTAGATAGTCAGCGGCTGGAAGGACAATACTGTCAGTTAAGCCGCTTAAGAGAAGAACAACTGCCTTTGTTGTACCAACAGCTATTTGAAAAAGGATTAAAGGAATACGATTATACGTATTTGCCCTTTGCGCCGTTTGTGTCATTGTCTGATTTTTTAGCTTACGCAAAAGAGAATTGGTTGACAAATGATCCTTATTTTTTCTGCATCTGGTCAAAAGATGGCTCAGAAATAGTGGGCTTAATTTCTTTGATGCGTAATGACACAAAAAATGGTGTCATCGAAGTCGGATATGTTGTATTTTCTTCAAAGTTAAAACGAACGGTTGCTGCTACAGAGGTACAATATTTGTTAGCACGTTACGCATTTGAGCAATTACGTTACAGACGATATGAATGGAAATGTGATTCGTTGAATACCCCATCAAAAGAGGCGGCGTTGCGTCTAGGATTTACCTATGAGGGAACCTTCCGAAATGCCCTTGTCTATAAAGGGCGAAACCGCGATACTGCTTGGTTTTCTATTACAGAATCTGAGTGGCCGCAAATAAATGAACGTTTGACAAGATGGTTAGCGGCAGATAATTTTGATGCTGAAGGAAAACAAAAACATTCATTAAAAGAAATGTAACCAAGTATGGTTAGGAATTATACGAAGAATCAGAGTGCTTGTTGGAAAGTATCGCTCTTCTTCTAGAAAAAATTATGCCTCCTCGTGTTTCATTGAGGAGTATAATTTTTTTTTGTTGAATCAATATACTAGTTATTTTTTAAGAATATTTCTATGCTGATTGAGTTATTTAGCACAAATATGTTACCTAATGAATGACTTGGGATAGTCAATAAAAAGAAATATTTTTCTTGTATTGGCGGATTAAAAAAGATAAAAGCTTGTATTAACAACGTTTTGCTAAATAAATACGAATTTAGGAATTGTTATTTTTTGTGTAATTGTTATCAAATTTATAAAAAGCATGATAAAATGAAGATAATGAAACGGTTGTAATTTTGAATGGGAGGAAAATCAATGAAAAAGTACTTTGATAAAAGATTATTGGTTGTGATGGTTGTACTGAGCTTGCTATTTCCGATTGGTTTGAGCGCATTGACGGTTCAAGCTGATGAGACAACAAAAACTGCAACAACAGAAGCTAAGCTTGTCGATTCATCAGAAGGAATTAAAAAGCAGACCGCTTTAACCACGGAGACGCAACAAACACCAATTCAAGTGTCAAAAGAAACGACACCACAGGAACAAATCACTAGTAGCACTACAGCAGATGCTGTTGAAAGTTCTTCGCTAAATAAAGAGAATGCTTCCTCTACGATTGAGAGTGAGACGATTGAGCAGAGTAAAAGTAATGTCTCTCTTTATTGGCTACAAAAGGATGAAAAAACCTCTGCTTTATCTGCTGAAGTTGGGCCACAAGATTGGCAGGGCACTTTATTAGTAGAAGGGACTAGAGAAAAACAATCCCAAACAGACGGAACTTACCAGTTAGATTTCGGAAAAGAGTTTTCGGGGACTTTAAAAAGTGATGACCAAGCACTTCGTTTTACAAACAAAGAAAAGGGGATTTGGGAAGTTTCAAGCGTATCAGAAGTTGAAACTCGAACTTCGCTTAAAGATAAAATTACGGTTGTCATCTCTGCGGATCAAAGAGATGATACGTATCTTATAGAAGCGATTCGTCTAACGATTTCAGGAAATCAAAATGAACAGACAAAAGTTTCGTTAGCTTTATATGAAGAGATTCAAGAATCAGATGTGATTACTTCCCCAGCACCAATTCCACATCAGAACGTAGCGACCCAATCTGATGTAGTCGCAAATCTTTCTGTTTCAGAAGTTTACTCAACGACGAATCCTTTATCAGGTGCTTATTTTGATATGACCGTTCGTGTAAATAGTGGAAGTATCGGAGAATCTGAGGAGGCCATTAAAGGGCTAAAGGTTGAGATTACATTATCAGATACTGTTGAGATTATTTCTTTACCGACAAGTAATAAATATCAAGTAGAAACGAAAACTGAGGGTTCCAATAAGGTTGTCACGATTCAGTCATTAACGGAGGTTGTTCCAGGGCAGATGATCTCTCTTCCATTCGGGTTACGTTTTAAAAAAGGAATCAGTCTTCCAAGTACGAGTCTTATCGGAAATCTTGTAGCAACGGCTACGAACGCGAACAAGGCGGAGAAAGCACTAGATGGGATTACTGCCCAAAATATACCCCCATCACCAAAGCTTTCGACAAAGACAGAAGAGGAAGCAGAGCCCACAGAGGCCCATACAGCAACAGTTAAAATTACACCTGAATCAGAAATTGGTGGGGTAAATATAACGGATGGCCTACTTACATTACATTTTCCGGCAGCGATTGACTTGTTTAGTGTTGTCTACAATGAACGGAATTACCCAGTTCGTACGTTACCAGATGGAACGTATTCAGTAGATATTCCCGTAGGTGATTTGCTTGTAACAACTGCGCCTATGGAAATTGAAATGACCTACGAGTATCCGTATTCGACAACAGGGGAGCCGATTGACTATACGATTGAAGCCACACTGAAGGGTAAACGATTAGATGGTACTGAGGTTAATGAGACGGCTGAAATTGTTGAAACAGTTCCACCAGCAGAAGGACTAGGTGGTTATCCTGGTGTTCGATTTTTCACAAAGACAGCTCGTAAACAGGTACTGAGAGCAGAAAATCAGTCGTTGAATTATACAATGACCTTTACGCCTCGACTAGATACGCGAGAGGTTTCTTTAGTTGATGATCCGGTAAGAGGAACGGCTGAGCCAGACTTTTTCAAAGGCTATCGTTACACGAGTCTTTCTTGGTCCGCACAACAAAGTAAAAATCCTGAAATTACTGGATTAGTCAGCGTCCAAGTCTTCTATCAAACAAATTTGTCAGGAAATAGTTGGCAATCAGCAGGTGCAGCTACGCCGTCTGGAACAGTTTCGGTGGCTGAATTAGGGCTGTCTGAAGATGAATATGTGACTACAATCAAATATGCTTTTTCATTTGAAGGGAGTCAAATCATTCCGAGAAATGCTGGGATGGTCTCTATTACTGCCTTTGGAAAAACGACGGCAGAAGTAAAAAACTCGGAATTGTCTCTTTCCGATGGGTTAACGAATACGCTTCATATTTATGGAGATCGAAAGTTACCAGGACAGCTAGATAAAGATTTTGTACCTTTTATTGAAGGAGGGTATGAAGCAAATGCAGATGATGCTTCCAACACAAGAACGGTTACGACAGCATTTGTTGGTGAAGGAGCTTATCCAGGATACAATGGTTGGGAAAACCCATTTTCGCCATCAACAAATGATATAGGTGCTTCATTTACTTATCAAATTGGGGTTAACAATGTTACAGGTTCAGGTCCTTTAAAAGAGGCCATCTTGTATATCACCGTGCCAACCTCTATTGAAATTGAGTCCGTTTCTTTACTGAACCCGAGCAATGATCCGGATGCACAAATTGAGGTTCGGCAGGTCAACGCAGACACTCAGTTAGTGATTATCAACTATAACAATGATTGGAAAAACTATGAGTGGTGGAACTTTAACCATGGTGTAAAAATTGTAGCTAAAGGAACGGATTCGGTTAAGGGCGAAGAAGTTTTCAATAACTATCTTGTTTCAGGTGATCCTACTCAACGCTATGAAGGTGGTGTTGGAAATGACTATGTTCCTGGGATTGGCTGGGTGACGGGAGCCTTATCGAAATGGCGCACGGTTAAGTTTAATCGTTCGGTTGGTTTGAATAGTCAAAAAGAAATTTCGTTAGATGGCGCGAATTATTCGCGGTATACAACGATTGATAACTCAACGACTGGTACAGATGTTTCCTTCCGTCTGACAGTTCCTAACTATGGCGAAGTTAAAATGAATGAGGTTCACATTCTCGACCAATTACCAAATGCGAATGATACGATGGCGATTTCAGGAAGTGAGCGTCATTCATCAATTCATGGTGTGGTTCAAGGGATTACAATGGCAGATGGCTCATCGTTGGGAAGCAACTATCAACTACTCTATGCAACGAATGCAACTGCTGAAGGAAATTTATACGAATTACGGAATTTAACCAATGATCAAGCCAATTGGCAAACTTGGGACGGCCAAACGCCACTAAGTGATGAAGCAGTAGCACTGAAAATTATTAAAACAGATGGTTTAGAAGCAAAGGCTTCAATTAGCTTTATCTTGAATTACCATATTCCAGAAGTCTCTAGCGACGTTGATACGCTTTGGAATAGTTTTGCGGTTGGTGGTAACTATACTGATGGAGCAACAATCGCCAATATGGAGGTTGGCGAGCCGATTAAATCAGGAGCATATATTTCTCAAGAAAAAGCGGATAAAAAAATTGCTGGAACAGTATGGCATGATGAAGATAGCAATGGACTCCGTGAAGAGGGAGAGGCACGCTATGCCAACGTGAAAGTGACATTATATGATTGGAATAACGATATTGTGGCTTCGACGCTAACAAATAATCAAGGACAATATGAGTTTAATCACCTCTTCAATAAAACGTATCGAGTGACGGTTCAACGACCAAGCTCAAATTTATTTTTAACAAGCTATCACAAGGGATTTGATAAAAAAGTTGATAATGATTTTCTAGATGTTGATAACACAGCTAATCTAGGAGAATCTAAAGTTAACTTAGCGACTGAGGAAGAGCCATTGTTTATTGATGCAGGATATGGCGAGTATTCTTCTATTGATGGATATATTTGGTATGATGATAACCAAGATGGCTTGCAGACGGTTGGTGAACAACCTGTTGGGAACGTTCCAGTCTCCTTATATCGAGTGGCACAAGATGATAGTTTAACATTTATTGGAACGACGAATTCTCAAATAAATGGAAAATATTATTTTACGGGTGCAGCGATTACTCCTGGAAAATATGTGCTTAAAGCAAAGGTTCCATCAGGTTATCAAATCACTGCACTAGGGGATATTCAACAGACGGATACTTCCAAGTTTAAAGAAATCGGGGAAACGGATCCTTTTATAGTTGTTGGAGGAAGAAGTTCTCATTGGGATTTAGGCTTAATTCAAGATTTGCCAACCTATACTTCTATAAAAGGGAAAAAAGTCTGGGATGACAATGACAACAAAGAACAATTAAGACCGGCAGAAATCTCTGTTCAATTATACAGAGATGGCGTTCCGTATCAGAACCCCATTACGATTTCGGAAAATAATCAGTCAGAATGGCCGATTGTCTTCACAAATTTACCAGAACATCGTCCACAATCGAACGAGAAATATGAGTACACTTTCAAAGAGGTGGTTGTACCAGATGCATATGAATCTGTAGTGGATAACACAAATTACGTAATCACAAATACGTATATAGGGGAAGTTTCACCAACGACAGATACGAGCACGAGTGAAACGGATAGCAGTGAGTCAACAACAGATACAAGTAGTTCGACCACGGACACAAGCAGTACAACAGATACAAGTAGTTCGACTACGGATACAAGCAGTACAACAACAGATACAAGTAGTTCGACCACGGACACAAGCAGTACAACAGATACAAGTAGTTCGACCACGGACACAAGTAGTACAACAACAGATACAAGTAGTTCGACCACGGACACAAGTAGTACAACAACAGATACAAGTAGTTCGACCACGGACACAAGTAGTACAACAACAGATACAAGTAGTTCGACTACGGACACAAGCAGTACAACAGATACAAGTAGTTCGACTACGGACACAGGCAGTACAACAGATACAAGTAGTAAAACAACAGGTACAAGTAGTTCGACCACGGACACAAGCAGTACAACAACAGAGACTTCAAAAAAATCGAATGGTCAAGGAAGTCCTTCGTCGACTGATAATTCATCTAACAAAAAGGATTTGCCTAAAACGAATGAAATGTCAGTTAATGCTCCTCTGGTTTATATCGGATTATTGTGTATTGCTGTTAGTTTGACTATCCGTTTCAAATTAAAAAAGAAAAATAACTAGGGTATTGACACGAATCGTTTAAATTCATGTCAAAGATCTTTATAAAAAACAAAAAAAGTGTGCACACAGCTTTGACTATCGGCTGTGTACACACTTTTTTCTTCTATTATAATAGCAAAGTAGATTCTACTTCAACTTAGCTATTTTTGAATACTGCCGCTATTCTTCCTCAATAGCCACTTCCACATTTTTTTGGCATACCAATTAGCAACTTTCCAAACCATCAATAAACTATAAATCTATAAAATCGCACAAATTAGAAGATTACGTATAGTGAAGGTTGGGTAGTAAACGATAAAGCTGAGTACCTGTTTCTTTTTCCCTTCTATCGTTACAGTCAAACACGTGAATGTGTAAGTTTTTTATGTAAGAAAGAGTAAGCGTATAAAGTAATACGACTGGTAATTGAGTAATAACGGTAAACTATTAGAAATATGGGTGTGTAGGCACCAAACGAGATAGAATAGCTCAATTGAACCACCAAGATATTTTTCAAGACGCTGCTTTCTTATAAATCATAACCCCTCCTCAGACATAATAATCTCATCAAAGAAAAAATATAACCTTTCTTCGATAGCGCTGGCTTCTAAAATTGTATTGCTATCGATGGTGATAAAAGTAACGATTTTGCCGTATAGCTCTCTAAAGGCTACTATTACCTTCACATTTATTTTCATCAGGAGAACCTCACGTATTATGCATATGTAGTTGTCAAGGGCAGTTGAGTTGGAAAAGTTTTTTAAAGGAGTTTTTAAACGTTTGTTTGGTAAAACAGAAATTAGGGCGGTTGTTTTTAAAAGTTTTTACAGAACACACTATAGGTTTAATGCAGGCAGGAGTTAAGTAAGAAGATACTGTCAAAAATATATCTATAGAAGAAACACAATGATTAATGCTGGAAGCGTTCAGTGGAGGATATTTCCATGTGAGTATGCGTGTTAAAAAATCAATAGGATGGTGTCTCTATACAACCGATTAGAGTGATTTTATACCACCTAGTTTGTTGTAGAATTTTTGAAAAATTACGATTTTTGCTTTTTTAGTGACATTAATTATCAGGTCTAAAAAAATATTTTTAATACCTACCTGTATAAGTTACCGTACAAATAGGTTTTCATACTTAGCATGAAATAACAAGAGTGCTATTATCAATCTGTTACCTCTAATTTCTTTATTTCTTCTGTCTGATACATTAGCGGATGTTCGTTTTAAATAGAAGAATCCCTCCAAAAAACTTTGTGCAAAAAAATTTCATTACATAGAAGACAATGCATATTTAAAAAAATTTTTTCTGCTGCAAAACGGATTTTCAATCTCTATAAAACCATTTAAATAGGCCGTGTTTGTGAAAAACTGCCGAAAATTTGTCAAAATATGAAAAACAAAACAGAAAATTTGAAAATCATTCGACTATACTGAGTTTGTAGATGAGATCGTTGATGACGATATTTATTTATTACAGAACTTACAAATAAGGAGGGAAATGGGTGAAAAAATTTGCAACATTAACATTAAGCTTGGTTTTAGTGCTAAGTCCATTTTGGATGTCTGCTTATGCAGTAGCCGAAACTGTTACGTCAGATGAAACGATTGACGAGTCATCTGTAATAGAAACCGAAGAGAACCAATCATCGAATCAATCATCTACAACGAATTCAACCTCTTCGGAATCAAGCGAGTCTACTAGCGAGAGTCAAGAGAGCTCTTCACAAGAAGCTGTTACTGAAAGTAAGAAAGAAACGAGAAAATATCAGGTTACTTTTCGAACAGACGCTAAACACAATTTCTCGTCAAATACTACTGAACGAACAATAGAAAAGGAGGAGGATAGCAAATTAGCTGTAGATGAAATTCCTTCTACAGATCAACTCGGTGATTTTGTTGGTTGGAAAGTTAACGGGCATATATATTCGACTGAGATGTTAACCTCGTTAGCTATCACAGAGGATATAGAAGCCGAGGCCGAATTTAAGGAAGTTACTTTGAAAGGCACCAATATAAAAACCAACACTTCAATTAAAGATATCTTTAATGTAGCCGATAAAACAAAAGTCATTGTTGTTCCTGATCCAACAGATAAAGGGATTGCTTACAAAGAATACCTGGCCTCTGAAGTTGGGGTAAAAACAGCGTTAAATGATTTATATCAGAATGGCGCAGGCGAAGACTATGTATTATACATAGGAACTACGGTTACGTTATCGGCGGCAACTGTTGCAAAAACGGTACCTACTCCTGTAACTGCAGCAAATGCGACGTTTTATTCATTGGCTGGTAAAGTTGGAACATTAACAATTACCGGTAACTCAGAAGACCCAATTACTAAAGATATAGCGGTGCCGGCAGGAAGCAAAACGTTAGCACTAGGAGCAAACATTCATTTTGGGACAGACGTTCAGTTTAGAAACATTAATTATACTGGAACGAGTATTTATATGAATGGTAAGAGTCTAACTCTAAACGGCGGCTCTTCTGGAAATGGCTTTTCCATTTATGGAGGAACTGATGTAGGAGACGTTAGTGGTAGCCCAGTGATTACTATAGAAACAACCGGGATAGGGGCTTGGAATGTCTATGGTGGGAACAAAACGAGTGGCACATTAACAGGGAATCCGACCATTTATATTAATAATACAACAAGAACATTTGATACTGTAGCAGGTGGTGCACAAGCTGGAACTGTCAAAGGGAACACATTTGTTCGTATCAGTAATAGTGGGGCAACATTTACCAACATTTATGGTGGAGGTGTTGGAACAACAGCTAATCCAGCGAATGTTACCGGAAATGTTGAGACAGAGATTACCAGTACGGTTGCTACAGCTGGCAACAAAATTGGTACTTATCATGGGGGTGTCTCGTACGGGGATATACAAGGTGCTGTTATAAATAACATCAGTGGCTATGGTTCATGGACTGATCTTGTCAGAAATTTTTATGGGGGAACGAAGGCTGGGAATATTGGAACAGACAGAACACAACCAGCGATTACTTCTAATGTAGATACGAGTCAATTTACGTATGGCTCTGCGAACTTTATCGGAGCTAATGAGAACACAGGAACAGTCAAAGGACATATTTCCAATGTTATTAAAGCAGGGACTTTAGACAAAGGGTCGTTTAACCGAGTGGATGGTGCAGCAGGTATGGAAGTTTCGGTGGTTAGTTTGACTACTGGGACAGACGCCGCTTACGACGCCATGACTAAGGAACAACGAAGAGCTTATGCAGAAAAAACAGCAAAATTTTTAGTTTATGGAAATGTTTCAACAAAAATCATTGAAGGAGCTGTTAGTAAGGGTGGGGATAACAATGCCTTTACTAGGGGGGCTGGCTATGGTGGTTATATAGAAGGAAATACTTCTGTTGAGGTGGGAACAGTACATGCTGATGGAACTGCTGGTGGTGAGGGGTATGCTTATAATCCAGGCGGAGCAGCCTATAAAAATAACTTACCTTATACTAACACAAACAACAGCCGTTCTTCTGGGACTGGCGCTTTTGATATTGTTGGAGGAGGCGGCACCAATGCGGCTAGAGCAACGAATATTTATATTTATGGGGACACGAGTGCGATTTTAAACAATGTGTTAGCTAGATGGACCTATGGTGGTGGTTTCTCTGGTGTAATTGAGGGAAACACATCAATGACTATGAATGGTGGCGTAGTTGATACCCTAGAAGGTGCAGGCTATACAGGAAAACGAATTTATGGAAATAGTCGAGCAACCCTTAACAACGGGCAAGTTGATTGGTTCTTATCTGGCGGTGGCTGGTGGGACCAAAAAATCGTCGGTGATGTAGGCGTTACGGTCTATGATGGTATTATCAATGCGTCTGTTGGAGGAACATTTGGTTACACAGATGACCATATCATAACAGGGGATTCGAAAAACTATATTTATGGTGGCGACTTTTCTGGGAAAAACCACAGTACGTCCGTTGCAACAAGAGAAGCTTTGGCAGGAGGACCAACCTATGCTGGATCAATTCTTGGCGATAGTGAGTTAACCATCGACTTAAGAGAGTATGACGGTCAATTTGGGCTACCAACAGGAACCAGTATTAGTGGAGGAATTCCTTATGCTGGAACGACGAAGCTAGGTACCAATACGTCTAATACGGTGACTCTAAATGTCTTTACAAAACCGGGATTAGATGTTTTAAATGGCGCCTCTCTTTATGGAGATGGGGGAAGTAGTGCTGTGAACACAAAGAGTGGTTCCATCATTATGAACATCCAAGCATCAGGTTCAAAGGTCGGTAATTTCTATGCGACAAACTATTCAAATATTTCTGCAGGAAAAATCCTCAGAAATGTTGAGATGAACATCCAGGGTGTATCAAGTATTAACGGTCTTTCTGGTGGAAATAACACGGATAGTTTAACAAACAAAATCGTTAGTGATAGCAGTAATAAGATTACCATAAACGTGGGTCAAAATGTGGATGAGACAGGTGTCTATCAAAAGGATCCCATTAATGTGAACGGTGTGGGAATTGTGAACTTTACTGAAATGACTATCACCAATGGAACAAAATTGATGGCCAATGCGGGTAGTGTGAAAAACAGCAGTGTTGCATCAGCTGGGAACCATCTAACTGATTATAATGGGTTTGGTTCGATTCATTTATCAAAAGGCGCTGGGTTTGGAATTTCTCCGAGCAATACAACTGGTATTATTTCTATCGGTAAATTGACAGTCGAAGATGAAGGGACCGTTGAGTCACTTCCAGGCGCTGGGAAAATCAATATTTCTGATTTCGAAACACCGGATGAATTAAAAGATCGCCTTACATGGATTACGACGTCACCTGCAGCCTCTCTATTGACCAAAAGCGAGGGCACATGGTTTGGTGAGTCACAGGCGTTTCAAGTATTAACCGTCAACCCGACAAAAAATAACGCTCTTAATATTAAACCAGCCAACTTTACTGGAATTGATAAGAACACAGGGAAGACGTACATTGGCGACAATGATATTAAGAAAACAGGTAGCGGCTATGGGATTGCGATTCCAGGATCGATTATCGATTATGAAGTTGAAATACCAGGTGTGGCAGATGGAGACGGAATGATTGCACATAATGTTTCGCAGGTGAAAGAAAACAATGAACCGTTATCTCTTGATGCTTGGGGAACTGAAAGGGCGAATAAACAAGTCAAAAAAGGCCGATTAGTAATTCCTATGGGCCATAACATTTTACCAACCTTAACGTTTACACCTGAAACAGATATTACCGGTTCTTGGTTCTATTCTGGGAAAATTACTTCAACGAAAATCGGGCAAACGGATCAAGAAATCGGGGAACAAACGAATTCTAAAGCGGTTGACTGGTCTTCTATGGATGGAGAATATAGTTACACGGTCAAAGTGAAGTATTCCAATAAAGCAGAGTTATCTGGAGAGCATGTTTTTATTACAGAGACTGAAGCAAAAGCAATTACTAAAGAACAGATTTATGCGTATACCTCGGCACAAGGACGACCATTTTTAACGGATGATATTACAGAAAAAATGGTGTCAGATATCCAGCAGCCTTTAGGGTTAAATGATGTATCGCGAGTGCATCAAGTTACCTATACTTCAGGAAAAACCGCTGTTAATAAAGTGAGTCAAGTATACAACCTAGTAGTTGTTCGAGATGAGTCAAGTATTTCTTCAGATCGTAGTACAGCACTATACGCAAAAGCGGCTCGCTTCAAGTTAGAAGAAGCCAATGCTTTAGCTGATGATGTGGAATTGAATACTCATACTTGGGCACAAGTACTATTTGCGGATGGACGGGCTTCAGTGAAACCAACAATTGATCCAACAGCATTTAACGCAATTAAATATGTGACATCTGACGAGTTATCAAAAAATGTTGAGACGAAGTATAGCTATATCAACGGCTCTGTTTCATTGACCAAAATCGTCAATGTTCTAATCTCTGGTGAACTCAAAATAGTGGAGGTGCCAGCTGGGTTTAACTTTGGCAATCAAATGGTTTCCAGCCAGACCCAAACATACTGGCCAACAATTACGGGGAATCTAACTGTTGAGGACACAAGAGGTGGAGATAAGGGGAAATGGCAGATGACCGTTGCTGAGACCACACCACTTTCTTCGGGAACAACGACACTGAGTGAAACGATGTACTTCGAAAACGGCTTAAATGAACAACTGTTAAGCAAAAATGCAGTAATTGTTGAAGAAACAACACTTCAACAAGATGGTCAATTTGTCATTTCAAATCAATGGGGTGAAACGAAAGACAAAGGGCTGAAGTTAAAAATTCCAGTTGCCAAACAACGACTGGGAACCTATGAAGGTACGTTAACTTGGACATTAGTGTCTGGACCTGGGAATTAAGAGAAGGGAGAAAGACCATGAAAAAACTATTGTGTAGCTTTGCAATGCTCTTTTTCATAGCTAGTGTTCCAAGTACAGTAAACGCAGAAGATGTTGGGGAATATGATAGCAATGGCGTTACTTCATTTTATGGTACGTATGAATATCCAACTGAAGAAAGTTCTGATGAACGACCGCCAGAACCCGATAAACCAACGCCTGTTACCCCGATAGACAAACCCGGGGCAGGCCAAATAAATTCAAACGGGGCAAAGATTTTACCAGCAACCGGGGATGATCACTTCAATAAGTTTCAACTACTGGGCGTAGCTATTTTAGGAGTTAGTACACTATTTATTTTAAGGAGAGAAAAACATGAAAAAAACAACAATCTTGACAGCAGGAATCATCTTATTTAGCAGTTTATTAGGTGCCACTAGCACTTTTGCAGCAGAAGGTGGCAATTATGATTCAAAGGGTGAAATTACTTTTAAAGCAGGAACAAATCCAGAAAGTCCATTAGATCCAGTGAATCCAGATCCAACAAAACCAGTAGTACCCGTTGATCCAGTTGATCCAACGGGACCAATAGGAGGAACAAATGGTCCGTTATCAATTGACTATGCTTCAAGCTTCCAATTTGGCGAACAAGAAATCCTAACAACTGACAAAACTTACTATGCACAAGTTCAAGCTTATACAGATAGCGAAAGTGTTGCCAAAACTGGACCAAACTATGTTCAAGTTACTGATAAACGTGGGACACAAAAAGGTTGGGAATTATCAGTTGTTCAAAAAGCTCAATTTGCGACAACAGAAGGCGAAGAGTTAGCAGGTGCTAAATTAGGTCTGGCGAACGGACATGCAATTTCTGATCAACAAACGGGTCTAAATGATACAGATAAAGCAGCGATTACACCTACAGCAACGGTGAGTACTGGTGAAACAGGGTTGGTTCCCGGAGCGAAAACAGTCATTATGACCGCTGCTGAAAAACAAGGGGTCGGTACTTGGTTATACGACATGGGAACAGCCGATACAGCAGCTGAATCCGTTTCATTATTGGTACCAGGTAAGAGCGTGAAACTAAGAGCAGCGTACAAAACGACGTTGACTTGGACATTATCAGATACGCCTGTAGCACCGTAAATTTCTACAAAATAAAGATAAGCAAATAAATAAAAAAAGGCTGAGTGAAAAAAATGAAAAAAATGAGTTTACCATTAGTCGCTGTTGCAGTTTTAGCAGCAGGTGCACCGGTTTCTGTTTTAGCGGCAGAAAAAACATATGATACAGATGGTGTGGTTCAATTTATTCCTGGAACAGAACCTACACAACCCGTAGATCCAACAAAACCAGATCCTGATAATCCAGTTAAACCGGTGGATCCAGTTGACCCAACCGGACCAAAACCAGGAACAGATGGTCCATTGTCAATTGATTATGCCTCAAGTTTTGACTTTGGTTTAAACAAAATCAGTAACAAATCAGAAGTTTACTATGCACGTGCGCAAACTTACAAAAATGATGAGGGTGCGATTGATAAAACAAAGAGTACACCAAACTATGTTCAAGTTTCAGATAACCGTGGTTCTAATGCTGGTTGGACCCTATCAGTGAAACAGAATGGTCAATTCAACAATGCAGATACAGTAAACAAAGTGTTGACAGGTTCAGTGATTAAATTAGTTTCACCAACACTTAAAACACAAGAATCTTCGACAGCAATTGCACCTGTTTCACCTATTTCAACAGCATCAGGGTTGGTTTTAGACTCTGCGGGCGCTTCATCAGTAGTTGCTAGCGCTGGTGTTGGTACAGGTGCGGGTACTTGGGCAGCTGCTTGGGGAGAAAAATCAGATGTGAAAACTGTGACAGAAAAAAATGCTGCAGGCGAAGACGTAGACGCACAAATCACAGAAACTGTGTCTCTTTCTGTGCCAGGTAGCACACCAAAAGATGCCGTGAAATATAGCACAACGTTAACTTGGGTGTTATCAGATACACCATCAGCTTAACTCATTGTTTAGCTAAAAAACTAAGATAGAATGATTCTTCTAATCAATTTGAATAAAAACAATCAAACACTAAAAAATGTCTAAAGAGGAGAAATAAATAATGAAAAATACAAAAATTTTAGTTGCTGCTGTTGCGTTATTTGGGACAGCTGTCTTAGCACCTTTATCAGCACAAGCCGTAGATGGCGGATCATATGATTCAAAAGGGGTAATTACTTATACACCAAGTACAAGCCCAACTAACCCAACTGACCCATTAGATCCAGGGAAACCAATCGTGCCGATCGTGCCACCAGGAGAAACGCCAGATAATCCAGGAACTGCTGGTCCATTATCAATTGACTTCGCTTCAAGTTTTTACTTCGGTAGTAATGAAATCATTTCAACGACAAAAACTTATGAAGCAAACCCGCAAGCATACACAAATGAAGCAGGGACAGATACAACTGGACCAAACTTTGTTCAAGTGTCTGACAACCGCGGAAAAGAGTCTGGTTGGACGTTAAAAGTGACTCAAAAAGGTCAATTTAAAACAACAACTGTTAAAGCTGGTACTGAGTTAGAAGGAGCAAAAATCACTTTGAACAACGGGAATGTTGTTTCAGCATCTGACTCTGCTTTCCCAACAGGAAATGCGAAAACTGTTTTAACACCTAACTCGGAGTCTTTAGTTATGAGTGCTAAAGACGGTCAAGGTGCCGGAACTTATCTACACAACTGGGGAACTGACCAAGCGACTGGAGCAACAAGTGTGACTTTAGAAGTACCTGGTTCTTCAACAAAATATAGCGACCGTTATGAAACAAGCTTTACTTGGGTGTTAAGTGATGTCCCAGGTACAGATGCACCAGAAGCATAAAATGTATAACAATTAGAGAGGCAGGCTAGAGTGAAATTTGCTCTAGTCTACTTCTCTCAACTTGCTTATTAGGAGAAAGTATATGTTTAACAGAGGGGAAAATAAAACAATGAAACAATTAAACAAAGTAATGTGGACCTTTATCGCAGTCGTGGGAATTTTATTTACAGCTCAAACAGCCGCGGCATCTCAATTGAATTTTTCAGTCACACCTGTGATCCCTGAAAATCAAATAGATAAGGATAAAACGTATTTCGAACTACGCATGCAACCAGAACAAAGTCAAAATCTTGAAGTGGAAATGAGAAATAGCACGGACAAAGACGTTAAAGTCAGCATTCAAGTGGCTAGTGCGACAACGAATTTAAACGGTGTGGTTGAGTATAGTCCAAATGCCATTAAGCCAGATAAGTCATTGAAATACAACATCAAAGATTTGGTTCAAATCGAAGAAGAAGTTACGATAAAAGCTAACAGTAAGATGAATGTTCCTTTGAAGCTTACGATGCCAAAAGAGTCTTATGATGGGATTTTGGCAGGCGGCATTACTTTTCAAGAAGTGACTTCTGAAAAAGACCAAAAAGAGACAGAAGATGCAGGGATGGCCATTAAAAACGAGTACGCATTTGCAGTCGGATTGGTGTTGAAAGAAACAGATACACAAGTTAAACCAGATCTGAAAATTCTTGACGTAAATCCTTCTCAAGTGAACGTCCGAAACGTCATTAATGTGGGATTCCAAAATCCAACAGCCACTTATGTGAATCAATTACGGATGATCCACGAGGTGACAAAAAAAGGAGAAACAGACGTTTTATACAAATCTTCTGCGCCAAGAATGCAGATGGCACCAAACTCCAATTTTGACTACCCAATTGCTTTAAACGGAGAAAAGTTACAAGGTGGAACATATCATTTGAAAACAGTGGCTTATAGCGGTTTATCTGACAGTGGCAAGTACGAAGTTAAGGATGAAGACGGCAATATGGTGCGCTATTTATACAAATGGGAATTTGAAAAAGACTTCGAAATTAAACAAGAAGTGGCAGAAAAATTAAATGCAAAAGATGTTTCAATTGAAAAAGAAGAGTTTCCATGGTTATATGTAATCATTGGCGTTTTAATTTTACTCGTTGCGATTCTTTTATTGGTTCTATTTTTAAAGAGAAAGAAAGAAAACGATGAAGACGATAAAGCTAAGTAAGAAACAAAAAGAGATTTTTGTTGAATTGGCAATCGATTTTTTGCTCGTTTTAGGAATAGGTTTTATTTTTTCCCCTTGGTTAAAAGATAGTCTGATTGGGTGGCAAATTCAGCGAACAGAAATTGTTCAAAATGTGACTTTGCCAAGCAAACAGCCGATGGAAGAGAGCATAGGCTCACCTAAGCTCTCTTCTATTTTAACAAATAGTTTTCAGCATCAAAAAGAAGGATATGGCTCTGTGTGGATCCCTTCGATTGGTTTGGAACAGCCTATTTTAATTGGTATTACCAATGAGAACCTTCTTTATGGCGGTGTCGTTATGTATCCAGAGCGGACATTAAAAGCAGACAATTTTGTTTTATTTGGCCATCATTTGGGTATAAATGAGTTACTCTTTGGGAAGCTTTTAGACATAAAAGAACGTGATCAAGTCGTCGTGAATTATTTAGATGAGACGATTGCTTATGAAGTAAGTGAGCTGACGATTGTTGATGAAACAGAGATTTCGGTCTTAGAAAACAAAGAGGACGCACGATTAACACTGATTACTTGTCCTGTACCACAAAGGACTAAACAGCGGTTCGTTGTGATTGCGCAACCCGTAAAAGAAGAACAACAAAAACAGGTACAACAAGAATTGAAGAATCAAGTAGATATCCTGCAAAAGGTCAGTCAGAAACAATCAATGAGTAAAACAGAAATCTATAAGTTTCCTTTTGGAATGCTTTGCTTGTGTCTTTTTTTGATTGGTCTGATTCGGTTTTTATTTTACAAAAAGAAGATAACTCAAAAGAAAATGAAAGAGAATTAGGTGAAAAGACTAGAGATGGTTGAAGATTATTTTGAAGATGTAAATATTTTTTATATCTTATTTAAAGATAAAGGAAAAAACTTTGAGCGAACAATGATTGTTCCGTATCTTTGGGCCGAAAAAGAAGTACTAAATTATCTGAAAAAATCGTTTCCTCAAGTGGAGATTACTAAAATTTCTTTGATAGATGAGGATGCTTGGATGCCTAAGATTTATTAATGCATAGTAAAGGATGAGTCTATGAAGAAATCTTCAATATTTTTGTTTAGTTCCATATTAATGACAGTGATGCTATTGGATACACCAATTGTAAGCAGTGAAACTGTTATTTATGACCCCCTAAGTCCTAGTCAAACGATTACACCCAAGACGAAGGAGACTGAAAGTAGCCAAGAGCAATCGGAAGCTAGTGAGCCTGCCTCTAGTGAATCAGCTGTAAAACAGTCAACCACAACGGAATCAGAAACGGCGACAACCAGTGAAACGCAGACAGAATCTAGCGAACCAAAAGAAGCGCCTAAAAAAAAGAATAGCAAAAAGAAAATCAGTATAGATGATTTGTTTACTAAGAAAAAAAAGGCAGCGGGTTTGGATATCCTTGTGCCAAAAGATTTCTCGGGGAGTGGGTCATCAGAAAAAATGCACCCATTGACTGAGCTAGCCTATTCATTATCTGGTCTAGCAATTTATGGAAAAGACAGGGAAGGTGGACCGGAAATCAATGTTCAAGACATTTTTGGATAAATCAGATTTGAGAAAGATAGAATTTATTCGATATATGGAAAATCGGCCATTATTAAAAGAATACAAAGAGACGATTATTAAAGAGTTGGCTATTTCGGAATTTTTATTGAATCGAATCGTTGATGAACTTAATGTTGAGTTTGAAGAAACGAGTCTAAAGGAATATTTCCAACTTATTTCAACTAGTAATACTGTTGAGCTGATTGAGACAGGAATGACGACTTCTAGACAATTTGAGGTCCATCTTCTTAAAGAGTCCATGGCTTTCTCAATTATTACGGAAATCTTTTTAGGCAGGTTTAAGTCCGTAAGTCATTTTTCAAATGAACACTTTATAAGTGATTCACCAGTTTATAAAAAAGTTAAAGATATAAAAGGACACTTCAAACAGCTAGATTTTACGATTACAAAAAAATTTGGTTTTGAAGGGGATGAAAAAAAGATTAGAAGATTTTTTTTACATCTTTTTACACAGGCTTACCAACAAGACAATCAGGTTTATCCATCATTTGTTAGAGAAAAAACGAATCAGTTCATTCAACGGTTGGAAAAATTTTTAGGAAAACCTTTGAACGAGTATTCGAAACTTCGAATTAGTCATTTTTTAAATATTACTTTTGTGCGTACGAAACAAAAATACTACATCAATACGGGACCAAAAGTGGTATCAATGAATTATTTACTTCGTTGTCAACCCATTGTTAATTTGATTCAACAATCTTTTGAACTCGATGCAAAAAATGTAGACATAGAAACACTTGCTTATGAGTATGATGAAATTCTGAGTTTTTTGATAAGCGAAGAAATACTTTTTGTTGGGGATTACTTAGAACAGGTGATTGATCAAAGTTTTAAAGCATATAGTACAGAATTTGTTGAAGCTGTTGTGAGAGAATTTCCTAAATCGGAGGAGATTCTGAAAGAGAATCAACAAGCGATTGATTTGCTCCATTTTCGCGTACAAACATTTATTACTGAGGATAATCAAGAGTCTAAAACGATTGACATCAATTACTTCGTTAACAACTTTCCCGAATATGTTAATTTTTGTCGGAACTATCTAAATGACAAAAAATATCATAGAGAGTTATGGGCATTAAAGGAGTATTATTTTTACCACTACTTATTAATTCTAGTGACAACTATACCTATCAAATCTTACTTACCGCCAATTTATTTATATGTTGATTTTTCATTTGGCAAAATCTATAATCAGATGATTATTGAGAACATAAAGAAAATTACAGAATTGCATATTGTGTACCAAGAGTATATTGATGAAAAAACAGATTTTATTTTATCCGATATTTATTTAGAAAGGCAAAAAGAGATTCCGAGTATTGTTTGGTTAGCACCTCCACGTGCAGTAGACTGGGCTAACTTTACAAATAAGCTAGTAGAAATACGTGAGAATAAGAAAGCTAAGTGACTCTTTGTAGTGTCTATTAGGTACTCAAGAGGTTTCTTAGCTTTTAGTCATAAAAATGAGCTTATAAAGGTATTGAGTAGCTTTTCGCCACAATGGTTCTCTGCTAAGTAAGTCTTGTCTTGCATCCAATTCAATAGAAAAAAATCTTCAGCTAGGTTATTCCTTAGCTAAAGATTTTTTTATTTGTCAACATTTCGATTGTAGAATTGTTTTCTATACGAATGACATACGCGTTATTCATTTCATGATAATTAGCGGAATTAAAGTATTTTTAGATAGGATGAATTGTTAATTATATGTATAGATCATTATAAACGAACCCCTTTTATTTTTAATTCTTTGTTTTTTGAGCTATATTATAACTAGATGTTTTATTTATTATGTACTTATCTATGAAGTGAGGGTAATGGAATGCTGGGTTTAGATTATAAAACGACGCTACTTAAAGATTTAGTTGAAATACTAGATACAGAAGAGTCGCCGTTAACGGTAGAAGAAATTCGTTTGAGATTAGGTTATAGTAATGCTGTGACTATTTTGAAGTCCATAAAAGAGCTAAGAACGATTATAGATAATCGTTACACAGATGAGAAATACTTTGTGAGACTAGTGAGTCCTAAAAGAGGAGTTTTCAAGTTAGAAAGACAAGCAACTAACTTGCAGACTCTTTTTGAAGCTATCTATGCCAATGATATCGCCTATGATATTCTTTTGGAGTTGATAGAAAAACGACAAATTTCTGCTGTGAACTTCAGCATGAAGCACAATATCAGTCATGCAACATTTTTTAGAAAAATCCGCCTGATAAATGAGGAACTTAAAGCTTATAATATTGCTATTGCAAGGTCGGCGCCTCTTAAATTTGATGCAAGTGAATTAGATATAAGAATTTTTTCTTACATCTTTTTTTGGGGAACTAACCGCCAGTTTTCAAATGCTTTACTAAAAAAGAATTATCCCAATATTCAAATGCTGACAACGGAAGTATTAAAAGCATTAAAGATTAGTTCGAGTCCATTACATGTCGAATTACTCTCAATCTGGTTATTTATTTATTCAAATTCACTTTCTAAAAAATATTATTTACAATTGAAAAAAGAACAAGAAGCTACATTACACGCATTTTCTTTTCCTAAAAAACCGTCAGTAATCTCGACATGGAGTCAAGTTGAGTGGGAGATGCTGGTGATGACTATCTATAGTTCAGATATCTACAACTTCACACTTAAATTAAACGAATCTTATCATTCCTCTGTGATAGACGAAATGAATATATCAAAACAATTGTTAGAGCGGTTAGTAAAAAAATATTTTGTTCCACTCAATGGTACGCAGCAAAAATCTTTATCTGCTCAATGGACTAAGATATATTTATCAAATTATTTTGCAAGGTATACAGATAAAGCAGTAAAAGATATCGAACACATTGTTAGCATTACTAGCTTTAGACATTATTACCCTAATTATTGGAAAAGATTTGCTTCTTTGTGGACTGATTTTATGACATATGTTAATTATAAAGAGCATTATGGTGCGGTAAAGTTTAACTTATTAATGATGATGATTTCAGTTTTTCCAATCGAAAAATTTGAAAATCTTGATTCAAAAGTCAAAATTTGTGTCGTGACAGATGTGTCAGATACATTTACCTCTTATATCAAACAATTAATTAAATTACAATTAGGACAACGATTTCAAATACGATTTGTGACAAGTCTGACAACAGCAGACATCATTGTTGCCACGAGTCCTTTTGATATCGAACAATTAAAGACACATCAAAAAAGCATTATCATAAGTCCTCAGATGAGAGAAGTAGATATGCGCGCGATTCAGAAAAAAATAGAAGCTTTTTTTCACTGATACGAGTGAGAGTGAAGATAGCGGCCTTTTGTGCCCGGCGTTTATTCAGATACTAGGAGCATAGGACATAACTTTTTGAGTTATGTTCTATGCCTTTTTAGTGTGGCTACTAAAAAAGAAACGAATAAAGCTTTTTATTGGCTCTATTTATAGTTATTCATTCGATTGTGTAATGTATAGTTTCTTATTTTTATCTCAATTTTTTTTTTTTGTAAAAAAAAAATTGGCATAGCTAGACTAGTTCGCTCGTTTATACTTGAACTGGAAATAGAGAAAATAACTTCAGGTATTTTAGTGGAGGATGTATTAAAAAAATAATAGTATGGAGAAAAAGATAAAGGAGACATTCTTCTTTATCTTTTCAACCTGACTTTGATGGCGAGTAAATGGTCAATCATTTTTTAATACCTCAATTCAATAGGTTTGTCTTATATATCGACTTTTTTGAAGTTGCTGCCTTGTATAAGTTTATGAATACCTGTTGTTTCTTTCTTTTTCCAAACGAACTGCTACTTACAATAGATAAGAGAGGTGGTTTGTGCAAAAAATAAAATGGATTTGTTTATAGGAGGTGAAAAAATGAACAAAAGGAAAGTAGAGAAGCTATTTTCAGCAGTGATAGTAGGAACGATTTTAGGGAACCCACTGATGGCAGTTTCTTTGACAGTTGATACGAGTTTGGATATGAAGAGTGAATCAAGAGAAGCTTTACAGGAACCTGAACCGATTCAATCAATCAATTCCGGCTTTTTTTCTGAGGAGTCCTCGACGGATACTTCAGAGTCAGACAATAGATCAATCCAAGCGTCGGTAGACTCAGCTGAAAATGAGCTGACTCGTGAAGAGAGTGTTGAGGAATCTGCGACTGTAGAGAGCACAACAAGTATCTCTAACGCTGAATTATCTGATTTTTCTGAAGAAAGTGGAACAGAAAGCCAAGAAACTGAAGAAACTTATTCGGAAAGCTCAGAAGAGAGCCTTTCAATGAATGAAGATACAGACTCAGTTAAAAGGAAAGAGCTTACCGCAAAAGTACCCACCGCAACTCCTGTGTTAGTTTCGACAGGAGAAGAGTTGAAGAATGCGTATAATAATGCAGCAGTCACGGCTGTTAGTTTTACGAAAGATATCGTAATAACAGGGAATGTCTTGACGGAACGCTCGACTTCTTTCGCGATTGAAGGCAATGGCTACAAGCTAGACTTAGGTGGTTCTCTTTTTAAAGTGAAATTGGCGGCTACGGCAACTATGGATATTAAAAATATTTCTGAAATCAAGTCAAGTAGCTCTTCGACACTGCAAGGAGTAGTACATTATGGTGATGCTTTAGGAACTGCTGTCTCAGGTTGGGAGATTAACTTTACGAATGTTCGGAGCCACGAGGACAATGTTATTCGAATTGCTTCTGTACCGGGGGCGCAATTAAACTTGGCAGGAGAGATTTACTGGAAGACACGTTCTGAGATGGCCGTAATCGACGGCGTCTATATCGCACCCAATGCAAAGGTTACAGCAATTAAGCAACCAACCCACGAAGATCGTTCCTTCTTTTGGTTCGGTAAAACCAATATGACACAAGCCACATCTGGTTCACGAAAATTTGAAGTGGGTGAAAATGCCGTGGCTAACTTTAAGATGGAGGGAACAGGCTACTTATATCCAGTTGTATTTGCCTATTATACGGAAGTTCGTTTGAGAGAAGGGGCGACCTTTAATGCGACTATGCCTGGAAATGCTTGGCGGAGTGACTATTACAATAGTAGCTTTATCGCAGAAGGAAAGAACAAAATTAATCTGACCTCAACGAAAAAAGGAAGAGCACCTATATCATTTAATGCTACTGGAAATGCGACTCAAGATTCTTATTTTTCTGTAGGTCCTCAAAGCGAGTTGTATGTGATTGGGGCGACGGATAAGCCACTTTTCAGCAGTGATTCTGCTACGGATGCCAAACGAATGAATGTCATAATTGACAATCCTAAAAGCTATGATTTACGAAACTACTCAAGTGGTACAACAGTTAATGCAAGTATTGCAAGTGCCAATATCAAAACTTTTCAAATTAAAAATTCTGATATAGGTATTTGGAAGCTGGGGTCATCAATCGATGGACCATCTGATTATTTAGCTGAAGCCGCAACTTTAACACAGGCTAATGGTATGGTGAGTTCTTCGACAGATGCAACTTTGTCGAATTATTTCCCAACAACGGGCTTAAGAAGAATCTCTGGGCTCAATCAAAACCCAGAATTAGAAATTCAGGCAGTTACAGATGCCGACAAATCAGTCACAGCAAGAGTTATCTTGGGATACAGTCCAGATAATCAGGGAATGGCTGATGATGGAACAATTAATTACATACCTGTCTATGCAGGTAGTGGACAAGCAAAAGCAGAGATCACGGATTCATTAGGGACTAAATATACAAATTTGACCACAGATGCTAATGGGTACGTGAAGGCAACGGGTACTAAATTTCAAATGAAAGATAAAACGGTAACGGGAATCGCCAAACGGGGTGGACGCAGCTCTGTTAAAACTGCAAGTAGCACGGTTATCGATATTACACCGCCCGATCCAACAGGATTGGCTGGGGGCGTCTCAGTTATAGGGCCGACAGCCACCACTATCTCAGGTACTACAGAGCCAGGTGCCAAAATTACTTTGTATAAAAATGGAGTACTCACTAGTTCCACAGCGACAGCAGATTCGAGTGGAAAATTTTCTCTCAAGCTTCCTAGCATAGTGAATGATGACAAACTTCAATTTATTGCGACAGATAGTGCTGGCTTAGCAAATCTTGCAGATCGACCATCAACTAATAGTAACAGTGGAAACAAAAATCCATTGACTTCTGTTTCTTATAGAGACGCAGTCTTTAAAGCGGGACCAATTGTAACAATTGGACTGGCTGCAACGATTAGCGCAAATGATGTTACTATTGTTCAAGGAAGTGCCTTTAATCCATTAAAAGCTAATAACAATTTGAGCGCTAAGGACATTGATGGGACGGATATTACGAGCAAGATTACGGTGAAAAGTAATCAAGTAAATAATCAAGTACCAGGTACTTATGAGGTAATTTACCAAGTAACTGCTAAAAATTCAATTACAATCACAAAAACGATAACTGTCACAGTTAAAGAGAAAACAGCGCTCGGTGATGCTGTGATTCACGCTGAAAACAAACGGGTTGAGTTGAATTCTAAGTTTAACCCGATGATTGGAGTAACGGCGACTGATAGTGATAATACTGACATCACCAATCAGGTGGAAGTGATAACAAATCTCGTTGATACTACGACTGAAGGTACGTATTATGTTCAGTATGCGGTAACAGGAAAGAACGGGAAAGAAGTTATTAAATCGATTGCGGTCGAGGTCTATAAGCCAGCAGTACCAACAATTATTGCGAATGATATCACCATTTATGTGGGAACAGTCTTTGATCCGCTAGATTATGCTCAAGCGACGGATATAGATGGTACGCCAATGCAAGTAGAAGTCGGTGTAAATGAGGTCGATACCTCAAAAGAGGGCGTCTATTCTGTGATTTATTTTGCCATTAGTCCTATAGATGCTTCTTATGCAATTAAAGAAATCGCGGTAACCGTTATACCTAAACCAGTTGAAAAAGATGCGGTGATTATTGCTCCTGAGGTATTAGAACTTTATCTAGGAACATCATTTGATCCTAAAAGTTATGCAACTGCAACTGATGGAGACGACACTGATTTAACGGATAAACTAGTTATTGCTTCAAATACTGTGGATACTGAGACGATAGGCGAGTGGCAGGTTGTTTACAAAGTGACTGGGAAAAGTGGCAATGAAGTGACCTTCACGATGCGCGTAATGGTCATTCCAAGACCACAGGAAGTCGGTTTTATGAGCTATCCTGAACGAATTTCATTTGGAGAAATTCAGGTATCTAATAAAGAACAAAATTTGTTTGGCGTACTGAGCGAAGCGCTCATCGTTAAAGATATTCGTGAAAATAAGGTCAATCCGTTGACAGTTAAAGTTCAAGAAATTAGCCCGTTAACTGTAGATGGAGTAGAGCGTACATTGAACGGGCACACGTATTTAAAGCAAGATGGCAACAAAACTTTTATTACAAAAGAGCAAGTCTTAGTTACAACAAAAAATGACTCAGCACAAGAATGGAACGTGAGCGAGACTTGGCAGGCAGATGGGGATGGGATTTATCTTTCATTACCTGTTGAAGACCAACGAGTAGGTGCTTATCAAGGAAAATATAGCTGGAGCATTGAGGACACTCCATAGAAAGGATGAGAAAATGAAAAAATTAGGCTGTTTATTGATAGTCGTGTACGTTCTTTTCACATCTGGGGGTAGTTCTGTTTATGCAGGTGAGGGCTACAATTCTAACGCGGTGACCGGTTTTTATGGCAACTATGAAGTTCTTAATCCTGAAGAAAATCCACAAGAACCTGAGATTGAAACTGAGAAGGACACAGAAAAAGGGAGCAAGCAAGAAGACGGCTCAATGGGGATGACCGATGTACCAACAGGACCAATTTATTCCAATCGTCCATATACGGTACTTCCAAAAACAGGAGACCGTTCATTCGCCTATGTTCAACTGATAGGCTTTCTACTCTTACTTTGTGCAGTTATAGGGAGCTTTTTGTTAAGCAGAAGGTGGGTATCTCATGAATAAATTATGCAAATATCTAGCATCACTAGCAGTCGTTGCACTCACACTATCTAATCTACCCGCGTTATCTGCCGAAGTTCAGGAGCCCGTAATTTCGGATAATAATTTTTCTGTTGTTCCTGGAGAGAGTGCTGGCTACCCGTTAGATCCGCTTAATCCCAATCCATATTCACCAATTGACCCAGTCAACCCATTTCCGGAGTTACCGACTGTTGGAACAGGGGGAGATTTGAGTATTGATTTTATTTCAAATTTTCAATTTGGCCAGCATTTTGTGACAACAAAGGAGACGGATTTTTTTGCTCAGCCACAAGCTTTAAGTGATGGAAGTAAGCGACCAAACTTCATTCAGATAACAGATGTCAGAGGGAGTGGAACAGGTTGGCGACTTACAGCTATCCAATCACCTTTCGAGACAGAATTTAATGAAGTATTGAGAGGAGCAGCGTTATCATTTGAGCATACATCTGTAGTTGCTGACAGGCCATCAGAAAATGGACCTACTCTTTCGGCTGCGACGATTGATTTTATTGTAAATGAAGAAACACCAATCGCGACAGCAGAGATATCAAAAGGGATGGGGACTTGGCTTATTCGTATGGGTCAAACGGAAGAGGAAGCGAGTCGTAGCGTCAAGCTAAATCTGCCAAATGACAGTACTAAGATGAAAAAAACTTATACGACAAAAATACAATGGATATTAAAAGATACACCATAAAGGAGAGAAAATAAAAATGAAAAAAATAATTGTGAGTAGCTTGCTTGCTACTTTGACATTATCTGCTTTGGGAGCGAGTGCACTTACTGCAGAAGCCGCTGAAAAATCAATTATTTCAAATGGCGTAGTAGAGTTTATCCCTGGATCAGATATCACTGAACCGATTGATCCAGATGTGGACCCAAATAATCCGGATACTGTAGGGCCGGTAACCCCCCTTGATCCAACCAAACCTGGTGGTCAACCAAATCCCGGAACTGCAGGTCCATTAAGTATTGATTTCGCTTCTTCATTTAATTTTGGTTTAAACAAAATTACCAATAAAAATGTTGATTATTATGCTCGTGCGCAAGCATTTTCAAATGGAACACCGGCTAGAGCAAACTATGTGCAAGTGAGTGATCATCGTGGCACAAATCAAGGCTGGAAATTAACAGTCACACAACAAACACAATTAACTGCTGTGGAAGAAACCGCCAATAAAGTTTTAACAGGCGCTGAAATTACGTTGAATGAAGCCACAGTCAATAGTTTATCAACGAGCGCCGCACCAGCAGCGGCAACAACCGTTACTTTAACTCCTGGGGAACCAGTTAATGTGACAACAGCAGCTGAAAATACTGGGGCAGGTACTTGGGTGACTAAATGGGGGACTGTTGAGAAAGTTACCGAAAAAAATGTTGAAGGACAAGATGTACAGGTTGATGTAAATAAAGCAGTAAAATTAAGTGTTCCAGGCTCAACAGCAAAAGATGCTGTGAAATACGCATCCGTTCTTACTTGGACAATCAGTGACGTCTATTAATTAAGGGAAACATGTAACCAACGTTAGATATCAAACCAATATAAAAAAAGACAGGAGAAATTTAAAATGAAAAAAAGTTCAATTATTTTAGCAAGTGTTATTTTATTAAATGCGTTAACTGGGGTTGCGGCAACAGCGGCTGAAAAAACGTATACAACGAATGGTCAAATCGAATTCATCGAATCAACTACTGGAACTAAGCCACTCGATCCAGAAAATCCAGATAATCCATTTGTTCCAGAAGACCCAACCAAACCAGAAAACAAGCCAGATGGGGGAACAAGCGGTCCAGTGAGTATCGACTATGCTTCAAGTTTAGTATTTGGCCAACAGGTTATTACTTCTGAAACAAAAACATATCATGCATTGTTACAAAATGGACTTGATTCTACAGGGGCTGCAGCAAAAAGAGCCAACTATGTTCAAGTATCTGATAACCGAGGAACGGAAGCTGGCTGGCACTTAACGGTGACACAATCAACTCAGTTTAAAACAGGAGCCGGATCAGAATTAACTGCTGCAGAGATTACGTTAGGCAACGGAACTCTTGTGACAAACTCAACATCAACAGCACCCACTGCAACTAGTGAAATCTCATTGGTACCGGGAGAACCTTCAACGGTTATGAGCGCGACTGTTGGTCAAGGGGCAGGCACGTATATTACAAAATGGGGGGACACAGAAGCTGCTGCTGCAGAGAGTATCTCTTTAGAAATTCCTGGTGGAACGAAAAAAGAAAAAGCTGTATACACCACTTCATTTGTTTGGACCTTGTCAGATGTTCCAGCATAAGTGATTTTTAAGAGTAGTAAGTGGGATGAGTAGCTATTCATCCCACTTCCCCATACTCTAAATAAGTAAGTACATAAAAGGTAAAAGAATCAGTTAGCATAGTTAAATAATTATTTTGGTAAAGTCTTCAGGTGTGATAGAAGTGAAACAAATCGCTCAGATAATAAGCCAAAGCTCATTAGAATTCACTCTTTCAATAGGATATATCATGGAGAGTGTTTTGATGAAAACCAAATGTTAGGTTCTATTCACGTAATGAGTTTTGTCATATTAACTTGTGTAAGATAAGGAAGTGAAAGAGTTTAGTTTATTATTATCAATTGACATATAAAATTTATTAGGAGAGATAAGAGATGAAAAAATTATTTATATTACTATTTACGATAGCTATATTCGGAACTGTAGAGGTAGCTTTTGCATCAGAACTCAATTTTTCTGTAGAAACGATTCCTTCAGAATACCAAGTAGATGAAAAAAAGACTTATTTAGATTTACGATTGGCACCAAAACAAACACGTGAAGAACGTTTTATTCTGGCTAATGGTACGCCAAATACGGTAGACTTAGAAATAACGATTAACCATGCAGTGACGAATTTGAATGGCGTTGCTAACTATAGCGCAGGAGAAACCAAGAATACAGATGGTTTAGTCTATATGATAGAAGACTTAGTTACTTATGAAAAAAAAGTGTCCATTCCTGCCAATAGCAGTATCACTTATCCAGTGATTATCAAAATGCCAGATGCTGATTTCTCTGGTGTCTTAGCGGGTGGGGTTACCTTTAAGGAAGTCAACAATAAGCAACCCAACCAAGCAGAGGAGTCAAAGGGAATGGCCATTGAGAATGAATTTTCATTTGTCAAAGGACTGGTGTTGCATGGGAAAGAGGAGAAGATTTTACCAGAGTTAGACTTAATCAAAGCGTATCCTTCTCAAGTCAACGGACGAAATGCGTTTACTACGGTTATTCAAAATAAACAACCAATTTATGTGAATGATGTCGTTATCAAAACAGAGATAGCTAAAAAAGGAACAAAGGAAGTGCTTTATAAGAATCAAAAAGAAAATATGCAGATGGTGCCTAACTCTCATTTAGATTTTCCTACGTTATTAGATGGAAAAAAATTAGAGGCGGGGGATTATACTGCTAAAGTAACCGTCTATGCTGTGAAAGACTTGGAAGGTGCGCATGACTATAAAAATTTGGCTAAAGAAGAAGAGTCTTACACCTATAAATGGGATTTTAACAAGGAATTTACGGTTAAAGCAGAGGAAGCAAAAAACTTTAATAAGAAAGACGTTACTATTCCAAAAGATAATTCAATGCTCATGTACAGCTTATTAGGGCTTGCTTGCTTGATCATTATTGTTCTTCTAGTAATTATCTTAAGAAGACGAAGTAATGACAATGAAGCAAAGTAAGAAAAGTGCTAAAAAAAATCCGGTCCTGGCTGTTGTGCTCTCACTTTTTTTTATAATCAGTCTGTTATTATTGTTTTTTCCGTATCTCAGAGGAATGTTAATTGAACAGACGGTGTATACAAAACGAGTTGTTTCAGTTAGGACAGACGATTTTTTATCTGCGACACAAGAAGAAGTCGATGTGATTCGATCACCAAAGCTTGCGGACATTGTTGAGAGTTATATTCAATCAGATACAGTTTTAAGCGTTGGGAAATTGACGATTCCAGCTATTGAACTGGACTTAGAAATCTTACCAGAATTGAGTAATAGTAACCTTTTGCTAGGATGTGTCTCACTCTTCCCCAAAAGAGTACCAATGCAAAATGATTTAGTTTTGTTAGGACATAATATGAACTACTCCAATCTTCTTTTTAATCGTTTGGATGAGCTTAAAGCAGGAGATATTATCTATCTTGAGTATAACCAAACAAAGGGCTCGTTTGAGGTGGCTCAAATATATATAGCTTCTGAAAATGAAATCGAACTTTTAGATGATAGTAGACAAGGCTTACTTCGATTAATTACTTGTGACAGTGTCTACGAAACTCCCCAACGCTTAATTGTAGATGCTAAAAAAATCGAATCTGATAAAAAATTGGGAACAGTAAAGCAGTCGCCCCTTTTAACAACCAACAAAAAGAAAACCGTTCATCAACAGCTTATTTATCACTTGTCGAGTAAAGGAGCGCTGACTATTTTTGGGCTGTTGTTATTCGGGTTATTTATTCTTTGCTTTTTCTTTATCCATTTTATTTTAGGAGGAAGAATGAGATAAGCATTAAGCATTCTTATAGAGACGACTTAAGTGTAAGTTTTCTTTATAAGGATGCTCATTTTTATGAAAGGGGTATAGCCTGCGGATCAATCATTTAGTTCCGATAATCAGTGAATTAACTAGTCATAGAGTTCATAAGAAATCGGAGCATAGACGTTAACAAGCATTGATACAGTTGAGTTTCATTTCATATGAAAACGAGGACAATCCAAACGATTTTTCAAATCAAACGTCGGTCTAAATACCTTCTATTTCAACCCGTTGAGAAATGGTTCAACCCACTAATATCCATATGAAGAATCTTGATAGTGCACTGTTACTTAAGAGAAAATCTGAATGTTTTAAATCGATTTAGGCAATACTAGTGAACCAAGTATACAGCTTGAAAAAGGCATCTCAAACGCTTTTTTTTCCTGCTATTTAATTGAAAGGCAAACATAATCAGAATTAAATCAAATAGACTGTTCATCGTAGATTTCAGTTATTTAGATTGTGGAATGGGGGTATATGCTTGAAATGAGAGCGAGAAACATGTATTGTTATCTGCCTTAAAATTTTCTAGTTTACATAAGATACATTATGCAAAGTAGAACCGCTTTAATGATTTCATAGCAGCTTGATTTCAAGAAGCGAAGAAACAGAGAACGGAAAAAGTATACTCAACCGAATAAACTAATTACTGGAGCCTTGCAAAATAAATAATAGACCATTATGCCACCTTCTTTTTATTTTTCTATGGATAATGTATGTGTCAAGTATTTTGCGGTAACCATTATTTTAGAATGATAGGTACGGCTCTATTTATATTATTTCACTTTCCTACCGCGCTTCGCTTGGTTGAATTGTGTCAAGTAAATCATTTTTGCTAAAAATAATTTACTTGACACAATTGCCATTTGGTAGGGCATTATGAATTTTTTTAACTACATAATCCGCGAATCAGTTTTCCCATGCCCGTTGATGTTTTTTCTTTTCCTGTTACATGTCCGTATTGAATGCCTACATGCTCTTCAAAACGATTCCAACGCTTACTAGTCGTATTTCTTAATGCTTGTTGGTAGCGTTTCTTCAACGCGTCTTCCGCTTCTGCTGGTGCATAATCTGTCATCAAGCATTGTTCAATTTCTTTGTTTTTTATACTTGATATCACTCGCACCATGGCTTCAGCTCCACTCTTTGTCCAATAGCGTCCTTGTCGTTTCATTCGATAGCTGTACACTCTATGATTGCTTTCACAGGTGCCTATGCATTTTTGAATCCCAGCTAAATTTCGTTGTTCAAAAGGTTGTAGCCACTTCCAGTTTCTAGTTAAGTAGTTTTCTAATAGACGCAGAGATTCTCGGTTTTTTTCTGTGTCTTGCTCGTCCACTAACAGGCTCGCCGCCGTATCTAACGCTACAACGACCTTGTCCCAACTATAAGCTTGCCAAATAGCCTCCATTAGATACGGCTGTAAATCTTTGAAGTTAGAGAGTCTTTCTTTAATTTTTCGATTAACATGGTACGCGTCTAAAAAGAATTCATGCCGTCTACAATTTCCCGCTAGCTCTTCAAATACATTTTTTTCAAAGCCTGAACCACCATCACTATTACTGATGACAATGGTTTTTTCAAGGCGATACGTGTTTGCTAGGTACTCTTGTGTTTCTTTTAGTGCTTGCTTACGGCTAAGGCTTACAAACTCATGATAATTTTTCAACTGTCTTCGATTTTTCCCGACTGGTCTTGAACCTTCATATACTTGAAATCGATAAATTTCTAATTGGTTTTTTTTCTGACCTTTAATTTGAATACCGTCTCCTTCAATGTAAATCGCTGAAGGTCTTCTCTTTTTATCTTTTCTTTCATCATAGCGTTCTTCCGCCGTTTGTTGGCTTTTAATTTCTTCACCCACCTGTAAGACCAACCGGTTTATTTTTCGATGACTCATGGTGAAGGAAGTCAAGAGTTCTATGGCTTTCTCACTATTCCGATACGTCATTTTGTTGGCAAGCTCCGCAACATTTCGTTTGAGTAAATGACTGTACCTATCATGGCTTTTCAATCCTAAAAAGACATCTAACGCATAAACTGAAGACTCGCCTTCCTTGATGTATCGCCTTCTACGGAATTGAATTTCGCCGAATACTGTCAATAATTTCCGATCGTTCTTTTTTTCTATTTGATACCCTTGTTTTTTGTATTCTCCAATTAAATCATCATCTATTTGTTCAAAGGCCATTGTGATGATTTCTCGGATCAAATTGGCAAGATAAATGACTAATGCTTTTTCTTTTGCAATAAAATGCGATTCACTCTTTAAAATTTCTGCAATTTCGTTTACAATAGTTTCCATGAAGACCATCCTCTTATTGTTATTGGCCGCTAAACCTAACAATTAGAATAATGGTCTTCTTTCTTTTTTTCAAATCTTACCGCAATATATTTTACACTTAGATGGATAATCTCTGCGTAAAAGGCCTTACAATCGAAAAAGATAAAAAACTGAGCTGCCTTATAAAGCTTCTATACTAAATATCTTCTAGATTGATTAGGCTATTCCTTGCTATTTTATGCTACATAGAAAATCAACTCATTCCGAGAATATAGGGATCAGCCTAGTCTTTATTGCCTACCTAGCTTTTTATTCAGCTGTTCCAATTCTTTTTTTTCGACATAATAAAAGATGGCCCAAATAGCAAGATAAATTAGTGCAAACATTACTGAAGCACTTAGGATAATTTTTAATCGAAAAGGAAACCAACCACCTAAATGAGCTACGAAGAGAAAAGAGAGATAGCTGCCACTGAACTGAATGACTGATTTAGTTAAAAGTGCAAGTTTGGTTGCCCCATAAATGGACGAGCAAACTCCGATAAGAAGGCCTAATATCAATATTAGGAGGCTATTTTTTCGAACCTCTTCGTTTGCGAAAATACTTCCGCTAATGAGATAAAGCATACTGCTGATTCCAGCTCCTATTAAACAATTTTGAATGATTTTTTTCATTAAAAATTCCTCCTAATTCATTTGTCTTAGTATTTTTTTGAGTTCTGGTAAATATCGTCTGGATATGGAGTGTCTTTCCCCTGATTTTAAAATCGCTAACATATTCCCTGAAAATGAGTTCTCCAATTTTTGCACTTGCTTCAAATTAACCACAGTTGATTTGGTAATTTGAACAAATTGTTGCTCATCTAACATTCCTTTTATTTTATACAACCGGCCACGAAAAGTGATGTCTTTTCCCATAATAGTTGAGATAACTAATTCATCAGAAAACACCTCGATCAGCTCAATCTCATTCATTTTAATTAGCTCTAACCCTTCATTTGTTTTTATAGTCAATGTGTCATTCTGCTTATTACCTGCTAGCTGTGTATAGATTCCTTGGGCTAATTCATTGGAAGGTGCCTCGATGAGTACTCGTATATTAGCTAGTGTTTTATTGATATGTATCTTAATATCCATTTTTTTCTCCTCCTAACAAAGTTTATTGTACACGATACCTCGTATGGGGAGTTGATTTTTCTATAAGCGGTAAGAAATTTCACTCAAGCGGTCAAATTAGTTCTATAAGTATATGTAAACATCAATGAGTAGCTTTATGTTTGTATACATTAAAATATAATAGTTAATCTAAACTTGATTACTTATGCTGAGTGAAAAGCCATTATGACAAAGATATCAGATTTCTAGATAAGAAGGTATTTTCTAATTTTCAATTCAAAAGTGTGACAAGTGGTTAGTAGTAGACTATCGTTTATTCGAAAAAGAGAGGGTGACAAAACAGGTTTTGTCACCCTCTCCCTTAACATTCAGCTTTATAAATGTAGTAGTTTAGTAGTTATAGTTAAAATTTTACAAAAAGAGCTACTACTCCAAATAGTTAAGATTGTCAGTTAGAAATATTATTTCTTAGTGTCAGAAGCAATAATCGTAATCTGTTAGTAGTGTAGCCTGTTACTTTAGTCACTATTTCATAATTTACTAGAAGTACGGGTTGCTGTTCTTCATTGATTAACAGAGAGAAAAAAATGGATATTAATCTGTCAGATAACCTAACTCGATGACTAGTTCCTCAAATTCGGCTAAATTTTCTGCAGTTTGCCACTCTGCTAGTCGTTTCGAAAGTAGATGGACTAATCGGTCTTGTCTAAAAATTTTACAAACAGAAATTGCTTGACTACAGTACCTAATTGCCTCATCCTTGTCTTGTTCAAAAAATTTTAATATTCCTTTATTAAATAATAAATGAACTTGAGGAAGTAATAAATCTACACTGCCTTTGGTTTCAAATTCAAGCTGTTCTAAGACCTTACGAGCTTCTGGCAATCTTTTATGATAAATGAATGTGGAGAAACAGTTAGTCAATAAAAAATAATATAATCGATTATCGCCTCTAACTTCTCGATAGACTTTTCCTCTTTTTAAGGCAATTTTTAACAGTAGCTGGACTGTATCTATGTCAAAAATAAATAGAAACATTCCTAAGACACGTAATTCCATGTCTCCCCATAACTCACTTTTCAAAAAAAATTGCTTAATTTCTTCTATATAGTTTAATTTAGGCATTGGTTCTTTTCTATTTAAAATAGCTAAATTTTCAAAAAAACAGCCAAAAAAATAGTACCAATCATATGTTTTTTGACTTTTTTTAAAATGTTTTTGGGATTCTTTTAGAAGATTTTCAACATCTTTTTCTTTGTTTAATCTCTCTACTGTATCTAAAATGTGAGCGTATTGATCCCGCCAAGTTCGTTTTTGGAGATATCGAAATTCTTCGATAGTTGTATTGATTTGTTCTAGACACACAAAAAACTGATCAAGTGTCAGCATCGTCTTCCCATTTTCAAAACGTGATAGTTGAGCAGTAGAAATTCCATGTCCAGCAGCCTCTAACAAAGTAAGGCCTTTGTTTTTTCTTATCATTTTAAATGTCTCTCCATAGTCCATTCAGTCATCTGCTGCCAAAATCCTATAAATAATTCTAAATTTTTTTACACGTAGTAAGCCCATCACAATATTAGATTAACCAACTAGTTATTCTTCATTCGTAATGAATCTATAGATACGGTAGGGCTTTCTTCTTCAAGCTGATTGATACAAGTGATAGAGATCAACCTTAGCTATTTTTCATCGGATTGACTAAAAATTTATTATTTATAGACATTACACGTTTGACAGATTTACCTCCCTCTCTTTATTTAATGCGCATCTTTATAGTTATATGTAAGATAAATGATGAATTAACTGTTACTAAATTAGTTCTACACCTATGTTGTTGCATCTTTAACTAACTTTTTAGATACTCAAACAGCTTGAGTAGTAAGAGACCGGGTACAGTTGTACCTTCTTGTTATGAATTTGATTTTTTTCAGTAGAAATCAAACTTTTTTAAAGTATTTACAGTTCTAATAACGAAAGTGATTTAGTAAGTAAAAAAAATAGTAACAAGAATTTTTATATATAATAACGTAAGTTAGAGAACTATGTCAATATTTTAGTTTAAATTTAAATCGAACAAAAAACTTTATAATTTAAGCTTTTTTAATTTTATAAAAGGGGCATCATTTATACATGAATCGCTCGTTTTTTTTTTTCATAAAAAAACAAAAAATGTCCAAAATAACTTCTCCAAAAAGAAGAATATTTTGAACATTTTTTTATTTTTATCCTGGATTATTTAAAAATTATATACAGGCGATTAAATCTAGTCCTTCTCAAAGCCGTTTCGTTTATATAACCATAAGAAAAAGAAGAAGCTGATGACTAGAGCGACAGCAAAGGCAAGTAAGTCAGTGATAGACAGACGACTTGGTTGATTTAGAATCAAGTTATCTAGTATCTGATTGACCTTCGATAAGTAAAAATAATTGTTAATTTTTCCCATAATTTCGATTTTCCCTGCTAACATTGGAATCATCATCATGATGAATGTCAATGGCATCGGAATCAAAGAAGCAGTCATTTGGTCTTTAACAAAAAGTCCGAAGCACATTCCCAATAAACTACTGATAATGATTGCTACTAGAGAAAAGAGGATGTAAAGAAACAAATTAACCATATCTATTTGTTTAACTAGAATGGGAATGAAAATCATTTGAATGGCTAATGTGCTGACAATCGCCGGCAATAGACTGCTAATAAGGTATTCTAACGGCCGAATACTTGAGACCATCAGGGTACGCAATGTGTGTTTTTCCTTTTCTTCTGCCATTAACATAGCCGGAATTGTAATTGCCACGCTACCAATGTTGATCATACAACCCATTTGTCCAATTAATAAGAGCATTTCTTGAGGTAGTGTATCACTCTCAACTTGCATTTTGAAGATTAAAGGCATGAATAGCACCATAAATAATGGAATCAGCATGTAAGTTAGAACATACGAGTTACGTAACATCAATTTTGATTTAAATAGAGCGAGTGTATTCATGCGTTTTAGTGATTCAGTCATTAGACTAGCTCCCTTCCTGTAACTTTTAAGAAGACTTCTTCTAGAGAAGGCTCCGTTGAGTGAATGCTGACTAATTGTTTTGATTTGATACACTCATGAATGATTTCTGCCGTATTGGAGCGACTGTCATCCAAAGTTAGGGTAGATTGATCATCTAAAATAATTGAATACTCTTTCTTCTGATAGTATTTTAAGCTTAATTCTGTGGGTGTGCCAAATTCCACAACTTCCCCATCATTCAATAAAGCCACATGATTACAGAGTTTAGACGCTTCATTCATATCATGCGTAGTTAGAAAGATGGCCATCCCCGCTTGTTGCATCTCTAAAAGAACTTTATGTACTTCAATCGTTGTCGCAGGATCTAAGCCACTGGTCGGTTCATCTAAAAATAAAATTTGTGGCTGATGCAATAAGGCACGTATCAAGATAAGACGTTGCTTTTGACCTTTAGAAAGCTTCCCTGCCTTTGTTTTCTTATGTTTGTCTAAGTTCATTCGAGTCAACAAAGAATCAATTTTATCTGTTGAAACGTTTAATAGCTTAGCATACAACGTTAAATTTTCCCAAACTGTTGCATTCTCATAGACACCACTGTTATCAGTAACAATCCCAATATTTTGGTAAATATCATGTGTCAAATCACGGCTATCTTTGCCCAATAAAGTTGCTGTCCCTGATGATTGACGTAATTGCCCTGTAACAATTTTGATAGTGGTTGTTTTACCAGCTCCTGAAGGGCCTAAAAAACCGATGATTTCTCCTCTATGAAGTTCGAAGCTGATGTTTTTTAAAGCGGTGTGTGTGGCAAACTTTTTTGATACATTTTGAATTTTTAAAACAGTTTCCATATCATTCTCCTTTAGTCAGTTATTGGATATCCCTGTATTTATTCTATCTGTGATGAGCTGAAAATAGGGAATAAAGAAAAAATGTTTTCAGCTTTTCTATAATTCGTAGCGTTATTTATGGTAAAATTTTGTAAAAGGAAACTATAGTTGTCAAATTTCATTATTTTCTACCTTAACTCAATGAGCGACTGTCTACCTTTATTAAGTAGATATTGTGGAGCAGGCGTAGGAATGAGGATGAGGGCGTTCATTAATTTTTGGGAAAGGTTGCCTTATTTACTTATTTGACAATTAGAGGAAGACATAAGGAGTAAAAAAATGGAGTATTCGGGAAAAACTTATAAATATTTTAGAGAGGCCAAAAACTTTTCTGTTACACAAGCAAGTGAAGGGATTGTTTCTCCACAATTTTTACGTAAATATGAATCTGCAACATGTGATATTAGTATGACGAATTTTTTTCAGCTGCTAGCCAGAATAAATGTCACACTGACAGAGTTTTTAAATATTTACAACGAGGACATATTCGATATCTGGTTTGTTAAGTGCGAAAAAGCATTAGATGGTATCGGTCGGCATGATTCCATAGAAGCAGATAGGCTACTTGATGAGTGGCGCGAGTTAGCCGAAAAGAATCCAGATATTCGGTTTACTTTAATGTTAAAATGTCTGGAACACCTCTATTATAAACGATTTCATCAAACAGAAAGTCTTTGTTATAAAGAAGTCACGAACTATCTACGAGAAGTGGAAACTTGGGGGAATTTCGAGTTTTTTATTGCTACATATACGGACTTTCCACTGTCAACCGAAGAACTTTTAATGGTTGCTAATAAAATATTAAAAATGAAAGAAAAATACAGAAATAGTGGTCATATTGTGTATGACTTTTTAGTTCATGTCGGTAGTCATTTCTTCAATTTGGGAGATTTAGAAAAAAGTAAATATATATTAGAGAGCTATTTTTCGATATTTCATAAAAAAGACCAAATTTTTTTCATTTCATTTGAAATCTATGCTCGTTTCTATTTAGGATTAATAGAAATGCATGAGTATAACATTCCTGAAAATAAGTCGTGTCTAACAATCATTTCCACGCTCAATATGTTTGATACGTATACGGGATACGCCAACTTTATGAATATGGCGTATCAAAAAGAACGGGCAAAAATTATGGCGAAGAATCAGTAAGAGATCATGACTAAACTAAGGAATATCCCTGCCCTTTCTAAAAAGCGTGCACGATTATTTGCCCAAGCCAAGGCAGACAATCGCACACGCTTTTTTGTAGAAACTAATTTTTTCTACTATTATATGAGAGAAGAAATGGCGGATTACCGATAGTATGCAAAACAGCTGTCACAGTTTGGTCGATAGTCAAATCAGTGGTTTCAATTACATGAGCCTCATAGTTTCCTAACTGACTAAACTGCCCCCACATCTGCTCGACAAGTGTGGCATTTTCCCTATCTGACAGTTTTTCTCGTGTAACAGCCCGTCTAAGTGTCTCTTCTTTGGTTGCTCTCAATATAAAATAATTCACTTCAATACCAGCCAAGGCTAATTCTTCCCAGGGTTTGATGAACCAAGGGCCGATAATGCCATCCACTACTACATCATAGCCGCTTTCGGCAAAATGGCGCGCTGTTTTAACAATCGCATCTGTCACGACTTCATTTTGTTTTTGTGCTTCGGGTAAGTGTGGCAAAACAGCGCCTTTTTTCAAATAATGATAAAAGTCATCCGTGTGCAAATGAATACTTTTTTCCCGCACACTGAGATTTGCGACATTCGCTGAAACGGTTGATTTCCCAGTTCCTGGCGAACCTGTAATTAGAGTGATTCTAGGCTTCATGAGGTAGTCTCCTCCCAATATAGATAATTTTTGAGGAGACCTAAACGCACTAGCTCCTCGTAGAATAAGTCTATTTTACTGTCAAAAAGGTTGGAATACTAGCTGAAATATTCATGATAAAACAGCGATTGGCGTGATCCCAGACAAATCAAATTTTTCTTTTTGCTCAGGAGTTATATTCAAAAAGACAACAATAATATCCGTCTTTTTCTCGCGTTGAGTTAATAAATCTAAATCAATCACCGCAATTTTTGTGGTAGCTGTTACCTTATCACCTACTTCAACAAGGGAGGTGATCCCTTCGCCGTTTAATTCAACCGTATCAATGCCCATATGGATGAGTAGCTCGAGGCCGTTTGTTGTTGTCATTGTAATCGCATGCTTAGTTGAAAAGATACTGGTAATCGTCCCTGTGGTAGGCGCATATATTTCGCCTTCTGTTGGAATCACCGCAAAACCAAAGCCCATCAAACCCGTTGAAAAGACGGCATCTTCGACCTCAGCTAGGGGAATGAGTTTGCCTTGTACGGGCTTAGAAATGACCGTCTCTTTCTTTTTTCTAAATTTTTCAAACATTGATTTTCCTCCTCTAAAATGGAATTCAAAGAAGAGCAAGAAATCTCCTACTCTCCTTTGAATTCCCTAATTAATTGGCCAAAAATCGGGTGGCCTATCATCTATACAACCATCCTTTTACTCATGCTTCTTGAAAAGTGAAAAATGTCAGCAAGAAGGAAATGGCCATCGTTGCTAGACTAGCTATTGTGGCAATCAGTACAAATGAAGCATTTCCCGTTTGTGGATTAATGAATCCCCCAATACCTAAAACACCAATGGTACTGGCAAAATTATGCACGCCCATCACAGCAATAATCAGTGCACCCACTGCGGTTCCAATACAAGTAAACACAAACCTTTTCTTCACAGGTAAGGTAATCCCATAGATTGACGGTTCAATAATACAGAAAAAGTCAGAAATCATTGCTGGAATACAAATTTTCTTAACATCTGGATTTTTGGTTCGTAGATAGACAGCGAATACAACAGCCATCTGCGCTAAAGGAGCAGTAAAAATCATGGGTAATAAGTAATCTGAGCCGGTTGTTGCTAAGTTGTTTATACCAATTGCTACAAGAGGCCAATGAAGTCCTAAAATAACTAGTGGCGTATAGAGACTGCCGATAAATAAGGCCGCGACAATTGGCGAGAAGCTAAACAAGGCTAAAATCGCACTAGAAATCAAACTGCTGCCAATATTGGCAATCGGACCAAATACTAATAGGGTTGCTGGGACTCCGATTAAAAGAGTTAAGAAAGGCACAAATGTAAAATGGAGTGATTTTGGAATATAATTTTTGACCACTCGTTCTAGTTTTGAAATGAAAAACATCGATAGAATGATTGGAATAACAGTTGACGTATAGCCATTTTCAGGAAAAATAATCGGTATCCCTAAAAAAGTACTATGGATATCTGTTTGGAAAATGGAGCCACTGAACAATTGGTAGAGAGAGTTTGATCCCGTCAAATCAGGAGAAAGATTGGGAAAGACTAGTGACGCCCCAACAATCATACCGATAAAGGGATCTGAGCCGAATGTTTTTGAACTCGTATAGCCTAGAATAATTGGAAAGAAGGTGAACAAAGCATACCCGATAGAATTTAAAATCACAAAGGTTCCGTCTCCCGGACTGATAAACTTAAAAGCAACGAGTAAGGATTGCACGCCTAAGATTAAAGAGCAGCCAATCATCACGTTCATGGTTGGCGTGATAATCTTAGTAATCGTATCAATGAAACGATTCAGTAAAGTCTTGTTATCTTTGACTTCTTTACTTTCAAGCGTGCTTGCGTCAATCTCTTGCGCACTTGAGATTGATAATTTGGGTAGTAGCTCTTGGTAGATTTCACCCACTTGCATTCCTACCACCACTTGATACTGACCATTTGAAGACTGAGCAGTCATGACTTGATCGTTACCAATCAAAGCTTCTCTATCAACTAAGCTGTCATCCTTTAGTGTAAATCGGAGCCTCGTTATACAGTGCGTCAAAGCAATAATATTGTCGTCGCCACCAACATTTTTAATAATGAATTCATTCAAAGAATCATATTTTCCCATCTCTTAGTCACTCCTCCTCTAGATACTAGTTATAGTAGATAATTTCTCAAACAGATCCTCCATCAATTTGTCTCTTTCAACAAAGTACACATATTTAATAAAATGACGTCTAAAATCTTGGCTATAATAATGATTATCTTGCATAATCGGACTATGAACGAGTTTATCCTTCATGAAGTCCTCACTCAGCAACCAACCGATTGGCACAACATCCCATAAGGCTCTAGACCAAACTTTTCCACCATTTCTCAAATTTGTTATTTGAGCTTCTTTTTTTGTTTTCTCAACCATATAATCACAGAAACTATTTTTGCCGCGTAACCAATATTCTAATTCAGGACCATTCGTTGAAAAGGCCGAAATAACCCCCATCCCAGGAAATTGGACTAATGGCATCGGTGTATCTAACAACACGCGTGCAGCAACTAAGTCCTGGCGACAATTGAACGACAGATTGTTGTGCCATTCATACCCCAATCCTCCAAGCCATAAAACAACAATATTCTCAGCAATTTTGGGTTCTAACAAAATAGCTGTCGCAATGTTTGTTGCTGCAGCTATTCCAATCACATATAGAGGATGCTCTGGACTATGTTCTAAAGCAGTATGAATCAAGTGTTGAACCGCGTCTGAAGACTGGGCTTCATGATTCACTAAAAAATCAGTTGAGCCTTTAAACGTTATTTCTTTAAATTCCGGACGATTTAATAGGGCATAAACATTTAAAATTTCCTCATAACTTTTCTCCATACCTTCTTCAGGACTTCTCGAATGATGGTTTAAAAATGGGGCTGCATACACGCCTAAAATATTAAATCGATCTTCTGATTGAATCATATATGCTAATGCATACTGATCATCAATCTCATTAAATGTATCGGTGTCTAAGACCACATCAATTTTGCCCACTGGCTTCTCTAGTTGTTTGATAATCTGACTATTGTTCATTGTAAAAATCCTCTCATTCCTTCGACATTTCGAGTTTAAGCGCTTTCTCCATTATAGAATAATCTAAAATTTGGTTTAAGTCAAATAGATTTTGGTTTTTACAAAAAAATAAAAGGAATTTGGGAATAACTCAAAAAGTTATGTCCCAAATTCCTTTTATCAGAATAAATAATAGGCATAGAAGTACCTCCATCTTCACTACGTAAAAACCATACTCCGATCTCATCAATCTCTAAAGGTGAAACACCTTAAGAATTGAAGGACGTTGTTCCGCTCTCAACAACTTCTACGCATGAGACATGCTAGAGTTGAAGGTCTTCACTGCGCAAAAAGACTCCGATCTCATCAATCTCTAAAGGTGAAACACCTTAAGAATTGAAGGCCGTTGTTCCGTTCTCAGCAACTTCTCTGTAGGTCACATGCTAGAGCAGATGGTTCTTATTGATGTTGCACTGTACCTATCTGGTTCTCGAAGCGAAACGCTTCTGTCCCGACCTCTTTATTAAACGGTTAAAATAGTGACCTTGTTAGCCTCTAATATCTTCCGTTGCTCATCAGAAAACTTAATTTCTGTAATGATTACATCATAATCAATGGCGGTATTGACACGCCACATAGCGATACTAGGATACTTAATTTTTTCAACCAACAATACTCTTTTTTGTGCGTTTCGCATGATTTCATTTTGTAAATCGGCATCCTGTTCCTTATACGACATAACCTCTAAGTCTTCATTCATAGCCCCAGGACTCATAAACGCGATATCCGCCTTTAGTTCTTTCATTTGGCGAATCGTAGTTGAGCCAAATGAATTTTCCTGACTTAAATTGAACTCCCCACCAAGAAATACTACATGAAGGGGTAGCTTATTTTCTTGAACATAATTCATGATACTAAAAGAATTCGTGATGATTGTCACCCCACTAACCAACTGCGGATATTGACTAAGTGTGTGAACCAACATAACTGAAAGACTATTGTGCTCAATGACAATCACTTGTTGAGGATGAATCAACTGACAAGCTTCCTCTGCAATTTTCCTTTTGACCTTCGCATTAATCTCTTTTCTAAAGGAATACGGGACTTCTCTTGAAGAAGTTGTATGTGATAAAGCCACACTTCCATGCGCTTGAACCACTTTTTCAAGCAACTGAGAAGATTTCAAATCATTTCTAATGGTTTCTGTTGTTACATCTAGGTATTCTGCTAATTCAGCCACAGACATTATCGGATTTTCACTTAGGATTCGGATAATTTCTTGTCTTCTTATATCTGCTTTTCTCATTTTAATTTTCTCACCTCACAAACGATTACTCACTATTACCTAGTATATAACAGATTCTTGTGAAAAGAAAAGACTGGATTACTTTTGGATAAAAAAACAAGTCTACAAAAATCAGATTTTTCATCTGACTTTGTAAGCTGTTTTTTTGTTGCCTGAAAAGTAAGGCTATAATCCTTAGACAGCCTAGTTACAGTATTTCCAGTGCTTGTTTCAAATCATTAATGAGTAAATCGGCATCCTCTAACCCAACATGAATTCGAAGCAAATTATCGGGAACACCAGGCTGAGTTTTATCGACCGTTACTTTGGCAATTAAACTCTCATAGCCACCCCAACTCACACCATGTTGAAAATAGTGCAGTTTGCCTATAAACTGATTAATTATTTCTTCAGGATAATCCAACACGATGCTGATCAGACTAGAGGTGCCTGATAACTGTTTTTTACCTAATTCATATTGTGGATGACTTTCTAACCCTAAATAAAAGACTCGTGCTACTTTTTTTTGTTGTTCTAAAAATTTAGCAACAGTTAAAGCTGTTTCCTGATGTTTCATCAAACGTAAATCTAGCGTTCGCATCCCTCGAATTAGTAACCAAGCTTGATGTGGATCCATCACAGCACCAAACAACGCTCGCTCGCCTTCTATCATAGGATCAACTATCTCTGCTCTACCAATTAACACGCCACCCAAAATATCGCTGTGACCACCTAAAAATTTGGAGGCTGAATGGACTACTAAATCAATGCCATAATCTAAAGGATTTTGAAAAATAGGGGTTGCATACGAGTTATCGACGATGGTCGCAATCCCTCTTTTTTTACACATTTTCGCTACCTCAGACAAATCTTGAACGGTATAGATAAAACTTGATGGACTTTCAAGATAGACTAAACTTGTCTGTTCAGTCATAGCATGTTCTATTTCTTCTAAATTATTTCCAGTGACAAATGTAATCTCCACACCAAATTTCTTAAGATAGTTAACTAAAAAATTTCGTACAGGACCATATGCTGTTTCAATACAAATCACATGACTATCTTTTTGAATAAAATGCATAATCCCTGAGGAAATAGCACCCATACCTGAAGAAAAACATAAGGCACGTTCTCCGTTTTCCAAGGCGGCTAGCTTTTCTTCAGCAACGGCTGTTGTAGGATTACTAATTCGTGTATAGACATACCCCTCATCTTCTATATGGTTAGAGCTTGTTTCTTGAATAAACAGTGAGGATTGATAAATCGGTGGATTGGTTGCTCCACGAAACTTATCATATTCGTCTTTATAGTGTAATAATATTTGGTTTTTGCTTGTATCAGTCATTAAATCTCTTCTTTCACTTAGTAAGACCGTATTTTTTCCATCCAGGATAGACTAGCTTGGTGTGGAAAAAACCAAGTCCGATTGGAACAAATAGTAACATAAAAGGGAACTTTGTTAGGACAACAAGTGCCCCTAGTAGTAGAAAGGTTAGCAAGCACATTTGCGGCAACCGAATCAAACTTAAAGCTAAACACTTACTCAGTAATGCGCGGTTAAGTTTTGGAAAACCCAAATACATTCCGATAGTTGCTTGCAACACAGCAAAAAGGATTAAAAGTAGATAAAAAGTACTCGCTCCCCTAAGAAGGACATACCAGTTTTTTTGAAGTAGCGGTTCTAGAGAGGCATTTAAATAGTAAATAAGCATTGAGAAAATTAACAGGCTCTCTAGCAACAACCCTTTAAAAAAAAACTTTTTTAAATTTTCAAAAAAAGCTACATAAATCCGATCATCATTTTTTTGGAGATATAGACCTAGAACAGCTATATACACAGGCATAATCGTGAATAAGGGGAGACTGAATAAAAGAATTAAACCTCCAAGGATTATATAATCTGCTGCTTTGTTTAACTTTGTTTCATCTGATGGAAACATAGACTGCCTCCTCTTTTTAGTCTTTGACTGCACCAGCCGTCAATCCAGCGATTAGTTGCTTACTTCCAAAAAGAAAAATAACTAATAACGGAATGGTGGCTAATAAAGTTCCGGCCATTACTAACGAATAATCCACCGAATATAAGCCTTTCAATTGTGCCAACTCCAACATCAATGTAAATTTGGATTGGTCATTTAAAACAATTAATGGCCACATATAGTCATTCCAGGTACCCATGAATGTATAAATACCTAAAAACGCTAGTGACGGACGAAGAATCGGTAAGACAATACTTCTATAAATCCGAAAATTACTTGCCCCATCGATGTAGGCTGATTCAATTAAGCTATCCGGAATAGCATCTTCTGCATATTGTTTAATCCAAAAAATCCCAAATGCATTAGCCATCCCAGGAATAATCAAAGCTTTGTAAGAATTTATCCAGCCAAGTTTATCCATAATCGAGTATGAAGGAACCAATGTTAATTGTCCTGGAATCATCATGGTTGCCATCAGGATAGAGAACAATAGTTTTTTCCCTCTAAATTTATACTTTGCAAAGGCAAACCCCGCCAAAGAATCAAAAAAGAGGATAAGAGTCGTATTGGTCACTGCCAATAACGTTGTATTTTTAAAAGCTCCTACAAAATTAGTCGTTTCAAATACTGTTTTAATATGCCCTAGCAGCTCTCCTCCAGGAACCAAATTAGGAGGGAACGTCAGCACTTCGTTCGTATTTCTGGTAGCCATTACAATCATCCAATAAAAGGGTACTATCGAGATAAATACACCAATTAGTAGAATAAAATTAAATAAGAGCTTCATCGGAGTCTCTCGCTTCATTTTTTGCCACATTCCTTTCAACAAACACGTTTGATTATTCTAGTTCTTTTTTCTTTCGACCATTAATCACAATGGCATTAAGCGCTGAGAAAAAGCCAATCAAGACAACTAATCCCCACGATAATGCTGCACCATAACCAAAGTTTCGTTTTAAGAAGGCTTGATTATACAAATATAACACTAAGGTCATGCCGCCACCTTCTGGTGAAGAGTTTGTTCCTAATAATACTTGAGGTTCAGTGAAAATCTGGAGTCCCCCAATAGTAGACATAATGACTGTAAAGAAGATAATTGGTTTCATCAACGGAACGATAATATGTCTGAACGTTTGAAATGTAGAAGCACCATCAATCGTGCTTGCTTCATATAGATCTAATGGGATTTTTTGTAACCCAGCCAAATAGATAACCATGTTATAACCAGTAAAACGCCACATAACCATTAACGAAAGAACCACTCGAACCAACATAGGATCATTCATCCACCCTTTAGGCTCCAAATGAATGAGCTTCAAAAACGCATTAATCAATCCATAGTCTGTTCCAAATAACGAGCTAAAGATAAGTGCAACTGCCACCACAGAGGTGATGTAAGGTAAAAAATAAGCAATCTTATAAAAAGACTTGTGTTTGATGATTTTTAAATTCGTGATATAAGCCAGTCCTAACGCAAAGACAAGCTGAGGGACTGTCGACATAACCCAGATAATTAAGGTATTCCAAATAGAACGCCAAAAATTCATATCTTGTAGCATTCTCGAAAAGTTCTCAAATCCGATATACTGGAAATTTCCAATTCCATCCCATTTGCTAAGTGCTAAAACAAACGAGAAAATAATAGGAATTAAACTAAATGCTATAAATAATAAATAGAATGGAGATATAAAGACGTAGGCTGTTCGCTCTTGGCTTTTTGAAACGCTGCTTCTCTTTTGTTTTTTATTCATAGTTAATTCCTTTCACCCCCTCTCCAAGAAATCTCAGAGAGGGATTATTTCAACTTTTTTACTGTTCAGATACACTGGTTGCTTCAGAAACGGCATCTTTCCATGCATCATCTGAATTTTTCCCTTGCGATTCAACTAGCTTTAATTGAGAAACAATCGCATCAAGCGTTGCTGCTTCACGTGGATCTACATACACGGTCTTGATTGCTTCTGCAGATTTAGACAAATATTCATTTGTATTCTGACCACCAAAAAATTCTTCAGGCTGATCCATGACTTTTTCAGAGTAAAGCGCAGGTGTACTTGGGTAAATATTCAAGTCGCTATAGTTTTTCTCTTGACTCTTTATTGACACCAAATAGTTGAGCACTTCTACTGCTTCTTTTGGATGTTTGCTTGCTTTAAAAGCACTCATAAACGAACCGCCATAGTTTGCAGATCCTCCAGGAATCATTGCCACACGCCATTTGCCACTTGTATCAGGGGCGGCATCACTAACGTTTGTTCGTTGCCAAGAAGCACCAGGCATGGACGCTATCTTATTTGAGTTCATTGCTGGGGCCCATTCCGCGCTACCGCTAGGAACTTTGGCCGTTAGTCCTTCATCAATTGCTTTAATCGCTAAATCCCAAACCTTCTTTATATGACCATCATCAACAATCAGTTTGCCATCTCGATCATAGTTAAACTTATCTTGTTGTAGATAGGCTGTGTTAAAAATAGATAAAGCACTATCAAACATGTACGCATCTGTTTTTTCTTTCACTTGCTTCGCTGCTGCAAAGTACGTATCCCAATCATTTATTTGTTTGCTGACTTCTTCAGGAGTATTTGGTAATCCAGCTTCTTTAAAGATATCTTCTCGGTAAAACAAGCCCATTGGACCAATATCAACTGGCATAGCAATTAAAGCCTTACCATCTGGAGTTGTACCCAAGTCCCATTTCCAATCTAAGTAATCTTTTTTCTTACTTTCTGCATCATAATCTAATAAGTTAATAAACTTATCACTATATTTATAATAAGGAGTCATTGAGAACATCATAGCTATATCTGGACCATTTCCTGAATTAAGTGACGTATCAATTTTTGTTTCGTAACCGTCTGAAGGTAACTTTTTGAATTCTAGATTATAATCAGAAAACTCTTCTTTGGCACCACTAATCACATTATCACTCATAGAATTTTGATAATACCAAATAGTTAAGTTGACTTTTCCGTCATCTTTGGCGCTACTGGAACCACAACCTGTAACAAATAGACCTAATGCCGACAACAATATTACTAGTACTCGCTTTTTCATCTTTTATCTCCTTGTGTTAATTTATTTTTTCTCATAGAGTGATTCAATGAACAACTCCATGGAGAATTCAAATGGCTCTGTTTTTAATTTATATTTTTCAAGAGGATTGGGACCACAACTAGCACTTCCAAGCCCATGTTGTCGCCAATCGTAATGGAAAATAGCATACTCCTTTTTATAACGAAGCAAATCCGCGGCGTGCTTGCAGTTTTCAATATCATCTACTTCGTATGGCAAAATTGAAAAGATAAAAGGGGACTCTCCAGTAATATGAATCTTCATATGTTCCGATAACAATTGACAATTTTCTGTATCAGAACGACTCCCACTTTCTTGTGGCACAGTGTAGTCAAAATTCATTTCCTCTAACGAGTGTGAATACCAACCAAATAAAGTATGCTCTTTGCTATCGTTATAGGATTCTCCTGGGCCACGACCTAACCACGAAATCGTCTTTGGTGACTCTTTCCACCTAAAAGTAAGTCCAATCCTAGGTAACGTCTCTGGATAATCATATTCTGGTACACCCACCACTCGAATCGTAAGACTACCTGTATTTGAAATCATGTAGGTATAGTGCATATTGATTCCCCAACGCAATACAGGGGGTGCAATTCTAGAATGAATGTCAATTTTCACATAGTCTTTAAATGTTTGAATTTCATAGGTTTTCAGTTTACTAGTTAACTGGTGAATCCGACTTTTTCGCCAATCATGCACAATATTCATGTCATTGTTAATTGGTGCCCGCCAAAAATCCATACTTACAGGTGTTTCTAGGAGCTCTTCCTGATCGACATTAATTTGCTCTAAAAATCCGGTATAGGTATTGAATTCGAAAACTTTATTTCCTACTTCAACCGAAGTTTTTTCTCCAACCTCTTTCACTAATAATGAAGAGCTTGGTGTTTTAGCTAGGCTGCTCGTTTTCTTCTGTAAAACATCTTGTCCGTAAGCTAAGACATGTCCCTGAACGCCCCATTTTGCCTGTTCTGCTAATGAAACAGAGAAGTTTAAAATGAGCGATTCTTCTTGTGGCAGATTCTTTAACTCACTAGATAAATCAACACTATAGTATGCAGTTTTTAGACTCATCCAATTATTTTTAGGAACCTCTCCAGTAATTAATTGACCTTTTTCAGAAACCACTTCCCACTGTAAAACAAGTGGCTCTGGTAGTTCAAATGTATTCACGTCTTGGATAAAAATCACATTTTTAGTATGAGACAGTTTAAACGGCTCGATAATTTTTTTATACTCTAATAATCCTGGACTTGGACGTCTATCTGGTGTTAATAGGCCATCAATAATAAATTCTCCGTCGTGTACAACTTCACCAAAATCGCCTCCGTAAGCAAAATACTCCTGGCCATCTTCATTCATCTGACGTAAGCCGTGGTCAATCCACTCCCAGACAAAACCGCCTTGGATTGATGGATAGGTTTCAACTGTTTCCCAGTATTCTTTAAGAGACCCAGGCCCATTTCCCATAGCATGCGCAAACTCACACAAAATATGAGGAACGCTTGGATTAGTTTCTGCTCTCTTTTTAAGTTCATCAATACTGGTGTACATGGTGCTATAGATGTCCGCGATTTCTAGTGCTTGGTCTCCTTCATAATGAATAAATCGGGTAGAATCGATTGCGCGAATGCTTTCCCCCATCTTACAAAAGTTTTTACCAAAACCACTCTCATTGCCTAAAGACCATAGAACAATTGATGGGTGATTTTTATCTCTGTGAACCATTCGATTGCCTCTGTCAACATAGGCTCCTTGCCAATCAGGATCGTTCGCCAACTGATTTTCAATTCCAGCCGAACCTAGCCCATGCGTTTCAACATCACATTCATCTATCACATATAACCCATATTCGTCACACAAATCATAAAAATAAGGATGTGCTGGATAATGTGACGTTCGAACAGCATTGATATTATGTTGTTTCATTAAAAGAACATCTTGTAGCATCGTTTCTTTGGTGAGTGCTCTTCCTGTATCCGGATGAAATTCATGTCTGTTAACGCCTTTGAATAATAGCGGATATCCATTTATATTAAGCGTTTTCGTTAGTGTAAGTTCTCGAAAGCCTATCCGAATCGGTAAAAAATACTGATTATCTAGACTAATTACTAACCAATACAAATTAGGTGTTTCTGCCGTCCAAGGGCGAATATTTTCAACTATTTGCGTATGTGCTGCTCCTTTTGTAAAGGTCACTTTGTCTTCAGAGAGTAATTTCTTCTGCCCATCATAAAGCGCTACTTTTGCATCAATTACTTCACTCGTCAAGGTATGCGTAATCTCAATTACACCTTTTTCTCCTTTAGGAATAGCGGTTACAAAAATGTCATCTAACCGTTGGCTTGGCTGAGAGTGAATATACACATCTCTAAATAGCCCACTCAACCACCACATATCTTGGTCTTCCATATAAGAGCCGTCAGACCATTTCATCACTTTTACATACAGCTCATTGGTGCCACTTTTTAATTCATCAGTTATCTTAAATTCAGAAGGAAGCCTACTTCCCTTACTCATTCCCAAATATTTATGATTGAGCCAAACCTCAAAGTAAGAATCGACCCCTTCAAATTTCAAAAAGTGATCCTGGTTATTTGTCGGCGTAAAGTCGAACAGCTTCCGATAAATAGCACTCGGATTCTCATCCGGCACAAAGGGTGGATCTGTTGGAAATGGATAGTTAAAGTTAGTATAGATGGGCGATCCATAACCCTGTAGCTCTAAGTGACCTGGCACTAGAATCGGTTGCGCTTTCATTTCTTCGTTCAAAAAATCATTGCTCGTTCGCTTATCACAATAAGAAAGTGACCACTCTCCATTTAAGGATAGATAGTTCAACGAGTGCTCTTCTTCATAGCTCAATGCGTTCTTCATAGAAGCGTAATAAAAAAAGTGACTACGATTCATATATCGATTGATACTTTGTACTTTGGGATTTTCAAATAGTTCAGTCATCAAGCATTCCTCCTTTTTTTTAATATATCAAAACACAATTAGTTAGTCAATATATTATTTATATATAATTATACTATTTAAAAATAAAGATCACGAAAAACCTTGATTAACCAGAAGCTATTTGCAGTTTTCACATAAATAGAATAATATACTATATAGGTAGACGAAATTAGGAGTGATAAAAATGAGTACACCACTTTATGAAAAAATATATAAAGATATCAAACAAAAAATAGTCTCCGGAGAGTACCCTAAAAAGTTCCTCCTCCCTTCTGAGAAAGCACTGGCCAAGGCTTATAATGTAAGTACCATCACAACCAAACGTGCTTTAGCCATTCTAGTAGAAGAAGGCTATATTACAAGAAAAAAAGGCCGAGGAACCTTCGTTAACGAAGTTCCTACCCCCGCTAGTTCAACAGAAATAAAACCTTATTCAATCGGTGTTATCTTATCTGAGATTACCGCGCATTACGGGATTGAGTTATTAAACTCTATAGAAAGCACTCTGTCAAAAAAAGCAAATATGATTCTTAAAATAAGCCATGAGAAAGATATTCTTGAAGAAAAAGCTGTCAACGATTTAATCGAAGCTCAGGTGGACGGAATCGTTGTTCTCCCACGTGTCGGAGATTTGGTGAACAAAGAACTTGTTCACTTGGCCGTCAGTGACTTCCCAATCGTTATGATTGATCGAACCATCCAAGTTTTGCAACAGCCATCCGTCGTAACCGACAACACCACGGCTATCTACACTGCGTTACAACATTTTATAGCCCACGGGCACGAAACAATTTCGATCATGTTTTCTCAACTGAACGATAATGTTGCACAAGAACGATTGCAAGCAGTCACACAATTTGGTTTTGATACAGGTATTCAGTTTTCAAAAAAATATTTCTTATCTGATCTATCGACTAGCGGTCCTACAATTTCTGATAAAGATGTCCAAAAGGTCAAAGAACACTTGCTGAAATATCCTGAGATCACAGCTATCCTTGCTCTAAACTACACGATTGCCAACATCATCCGTATAGCAGCCGAACAGATTGGTAGAAAAATTGGCAAAGACTTGTCAATCATTTGTTTCGATTCTCCCTTTGTTCAATATGGGATACCAGAGTTTACACATATCAAACAAAATGAAACACTCGTTGGAAAACAAGCAGTTGAATTGTTATTCCAATTACTGGAAGGAACGGCAAAAGAGAAGAACTTCAAGATAGATGCCCAACTGATTGAAGGATTATCTACTTATTAAGTGTTATTTCTCAATCGAATTAAAAAGTTTTATTCTAACTACACATTGCGAACAACCTCCATATAGTATATTATATGCATAATATTATAAAAAAGAAATTTTATTATTTTGGAGGATGGATGTTTATGAGTAAAATGACAAAAATTCAATTTCCTGAGAACTTTTTATGGGGCGCAGCCTCTGCTGCCTATCAAATCGAAGGAGCGTGGAATCTCGAAGGGAAAGGGGAATCAATTTGGGATGAGTTTGTAAAAACACCTGGAAATACCTTTAAGGATACCACTGGTGAAATCGCCGTGGATCACTATCATCGTTTCAAAGAAGATATCCAGTTAATGGCTGAACAAGGATTAAAAGCCTATCGTTTTTCTATTTCATGGAGTCGGGTGTTTCCTGATGGAGCAGGCAAAGTAAATGATCAAGGACTTGCTTTTTATGATGAACTAATTCGCGAGCTCTTACACTACCACATTGAACCCATTGTGACACTTTATCATTGGGACCTTCCTCTAGCGTTACAAAAAAAATATGGAGGTTGGTTATCTAAAGAAATTGTCACGGATTTTACTAACTATGCTGAGTTACTGTTCAAACGTTATAATAAGCAGGTTCGCTACTGGGTGACTATCAATGAACAAAATGTCTTTATTCCAGCAGGTTACTCCTTGGCGGAACATCCTCCTGGCGAAAAAAATGATAAACACATGTATTTAGCCAATCATCATGTAAATCTAGCTAATGCTAGCATGATTCAATTATTTAAAAAATTAGATATTGAAGGAAAAATCGGACCAAGCTTTGCCTATACCCCGATATATTACGGAAACCCTAATCCAGAAAATGTCTTGGAGCAGCATAAAAAACAACTGCTTAATAACAATTTTTGGTTAGATGTTTATGTGTATGGTAGATATCCTGTCTATGCGAAAAAAATGCTAGAGAGCCAAGGTCTATTCCCGGACATTTCTACCGAGGATTACCAATTGCTTCAGTCAGCAAAACCTGATTTTATCGGAGTAAACTACTATCGAAGCTCTACGATTATCAAGGCTGAAGATCCTCAGCAATCTGTTACTACAGTCCGTGTAAAAAATGAATTTCTGGAACGAACCGATTGGGATTGGGATATTGATTCCACAGGTTTATCTATCAGCTTATTAGAGATGTACACCCAATATAACTTACCTATTTTTATCACTGAAAACGGCTTAGGGGCCTATGATGTACTAACAGAATCATTCAAGATTCATGACTCGTATCGAATTAACTATCTTGCCTCACATATGTTGGCGATCAATGAGGCCATCGACCTAGGCGTTGAAGTTCTTGGTTATACAGCTTGGTCATTTACTGACTTACTAAGTTGGTTAAACGGCTATCAAAAACGGTATGGCTTCGTTTATGTGGATAGAGATGAATATAGTGGAAGTTTAAATCGTTTTAAAAAAGATAGCTACTATTGGTACAAAAAAATTATGGAAACAAATGGTCAGAGTCTCTATGAAAAGCAGGAGAAATGAAGCAAAAGAAAAAGATAATGATGATTACACTGTAACGATTGATATAGAGCCACTAATTGTTTTTGATACCTATCAAGCAGATCTAGAGAAATTTCAAGGAGAGTTAATGAAGAGAGTCTTATCAAGTGGAGAAGCTTCTAGTGATGAGGATATAACTACACAAGTGTTTGATGAAATTTATGGACTTCTTAATAAAAAAATAAAAACACCTACTTATGGTGAAAAAAGTTCTGTTGAGATAACTGTTAAGAAAAATGACAATAATACCTATAAAATCTCAGATTCGGATTCGACTAAAATTGAGCAAAAGCTTTTTGACTCAGAAAATGCGGTATTCTAAAAAATGTATACGCGAGAAGAGATAAAAAACTTGTGAGCCAGTCAGATAACAAATAACTGGCATCACAAGTTTTTTTAGCTCTTACTCCTCTAATAACCAATCAACAATATAGATAATAGGAATGCCATCAATTTTTTCTACCTCGTGATAACGCCCCGTAATCACAATCTTTTGATAGTTATCCTTAATATTAAGTAAGTTATCTGTCTCATGCGTATTTTTAGGAAGCTCATACGTTACTTGGACATAAATAACATCATCTAGCTTTCGAGCGACAAAATCAATTTCTCTCTTATCTAATTTTCCAACATCTACTGTATATCCTCTTCGTAAAAGCTCAATATAGACAATATTCTCTAGTCGATTACTGTAGTTCCCCTCCTTTTTCCCAACTGCATTTCTTCTTAGCCCTGTATCAACAATAAAATATTTGCCATTGGTTCTCAAATATTCACGCCCACGAATATCATATTGTTTAGTTCGATAGAATAGATAACCATTTTCAAGCAAATCTAAATAACGACTTACTGTATGGCTGCTTGTTTCAACACCTTCGCTTCTTAAAGTATTTACAATTTTAGACGTATTAACTAACTGTCCTACATTATCTGCTAAAAAAGCAATCATCAATTTTAAAACAGTCGAATCTTTTATTCCAGACCTCATAGCCACATCATTTAAAACAATCGTATCAAAAATTCCTGAGAGAATCGTATCCTTGATTGATTTTTCTGCAATCACCACACTAGGGAATCCTCCATACTTTTCATATTCATCGTACGCACGATCAACGTCTCTTGAAGTCGATTCAATTTTTTTAGCACTCAAAAACTCTCGGAATGAAAGTGGATAAATAGGAATTTCAATATAGCGACCACTTAGTAGTGTGGCAAGCTCCCCTGAAAGCATATTTGCATTTGATCCGGTAATAACAATATCGCTAGGGAAACTAACTCTGACACCGTTAATTACTCGTTGCCAACCTTCAACTACTTGAATCTCATCAAATAATAAATAGACCTTCTGATTGTCTTTAGGAAGCAACTCTTCTAATTTTTCTCGAAATTTTTCTTCTGTCGTAATCGTTTGGTACTCAAAACTTTCAAAATTCATATAAACAATATGGTCCTCAGGTACCTTTTCTTGTAGCAAGTATTCCCGAAACAACATGAGAAGGACTGATTTCCCAGAACGTCGGACCCCTGTAATTACTTTTATAAAATCAGTATCTTTAAATTGAATCAACTGCTTTAGATAGTTTGGTCGTTGAAACATAACAAACCCCTCCTATAAACAAACTTCAAATCTCTTTAAATTCTATCATTTTTTGAAGTTAACTTCAAATTTATATTTATTTATCTGAAATTTGAAGTTTTTATATAAAATTAGTGAATCATTGTATTAAATAAAAAGAATCCTCCCATCAGACCGCTGTCAGCATCTGATAGAAGGATTCTCAGTTTTCTTGTCACTCATAAAAAAACAAATAGTATTTTCCGATTGTGAATCAATCACTGACTTGTTTAGTTTAAAGTAAAGAGAAGATCCCCTAATTTAGTTATACGAGAGAACTCTGTATTATAGATATTTACATCTAACACATAGTCTTGATCCTTGTACAGTTTATCATAAGATTCTTTGTCCATCGTAAAGACGACATACTTCGTTGCTTCTTGGCCTTTTTCAACTTTCTCAGCTCCAGAATTAACTTGCAACATATTTTCACTCATTGTTTTCGTTGAACCACCAACTGTTAATGTAGCAGAGGTACTATCAACATTTAGCGCTTCATTTCCTTCATTTTTTACAGTAATTTTAGCCGTTAATACTACCACTCCACTATCAAAATTAGAGAATCTTGACGCCTGGTCTTCATTTGGTTCAAAGCTTGCAACTTGATAACCATCGACAGTAACACTGACTTCTTCAAACTTCTCCGTCTTGTTTACTTCTTTTTCATCAAGCATTGTTTTTGTTCCCATGTTCTCAGCTGTTATTTTATCTTCATAGAACGCCCCAGCTTCTTTTTTGCTATTCTCTCCACTTCCAGATAAAGCAATCGTTTCTTTTCTAGGCTCAACCACTGCATCGGCTTTACTGAAACTATCAGGCTTACTATAGATTCCTGATAGTTCTAACTCTCCCATTCCAGTTGCGGCAATTTTTTCCATAGCTTCAGGTTTAATAGGTAAAGCTACATATCCAGAAAAGCTTTCATTAGGTTTAATTTCGTTTTTTACAGAAACCAACTCACTGACCAAGTCTCCATCTAATAAACTATCATTTCTACCTATTGAAGAAGAAAATCCAGTGACTGACATATAAAACCCTGGACCTGCATAAACACTTTTATCACTTTTATTTTCATATGTAGCAGAGATAAGTAAAATGCCTCCCTCTTTCACTTGATCCCCGAAAGGTGTACGAAGATTTCTAGACACATCTTCTACTTTAATATATTGGTAGCCATTAATAGTTAGACCTACTTGATCATTTTTATTCGTAATTGTTTCATTATGTTCAAATAGCGTCGACATTTTTTTCGCTTCTGTTACTTCTTTCAGCTTTTCTTGAGCATCTGCCCAATCACCCACTGATTCTGATGTGTTAGGAGCTTCTGAATCAGAGCTTTCTGTAGACTTAGCAGTAGATTCCACCGTGCTTTCAGCAGTTGAACTACTTGCAGAAATCTTTGTCTCACTACTTTCAGTTTTTTTTCCTTCTTCTTTTCCACACGCACTAAGTCCTAATAAAGCAACTGCCGCTAAAGAGGTTAGTATAATTTTTTTCATTGTATTCCTACTTTCTTTCCGTGTCGTACATAAATAAAATTCATAATAAAATAAATGTACGCAAATTTATTATAACGCAAAAATAAATAACATTAAACATTTTATGGGGATTTTGTTATTTTTAGATGGGGTTGGGACAAAAGCATTTCACTCTGAGAACCAAAGTAGGTACTGTTACTGTTCTACATCAACTCATACTTCGTTGTGTTTCTCAGCACCAGTTAGGTACTGTTCTACATCTATTTACTTTGTAAATAGTGTTTCTCAGCAATTTCAGCTTATTTTCCGAACCTTCAACTCTCGCATGTCTCATGCGTAGAAGCTGTTGAGAGCAGAACGCAGTCCATCTGGAGTTGCTTCTGTATCCACCATTTATTCAAATAAAGAGAGGCCAGAACATAACTTATAAAGTTATGTCCCAACCTCCTTAAAACTTTATATAGGCTCATTTTATTTGGGTATCCGCCTATACATATGAATTGCGCTGTTTCCGTAACTCTCTACGACTTATTTGCATCATAGATTCGTGGTTTTCTTCTTTTTTTACCTTTTTTCTTCGTTTTTTCACTCGTTTTCTTCGTTTAGATAACTGTTTATCATTGATAAAGTCTTTAATTTCAACTTTTTTGTGATGCGCCAGTCGCTCTTCTATACAAAAAATTAAGGAATCAACAATATGTTTATTTTCTAACACATAACTCAAGTTAAGAAGAAACTCTCTCTGTGAAGTCGAATACTTTTTGAACGGAACCAGTTTGTTTCCTTTACGCTGAAATTCTCTATACCCTCGATAGCGGCGTCCTTCTAGCTCACCACTCTTTGTTATCCATAAATACGAGGAAGCGCTTGTGTCCACATACTCTTGTAATAAAATTAAACATTCTTTCCCATATAAATTATCCCAGGGGATATTGTTTTCTCTCATAAACCGTTTTATATGTTTTATATCTCTTAAAAAAATTGTAATTTTATCATTTAGAATTCTAAGTTCTCTCTTCGTTAATTGATACGTTTTATTATTATCAACAGAATCTGTTTTTAACGAATCCTCTATTTTTTTGTAATCAATCATTTTTTCTCCTGCTTCTATTCACGTAACTTTTAAAATACCCGACGTTATATTTAATATAATAACATGTTTAAATCACCAGTTAAACAAGAAAATGCATAGGACTATCAAACACATGAGCTGCTTTTTCATAAAATAGGAGAAAACAGCATTATATGCCTTTTCTTATATAAATATTTTACTATCTCCCCTACTACGTCGCATAAGAATAGCAAACAAATCATTTCCATTATCAAAACTCCTTGACCTTCTCTATAGCAAGTAGCTCTAAGTAAGCTATCCACAATACGACAGTCAGCCATGAAACAATCTTCACTTAAGAAAAAATCAGCTCATGAAAGGATACACTCTCACATACCTATCAAATAATTAGTTATTTTTTTGAAATATGAAAATAAATATTAAAAAATTTATCAAATTATGTAAATTCAGTAAGAATTAAGTGTAGATAATTGATATATATCAAAGAAAAGTGCAAACTGTACCTGAGGAATTGAAGTAATCAATTATCCTACGTTTATTAAAATTTCAATAGGAGATGTATTGGCCATGAAAAAACCTGTGTTTTCCAAAATTATAAAAATTTGGCTAGACTTAATAGGTATCGCATTATTACTCAGCATTTTCCCTACTAGTGCTAAAGCAGACAGTGATACCCAATTTTTGTCTACGAACGAAGCAGAGGAAAGTCGTCCTGTCACTCTAAATAACGAACTCTACCCATCAAACTTAAATATTACCAACTTTAAAGGAGACCAAGTAAATTCTGGCATTGTAAAAGTCACAAAGGGAAAAACTATTCAACTGAACTATCAGATTTCTTATTATGGGTCAGGAGATGTTTCTCTTCTTTCTGTTGCCGTCAGTCAGGTGTCTGGCCTATCTACTCAGGTGAACAATAACCAAGATGGAACAGGGACGATTTTTCTTACACCCGATGATCGTTTTGTTGATACCACAGTGACTTTTTCAGTCACCGGTGGAGCTTCCAACTACTCGCAAAGTATTTGGTTCGAATGTGTGCCAAGTAACGATAATGAAAACCTGCCGCCAATTACCATAACACCCGAAGAGCCAGCTAATCCACATACGAATACGCCAACTGAGCCAGTAGATCCACCCACGAACACACCGGAAGAACCTGTAGAACCGGATTTGAATACGCCAGTCGTTCCGATTAATCCAAACACAAATACTCCGGAAATGCCAGCTAATCCTAATGTCGATATACCAGAACAACCCATTAACCCAAATACAAAAACGCCAGCAATTCCGACTAATCCAAACACGAATACTCCGGAAATGCCAGCTGATCCTAATGTCGATATACCAGAACAACCCATTAACCCAAATACAAAAACGCCAGCAATTCCGACTAATCCAAACACGAATACTCCGGAAATGCCAGCTGATCCTAATGTCGATATACCAGAACAACCCATTAACCCAAATACAAAAACGCCAGTAATTCCGACTAATCCGAACACGAATACTCCGGAAATACCAGCTGAGCCACGAACAAATATGCCAAAAATTCCGATGAATCCAAAAGAACCTAATATAAATCTACCAGAAGCTTCTGATTCACCAACTGGAAGTTCAGCGAATAGCAGCCAAGCAAACGGTGGTGATAAGAATGTATTTACTAATATCTCTGCTCAAAAACAAAAACAACGTATACTACCCAAAACAGGGGATTACTCGTCATGGAGCGGCGCCCTTCTCCAACTAACAGGGCTTCTCCTTCTAATTGGGATTGTTTCAATATTCTATAGACGCCACTTAAGAAATTAAGCTAGACAACTAAAAAAGTCATTTGTGCTACACTCAAAATAGTTCCGACCAAAGAATTATTAGGGGTAAGTACAAATGACTTTTACACATCTAACACCCAATAAATTCCGCGATACTAGAAATGATTTAACTTAAACATTTTTTATTTCATAAACAGCCCGTTATTGCTAGAATAGTTGGAACTCTAATTCTAAGCATTTTACTTTGTTGCGTTCTTTATTTTTTTAGAAGAGAACAAAAGAATTTCGATAACAATACCAAATAATAACATCTAACCCTCTTTGGGTCTCTCATTCATTTCAAAAATAATCTACACATAGAAGATACGATTCCTATCTGTGTAATAGCGAATAGCCTTGACATTCTTCAAATTTCGCTCTCCAGCTCTTCTTGTAACACTGCTCTGTAAAATGATTGCTGGTGCTAGGATGATTTATTCCTAATCTTTTAATCAGCTTTCAATATTTTAACCAATGTCACTTTAGTATTTTCCCAACCTCTTCTGTATTACTTATTTAATCATTCACAAGCTGACTGTACCATCATTTTGCTAAATTTTTCAAATTTATATCACTGTAATTAGTAAGAAACAACCATTTTTACAGGTTTAGGTTTCATATAATTATTTTTTTATTTCCTAATCAATACATGGAAATAAAACGATTACTGTAAACGTCTTTTCGTCAATCATTAACTCAATCGTTCCTTGCATTTTTTTCACCAATTCCTTGGCAATAACCAACCCTAATCCTGTAGAATGACCCGTTCTCGATAAATCGGACATGTAAAAACGATCAAATAACTTTGCCTCATCCAAAGAATCCCCTGACTGAATAGCATTCTGACAAGAAAAAACAACTTGTTTATCCTCTTTTTGAAGGCTGACTTTAATATCACCTGCTCCATGTTCCAAACTATTTTTAAGGACGTTTGAGAAAATACGCGTAATTGCCGTTTCCTCTCCTTCAATAATAATCGGCTCATCACTAATATTAAGCTCAGGCTCAATATTTTTTTCCGAAAGGATTGGATAATATGTAAACAGCGTGGCAAACAATATCTGATTGATTTGAACTTCGCTCATCTGCAAATCATAATCATCATTTTGTAGCTTGGTATAGGTAAAAATCGCCTCTAACATCTCTGTTAAGGTAGTAATTCTGTTTTTAATATTCGCCACATAAACGTCCTGTTTCTCATGATCTTGACTTGTAACCAACAGCTGAAAATAGCCATCTAAAGAAGTCAAAGGTGTTCGAATATCATGTGCTAAATTGGTTATCGTCTCTTTAATCGCTTGCTCCTTTAAAATCAGTTGAACTTTTTCTTCCTTGTGTTGGACTAATTCTTGATTCAATAATATAATCAATTGATTAAACAATCTATTATCCATTTGTGAAGTCAGAAGCATATTGCTCTCATGCTTCTGAACAAATAATAGCTGCTCATTGATTTTTTTTAGTTGGAGACGATATTGAACCAATCGAAAAATAGATATTACGCTAATTAGAAGTAGTACACCTATTACTAGATTTGTCATTTATTTCCCTCCATTTAGCTAAATAAACATATTTTCTGGCTGTTTTTTCCTATCCTTCGTTACTTTACCAGATAGACCTTTATAATCACTACTCACAAAAAAATGTCTAAATATCACGTTTATTTTTAATTGATACACTCAATCCCACCGTAACAAGACAGTAAATCGCTGCTATCGCGAGTCCACCAATCAATTGACTCGTATTTGACTGAATAGATACTTGTGGGATTAACCCTGTCATCGTATAGTTTTCAATCGTAAAATTCGTTAATTTGAAAAGTGAAATTAACCATTTATCTAGTAGCTGATACAAGAATGAAAAAGCCCCAAAACATAACAAGATGCTAATTAATAAGCTAATCACTGGTTGCTTGATGAGGGTGATAATGAGTAGTAAGATTCCCGCAAAAGCTAAGTGAAAAAGGAATTGTAACCCCACCGCCATGATTAATCTTCCAACATTACCTATCACCACAGAATCATAAGAAATACCGCCAGCCAAAAATGAAACAACTATCCCGACGAAAAAACAAGCAAGTATAAAGACGGATTGACAAATAAATTTTGAAAAGAATAACCAGCCTCTTTTCTGAACTTGTCCAGCAATATTTTTAGAGAATCCCGAAGCTTCCTCGTGATTGATAAATAACACGCTAAAAATTGAAAGCATCAAGATAAAGCTTTTACTACCAGCAAATAATTGAAAAAAGTTTAGAAGCGTCATATTATCTGATAATAAACTCGCATTAAAGCCAATCCCTACCGAAGCCGTCGCAATTGGTCGTCCTTGTTGAACATCAAGCAATGTATCATGTGAATTCGTAATAAGGAAAATTAAAAATAACGCTAGCCCAATCAACGTATAGTAGGTACTTCTTGCATGAATCATTCGATAAATATCCATTTTTATAACATTAATCATGTGTGTTTCCTCCTGTCAACGATAAAAAGTAATCTTCTAACGAAATTTGAGACATATTGATTGAACGAACAGGCACACTTGCCTTCGCCAGTTCTAAATTAATTTCACTCACCTGATCAAACGCTTCATAAATTTGAATTGTTTCTTGATCCTCTACCTTATAATTTGAAATCCCCATCGAATCTAGTACTGTACAGCCAAGGCCAGTATTTTCTAAATGAATTTCAATATACGCGCGACATTCAGCCATGACTCTTTCATGAGGAACCTCTTTAATTAAGTGTCCTTGATGAATAAATCCATAATCTGTCGCCATTTTCTCCAACTCTTCTAAGATATGGCTCGAAATCATGATTGTAATATTTTTTTCTTTCGCCAATTTTACTAAAATCCGCCGAACTTCGACCATCCCTTGTGGATCTAAACCGTTTAAAGGTTCATCCAAAATCAATAAGTCTGGCTCACCAACTAAAGCCATAGCAATCCCTAGTCGCTGCTTCATTCCTAGAGAAAAACTTTTGACCTTTTTACTTCCTACATGCTCTAGACCAACCAATTGCAAAAGCTCTGTCACATATTCTTTCCCTTTTAAACCAATACAAATCTGTTTCAGATGAAGGTTGTCTGCAGCACTCATATCTCCATATAAACCAGGTGCTTCAATCAGCACACCAATTCGAGAAAATAAGGTATTCACTTTTGGCCCTGACTCACCAAATAATGAAATTTCTCCACTCGTTGGCGTTGCCAAGCCACTAATCATTCGCATTAGCGTGGTCTTACCAGCCCCATTTCGACCAACAAGCCCGTAGATACTACCTCGTTTGATATGAAGATTGACCTCTTGAATAGCAACTTGGTTTTTATACTTTTTGGTTAACTGATGTGTCTCTAATAAATATTCTTTCATTTTGTTTGACCTCCTTAAGTCACTTTCAGTCTACCGAACAAGCATAAACTCACCGCAAAGAGAAGGTAAAGAAAAGTTAAAGTTTAGTTTTTCAAAACAAAACCGACACCCCACACGGTTTTTATCCAGGTTTCATCAGTTTGTTCCTTAATTTTTTTTCGAATATTAGAGATATGAACGTTCACGGTCTTATTCTCTCCAATATAAAACTCATTCCAGGCATACTCATAGATTTCTTGTTTTGTAAAAATTTTACTCGGATGCCCAATTAAAAGCTCGATGATTTTAAATTCCTGATTCGTCAACAAAATAGGCGTCCCAGAAACAACCAGTGAGTTCCGATCTTTATCTATATATAAAGATTCAAACGAAGCTGTATTGGTCATCGGCTGCGGTACCCGTAGTTGAACATTAATCCGCGCAATTAACTCCTGTATATCAAACGGCTTCGTCATATAATCTGCCGCACCCATCGTTAACAAATTAACCTTCGACGACAAATCTTCAATTGCGGACAGGATAATAATCGGCGCACTTGTTTGTGTCGTTAAAATTGGCAAGAGCTCTTCTCCTCTTCTCCCAGGTAGCATGAGGTCAAGAATAATTAACTGAAACGAACTTTTCTCCAGTAGCAACAAAGCCTCTGTTCCAGAGAATGCTTGCGTGCATCGATGCCCTTCAATAGTTAAAGCTTCATTCATTAAATTATTGATATAAAGATCATCTTCCACAATTAAAATAGTTGCCATGACGTTCTTCCTACCCCCTACTTTTCCTTACACTAAAAACATAATTCTACCTGCTTTAGCAACACCTATTGCTAAATTGATTTCTAATTTAAGACGCTACTCTCTCATTTATTTCCATATTTTTTTTTGATTTTATATCACATCTCTTAGCTTTAGTATAAAGGACTTCAAATCTATTTAAAAGCTAGGAAAAATTTTTTAGACGAAAAAGGTTGCACTATTTAGCCGGATAAACGACCAGATAGCACAACCACTATGTAAAAAAACACTCATACGATGTACACGAACAGCGCCTGACTTGATTTAGCTAATTCGGAAGTATTTATCGTTCGATGCTTCACAAAATCAACCAAATTTTCTGTCAAACATTTTATTTATAACAATCAAATAGTATCCCTTGACAAATATTCTCTTCCAAATAACCTTTTTCATAAGCTGCTGTAAAAATCTGCTTCACTTTTTGGAAAACTCTTTGGACCTTCTCTTCAGAAAGCTCATAATCAGTTATCCAAGAATTCACCACACGTTGCATCATGCCTTGATCCAACTCCTTCAATAAACGATGACTTAAAATTGGGACAATGTAACGTTCGATAATTTGGTAGTCGATATAAGCTTTTTCCAATCCAAAATGCCTTTCCGCCTCTTCTAACCAGTGATTGGTCCACTGATACACTCGCGTAATAGGGATCGCTGCCTCTTTGGTCAGCTCCTTCAATTCCTCCATTACCTCATCAGGCTCCTCATTGAGTGCATAACTATAATAAATCGTGCCATCCGGATGGTTGCCCATTTTCCGATATCCCTCCCAAACACCATTCTTTCGTTGATAAATATTCATATGTTGCGATTTTGTCATTCAAACACCCTCTTCTTATCCTTCTTAATACGAGTGTATATTAGATAACATTCATCATCTTATTAAAATATTTTCTTATAAAAAAATATTTTGAAATAAGATGCGCCTAAACTTGTGCTTAAAAAAACATTCTTATCTCTACGGATGATCTATCCGCTCATATAAAAACATTCTTTCAGCTACTTTTTATATCTTGGAATTCCATACTTGCTACTATCGACCGCTCCTTTTTGATAAAGGATAGTTTCCATTTAATCTATTTTATTATCAGCGTAAGAGAGTGAACAAGCAGAAAGCCCCTCCCTGCAATCAAACATGATAAGGAAAAGCTCAGAACCAGTAATTTGTTCTTTTTTCAATATCTGTTGCTTGTTCCATAAGTGTTATGACTACTATTGCTGAAAAATCTGATCTAGCCAAAGATTAACTTTGAATACAGTTACATTGAAAAAAACAGATACTTGAGGTTAGGGCAGAATTTTACAAGCTTCAACCTCAAGACACTGACTATCTTTAAGAGTCTCAGCTTGAGGTTGTTCAACTATCTAGGTTATTGAATAACAAAGTGCTTCTTCTCACCGCGAATGGTTAGTGTAAAGCGCAAGGACTTAATTTCTTTTGGTAAATTATTCTTAACCTGTACTTCGTTTCCATCAAATGTTAATCCTGCGAACCCATAAATTAAGCCTAACCACGAACCACCCATGTTGGCCGCATGAATCCCATGACTCGCATTTCCTTGATGATCATCCATATCCATGATGGCAGATTCTTTAAAAAAATCATAGGCCAACGTATCACGACCTAAGTTGCTAGCTACAACGCCATAAACTGCTTTTGATAAAGAACTATCATGTGTGGTTAATGGTTCATAAAAGTCAAAATCTCGTTCTAGTTGTTCCATTGTTACTGCCGAGCTGTGAAGCATGTGTGCCAATAACGTATCCGCTTGTTTTAGCACTTGATGCTTGTAAATGACCATTGGATGATAATTTAATAACAGAGGATATTTATCCTTAGGTGTTGTCTCAAAATTCCATCTCTCTTTATCCATAAACGTATCATCTTGTTTGGTGATCTGTTTTACTTGATCAAACCCAAAATACATCTGATCTGCATAAGCTCGCCAAATTTTTGCTTCTTGCTCATTTTTTCCCATACGCTCTGCTAACTGACTAGCATAGTATAAATTATTTTGCGCCATCTTGTTCGTGTAATAATTATTATTTACTAATGCCGTATACTCGTCTGGTCCAGTCACCTCATGAATTTCAAAGCCTCTTACAGATAAAAAACCGTAGCTAACCCAAAATTTCGCTGTCTCAAAAATAATCTCGCTAACTTCTTCAATATAATCAATATCTCCTGTAACCTTTTCATATAACTCAAAGGAATAGGCAATATCTGCATTGATATGAATTTGAGCTGTTCCCGCAGGATAATAAGCCGAGGTTTCTTCTCCATTTATTGTCCGCCAAGCAAACAATGCTCCTTCGTATCCAAGTTCTTTCGCTCTATCTTGTGCTTTAGGCAAGATATTTTTACGATAGTTTAGTAAGCTTTTCGCAATTTCAGGCTGTGTATAGATAAAAAAAGGCAATAAGTAGATTTCTGTATCCCAAAAATAATGCCCTTCATATCCTTCTCCGGTCAGTCCTTTCGCACAAAAATTACTGATTCCATCACGACCAGCCGAGTTAAACAGATGGTAGAGATTCACCCGAATACCTTTTTGTAACCGTTGATCTCCTTCTATTTCAATATCTGAACTACGCCAAAACTCTTCAAAAATTTCGTTCTGTCTCTGCCTTAATTCCTCGTAGGTAGCTTCAGAAAATTCATTTGTGCGCGCTATTTGATAAAGCTGGATGAATGATCGAGTCTCTCCTTGGTCAAGTATAAAGGTCTCAGATAATGAATCAAATTTTACATAGATACTGAGTTGACTGTTAGGTGTCGTAAATTTGTTTCCCTCTTGAATCCAGTCAATACTCGCCTTTTTCACTCGAGGATCAAACTCCTGCGATTTTTCTGTACGAATCATCGTTGGTTTTTTACTGAGTTGAACTTCTCCAGAAAAATTCAGAGCTTTCACCTCGATTTTTTGTGCATAGATATTTCGATTGTCATGGCTAGAAAAACTTTCTAATGTATATTCAAGTTTTTTTCCATCACTTGTTTGATAGATAAAAGCTTCTTTAAGAACCCCTTGTTTCATATCTAATCGAAGATTTTGAGCGCTTAATGATAGGTTCTGCTCTCCATCAATCGCTAGTTTGATCTCTCGCAAATCAAATAAATTAACCATTGTCTGATGATTTTTAGCGTAGCCATATGCCATCTCGCCATAAATAATTTCATGTTCCTCATAAAAGCCATTCAAAAATGTCCCAGGGTTACTTTCCTTTTGTGGAATCGGTAAGCTCGCACGTACACCAATGACCCCATTTGCCTGAGCAAACAAGGTCTCGATATTTTGAACGGAGGTACTTCCCAAATCATCCAAAGTTAAAATAAAGTCTTCCGTCATCTGTTATTTATCTCCTCATACTATAGTTTGAAAATCGTCCTTTTTAACTAATTTCCTTATTTATAGATTCGTCTACTCTAAAAATTATTCGCAAAATATGCTCTTTATTTTTCTCCATCCATACGAACACCTTGGAGAAAATATTTATTAAAAATGATGTACAAAATAATAATGGGTACGATTGAGATAACACTAGCTGGCATAATCTGGTCCCAACGTTGACCGGCATTTTGAGATTTAAAGGTTTGTAGACCTAATGTTAATGTATATTTAGAGGGTGTTGTTAGATAAAGCATCGGTTTTAAGAACTCGTTCCAAAACCCCATAAACACAAAAACGGCTTGTGTAGAAATACTTGGTTTTGCTAAAGGCATAACTATTCTAAAGAACGTCCCTGTTCGAGACAAGCCATCAATCGTCGCTGCCTCCTCAATATCTTTCGGGAAACTCAAAAAGAATTGTCTCATCATAAAAATATTTCCGATATTTATTGCTGCTGGTAAAATTAATGCAGTAAAACTATCTTTCATGCCCAAGCTTGAGATAATGAGATAATTAGGGATTAAAAGGACTTGTGCTGGCACCATCATCATGGCTAACATGCCCCAATAAATTCGCTCCCGGCCTGGGAAATTGATGCGAGCTAACGCATACCCCGCCATCGTGTTCAAAAACAGGTTAATTGTAGTCCCGATAATCGACACAATTAACGAATTCATAAACCAACGTGAGAAGTTTTCGCTACGTCCTAAGATATATTCATAATTTGCAAATGTAAATTCTCCGCCAAAAATATTCATCCCACCCGCAACAATTTCCTTTAGTGGTTTAAAGCTTGCTGCGACAGCCCAGATAAATGGATAAAACGTTAGTAAAGCATAGGCAACCAGAATGACATACAACAAAACCTTCAACATCTGTTGTTTTTTTGTCTTTTTCATTATTTCCCTCCATTCAGCTTTTCAGCAATTCGGCTTACAGTAAAAATAATAATAGACAAGATAACTGCTAGCGCCGCTGCAAAGCCCATTGTCGGCATTTGTCCGAATGCATTTTGATAAATAAGAAGACTTAGCGTTAGTGTTGAATTGTTGGGTCCGCCACTTCCATTACTGAATATATAAGCTTGATCAAACATTTGAAACGTTCCGATAATCCCCGTCAATACCACATATGTAGTAATTGGACGTAAGTAAGGAATCGTGATAAATCGTAATTTGGCAAAGGCATTCGCACCATCAATTTCAGCTGCTTCATATAAAGAGTAAGGCAAATCAACTAGAGAGGCTAAATAAATAGTCATAAAATACGGCACCGTTGACCAAATATTCATTGCCATAATAACCTTTAAAGCATACTCGGGCTCTTGCAGAAAATTAATTGGCGTCGTATAAAAGCCTAAACTCATCAGAAAATCGTTGATAGGACCATTAATATTAAATAAGAACATAAAAATAATCGTCAATGCACTTGAACTAGTCAATGTTGGTAAAAAATAAATTAAACGAAATGCCTTTTTTCCTTTAACATCCCGACTAGCAAGAATATAAGCCATAATAAGTGCAATTAAGGTTTGAATAGGAACAACAAATAGAGCAAAAATAGCTGTGTTCTTTAATGCAACTAGACTTCTCGAATCTTTAAATATATTTAGGTAATTTTCAAAATTATTCCATGTATATTCACCTGTAAATAGATCAACCTTGTTGAAAGATAAATAAATTGCGAAAACAATAGAAATGACAAAGAAAACTAAAAGGATTAAAATCGTGGGTAAAATAAACGCATAGCCTTGCATCATTTCATTTATTTCTCGTTTAGATTTTTTTACTTTTGTACTCATATTTCCCTCCTTAGAATCATACTCTCTTATATGTGACAGCTTAAAAAGTAGGCAGGGACACAGTCACCGTCCCTGCCTGATTTTTTTACTCAGCCTTTTTAATGTCTTCCTGTGCTTGCTTATCAGCTTTTTTCATAGCTTCATCAAGCGTTGTTTTTCCTGAAGCCACATCTGGCCAATAGTTCATGTAGGCATTATTGATGGTTGTTAGACTTGTTCCTTTTTGCCATACGGTTGAATAATCAACCGCTTTTAAATGGACTTCTAGCTCCGTATTTTTACTGATTTTTGCTGTCCCAGCTACATCTTCGCGGGTTGGTAACGTACCTGTACCATCTACCCAGGTAGTCATTCCTTTTTCCCCTGTTGCATATTTAATCCACGCATTAGCTAAAGCAGAGTTTTTCGTACCTGCATATTTCCCCCACCCCACTGAGAACATCATGCCGCCTTCAGAGCCTTTATAAGTTTCCATCGGTGAAATTGAGAACTTAATGTCTGAAAATTCATCCTTTAGTGTTTGATACACCCAGTTTCCTTCATCCATCATAGCAATTTTCCCAGTACCAAAAGCTTCTCCGTTCCAACCGGCGCCAATTTCTTGAGGTGTTACAACCGCTTTTGTATCAATCAAATCTTTAAGAATAGATAAGTTGTCTACTACTTTACTATCTGATAAATTAGGCATCCCTTTGTCATCAATCGGTTGTGCGTCATCACGAGCAGCTAAGTGATACGAGCGAGAAAGCTCTGCAGTATAACTCATAGCTTTGACTTTACCGTCTCCGTATTTAGCATCTAATTTCTTTTGGAAATCTGGCAACCACTTCACAAGTTCTTCATAAGAAGTCGGAACAGATTCTGGATCAACGCCGACTTCTTCAAAAATACCCGTGTTTTTGTATAGTGCTAACGTTGAAAAATCTTTAGGAATTGCGAAAAGTTCATCCCCATCACTGAACGCTTTGGTTAAGTTTTCATAGTACTTATCAGCTTCAAACTCTTTTTTATCTAAAGGAGCTAAAGCTTTTTTACTTGCTAAGAATGGAAAATAAGAAGAGTCCACATAAAAAACATCAGGTGCTGTTTTGCCGATTAAATCGGTCTGAATTTGTGTATTATAATCAGTATATGTTTTCAAGCTAATTTCTGCGCCTGTTTCTTCTTCGAAATCCTTGATTAGAGACTTCAACGTTTTTTCTTCTGATTCGTTTCCACCCCAGACGCCTACTGTTAAAGTTTTGCCTTTAAAGTCTGTCTCATCTTTTCCGTCTGTTTTGTTTCCATTCCCACAGGCTACTAAACTAATGGAAGCGAATGCTAGTAACCCTACTGACAATATATTTTTCCAAGTTTTCATGATTTTCCTCCTACGATAAATGTAATGTATTTTGTAAACTATATTGTTGCCCATTTGATAAAAACGTAATTGCACGACCATTGTCTTCTTTAGAGAGCTCTACCCGATCTTTTGTTACCGTAACGGTAATTGACTCGCCCTGATAATCAAAGCCATAAGTCAAGTGACTCCACGCGCGAGGTAAATGAGGCTCAATTCGAAGCTGACCATTGATCATTCGAACACCACCATAACCAAACACAGTCATTTGCCAAATACCGCCAAGACTAGCTGCGTGAATACCATCATCTGATGACTTCATATATGCACCCATATCTATTGCGCGTGCTCTCTTGAAGAATTCATATGATTCCTCCAGCTTTCCAAGGTCTGCCGCAAGAATAGCATGCGTCGATAAGCTTAATGAACTATCATGGGTCGTTTTTGGTTCATAATAATCGAAGTTTTTAAGTTTCAACTCATGAGCAAACAACTCTTCAAACAAGTATAATAACAATAGAACGTCTGCTTGTTTGGTGATTTGCATATCATTGACTTGTTCCAAATTGTAATCATGGAATAAACCATCGACTCCATCCATTTTTTTATACTTCGCTAAATCCAGAATTTTTTTTCCTAAGTAAGAGTCATCTTGAGGAATAATTCCTTCTTCCGTAGGTTGTGGCAGTAAGATCTTTTCGACTTTTTCTGCCAACTCTTCTAATACTCTATCTAGGGCCAACTTCTGATTCAGTTTTTCGAAAAGCTCAGGATTTGTTTCTTTTAACTCTTTGGCAAGGTTAAGTGCATACCTAACATTCCAATGGGCCGTATAATTGGTATAGGCATTATTATTTACATGCTCTTTGTACTCATCTGGTCCAATTACATCGTTGATTTCATACCTATCTTTTTCTATGTTGTATTCCAATCGACTCCCCCAGAATTTGGCAGTATCAAATAGTATTTCATAGGCCTTTCCTTCTGCAAATTCTTGATCTCCAGTCACATCAATGTATTGTTTAACCCCAAAGGCAACATCACTTGTAATGTGTTGTTCGATAAACCCTGACCAGATTTTTGTGGACTGGCCTGTAACAATATCTGCCGCTCCCCACACAGGTGTCACCTCACCATCTGCGGGATTAGCAGCTTCCCATGGATATTGAGCTCCTTCATAACCATTCTCTTCTGCTTTCTTATGTGCTCCATCCAATCCTAAATAGCGGTAAGTCACTAAACTTTTTGCAATTTCAGGATGCGTGAAGTTGAAATAAGGCAACATAAAAATTTCTGTATCCCAAAATGTATGTCCTTTATACCCTTCTCCACTTAAGCCTTTTGCCCCAATATTCATTCGCTCATCATGCGCAGGCGTCATAATATGCAGATGGTATTTAGCAAAATGAATCGCTAACTGGTCTTCAAAGCTTTCAGATTCAATTAGAATCGGATGCTTTGCCCAAATTTTTGCCCACTCATTCGCAGATTCTTCTAACAATTGCTCAAACGATAACTCGGCCACTTCCTTCATTTCAGAGATCGCTACTTGACGCATGGCCTCAACCTCGTGTATAGAAAGATCATTATCGATCGAAGTGTAAATACTCATTCTTTTTTCAATTTCAGCAGATTCATTAGCTGGTAAATCGAAAAAATAATTCATAAATATTTGACGACGCCCCATTTCAATTCGTTCTTTTAAGTTTTCTACCTGTAGTTTATGCGTCACTGTAAAAACAAAATCAATCTGGCTTTCCATCGTTTGTGGCATCATTTGCATGAATTCCCCGTCAACCAACCCTTTTTGACCTTCATTAAAATGCTGACTACCAGAATTGGTTACTTGACCGTCTACTCCTGAGCGAATTTGAATCGCCATTGATTGGCTTGTCAAGTTTTTAATCTCTACATAACTTGATAAATAATGTCTTCTTGCTTTAGATACAAACCGTCGAAACGTAAACTGTAGCTTAATCTCACCTGTTGCCCATTCAAATTCACGAATCAGCTCACCCGTTTTCAAATTTAAACGTTTACTGTAATTGGCAACCTTTCCTTTTTCTAGTGAGAAGTTTTCTCCATTAATGATAAAATCCATCCACCAAACATCTGGAATATTCGGTAGCTCACTGACTTCATTTTCATCAAATTTATTAAATGTTCCTGCGATAAATGTATCCCGTCGTTCGTTTGTATAACGCTCTTCTGTCGCACTTCGACTTCCTAGATAACCATTTCCTAAAGCCATGATACTTTCTGTTTTTCCTAAGTATCGACTATCAAATCCAACTTCTTCTATTTGCCATAAATTTTCTTTACTGTAATTCATTCTTGCCAAACTGTATCCAACTTTCTATTTTTTATTCCAAATAGTTTCTAACTTATTCATCGTTAACTCACTTGTCTCTTTAACTACCGCAATATCTGTTCCTAATACTTTTGAATCGCCCACACCTACCGGCAAAGCGCCAGAAGCTTTTATAGCTTGAATTCCTGCTTGCGCATCCTCCACGCCAATTGCCTCGTGAATAGCAACACCCACTTCTTTTGCTGCGGCAAGAAAAATATCGGGTGCAGGTTTGCTCGCTGCAACTTTGCCGGGATCGGCAATCGCATCAAAATAACTTGTCAATTCCATCTGTTTTAAAAGGAACGGACCATTTTTTGAAGCAGAAGCCAAGGCAATCTTAATCTTGTTGGCTCTCAATGCTCTCAATAAACTCAAGATTCCTGGATAGACATCTTTGGGAGAGACTGCTTGAATCATCTCTACATAGTGTTTATTTTTTTTTGTAGCCAATGAGATAAATTCTTCTGGAGTAAACGCATCCTCTTTGTTACCTAGAGCTAGGATTCTTCGTAATGATTCCTCTCTAGAAACTCCTTTTAGTTGCTCATTAAATTCTCTGTCAATCGTAATCCCCAGCTCATCCGCTAACTTTTTCCAAGCCAAATAATGATACTCAGCAGTATCTGTAATGACACCGTCTAAATCAAATAGAACAGCTTTAAACATTTTTTTAACCTCTTTTCTTTTTTTCTAAAACGTTTTAGTAATTGGCAGAAAGACTTCATTCATTAAAGTAATAATTGTTCCGAAAGAGGCCTACTATTAAACCAAATAAATAAATGCCAATGATTAACACCAGGTGCAGATGTAGAATCAACCCTAAAACAACTAACGGAATAAAGTATCCTCCGTAAGCCATCAGCATTTTTTTAGGGTGATAATCGTTTCGATAGACCCAAGCTAAAAAATAACTAATGACTGTTGTAAGACCTACTGGAATAAGCAAAGTACCTATTGCTAGCTCAGCCATATAAAACAACCTCACTTTTTCCTACAAGATCGTGAAGAAATTTTCCCTTCTTGAAAAAGAAAACTACGCTAATCAGTCCAACTAGCCAACCAAAAATAGGAATGAAATACAGAATTTTCATCACTTCACGCACACTATCCTCCATTATGCTAAAACCAGTATCTTTAACTCTTATTCTTGCAAAATATTTGCCTATCGTCTGTCCATCAAAAGAATGAATAGCTAAACTATTATAGATTACATATAATACAGCTGTGACAATCTCCGGGGTGAAGAACCCCTCCACCATTGTATTTACTAATAAATACAATGGTATATACACAATAATACCATCGATGATTCCTGCCAAAACTCGTTGAACAAAAAATAAATAGTTCATGACCATTCACTCCTAAAACGTTTTAGGTATACTCGAATTATATTTTCAATCGCTTTCATTGTCAACAGGAATTTAAAATATTTTTGCACTTTGTCGTTCAATCAGTTCAAAAGCAACCAGTGTATGCGCAACTTTTCCCGTCTCTATATGCTTGATTACATTTTTAGCAGCCACTTTGGCAATAGTCATCACATCTTGACGAACAGTTGTTAAAGTAGGTGTTGTATAAGAAGCCAATGTAATATCGTCAAAGCCTACTAGAGCGATTTGATTAATAAGCCCCAACTCTTTTAGCGCCTTCAAACAACCTATTGCCATCAAATCACTGGCGGCAAAAATAACATCATAGGTTCCTAATTCTTTCTTTTCAAATAAGTCAATAATCAGATCAAACGCTGTGCTTTCATTATAATCAGCATAGGCGATCTTAGGATTTTTCACAGCTTTTCTATAACCTTTTTCTCGTACGTGAGAGACGGTTGCTTTTGAATCACCATTAAGAAACAAAATATTTTTGAAGCCTTTTCTAACCAATGCTTTTGTCATTTCATAACTCGCTTTTTCATTATCAATACTGACTGTTCCAACCTTTTCGTTTGCTACGTGCAAGTCAATGGCAACAACAGGTAAATCGAATTCATTCAGTTCTTTATAATACGGATCGGTTGTACGTAGCCCCTGGATAATGACCCCAGAAATATTATGCTCATTACAAAACTGTCGCAAAGTCTTTTCCTTTTGCTTTTTTAGATTTGTCGAATAGAATACGAACTCGTATGTTGTATTATCCAAATACTCACTAACACCCGAGATAATTTCTAAAGGCATGGCTACTCCTCTGACAATCGCATCAATATCGTTTAGAATCAAGGCAATTGTTTTCTTCTGCTTACTCGATAAACTACGGGCTGCAGAGTTTGGAATATAGCCTAGTTCTTTAGCCGCATCTCTCACTCTCTTTTTTGTCTCTTCGCTAATATCCTCATAATCATTAAACACATGGGACACACTGCTGACCGAGACCTCAGCTAATTTTGCGACATCTCTTATAGTGATTTTTTTCATTATTTTGCCCCCTCTCTTATATGTATTCTATAGATTATTGAGAAAAAATCAAATTATATTTTTAATACTCTGATCACTTGGATAAGTTCGTTCTATTCAGTTATGCCTTCGAATATGTCCTAAAGAAAAACGCTAAAATACTCGAGGGGCCCGCAAGAAATATTTCTAGATTTGGACATAAAACCTCGACCCATATTCCTTAAGTCGAGGTTGCTTTCATTTATAATCATTAAACTGACGGCTAACTGAGTTTTTTTAAATAACGATAGAGCGTTGCCTCAGAAATTTTTAAGGCTGATGCTACTTCAGGAATTGACCCTTTCAATTGGAAGACGCCTTTTTGTTCTAGAACCTTGACAATCCGCAAGTTATCTTCACTACTGAGCTTAACAGAATGATTGGTTAAATCGACGCCAGCTGTTAAGTTAATTAAGTCTGCGATTGATTCAGGAAAATTCTCAACGTAACTAGGAACTTCCTCAACCTTGTTCTCATATTTTTCGTGAGAATGCCCCGCATTAGCCAGATTTAGTAGTTCGTTGGCCACTCCGGAAAGCTCTCGGCTCAAGTTGATTAATTTATTACCATTATAATTAATACACAACAAACCAAGCAAATTTTCATCCTCTTTGATAAAATACGTGGATGATCTCAACGACTGATTTTTTTTTGATTTCCCTTGATAATTTATGACAGAATTACTGGTTAAATATCTTTTTTCTCGAATCAATTCTAATGCAAAATCTGTCAGAGGAGAGCCAATTTTCCTGCCACTAATATGGCCATTTGCAATCGCAATAATGTGCGATTTTTTTTCTGACACTTCTTGTAACGTAATTTCATAATCCGCACCCAATGTTTCGCCCAAAAAAGGAACGAGATTCATATAATAATCTAACTTGTTATTCTTCATCTTTTCACCTCATAAAAAAATCCATCAGATTTAGTAACCGTTCTCATTGTAGCAAGCTTATTATACCATAGTTTACTTTATACTCCACTCTAGCTAATATGAACAATTAGTTATCAATTGACAATATTTTATCTTAGTGATAAACTTTTATCAAGTTGATAAAATATTATCTTCAAAAGAATCTCATTCAAATGAAAGAAAAAGCAGCCTTGTTCTTGTTCTGAGAATGATGATTCTTGAAACCGTCTTATTATCTGTCCTACCTCCAGCCACTAGTCAAAGACCTCAAAACCAAATGTGCCGTCACTTCACTCATTCGTATTTTCAAAAGGAGAATAGAAAGAAATGAATAAAAAGAACAAAATAAAGATTGGCATACTTGCAATAGCTCTTATTTCCCAATCAGGCGTCGCTCTATCCCCCTCTATTGCCACTATTGGTCAGGACTTCCCTGGAATATCTATATCACTTATCCAATCACTCGTCACTATCGGCGGCTTTACCGGTTTCTTCTCAGCGCTTCTTTGTGGAAAACTACAGGACTACTTCTCTTTAAGACAGTTAGGCATCTTTTCAACAGCTCTTGTCTTTATCTTTGGAAGTTTGCCTATCATCCTACACACAAACTTTTATGTCCTTTTAGTTTTTTCGGGAGTTGTCGGGTTTGGTACCGGAATGATTACTGTCGTTTCCCCTTCTCTTATCTCCACTTATTTTCAGGGAGATGAACGTTCTTCTTTCCTGGGAAAACAAACCGCATTTCAAGGAATCGGTAATATGGCAACCCTGGCAATCGGTGGTTATCTTGCCACATATGGTTGGGTCAATAATTATTATATTTTTCTATTACCTGCTATTAGTTTACTTTTATTCATCCTAATGTTACCAAAAGATATCAAATCCCCTCAATCTTCTATCAGTAAAGAAGAGGACAAAACTTTACAAACAACCGATAAAACGAGTAAGCTTTCCTTGACAGCAATTCCGGTCTTAACACTTCTTTTTGTAAGCGTTTCTATAACCGTGATAACTGCAGGCGTAATGAATAACGTTTCTATATTTACAGCTCAACACAACATTGGTGATACCTCAGTTTCTGGACTCGCGCTTTCTACGCTTAGCTTAGGTTCTATTTCTGCAGGTCTATTGATTAACAGAGTGACTAGGTTGTTCAAGAGCTACACCTTATTATCTGGTTATTTACTCCTTATCTTTTCCTTTTTATGTCTGCTCTATCTGCCAAATATCTTCGGCTTATTTGTAGGGAGCTATCTCGCTGGGCTCGGTGCAGGAATCGTGATGACAAGACTTGTTTTTCTTCTAACATCACTTGTAAAGGAAAAACTAATTCCAAAAGTAGTCAGTCTCTACTCTGCCTTCACTAGTATCGGTTTTTTTATCTCTGCCTTTTTATTAAATGAATTGTCTTCCTTATTTACAAACGATCTGACAAAGGGCTCATTTATCGTCTCAATCGTCTTATCTTTACTTATTTGTTTCTTACTTCTTGCAACAAAATTGGAAAATAAAGTAGTTTTCACAAACCAACTAGCTTTCGATAAGTAATCAAATATAGGGAACAGTTGGTTTGCAAAAAATAAATGAACTTAGAGAGGATTTTTAAAATGAAATACGATTTCACAACGATTATGGACCGACATGGAAAAGATGCAATTGCTGTAGACGGCCTTGGAAACTTCCCCGGCATGTCCCCCGAAAAAGCGAAAGAAGGATTCGATACCATTCCTATGTGGGTAGCTGATATGAACTTCCCGACAGTCCCAACAATCCCAGAAGCGATTATCGAACGCGCAAAACATCCGGCATACGGCTACTTCATTCCGTATGAAAACTATAGTCAAAGTATTATTGACTGGCATCAAAAAAGAAACGGCGTCACCGGACTTTCTGCTGAACATATTGGCTACGAAAATGGCGTACTTGGTGGAGTCATTACCGCTCTTGAGATTGCTTGCTCAAAGGGAGACAAAGTCCTACTTCACTCGCCCACCTATATTGGATTCACAGGCAGTCTAACCAATAATGGGTACGATATCGTTCACAGCCCACTATATCTAGATGATGAAAATATCTGGAGAATGAACTTTGAAGATATGGAAGAAAAACTAAAGACTCAAAAGATCCATGCCACCGTCTTTTGTTCCCCACATAACCCAACTGGTCGCGTTTGGGAAAAATGGGAAATCGAAAAAGCTATGGGTCTATTTAAAAAATATGATGTCTTTGTCGTCTCGGATGAAATCTGGTCAGACTTAATTTTAGCTGGCTCTAAGCATATCCCTACACAAATGGTCTCAGATGATGCCAAAATGCGTACCGTTGCTGTCTATTCACCAAGCAAGACATTCAATTTGGCCGGTTTAGTAGGCAGCTATCACATTGTTTACAATCAATGGATAAAAGATCGGATGGAGAAAGCTGGTTCATTATCTCATTACAACGCTATGAACGTCCTTTCAATGCACGCATTATTAGGTGCCTACAAAAAAGAAGGCTACGAATGGGTAGATGAGCTTCGAGCTGTATTGAGTAATAATGTAGAGTTTGCCGTTGATTTCATTCAGCAAAACTTTGAAGGTGTGACTCTTTCAAAACCACAAGGAACCTATATGATTTTCCTCGATTGTACGAAATGGTGTGAGGCAAACAAAAAAAATATGGATGAATTATTGAAAGCTGGTTATGACATCGGAGTTGGTTGGCAAGATGGTCGTCCTTTCCATGGCCCTTGCCACATCAGAATGAATCTGGCTCTTCCTTTGTCTCGTGTAACTGAAGCCTTCGAAAGATTAAACAAGTACGTCTTTATTTAAGGTGAATTTAGGCGAAAGTCATGCATCAGTCGACTAACTGAGGGACTGCCGCTCGGTTTGACCAATTGCATGTCTCGGCTTCGCCTAGTTTATATCAAAAACCCAAGCTCTTTGCAAACGAGAGCTTGGGTTTTCTTAATTGAGTATTTAATTTTATTTCACGCAATATCTTTCATAATAGCTACGTGCTTTTTCTTGATGAATCTGAAAAATAATCGTATAAAAATGAGTCTCTGATGTTTTAATGCAGTCTAATCCTTTTAGATACTCCGCCATCTTTATTTTGTATTCTGGATACGCTGTGTAAAGATGGACTAGGTAGGTGATGAACATTAGCTGAACTGATAAATGTAAATTATCTGCTTGTTGAATTCCTTCAGTATAACTCGTCAATGCCTCTTGACTCTTTTCTATTTGATTAGTTACTAATAAGCTTTGTATGTAGTCGAAATGAATATCCCCAAATTCTTCATAGTAAAAGCGTCTTTCATAGGATTGATACTTCTCTAATTCCCTCAACAATCGTTGATAGATTTGCTCAGCGTTGATTTTATCTTTTTCTGAAAGAGATAATAAAATAAGCTTGCCTAGAGCAATTTCTTTTTTCGTCCACATTTTCGAATTTTCAATTGTCTGAACAATTTCACTCAACGGCTCCCTTGAAAATTGATAAAAATTATTATTTGTAATCAGTACCAATAGATACGCACGCATAGCAGCATACCGAAGTGCAACATTTCGATCATATTTGTAGGTTTCATACACTTGATAAAGCTCTTCAAATTTCCCCGTATTGTATAACTGATCAATTTCGTGAGTGAGCTTTATCTGTTGACTTTCTTCCTGCTTTTCAGCAAAACAACCTATTTCATCTAATGAAAGACCCAGATTACTCAACAAGCCTTCGAACTTTGTGATTTCAACAGAATACTTCCCTGCTTCAAAATCACTGTAAAATGTTTTTGAAACAATCCCTGTATACACTTCCTTTTGCGTGAATCCTTTAGCTTTTCTAATTTCCTTCATCAATTGACCGTACATATAATCCTCCAATTCCTGTATACAGGAATTATAACTGTTTTTTTATTTTTTGCCCATGCTATAGTATAAAAAAACATATTTGGAGGAACAAAACATGTACAAAACTTATGCAAAATTAATCGTCTTCGCTATCATTCTTACCTTTACAATTAGCTTCTTTTCGGCAATCAGTATTGCCCTTAATGTCGGTGATCAAGGAGTGATTCTTTCGCAGATAGGCGCCTTCGCACTTTCCGCAGTAGGTCTTTTCTTCTATATAAAAAGAAAATCTATCACGCGAATGGAACTAGGTTTTAAAAAAGGACGTGTTGAACGAACACTTAGTTTATTCATGGGCGTAATTGTTCTAATTCAGCCTGCGATCTTGGGCCTGGATTGGACGATTGCTTTCTCGACTGTTCTGTTAATTGCTATTCAAATGATTCTAGTTGGATTTGTTGAGGAAGTCTTATTTAGAGGAATTTTCTATTACTACTTAAAAGAGAAAAAGACAAGCACGTATATCTTATTCTCAAGTATCGTCTTTGGCATTTTACATATTGCAAGTGGCTTAAATCCCGAAACTGCAGCCATGCTCGTTGTCTTACAGATTATCAATGCTTTACTTCTTGGGGTAGTCTTTGCGCTAATCTACTTACGAACAAAATCTATCTATGTAACAATTCTCTTTCATGGGCTATTTAATTTACTTGCCTCTATTACGCCTGTAAGCAGTCTTAATAAAAACATTTTAGCCGTTAGTTTCCTACTTATCGCCTACTCAATTTTCATTTTATTTTCGTATAAACAAAGAAAAACTAACGCCCTAGCTTCCGACATTCAACGCTCTATTTAAACAAAAATAGCCACAGAGTCAAGAGTTTGATGAAATGAAACTCAGGTCTGTGGCTATTCTATTGTTTACTTAGTTTATTCTATTTTCCCTTAAAAACCAACAAGCTACTTCGTGAAGTGGACTTTTAGGTAATATTGTTTGGGCGATAGTCCGACCTCTTGCTTAAAGACTTGGCTGAAATAATACTGATTTTTAAAACCTGTTTGTTGCGCCACCTCGTAGATTTTTTTGCCATCCGCCATTTGTTCTAATAATTTCTTGGCTTTATCTATTCGCAATTCTCTCAACAAATCGACAAACGATTGATTAAAGGTCTCTTTTACACGCTTAGATAAGTAGTTAGGACTTAAGTTTAATTCTTTTGACAAGACACTAAGATTAAAATCCGGATTCTCCACATTTTTTCGTAAAGTAGCGACGACCGTTCCTTTAAACGTCGAGTCAACCTCCTTCAAATCAACTTCTTGATATGTTTTTGTCATCACTTCATTAAATTCTTCACGATCAATCGGCTTTAACAAGTATGCCGTCACACCATACTCAATCGCTCGTTTTGCATAATCAAAGTTCTCATATCCAGAAATGATGATAATTTTGACCTCCGTATTGATTTCTCTAATTTTAGAAATTAAAGACAGACCATCAAAAAAAGGCATATTTATGTCAATTAAGGCAATATGAATGGTTTCTTCCTGCATAATTTCAAGCGCATCGTAGCCATTTTTAGCTTCCAAAATCATGGAATGCCCTAATGATAGTGCTTGGATTCGCTTAATGAAATTCTTTCGGATAATCGACTCATCGTCAACCACTAAAAAGTTCATTTATACTCCCCCCTTCGAATTTTTGGATGACCCACTTCTGCAATGAAATAGGCCCCTTCTAAACGAATCGATATTCCATACTCAGTACCATATTGATTTTTGAGTCGTTGATTAACATTGTACAAACCATAACCTGTCGACGTCTGATTTGTCTCTAACGCTTGATTTAGTTGCCAAACCTCTTCTTCGGTAGTCGTATAGTTTGTATTGGCAATCGTCACGCAAAGGTTCGACCCTTTTTCCTGTAGCAAAATCTGAATCTCTCCTTTTTCCGCACTCATTCGAATGCCATGATATAGCGCATTCTCAATCAACGGTTGTAAGGTGAACTTCAAAAACATTAAGTCTTTTGACACCTCATTTTGAACCGTAAATTCAAAATCATCTTCATAACGCAACTTCATAATATTCAAATAGCTTTCAACATGCACCAGTTCTTGCTCCAAAGCGATATGGACACGGTCATCACTTAACCCCACTCGATAAAAGCGAGCCAAATCCCCTACCGCATGCTCCACTGCTAACATTTCTTCATTGTTTGCGAGTGACTGAATCGTTTCTAATGTATTATATAAAAAATGTGGTTTGATTTGAGAATACAACGCTTTGTTTTCTGCTTCAAATGTCAGCTTTTGTTCCCGAATGAGCTCAGTTTTCTGTAATTGAATTGCCGCTATTAACTGATTATACCCATCCTCTAAATTTTTAATTTCATGAATTTTTGAAGGTTGACTGATGGGCAGATACTGGTGTGAGACCACTTGTGACATCCCCGTCTCAATGTTCGTAATTGATTTTTTTAGTCCCTTGACTTGTTTATAGGTAATAATGGCCCCAATAGCAATTAAGAGAACCACACCACAAATAATAAACACCCAAAAATAGGTTAAATTACTGTACAACCGTTTGTTAGGAATCGCTAGCTGAACCAATAGATTAGAGCTACTTGGAATCTTTTTCGAAAAATGAATACTCCCCGTTTCATCAAAGCCCTTTCCTACTAAAAACTCATCCGAAACCTCATCATATAAGGCAGATTCGACCAACTGACTATTATTGGTTAATAATTTTTTTAATTGCGTCATCGGCAAAGCCACACTAAGATAGCCTTTAACTTGGCCTGATTCATCCAGAACCTTCGTTACAATCAACACCACTTTTTGATTATCCGCCTTGGAGGAAATCAATGAGGAAACAACATGATTTTCGCTGCTCTGCTGAATTCTCTCAAAGTAACGCCGATTGCTAACATCAAATGAAGAACCATTCGTTAAATACTTTTTCCCAGTTAGTGTGATAAAACCCATGCTGTCATACTCATGTTGATCAAACTCTCGTTGTTTTGACAGCTTAGTTAGGAGCATCGTTTTATTCTTCGAAGAAAACTCTTGTTCCCCAAAAATAATCCCCATTCGCTCCATAATTTCAATCCGACTTTCTAACCATAGATCAATCTCATTTGACTTGGCCTGCAACAATTCATTGCCCAAAGTCGAAATATCTGGATAGACATTCTGTTTTAAAAAGATGACAGCACTGAGTAAAAAAAGTGAGCTAATTAAAACTAGTGAGAGAATTAGCGGCTGAATCACCACTTTTAAAATAGTGTCTCGTTTGAAAATTTTCAATAAACTCTCCTCCTCTACTAGCTGCTTACCAAATTTTTCAGTCATTTCTATCTATAGAAAAAAATGAATTACCCCTAGGATAACCCATTTTTTTCTGTGATTCAATTTACTTTGCCACGTTACTTCCTGCGATTCGGCCAAAGACGATGATGTCTGTAATCGCATTGCCGCCAAGTCGGTTCGTTCCGTGAATACCACCTGTCACTTCACCAGCCGCATACAAGTTAGGAATTGCTTTCCCGTCTGTATCCAAGACCTGTGCATCAGTATTAATTGTCAAACCACCCATTGTATGGTGTGTCGAAGGAACAACTTTTTGGATATAGAACGGTCCTTCTTCGATTTTGTTAAAGACGCCTGTTTTCTCAAAATCAGGATCTTTTTCGTCTTTCACGTATCCGTTAAATTGTTTGACAGTCGCTTCAAGCGTTTTCGCATCCACACCTGTTTTTTCTGCTGCTTCACTTAATGTACTACATTCAAAAAGAATGTCATTTTTCTTCATTTCTTCAAATTCTTTCTCGTGAACCTTTGTCATGTTCCCAACCGTTTCAATTTCTTGGCCCCAAACAAGGTACGCATAGCCGTTTTCTTGATCAAGAATCGCGTTTGAAATGTCATCACGACGCCCGCCTTCATTGACAAAACGTTGGCCACCTTGATTAACTAAAATTGCCCCATCAAAACGTGAATTCGCTACATAAGAGATAATCCCTGTTTCAGGGTTAGACGTTGGATACACTTGGATTTCTTTCATATCCACTAGACCCGCACCAGCTTGTTCGCCCATCACAATTCCATCACCTGTACTCGATGAAACAGCCGTTGTCATGAATTTTTCATCATAGTGACTGTTATATTTTTTTCTCATTTCGACGTCTGCAGCAAATCCACCACTAGCAAGAACGACCCCTTTGTTTGCATGGAATGTTACTGTTTTGCCGTTATTTTCTGCTTTTACGCCAACGATTTTGCCATCTTTTTCAATTAATTCAACTGCTTTTGTATCTAAAAACAACTCTGCTTTGTTGCCTTTTGCAGCTTCCCAAAGTTTATTTGTTAACTCGACCCCTTTATTGCCTACAGGAACAACTGAACGAGGGACACTATGACCACCGAACTGTTGCACACGGTCTTGAATAAATTCCGCTTTAATATCGTCGCGCATCCACTCATATGCTTCCAATGCATGGTCAGCCACAACTTGAACTAATTTAGGATCCGCAATGTTGTCTCCACCCTTTAGAGCATCTTCCACAAATGATTCTTTGCTATCTTCAATGCCCATATTCTTTTGTAAATCCGATCCAGGAACGTTAAATGCACCACCTGAAACGGCCGTATTACCGCCAATCGCCGAACTTTTTTCTAAGACAGCTACTGAAGCGCCTGCTGACGAAGCTTCGACCGCACTAGACAGACCGGCACCACCTGCACCAACTACAAGGACATCAAAAGTATATTCTTCTTTATCCAACACATTCCCTAATGTAATTTTTTTATCTGTTACAAAATCTTTATCCGTAGCACCTGCTTTTTTCAGCGCGTCTTTTACGGCTGCAATATAACCTTCTGATGAAGCCGTCGCACCTGATAATGCCTCAATATGTACAGAATTATTTTCAACAATCGCCTCACGAATTTGTTCTAGAGTATCTTCCCCTAGCCCTTTTGTCTCTTGGCTTTTCAGTGTGTTAACTTCTGTAATTTTGCCATCCTTCAACACGACCTGTACTTCAATTTCGCCACCATTCCCATTACTTGAACCTGAGAATGTTCCATCTTTAATCTTGCTGTCTTCTTTCGCTGAACATCCTGCCAACAATACTACTAAAAAGACAATTGCGACACCCATTATTTTTTTTACAACACTCTTTTTCATAGTTCCCCTCCGCTTGTTTAATATTTCACAATTAAGTTTACTATCTACAAACGAAAAAGTATTTATAATAAACCGACACTTTTTTATAAAATTCTACACTTAAAAGTATAAAAAGCTTCCCTAACTATCATCCTTTCTCTAAAAATCAAGATATCTCTGTCTTATCTGGCTACCAAAATAAGTGTACTAGCGATCTGTTTAATCGTTAGTACACTCTATGTCAGGCTTATTTTATTGATTCAGTTGAACTGCTGTAAGAGAAATTGAATGATCATCGTTTGACTCACAATAGAATAAGACTTATTTATTTGAGCACGCTCTTTGTTACAATTATTCGATATTAATCACTTCACCCGTCATTAATGACTTTTTAGCAGCCTGTGCAATTTTGACTGCTTTCACGCCATCTTCCATTGAGCATGAGATTGGTTTTCCTTCTAAAATACTGTCAGCAAAATAATTCAGTTCTGTATCATATGATTTCAGATATCGTTCTAAGAAGAAGTATTGCGGTTTTTCACTAACCACACCCAACTTACCAGAATATACGGTATTTTCTTGTAAATGGTTACTATTTTGTAGCATTCCTTCTGAGCCAAACACCTCAATCCGTTGATCATAACCATACACTGCTTGGCGACTATTATCTATTACACCAATCGCACCATTTTCAAAGGTTAGTGTAGTAACTGCCGTGTCCACGTCATTGTATTGAATGATGTTCGAATCAACTAGACCAGCCCCTTGTACAAAGACTGTTTCTATTTCACCGAACATATAACGTGCCATGTCGAAATCATGAATGGCCATATCCATAAAAATTCCACCAGAGTTAGCTAAATATTGAGCAGGTGGCATTTCAGGATCTCGAGAAGTAATTTTCAAAATGTGTGGTTGGCCAATCTCGTCCAAGCGATTTTTTATTGCTAAAAAGTCATCGTCATAACGGCGATTAAATCCTACCTGCACAATGACACCAGATTTCTTAACCGCTTCAAATGCGTCGGTAATTTCTTCAAGATTAGACCCAACAGGCTTTTCACAAAAAATATGTTTTTTAGCTATCGCAGCCTGTTTAATTTGGCTCGGATGAAGAGAAGTAGGTGAGCCAATAACCACTGCATCCACCTCTGAATTTTTAAGCACTTCTTCATAATTCTCTACAAATTGAATACCTGGAAAATCTGCCTCAAAATCAGCAGGCTTAACAATGTCACAGACCATCGTTACATGAAATTTAGGATTAGCTATTAAGTTTTCCATATGAATTTTCCCGATACGTCCAAAGCTAATTATTGCCACACGAATTTTCTTTTGCATAATTTTCTTTTTCCTCTTTTCTAGTTTGACTCTGACTTAAGAAACATACAACAAATCTATCATTAGAAATTCTGTAAAGAATGCTAAACTGATGGCTCTATAAAAGTTGCCCTCAAAAAGCAATTTCAAAGACTAACATTCCTACAGAGCATTAGTACGGTCGAGCAAGCCTACGCTCTTTTACTTTTTGGTTTGTCATTTCTTGTACCGCATCCAGTTTAGAAATTTCTGGAATTCCAACATTCCACCATGAACCCGTACTGTCTGATGACATGGTTTTTGGTAAGACTTTGATATCAAAAAAGGTCGTCCCTAGCTGCTCTTGTGAATCCTTTAATGCCTCTTTTAATTCATCAAGAGTATGCACACGATAGACAACGGCTCCATAACCTTCTGCAACTTTGGCATAATCGATAACCATAATTTTTCCGTTATGATCCAGCCATTCGGTTCCGTCTGAGGTCAAACCATGTTCCATTTGAAGGTTGTTGATACAGCCATAGCCTGCATTATCAAAAAGTAGAATGTTAATCTTCTTTCCATATTGTAAAGCAGTCACTAACTCTGTATGCAACATTAAAAATGACCCATCCCCAACCATTGCGTAGACTTCTTGATTTGGAACGGCTAACTTCACACCTAAAGCTCCCGCTATCTCATAGCCCATAGTTGAGTAGCCGTATTCTAAATGATTCGTATTTTCAGCTTTGGCCTGCCACAATCTTTGGAATTCTCCAGGAAGAGATCCTGCTGAAGTCACAATTACCGCATCATCTGCGACAAAATCATTAATTGCAAGAAAGACTTCCGTCTGTGTCAATCCTGTTTTTAATGTTTTAGAATAGTCTGCTAAATGTTCTTTGGTAAAGTGATTGGCTATTTCAGGAATAAATGATTCATCTTCATAATGACATTTTGAAAGTCTTGCACGTGCCATCAGTCCTTCTTTTTTCCAATCAAAAATTTCGTTTCCCCAAGAAGATTGATACTCGTTTAACAACGGGATTAATTCTTGCAAAGTAGCCTTTACATCTGCCACTATGCTCACAGCATCTAGTTTGGAAGCTTGAAAGCGATTGACATTAACATTTAGAAATTTTGCTTTCTCAAAATCATAAATCGTTTTTGAGGAGGTCACAAAATCATTGTAACGTGTGCCTAAGCCAATCAGTAAATCAGCTGACATAACTGCCTTATTTGCAGCTTCTGTGCCTAAAACTCCTGTTCCTCCAAGATTATAGGCAAAGTCAGAAATCACGGTGGACTGACCAGCATGTGTCATAACTAAAGGAATATTCCCTTTCTCAGAAAGCCTCTTTAACTCCTCTTGTGCTTCAGAATACTTAGCGCCACCACCCACAATAATGACTGGTTTTTTAGCTGCTTTTATCAATGCACAAGCCTGTGACAATTCACGCTTACTTGGATATCTTCTATCTAAATAATGAACTCGTTTTTGGAAAAATTCTGTTGGGTAGTCATAAACCATCCCTTCGACATCTTGAGGAATGGCAATAGTAACCGGACCTGTGTTTTCCCAAGAAGTAAGGACTTCAAAGCCATGAATTAATGCCGTCATCAATTGTTCCGGACGTTCGATTCGATCCCAATACTTAGATACAGGCTTAAACACGTCATTTGTTGTCATACTTACAGATAAAGGGTTCTCTACTTGTTGCAACACAGGATCTGGTTGACGTGTTGCCCAAGTATCTGCAGGTAATAATAATACAGGTAAATTATTGGCATACGCCGTGGCGGCAGCAGTAACCATATTGGCTGAGCCCGGTCCCGTAGACGCCGTAACTGCAAAAATTTTCCGCCGCAACATTTGTTTTGCGTAAGCCACTGCAGCCAGAGCCATGCCCTGTTCATTTTTTCCAGCATAGTGTTTGAGATGACCTGGATCAGCTTCAATTGCTTCTCCTAAGCCCAATACGATCCCATGTCCATAAATATGAAATATGCCTTCAACAAACGGTGTCTCTACCTCTTCAAATGAGACATATTGTTGATTCAAGAACTTAACTAAGGCTTGAGCAGTTGTCAGTTTAATCGTTTCTGTCATTTGTTCTCCCCTTGTATTTGCTGAACAATATGTGGGATATTCATGTATAGAAAGTCATGATCTGAAATCATTAAAACTTCTGCCCCTTTCGAATATTTATCCAGCAATTGTTGCGCAATTTTAGCGTGTCTTCGAATTTGCGGTGTCAGAAGAAGTACATCATACTTCTTCTGTTTCATTTTTTCTTCCAGCCCTGAAAAAGAAACATAACTTACATCTATATTTATCTTTCTTTCATCAAGCTCTTGAGCTATTTTATAAAGTAAGGAGCTAGCTGTAATCCCTGCCTCACAAATGATTAAAATACTTTTTTTCATGTTTGTATTCTCCAAATCTTAATTATGAATGTCCAAATAAAAGTGGTGAGAAGATGGCATATGTCACAATAACGATTGCTATGACGATTCCTCCAACCAACTTACCGTGCTTCCATGGTACAATATCTACTTTAGGAGCATGAAAAGCCTCCATAATAAAATCTGCTTCTGGTTTGAGTCTTGGCAAAAGTAGCATGATGCCCACTTCTAGGAAGAACAACACACCAAGTACATACAAAAAGTTAATCTCTGAAAATACAAAGATTCCTATTGCATAAAGTACAATATGAATGCCTATGATACATTTTGCAGAAAAGGCTGTTGCTTTTTTAGACCAAAAGGCAAACAGAATAATAACCAATAAAGGAACATTGTATAAGCCATTAAATTGTTGGATGAATTGATACAAGCCGGCTGGTGCATAGGTAATGAATGGTGCAATCACAATACATATCAAGCCAACTAAAACTGTCGTGACCTTCCCGACATGAGCCACTTGATGATCTGTTGCTTTTTTGTGAATCATCCCTCTATAAAAATCGAGTGAGAACAGTGTAACTAATGAGTTTAGTGCGCCAGAAAAACTGGATAAAACAGAACCTAGAATAACTGCTCCATAGAACCCATTTAAAATTTCAGGAACCACTTTAACTAAAAGTGCTGGATAAGAAGCATCTGAATTGTTTAAGAACTCATTTCCAAAAACATTCCGAGCAATAACTCCCGGAAAAACTAGGAATAGTGCGCCAAATATTTTATAGACCCCTAAAATCATCGTTCCTTTTTGTGCAGCTTCAAGTGATTTCGCAGCAAATGCTTTTTGAACAATCATTTGGTTCGTACACCAGAAGTACAAATTATTGAATAACATGCCTGTCAAAAGCGCTGGCCAAGGAACGTATTTAGAATCTAATGCCCCGACCGAATTAAGTAAACCTTTTACTGGTGAATGATAGACAACCTGTTCCACTCCTCCAAGAAAACTGCCATGACCAAGTAACATCAAGCCAAGAATTGGAACGATTAATCCACAAACTAGAAATCCCACCGAATAAATAGTATCAGAATGGGCCGTCAAGGCTAGTCCACCCATCAAAAGATAGGCAATTGCCATCAAGCCAGTCACAATACAAATCGCGACAACCGCGACAACGGTAGACACCCCAAGCATTTTATCGATATGGAAAATTTCATTAAATACCAATGCACCAGAATACAATAGTACTGGTAAAAACGAAGCGACATACGTAAAAATGAACAACCCTGAAATAACTCGTTTAATGGTACGATCGTAGCGCATCTCTAGAAAGTCTGGAATAGTATCAATTCCATATTTGAAATATTTTGGCAAAAAGATAAGACCCAATGCGACAATAGCCACAGTCGAAGTCACTTCCCATGCCATGACTTGCATCCCTGCAATATATGATTGCCCATTTTCTCCAACCATTTGATCGGTAGAGAGATTCGTTAAAATAATCGCACCAGCTACGTTGATGGCTCCTAAGGATCGACCGCCCATAAAATATCCTTCTGAACTTTGAATGTCTACTTTTTTGGATTTACGGTACGAATAGACCCAAATTCCTATGACGACAGTAAGAAAGCTTATAATGATCCATTCCTGCATAGTTTAGCCTCACTTTATTTTTAATCGCAATCTATCTGCGATTCTCTTCAAAACACTCATATCACCACGAATACCATCTATCGTTTTATTCGTGGTGATAACCTGCTATCATTCAATTAATCAATTTCCACCGAAATCAATTAAATTCCTGTGACTTCTCTAATATACGTACGGGCTTTCTTTGCATAAACAAACGGATTCGCCTTGGCAGGATCTTGCTCTGCTTCCACCAAAATCCATCCCTCATAATTAGAGGCCCGAATAGCTTCCCATATTGGGACAAAGTCGACCATCCCATCTCCTGGAACAGTGAATACGCCTTCTTTAACCCCTTCTAAAAAACTTTTATGATTGTTACGAACATCAGCCATTAATTCTTCTCTAATGTCTTTTAAATGGATATGTTTTATCCGACTTGCATATTTTTTGACGATAGCAATTGGATCTTCTCCGGAGAACGTCAAGTGACCGGAATCAAAAAGTAGATAAACTTTACTTGGATCTGTTTCAGCCATAAGACGATCAATTTCAGAGGTCGTTTGTACGCCCGTACCCATATGATGGTGATAAACAATCTCCATATTCTTCTCATGAGCAAGATCACCTAATGCATTAAGACCTTGAACTAATAACACCCACTCTTCGTCTGTAAAAACGGGCTTCTGATCATAAATTGCTTTAGGTAATCCTTGAATTGAGTGCGTTTGTTCAGAAACAACAATTACTTTGGCACCCATTTCAAAAAGAAAATCGCGGTGTTTGATAAAGTCTTTTTTTGTTTGTTCGAAGTCAGAAATAACAAAAGATGAAAACCATGCAGAAGCAATAGACATCCCTCTAGGTTCCAAGTAACTACGTAACTCTACAGGATTTTTGGGATACTTATTACCAATCTCTGTTCCCGTAAATCCCGCTAAAGCCATCTCACTAATCGCCTGCTGAAACGTATTCTCTGCACCTAGCTCTGGTAAATCATCGTTTGTCCATCCGATGGGACAAATACCTAGTTTAATGTTCATGTTATCCTCCTATTAGTTTTGTATGGATAATCCACCAATCAAATTACTCAAATTGGTTACTGTTCTGTTGCTGTTCATAAAGAATCAATCCTGTTCTTCAATTAATGCTTCAATCTCTTCAATTGTCGGCATAGCTTCTGATGAAGAATGTTTACTCACCACAATAGCTGCCGCTGCACTCCCAAATTTAAGTGCCGTTTCAATCGTTTTTTCCTTGTTAATTGCTGCAATAAACGCCGCCGCATATGAATCACCTGCACCAAAAGTTTTTAGTACTTTCGCATCATAGGCTTTCCCTCTAGTTACCGTGCCATTTTTTTCGTATGCAAATGAGCCCTCGACACCATGCTTAATCACAATTAACTCCGGCTGGTAATTAAACAGCTCATGGACCGTTTCAGTATTTACTCCTTCCTCTTTATTTTCTAATCTATCAAACTCGTCTCGTGTACCAATAACGATGTCAGACTGTTGCGCAACCAATTGATAATACGTCGCTGTCTCTTGTTTTGAATTCCACGTATAGGCACGATAATCAAGTTCCATAATCACTTTAACTCTATTCTTTTTCGCAATAAGAAGCGCTTTCAAAACTGCTTCTCGAGAAGGACTTTGGGCTAACCCCGTTCCTGAAATTAACAGATACTTCGCCTGTTTAATATACGCTTCTGAAATTTCTTCTGGGCGAAGGTATAAATCGGCCACTTCCTGTCTATACATAAGAATGCTACATTCTTTTGGACTACGAATCTCAGTGAATGCAAGACCTGAGTTATGTCCTTCTTTATCTGTGACTATTCCTTCTGTGTTAACCCCGGTTTCCTCTAAGTATTGCGTAATAAATCGCCCATGCTGATCATCCGATACTTTTCCTATAAAGCCTACGCTTAGCCCCAACTTACTTGTCCCTATCGCAATATTGGCTGGAGATCCCCCAACATATTTACTAAATGTTTTTGTTTCTTCCATTGGTCGATTATATTCGACTGCATTCAAATCAATCGCTGCACGACCAATCGCAATTAAATCATATCTCTTTCCCACGTTACCATCCACTTCCACTCTCTAAATCTTATTTTTTATTCATAAGCTAACAAATTTCTATTTTCGATCAAGAATCCACTCATGATCTTTCTCGTTATGGAACTGCCAAATCTTTGTAGGACCGGCCATAATATTTAGATAGTAACTCCTATAACCATCTGGTACAGAAACGGGATGATACCCCCTCGGCACAAGGACCATTTCTTCGTTATAAATAGTCATCGTTTCATCAATCAGACGATCATCTGTGTAGACATGTTGAAAAACAAATCCTTTACTTGGTGCCATCTCATGATAATACACTTCCTCTAATAAGGATTCTTCTGGGAGGTTGTCTTGATCATGTTTGTGAGGTGGATAGCTAGACCAATTCGCCTGTTCCGTGTAGACTTCCACTACCAATAATTTATCTGAGATTGAACTCTGATCATCCAATATATTATGAACTACCCGTTGATTATTATATTTTCCACGATGCTCTACACGATTATCTGCGGCCTTAATTAAGCAAGTTTTATTCTCTTTTCGAGCTGAAGGCGCAAAACACAGCATCACCTTTCCTTCCTCTGAGCAAGTTATATGAAAGGTTTTCCCTTCTCCGATGTAGACACTATCTGTCGGGACTTTTTCAAAAACATTCTGCCTTGTACCAACATTTTCAAAGGAGCATCGACCATCTTCTATCGTATATTTCCCCGTTAATGCCACAATACAGACCTCTTTTCCCATCAAACTCAGTGAATAAGTTCCACCTTCTTTCATACGGAAAAGTTGAACTTCAATATAGTCAAGTGCACTATTCTCTTTGGTGATATGATGCAACAACTCCACCTCTTCACTCACGGAAAAAGCAATTTTTTCTCTTCTAAAATTAACCAATTTAAACATCTTCTTTCGGATAGCGTGCTGTTACAACTTTACGATGTGTATAAAACTCAATACTGTCTTTCCCATTCGCATGTAAATCTCCATAAAATGAGTCCTTCCAACCAGAAAATGCAAAGAAAGAAACTGGGGCAGGAACACCTAAGTTTATACCAATCATCCCCGCATCAATTGTTTCTCGGAAATAACGAATAGCACTTGCATTATTTGTAAAGATACACGCACCATTTGCTAAGCTATGTGCGTTAGCAATCTGAATTCCTTGTTTTAATCCCTTGATACGAATCACAGAGAGAACAGGTGCAAATATCTCTTCTTTCCAGATTGTCATTTCAGGTGTCACATTTTCGAAAATAGTCGGCGCAACAAAATAGCCTTTTTCAAACTTATGTTCACGACCATCTAACCTCAAAGTAGCTCCTTCAGCCACTCCTTTTTCGATGTAGGACAAGGTTCGTTCTTGGTTCTCACGGCGAATGACTGGCCCTAGGAAAACCCCTTTTTCAAGACCATTTCCAATCTTTATTTCCTTTGTTGCTTTGACTAATTTATCCATAAATTCATCATAAATCTCATCTTCCACTTCAAGAACTGTACAAGCCATACAGCGCTCTCCAGCTGAGCCAAACGCAGCTGAAATGACATTCTTAACTGCATTCGCAATGGCCGCATCTTTTAAGATAATGGTGTGGTTTTTTGCTCCGGTTAATGCTTGAACACGCTTAAGATTACTTGTTCCTGTCTTATAAACGTACTCTCCCACCCCTTTTGAACCAACAAATGAGATTGCTTTAACCTCTGGATGATTCAAAAGTCCGTTCACTACTTCATGAGAGCCATTTACAATATTAAATACGCCATCTGGAAGCCCCGCCTCTTTTAATAACTCAGCCAAACGATTGGCCAAGAGAGGGGTTTTTTCTGAAGGCTTAAGAACAAAAGTATTCCCCATAACAATAGCCATTGGAAACATCCAACAAGGAACCATCATAGGAAAGTTAAAGGGAGCAATCCCTCCCACAACACCGATAGGATATTTGTAGTTAGTCGCTTCAACATCCGTTCCAACTCCTTGAAGAACATCTCCCATCATTAGCGTAGGTGCAGCAGCAGCAAATTCGACATTTTCAATCCCCCGACCAACTTCTCCTAATGATTCAGCAAGTGATTTTCCATTTTCCCTTGTAATAATCTCAGCAAGCTCTGATTTGTGTTTTATTAAAAGCTCATGGAAAGTGAACATAATTCGTGCTCTCTTAATAACGTCTACATTTTTCCATACCAAAAAATTCTTTTGGGCGAATTCAACTGCTTCATCAAGTTCTCCTCTTGTAGACAGTGGAACAGTAGCTATCACTTCTTCTGTTGCTGGATTATAAACTGGTTCAAAATACTCTGTGCGACTCTCTATCCACTGACCATTGATAAAATTTTTAATTGTTGTTGGCAATTTTTTCCCTCCTAAACTTTTACTCGCTCATTGTAAACCTTTTCATTATAACCGTCAACACTTTTTGTATATTTTTTGATAACTAATTGAGTATATTTATGTTATATGTTGATTATATTGTGGTATTTTTTGTTTTTGTGGTAAAATCTATGTATTCGAACAATATAATTAAGAAGAGGATGTCCGTATGAAATCGAAACGAATAGATGAAATCGAAGCGTATGTCATTGAATTAGGAAATGTTTCATTTGATGACTTATCCAAAAAATTCAAAGTCTCTCTAAACACCTTACGCCGAGATATTAACGAATTGATTAAAAAAGGAAATATTGAAAAAGTTTATGGTGGCGTTCGTTCTATACAGGGAAGACTCATAGACTACAAAGTAAGAAATATCACGAACTCAAGTGCGAAAAGAAAAATCGGAGAAATTGCAGCGACTCTAATTGAGGAAGGGGACGTCATTTACATCGATTCAGGTACGACAACGGTACAGCTACTTACTTATTTGAACCCGACGACTCGCTGCACCATCTTGACAAATAACTTTGATGTCATTGAATTCTGTACCTATCACCCTAACCTAGAGCTTATTGTTCTGGGATCTCATTACAAATTCTCAACCCGTTCTTTCGTGGAGCTCTCTTATAATCAAGAATTAACTTCTGTTAATATTAATAAAGCATTTATGGCTGCCACAGGAATTGGTATAAAAAATGGTGCGACAAACTCTGATGTTTTGGAGCAACAAATAAAAAAAGCAATTTGCCAAAGAAGTCGTGAAATTTACTTGTTAGCAGATCATACAAAATTTGGTCATACAACCTTGATGACCTATTCTTTGTTAGAAGATTTTCATACGATTATTTCAGATAAAACACCTTCATCTGACTTTTTAGATTTTTTTGAAGAAAATGATATTCGTTTTTTGACAGAAAAGAAATAAGCGATAGTGAATTTTCCACCCTAACAAAAACCCATTAGAAATTTTTTCTAATGGGTTTTCAATATCATAATACAACAGAATATATTCTATTATATTATGATATATTTTATTCTCCTCTTATGCTACAAGTTATAATCGTTATTTTTTCAAAAATTTTCATTTAGTGTTATGATAACTTTTGAAAATTGAATAAAACTAGATTCTACTCCCCTCACTCCTAAATGGCGTCTAGAAGAGGAGGAACTTGTTTAATCAATAACGAATGATATATAAATAATACAAAGGAGAGGATTGTATGTCTGAAAAAACTGTAGTCAGCCGGCAAGAGGTCTCTGATCTACTTGTTGAAGATGTCTATTTCGAAAAAGGACATCTTAAAATCAAACTGTTTCAATCAACAATGGCGATCATCGGTTGGTTAGGCGTCATCTTACCTTTTATTTGGTTACTGATTCCTGTAATTTTTCCGAAAGCTGCTCAAAAAACGCATTTCTTCCTATATAAAGAAGAACTAACGGCTTTAAAATTTTTATTAATTTTCCTTAGCCTATCATTTTTTGCTATTTCTCTAACTTACATCTTACTCACGTTTCGAAACAACTATCGTTTCAAACATTCCCTTCAAAATGAGAAGCTGTATGATGAGGAACGTTTAGACAAGCAACGAGAATTACTAAATGATGTCTACACGGAGCGCTTTGGAACGAAAGAATTCCGACAATCCGTCAAGTTTTATTCGGTCAAAGAGGAACAAAATTTTGATACCTCTTTCATCAAAGAATTATACAAAAAAGGAAATGTCGACTTATGATTCCTAGTATCCATACGGGCAGTTCTATCTTAGATAGTCTACTGATCTTACTCTATTTAGTTCTGATTACCTACCCGATTTTAGGTGGTTTCGCCTGGTTTATTGGGGTCATGTGCTATACCTTTCTCTTTCGCCATAAACAAAAAGATTGGGATCGGATCCCTTCTGATATAGAACCTTTTATTACCATCATGGTCCCTGCGCATAACGAAGAAATCGTCATCAGAAACACGATTGAGTACCTCATGACCAAAATCAATTATGAGCATTATGAAGTGATTGTACTTGACGATGGTTCCACTGACAATACGCCGTTGATTTTAGCCGACCTACAAAATCAGTATGCAAAATTACGAGTCGTTCGTATTGAAAAAAATAAAGGAAAAGCACACGCATTCAATATTGGAGTCGGTTTTGCTAAAGGGGAGCTCATTTTAAGTAATGACGCCGATACTGTGCCAGAGCCTGATGCTTTGAATCATTACATTAACTACATTTTACGGCCGGAATCAACCAATATTGCAGCTATTACAGCCAATATGGATGTCCAAAATCGCAATAAATTGATTGCCAAATCACAGACCGTCGAGTTTTCCAGTATTGTCGGAGTGATTAAAAGGACTCAAATGGGGGTTCTCGGAGGACTTTATGCTTACAGCGGAGCTAACACGATGTATCGAAAGGACGCCCTAATAGATGTTGGCTTGTTCCGACAAGACCGAGCTACAGAAGATATCAGTATTGCCTGGGATCACCAAATGGACGGTTGGCTTTCTTTATTTGGTCCGAAAATTATGTTCTACATGGAAGTACCAGAGACGTTAAAAATGCTTTATCGTCAAAGAAAACGTTGGGCAAAAGGCGGTACTGAAGTCTGGTTAACCAACGTCACCAAAATTTTGGGCCACCCGTTTCGAAATATCGGGCACACCATTATGTTTCTCGATCAAACGTTCAGTATCATTTGGTCGTTCTTTTTCTGGCTATCCTCTGCTCTTTTTATCGGACTCGGACTCAAGTTTTTCCTTGAGGGCAACACAGAACGCATTTATCACATGTTAACGATGGCCTTCTTATTCGTTTGTTTTGAAATGATCTCGGGTACCTTCCAGTTAGTCGCCTCTTTAATCGTCGATGACCGCGGTCGAAAATTGAAATATTTACTTTTCGCTCCGCTTTACATGCTATTTTATTGGATGATGAATGCATTAACTATCTTGACGACCTTCATTCCAGCTGTAAAAACCATTATGGGGCTAGGCTCTGGAACCTGGAAGAGCCCCGAGCGTGCAGGTGCGTCGCGTTCCTCAAGCACTCAAACGAAATAAGCAAAAGGAGGAGCTATCTTGAAAATCATTCCTAGTCAAACGTGTGGCAATTCGCCCAAAAACCAATTTGTTGAGACCTATTCTATTCATTTACTCACAAAAAATCAAAACGAGCTAAACAATCTAACCGATTCAGCCATTATGATACAACTCCCAAATGGTCCGGTCATCAATTCCCTTACTGACCTAGATCAACTGGAACTAGCATTTGAGACCCTAACCTGCCTCGTTTCGATTGCTCATGGTAGACATGGTTCCTTTCTAGGCGCCATTCGTCAAAAGGACTCAGAAAAATTGATTGCCGTTCATTATGAATTCAAAACGTTGAAAGCAGATAAAATCAAACACGTGACTCTTTTTGAGCCATTACCTATCTCCCAAACGACTTAATGTCGAGTTTCACCAAAACTCTAGGATAACTGGCTATTTCAAAGCCAATTTTCCTAGGGTTTTGTTCTGTAGTTGGTTATTTATTGGGCGACTTCTTTCCCCATTTTCGATTTATTCGATATTAAACGAGACCGTCCTGGAGCTTGAACGAGTGTCTCTAATTCTTTTAATGCATCCTTACCAATCCATTGACCGACAGAAGAATCACTTCCCCTCAGTCTCATAGCCAATTCGATACTAGCTTCTTTTGCTGCTTCATTTGTTTTTCCTAATTCTCTAATCGCCCAGGAAATCGCCTTTTTCACCAACAGTCGCTCATCCTCAAAGTGTTGTTCTATAAGAGATAGGTACGTGACAATTTCCTGATGCGACAACTCGGCGTGCACAGAGGTACTCGCTAATAATACAAAGGCTGCCCGTTTATAATACAGCGTCTCTTTTTCAATCCATTGTCGAACATACTGATCATAACCAGGATGTTTAATCACCAACGTCTTACACAACAAATCACACAAGTCCCACGAAACCACGCCACTCATAAAATACTCAATATCTTCTTGCGTACAAATTTTTATAGGAAACGCCAAGATTGCCAAAATCTTGCACTCATGATAATTAGTCTCCCATAACTCTTTAAGAAACGCACTTTCTTTTGGCAGTTTTCTAGCTAATTTGCGTAACTCCGTCGTGGGCACACCTATCGTATTTTCTTCTGGAATCCCCAGTTTGATAATATTCTTCTTATACTTATCCGAAGAAATATCTGCTAGATAGGCCACGATTTCGGCAGTTGTATTCATCGACGTTCAACCTCCTTCTCTAAATCAACCATGTACTTCATTTGAATTTTTTTCAAATTCATCATAACAAACGAAACCAAATAAATAAGTGAGTTCTTAAAATCCAGAATCTCCGTAAAAACAAGTTGCGTCTTCTCCGGAGTAAGCTCGATAAATTCTCCAATCCACTCACCTGTAAACATTGGATTTTCCATCTCAAAAACATATCGTTTATTTTCAATCTTTTCTTTAATTGTAAAATCTGTATGTCCATTAGGTAGATAATATTCTCTAAATTTCTGCTCCGAAAGTAATTCTATTTTATCGATATCGCTTCGCCAAGTATACTCCGCGTTATTGGTCACTACCGACCAAATCACTTCAACAGGATTATGTATTTCATAAACAATTTTTGATGTTCTCTTCATAACTAGCCCCTTTCTTTTAAATAACTATTGTACTATTATTCACAATAGAATAAAAGAATTTCCCAAACTAACAACTAAATTTTATATTCTAGTCATCCACATCATTTGACGTAAAGCCATTTTATTTTTCGTGGTATCCTTTATCTGTTTAACTCAAATTCGCCCTTCTCTAATTAGCTCTGATACTTTATACTTAGATTCTAGCGGTATAACAAAAGGAGAAGTTATTTGAAAAAAAATTATCCACTCTTAGACATTTATAAATATCTAGCCTCTATCTCAGTCATCCTTGTTCATTGTGGCCGACTAGTCGATAATGAGCTCCTGCACTATTTTTTTAAAAGCACATTTGCTCGGTTAGCAGTCCCACTGTTTATTCTTTCTAGTAGTTACTTTATCAGAAAAAAAATGAACGAAAACCCACAGGCACCCTGGGAGTTTATGCGTAAACAAGGAAAATCTTACTTATTTTGGAGTACCCTTTATCTTCCTTATGGTATATATTTTTTGACTACATTAGGAATTCCTTATGAATATTATCCCATTGGTCTCCTTGTTGCCTTGGTTTACTTTGGAACCTGTTATCATTTGTGGTATTTTCCGGCCTTATTTGTCGGCCTATCTTTGACTAACTTTTTGATAAAAAAGATTAACTATGTTGGACTATTAATTATTGCGTTTCTCTTTTTCAGCCTAGGTGCGACCGAAACATACTCCTCTTTTTTAAGTTCGCACGCAGTGGGCGACTTTTATACTCAAGTGAAGACCTTTATCATGACCAATAGAAACGGCTTATTTTATAGCTTTATCTTTTCTTCGCTTGGTTACTTAATTGCTGATTATGACCATAAAAAATTTATGTGCACCTATCTTAAGACTAAACTCTGTTTGGCTATTTTCTTACTAGTTGGCGAATCCTGGCTTATATTTTATAACCAAGGAGACGATAAGAACTTTTTATTCTCCTCCCTTCCATTGGTTACGTTTTTATTTCTCTATGTCATTCATTCAAATGTTTTACAGCATCATGATTTTTCTACCCTACGGCTGTACAGTAAATACCTATTTTTCTTACATCCAATATTTTTGGAAATCAGTAAAGCGTACCTTCTTCACTATAAGATAAACGTTCGTGGTATCGTCCTATTTTTTATCACGTATTTATTGACGACACTCTTCACGGCGTTGCTGATTTTTAGCAAAAAATCATTGCGTCGCATAAGTATGCAGACGTTTTCTCTAGCTGATTCTTCTAACATAGACAAAACAAATGATCCTTCTTTTATTTGGCGTTTTCTTCTCCGTTATCTTAACGCTTGATCAATCAATTTTATCCAACCTGTACATATATAGCCCCTCCCCCTACTCAGCCTCTGAAACGTTTTAACCTCAGAGGCTGAAGACTTAAGGATTTGCCAAGACCTTTTTACAAAATCGTAAATAAATCAAACCCCAAATTTCAAGAACAACTTAGCCACTTTTCGAAATGAGTGAAAAATATCTGTTATTTCTATGTTCCGCTGTTGATTTGATAGTGAGTTGGTGTGTGGTAGTCTGACTAGGAGACAGTCTGGCTTCCGCCAGACTTCCCAGACGTTAAGCCACATGCCAAGAGGCTCACTGTCAAATCAACTCACAGCTATGCAAACCTCTTGTTCAAATTGCTGTCTGGGTGTTTGGTACCCTAAAATTTTTCTGGGTAAGTCATTCATGCCATCTTCTATCCGCTGAATATCTTTACGACTATACTTCTCTAAGCTCTCATACTTCGGGATTTTACGCCGAATCATGCGGTTATGATTCTCATTCGTCCCGCGCTCGCAGGAAGTATAAGGATGCGTGAAATAGACTTCGCAGTACTCCTTTAATGTGTCTGCTAATGAAGCGAACTCGGAACCATTGTCTGAAGTAACTGTTTTGAAGATTCGTTTGAAGCTGCGGCAACCATATTCTTTGATTAGCTGTCGAATACCATAAGCCACTGAATCTGCGTCTTTACTGTCGATGAGCCGGATAATCTCAAAACGACTTTTTCGCTCAGTCAATGTAAGCAGCGTTGTTTCACAACCACCACGCTTTCCAATGACTGTATCAATTTCAAAATGACCAAACTCTTGACGATCTTCAATGTGAATAGGGCGCTCTTCAATACTCCGACCCAGTACTTTCTTGTTTTTACGGATATGTTTCTTCGGCCGTTTTCGGCTGACCTGACAGTTTAAGTCGATGTTTCTGATTTCTAAAAGCTGAGTATCAATGTACTTGTATAGAGTTGTGGTACAGACCATCTCTTCAGGAGAAAACAATCCGGTACGTTTGGCTGTCCCAACAACGACATCTGGGGCATAATCTGCTGTTTTGAACAGCGTAACGAAATAAGCCAGAAATGAGCGTACTTGGGCAAATTTACAGGGACGATGACACTTCTGACGCTTTTTTTCATAGCAGTTCTGAGCGAATTCAGGATCGTACTTCATAGAGAAGTATTTGATTCCATTGACCTTGCGTACCTGTTCAACTTTCCCACGAGCAAGTTCGTTACTGATGGTTTGACGCTTAACGCCGATTCGACGAGCGATTTCACCATGAGAAAGCCCTTCTTCTTGCCAGCCGGCGATTTTCCCTCGTTCAATGGCAGTTAGGTGTTTTCCCTTTCTGCGATCTGTAGTAGAATGGATATAAGTCATAGTGAAAAATCTCCTTATTGATTGGTGTCGGAACCTCAATAATACACGATTTTTCACTATGATGCTTTTTATTTTGGCTAGTGGCTAACTTGATTATAAAATTTGCGAAATAAATCAAACAAAGCCGAGATAAAATTGGCGATTCCGTGTAAACACCAACTCGGAATAATTGAACCTCCTGCATATCGTTCATTTAGATACCCATTGACCCAACCGATCGTTCCCGTGAACAAAGTCACAAGAACAGCTACACCTATTCCTGAGATAGCGAGTAACATTGCCCCATGCAAATAACCAAAAATTAATGCCTGGATACTATTTCCTATGTAAAAAGAAAATTTACGGCTCAAAACCTTACCCAGAAACCCTCGAAAAAACAATTCTTCTGATAGTCCCGTTTTTATAAACGAAAAAATCAAGGCGGGTAAAAGCCCCTCAAATCTTTTCCCTGCAAACCTTTGTGAAGCTAGCTGAACCGTATTAGGAATCACTGAATCGACATACCAAGACATCACTGTAAAAATTAAAATAGTAACAACAAAAAGAACGCATAACCGTTTCTTATTTGACACAATCGGTTTCTTAAGTCCTACCCATTGAAAAAAATGCCACCTCTTTCTATGGAAAAGCCCCCACCAAATAAATGGAAGACTTGTAAAAACTAGTAGGTTCATTCCTGCGTTAAGTAGCTCTTCAATAACCATAGACCACACTCCTCTGATTAAAAATGACATTTGTTCGACAATTATAGCAAACTCCATCCGAGAAAACTCTTAACTCTTTCTTAATTCTGCTCCGTCTAGTCCTTTTTCTTAATCAAATCATTGAAAAATCATCTCTTTTAAAGTTCTACCTGTTCAAACAAACTATCCACCAATTTTGTTGTCAAATCAGTGGACAGGTTCCTAAAGCTTTTATCACATAATTAACTACTCAGTCAAAACACCATAAATTTTCTGTATTTGATTATAAACACTTTGAACTAACTCCTCTTCCTCAGGGTACACCTTCATGTTCAAACAAGCCGTTAATGCACCCAAAATATGTCCATATGCCAAAGCATAACTCTTATGCGCCCACTTTTCATCCTTTACCCCATCAAGAAACAATTGATAGAAAAAACACTGTGTCTGTTCAAACGTTTCTCTGTCTGTTATCAAAGAAAGATAAACAACCGTATCCTCTCTCAAAAAAGCTGAGAGATTTTCGATATAGGCGCCTAATGAATCATTTTGTGAAAACCAAGTATTTCGTATATTAGAAAATATTAATTGTAGTACTGCTTCCTTTAATTCATCCATATTTCTAAACGCGATATAAATTGGCTGTGTCGATATTCCAATTTCTCTTGATACCGACCGAGCGGACAACTGGCTTACTCCATGCTTAATCGCTAGCTTATAAGCACCTTCTAAAATAACTGCTGCCGTATATTGAGTCTCTCTCATTTGTTTTCTCCTCGGGTATCCAGTTGTTTTAATATCAACGGCTGAGGAATAGTTGAACGATGGACAGACAGACTCTCTTGATAAAATCGTGAAGCATCTGTTTTTACAATTTGAACAATTTTTTCTTCCGTGCAATTATATAACGATTGGTCTAGCCAAAAGAAAAAGAGAATCTGTAGCTTGGCATCTACTAATAACACTTTTTGAATGCTGATTAAGTAATCCTCTGTTAAAAAATCAGATAAAATCTGTTGAAATTCACACTTCAATTGTTCATAATAATTCTGTAAATACCGTCGATTTTGGGTATGAGAAGCCCTTCTCAATACCCTGTCATATCCTTCAAAATAGGTTACAGTCATCTTTTTCTCTCTATTAGGTATTTCCTGTGTATGCATAGTTATCAAACTTCTCCTTTCACGTCACCCACTCTGTCTAGTATTTTTTTATCTTCTTAAAAATAGTTATAGCCTGAATCTACCATGTGTGTGGCCTCATTGTAGACGACCCCTAAAATAGTTGCTGAAACCATTAAGAGTAACTCTTTTGTTTGTCGTAAAGCCTCTTTTTTTGATTTTCCTTCTCGAACCACCAATACAACGCCATCTGTCTTCGCTGCTAATACTTGCGCATCAGTCACTGCCGTAACAGGGGGTGAATCAAATAAAATATAATCATAGTGTTGTTCAACCTCCTTGATTAACTGACTCATTCGCTCTGACCCCAACAGCTCTGAAGGATTCACGGGTCTTGGACCACTTGTGACAATGCTCAAGTGTTTCACCGCCGTTTGCTGAGCTACCTCTGACAGGCTTCTCTCTGTACGTAATAACGTACTTAGCCCTTTAGCATTATTCGAGCCAAATGTGCGATTAACGGTTGGTCTTCTCAAATCAGCATCTACTAATAACACTTTTTTTCCTGCTTTCGCAAACATTACTGCAAGATTCGCCGAAACAGTTGATTTTCCTTCTCCAGGACCTGCAGAAGTAATCAATATTGTTTGCGTTTTCTCAGATATGTATTGAAGATTTGTCCGAATGGTCCGAAACTGTTCCGTCAGTGGAGAAAACGGGTCCTTTAACGTAATTAATTGGATTTCTGACATCTGTAGCTTCTTCTGATTCATTGGTCGCCTTCCTTGTTTGAAAGACTCCCTCCTTCCATTAATTGATGACTTCTCTTTTGTATTTCTTCATAAATAGCGACCACATTTTTACGCGATTCAGCCACTTCAACAGAAATTTTTTTTGCATGAGTTCCAATAGCTTCGACCGACAACTCAGCAGAATTTATCAAATTTTTAGCTTCAACTTGCGCTTCATCGAGCATATTTTTGGCTTGTTTTTTAGCTACAACCAAAACTTCTCCTATCTCCTGTTGTAAATATTTGACCTCTTTTTTTAATTTGCTATTTTGCTCCATAAGCTCCTGAATTTGTTGATTTGCTTGAATTAGCTCATCATCTTTTCTATCTAACGAGACAAAAGGAGAAGCCTGTTCCATTTTCATTTGTTCTTTTTCTTGTTGTAGAACATTCTGAAGCTTTGTTTCAAAAATCTGTAATGTTTCTTGTGTTTGAACTAATTCTAACTGCACTTGATGTAACGTTTGTTCAATGGTATTTTTTTCCTGTTTTAATTGAACTGCTTGTTCTGCAGCGAAAAGCTGTTCCTTCTCCAATTGCTGAGTGGTTTGTTCTAGTTGAGTAGTCAGCTGTTTGTTAGCGCGCTCGATGGTCGCTTTTTCTTTCTTCAATTGAAGCAACACCCTTTTTATTCGTTCCATTTCCGGTTCTGTAGCCAATTGTTGTTTTTCTTGCTCATTAGTTTGTTGCGCCTTTTGTTTGTCTGTTAATTGCTGGATTGTCTGCTTAAGCTGATTACACTCTTCTTTTAAAGATGTAAGTCTTTTTTCGTTTTGTATCTCTTGTTCCGCCCCTATTTTCTTTAACTGTGTTCGTGCATCCTTTTGCTGTTCACGAGCTTGAGCGAGCTCTTTTGTCAATCTTGTAATGGTCTCCTCAGCTTCATTCTGAAGAAAAGCAAGTGTCTCTGGTGAAACCCACTCTTTTTTCACACGTATCTGTTCCAGCAGCTTCTCATGTTCCCCCTGTAACTGTGTCCACTCCCTATTCATTTTTTCAAATTCTTCAGTTTTTGTCTGCCACTGTGCACGCTCAGATTCTTGTTGTTCACGTAATTGTTTATTTTCTTTTTTTATTCGTATTAACTGTCTTTTCAATCCCTCAAAAGACTCTTCCTTCGATTTTCGCCTCACCTGAGAGGCAACCATATCATCACTTATCTCTCTAGGTTCTTTTTCTGTTTCATTGATTTCCGCTAAAATACTTTTATTAAAAAACCAACCATCTTTTTTCTCTTCTGCCATTAGCCCTTTCCTTTCTCCATCCGTTTTTCTGTATCAACTTGTTTAACAAAATCATTGTTCTCACGCACATAAATTCGTGAATATTCATTTGTTTTATCCTTGCTAACTACTTGAAACTGAACTTGTCCGACTTCCTTTACCTCCTTGAGCTCATCTACCAATGTATCCATATTTTTTCTAAGCAAATCTTTTTGATTCAAGTCATCATCCATCTGAATAGCTAGCGTTACCTCTTTTAAACTAGTATCGATAGAAAAGATAGTAACTACCTGACCAAAATAAGGAAGCAATTTTTTATCAAACAATTGTTCCATCTCACTTAAAGTTTTTCGTTGATTTTTTTCTAAAAATAGCTTTTTCCAAGCTTCATTTTTGAACCCTAGCCCCTCAAATGGATAGCTCGCTCGTTCTTGGCTCTGATAAAAGTATGCCTGTTTCTCCTTCAACTTATTTAGCTCTTCTTTTATACGAATATTCTCCGAGGATAGTTGAGATGTACTTCTTTCCAGTTGGAAGATGCTGTACGTCATCAATCCTAAAAAAAATGAGAGAAAAATCCCCCAATAAATGAGTACCTTGATGTGTTTGGTAGTTTCTCTTTGCTGGATACGTCGAAGTTTTTTTTGAAGAGTCGGGGAAAGGGTTCTTTTTAATTGATTTAGTTGTAGCTGAACAAGCCAGCGGTACCCTAATAAAATAAGTAATCCTATTAACCCCATGGCAACAAGCCAATTCATCCAAATCATATTTTTCCTCTTTTCCTAATTGTTTATAAAACGAATACTTCCTTCAATTTCCCCTTTTTGTACCCAGCCAAATGTCCGGCTATCTTTAGAAACAGCCAAATGATCCCCTAAAACAAAGTAACAATCTTCTGGAATTTCTGTAAGTGCTTGCCAATCTGTAGCAACAGATTCCGTCAATTCTACACTATAAGTCGTATTAAAGGGACTCTCTGTATCCAAATTAATCACTAATCGCGTTCCAGAAACAAATAACCTATCACCAGGTAAACCAATCACTCGTTTCACAAACAGGTTTTTCTCTCCTTCAACAGAAAAGCCAATGACAGAATAGCGTGTAATCGGCTCTTGTTTATCAATCAATACTTGAGCACCATCTACGAGACTAGGCTCCATTGATGTTCCTGAAACGGAGTGAAGCAGATAACGGCTGTAACAATTTTTTAACCCACTAATTAAGAGAATGAACACCAATAATCCAGCACCCCATCGACACGCTTGCTTCACTTATTGCCCCCCTTTTATCGAGCATACATTAGAGAAAACCTGCTCATTTTTATCGAATAAAATTTAAAAACAAGATGGGCATCAAAAAGAGTAGGAACAAGGGTACTATGGTTTGCATGGGTTCAGAAATAATTTTTGCGGACAAATTCATGCTCGTTTTATCAAAGGCTGATACGGGATTATTTGAGATCAATTCGCTGGTTACTTTCCCCTGAAATCGTTCCAATCCTAACTCCTTTAACAATGAATCATTTGCGGTTTTTAATGGCTGAATCGTACTCAATTCCCCCTGAACCACCCGTCGATAAATCGTACCGATATCTCCTTCACAGCGTAATAGTGTCAAAATAGCCTGTCTACTTGTAGGTTCTTTTTCAATATATGAAACCTCTGTATCCTCGATAATCTTATTCACCGTTACTTTATAAACGTACACATCTTTAAAGTCAGTTGTATAAATTTTCTCTCCCTCTTTTAATTCTTTTATTCGATGCAATAGCACATCCTTATCAAAAATATTATGAGCAAGAAGAACATAATTTCCTTTGCCTAATTGTTGATTCATCCGATACGTCGCTGCACCAGACAACAAATTTTCATTTGCAAGGCCTGCCAGTATAGGCAGATCAATGTTAACTTTAGGAATGACCAACTTCCCAATTCCCCAATTGTTCGTTGTTTGTTGGAAAGTTGTTTTAGCATCCGCATAATTAGCAACATTAACACTAGCAATTTGTTTTTCTTCATAATTTGCTCGATTTATTTTATCCAGATTATATTGACTGACCTCTTCCCCTAGCCCAATATTAATTGGTTTCATGTCTGTTTCTTCTTGCATATGGGCATACCCGTATACAGCCACACCTAATACGGTTACCATAGCAATAAACAAAAGAATAAATATCGCTTTTGTTACCGTAAACAATCGTTTCAAATTTTTGCGTCCTTTTGCAGAAATAAACGGGTCCTCTGATCGAAATTTTTTGACTTGTCGACGATACATCCCCATTAATAGCAGAAACAGGCTAAGATTTACGCCTAAAGTCAAAAGAACAACCGTTTGATAGCTCCATAAATTTCGTTTTACAACTTTTTTGTTCAGCGCCTCTTCATAAGGAATTCGGTGTCCGGTTACTAACAAACGGTATGTATTAATTCCCGGGGGAGTACACGTCAATAACGTAACCGTATCTTTTCCTTGAATCACTTTTACTTTATCTACTTCACTGGGTAAGACCTCCTCAAAAGACTCCATCTCGTAGGCTAATCGTTTCCCCAAAATATTGATAAAAAAGAGGTCTCCTTCTGTTAGATTTTTGATGTCCGTAAACAACACTTGATTCTGTACACCGCTATGTCCTGTAATCACTGAACGTGTATTTTTCCCTCCTACAGGAATAGATGAGGGCTCAAAATGTCCTAGGCCTTTATCTAACGTTTGATACGAAGTGCCATGATAAAAAGGTAAAGACTGAATAGCCAATGAAGGAATATCAATTGTCCCCATAACTGTTCCTTCATTAGCAATTGACTTATAAATGACCGGCTCAGGAGTCTGTCCTAGCTGTTTTTTATAAATGTAGTCATTATAGCGCTGGGCTAACCTAATCTGTCTTTCCAATTCCTCTTCTGATAGCTTTTTCATTGATTCATCATATTGCGAAACCGCCTCACTGCGCTCTCGATTAGCCAAATAATTACCGACAATCGGATACAACAGAATCAGCGTTCCTACTAAGATCATGAAGCAAGCAAAAAGCATCAAAAAGGAGGTTTTTGTCTTCCTCGTCTTTTTCTTTTTTACCAAGCGTGCTTTCTTCATGAATAAATGACCTCTCTTCTCAACTCAAACTATTGAATGAGAAAGAGCAACTCTTAAACCTAAGAGTTACTCTTTCCTCTATTAATGCGGAAATTTTTTTCGTTTCATAGATACTAACCCAATCAATCCCATTGAAAGGATCAAGAGACTAATCCATACAAATGGGTTATAGTCTCCAATGTTCCCACTCGTTTGTGGTAATCGAGTGGCTTGGTTCTTGCGCCCATTCTCTTTTTCAATAATGTCTTTAGCTGTCACGACACTGGACTTGGGGTACAGATAGACTTCTGATAATGCAGCTTTCCCATTTGGCTGCGGAAGAGGCAATTCTAAAATTACCGGTTCCATGATGTTCTTCAAAAGCCCCTCTTTTGGTTTCTCCGTCACTCGGTACATCCCTTGTGCTAATCCTGTAATATGCGCTTGTCCAGTCGAGTCAGTCGTTAGAGTAGTCGAAAAAGCTTCCACTCCCTCAACAACTTGAAACCCTGTCCCCTCAGAGAGTGGCGTTACTCGAACGACCTCATAGTGAACGCCAGCAAGCGGTGCTAACGCCTTACCTTTCGTATCTGTTACTATTTCTGCCTTAGAACCATCTTGTGGTAACTCTTTAGACAATACGGTAGAATCATCTAACTTGTACTTTTGAACGAAAATACTATATCCATCTCCATCCTTTGCATAAACAGATAGTGGACTAAAGAAATAGAGACTCATCATGAACAATGAAAGAATCGATAAACCTATCCGTCGTTTACTTTTCATGTTAGTGTTCTCCTTTCTTTCTTGGCGCTCGGTAATATCCATAAACACCAATAAAACCAATCACTAGAATCGTTCCAGAAACAAGCAAGAAGAGTTGTATAGGATCATTGCCACCGGTATAAGGCAACATCGTTTTTTTATCATCTTCTTGATAGACTACAACTTGGCTATTTCCTTCATCAATCGTAAAAGGAATTGGTTCCTTCACGAGTTCATACCCCACAGGTGCTTTTGTTTCAATCAAAGTGTAATTTCCTGGAAAAAGTGGTTCATATGTGAACCATCCTGTTTTATCGGTCAAACCTGAACCTAACTTTTTACCGACATTTCCTTCATGAACATCAAACGCTGCATCGGCTAAAGGAGCCCCTTTCGCTTTTTCTGCATCACTTAGCGTGCCATCTTTATTGGCATCTGGGGCACTTCCTGTCTCAAATTTGTATAAACGAAGTTTGGATGGTCGAATTAAGCCGATATTCACATCTGTCACATGATAGATTGAATCTTTAACTGTGATTTTACTTGGTAATTCATTTAACAGTGGTTGATTATAGGCATCTGTTTTATTGGTAGTTGGATCTGCTTTCGAGTTCTTCGTTGGGTCTGTCCCAACTTTTTTTGCAGTTACTTTGACTTTCTTTTGAACAACTAAGTCTCCAATCGTAAATTCTGCCAAATACTCGCCTTCTGGAAGGTTTCTAAAGAGGTACTTTCCATTTCCATCAGTTTTTATTAGAGAATTTCCATAGCTATCAACAAACAACTCACCTGTTAGACTCTGTTTTACCAATTGATTCTTGTATCCAGAGTTAGCTACACTCGTTCGATAGAGCTTAATGGGAATATCTTTGGCATAAGCTTCCGGAAGACCACTCTTCAATAACCCAATCAGCCCATCATTTTTATCGTCGTACCAAGCCACACCAGAAAGATCACGACCATAAACAGTAGTCGTTACAATATTAGAACGTAGAGGTGCATTAGCGCCTCCGTTAATTCCATCATTAACGCTCGCATCATTTTTGATTAATTCCCCCGCTTTTTGATTAGTTGGTTTCAGCTTGACAGTTAAGACAATACTTGCGCCAGCCTCTAAACTAGGCTGAGAAATCAAGAAAGCTTTCGCATCCTTAATATTCGCTACAGGTGTTGTCCCAGGTGTATAAGCTGTCCACGCAGGTTTGGTATTAGGATCCATTTTTTCATTGATTGTTCCGGTTGCAGCCGCATTGGTGTACGTAATTTTCGCATTAGCTCCAACAACGCTTGCTTCTGTTACAGTGTATATCCCTGTTAAATTCGTCCCTCTAGAATCGTTCTTATATGGTAGATAATCCAGCAATTCCACGTTTGGAACGCTTGCTGTTCCGGTATTTTTAACAGTCACTTTATACGTGAGAATGTTATTGACACCACCTGTTATCGATGGGTCAATATCGCCTACTTCAATTGCCGGTTTATCAACGGTTTTAGTAATCGTTAAACTAGACTTCAAACGAATCACACCTAAATGGACATTTTCCACATGGAAAATTTTGTCACTAGTCGTCAGTTTTGTTGGCAGACTACTTAATATCGGTTCTTCATAAGCAGGCGTTCGATATGTGGTGGCATTGGCTTTTGAATTGCTTTTATCATTCGCTGCGCCACCCTTTCTAAATTCTGTGACTGAAAACTCTTTCGCTGTCACCCTATCTCCAATAACAAACTCTGCGACGTAATTTCCCTCAGGTAAGTTTTTAAATTTATACGATCCATCAGCACCCGTTTTTATTTTTGAAGTGGTTCCATCTGCTTCTAGGAACGCTTCTCCAGTTAGACTCTGCTTAACTAAGACATTGACATGAGTTGGCGTAGAGATGCTTGTTCGATATAATTTCACAGGAACATTGGTCAATTTCTGCTCAGCACTGCCCATTAAACCATCTTTATTCTCGTCATACCAAGCCACTCCTGAGAAATCACGACCATAAACAGTAGTCGTTACAATATTAGATCGTAGAGGTACATTAGCGCCTCCGTTAATTCCGTCATTGACGCTCGCATCATTTTTGATTAATTCCCCCGCTTTTTGATTGGTTGGTTTCAGCTTGACAGTTAAGACAATACTTGCGCCAGCCTCTAAACTAGGCTGAGAAATCAAGAAAGCTTTCGCATCCTTAATATTCGCTACAGGTGTTGTCCCAGGTGTATAAGCTGTCCACGTAGGCTTGGTATTAGGATTCATTTTTTCATTGACCGTTCCGGTTGCAGCCGCATTGGTGTAGGTAATTTTCGCATTAGCTCCAGCAACGCTCGCTTCCGTTACAGTGTAGCTTCCTGTTAAATTGGTCCCTCTAGAATCGTTCTTATATGGTAGATAATCTAGTAATTCCACGTTTGGAACGCGTGTTGTTCCGGTATTTTTAACAGTCACTTTGTACGTGAGAATGTTATTAACACCACCCGTTATTGACGGGTCAGTATCACCTACTTCAATTGCCGGTTTATCAACGGTTTTAGTAATCGTTAAACTAGATTTCAGGCGAATCACACCTAAATGAACATTTTCTACATGGAAAGTTTTGTCACTAGTCGTCAGTTTTGCTGGCAGACTACTTAATATCGGTGCTTCATAAGCTGGTGTTCGATACGTAGTGACGTTAGCTTTTGAATTGATTTTGTCATTCGCTGCGCCACCTTTTCTAAACTCTGTAACTGTAAATTCTTTTGCCGTTACCTTATCTCCAATGACAAACTCCGCAACATAATTTCCTTCAGGAAGATTCGCAAATTTATAGTTTCCATTTGCATCTGTTTTTGTCATCACATTCCCTGATAAATCTATAAATTTTTCACCCGTTAGACTTTCTTCTACCAATTGATTCGCATAGCTTGGTTTCACAAGACTAGTTCGATAAAGTTTCACAGGTACATTGGCCATTCTAGCTTCATCAGTTCCTAATAAGCCATCCTTATTGTCGTCATACCAGGCAATCCCCGAAAAATCTCGACCAAAAACTTTTGTTGAAACAGTTTGTGACTTAACCGGTAAGTTTAAGGATGAATTCATATTGGCATTATTCACTAAAATATCGCCAGCTTTTTGACCAGAAGGTTTGATTTTAATGGTTAGCACAAGCTCTTCTCCAACCCCTAATGACTTCATAACCACTCTTACTGACTTGGCATCTTTAATTGCAGTACTTGATGTACCTCCTAGAGACGATGAATGCTTAATCCATTCAGGTCCAATAGCGGCATTTGGATTCGCTATAGCATTTTCATCGGTAACAGTATTTGAATAATAGATATCCGCTCCCATATACATATTGGTCTCAATTGATTGGACAGTATAACTTCCTCTATACTTTGTTCCTCGAGAATCATTATTATAAGGAAGAATATCGAGTAAGTTTACATTTGTCATTGCTGAGGCACTTTCATTCTTTAATTTCACTTTATAGGTAATATCGTTATTGATTAATGTCGGATCGACATCCCCAACTTCGATAAGGGTTTTATCTACAGTTTTATCAATAGTCACTTGTTGAATAAGCTGTACAATAAATAAATCTGTTGACGAACGAATTCGCTCTTCAGAAGTATCTTTGACTGTTGGTGAGCCGTTCACCCACATCTCTCCAACTGTTTTTGCCTCTAAGTTTGCTGTATAGCCCGTATCTTTAAATGACAATTTCTTATAATCAATAGACGCAGAAAAATTAACCTCCACACCAATATTTAAAGTAATTTTACTAAAACTCCAACGTAAGTTTGTGCTCCCATCAGCGTTTGTCGTTATGGTAGGATTGGGCAGCACTTTTCCATAAGCATCCTTTGCTGATCCAGACTTATAGGTAATTCCCTTTGGCAGCTTTGTCGTTAAAGTACTGTCGTAATCGATTCCTTTCGTCCCAGTAGTAACACCGGTCGCTTTTATTTTTATTTCATCAGCTACCTGATAAACAGGTCGTTCTACTTCTGTCTTTGTAGTAATATAAAATTTTTGGATATAGGCTGTCGTTCCATAATGATTCCAATATGGAAAAGGAACAGAGATTGCCTTTCCATTTGCATCATAAATTGTTGGAAGATACTTATTATTTCCATTTACAGTTTCTGACGCAGGATCAAGTAAAAGCTCGCCGCTCGAATTAAGAAAGTTAGAGCTTTCCATCAAGACAATTGATTTGCCATTAGGGGTTTTATCCCCAGGATTACCAATAACAATCGCTGGAATCCTTGGGTAATGGGTTACATCAGCCGAAATCGACCCTAAAGTTCTAAGTGTTAAGATAGATTCAACTGCCGCGATTGGTCCGACCTTCAGTGCTAATTCAGGGGTTTCATACCATGTGTAATAATCCCAGTTTTTTGGTAATGTTGTGATATTCATCGTGTATGCTGATGTTTGAGTAATATTTTTAGCAACGCCATATTTAAATTTCCTTGACTCAACAGCTGTTTCTGGAACAGAGGTAATAGAGGCTGACTCTCGACTAGTATCATATTTAATAACACTAGGATCCCACATCAAGAGACTCTTAAATTGTTTTACACTATGGTTAGATGTCACATCAAAAGCACTGAGATAGATACTATCTCCTTGGTTCAGTCGAGCATTCCCGAAATTCATAGTCGGATGAGGTTCATTCAAATCAAGTTTATTCAAATCAAGATTCACTACATTTTGGGGTGTCCCATCAAGTGACTTAGTAAATATAGGGCCACTTGCATAGGTTCCTCCTGTTGTAACGACTGTTGGGTAAGAGATACTGGTATCATTTGCTGTGGTCTTACCATCATAGCTGACTGAATCAATATACAGAGTAATATCATATCGACTCCAACCATTTGATTTAGCAATCTTATCGGTAGGGCCACCATCCCAAGCAAAGATAACCTCTTGACTAGAGAAACTCTTTGCCGTTGCAGATTGTGTCCTATCCCCCGTCATATTATAAGTATACGGATTAACCACCCCAGCATATCCTGAGTTGCTAAATGGTGTACCACCTGCTTTAGTCGTTTTCCCTCCTGTAAAAGTGCCTGAATTATAAACCCCAATCGATGACAACTCTCCAGTTGGTTGAGAGGTATACACTTTTTTAGTGTTCCCATTAGGTACACTTAAAGGTTGAGTATACTTGCTTATATCTAATCCAGCATTTTTAGTCCATGTAACCGACGAGCGATTTTTTACTGCCGGTGCAAATCCAAAACAGTCATAAGCTTCATATTGGTTAGCTGACATAGTATAAGTTTTGCTATCTTTTTGGTAAGTTCCCTTTTGTTTAACAGTATATGAGATGGTCCCTTTTGGAAAAGTTGAACCTCTATAGTCTCCGGTTGCTCTTCCAGAGATTGGTTTTAAGGTTGCCACAATCCCCATATCATATCCATTAATCATTTTAAAACTCGCATCAATTCCTAAAGAAGTACTAGGACGGCGTTCTCCTGAAACCATAGTGACGCCAACAGAGGGTGTAGCAGAAACCAGTGTCACTGGTGTTGCGAGTTTAGGTAACTCTTTTGTCGTATAGACTTTATTAAAGGTTTCTTTTTTCCCAGTCTCTACATTTGTTGCATCTACAATTTCTAGTTTTATTGTAGGCTGGATCTGCTTGTTATTTTCAGCACCATAGACACTTAAAATAATTGGTACAAAAACTTGACCAGAGCCACTAATCACCGACTCCATTGTCCCTTCTGAATATTGCGAGCCATCTGTATTCGAAATATATCGCCCATTAGAAATTTCACCATTGTGCTTAGGTATACCTGAACTCATCTCTAATGCATTGGGCATGGTGCCGGTTACTCGATATCGAATGTCTTTGTAGTGATCATTCAAAGCGGTATTCTGTATTGAAAATGAAACTAGATAACTAATTTGATCAAAAGAACGTACCTTGTTATTTGTAGCAGAAGAGTCATACCCTGCCGCATCAGAGCTATCGAATCCTTCTGTTCCTGTTCTAGTTGATAAAACAACATCTTTCACAATTATCGAAGCGAGTGCTGTAGGTATTTGTTTTTTTGCTTGGTCTTTTTCCTCAATAAATTTTGGAGCCAATAAAGAATCAGTAGCATCATACTCTGCATCAAATAGCTCATCAATACTCTTGTTCGTACTTTCAGTCTTTACAGAATGAATGCCTTCTTTTTTTGATGCACTAACATCAGATTTCTTTTCCCCAATCGATTTTTCTACCAAACCAGATACAGCTGTCTTGTTTTCTTTTTCAACATTCTCTGTCTGTTTGTTTGGTAACACTGAATTAGAAGTTTGACTACCTGTATTGTTTTCTTCTATGGCAATAGGTTCATCAGTTTTAAAAGTAAATAGTTTTTGTTGTGCTTTCTCATTTTCAACTTCTTTCACAATTACTTGTTCCGTCTTTTTTGAAGTTCGTTGTAAATGTAGTAAGGTAGCTTTTCCCTTTTTCAATTGAAAATAGGTCCCTGCGTCAGATCCTTTTTTTATTTGATAAATAACAGACTTTTTACTCTGTGACTTTTCCGTACTTGAAGAAATAGAAGGTTTGTTGATCGTTTCCTCCATCGAAGATTTTGTCGAGTCAGTAGTCTCTGTTTGTTTTTCATCAGACGAACTTAGAATCGATTCCTCTGTGGACTGTTGCACCACTTCCAGCAACTCTGGGTATGTAATTGCCTCAGTTTGTGTTTCTTCCTCAGTTTCTAGTTGATTAACTTCATAATTCTCACTAGCTGGAAGCTTTAGCCAACGGTCTTCCTTGCCTATTAATTCTAGTTGAACTTTCTCTTCGTCGATAAGCGTATCGGTCAAAGAGACTGTTTCCCCATTAATCTTTACCTGTGCAAAGAGTTGCTCAGAATCATCTGCTTTCAACACATTTCCTCTAGGAATAGTAAAAACTATCCCTAGAAGGAAGACAACTGGAAGAAGAACGGTGACTACCTGCTGGATTCGTTTTGTTTTATGCATTGTCGGGCCATCCTTTCATTCCATTTGAATTATACTTGACGACGTTTCTTATCAACTGTAATCGCAACTGTACCAATTGTAATCGCTCCTAAAGCAATCGCAACTAACAACGTTGTTCCTTGCCCCCCAGTAAATGGTAGGTCTGTTTTTGGTTTATCAACGATGTCCAATTCAACTAGCTCATCTTTTTCCGTGGTTAAATTAACCGTTACACTAACGGGTGCTTTAAGTAATTCATATCCTTTTGGTGCTTTTGTTTCAACTACCCAGTATTTACGGCTGACTTCTTCGTTTTGAACAAAACCGTCCTTATTCTCATCCTTCCAATCAAGAGCTAAGCCATCAAATTGAGCACGTCCTTTAGCATCTGATTTTGCTACTAAGAAATGAACACCATCTGGTAATGTCGCGCCTTTAGCATAGGCTTTTCCATCACTTGCAATGAATTTTTCGGCTTCTGCATCCTCTAGTGTGAAAGCAATCATAAATTCTGCATCTGCTAAAACAGCTTTTGTATCTTCCGCTGTTTTCTCAATATCAAATCCACCTGTGTAGTATTTCGGCTTTTCCTCAGTCGGAGGCGTCACTGCTTTTGGTTTTTGCCCTGGAATTTGATAGTTGATGGTAAAGTTATTATCCAAAATGCCGTTCCAATTTTCTTTTACCGTCGTTGTTAATACTGTACGAATATCAGTAAAGCCATTTGATGCTGTGCCAACTTTTACTAATCCCGCTTCAGTCAAGGTTGTTTTTAGTGTATTCGTAGCCTCATCAAAGCTTACAGTGTAGTCTGTTGACTCTAAATCTGTCCAAGTTCCTGCTTCTCCTGCCTTCACTTGAACCTTAGCGCTATCCTTTTTATAAATTAGTTGATTATCTAGTTGATCAGTCATTGAGAAGTTTGGCTGTAATAGACCTGTAGCATCACGAATAACGATTGGTTGACCTTTTTTCATGTTGTATGTGCCATTAATCTTTCCTTCTGCATCATACACGTCAATTGCACCGTCTTGGGCAGCGACTTGCCATAAACCGGCAGGGACTTTGGCCGCTAATTCCCATTGAAATTCTTGTCCAGCATGAACCGAATCCCCTTTTAAATCATTGATAGTTTTATCTGGATTGACTAAACTTTCCAAGATATTTTTTGGCTGTACTTGAACGTCATAAATCAATGAACTGTGATCTGTACGACTCGTTTGTGGAACATAAACGAAAAACGGATCAGCAGGTGTTTCTACTTTTTTTCCATCCGTTTTAGAAAGATCTGTGCGATCATCCGCCAACTCAGTGATTAAGTAAATCCCGTCATTTGTCCGACCAATTCCTAAATCAATGCTTGCTTTTCCATTAACATCAGTTGTGATGATTTTTTCTGAAAATGTATCATCAATGGTGTAATCTGTTCCTACAACTTGTTTTTTTGGATCCGTTAATGAAGCTTTCCCTTCAACTGGTTTAACACGTTGTACTTTAAATTTAATCCCTTGAATGACATCTTTATCAACGCTTGGATCAAACGTTCCTGTTCCACGCTCTCCTAATTCAGAAGCATCACGAACTTGATATTTCCAAATAGAGATGGAACGCTTTGATGTTGTATCCGCTGTTGGATTTGCGCTAGTGACTTGGCCCACTTCTTCAGCTTGCGTAACCAACGCTTGCCCAAATGGTAATGTCCCTACTGCTGTAAATAGTGTTGCTGCCACTGTTACTTGTGCTAAAACACGCTTTTTATTAAATTTCATTTTCTTACTCCTCTTTTTTATTTTTACGTACGCTTCTGATCTGAGTCGCTTCTCCCATTTATCAGAACGATTCGTATTTCTTCTTCAACCTTCGTTGGCAACAAGCCAACTCGTTTTATGTAAAATACTTCCTTAAACGAAAGCTGACACCACATATCCCCAGCCTGTAAGTGTCGATAAATTGTTGCTGAATACTTCCCTTTGTATGAATTAATGAATTCATCCCTCGTTTATAATCCGTTGGAGCACCTCCTCCACTCATTCTCAAATGTCCACTCTTTTTCTCGAGATTCCCCTTTATCTCTCATAGACTTTTGCTAAAGAAAACGATATAATGTCACCTTGGCAACTTATCTGACCCCATAAAAATTAGCTACTCTATCTTGGAAGTATTTATTCCAAGATGAGTCAGCGAATCTAGCTATATAGGGAACAAAATCAATTTGACGGCTTAAATGACGGCTTAAAAAACTGAGTGAGTTACGTAAATTATAAAAAGGAATTTCTATTCTTTTTAAAAAAACGCTTTCATTTATATGTTTTTTTTATAGTAACTGATCCACCCATTTTTTTCTCTGAGCCATTAGCGAATCAATATAAATGTCCAAAGTCATCTTAACAGAGTGGTGTCCTAACAAAGCACTAACGGAAGCAATGTCAGCACCTTTTTCCAATAAACGTGTCGCAAAGGTATGGCGCAACTGATGAAAATGAATATTCTTAAACTCAATTCGTGACAGAATCTTTTTAAACTGATAAGTAAGTGCTCGAGGCTCAAAGAAATGATCATGTTGCCCTACAACATACTCACTCGTCGCAGTCTCTTTTGCATTTTTTAGCACCTCCCAAATTTTAGCATTCAATGGAATGACTCGATAAGCTGATGTACTTTTGGCTAAACCTTCAATAATTTTTGTTCGTCGAGCCTCATGAGGAAAAGGAATTCTCTGGATTGTTTTAGAGACTACAATCTCTCTTTTCTCTAAGTTAACATCTGTCCACTTCAACGCACTAATTTCACCAATTCGCATTCCTGTATGAAGTGCCAATACTATTGGCAAGCCATTTTTTTGTTTGCTTGCTTCCATTTCAATAATTTTTTGTTCTGCCTCTGTTAAAGCAGAAATTTTTTTCTTCAATGTAGTTGGATAGCTGATTTCATAAAAAGGATCGGTTGAAAGATAGTTCCGATGAATAGCTTCTCTCATGCAACGTTTCAATATCTGAAGAGTGGTCTTGATTGTCGTTGTCGACAGCCCCCGTTTACTTAATCCGTCAACTAATTCTTGAATTTTCAGATGATTTAATTGATAAAGAGGTATATTTTCAAGATAAGGAGCAACATACTTTGTTAGTTTATTCTGATAACTAGCGTAAGTTGAAGGCTTGACCTTTCTCATAATTGAACCATTAAGCCAGTCACGTATCCAATTTGAGACAGTCCCCTGATAACCGGCTGAATTTGAAACAATAGAGCTATATTCTTGCTTTTTTTTCAGTAATTTTTTTCGAACTTCTCGAAATGTCTGATCGTATACATATCCATAATTTATTTTTCCATCTAATCGACGACTCTTAATGAATCGTCCTTCCCAACGACCATCTCTACGCTTATAAATATTTTCTCCTTTACGTGGCATACCTAAATTCTTCCTTTCCAATATTTCAAAACTGACGGCTTATTTGACGGTTAAAAAAACTAAGAAGAAAATGACTTTTTTTTGGAAAAAGAAAAGAAAAATAGTTATATTCTCAAAAAATATCAAATGTTATTGACATTTTTTTTTAAATAACGTAATATGCTAATTGAATGAGCCATCTATTTTTCTTTATCTATAAAAAAATAGTAGTTATTTTCTATATATTCTTGCGGATTTCTTGGAATAAATACTTCCAAGATTATTTTTTTACCCTTCTTCCTCTAAACTACTAGTATACCTTCATTCTCTAATTACATCTTCTATTTTACATTTACCTCCCGATTCTTTATAGAAAACCACCGTTTACGAAACATCTAGTTTTCCAGCAAAAAAGCTGCAGATAGAATCCATTCACAGAATCTTACCCACAGCATAAAATATTTTATACTAACCAATAAGTGATTTAAATTTTCTATACTATACAAGAACAATCACTAATCCTTTGTTATCGAACGAATTCAAAAAGATATTTTCTTTAGTTTATCATCTTGAATTCCATTCTCTATCATAATATAATCTATCGCGATATAACATATCATGATAGATTATATTATGATATGTTAGGATTCCTCTTGTTTATCTTGCTGATTCAACATTCCCTTTCAAAGTACCTCATTGTCTCATCCACTAAATCCCCTTTACTTCATCATATCATAATATAATATAACATATCCTGTTATATTATGTTATGATATGATAAGATATGTCGCATTATATTCTAACAACTCATAATAAAACATAATCTATCCTAATAGAATAGATTATGTTAGAATAGATTATGTTCTATTTAAATATATAAATAATGGAGGGGTATGTATGGACAGTCAATCAATCGTGACATTAGTTGCTAGAAAAGGGGGCGTAGGAAAAACATTGCTCTTATATGAATTCTCAAATTTTCTAGCTAATTTTGAAAATCTTTATACAGGTATTCTAAAAGAGTATTTTACGAAAAAACCACTTGTATTAAAAAATTCTAAAATTCTATTAATTGATATGGATGAGCAAAAAAATATTTCCCAATACTTTGATCATTATGAAGAAGAGGAAGAAGAGGGAACCGTTTTAGGGATCTTTTTACCTGAAGCGAAGGACCCCGAATTGATTCCTGTTGCAAAAAATATTGATTTGATTCCTGGAGACTCTCGTATGGCGACTGTAGGGGATACGATTGCCACACATAATGACAAGAATTTTAAAATTTTAAAATGGTATCGAAATCATGCAGAAAGTCTGAATCTCAGTGCTTATGATTATATTTTCTTTGATTTCAACTCGGGTACAGGAACTGCCCAGCAAAATTCAATGATTGTCGCCAATTTTATTTTAACCTTAATGGAGCCCGATAAATCTTCATTTACAGGGAAGGTTCAATTAGAAGAACGAATTGACAATATTCGTCAAACCTTGACTGACCCAATGGACGATAGTGTTAGTTATGTCACAGCTGAATTAATCACCTTGGCGAACAAAATTGAGAATAATACAGATTTATCTAAGCAGCTGAAAGCTTTTGCCGAAGAGTCTGAAGATATTCTAGGGTGGATGCCTAAGCGCCAACAGCTCCCTAATGACGTTTTAAGAGGGAAATCAATGTTTGATACGGAAGTCATGCAAGAGCGCCTTAAAAAGCAATCTGACAGGGAATTTTACAAACATGTAGTGAATCTGTTTACAAAATTAAAAAATAAGATGGATGAATAGGAGAGAGTGCTATGGTAGCAAAAACATCTGCAACAAATGATTTATTACGAGAAACAATGAGTAAGGCTTCAAAAGGAAAAAAAGCTTCTCCGCTAGATAAGCCGTTACCAGATGAGCTTGCGAAAAGCTATTCTACGTCAAATACGTCCTCACAAGCTTCAGAAGTGGTTCAAACATCAGAAATGACTGAATCCCTCATGGCTAAAGCAAAAACTACTGAGACGAAACCTGAGAGCCGAACAAGTGATCCTAGAGTTCCATTATCGGTGACAATTCGTCAAAGTATCAAACAACAAATGCAAGAAGAACAAAAGCGTGAACAGCCTTATATGACTTTCAGCCAATATATTGATTTTGTTTTGGCGCAACATTTAGAGAAATAAATAAGTTTTACAATAAAAAAATAGTGAGAGAAGCAAATGTTTACTCCTTAGAGGAGAGTGAAGGATTTGTTTCTTTTTTCTATTGGTGTAATCGGATTAGAAAATTCCTTAGAAAGAGCATAAAGGAACATTGATTATTTTACCGACTCTTCTTCAAATAAGAGAATTAGTAAATAAGAATAAAAATAAGAGAATAAAACAAAGAGAATAATAATATTGTTCTTTTGACAACGTATGGATTTACACGTATTTTTTTCCGCATATTAGTTTACACGTATTTTTTTCCGCGTACAGATTTGAGTAGTAGAAAAGTAAGAAGCAATCAAATTACAGAAAAAAGCTGATTTTTGTGTAGTTATTTAATGATGGAGGAAAAGATGTACTAGCTTTTTAAATCAATGATAGTACGACAAATAGCCCTAAAAGAAGGTATTTTTAAAAAATTCTTCTAGGGCCAATCTAAACGTATTTTATTCTTCTTCAAGCCAGTTAAAGAGCGAGACAATCGGTAAAGGCTCAGCTTGTTTATTTTGTTGCTTTCTATCTAGCTTATGTTGATAATCTTTTATAGAAAGCTTGCTGACACCATTAATAAAGTAAGTAATTGGCTCATGAATCACATCTGTTTTCTGATACATATGATCCAGCTGCTTCAGTATACCTGCCTTCGTTAAAATAGACGCACTATTTCTAGTTAATCGCATAGTTATCTCTCTGCCTGTTTGTTTAATGTCAGTATTAAACCAGTCAAGAGTTTGATTGTTTAATACTATCCAATTATTAAACTGCTGCGATAGAAACAATTCAATTTCTTCTGGACTATTAAGATTTGCCGAGACATAAGGTTGTTGCTCTAGCTCGGGAATAGTGAAGGTGCGACTAGTCATAGCCACTACCGACTCAAAGGTTTCTTTGTTGTCAAACGAATCATTAATTGTTTGATTGAATGTAGGCGTAGCGTAAAAAAAGTTCTTGCGTTCATTTGGCCAAGCGCTTTTCATTTCTAAGATAGTGGCCTTCATTTTTTCAAATCGTTCATTAAAGGAGTCTTTAAGCATACGTAGATTTGTTTTTTTTGTTTGTTTTTCTTCATGAACTTGACGGACTTTTTCAAGGGTCGGTCGTAGAACAAGCGAATATGTGACTTTGCTCCCAGATCGTTTTGTACGTTCAAGAAAGTTGCAAGCAATTAATTCGTTAACTGCACGAGTATATCTTGCCGTGGAGATACCTAAGACATTTTTTGTCAGACTAGGCTGCGTGATGACAGGCAATAGGGCGTCTTTTTCAATTGTTTCTGGTGCAGTCGAAATAGAATCAGCAAAAGTGGTGAAATAGGCATAAATCACCTTTGCTAACTTACTGATATTTTTATTCACCATAATTGAGCGTGGCAGCAACCCATATTGTATTTTGTTTAGGGCTGTACCAGATTCATAAAGATTTTTAACTTTGTAGTTTTTATCCAAAGCCTCTTTTAGAACAGGAATGGAGGTATCACAAAAATACTTATAGGTATTTCTGTAAGCTAGATGTTTATTGTTACCTCCAATTTCGAAATAGGAACGGTCAACTTCAATCAATTGCTCCGCTTCAAGCTCAGCACGAGCCATGTAATAAGAAGTTCTAGAGATACATAGATCCAATGTAATTTGAGTAATAGTCAATGTTTCCAATTCTTTTTCTTTACGAGTAGAGAGATAGATATACAGAAGTAGAGCATCCACGCTTAGATTCGCATAAAAAAGCGTTCTAAACACTGTGTTGTACCCCATAGAACGATAAATACCATTTGTATTAAGCAAATCATACAAGTTGTTTAGTTGCTTTTCGCTGTAGCGATTTGAACGCATATGGATGCTCCTTCCTAAAAATTAATTTTAAAAATCAAAAAATAGTTCATTGCCTGTTGAAAAAATGTTCGTTTGAACGTAGAATAAGAGTAAGAGTGACTAGCGATAGTTCATTCGGAAAAAAGTTTAAGCAAGATTTCATAAATAAAAAATAGTCTTAAAAGCCAGTATTAACACTTTAATTATTTTCAATGTAATTACTAACTATGATTGCAAGGGGATTTCTACTACTAACACTATTACTTATGCTCTATCCATTATCGGTATTGTATCTGTTCTTAATACTATATCTACTACTGATGTTGTATTGTTGCTGGTACTGTATCTATTGTCGGTGTTGTATTTGTTACTAGTACTACATCAATTGTTGGAGTTGTATCTGTTCCTAATACTATATCTATTACTGATATCGTATTTGTTGCTGGTATTGTATCCGTTCCTAATACTATATCTATTACTGATATTGTATTTGTTACTGATGCTGTATCTATTGTTATTAGTGTTTCTGTGGCTGCTATTTGTAGATAATTCACAAAAGTAAAATTTATTATGTGAGCCTATCAGGATTTATGTTAATCTTCTTTGGAAAATCACTTTACAGATTGGTCGTCGGCGAGTGATTGTATTAATCTACTCTGAGTAGTTACTCAGAGTTTTTTTATTTATTCAGATATTCTTTCCAAATTTCTTGGCCAAAAAATGTACTCCCAATAGTCGTTGTATTTGGATAAACAGCTAAATAGTTTTGTGTTGCTGCCAGAATATCCTCCGCTGAAATAGTAGGGTAATCAGCGAGGTTTTTCTCGAAATAGGAGAAAGCCCGCTTCTTTTTTACTTTTATAGGATATAATTTCCAGATTTTTTTGAATGTATCTTCTAGAGAAACAGGGGCAGCTACTTCCGGCTCTGGCTCTATCATTAATTCTGGTTCCAAAGGCAATGCATCGAATTCGATTGCTTCTAGTTCCTCTTCAGACTTCGTTTTTACGGTTACTAAATAAGAGTAAATCTTTTGTTTTCGTTTTTCTAAAATTTGGTAATCGACAGACAACCTAGTGTATTTGTTAATTAGTTTGATAGAAGCTTTAAAGTCGCGGTTCAGCTCAGAGTTATTGACTTCACTCGCTTTTTCAGTGTAAATGACGTCTCTAAGCTCATCGAGAATGATAACTTTTTGTTCATCCTTCACAAAACTAGAAAAGTAACGGTATAATTCAGCTGCTGTTCGATATTTTGCGAGCTTTTTGATATCATTCATGTAATAAGTTGAATAGGTCCCCACGCGTAGGTTGCGTAAATGAGGTTCCAAAACTTGACTAAATTTTAAATTGACTTTTAGATCTCTGATAGAACTAATCGCATCGACATCTGTTGTTTTCAAATCAATATTTGCCAGTTGATTAGTCATCTCTGAGGTGAGTTTAAGGTGTTTCTTTTTGACTCTCATCGAAAAGCTTAAATGATCGAGCCAACGATAGCGGGTGACCTCTTGAATAAATTCATCATTTTCAACAGGGGTCAAGGTTGACCACCACCAACTTTTATCATCCAGTTCGATTAAAGCTTGCAGGGTGTCTCGATTGTCTCGAAAGACGTCTCCGTTATAACCAATTCGTGAGGTTAAGTCATTGATTGAATAAGTCATCGAAGAAAAAGAATCGATATTGTTGTAATCCTCAATTAGTGCATCTTGAAGCAACCGAGCCTTTCTAGAAAGGTTGTCTCGTGCATATCTTAAGAGCATATCCGATTGGGTAATTGAATTTTCGTTTGAAATTTTATCTGGGAAATTATTTCTTACGTCGCTCATACACAATCCCCTCCTTGTAATCATAACCACATCATAATCCAACTTCTTAAGATTGTAAAAGGTAAAAAGAGTCATTTGTCCAGCTAAAATGGCTAGAAAAAACTTGATATGACAAAGTTTGTTTGAAACCCTGTTTAGTAAATACGTTATTTCGGAAAGTCACTAGCTATTTTTTAATGATCGAAAAGCGCTTGATATCAAGTTTTTGGAAGAAAAAAATTAGTCGTCAATCAGAAAATAAAAATAATCTAAGCAAAAAATGTATTTTTTGAGCTAAAAAAGGCCTGTTTTCAATGGATGATTGAGGGAACAAGTCTGGAAAATGCTTGTCTAGCAAGAGATTTAGTGGTGGACAAAAGATGAGCAAAATTTGTATTTATTTTTTCAAAATTTTACTGGACAAAAAGTGAGCAAAAAATGTATTTTTCTATTCTTCCTCTTTCGAAATAGTTAATTCTTTCGAAAGGAAACGTTATTTAAATATTGATATATCAAGGTTTTCATAGTGGACAAAAATCCAAACAAAAAATGTATTTTTTATTTGGATTGAAAAAATCAAGGAGTAATTTTTAAGAATAGCGATTCTTCAATTGGAAGTGAAAGTGGACATTTTTTGAACAAAAAATGTATTTTTCGATAAGTCTATCGATTTTCCTAAAATAAAAAATGTCAGTAATAGCTAGTTTTACTGCAAATTAGTGAATAAAACTCTAGAGGGACAAGGAAATTAAAGGTGGACAAAATCTAAACAAAAAATGTATTTTTTCTAAAAACCGAGATTTTTAAGAGTTTTTTAAAAGATTAATTGATGCTTTCGAATAAAGGAACTTAGTCGTAGCAAGGGATTAATAGATTCTGGAAATTAATTCATTTAAAAGCTATAATTTTTTCTATGATAGCTATAATGTGTATCTGTCATTTATGCGGTACATAATTTATAGTAGATGAATAAGTAATAAAAAATATAAAGAGGTGGAACTGATGCGAACAGAAAAAGAGAAAAGTTTTGCCGGAGAGTGGTATGATCCTAATGGGGACGAGGAGCTTTGTTTAGAACGAGACAAAGCCATGGAGTTGTGTCAAGAAATCAATAGTCTACATGTAAAAGATCCAAAACGTGAAGAGTTGTTAAATGAACTATTTCCTAACAAAGCAAAAAATGTGGTAATCCTGAATCCTATTTGGGCAGATTATGGCATTTATTCGAGTATTGGAGAAGGTTCTTTCATCAATCATAATGGATTCTTAATGGATGGCGGCAAGATTACGATTGGCAAAAATTGTTTTATTGGCCCAAATTGTGGGATGTATACAGCGAATCATGCTACTTATCCAAGTGAGCGACGAACAGGGTTAGAAACTGCTTTGCCGATAGTTCTTGAAGATGATGTCTGGCTGGGTGGGGATGTGACGATTTTACCCGGAGTTACGATTGGTGCAGGAAGTATTATAGGGGCCAAAAGTTTGGTCAACAAGAACATCCCTGCCAATGTCATTGCAGTGGGAAATCCATGTAAAGTGTTGCGTGAGATTACAGAAGAAGATCGATTGAATTTGAAATAGAAAGAGTATGAGTATTTAATATATGTTGAAAATACTTATTTAAAGTTAAAACCTCCATCTACGTGATAAGATGGAGGTTTTTTGAGTTCAATTTTAGTATAAATCGATTTGATACGGCCTAAGGGAAAATACGTACTAACTAGAACAATTGCAGTTGTAAAAATTCAAATAACTTTTTGTTTAAAGTATCAGGAATTCAAATGAATGAAGTTGGAACAGAAGTGTTTCACTCCTAGAATAAGGTAGGTACTGTGCAACATCAACTCATACTTCGTTACTGATTATTTCCACGTATAAAACAATCGCAAAAGAATTCTGTTACCGGTAACAGTGAAAATTCCATTGCAATTTAATGGAAGCGGAAACATAATGAGGTGTGTCAAGAGCCTATGTTATAAGAAGGAAGATGTAGCTGAAAAAGAGAAAAATATTCAAATAATAAAGGTACAACACTATTATATGGTGGACAGGGAAATTTAGACAGCAACAACCCAGCCTGTTTCATATAGATAAGGTGAATTGGGACACGATATCAGCAAATTGCTAAAAAATTATATAAAACCACGCAAAATCCGATATTAGTCGATTTGGCAACAGATTATTAGCTTCGTACAGAGCATAATAGTTGGAAAGTATGAATTATCAGGAAAATTATTAATGGGTATTTTTTTCCGTAAAAAGTGAAAGTGGGAATGTAAGACTTTCTGAAGTTAAAGACGGAACATATACAAATTTGATAGATGGATCACTTGTTCTTGTTTAAAAATGAATGGAACGCCTTTGATTTTTGAGGCATAAATCGTTTGGAGGAGATTTTTTGGAAAGAATAATTGAAATTAAAAATGGGAAAAACTTTCGAGATATCGGTGGATATTCAGGGATAGATGGTAAAACCGTTAAGGTAGGAAAAGTTATACGGTCAGGGGACCTAACGCAACTGTCAAATGAAGATAAGATGAAGCTTAATCAAATCAATATTCGTCACATTATTGATTTGCGATCTGAAAATGAAAAAGATGAGAACCCAGATAGAATACCACCAGGTTCACAATATCATTCGTACCCTATCTTTGATTTTACTAACCAAAAAAAAATCAATCCTGGAGAGTTTATTTCTTTATATGATGAATTGATTTTTGATCAGCATGCTCAAGCAACCTACTACAAAATATTTAAGTGTTTGATTGAGCAGGGAGCAAGTGACAACGCGTTACTTTATCATTGTTTGGGCGGTAAAGATCGAACGGGTGTAGTGACAATATTACTTTTATCTATATTAGGTGTTTCAGAGTCGGATATATTATCTGATTTTTTACTAACGAATGAAGCAACAAAAGAATTTATTGAGTCATTTATGAAAGATTTAGAGCAATCAGATGTTGGAGAGCTTGAAATGGCTCAGCGATTGGATGAGATATCTGTGAAGGAAGAATATTATTATCGTGCAATCGATAACATGAAAAGTCTTGCGGGAAACGTAGACAATTATATTTTAGAGAATATTGGCTTGACTGAAGAAGAAATAAGCAAATTAAGAGAATTATATTTAGTGTGATAAGCAAAAATATTCAGAGTAATGATTAATAAAAAATAGTGGGTTGCTCCATCTATCAATTTTATCTATGTTAAAAGATAAAATTGATAGATGGAGCAACCCGTATTTAATGTAAAAGAAAGATGTTGAATTCAATGACTGATAACAAATAGGCAAAGGTATAATCCAAAAAAAGGCTACCGAATTCTCCAAACTATAAAACTAATGTTGGTCTAAGCTAGGAAGCAACCAAAGCGACGGACATACGAAAACGCGATTTTGATAAACATTTTTTCTTATACTTGTTATAATGAACCCATAGTAGAACAAATAGGCAAATTGGTGAGTAGATAGTTTTTCACTACCAATATCAATTTCGCGCGACGTTTGGTGGCTTCAGATATCACTGGAGTGTTATAACTTACGAGGAGGAGACTATGCGGGAAATTAATACATATTTATTAAAAGTAATTGAAGATTGGGCAGGTGCGACTGTTCGCTACCGTGAGGATTGGGAGGTCTATTATTTTAGTGTGGCTCAGAAATGTTTTGCTTTACATGGTATTGATAATGAGAAGGGAGCACAACTCATTGTGAAAGGACGGCCTGAGGAAAATGAGGTGTTGCGGGAGATGTATGAGTTTGTTGTTCCAGGGTATCATATGAATAAGACGCATTGGAACTCCATTTTTTTAGATAAAAGTAGTTTTTCTGAGGAAGAGGTGGAAAAATTATTAAAACGCTCTTACGATCTAGTCGTATCAAAATTAACTAAGAGTCAAAGAAATTCATTAGATGATTAATCGACTGTATAACTTTGTGAGAGATAAATAGTATAAAATGGAGGGAAACATGAGTAACGAGAACAAGATTTGTGAAACAGATGAGTTAATAGTAACGTATACGCTTACGGAAGATGATTATTTTGTATTTAATCGATTTATATTTAACCAGATGCAGTCATGGAAACAAAAGTGGTGGAAAAGAATTTTATATAGTTTATCATTCCCCATAGTTTTTCTGCTCATTATTTCGGTTTATGAGCTGTTTTTTTCTAAAACAGCTGTCGATTATTCTTTGCTTTTGGGTCTGACATTGGGAATATTTATCATACTGTTCCTTATCTACCCTAAGATGGTTGACTCGACAATAAAAAAAGTGATAAAGAAACACCCTGAGCTACTTGATAGTACAGGGTGTCCTTATGACCTTAAGCAGTTACGATTAAAAGATACGTCGGTTATCATATTTGATGGAGTAACTGATGTGGAGTATAATCTTTCACAAGGCTATAATATTTATTTGAAAAAGGATCGGTTATTTCTCCAAATTTCAGAAAAGGCGTGGGAAATTATCCCATTAAATCAACTTTTGAAAAATGATGTGCATAAGATAACTTCATTTGTTGAAAGACATGCAAGACAATATATTCGGTAGTTGATAATGCGCTATAGATGAAGTACCCTGAGATGTGATGAAAACATCTCGGGGTGCTTTTTTATGGATTAATTCGAATAATAGAGGTTGAGGCCAATGTTTTGTGGGTGATTGTTAAACGCTTCGTCGAACAGTGTTAGTTCGCAACTGAATAGTGAAATTTTTATAAGAATATCTTTCTTTTGTTTAATAAAGGAGGTTAGACATTCAGCAAATAGAAGTCTTGGATAAAAGAACTGTCAAACGAGAGATCTATTGTTTAGAGAAAGTGGAATCAAGATAAAAATTTCCATTCAAACTAATTTTCTCGAAGTGCTTCAGCCTACCTTAGAAGTACTTAGTTATAGTTTGAAACGTTTTATCTAGGTCCGTTTCTTTCATAGGATAACGTATGATTCGTTTTTTAGTTTAAGAATCGCTAAATAAATAGTATTTTTCTATCTATTAATAACTGAAAGTGGTATGTTGAGTGTGTCGAAAAAAACAGACGTAACTCGAATGTTTTTGGTGGCGCTTACGGCAGATGGAGACCTGATCGCTAACTAAATATTGCGTGCTCTACGATGTTTATTTAGAAAGGAAGGAGCCATAATGTATTGGTTATATAGAACGAGGAGCATCAAATATTATCTAGGTTTAGCTGTTTCATTAGCCATAATCTTTGTACACATAGTAGGGGATATGATACCAAAAATGGGTAACTTAGATGGTATTCATTTGAACAATATTCCAGCTACTACATGGATAGGGACAGATTTTAGCGGGAGTTTTTCAATGATGTTTTACTTGCTGCTGCCTTTGTTTTCTGTTTTGGGTTTGAACTTAATTGCTTATGAGGATAAAAAAAGTGGTGTCACAAAACAATATGCTCAAAAAGATAGTTTGTATAGCTACTCGATTAAGCTTTTTATTATTAGTTTTTTTTCGGGATTTATGATTGTTTGTCTACCGTTACTGCTAGATTTACTCGTTTCATGGAGTTTATTTCCAAACTTTCCTGTAGACAACATCTTGAATATCAATCTGAGTGTCAGGTCATCTTCCACTTATTTTTCTGAGTATTTTTTTAAGGATGCATATACCGTCATCTTATTTTATATTATACTCGCCTCTGTTTTGGGTGGGTTATTTGCGTGTGTTTCATCAGCAATCAGCTTGTTTACTACTAGAATCTACAGTTCAGTTATTGTCCCATTCTTAATAAATATTTTCCTAATAGTTTTTTCTTACGTTTTTCATACTACCTTCTTTTCGCCAACCCAGATTAGTATTGTCTTGAGCCCAGTTGCTTTTTTACCCCCATTAACGACTGTTCTGTGGTCTTATGTAGGAGCTTTTTTTCTTAGTTTATGGGTGATAATAATCGGGGTGAAAAAGAATGTGGTCCTTTAAAGTTTACCTGTGTTCCAAACAAAAAGTGGAGCGAGTAGTGGATTGTTTGTTTGTCCTTAGCTTCATAGTGGTTATTACGGCGCAGATGTATCTGTTTTTAGGAAATACAATAAGTAACGGTAACTCTATAGTAGAAATCTTTTCCGGAGGTCTGCAAAATAGTACCAATATTCAAAAAATCAGCTTGCCGATTTTTCCAATCCTATTTTTGTTACCGTTCAGAGGATTTAATTATCCGTTAATTGCCCATACAAAAAATATTGTTGTTTTTTACAAAATACAACTTGCTTACTACTATTTACTTTTTATATTTGCCAGTTTGTTGTCGTTACTTCTACTCGTCTGTTTAAATCATCGGTATGTGTTTCTTACTTTGAATGCCCATGCTAGCTACTCCTTATTGCTTTACTTTATTAGTCTGTACGTTTACCTACGAATTATCTACTTGTTTTATTCTATGTCAAATAGTAAACTGGTCGCTCTAATTCTTACCTATCTCTATAACTTCATAGAGAATAGTTTATCTGACATAGGAATTCACGCTCTTTTTTCTCGTGGAATAATCATTCAAAAAACTCAGTACACGTTCGGATCCTTATTTGGAACACTTTGTTTTATTCTTAGTTTTTATTTGATTGTGGAGGTGCTCGAAAGATGGCTAATCTGGGAAAAACAATATTACAAGTAAAGGTCATAGTTATCCCATTGATTATCAGAAATCTATATTTAACAATGAAACGAATTCGATGGCGCCTCCTATTTATCTCCCTGTTGGTTGTAGGACTCGTGGTGGTCTCTTCGAAAAATGCAGATGGAATAACTGGTGTATTGTATGGCGTCCCTGAAAGAGGGAACAATTATCCATTTCCTTATTTTTGGTATTTTTACCTAATTTCTCCAGTTTTATTAATAGGTGATTCTCAGATTGAATTAATAAAAAAGGATATACGAATTGTCACCAGAGTTCCTTATGAATTGTATCTATTGAGTACTTTTTTTATTTTATTTATTGCTGCTTTATTTGTGGGATTGTTAGCGGTTATTGCAGATGGTTTTGTAGTAGAAAATCCCAAGTTTTTATTCTATGTCATCTTGTTTTCTTTTGTTAGTATGGCATTTATTCAAGCAGGCACATTCGTTGTTGGAAATTATTATGTTAGTTCATTATGTCTCTTTTTTTTATTGATTCTATCGATTTACTCAACGAAGATAGACTTTATTAATGCAACAATGATGGCGCGTATTGATTCATTAAATAGAATTTCAAATTGGGTGGTTTTGCTCATTCTTTTACTAGGAAGCTATAGTCTTTGCAAAATAAAAATACAGACCTTCGATTTTATATGAAAGGAGCCAACTGTTCGTGGAAATTATTGAATTACGGCATGTCTCAAAAAGGATTGGTAAAAAAAGGGTTTTAGAAGAGGTTACTTTTTCGATTAAAGAGGGATCGGTCACTGGTTTTAGTGGTCCGAATGGTTCAGGGAAATCAGTTATTTTTAGTACAATTTTGGGGTTTGTAAAACCAACAAAAGGAGAAGTCTATGTCCATGGGAAACAGATTCGTAAAGACCAACTTTTTGCGAGTGATATTGCTTTTTCGATGGATAATATAGGCATATTAGAGGATTTTTCTTCTATAAAAAATTTACAATTGCTGATGCTGTTAAATGAGAGAACGGTTGACAATAAAAAAATCATCAATTTACTTGAATATGTCGGCCTAGATCCTACTGATACAAGTAAATTTAAAGATTACTCGTTAGGAATGAAAAAACGATTGTCATTGGCTAGTTGTTTGCTGAGTGAATCGTCTATTCTCATCTTGGATGAACCAAGTAACGCCCTTGATGAGGAGGGGAAAGGCTTCTTAAAAAAATTAATTCTTGAGCAGAAATCACTGGGTAAGACAATACTAATTTCAAATCACGACAATGAATTTTTAAAAGAAGTCAGTGATGCCATTTTAGAAGTTACGGAAGGACGTGTCAGAACATTAGAGCAAAAAGAGGTTACACTGGAGGAGGGATTGTTTGAAACGGACCTTTTTAGCAGTAAGTATTAGTCTGCTTATTTTTATTACTGGTGGTAGTTACCTAGTTTATCAGCACAATAGAATAGAAAAGAAGTATCAAAATGTTTCTGTAGAGACAAAAACGATAACAAAAGACGCCAATTATTATATAGAGGATCTATTCACGATTAATGAAGTAAAACACCATATAAAGAAGGGCTCGTTTAATTATGTGGATGCATACTCTAGTACTAGCTATGAGGACACCATTGACTTGGTAATCTACGCTAAAACGGAAGGCGTTTTTCCAATAGAGAATTTCTATTTTACAGATTCAAAAGCCGAAGTTAGCCAAGCAGATTTGTTAAATATGAACGGAGAGTCGGATCGCTCATTAGTAAAAGGCATGAATAAAAAAAAGATCAAGTTACGGATGCAGCATATAGCCACGGACATCCCACCTACTGTCACGTATCTAAAAAAGTCATTGGAGGGGAAATACGAAAAGCTCGTGTATGAATTCTGAACCGTTTAGAGAACTTTTCTAGCTGTATTAGTTTGATTGAAGGAGTAAAAAAGAACGGTTAAGAATATTTAAAAAATGGTGAAAAGTCGAAATGAGTCCCTTGTTTTCGGCTTTTTTTGTGTCGGGTTATGTGGATTAGTAGGAGTCTAGAACATGCTAGAATTGAAGGCTCAACACAACAAAAAATTAGCTGATGTTGCACAGGGCTCGGAAGTAAAACCTTCCGTCCCAACCTCATTAGGAGGGCTGCTTGTATCGTAATAGGTAATTAAATAGCGAGTGTTTTATTTAGCGTTGTGGC
>NZ_JBIOQR010000001.1:3877500-4014529 GCF_051713825.1 Enterococcus sp. AZ194 | reverse complement strand
GAAAAAAGCGAGAAGAAGGTGAACGTATATGAAAAAAACATTAGAAATTATAGTAATCAAATAAGGCGTATTATTATGATATATAGTTCCCGTTAACAAATGAGCATTAAAGACATATTGTTCAGAAGTGTAATGTTTTGTTTTTGTAGGGAAACCTCGTTTTAGTTTCAATTTACCATTGATGGTAAGTTTTACTTTAAAATGCTTTTTATTTTACGAGAACTATATAGTAGAACTACTTTTTCTAAAATAAGTTAAAATAAATAAACCCCACCAAGGGCCAACCAATTCAGTAGTTGGCCCTTGGTGGGGTTTTATAAAAGGTTAGAGAGTCTGGAGTCTCACCTACATTATATTACCCATTCGCCAAGAGCTTCAGTTTGTCTTCTGTCACTCTAAAGACGGTCCATTCGTCCATGGGTATGGCGCCTATTTGTTTATAAAACTCGATAGAGGGAGTATTCCAATCTAACACCCACCATTCTATTCGACCGTACTCGCGCTTTAGTGCGATATTAGCTAAGAATGAAAGGATTTGTTTACCAAAGCCCTGTCCTCTATATTCTTCTTTGACATACAAGTCTTCTAAATATAAACCCGGTTTTCCTAAAAACGTTGAAAAGTTAGAGAAAAACAAGGCAAAGGCCATGGGAACACCGTCTACTTCGCCAATGATAACTTCCGCTTTTTTCTCTTGAAAAATATTTTTATCGAGCAGCTCCTCTGTTGCAGTGACGTCTTGTAACAAGTTTTCATAGGTAGCTAACTCTTTAATGAATTGCAAGACCAAAGATAAATCTTTTTTTTCAGCAAATCGAAGTTTCATATCCATAAATATTTGTGTCGCTCCTTTTGACTTGGTAAATGATACTTACAAAAAGACGCCAAACTAGCTACTTTTAGCGTCTATTCTCGAATCTGACCGTCTCCATAAATGATATATTTTGTGGAGGTCAGCTCATTTAATCCCATAGGCCCACGTGCGTGGAGTTTTTGCGTGGAAATACCGATTTCAGCGCCAAACCCGAAAACAAAACCGTCTGTAAAACGGGTTGAGGCATTGACATACACCGCAGCGGCATCTACTTCTTGTAGGAATTTTTGAGAAGCAAAATAGTTATCTGTGACAATTGCTTCGGAGTGTTTTGTATTATAGCGATTGATATGGGCGATGGCCTCTTCTAGTGAATCGACCACCTTTATAGCAAGAATATAATCTAAAAATTCTGTTCCCCAATCTTCTTCTGTAGCAAGAGTTGCTGTCGACAAAATTTCACAGGCTTTTTGATCGCCACGAATTTGGACATTTTGTTCCAGAAGAGCTTGTTCAATTAGAGGCAGAAATTGTTTGGCCACTTGTTCATGGATTAAGAGCGTTTCAATAGCGTTACAAACAGAGGGGCGAGAAGCTTTGGCATTCACCGTAATATCAATCGCCATTTGTAACTGCGCGTCCTTATCGACATATACATGGTTGTTTCCTGTGCCTGTTTCAATAACAGGAACCGTAGCATTTTCTTTGACTCGATGAATCAAGCCTGCTCCTCCTCGTGGAATCAAAACGTCTAGGTAATCCGTCAGACGCATCATTTGATTCGCTACTTCATGTGAGGTATCACTGACAAATTGAATCGCTTCTACAGGTCCATGATTTTCCTGTAAAGAAGCTTGCAAGATTTCAACTAAAATCTGATTCGATTGAAAGGCTTCTTTTCCACCGCGTAAAATAACGGCATTGCCTGTTTTAAAACACAAACTGGCTGCATCCGTTGTGACATTTGGGCGCGATTCATAAATGATGCCAATAACGCCTAAAGGGACCTTTTGACGACCAATCATCAAGCCGTCCTCATTTTTCCACATTTTTTCGACTTCCCCGATAGGATCTGCCAGTTGAACGACTTGTCGGATGCCATCTGCCATGTCGCCAATTCGTTCTTTAGTTAAGCGAAGTCGATCTTGCATCGTTTCACTAATGCCATTTTCGACCGCTTTTTTTAAGTCTATTTGATTGGCAGCTAGTATTTTATCGGTATTCTTTTCTAAGTCTTTCGCCATTTCATTTAACAAACGATTCTTCTCTTGTGTAGATAAAAGAGAGAGCTCATGCGCGCTTGTTTGTGCTTGGCTACCTAATTGTTGTAAGTCCATCATTTTCACTCCTTAAACAAAGTTCCAATTGTTTCTCCAGCAAGAATATCAAAAATAATTTTGGGTTGTTTTCCATTAGCTAGGACCATCATACTTTGGTTGTTTAAGACTCTTTGTGCGGCCTTAAGCTTACTGTGCATACCGCCTGTTCCAAATGAGGTCCCAGAGCCACCAGCTTGTTGCATCAGTTTTTCATCAATTTTAGAGATTTGTGAATAGAGTGTAGCCTGTTTATTTTTCGCAGGATTATCTGAATAAAAGCCGTCAATATCAGATAGCATTAATAGCACATCTGCTTGGACTAATTGTGAAACAATCGCTGAGAGTTGATCATTATCGCCAAATTTAGTTAGATGGTCGAGCTCATCCACTGCAACGGTATCATTTTCATTAACAATCGGAATAATTCCTAGTTTAAGCAGCTGTTCTAAGGTATTGGTCACATTTTCTCGACTAGTCGGGTAATCAATCACATCTCGGGTCATCAAAATTTGGCCCGTCAGCTGGCTATAGGTTGAAAAGCGTTGCGTATAAATGTTCATTAGCTCGGCTTGCCCAACTGCTGCTACGGCTTGTTGTTCTCTGATTGTTTCGGGTCGAGTACTGAGACCTAATTTATTTAAACCTACTCCAACCGCTCCAGAAGAAACAAAAATAACTTCTTTTCCTTGATTCCTTAAATCAGTCAGAACAAATGCTAACTGGTCAATAGCGGCTAAATTAATGTTCCCATTCGGATAAATTAACGTACTTGTGCCTACTTTGACGACGACTCGTTTGACTTGCTGTAATTGTTTTCGCATAAATGCACCACCTCATACTAGAGAAATAAACTGGGATACAGCGATGTCCCCAGTTTTTTCTCTTATTTTACTATGTTCCGACTCTTAAAGAAAGCGCCGATTAAAATTCTGGTGAAATTAGTAAGAATTGTATTTCTGTCTTTTGTTCCAATGTCTCAAGGCTAACCGACAGAAGTCGCAACCTTTGATAGACGGTGGCCATCTGCCAGCCTCTTCGGACATTGGCCTAAAAGCCACTTAATACGAAGAGCGTATTAATGTCTTTCATTCCAATGTCTCAAGGCTAATCGTCAGCTGTCGCAACCTTTGATAGACGGTGGCCATCTGCCAGTCTCTTCGGACATTGGCCTAAAAGCCACTTAATACGAAGAGCGTATTAATGTCTTTCATTCCAATGTCTCAAGGCTAATCGTCAGCTGTCGCAACCTTTGATAGACGGTGGCCATCTGCCAGCCTCTTCGGACATTTCACAAAATCCTAGAATACGAAGAGCGTATTCCAGTCTTTTGTTCCAATGTCTCGAGGCTAACCGACAGAAGTCGCAACCTTGTGCACGGTGGCCATCTGCCAGCCTCTTCGGACGTTGGCCTAAAAGCCACTTAATACGAAGAGCGTATTAATGTCTTTCATTCCAATGTCTCAAGGCTAATCGTCAGCTGTCGCAACCTTTGATAGACGGTGGCCATCTGCCAGCCTCTTCGGACATTGGCCTAAAAGCCACTTAATACGAAGAGCGTATTAATGTCTTTCATTCCAATGTCTCAAGGCTAATCGTCAGCTGTCGCAACCTTTGATAGACGGTGGCCATCTGCCAGTCTCTTCGGACATTTCACAAAATCCTAGAATACGAAGAGCGTATTCCAGTCTTTTGTTCCAATGTCTCGAGTCTAACCGACAGAAGTCGCAACCTTTGATAGACGGTGGCCATCTGCCAGTCTCTTCGGACATTTCACAAAATCCTAGAATACGAAGAGCGTATTCCAGTCTTTTGTTCCAATGTCTCGAGGCTAACCGTCAGCTGTCGCAACCTTGTGTAGAAATAGGCCGCTTAGCAGTTTTGGTTCGAACCAGGTTGATTTTGGAGGCATGATTTTTCCTGCGTCGGCGACTTTTAATAAATCGTCCATTGTGGTTGGGTAGACGGCAAATGCGAGTGTCCATTTGCCACTGTCGACTAACTCTTCTAACTCTTTCATTCCTCGAATTCCGCCGACAAAATCAATTCGTTTATCTGTTCGGATGTCGGTGATTCCAAAAATGTCTTCAAACACATGTTGTTGTAAAAGAGAGACGTCTAATTGTTCAACGGGATCGTTTGGAATGAGCGCTTCTTTAATAGAAAGTGCGTACCAAGTTTTCTCAAGGTACATCCCGAATGTTTTTTCTTTCTGTGGTTTGCCGTCACTAGCTTTTTCAATCGTAAAAATTTTCTCTAGCTGCTGGAAAAAGTCTTCTGGAAGAGGGACTTGTAAGACACGGTTATAATCAAGAATTTCTAAATCTTCTTTTGGAAAAATAACTGATAAAAAGAAATTAAAGGCCGCATCTTCTTCAGCATTCGGAAATTCTTGGTGGCGTTTTTGCCCGACTTTAACGGCTGATTCTGTTCGGTGATGACCATCTGCAATATATAACGCAGGGACGTTTGTCTCGAATGCTTTTGAGATTTTTTGAATAACGGCTGGGTCATCGATGCACCAAACCTGATGATTGACGTCATGAAAACTATCAAAGTTATAGAGTGCTTCGTGGTGTGTTTTCCAGTGATCCATCGCTTTTTGAATGCCGTCTTCTTTTCGATAGGTTAGAAAGATTGGGCTCGTGTTGGCATCACAGGCATCGATATGATTGATGCGGTCGACTTCTTTTTCTGGCCGTGTATACTCGTGTTTTTTAATTTTGCCGGTTTCATAGTCTTTGATAGAGGTACAGGCGACAATACCTGTTTGACTTCTTCCATTCATTGTTAATTGATAAAGGTAAAGCATGGGCGCTTCTTCTTTTTGCAACCAGCCTTTTTCTAGGAAAGCGGCTAGATTTTCGGCCGCTTTCTGATAGACTTGTGGGTCGTAGGCAGAGAGGCCCGGTAAATCGATCTCTGCTTTATCAATATGCAGATAAGAGTACGGATTATCTTTGGCCAAATCGTAAGCTTCTGTTGAATTCAGCACATCATAAGGAAGCGTAGCAATTTCAGCCACATGGTCACTTGCAGGACGGATGGCTTTAAACGGGCGAACAACTACCATTAATAATGCACTCCTTCCTGATTTTTGATGGTGCGAACATAAATAATTTCATCAGAGTTTTGAATTTTTTCAGCTACCGTAGTAATTTTTTCTTCATCAGTTTCCGCAATATCAATCAGAGTGTAGGCATAGTCATCTCGACTTTTGTTAATCATCGTATCAATGTTGATGCCAAGATTTGCGATGCCAGAAGAAATTAGGCCCAACATGTTTGGCACATTTTTATGAATAATCGTAAAACGGTAAGGTGAGTTGAAAGACATTTCCACTGATGGGAAATTGACGGAACGTTTGATTTCACCTGTTTCAAGGAAGGTCTTCAACGTTTTTGCGGCCATCTTGGCACAATTAATTTCAGCTTCCTCAGTTGAGGCTCCTAAGTGAGGTAAGACCAGCACTTGGTCGTGATGCAATAAGCGTTCATCCGCAAAATCAGTGACGTAACGCGCAATTTCTCCGGTCTTGATAGCTTCCAAAACGGCCTGTGTATCAACTAGCTCTCCGCGGGCAAAGTTTAAAAGTACGGCGTTTTTCTTCATTTTCTTTAATTGTTGCGTACTTATTAAATGACGAGTCTCTTCATTAAGTGGGATATGAATGGAAATGAAGTCGCAATTGGTAAAGATATCCTCGATAGAAGTTGCCCGGTTCACTCGGCGTGAAATACTCCAAGCGGTATCTACTGAGACGAATGGATCGTAGCCTGTGACTTCCATTCCTAAGCGATACGCATCATTTGCGACCATCGCACCAATTGCACCTAAGCCGATGACGCCAAGATGTTTTCCTTCTAGTTCATGGCCAGCAAATTGTTTTTTGTTTGCTTCAACTTGTTCTTCTACATCGGCACCATGTAAGGTTTGAACCCAGTGTGCACCTTGTACAAGTGGACGAACAGAAACAAGGAGGCTAGCGATGACCAACTCTTTTACCGCGTTGGCATTGGCACCAGGTGTGTTAAAGACAACGATGCCTTTTTCAGCACACTCTTTAACGGGAATGTTATTTGTTCCTGCACCCGCACGCGCAACAGCAAGAACAGATGAAGGAAAGTCGTAGGTATGGAGATTTTGGCTTCGTAAAATAACACCTGCAGGAGCCTCCGTTTGGTTGATGGTAAATCTATCTGGACTGAAGCGATTTAAGCCTTCTGGGGCAATTTCGTTAAAGGTTTTAATATCATACATGCTAGTTTTTTCCTCCATTTTCTTTTTCAAATGTTTCCATAAAGTCAATCAGAGCGCGGACACCTTCTATTGGAAAGGCATTGTATAGGCTTGCACGCATGCCACCTACCAACCGATGCCCTTTCAAGTTTTTAAATCCTTGTTTAGTAGCTTCGGCGATAAACTTTTTATCTAAGGTTTCATTTCCTGTTACAAACGGAATGTTGGTCAATGAACGAAAGGCAGGCGCAACCGGACTTGAAAACAATGAAGAACGGTCAATAGCCTCATAAAGTAGCGCCGCTTTTTCTTCGTCTTGTTTCAGAATTGTGGCAATATTTCCTTGTTCTTTTAGCCACTCAAAGACTAATTTTGCTATATAGATAGAATAAGTCGGTGGTGTGTTGTAAAGAGAATCGTTGGCCGCTTGTAGCTTGTAATCGAGCATAGCGCTTGGGACGTCTGTCAAGCCGAGTAAATCTTCTCGAATAATCACAACAGTTAAACCGGCAGGGCCAATATTTTTTTGAGCACCTGCATAAATCAGACCAAAATCAGATACTTGATAGTTGTTAGCCAAAATATTAGAAGACATATCGGCGACTAAAGGGACCTTGCCTGTGTTAGGTAGATCAGTAAAGGCGGTTCCTTCAATCGTATTGTTTGTTGTGATATGGATATAGGCGGCGTCTGGATCAATCATATCTTCCGTGACTTCTGGAATATAGGTAAAGTTTTGATCTTCACTACTTGCGATGACCTCCACTTCGACGTTTGAAAGTTTTTTAGCTTCAGCAATGGCTTTTTTTGACCAAGTGCCTGTGTTGATATATTGCACTTTTTTATTTTGAGCTAAGTTTAAAGGAACCATCGTAAACTGGAGACTGGCTCCACCTTGTAAAAATAACACTTTGTAATTATCTGGAATCTGCATAAGCTCTCTTAGGAGTTGCTCAGCATCTTGAATGATTGCTTCGAATTCGGAGGAGCGATGACTCAGTTCCATAACGGACATTCCGCTGTTTTTGTAATCCAAAAGTTCGGATTGGGCTTTTTCCAATACAGGTTTTGGTAACACGGCAGGGCCAGCTGAAAAATTATACACAGTTGTCATTACATCTATCTCTCCTTTTTTGTCATTATTCAATTAAAATTGAATAAAAATAAATGTGAAAATAATTATAACAGAAAGAGTTAAATGATAATAGTCTAATTTTTCTCGAAACAAAGAGAAATAATGAAGGGAATTTGTCTTAAACAAGAAAACTTACTGAATATTTACTTAAGGTGCTTAGAAAACTTCTACGGCTATGTTAAAATAATTCTAAGAGAAAACGGGAGGGTTTTTAATGAAAAAACGAGGATTCGAAATTGTTTCAACATTTGAAGATAAAGGACTAAATTTACCAGAAAGAGCGACAAAACACGCAGCAGGTTACGATTTTGAAGCGGCTAGCGATGTGACGATTCCTAGTATTTGGAAGGCAGGGATTTTCGAAGGTCTAAAAACTCTTCTAGGAAAAGACGAACAATCAATTGCCCAAGAAGAAAAAAAACTAAAGCCTGTATTAGTACCAACAGGAATTAAGGCTTACATGGGTGAGGAAGAATATTTGCAACTAGCAAATCGCTCAAGTAACCCATTGAAACGTTTTTTAATTCTATCAAACGGCGTGGGTGTGATTGATAGTGATTACTATGGAAACCCTGATAATGAAGGACATATCATGTTTCAGTTTACGAATTTTGGGCTGCGTGATGTTCAGATTAAAAAAGGGGAAAGAATCGGGCAAGGAATTTTCTTACCGTTTTTGAAAGCTGATCAAGATAAGTCAGAGACCGTTCGAACGGGTGGTTTTGGCTCTTCAAATAAATAAGAAGAAAATGAGCTGAAAAGGTAATTTATTGTAGGAATATGATAGAATAAAGAAACAACAGGTGAGGAGACGAGAGATGGCTAAAAAAGCAAAAGCACAATTCGTTTGTCAATCTTGTGGGTACGTATCACCGAAATATTTGGGGCGCTGTCCGAACTGTGGTCAGTGGAATTCCATGGTAGAGGAGATTATCCAAGACACGACTGATCGTCGCGTCCGAACGAGTATCACTGGGCAAAAAGCACAGCCGACAAAGTTAACGGATATAATTCCTAAAAAGGAACCACGTGTGAAAACGCGTTTGTCAGAATTAAATCGAGTCTTGGGTGGCGGTGTCGTACCAGGTTCCCTCGTTTTAATTGGTGGAGATCCTGGGATTGGTAAGTCAACGTTACTTTTACAGGTTTCCCAACAGCTAGCTGCGACAGGCGGAAAAGTCCTTTATGTTTCAGGTGAAGAGAGTGCCGACCAGATCAAGATGCGTGCAGAACGTCTGGGCGCAATTGACAATGAGTTTTATTTATATGCAGAAACCGATATGCATGAAATTAGTCGAGCTATCGAGAATATGGCGCCTGATTATGTCATTATTGACTCGATTCAAACGATGACTCAGCCCGATATTACGAGTGTGGCAGGGAGTGTTAGCCAAGTTCGTGAGACGACAGCAGAGTTATTGAAGTTAGCAAAAACAAACGGGATTGCGATTTTTATCGTTGGTCATGTAACCAAAGAGGGTTCAATTGCTGGACCACGAATGCTCGAGCACATGGTGGATACGGTTTTGTACTTTGAAGGCGAAAAACATCATAGCTTTAGAATCTTGCGTGCAGTTAAAAATCGGTTTGGTTCAACGAATGAGATTGGTATTTTTGAGATGCGTGAACATGGTTTAGAGGAAGTAGCAAATCCCTCACAAGTCTTTTTAGAAGAACGCTTAGCAGGCGCGACAGGCTCTGCGATTGTGGTGGCGATGGAAGGCAGTCGCCCTATCTTAGTTGAGGTCCAAGCCTTGGTCACTCCGACCATGTTTGGGAATGCCAAACGAACGACAACAGGCCTTGATTTTAATCGAGTGTCATTAATCATGGCGGTGCTTGAAAAACGTGCAGGCTTACTGTTGCAAAATCAGGATGCCTATTTGAAAGCGGCTGGTGGCGTGAAGTTGAACGAGCCTGCGATTGATTTGGCAGTCGCAGTCAGTATTGCTTCAAGTTACCGTGAGAAAGGAACCAAGACGACTGAGTGTTTTATCGGTGAGATTGGTTTGACAGGTGAGATTCGGCGCGTTAGTCATATTGAACAGCGTGTCCGTGAAGTCAAAAAACTAGGCTTTACCAAGGTCTATTTGCCAAAAAATAATTTAACGGGATGGGACCCGCCCAAAGATATTGAGATTGTAGGTGTGGCAACAATTGGTGAAACACTTAGAAAAGTCTTTGGCGCTTCATCTTAATTAGGGAGTTTAGTTTATTCAGAGACCACATGACGTAGTTAAACGGCTGAAGACCTTGTTAGAGCGAGTTGTCTAAACGAAAGTGCGACAGAAAACATCAAGATCTAGTTGAAATGTTTCTCTTACTAGTGAGGCTTCAAAAATGAGTGATAGGTTGGTGGAGCAATTGAAATACTCGCTTGCTCCGCCAACTAATGAGAAATAGAAGGTTAAAAAACAAAAAAATAAACTGGAGGGATGAAGATGCAGAAACGAGTAATTACTTTGTTAATGATTATTGCTGGTGCAAGCTTGGGGATTTCATTTTTACCAACTGCTTGGACAGCTTTAGGATATGACAATAATAGCTGGCTCAATAATTATTTAGTTAATAGTTTGCTTGGTGCACTTATTTTCTTTTTATTATCTTTACTATTGGCAAAATATATTGTGACAGGGTTAAGAAGCATTGAAACAAAATTAAGTGAAGTGAGCCTGACGTACCTTTTATTTGGTGCAGTTGGTGCGATTATTGGATTGACATTGGGGGTTATTTTATCCACCCCGCTATACAATTTAGATATTCCCGTTATCAACAGTGTGGTTCCGATTCTCCTAATGATTATTCTAGGTTATCTAGGCTTTCGGATGGGGACAACAAGAATTGACGAGTGGAAGAGAATCTTTACACCAAAGCAGAAAAAGATGGAAACAACACCTGAAAGCCAACTACTTGATCGAAAAGTGGAGGATCATTTCCACAAATACAAAATTTTGGATACGAGTGTCATCATTGATGGCCGCATTTATGATATTGCGAAGTCAGGATTTTTAGAGGGAGTTATTTTAATTCCTAACTTTGTCTTATATGAGTTACAGTATATTGCTGATTCCGGTGATAGTTTGAAACGAGTACGAGGTCGTCGCGGCTTGGATATTCTTAATTCTTTGCAAAAAGAAGAGGGCATCAGCGTTGAAATGTATGATGGCGACTTTGAGGATATTGCAGAGGTTGATAGTAAGCTCATCAAATTAGCGAAGCTTTTAGATGGTGTTGTTGTTACCAATGACTACAATTTGAACAAGGTTTCAGAGTTTCAAAATGTTCCTGTATTAAATATTAATGCACTAGCTAATGCTGTAAAACCAGTCGTCATTCCTGGTGAGACGATGGAGGTTCTATTGGTTAAAGCTGGAACAGAGCGCCAACAAGGGGTTGCTTATCTAGACGATGGCACAATGATTGTAGTCGAAGATGGTCAACATTACATGAATGAACGAATTCAAGTGGTGGTGACAAGCGCACTTCAAACAGCTGCTGGACGAATGATTTTTGCAAAACCCGCACATTCGGGTCGAGGAATCGATAACGAAAAGGGTGCTTCGAATAAAAAAGAGAAATAATCTTGTAAATAGTCAAAAACTCAGACGACTTAAGCTTTACTAATCGGCTGATTGATTGTACAATTTTAGCTGAACAGCCAACCACAGCTAAAGAGAATCAGGCAAAAAAATGATGGAACAACTCCCCCAAATATTGGTCATTGTTTTCGTGTTATTTGCTTGAGAAAAATAGAGACAATGGTGGGTTATTGACAAATCTACTTCTCTATAAACAGCATAGAGAAGCGTAAGGAAAGAGGAAGAATTATGACTAAAGTACGTGTACGTTATGCACCAAGTCCAACCGGTCATCTACACATTGGAAATGCCCGAACAGCATTATTCAACTATTTATTTGCCCGTCACAATGATGGAGATTTTATTATTCGAATTGAAGATACTGACCAAAAGAGAAATATTGAAGATGGCGAAAAAAGCCAATTAGAGAACTTAGCTTGGTTAGGAATGGATTGGGATGAGTCTCCTGAAAATCCTGGTGAATATGGTCCTTACCGTCAATCAGAACGAAGAGAAATTTATCAACCACTAATTGATCAATTATTAGCGAGCAACCACGCCTACAAATGTTACTGTACAGAAGATGAGTTGGAAGCTGAACGTGAAGCGCAACGTGCGCGTGGCGAAATGCCTCATTATTCAGGAAAATGTGCCAACCTATCTCCTTTCGAACAAGCAGAAAAAGAAGCACAAGGATTAGAACCAGTGATTCGTTTCAGAGTCCCTAGAAACTCTTCTTTTGCATTTGAAGATATGGTTAAGGGCGAGATTGTTTTTGAATCAGACAATGTTGGTGGCGACTTCGTTATTCAAAAACGCGATGGTATGCCAACATACAATTTTGCGGTAGCTGTCGATGACCACATGATGAAGATCAGCCACGTATTGCGCGGCGATGACCATATTGCTAATACACCGAAGCAATTGATGGTTTACGATGCATTCGGCTGGACACCTCCTGTATTTGGTCACATGACGTTAATTATCAACACAGAGACTGGGAAAAAACTAAGCAAGAGAGACGAATCAATTCTTCAATTTATCGAACAGTATCGTGAATTAGGGTACTTACCTGAAGCGATGTTTAACTTTATTGCATTGCTAGGTTGGTCACCAGTGGGCGAAGATGAGCTATTCTCACAAGATGAATTAATAAAAATGTTTGATCCAAATCGTTTGAGCAAGTCACCCGCGGCCTTTGATGCGAAGAAATTAGAATGGGTGAACAATCATTATATGAAAGAAATGGATTTAGCTGTGTTAACAGAGATGTGTCTTCCATATCTTGTAGAGAATGGTCGAATTGAAAAAGAGTTAACTCCTGAAAAATTAGAATGGTTGCAAAAAGTCGTGAGCTTATATCAACCACAAATGAGTTATGCAGAAGAAATCGTTGAAGTCTCTAACTTATTTTTCATTGAACACCCAGTTTTAGATGAAGCGGCTAAAGAAGTTTTAGCAGGGGAAACTGTCCCAACTGTTTTGCATAGCTTTAAAGCACAACTAGAAGCTTTAGAGGTGGTTGATGTACCAAGTATTAAAGCGGCGATTAAAGCCGTTCAAAAAGAAACGGGTGTCAAAGGGAAAAACCTATTCATGCCAATTCGTGTGGCTGTGTCAGGCCAAATGCATGGGCCAGAATTAGGCGAAACAATTGAATTATTAGGAAAAGAAAAAGCTTTAGATCATTTAAATAAAGTTCTTTAAAAAACACAATGAACAGAATGAAGTAACAAAAATTAGATTTTCAGAGAGACTGTGGTGGCTGCAAACAGTTAGTCTATTTTTGTGAAATGCCTCTGGAAGTGGTTTGAGCGAATCTGACGATAGTAGCTCAAAACGGGTAGTGTTCGTTACGCACATCGAGGCAATTGCCGTTTATTTAGGTGATTGTAAAAAAAAGTGGAACCACGCATAAAATGCGTCTTTTAGATAAGGAAACTTATTTAAAAGACGCATTTTTTGTTTGCAGTATAGATTGTTTACTTTTTAGATGAAAGAATTGATAAATCAGATAAACGTATGGGGAAAAAGGAAAATTTGAAGAAGCTTGAAGGAAGAAACGAGTTAGGTTCGCAAGTGGTCTAAGTGGTCAGACGTAGTATATTTCCTTCAAAAAAAGTATTTTGCCCCAGACTCAGATTAGAAAGGAGTTTGAAGATGGGTTGGTTTAAACAAGGGATTAAAGCGGCAAAAAAGAATGATCCGGCTGCTCGATCAACGATGGAAATTGTTTTAACGTATCCAGGCTTTCACGCATTGTTTTGGCATCGGGTCTCACATTTTCTTCATCGACATCACCTTTACTTATTAGCGAAACTACACGCACAATTTTGGCGGTTTATTACGGGGATTGAGATTCATCCTGGCGCTCAAATTGCAGCGGGTGTGTTTATAGACCATGGGATGGGCGTGGTGATTGGCGAGACAGCGGTGATTGAAGAAGGGGTCGTCCTTTTTCATGGCGTGACATTAGGTGGTACGGGAAAGGATCACGGCAAGCGCCATCCAACAGTTAAAAAAGGTGCGCTAGTTTCAGCGAATGCTCAAGTACTTGGCCCGATTACAATTGGCGAGTATGCCAAAGTAGGAGCGAGTGCTGTCGTGATTAAGGACGTTCCTGACCGTGCAACCGCGGTTGGAATTCCAGCTAAAATTGTTCGTATCAAAGGGGAAAAGGTTAAGGAAGGCGAGGAGCTTAAATGATTCAAATTTATAATACATTAACGAGAGAAAAGGAAACTTTTCAACCAATAGAAAAAAATAAGGTTAGCATGTACGTGTGTGGCCCGACCGTTTATAACTATATTCATATCGGCAACGCTCGAAGCACGATTGCATTTGACACGATTCGTCGCTATTTTGATTATCGCGGATATGAGGTCAACTATGTTTCTAATTTTACAGATGTTGATGATAAAATTATTCGCACGGCAAAAGAATTAAATCTGACAGCGCCAGAAGTGGCGGAGCGTTTTATTGAAGCCTTCAAAGAGGATACAAAGGCTTTGAATGTTTTGCCAGCAACTTTGCATCCGCGAGTTATGGATCATATGTCAGACATCATTACGTTTATTCAAGTGCTGATTGAAAAGGGCTATGCCTACGAATCATCAGGTGACGTCTATTATCGGACGCGTAAATTTGAGCATTATGGTCAGCTAAGTGATCAGTCAGTTGATGAGCTTGAGGTTGGAGCGAGTCAGCGGATGGGCGCAGAACAACAGTTAAAAGAGGACCCATTAGATTTTGCTTTGTGGAAATCAGCCAAACCAGAGGAAATTTCCTGGGATGCTCCTTGGGGTTCTGGACGTCCAGGCTGGCATATTGAATGCTCGGTCATGGCAACCAAACATTTGGGTGAAACGATAGATATTCATGGTGGCGGTCAGGATTTGGAATTTCCTCACCACGAGAATGAAATTGCGCAAAGTGAGGCCAAAACTGGCAAAAAATTTGCGAATTACTGGATGCATAACGGTTATGTCACGATTGGCGATGATGATGAGAAGATGAGCAAATCTTTAGGGAATTTTGTGACTGTGCATGAGTTGGTTAAGAAAATCGATCCACAGGTGTTACGTTTTTTCATGGCGACAACACAGTATCGCCGTCCGATTCGCTACAGTGAAACCACGTTAAAAGAGGCGGCAACAAACCTACAAAAACTTCGAACGGCTTACGAAAATAGCTTATTCCGTTTGGCAACAGCTGTAGACGTGGCAGAAGAGGAGCAAAAGTTGCAAGAATTAGCGGCTCTTGAGGAACGGTTTGTCGCAGAAATGGATGACGACTTTAATGCAGCAAACGGCATAACGCTTGTGTATGAGCTGGCGAAGTGGTTGAATACGTATAGTGAGGCTGAAGTGGTTTCGGCAGCTGTTTTATCTTTCGGTATAGAAAAATATCGTCAATGGTTGTCAGTTTTTGGGCTTGTTTTTGTTTCTGATGAATTGTTAGATGAAGAGGTTGACCAGTTGATTGAAGAACGGATTCAAGCGAGAAAAAGTCGTGACTTTGCCCGAAGTGATGAAATCCGTGACCAATTAAAAGAACAGGGGATTATCTTAGAGGATACCCCACAAGGAACGAGATGGAGAAGAGAACTATGAGAGACCACACCCAATTAAATGGTTTAGCACTGGCATACGTTGGTGATGCAATTTATGAGATTTATATTCGAGATTTTTTGGTTGAACAAGGCTTAACAAAACCCAATCAGCTTCATAAGACGGCGACACACTATGTTTCAGCAAAGGCACAAGCGATGTTGATGCAAGAGATTTTGGCCCAAGGGATGTTGAGCGAAGAAGAAGAATTGTTTTATAAACGAGGTAGAAATGCGAAGAGTCATACGAGTGCCAAAAATGCGGATATTACAACTTATCGCGTGGCAACAGGGTTTGAAGCATTGATGGGGTATCTTCATTTAACCAAACAAGAAGAACGTGTGAAAGAGCTTGTTGACTGGTGTATAAAGAAAGTCGGTGAAAAGGAATGAAAAATGAGCGGGGGAAGAATTCACGTGAGAAATTCTCAGCTAAAAGTAAAGGCAAAGAGGGAAAATCCTTCGTAGCAAAACGTAGCAAAGAAGGGAGCCGAAAAAATGAATTTCGCCCTTCAAAGAATGAGTCACGAGGATATGGTAAAGAGACGCGCAAACACGTGGGAGCAGCTACAGCATTTGAAGGTGTCGGAACTTCTGAAGAGTTAGCGGATAATTTTGTCTTTGGTTTTCATGCAACAGTTGAAGCGTTGCAGCAGGGACGGGGCAATAAGTTATTTTTACAAGAGGATGCTCGTGGTGAAAAAATCGATGAGTTGAAAGAATTAGCGAAAGAACAAGCCGTTCCTGTTAAGTGGGTACCTAAACAAAAGTTAGATACATTGAGTGATCATGGTGTTCACCAAGGAATCGTTTTAGCGATTACGCCTTACGAATATCTTTCATTAGAAGAGCTTTTAGAGGTGGGGAGTAAAGAGGAAGAACCGTTCTTTTTAATTCTAGATAGTTTGGAAGATCCTCATAATTTTGGCTCCATTTTACGAACGGCAGATGCGAGTGGTGTGACGGGTGTGATTATTCCTAAACATCGTGCGGTGGGAATTACGCCGGTTGTCACCAAAGCATCAACGGGCGCGGTCGAACATGTTCCGATTGCTCGTGTAACCAATCTTTCACAGGCGGTTCAAGAATTGAAAGAGAAAAACTTTTGGGTTTTTGGAACCGATATGGAAGGAACCAATTATCAAAAATGGAATACGACGGGTGCTATTGCGTTGATCATCGGAAATGAAGGCCGGGGCATGAGTCAAGGGTTAAAAAAAGAAGTGGATGAACTATTGACGATTCCTATGACAGGGCATGTTCAAAGCTTGAATGCGGGTGTGGCAGCAGGATTGTTGATGTATGAAGTCTTCCGCAAGCGTGGAGGATAATTCATATGAAGAGTCAATTGTTGATTGTCGATGGCTATAATATGATTGGCGCTTGGCCTGAGCTGGTGCAGCTGAAAAAACAGGATTTATTAGAGGATGCCAGAGAGGCTTTATTAAATCGGTTATCGAATTATGCGAAATATGAAGGCCTCAAAATCATTGTCGTTTTTGATGCGCAGCTGGTTCCGGGGATTCAACAAAATTATAAAAAGTATCAGTTGTCGGTTGTTTTTACCAAGGAAGATGAAACAGCCGATAGCTATATTGAACGCATTGCAGGCGAGTTGAATACGCGTTTAACGCAGGTAACTGTTGCGACTAGTGATTTGGCAGAACAATGGGTAGTCTTCTCCCAGGGCGCGCTTAGGACCTCTGCCAATGAGTTATATAAAAGCATCAAAAAAACGGAAAAGTCGATTGCTCAAGATAGCCAAGATTTGCATTTTATTGACTTCCGGCGAAACTCCCCATGGAATGAAGAGCAATTAAAAAAACTCTCGCAAAAGCTAGATGATCTATCAAAAGATTAATAAACCGAACCCTATCACCTGAGCATGTTGGTGGTAGGGTTTGGTTTATTCATTCATGCTAAAGACCTTGTGCATATTCTGAGGATTAAAAATCCAGAGCAACTTCCTATTATCCGAATAAACGTTGGGGACAGAAGAAAATCTATCTTCTCTAGGTTTTTCTCCCAACAACTTCCTAAAAAGACTCCGATCTCATCAGTTTCTATAGGTGAGCCACCTTAAGATGGTTCTCGGAGTGAAACATTTCTGTCTCAACCTGCTCCTACAAATAGTTCATAGACTAGTTGCAGAGGCTCCATCAGGATTAAAAAAGGAATCATTCCCTCTTGCATAAAAAAGTCCATTTGGCACGATAAAGATATGCTTTTTTAGCGATTTCTGGTGAAACTTACTAGGTGGCATTGAGCAATAAAATAAACTTTCCCCAAAAAGGGAATGTTTGTCAAAAGAAAAATAAACAAAATGTAAGTTAATTTTGTCTATCTTGATGGGATGGTATGCTTCTTTGTGAAATACTATTTGGAAGGAGTAGTTTTTTTATGGACTTGATTCAGGCGGCAAAGGAGGGGAATGAGGATGCGCTCACCGAGTTATTTAATCAATATCGCCCCATCGTATATAACTTGCAAAAAAAATACTATATTAGAGACTTTGATTCGGATGATTGGCTACAAGAAGGACAGATTATTTGTTATCAAATAGTCAAAGCATTCAAGGAAGACAACGGAGCCACGTTTGGCAGTTTTTTTAAGTGTGCAATGGAAAATCGGGTCAGAAGTTTATTGCGAAAGCAGCATGCATTAAAGAGACGGACGATGGAATTGTCTGTCTCATTAGAAGAAAAAATAGAAACAGAGGGTGCCGAATTTTTAGTAGATACGCAATATGAAGAACCGTATGCTTTAGAGAACTTATTAATTAGAGAAGCCTTAGCAAATTATGAGTTTATTTTTTCAGCGCTTGAAAAAGAGGTGATGAGTGCCTATCTTTTGGGTGCTAGCTTAGAGGAGATTGCTAGTCATCATGTCCTTGATAGCAAAAAAATTCGGAGTGCGTATGACCGAGCCAAGAAAAAATTAGGGGATCAAATGAATGATTATCACTGAAAAATGAAAATAAGGAAAGAGTTCCTCATTTTTTTATAAAGAAAATAATATTGCATTTGGTTTTTTTCTGTGGTAAACTTGTTATTTTTCATAATATGTGCTATTATGGTAAATGAGGTGAACTTTTATGCCAACAACTTTAGCAACGATTAAAAAAGATTTAGAAGGTCGTATCGGTAGTGAAATCATGTTAGTTGCTCAGACTGGAAGAAAACGCCAAACAGAACGCAAGGGTGTCCTGACAGAGACTTATCCTTCAGTTTTCGTAGTGGATTTAGATCCTGATGAAAACTCTTTTGAACGTGTTTCATATAGCTATTCTGACGTATTAACACGAACTGTCGAAATCGAATTCTTATCTGAAGCAATATAAATTGGGGAATGGGTGCACAATCCATTCTTCTTTTTTTCTTTTGAAAGGAGTTTTTTTATGAAGGATAATCAGCCGGCAGAATTATCTTACCACGTTCGAACATTTGATGAGTTAACCACAGCGGAGTTTTTTGAGATGATTAAAACAAGAATCGCTGTTTTTGTTGTGGAACAAAATTGCCCCTACCAAGAAGTAGATGAGCTGGATCGTCACTCTTGGCATACCTATTTAGGCACTAGTGAGGATGTTCAGGCCTACACGCGGGTCTACCTGACTGAAGAGGCAGTTCATATTGGGCGTGTGCTTGTTAAAGAAGTCTACCGTAAGCAAAAATTAGGGAAGCTAATTGTTCAATCTACTCTAGATTGGATCAAGAGGACCTTTCCTAATCAACCGATTGTCATCAGTGCTCAAGCGCATCTACAGCCCTTTTATGAAGCATTTGGGTTTGAGGTGACTTCAGCTGTTTATCTGGAGGACGGAATTCCCCATATCGATATGGTCATTCCTGTCTGATAGTTAGAAGAAAAAGATGAGAAATAAGTAATTAGCAACACAAAAAAACATCGCAGGAATTCCGTCCTAGTTATGACGGGGTCTCTGCGATGTTTTTTAAGTTTGTTTTTAGCGATTTATTCTTTTGATTGTGAATGGTTGGCTGCTTGTTTTTCTAATAAGTCACGAATTTCACTTAAATAGATTTCAACAGCGGGTGTTTCTTCAAGCACTTCTTCTTCTTCGGTTTTACGAAGATTTTTAGCGCGATTTGCCACTTTGACTACGAGAAATAGCACAAAACCTGTGATGATGAAGGTAATCACTGCGGTTACGACATTACCAAAAGCAAAGGTTACGCCTTTTACTGGGGTATAGTCTAAGATGGATGCTGCTTCTTGCAAATCCTTTCCATTGGTAAATAAAGAAATAATGAGGGCAACTAATGGTGTAATTAATCCTTCAACCACTTGATTAATAATTGCGGTAAAGGCACTTCCAATAACGACCCCAACAGCTAAGTCTAAGACGTCGCCTTTGGTTATAAACTCTTTAAATTCTTTAATCATGTTTGTTCCTCCTATAATAAGTGCTACATTCAGTATAACTAAGAACCTTTAAAATTTGAACTAATAAACGTTAGAAAGTGGGCTTAAAGTCCTCAAAGATTACCGAGCTATGCTATAATTGATGATACTTGAGAAAAGTGTAAAGGAGATTTTAAATAGATGATGACACAATTAGTAAATGGCGTAAATTTTCATATTTTACCAACTGAAAAATACAAAACCTTGCGAGTATTTATTCGCTTTACTACCCGTTTAGACAAGGAGACTAGTACCAAACGAACGTTGCTTAGTAGCTTGTTGGAAACCAATAGCTTAAATTTCCCTGACCAAACCAAACTGAGTGCCCGTTTGGCGGAGCTTTACGGAGCAAGCTTTGGGATGAATGTTGGAAAAAAAGGCAATCTTCATTGGTTAAATGTTGGCTTAAATGTCGTCAATGGTAAATATGTTTCTGATACACAACTATTACCCGAGGTTGTCGACTTCTTAAAAGAGGTCTTATTTTACCCAAATATTCAAGAGGGCGCGTTTGAACCGCAGACGTTTGCGTTAGAAAAAGAGAATTTGCGTGCGTATTTGGAGAGCCTAAAAGAGGATAAACAAACGTATGCTTCGTATTCTTTACAAGAATTATATTTTGGCAAGGATGACCATCAAAAAATCCCGAGCTTTGGAACAGTCGCTGATTTAGAGAAGCTGACGGCTGAAGAGATGGCTGAGTATTATCAAAAAATGATTGAAACGGATCAAGTGGATATTTTTGTTGTAGGTGATGTTGAAGAGACGGCTGTAATCAACTTGATGAAAGAGTTACCTTTCACACCCAGAGAAACAGCCAAGCCAGAGATTTTTTATCACCAACCAGTTGAAAATATTATTTCTGAGCGTCAAGAAAAAGAACCGATTACGCAGGCCAAACTAAATCTAGCATACACAACTGATATTTATTATGGACAAACGCAGCGTTTTAGTCTGATGGTCTTTAATGGTTTGTTTGGTGGCTTCCCACATTCTAAGTTGTTTATGAATGTCCGTGAAAAGGAAAGTTTAGCCTATTATGCGTCAAGTAGTGTCGATACCTTTAGAGGGTATATGACGGTTCAGACGGGAATTGATGGAGAAAACAGAAATAAAGTCATGCATTTGATTGCTGAACAGTTAGAAAGTCTTCGTCAAGGAGATGTTTCGGCGTTGGAATTGGCTCAAACGAAGGCGATGCTAAGAAATCAGTATCTTCTTTCTTTGGATAGTCCACAATCTGCTATCGAAACAAGTTATCTGAATCAATGGTTACCGAAAACAGAATTGACGGATGATGAGTGGTTGGCGTTACTTTCTGGTGTGACGATTGAAGACGTCCAAGCTGTGGCCAAACAAATCAAGCTACAGGCTGTATTCTTTTTAGATGGGGAGAAAGATCATGAATAAAACCTATTATGAGCAAATAAATGAAGTATTATATCAAGAAACCTTGCCAAATGGCTTGCAGGTCTTTTTATTACCAAAAAATGAGTATCATAAAACGTACGGTCTGTTTAGTACAAATTATGGCTCTATCGACAATGAATTTATCCCACTGGGTGAGACGGAATTGACCAAGGTTCCTGATGGTATCGCTCATTTTCTTGAGCATAAAATGTTCGAAAAAGAAGACGGTGATGTTTTTCAGCTATTTGGACAACAAGGAGCCTCAGCGAATGCTTTTACAAGCTTTACTAAAACAAGTTATTTATTTTCAACCACCGATCAAGTGATGCAAAACTTAGAGACCTTAATTGATTTCGTTCAAGCACCGTATTTTACGAAAGAGACGGTTGAGAAGGAAAAAGGGATTATCGGTCAAGAAATCCAAATGTATGAAGATGATGCGAATTGGCGTTTATTTTTCGGTATTCTTAGGAATCTTTACCCAAAACATCCTCTGCATATTGATATTGCGGGAACGATTGAGAGCATTGCTGAAATTACGGCAGAAGATCTGTATACCTGCTACAGAACGTTTTACCACCCAAGTAATATGACCTTATTTGTGGTGGGTAAGATGGACCCTGAGGAAATGATGGCGACAATTCGTTCAAATCAAGCAGCCAAAGAGTTTGCGCCAGCCAAAGAAATTGTCCGACATTTTCCAGAAGAAGGCTCAGCTGATCTAATCAAAGAAAGTCAGTTAACTATGGCGGTGACACGTCCTAAATTTATTTTGGGGGTGAAAGGAACCGCGCCACTACCTACTGAGGGCCGCGAACTATTACGCATGAAGCTTTCAATGAGTCTCTTTATGCAATTGGTGTTGGGCAATACTTCGCAAAGTTATTTAAACCTTTATAATTCTGGGATTATTGATGATTCGTTTGGGTTTGAGTTTAATTTAGATCGCAGTTTTTACTTCGCAGATTTTAGCGGAGATGTGGAACAGCCAAAAGAAGCAGCCGATAAAGTTGAAGAGATTTTGTTAGGTTTTAAAGAAAATTCTGAGATTAACCAAGAAAACTTAACTCTTTTGAAGAAAAAAATGTTAGGGAAATATTTCCAATCCTTAAACTCATTGGAGTATATTGCCAATCAGTTTACGCAAAGCTTATTTGGGGATACGACGTTATTTGATATGCCAGAAGTAATTCAATCCATTGAGCTTTCTGATGTTGTAAATGTCGCTAACTCGTTTATTCAGCCAGAAAACTTTAGCCGCTTTTACATGTATCCAAAGGGGTAGAAAAGTTATTTACCTAGGTAAAATGAGTAGGTAAACAAAGAGATTGGAACAAAAGGAGACGCGCTAGGTAAGGATTGAAAAATAGAGAAGGCGTTCTATCAGATAATCACTGAGCGCCCTCTTTTTTATCCTTTTTAGTAGCGAGCTAGAGTGTCTTTATTTTTAAATAATTTGTAGGCTCCTGACCATTTTTTCTATAGATTCTTACAAACAACAAAAAAATGATTAAGTTTCGTTTTAGACTTGTAGAAAACCTATCCTCAGGTTGAATATTTTGTGGTATTCTTAGAGAGGTCGGAAATTAGTTCAGACCTTTTCGACACGTATAAAAAAGGCCTGTGCCTATGTGTCGCTAAATTTGTAGATCAGCGCGTATAATGGGGATAGAAACCCGAAAGCATGTGTGAATGACAGATATTCTATTATGCGCATTTTTATAAATAAGCTCGATAAATAACTGATTCAAAGCGATGAATCAGTAAAAGTATGAGCCAAAAAGTAAATGACAAACGTTGCCTTAAGTAAATATGCAATAAATTCAGACTGGAGAAGATGAGCGAGTGGCCAATGGATATATAGGAGATAAATTGCGGCAAGCCCGTTTAGATAAAAATATTTCGTTAGATGAGCTTCAACAAATGACGAAGATTCAAAAACGCTATTTAGAAGCGATTGAATCAGATAATTATGATACCTTGCCTGGTACTTTTTACGTACGTGCATTTATTCGGCAATATGCGAATGCGGTGGGCGAAGATGGCGAACATTTAGTCGCTGTATTTAATGGTGATGAGGATTTATACCCCGTAGAACGAATTAAACGCCCAGAACCTGAACTAGCGAATGGTTCCAGGAAAGACCTCTATGAAGAAGAACATACACCAAGTCGTTTTATCAGAAGTTTACCTGCAATCGCCTTAGGGTTAGTGGCATTAGCCATTTTGATTGTGGTCTTTTATTATACGTGGCAAAATCGTCAATCAGAGCCGATTATTGGTAGCCCTAGTTCTTCAATGAGTGTGGATAATGAAGTGAGTCAGACAACAGAGAGCTCAAGTCAGCCAGAGAATTCTTCTACTGAAAGCTCATCTAGCTCTTCAGAAAGTAGCACGCAAGAGTCTTCGACAAAAGAATCTGAGGAACCAAAGATGAAGGTTTCATTGGATAGTGAAGCAGGAACTGAAGTAAACATGAGTGTAACTGAAGCAAAAGGACCAATCAAACTGGATCTTGAAGGGCAAAATGCTGCTTGTTGGATTGGGGTTATGATTGATGGCGCTTATGTGTACCAATATACTTTACAGCCTGGTGAGAAACAGTCAACGACTTTACCAGAAAATGTATCGAATGCTACGTTAATTGTTGGTGCAGGCGCAAATGTAAAAATAAACGCAAATAATGAAGAAGTAAACTTTAATCCAACAAAGGCCGCGGTCAGAAAAAACGTTAACTTAACGATTACGTATCAGCAGTAAAACAATCGGGAAAAGTTAGGTGAAATTGCCTAACTTTTCTTACGTTTTGATTGAAATAAGAAAGTTTAAACGGCTTTAGTGGAAAGTTTTTGTTTCCTCACGTAAAATATAGGAAAGCATGAGAGGAGTATTTTTGTGAATTTACCAAATAAATTAACGGTTTTACGGATTTTTATGATTCCAGTGTTTATCTTGATTTTAGTTCTTAATTTGGATTGGGGAAGTCTAACAGTAGGCGACGTTTCTTTATCTGTGACCCATTTAGTCGCCGCCATTATTTTTGCGGTTGCCAGCATTACAGACTGGTTGGATGGGAAGATTGCTCGCTCACAAGGATTAGTTACAAACTTTGGGAAATTTGCGGATCCTTTAGCTGATAAAATGCTTGTTATGACGGCGTTTATTATGTTAGTTGAAGAAGGCAAAGCACCTGGTTGGGTTGTGGCAATTATTGTTTGTCGAGAATTAGCAGTGACAGGCTTACGTCTACTATTAGTAGAAGGCGGCGAGGTGATGGCGGCTGCCTTACCAGGGAAAATTAAAACGGCGACACAAATGGTAGCCATCATTTTATTGTTGATTGAAAATGTACCGTTTAACCTAATTGGTGTGCCGGTTGCAGATATCATGTTATATATCTGTCTATTATTTACCATTTATTCTGGCGTAGACTACTTTGTTAAAAACAGTGAGGTCTTTAAAGGCTCCATGTAGCAGACAAATGAGGTTTTGAGACGGTAAAATATACTTACCACCAGCAGAGAAAAAGGGGAGCATGGGACATAACTCAAAAAGTTATGTCCCATGCTCCTATTCAAACGGTGGGCACAGAAGCAACTCCTTCGGAAATAAGCTGAAATTCACAAAAATTTGAAGAGCAATTTTCGTGAATTCCTTCTTATTTCTCGGAGTTAGACACTCCTGTCCCAACCTCTTCTTTTTTTGGTAAAATAAAAGAAACAAGTTTAAAAGGCGTATATTACTTTGTGGAAGAAGGAAGACAAATGAAGGCAGAGATTATTGCAGTAGGAACAGAATTATTGTTAGGCCAAGTGGTCAATACAAACGCAACATTTTTATCTGAGCAGCTAGCAGGTCTAGGCATAGATGTGTACTATCAAACAGTGGTTGGAGATAACAGAGGGCGTATTGAGGAGCTGTTAGTTCTAGCAGATCAGAGAAGTGATTTAATCGTTTTATGTGGTGGTTTAGGGCCAACAGAGGATGATCTAACCAAAGAAGTTGTCGCCAATCATGTGGGCAAATCGCTTGTTCAAGATCCAGAAGGGTACGCACTTCTTCTAGAATTTTTCAAAAAAGTAAATCGTCCGATGACTGACAATAATTTACAACAAGCATTGACGATAGAAGACAGCATTACTTTGCAGAATCCCAATGGTTTGGCAGTCGGCTCGTTATACCAAGGAGACCATAGTACGTATTTATTATTACCAGGACCTCCTAGTGAACTAAAACCAATGTTTCGTCAAAGTGCCGTTCCTCAATTAGAAAAGGTCTTTCCAGCAACAGAGAAGCTTTATTCGACCGTTCTACGTTTCTATGGTATTGGGGAATCTCAGTTAGTGACCGACTTAGCGGATTTGATTGACGAACAGACCAATCCAACGATTGCACCGTATGCTAAAGAAAACGAAGTCACTTTAAGAATTACCGTAAAAACAGCAGATGAGTCGAAAGGGGCTCGTTTGCTCAAAGAAACCGAAGAAAAGATTATCGCTAGAGTGGGTGAGTTTTTCTACGGATATGGCGATGAGAATAGCCTCGCTGAAGTTGTAGTGGATCTGCTACGGAGCACGGGGAAAACCGTTACGGCAGCAGAAAGTTTGACGGCAGGTTTGTTCCAATCAACTTTAGGTGGGGTGCCAGGTGTCTCTGAAGTCTTCCCAGGAGGTATGGTGACCTACTCACCTCAAGCAAAGGTGACAACACTTGGCGTCAAAAAAGAAACGATTGAAAAACATGGGATGGTCAGTGAAGCCTGTGCCAAAGAGATGGCTCAAGGAATTTTGGCACTTGAACAGACGGATTTTGCCCTATCATTCACTGGTGTGGCAGGTCCGGATGAGTTAGAAGGACAGCCAGCAGGAACCGTCTGGATTGGCCTTGCCAAAAAAGACGGTTCAGTAGAAGCTCGTTGTTATCAGTTTAATCGAAACCGCGCATATGTTCAAAAAAGCGCAGTGATGAGAGGTTTAGATACAATCCGGCGAGCACTTTTAGCTGAAAAATAAAAATGCGAATATTTGTTCGGTTTTTCTTGATTTTTTGAAAAAAAAAAGCTATGATTGTTTTATCGAAAAGAAACGTAAACGTTATGTTTAACTATAAGGAGGATTATCCGATTGGCAGATGATCGTAAAGCAGCCTTAGATGCTGCACTAAAAAGAATAGAAAAGAATTATGGTAAAGGCTCTATTATGAAGCTGGGTGAAAAGATTGACCAACAGATTTCAGTGATTCCAAGTGGCTCACTAGCACTTGATGTGGCTTTAGGTGTGGGTGGTTACCCTCGAGGAAGAATTATTGAAGTTTATGGACCAGAAAGTTCTGGTAAAACAACAGTTGCGCTTCATGCGATTGCAGAAGTGCAAAAAAATGGCGGAACAGCAGCCTTTATTGATGCGGAACATGCTCTAGACCCTCAGTATGCTCAAAAACTGGGCGTAAATATTGATGAATTGCTTCTTTCTCAACCAGATACAGGTGAACAAGGGTTAGAAATCGCTGACGCACTTGTTTCAAGTGGGGCCGTTGATATTGTCGTTATTGACTCGGTGGCAGCGCTAGTTCCTCGTGCAGAGATTGATGGAGAAATGGGTGACAGTCACGTTGGGCTTCAAGCACGTTTGATGTCACAAGCATTACGTAAACTATCAGGTTCAATCAACAAGACGAAGACAATTGCTATCTTTATCAACCAAATTCGTGAAAAAGTTGGTGTAATGTTCGGGAACCCAGAGATTACTCCGGGGGGACGTGCGTTAAAATTTTACGCAACGATTCGTTTAGAAGTTCGTCGTGCAGAACAATTAAAACAAGGAACAGACATCGTCGGAAACCGTACAAAAATTAAAGTCGTAAAAAATAAAGTTGCGCCACCATTCAAAGTCGCTGAAGTGGATATGATGTATGGTCTAGGAATTTCTCAAGAAGGCGAGCTGTTAGATATGGCCGTTGAGAAGGATATCGTGGACAAGAGTGGCGCATGGTACTCTTATAAAGAAGACCGTATTGGCCAAGGGCGTGAGAACGTTAAGATCTATATGGCAGCCCATCCAGAGATGATGGCTGAAGTTTCAGCTCGTGTCCGTGAAGCTTATGGCATTGGCGATGGTTCAACACTTGTTGAAGAAGGACAAGAAGAACTACCGTTAGACGAGGAGTAGAAGGTAAGATCAATAAGCTACAGAGATAACTTTTAAAGCGATAATATTAACAGGCTGATTCACAAAAATCGTTAACGATTTTTGTGAATCAGCCTGTTTTGCTCTATAAAAATTGGCTCAATAAACTTCGCAAGCTTTCTTAAAAGGGTATTTGTAACAAGTAACGGTTTTTCGAGACCCAATAGTTTTGCTTTCTCATCGATAGCTTTTATTGCACCTTGCTCGAGAGAATTCAAACGAGGCCTTAAAAAATAGTAATTGATGTAGACATAAAATTTCCCAAATTAATCTAGATACTTGGCTGTTTGAAATACACTGAAATAATGAGTTAAGCATTTTCTCATTCCTTCATTAGCGGCTAGCTTCACGTCTAAATAGTTAGTTGGTTCAGTGCGTTTGATTTCATCCATAGCTGCATTGACTAAGTCAGAAAAGATATTTATTTTGCTGATTCCTTCTGAGGCACAACGGTTTAAGTTATCATCACCAGAAGAAGAGCCACCATGAAGGACTAAAGGTGTTTTTACGATAGCCGAGATTTCTTTCAAACGGTCAAAGTTTATTTCTGGCGTCCCTTTATACATTCCGTGAGCTGTTCCTATAGAAATAGCTAATGAATCAACATTTGTGGCTTTAATAAAATTGACTGCATCTTCAACGGTTGTATATTTTGAATCTGTCTGTTCATGGTTTTCATAATTTACGCCAGAACCAACATGGCCGATTTCAGCCTCTACCACCACACCTTTAGGATGGGCATAGGCAACAATTTCTTTTGTTTTTTCAACATTTACTTCAAAGCTATCCTGAGAAGCATCAATCATTACAGATGAGAAACCTAGATCAATCGCCCGTTTGATTATACTTGGTGTCATCCCATGATCTAAATGTAAAATTACAGGTACAGATGCCTGTTCGGCTAATCGTTTTCCGTTTAGAGCGGCTTCCTCTAATGAAATGAGATTTAAATGAGATTCTGCTAGAGCAATAAGAACAGGCAAACCAAGCTCTTCAGCTACTTCAACATAGACCTTCATTGATTCTACATCGATAAAATTGGGGGCGGGGATTGCATAACCATTTTCTCTTGCTTGTTTAAATAATTCTTTAGATGTTACTAACATTATTTATTCCTCCAGTTTGTTTATTTTCTATTATTGTTTTTTTTGTGAGTCCTACGATTAAAGCCATCACCATGCTACCAGCTAAAATGCAACCAATATATATAATTGGGTGGTTTATGGCGATTGGAATAACGAATAATCCACCATGAGGCGCCGTTAATTCGATTCCTAAAGCCATAGAAAGTCCACCGCCAACTGCTGCACCGATAATGTTTGCTGGAATCACTCGTAATGGGTCTGCAGCAGCAAATGGGATAACCCCTTCTGTAATAAAGCAAGCACCTAGTATGTAGGCTACTTTTCCAGTTTCTCTTTCTTGTGCCGTAAATTTATTTCTAAAAATGGTTGTTGCCAAACCGATTCCAATCGGAGGAATCATTCCACCGCACATTAAGGCAGCCATTGGACCATAGACGCCACTGGTAATCATTTGAATACCAAATGCATACGCAATTTTATTCAAAGGACCTCCCATGTCACTGACTAAGATTCCCCCTAAGAGAGCCCCTACTAAAATGGCATTCGAACCACTCATGTCGCTTAGCCAATTCGTTAATAAATTATTCATATTACTTACGGGTGTATTAATAACATAATGAATGACTAGAGTAGTTGCTAATGTACCTAGTACAGGGAAGAGAAGAACAGGATTAAGACCGTGTAAAGACTTGGGGAATTTTACCAAGATTTTTTTTAGTAATAGAACAGTGTAACCGGCTAAAAATCCGGCAATCAAGCCACCAAGAAAGCCTGAGCCACCAGTATAAGCGATCATACCACCTATAGCACCTGGAGCCAATCCTGGACGGTCGGCAATACTAAAAGCTACATAACCAGCAAAAATAGGAACCATTAATCCGAAAGCTGCAGTTCCTCCAACTGAATTTAGAAAAGCAGCAAATTCATTATATTGATTTGAGTCTGGGTTTGATGAATTCACACCAAACATGAATGAAATAGCAATTAATATTCCGCCAGCTACAACAAAAGGCAACATAAATGAAACGCCATTCATTAAATGTTTATAGATATCAAAAGGACTGCTTTTATCGCTATTACTATCGTCAGAGGAAGTAGCTGACGTATCACCAGACGCATAAACACTGGTTTTGTTTAAGACCTCTTCGATTAATTTGTCGGGCTCATTAATTCCTTTTTTTGTTGAGGTTTTTACGAGTTTTTTTCCATTAAATCTTGACAAATCGAGTCCGCGATCAGCGGCAATAATAACCCCTGCAGCACGTTCAATTTCTTGAGCTGTTAACATGTTTTCAGTTCCACTGGAGCCATCTGTTTGAACCTTCATTTCGATTCCTTTTTTTGCAGCTGCATCTCGTAAGGCTTGCGCTGACATATAGGTATGAGCAATTCCCGCGGTACAGGCAGTGACACCAACTAAAAAAGTTTTTTCATTATCAGGAGCGCTTGAGACATACTTATCCTCAATCTCTTCTTGTTCTTTTTCATTGATTGCTTCAAGAACCTCCTCAGCAGTGCTGGCCAAAATGAGCTTCGCACGAAATACCTCATCCATTAAGAAAGTGGATAATCGTGACAATGTTTGCAAATGTTCGTTAGAGGCTTTTTCACCAGCTGCAATCATAAAGAATAAATTGCAACGTTCATTATCATAAATAAAGCCCTCGAGACTTCTGCCAAAAGCAATCCCAGGTTTACTTACGGCGCTTGATTTTGCATGGGGTATGGCTATACCTGATCCGACCTCTGTAGAGATCATATTTTCTCTATCCCAAATATCTTCTTGATAGTTAGCTAAATCAGTCAAATTACCATTTTTTTCCAATAGTAAAGATAGTTCGTCAATCACATCTACTTTATTTTTTGCCTGTAACTTCAGTTGTATGGTTTCTTTGGTTAACATATCTGAAATGTTCATTATTTTCATCTCCTTATAGTAACAGTTGCGTAGGGTAATGCCGGCTTATTCTTTCTTACGAGAGGAACTTAAGACTCTAAAAAGGTGTCTAGCTCTTCTTTTGTTTTGATATTTGCTAAGAGTTTCAAATATTCCTTGTTAATAACGATTCGATGAATTTCCTCCATTAATTGGCTCATCTCAGCCTGTTTATCTTTTCCGGGTATCACGAGAAAGACAAGATTCACCTCGTCACTTCCCCAAAAAACAGGCTTTTCTAAAATCAAAATGCCGATTCTCATTTGACTTTGATTACTGGGACTTAATGGGTGGGGGATAGCTACACCATTTCCGACTTCAGTTGTTGATAAACGTTCTCTTTCAATCAGACTTTCATATAGATGCTCTATATTCATTTCTTGGAGCATATATTTTAAAACGCTTTCCTTTTTATTTAATGAAGTTCGATTAAAGTAATTTACTTTTAGAAGCTTTTTAGATAGTAACTTATTAACTAATTCTTTTAGATTATGAATATCTTTTTCGGTAGCTAGCTCGCAAACTTGTATAGTAGGAATAGTTGTTACTTCATTTAATTCTATAGGAGAAATTAGTAGTTGAGTTTCACTAGACAAAAAAGATATTTCTTCGAATGTGATAATATTCGAAATCTGTAAGCCGGCTACTTTTTGTTCAAGCTCTCTTTTTAATAAAACAGAGGCGGGCTTGTTGCGTCCTGAAACAATCATTGCTTGAATAACATTTTTGTTTTTTCTTTCGATAAATGAGGCAAAATGTAAGGCTAAATAGCCAATCTCATTTTCAGGTATGTTAATTTCTAACTTCTGGCTGATAAGATGGGCAAAACTGACGGAAATATAATAAGCTTGAATATATTCTTGTTTAATTGTTGTGACAAACGAATTTTCAATGTAAAAATTGAATAATAAGGGATAGATATCCCGTGATAGATGGAGAATTAAACCAGAAGATAGCTGACTGTCATTTGAAAAATCCATATGATATTCTTTTTCCAATTGAACAAGAGCCTCTGTAATATTTCGTTTGATTTCCTCCGGTATATGTGGTTCATTATCCTTTGTCGCCTCAAAAAGGAGACGTTGACTCATCAAATAGAAACTTAGATAGATTATTTCTGCTTCTGGAATATTAATGCTTCGTTGTTTCGCAATTCCATGTAGTAATTTTTTAGAAATCGAATATTCTTTTGTTTGAGTGATGTCATACTTATCAAGTAAGTGGGAAGCATCATCAATAGAATGTAACGCTTCAATTCGTTTGAGACAAATAACTAAATAAGAAATAATCGGCAGCAAATTTTCATCATTCGAGGGAATTTTTAGCTGATCAACATTTTGCTCAATATAGGAAACATAATCATTCAGTTCTTTTACCGTAGTCCAGTTTTTGAAATAGTGCGAAAGTGATTTAATAAAATTTGAGTTTGTAAGAGCAGGTGGATTAGATAAACTATCTAAAAATAAACGTTTATCTATCTCACTTCCTACGAGTTTTATTCCCTGAAAAATGATACTTTCAACTTTAATATCACGTAATTGATCATCCATTAATTGCTGAATCTTTAAGACGTCATTCCGAATAGTTTGGCTAGAAAAAAGCAAATCTTCAGCAATTTCTTCATAAGTTACCCAATCATTTTTTTCCATTAGATATTTAATAATGAAAAAAGCCCGCTCTTCAAATTCAATCTGTTGTGATCGCCGAATCTCTTTAATTTCACCAGTTAGAATATAGCCTTTATTTTTGTTATTCTTTATTTTGGCATCAATCAAGTAGTTTTCATTCAAATCTCGGATGTAACTGCGAATCGTTCGATCAGATACACGTAGTTTTTGAGCTAATTCACTTCCTTTGACAAACCCCCTTTTTTCTTGCAAAGAAACGATTAACTTTACATATTTTTCTCTCATTTTAATCACATCTCCTACTTCTTGAGCTTAGTGCATTTTAAAAACCTTTGCTATAATGAACTTCTTCCTATGTAAGCGGAAACTTTTTTGAAAGATAGAATCAGTTAATGGAAAAATTTGCTACATTTTGCTGTTTTTATTTTTTTTAATGGCTGAATCGTTTTATGTTAAGGAGTAACAATTGTAAAGAGGGGAGCTAACATAGGTATAATTATTCTAGCATGATTTAAATATATCTATCGATAGGTTGGGGAAACTGTCATCTGCCTATTTGGAATATCTAGGTAAATGAAGGGGAAAGAAAAGTATATAGAAATCATAGCCTTAATTAATAAGTAATAAATAATGAGTCAGGTGTTTTAAGAGGATACTCGGTCTGCTACTTATTAATTGAATTTACTTGTTTTTTCTGATAGCGGTTAACAAAATTGTTTAAATAACAAAAAAGTGGAAATAAATCAGTAAATGGCGACAAAAATAACATGCCTAATCGTTTGATGAGAAAAATATCTATCGTTGAACCTCTTTCTATGGAGTTGAGAGGAAAAACGGATAAGACTCTCTGTAATTAAAGTTGACACTCACCCTCACAAACATTAGAATAAAGTAGTGTGTAACCACACATATGCAAGTAGGCATATTGATAATTAAAAATAGTTTATCAAAAAACTACATTAATAGTTAAAATGAAAAAGAAAGATAGTATGGAGGTGGATTCAATGGGATTTTATATTCTCCTCGCTATCATCGGTTTAATTGTCGGCCTTGTTTTAGGTCTTTTCATCGAAAAATCTCGTCATGCAAAAGAGATTGACGGTGCAAATAATTCTGCAGCAGGTATCTTAGAAGGTGCACGCAAAGAAGCAGAAACCCTAAAAAAAGAGGCTTTGTTGGAAGCTAAGGAAGAGAACCAAAAGTATCGGTCAGAAATCGAAAGTGAGCTGAAAGAGAGCAAATTAGAAGTTAAAGCACAAGAAAATCGTTTGCTGCAAAGAGAACAATCTTTGGATCGTAAAGATGATTCTATCGGAAAACGCGAAAACTCACTGGAAGACAAAGAAGAAAAACTTGGTGCCAGACAGCAATTAATTGACGAGCGAGAACAAGAAGTTGAAAAATTAATTGAAGAACAAAAACATGAATTAGAACGAATTGCTGGGTTATCTAAGGATGACGCAAAAGAAGTCATCATGAAAGAAACAGAAGAGGAATTGAATCATGAATTAACGGTCATGGTTAAAGAATCTGAGCAACGAGCAAAAGAAGAAGCAGATCGTAAAGCGAAAAACTTACTTTCTCTAGCTATTCAACGTTGTGCAGCCGATCAAGTATCTGAAACGACAGTATCGGTGGTCACTTTACCAAATGACGAGATGAAGGGCCGTATTATTGGTCGTGAAGGTCGAAATATCCGCACCCTTGAAACATTGACAGGAATTGATTTGATTATCGATGATACGCCAGAAGCGGTAGTATTATCTGGATTTGATCCAATTCGTCGTGAAATTGCACGTATGACTTTAGAAAAATTAATTCAAGACGGGCGTATTCATCCAGCTCGTATTGAAGAGATGGTTGAGAAATCTCGTAAAGAAATGGATGAACGAATTCGTGAGTATGGAGAGCAAGCTGCTTTTGAAGTAGGCGCTCATACTTTACATCCAGATTTAATTAAGATTTTGGGTCGTTTACGTTTCCGTACAAGTTATGGTCAAAATGTCTTAAATCACTCAATCGAAGTCGCCAAGTTAACAGGTGTTTTGGCTGCTGAATTAGGCGAAGACATTCAATTAGCGAAGCGCGCTGGTTTATTGCATGATATTGGTAAGGCGTTAGACCACGAGATTGAAGGCTCTCACGTTGAGATTGGTGCTGAGCTTGCTGCGAAATACAAAGAAAACTCAGTGGTTATTAATGCCATTGCTTCTCACCATGGAGATACTGAAGCAACTTCAGTTATTTCTGTATTGGTTGCAGCCGCAGATGCCCTATCAGCTGCAAGACCAGGTGCTAGAAGCGAATCACTAGAAAACTATATTCGTCGTTTAGAAAACTTAGAGAATATTTCAAATGGGTTTGAAGGCGTTGAATCAAGTTTTGCCGTACAGGCTGGGCGTGAAGTTCGTGTGATGGTCAAACCAGATGAAATTTCAGATTTAGACACAGTACGTTTGGTGAGAGATATCCGTAAGAAAATTGAAGATGATTTGGATTACCCAGGTCATATCAAAGTTATTGTAATTCGTGAGACACGCGTCACTGATTACGCTAAATAGTCATGTGAAACAGAAGCCTTAGTAATCGGGCTTCTGTTTTTTTGGTTCATCAAATAATGAAAGAGGCTGGGACATAACTCCACAAGTTATGTCCCAACCTCAGACTGTAGGGAACATTTAGCCATATTATAAGAAGTCTTTACGGATAGGAGCAAAGGTATCTAATAATTCTGAGTGATCCTCTAAAGCAATACAACCATGTGTTTGATGACTTTCAAATCTCAAGATATCCCCCACTGTCACAATATAGACTTGCTCTTCAATCCAGAATTTAAAGGAACCTTTTAGAATATAAGTGACTTGCTCTTCTTTATGACTATGCAAATCAGGCGTTTCCGTTTTTTTAGGGAAGCGGACAATCACGCTCATAAGTTCATCTCCATAGGTAACAACGCATCGTTCAGTAGTTGAATTAATAGACTCAAAAATCATATCTTCTTTTTTTATTAACATTTGGTAGTAACTCCTTTTAATCTGAGTAGCTCATCTTTACGTGAGCAGATGGTTTATTTTTAAAACGAAAGACAAGTGTATAGCGAGACTCCTGACTAGGGTTTCCGATTGTGCGCATTAAATAAAGCGTACAAGGATCAGAAACATCAAAATTTAAAGACCCATTGTCAGGTAAATAGGCAATAAACTCTCGCTCGATTTTTAATAAATTGATTTCTTGGACAATTTTATTTGTCAGCTGTGCAGCATAAAAATCATTAGGTAAATCAATTTTTGTTCCTTCTATAGAGAAATGCACTTGAGGAAGGTCAATATGTTGAACAAAATCAATGGTAGTAGCATCTTCACAGATAGCAAATGACTCTACAGCAAATGAGTCGTCATTTAATGCGATAGAGCGGATAATCTCACTAGCAGGATAAATGTCGTTACTTTTTACAGAAAATTGCTGCTCATTTTTAGTAATGATTTCTGATTGATACAAGATATTATTGAGTTGCTCATTTACAATGACTGAGTTATGTCCTAATGGCGTGTTATACCATTGGCGAACAAGCTCACTGCCATAGCCTACGTTTGAGATATCTTTACTGACTAGCTGATTAGCTATGGTAAATTCAATCGTTAAAGGATCATAATGTGCATGAGACAAAGTTTTTACACCATATTTTAAAAATAGATTGAATTTTTTATTCCGTAGCACAATCAGTTTTGTATCCAAAAAATACTTCGAAGGCTTGTGGTTGTTCTTGGCTGAATGTGGCGTATCAGTTAAAATTAGTGCGCCTGTTGCTGAACATTTTTCAAAAAACAGTTCATCCTCTATAGGAAGTGCCACTCTATTTATAGGAAGATTAAATAATTCTTGGTAGATAGATTGAATCTCATTTTTTTTTGGGTAGCTTGCGGTTAGTAGTTCAAAAACATTTAGATAGGTTTTTAAATTAACGTTTGGCCATCCATCATTCGGATTAGGAAATACACCATTTTGGAAAGCTAGCTCATAACTAAACGTCATCATTTTCGTACAGGCCGCTTCAAGCTGGTCATCTTGGTACCCAGACCAATTCAAAAATAGCGATAAATACCCTAATGCTTCCATTACATAGTGATGATAGTGTATGGAACCTTCATACCAAAAACCATCTGTTGTTAAACCATTTGTCAGATGTTCATAAATACCATAAGGTCGTTTAAAGTCATCTTGGTTAAAAGTGCCTGAAACTAATCGCATGATTTGAATAGCCACTTCTCGCCAAAGTGTAATATTATGATCAATGAATTGTTGTTTATTTAAGAATTCAACTGCAGGAAGAAGCAGCTGTTCGTTTATTAGGATTTTCTCCTCTTCTGTGAAGTGCTCATTTAAAATGGTGTAGATAAACATCATTTTGATAAGCGCTACAGCTTCGGAAAGGCCCTGAGCCATAATTTTACCGGGGCCTTGGAAATTGATTTGGTAATCCTTAAAAGTCCAGTCACTGTCTTTCGGATCAAAATATACCTTGTTTGCTTTTAGGTCTTTTTGGACACGTTCATATTCAGACATATCTGGTAGAATAGTATTTTTGATATGAATCTCAAATGAACGATAGTTTTTCGCATAAAATAGGAGAAGCTTTTTTACGAATGCGAGGTAATGGTTCTCACCAGTTTTTAAATAAAGGATAGCTGCATTCTTCATCACAGTGAGTGAGTGGTTTCTAGTAATCGTCACCCAAGTGCCATTTTTTTTATCATCTGTATAGATTGTTCCGCAAGTAGAGCATCTATGTTCAAAGGGTTTCTGTTTATCATAAGCTAAAAATGTGCCATCTTGGTCACAGAAGTAATAATGTCGCCACCCGGAAAGCCAAGCTGGGTCATCTTTCCAAGTCTCAATAAAGGAATCGGTTGTTTCTTTTAATTCTGCAAACGAAATCTCTTTATTCTGAATATTTTTTTTAAAGTAATCTGTTTTTAACATAGTCAACTCTCTTTCTATTCCTCTTTAGTGTATTGTTTTTGAGCAATTAGATCACTTATTTTTAAGAATGGTAAGTAAATTAGTGTACCTAATGTGATTAGACAGATCTGAATAATTACTGCTCGCCAATCGCCACCTGTTGCTAGATAACCACTGACCAATGGCGGTGTCATCCAAGGAATAAAGACAACCGTTTTCGCTACCCAACCAATAGAGGTTAAGACGTAGCCAATGATTGAAAACAGGAAGGGAATCCCCACAAATGGAATCATCATTGGTAAGTTGAAGACGATAGGGAAACCATAAATTAGGGGTTCATTAATATTAAATAATCCAGGTGCCAAAGCCAGTTGTCCCATTTTTCGGCTAGCTTGATACTTAGAGAATACTAAAATAGCAATCAATAATGAAAGGGTACAGCCGGTTCCACCCATTTGAGTAAAGACCGTTACGAATGGTTTCGTTAAAATATGAGGTGGAACTTGTCCATTTGATAATGCTAAGGCATTGTCATTGATATTGGCAATCAAAAGAGGTTCAAGAACGGTTCCGAAAATCACAGCTTGATGAATCCCAAATGTAAATAATAAGTTTCCAAGGGTAAAAATTAGTAAGAACCCTGGTAAGCTAGTGTTTATTTTACGTAGGGGTTCCTGAATAGTCGTTGCAATCAAAGTAATGAGATCTTTCTCTAAAAGAACAATAAGTAGAGCAGAAATCAAGGCACAACCAGCGATAGTTAAAATAGTGGGAATCATTGCTTCAAAAGATTTTGCAACTTGCGGCGGAACATTTTCTCCCATTGAGATTTGCATTTTTTTAATATTGGCTAACTTCATAAAAATTTCGGTAACAACTAACCCAACAATTACACCAGCGAACATACTTTGAGTGCCCAGATTTTTAAATAAAACGATCCCTTGTACAGCTACGGCTTCTTCCATATTAACAGGAATAATCATATTTGTAATAGGCATGAAAGTGAATAGGGCAGAAATTGACACAGCAGCGGCCCCGATAGCATTGCTAAAGTTTTTATGACGTGCCAGAGTGTATGCACAGATAGGCGCCACCAGCAAACCACAAATATTTAGCGTAGAGTTATTTAATAAGGCTCCCCAAGATTGTATTTTGGTTAAATTGTCTCCGGAAAAGATATAAGGGAATAATACACTATTTAGTAGAGTCCCCAAACCAGCTAATACGAAAAATGGCATTAAGATGGAAAATGTGTCACGCAGTGCTTGTAAATGGATTTCACCACCAATCCTACCCGCAATTTCTGCAAATTTATCCCCAAACTGACTTTTACTTTTTGTCTTCATTTTCTTTCCTCCTAAAATATTTGCATTTGATAACTCGGTTTACTAAACCGGTTTATCAAATGGTAAAATTATCTTACTCGATAAATAATAAAAAAGCAAGAGAATTTTTGAAAGCGGTAACTAAAAAATGATGAAGAGTTTTAGAGTAGATGAGCATTAGAAATAGCTAGTTGCAAAGGAATGTGTGTGTCTGCAGTTCAGCGTTAGTCGCTGAGGAATCGTTGAAAGGAAAAGAAGAGGAAAAAAATAAAGCATGTAACAGCAGTTAGTAGGAACTTTTATTACACGCTTATCTACCATGGTCTAACAAATTTTTCTGAAAGTTAGTCTATTTGTTTAATTGATTCTCGTAAATTCAATAGAGGTTCATAAACAGTATTTGTTGGTTTTGCATTTTTTTTCTCATTATTTATTTTGTTCAATAAAAGTTCGGCGGCAGAAGTTCCCATCTCTGTAACGGGTTGTTCAACAGTCGAAATCGAGGGTGAAAAGAAATGAGCGAAAGAGACATCATCAATCCCGACTAAGGAGAGTGTATCAGGAAGTAAAATATCATTTTGTTTCGACCAAATCAAGGTTTGTTCTAAGAGCATATCATTAGTTAAAACCAGTGCAGTGGGTGGGGTAGGAAGTGCTAATAATGAATTTAGTTGACTATTCACGCTTTTTCGGTCCGTCTGAATAATGTAGTCGGAGTTAATCGCTATATTCTGCTGCGTTAAAGCAGCAATGTACCCGTTTAAGCGGTCTCTTCGGTTGGCGATACTTTCGTTTGTACCTAATGGAAAGGTCAGAATGGCTATATTTTGATGATTTTTCGTTAGGAGCGCATTAGTTGCACAAAAACCAGCTTGAAAGTTATTTAAAGTAACAGAATCAACTGCTACATTTTCAATTTTTCTATCCACAAAAACAATGGGGTACTGCTCGTCAACTAGTTTTACATAAAAATCACGGTTTTCAATTGTAGGAAAGACGATCACGCCATCGACTTGCCGAGCTTTTAGGGACTCAACGTAGTTTCGTTCTTTTTTTGAATTGTCATCGGTACTTGCTACAATGACATCGACTCCTTTTTCAGAAAAAAACTTTTCGATTGCACTAACTAGTTCGGTTGTAAATCGAGAAGAAAGGGTTGCAGCAACCACAGCAACGACATTTGTTTTCTTTTGCTTTAAACTACGTGCAATTTGATTCGGGGTATATTTTAGTTCCGAAATACTGTTTGCTATTCTTGTTTTTGTTTCCTCACTCATATATTGAAAACGATTGTTCAAATACTGTGATACGGTACTTTTCGATACCCCAGCATGTTCAGCAACATCCTTCATAGTAACTGCCATGATATTGTCTGCCTCCTACATTTTTCTGTCATTTTAAACATATCATGTTCAAAAGTAAATGGCAAAATTTTTTCAAGTATGTATGGGTAGTTTGTATCAATGAGGTGCGTGTTAAATGATGATTCTTTTGAAGTTGTAGAGCGATGGAGATAGATTGTCTTTTGTCATAATCAGTGGAAAATCTGAGTAAAGTGAGCTACTATTAAGAAATAGAAAAGGTATGTATGGAAAATATCTATATGAAAAACCTGTAAAGGGAGTCCGCGTTGTGAGAAAAAGAATGCAACAAGTTTATCAACTAGCAAAAAAACATAGTCTCCTCCTCAAGTTAATCTTTTTTGGTTCTATTTTGATTTTTGTTTCAAGCCAAGTGGCAAATATTGCCCATGGGATGAGCTGGAATGACGTTTTTGCTACCATGAAGCAACAAGATAGATTCAATTTATTTGTGATGACATTGACCGGTTTAATTGGGGTTTTACCGATGCTTTTATACGATTGGGTAACGGTCCGAGTGTTAGAAAATGAGGGGAAACCCAAGATGCCACGTAAAGACTGGTTTGTTGCAGCTTGGACGACGAATACGATTAACAATTTAGCCGGGTTTGGTGGAGTGATTGGTGCGAGTTTACGAGCAAAGTTTTATGGTGTGGGAACGGATCGTAAAAAAGTTTTAGCGACGGTTTCAAAAGTGGCGTTGTTTATGTTATCTGGGCTATCTATATGGGCGTTTCTGACCTTTTTTGATAGTTTATTTATCCATAAAAATTCCCTTTTTTTAAATTATTGGTTCTGGCTTTTAGGTGGCAGCTTGGTGACGCCAGTTTTGCTACTATTCGTTTACTTGAAACGGAAAACTTTATTTAAAGAGTTTGTTCCAAAAGGGATTATTGGGTTAGTTAGTGCTTCGTTTGGGCAATGGTCGGGTGCCCTCTTTGTCTTTTTGGTGATTGGGCATTTGATGGCAGTTCCTATTCAAATGGTCGAAATTTACCCAATGTTTATTATTGCTACGCTGATTGGGATGTTGACAATGGTCCCTGGTGGAATGGGGACGTTTGACGTTTTAATGATTTTAGGAATGAGTCAGTTAGGAATCACTCAAGGGACTGCAGTTGTTTGGTTATTATACTATCGATTGTTTTATTATCTAGTGCCTTTTTTATCAGGAATTATTTTATTTATTACACAAGCGGGGGTCAAAGTTAATCGCTTCTTTGATAATTTACCACGCTTATATTCACAAAAAGTGGCGCACAGCATCATGGTGGCAGCTGTCTACTTTGCGGGAATCATGATGGTTTTATTATCGACAATCACCAATCTATCGGCAATTAGTAAAGTTTTTCAATTCTTGTTACCGTTCTCGTTTAACTTCTTAGATCAGACCTTGAATTTATTAGTCGGGTTCTTGTTATTGGGACTAGCTAGAGGTCTTTCAATGAAGGTCAAAAAGGCGTTCTGGCCAACGATTCTTTTATTGAGCTTTGGAATTGTTAATACTATCATGCGTACAACTTCTATCCGTTTGATAGTTGTTTATCTACTAATTGTTCTAGTGGTTTTTGTTTCGAGAAAAGAATTTTATCGTGAGAAGTTCGTTTATTCTTGGGAAGCGATTATGGTGGATGGTTTTCTTTTTGGCTTTTTATTTATTGCCTATGCTATTGCTGGCTATTTCAGTAATAAAGGCTCTGGTTTTTCTGGAAAGTTGATTTCGAATAAATTTTTTCTATTTCCTGCAGATGACATTTGGTTTTCTGGGTTAATTGGATTGGCCGTTTCTTTATTGGCTTTGGTGACCTTGTACCAGTATTTAGCTACGACTGATTATTCACTAGGAGAGGGATTAGACGAAGGGCGTTTTCACAGGCTTCTTAAACGATATGGTGGGACGAATGCGAGTCATTACCTAGAGTTACCTGGGTATTTTTATTTCTATTATCAAGAAGATGGATTAGATGAAGTGGTCTTTGGTTATCAGATGAAGGGTAATAAATGTTTCATTTTAGGTAATCCAATAGGGAATCAAGAGAAGTGGAAAGAAGCGACTCTTTCCTTCATGACACAGGCAGATAAGTTAGGTTATCAATTGGCTTTTTATAAAATCTCAGAACAGTATATTGTTGCCTTACATGATTTAGGCTTCCACTTTGTCAAAGTCGGTGAAGCTGGAATCGTTGATTTACAAACAGCCAATCGTTCTTTATTTACTGAGACATTTGAATTGAAAAAATTAGCGAATGAGGGGATTCAATTTACGTTTTACCCAGAATTACCTAGTGAAATTTATAAAGAATTGATTGGCATATCAGAGGAATGGTTGGACGGTCAGTCGGAAAAATTCTTCTCGGTAGGGCGCTTTGAAGAAGCTTATCTGAAAAAAAGTGGTATCGGTGTTGCACGGGATCCTGAGAACAAAATTATTGGGTTTATTACCCAGCAGCCAATCAATAATCAATTCGCTTCATATGATCTTCTACGCGTAGCAAAAGGGCAACCTGCGACACTACCCGATTTTCTTATTGCTCATTTAATGGATGTGTACAAAAAACTGGGGGAAGAAAAGGTTGATTTGGGCATGGCCCCACTTGTTCATGTGGGTGATACGCCGTTTTCTTTCTTTGAAGAAAAAGTCATGCATATTATCTATAACTATGGCACTTCTTTTTATGGCTTCCAAGATAATTATGAAGCAAAGAATACGTATGTCGATGAGTGGCAGGGTCGTTACTTTGCGTATATGAAGGATAGTCGTTTTCTGTTAACAGCCGCTCAATTGCTTTTATTGATTGGTCGTGGCAAAACAAAAGGAGCCACGGTTGCCGAAGAAGCAATGATTGAGTTATAACTCACAGATAGTGTTGTGATCTATAATAAAAATAAACTTTCCCTCATTTGGAAAAGTTTATTTTTATAGAGCTTGGTATAGAGAAAAAGGACAGGACAAAGGTTGTTTTATGTTAGACTCGGTTCTCGCAACTTGCCCAAGAGGCGATGATTATTCTGTTTGAAAAATTGGTCATGTTAGTTGTTGCTCCGTTGTTTGTGAGCATCATCAGTGTACTGATTTCTCATTGGTTAGATGGGAAAGACTAAACCTTAGTTGCTTTTCTAACTCACACGCTTAATTATTTTAATAAGTGAAAAGAACCCCCAGCCTATTAGAGTAGGTTGGGGGTTGTGTTATTCTGCAAAAGCTGGTCATGTTCTGCATTTACATAGTAGCACAGTTTTCACCTTAAACCAAGCAGTTTGAGCTTTGAATCAGGTTACTCCTAAAAGACAGAAATTAATTTGTTTTAAATGAATATTTAGTTAGTTTTTAAAATCAGAAATGGGTTCGGATACTCTTATTGATCGAACAAATTACTATAGGAAAGGTAGAGTGCGGTGAACCGAGTATCATTTTTTTTATCCCATGGTTTTGGTCGTCCACAAAAATGAAGAATAGCTGTATGTTTCATGACCCAGTGAATGTCATGTTTTCCTAAGCTTCGAGTGAAATAGCTCGCGTACATTCGGGCATCGTAGTTCCATTGTTCTTCTGGTACCTCCAAGATATACTTGCCGTAGAGATAATTGAGGACATCTTGATCAGGCAAAATTAAATGATTTTCATATTTTTCGAGAGAAGCACTGATGTCCGCCCAGTGAACTTTGTCTCTCATCATGGTTAGATTCATCAGTAAGACGCCTGAGTTATAATACCCATGTTCTAAATCTAAGCGAACTTTGTTTAAAGGCGTTGCGACATCTACTAGACCAGTGTGAGTGCAAGCGGCAAACATGAATGAATCTAGCGGTGTTTCCCATAGCTCCGTTAGGGAATTAATGACTAAAATATCTGGATCTAAGTACAAGACCTTTGTTAAAGTAGTAGGTAAAATTTCTCCAGCTAAGAGTCGGAAATACATTTCTTTTGGGTAACGAGCCACAGTTGGTGCACTTGACCACACTGAACCGTCAACCTGTATAGCTTGTAGCGTATGGCCCAAAGACTCAACAAATGAAGTGAGGTCTTGTAGGTTTGTTTCTGGGATTTGTTCATGAATGAGCCACAAACGAAAAGTGGTTTTCGGGTTGTTATGATGGATGGATAGGAAAGCGACTTTCAATGGGTGTAAGTAGCCTTCGTTTAATGTAAAAAGTAAATCAATCGGTTCGTTCATACAGATTCTCCATTTCTTGTGGGTGAGTAAGAAGCGCTCTCTTTTTTGTTGATGGTTCGAGTTGTTTCTGTTTGGAAGTTCAGTTTTTCTATGGAAACTAGAAAAACATTCGTTGTTGTGTTGCCTAATTCAGGTGAGTAAAATCGGTCATAGATAATGTCTCTACACGAGTATTGTAGTCAGCAGTTCGAACGCTGTCAACTGGCTTCTTCTAAGTCATATAGTCGTCACAAAGAGTAAATATCTTTATTTTTGTAAGAGAGAAAGTTTTTATGGGAAGCTCTTCAGAAAAAAAGCTTTTTAAGTTTTTACAATGAGCTGAAATAGGAGTAAACTAGAGATTGTGAAAAAAGTTTCAATTGTTGAGAGTGGGACGTTCTGGGGTGTAATTGCAAGTGCAGGCGTGCTTTAAACGGGTCGTTCATTTTTCACAAGTTGAAGTTTTTTTTTGCTGGAGAATTCATGGTAGAATAGGCGATGGATTTGTTTCGTTTATTAGGAGCGAACAAAAGAGAATGAACAAAGGGAGAGTAAAGAGAATGAAAAAATTTTTAGTTGCAGCAAGCTTGTTGGCTTTATTTAGCTTATCTGCTTGTGGAAACAAAGAAGAAAAAACAAAAGATTCGGGGGCGGCAGCCAAAGACAAAGTCGAAACTTTGTCAGTTGGTGTGATGCCATCAACAGATAATATCCCATTTATCTTAGCACATCAACAAGGCTTTGATAAAAAATATGGTGTGGATATTGATATTCAAGCTTTCAAATCAGCCAAAGATCGTGATGCGGCGTTTTTGGCCGGAAAGGTGGATGCTATCAATACTGATTTAGTGGCTATGGCGATTTACCAACAGGGCGGTCAAGACGTTAAAATTACAAGCTCGACATATGGTCAGTTTGATTTGGTTACAGGAGACGATAGTGTAAAAAAATTGGCTGATATTAAAGGAAAAGAAATTGTTTTAGGGAAAAATGGTGGGACTGAGTACGCTGTGACTGAAATGCTTGATACAGTGGGTATGAAGGAATCAGATGCCAAAATCACCGATGTTCCAGCTGTTCCTAGCCGTGTTGAATTGATTAAGAGTGGTCAAGTGTCAGCGGCTATTTTGCCAGAACCATTAGTAACGATTGCTAAAGCAGAGGGTATGCGTGTCTTGGGTTCAACAAGAGATATCGGCATTAATCCATTTGTTATCGGGGCCCAACAAAAGACAATTGACGAAAAATCAGCAGCTTTTGAAGGAATGTACAAAGCCTACAATGACGCAGTGGAATACATGAAATCCCATGATAAAGAAGAATATATCCAATTATTTATTGATGAAATTGGGTTCCCTGAATCACTGAAGGATCAAATCACGATTCCTGACTATACGCCAGCAGAACAAGCGACGGATGCAGATATTACAGCAGCGTTTGCTTGGGCCAAAGAAAAAGGGTTACTAGAGAAAGACTTAACGCCTCAGGATGTGCTTAGCGATGTCTTCTTTAAATAGTAAAAACCAAGCATTAACGTTAACTTTGTCAAATATCACTGTTGAGGTCGGCAATAAGACGATTTTGAAGGATATTTCGCTGACCTTTGACCCGCAGACTATTTATACTGTGATTGGGCCCTCTGGAACTGGCAAATCAACGCTGATGAATGTTTTGAGTGGGTTAATTCCCACGCATTCAGGAACGATTCTTTATGGCGAGACACCTTATCAAGCAACCAAACACGTCTTAGGACTGGTGCCACAAAACTATGGCTTATTACCATGGGAGACAGCTTGGAAAACAGTTACCTCCAATGTGAAAATTAGTCAAAAAAAGCGTAAATTAACGAGAGAAGAGGAACAAAAGATTCAGGAGTTATTTACGGCGATGAACTTGGAAAGTGTGAAACATTCCTACCCCAGTCAAATGAGTGGCGGACAACAACAGCGTGTTTCTATCACGCGCGCGTTTGGTGTGGACGGTGATCTGTTATTAATGGATGAACCTTTTTCAGCCCTGGATGCGTTTACGCGAGAAAAAACACAGGAGCTGTTTTTAGAAACCTGGAAAAAACATCCAGTAACAACTTTTTTTATCACTCACGATATTGAAGAGGCCTTATTATTAGGGCACAAAATTGTGGTGATGAAAGGCCAACCAGGTGAGATTTATCAGGTGGTGGATGTACCAGCTTCTTTGATTGAGGCACAGTCATTGGCAGAAAAACGCCGATTGCCCGATTTTTACGAGCGAGTAAATACCTTGAGAGAGGAGATTCAATCGTGAAAAAAAATCAATTTTTACAGCGCCTGATAGGGTTACTTATAGCGGCTGTTTTGTTGCATGTGGTTTGGTATCTAGCAAGTATTTGGTTAAACCAAAGTATGTTGCCGACACCTCAAGTGGTCTATGGCAATTTTCCTAAACTGATAGAAAAAGACATTGAGATTCACTTTTTGGTAAGTTTAGGTCGTGTTCTAGCAGGTATGGGGATTGCTCTAGTAATTGGGTTTCTTTTAGGTTTATTGATGGGCTCATTTAAGACGTTGAACAAATTATTTGATCCGTTACTTTATCTGACTTATCCAATCCCTAAGATGGCGATGCTACCAATCGTCATGCTTTTGTTTGGGCTAGGGGACGCTTCGAAGATTATCATGATTGTTTTGATTGTTTTTCCACAAGTAGTCTTGGCGGTTAGAGATGCGGTGCGCAATATTCCCTCTCATTACTATGATATTTATCGGAGTATTCGTGCATCAAAAGGACAACAGTTTATTCACATTACCTTGCCGGCATCGATGTATGCCATCTTGAGTACGAGCCGAATTTCATTGGGAACGGCGATTTCGATTCTGTTTTTCACAGAAAACTACGGGACCGAATATGGGATGGGGTATTATATTATGGATGCTTGGATGCGTCTTGACTACCCTTCGATGTACGGCGCGATTTTATTGTTGAGTTTGATGGGGTTTGTTCTTTTCTTAGTGATTGACTTGATTGGTTGGGTTACGATGAGATGGGAGCGAGTCTAGTAATAGAACTGAAAGTAACTGGCTCTTTTGCTAAAGCAGCCAGTTATGCATAAAAAGGAAACGGACAGCTGATAAAAAGCGGTTCGTTTCCTTTTTTGTAGACTTATTTTAAATAGTGTTCTTGTCGATAAAACCGCCAGATGAGGTAGGTTTGTGAGAGCGCTAGATAAAGAAAAAGTCCTGAGACGAGTAAAATGGCTTTGGTTTCGATCAGACGATAAAGAAAAACAGAGCAGATGACCCCGGTAATGAAGGACAAAACGACTAAGACAAAATGAATAAATAGTTGTTGTGCTTCTTTTTTACCAGTCATTAGATAGTCGTAAAGATTGGTTGCGACACCTTTTAAATTCCCTGTAGTAAAAAGATTTGTGTAGGCGAGCCCATTTATTTTATCGAAGGAGACCCACTGAATCGCTGCAGTAAAGGCGATGATGATGGTGACAAGTGTGGTCTGATGATTTAAAAAGGACAGGCCGATTAGAAAGAAGATGAGTGCTTCGAAATAAAGGATGAATAAGCGCCAAAAATGGAGCCGTTTCTTATGGAAGTAGTCAATTAAAAATTTCGCTAAGAGGATTCCTAAGAAAAAGAAGAGTGTAGAAAGTAGCTTTTTACCAACACTGGTCCACTGACCGTCAAAGGCTTGAATGGTTGCAAGGATAATATTGCCTGTTTGTGCAGAGGCAAACGCATCATAATGAATATAGGTGTAGCTGTCCATAGCACCGCCAATAAAGCTTAACAATAAGCCAACCCAGCGATCTTCATGGAAAGAGGTTTTCATATTTTTTCACCAACACTTTTTGTTGTTTTTATTTACATAGTCAAGTTTATCACATTTTCCCCTGAAAGCCATTGAAAGCCTACTTTTAAAATAGAGAATAAGACGTAAGGAGACCTTTTTTATTTCGTCAAATTTCTTATAAAATGGCGAGAACGTTTCCCTTTATGTTTGGTTTTTGGTAGTATTTAAGTAGAAGGACTATAAGGAGAGGACAGACAGTCAGCTGACTTTCATAAAAATGAGCTGTCGCGTATTGTCTGAAAATCATAGAGAAATTTAAAGCAACATCTTTTCAAATAATCACTGTCTTCACAGAGCGTTAAGACCTAAGTCTGGCGGGGTGCTATACTTTTTCTCGCGGCTGTGATAGAATACTGACGATTATTTAGAATGAGCGAATGGGTGAGCGAATGGAAATCATAGAGAAAGCGCCGGCGAAGATTAATCTTGGACTGGATGTGTTGCATAAACGGTCGGACGGCTATCACGAGTTAGAAATGATTATGTCTAGTGTAGATTTAGCTGATCGACTAACTATTGAAGAAATCGCTGAAGATAAAATTATTATTGAAACCAATCGGGCTTTTTTGCCTGTAGATGAAAGAAATCATGTGTACCAAGCGGCCATGTTACTTAAAACACGTTACGGAATCGATCAAGGGGTAAGAGTCTCTATTAAAAAAAGTATTCCTGTCGCAGCAGGGTTAGGCGGCGGAAGTACGGACTGTGCGGCAGCCCTTCGTGGGTTAAACCGACTGTGGAATTTAGGTTTGTCTTTGGAGGAGCTGGCAGATATCGGCATGGAAGTTGGGACGGATGTACCTTACTGTGTCTACGGAAAAACAGCGCTAATTACGGGCAAAGGGGAAAAGGTAACGCCGATTCCTGATATGCCTCAATGCTGGGTTGTTTTAGTGAAGCCACGGATGAGTGTTTCAACGGGGAAAGTCTTCAAAGAGGTCAACATGGAAGAGCTGCATCATCCCGATATTGCGGAATTACAATCTGCTATTTATGACAATGATTACCAACGAATGACACAGGTGGTCGGCAATAGTTTAGAGGCTATCACCATCAAACGTCATCCGATTATTCAGCAAATTAAAGATCGTATGTTAAAATACGGCGCAGATGCAACGCTGATGAGTGGCAGTGGTCCGACTGTGTATGCTTTGTGCCAGCAGCATTCGAGAGCACAAAGAATTTATAACGGCTTAAAAGGGTTTTGCGATGAAGTTTATATCGTTCGGACGTTAAAATAAACGGTTGAATGAAGAGCGGTAGACGACTCCCTGGATTAAACACCAGATCGACAAAGACTAGTCAACCGAAATGATAGAATCAAAAAGACATCATTCTGACGAAAGTTAAAAGAGAGGCAGTGAGCATTTTTTTAACTTTCGTAGAGGAGGTCTTTTTTGTTGTATTACACGCAAAAATTAGTGTGTAGGAAAAGCAGACGCTAAGTGTGTAAAATCTGTATAGACCTATGCGGTGTGAATTGGCCGTTTTGGTCTAGTCTAATTTTGGCATGGTTCTTGCGACTAGTATGAATGTAAGAAGAGTGCGTGCACAGTTCAATTCATTTATTTTGAGGAGAAGAACGTTTATCCAATCATTATAGTGAGTGGCAGATGTTCAAGCTTAACAAAAGAATAGGATAAAACGGAGGAGTCAACTATGGTACAAAGATTAATCAGCGCAACATCAAAAGAAATCAAACAAATGACGAAAGAGGAATTATTTCAAAGCATAAAGGCTAGTGAAGGGCGCGTAGTTCTTAGTGAAAACGTCGTGGTTCAAGCCTCTGTTGCAGGAGATATCACTTGTGCTGAGTTATCGAAGGCTTATGGCGCGGACATGATTTTATTAAATGTATTTGATGTGAATCACCCAATCGTAGTAGCGGCTTATGAAGGACAAAATAGTGCGGAAACATGTATTCCAAATGATGACGTGGTTAACCGTTTGAAAGAGTTAGTGGGCTTACCAATCGGAATGAACGTTGAACCGGTCGATGAACAGGCTAAACTTGAATCAACGAAGGTAGAAATTGCTCCAGGGCGCCAAGCCTCAGTTGAAACGTTCAAAAAAGCCAACCAATTAGGCCTAGATTTCATTTTATTAACAGGAAATCCAGGAACTGGAGTGACTAACGATCTGATTGCCAAAAATGTTAAAATTGCTAAAGAACATTTTGACGGCGTAATTATTGCTGGGAAAATGCATAGTGCAGGAGTCGATGAGCCAGTTGTTAGTATTGAATCTGCTAAACAGTTTATTGAAGCCGGTGCCGATATTATTCTAGTACCAGCAGTTGGCACTGTTTGGGGAATCACAGATGAACAGGTCAAAGAAGTTGTTGATCTAGCTCATGCAAATGGAAAATTGGTGATGAGCGCAATCGGTACGTCACAAGAAAGTGCGCAGCCTGATGTTGTACGTCAGATTGGCATCAGAAATAAAGTCTTGGGTGTCGATATTCAACATATTGGGGATGCCAACATGGGCTTAGTGGGTATTGAAAATATCAAAGAGTTATCAGACGCGATTCGTGGGAAACGTCATACAGTGGCTCGCATGGCACGTTCAATTAATCGCTAGACATGTTTTTGAATAGCTCAATAGAGTGATTCAGAAGGTAGAGATGATAGTACAGAAAAAGGCTTGAGTTTGAGATTGGGACATAACTTATAAAGTTATGCTTCAATCTCTTTTTATCTAAATGAACGGTGGGTACAGAAATAACACCCTCTTATTTCTCAGAGTGAAATACGTCTATCCCAACCTCGCTTTTTTCGTAAAATGAAGGTTTTTTCATGTGTTTTCCGATTTATTAGGAAATCATTTCTCTAAATCGGAAATTTTCCGATTTCTATTGACGAAAGGGTAAGACTCTGCTAAATTAGTTTTTGTTCTTCAAATCGTAATTTTCCGATTTGCCGAATGATTGAGAGGAAAGTATGAGGAAATCAAATGAAAAAAGTGAAATTATTGGTTAGTTTATTAGCAGGTGTGCTAGTATTAACAGCTTGTGGTAATAAAGAAAAAACAGAAGCAGATTCGGATAAGCTCCAAGTGATGACGACCTTTTATCCAATGTATGAATTCACCAAAAATATTGTTGGTGACGAAGGGGAGGTAGAGTTACTGATTCCAGCAGGGACAGAACCTCACGACTACGAACCGAGCGCCAAAGATTTGGCCAAAATTAGCGATGCGGATGCGTTTGTCTACAATAGTGCTGAGTTTGAAACGTGGGTCCCAAATGTCGAAAAAAATCTAAAAGATCATTTGCTGATTGAAGCGGCAAGTACGATTGAACTTGAAAGTGGAGAGGGCAGTCATGATCATGAGGCGGAAGATCATGACCATGAGGGAGAAGAAGCCCATGACCATGAAGGAGAAGAGTCAGGCCATTCACATGAGTTAGATCCACATGTTTGGCTAGATCCTGCGTTAGCAGTCAAAGAAGTGGCGAATATTAGTCAGCAATTAAGTGAAAAATATCCAGAGAAAAAAGAAATTTTTGAAAAAAATGCGGCAGCTTACACTGCTAAGCTAGAAGAATTAGATAAGGAATTTCAAATCGCTTTTCAAACGGCCAAGAATAAAACCTTTGTCACACAGCATGCGGCGTTTGGTTATTTAGCCAAACAATATGGGTTAACTCAAGAAGCAATTTCAGGTGTTTCGCCGGACCAAGAACCTTCACCTAGTCGACTAGCTGAGCTGAAGCACTACGTAGAAGAAAATAAAGTTAAGGTCATCTATTTTGAAGAGAATGCCTCTTCTAAGGTCGCTGAAACCCTATCCAATGAAACTGGTGTTATGTTAGAAGTGCTGAATCCATTAGAAAGTTTAACGGATAAACAAATGGAACAAGGCGAAACCTATATCACGGTGATGCAAGAGAACTTAAACGCCTTGCAGAAAAGTATTCAGTAAACTATAAAGTGTTAGTAAAGTAGAAGGGAGGCCGCTAGAATGCGTTATATAGAAGTAGATGAATTAACCTTTTATTATGATGATGAACCTGTCTTAGAGAATGTTTCCTATCATGTTGATTCAGGTGAATTTGTTATTTTAACAGGTGAAAATGGCGCCGCTAAATCGACGCTCATAAAATCAACGCTCGGCCTATTAAAACCAACAAAAGGAACAATTAACATAGCTGAGAAAAACACAGAAGGACAAAAGCTTTCAATAGGTTATATTCCCCAACAAGTTGCGTCATTTAATGCCGGATTTCCTAGTACAGTCTTAGAATTAGTTCGTTCAGGGCGTTTCCCAAGAGGACGTTGGTTCAAACCCTTAACCCAAAAAGACCATTTGCATGTAGAAAAGGCGTTACAGGCTGTCGGTATGTGGGAAATGCGTCATAAACGAATCGGCGAGCTTTCAGGTGGGCAAAAACAACGAATTAGTTTGGCTAGAATTTTTGCGACAGACCCTGATTTGTTTATTCTTGATGAACCAACAACCGGAATGGATGAACAATCGCGTAAGGATTTCTATCGTCTTCTACGTCATAATGCGCATGATCATGGTAAATCAATCTTGATGATTACACATGACCATGAAGATATTAAAGAATATGCGGATCGGCAAATTCGGTTGGTTCGAAAGGAGGATTCACCATGGCGTTGTTTTCATATGAATTCCTAGACTATGGATTTATGCGTTTAGCTTTTATCGCGGCGATCTTCATTTCAGGGATTGCACCAATGTTGGGTGTTTTTCTAGTAATTCGTCGACAATCACTTATGGCTGACACCCTCTCCCATGTGTCATTAGCTGGAGTTGCTCTAGGTTTTTTTCTTAACTGGAATCCAGATGTGACAACCTTAATCGTGGTCATTATCGCAGCGATTATTTTGGAATATTTACGAATGATCTATCGAACGTATTCAGAGATTGCGATTGCTATTCTTATGTCGGGTGGATTGGCCTTAGCTTTAGTCTTAATGCAGTTTAGTGGAGGCAATTCGGCAACAAGCATCCAATCGTATCTATTTGGTTCAATCATCACGATTACTACAGGACAAGTGGTCTTTTTAGGGATATTATTTGTTTTAATTGCTGCTTTATTCTTTTTATTCAAACGACCGATGTATGTCTTAACTTTTGATGAAGATGCAGCCCATGTTGATGGGCTACCGATTCAATGGATGTCCATGATGTTTAATGTAGTGACAGGCGTAGCGATTGCGGTGATGATTCCAATTGCAGGGGCTCTTCTTATTTCTGCGATTATGGTTTTACCAGCAGCTATTGGGATGAGATTAGGTAAAAGTTTTAATGCAGTGATTGCCATTAGTGTCGTGATTGGTTTTATTGGCATGCTAAGTGGGTTAACAGGATCCTTCTATTGGGAAACACCACCTGGAGCGACAATTACGCTCGTATTCATTGGCTTATTCTTAGTTGTGAGTCTCATTCGAAAGTTAATAATCGTACTTCAACGAAAAAAACATTTGAAAAAGTAGAGAAAAGCGAAAGTTTTTCTCTTTTTTTTTGGTAATTTTAATGAATACGCCACTTTTTTGAAAAATATTCAGAAAATACTCGATATTATTCGGATAAAGCCTTATAATGAGAAACGATAAAATATGAAAAGGAGTTGAATTGTGTGAAAGTTCGTCGAAGTGAACGATTAATTGATATGACGCAATATTTACTTAATCATCCTCATGAATTGGTTTCATTAACTTATTTTGCTGCACGATATGAATCAGCAAAGTCATCAATTAGTGAAGATTTAGCAATTATTAAAAAAACATTTAGAGAAAGAGGAACAGGCCTCTTAGAAACAATTCCTGGTGCTGCAGGTGGCGTTCAATTCCTTCCTGAGACATCTTATGAGGAAGCTAAGGAGTATATTACGTCTTTAGCTGATCGCTTATCAGAGCAAGATCGTCTTTTACCTGGTGGGTACGTCTATCTTTCTGATCTTTTGGGTGAGCCAGAAATGCTTCGTCAAGTTGGACGAATTATTGCTTCAAAATACTCAGGAAAACCAATAGACGCGGTAATGACCGTTGCAACAAAAGGCGTTCCGATTGCTCAAGCTGTTTCTTATTATTTAAATGTTCCTTTTGTGATTGTTCGTAGAGATTCGAAAATTACAGAAGGCTCAACCGTTAGTGTAAATTATGTTTCGGGTTCTTCTGAACGAATCGAAAAAATGGAGCTTTCAAAACGCAGCTTAAAACGAGGCTCTCGTGTTTTAGTCGTCGATGATTTTATGAAAGGTGGCGGCACGGTCAATGGGATGAAGAGTTTGATTGAAGAGTTCGAAGCAGAATTGGTGGGTATTACTGTTTTTGCTGAATCTAAATTCCATGGCACACGAGCGATTGACGATTATACTTCGTTACTTTATGTTGAAGATGTCGATACCCAAACCAAAACCATCTCAGTGGTTCCAGGGAACTACTTTAACGAAAATAACTAATTCAAACGTATTTGTACCCAATTTTTTAGTACCTGTGAGACGAGTCTACGCGATTTTTTCACAGGTTTTTTGATTGCCTTTTTAAGCTAGAAACGATTCTGTTCTTCCAGCAGAAGAGAGTCACTGACAGGTTCAGAAATAACTTTGGTCTAGTCAATTTTTGTTTTTATTTTCAATTCTAAAGGTTCGCCGTTTTCCATATCAGAAACGCCTTTCCCCTGAGAAGAAGTAAATATTTTATTTTTGTGAAAAATAGAGGGGTCTAGTTGAAAAAATACAGTAGCTACGATACACTGAATAAGGAATAAAAGGTGAAAAAACTAATTAGGAGTGAACTCATGGAAACTCGTTATGCAATCATCCTTGCAGCTGGCAAGGGGACTCGTATGAAATCAAAATTATATAAGGTTCTTCATCCAGTAGCTGGAAAGCCAATGGTGGAGCATATTATCAACCGTGTAGTGGAAACAAAACCATCAGAAGTCATTACTATTGTGGGCCATGGGGCTGAGATGGTTAAAGAACAGCTAGGCGATCGTAGCCAATATGCGTTACAAGCAGAACAATTAGGAACAGGTCATGCAGTGCTACAAGCAGAACCTTTTCTTAAAGGGAAAAAAGGGACGACGTTAGTGATTAGTGGAGATACGCCACTGTTAACAACTGAAACATTAAACAATTTATTTGAATATCATCAAGGGAAAAAAGCTAGTGCGACTATTTTAACCGCGCATGCAGAAGATCCAACAGGGTACGGCCGTATTTTACGTGACCACGTGGGAATTGTTAAGAAAATTGTGGAACAAAAAGATGCGACAATTGAAGAAGCACGTGTCCAAGAAATTAATACAGGTACCTATTGTTTTGACAATGAAGCCTTGTTTGACGCATTAACGAGAGTTGGAACGAATAATGTTCAAGGGGAATATTACCTAACAGATATTATTGAGATTCTAAAAAACGAAGGAAAAACAGTGGCAGCTTACCAAACGGATAGTTTTGAAGAGTCGCTAGGTGTAAACGACCGTGTGGCTTTGGCAAATGCCAATAAGAGTATGCGCGCGCGAATTAACACGATGCACATGATGAATGGTGTCTCATTTATTGATCCAGCCAACACCTATATTGATGAAGGCGTTCAAATTGGTTCTGATACAATCATTGAAGCAGGCGTTCATATCAAAGGAAAAACGGTTATCGGCGAAGATTGTTTTATTGGAGCAAATTCACAAATTGTTGACAGTGTGATTGAAGATAAGGTGAAAATTTACTCTTCTTCTATCGAGGAAAGCGTTGTTCATTCAAATGCAGATATTGGTCCTTTCGCACATTTACGTCCAAAAGCAGATATCGGAGTAGGCGCTCATATCGGTAACTTTGTTGAAGTGAAGAATGCAACGGTGGGTGAAAATACCAAAGTTGGTCATTTAACGTATGTTGGTGATGCAACTTTAGGCAAAGAGATTAATGTTGGTTGTGGTGTCGTGTTTGTCAATTATGACGGCAAGAAAAAACACCGTACGAATGTCGGTGACCATAGTTTTATCGGCTCAGCAGCAAATCTAGTGGCGCCATTAGAGATTGCCAACAATACGTCAATCGCTGCGGGTTCAACCATTACAAAGGACATCCCTGAATATGCACTAGCGATTGCACGTGCCAAACAAGAGAATAAGGAAAACTATGCGAAAAGAATGCCTTTTCTAAATTAGAGTTTCCATAAATAACTTGATTTATTTGACAAAAATGACTACTATTTAAATGGAAGAATCGTTTGGAAATTTGTTGAAATAAAAAATGTTTTTTTCAGACAGTCTCGTTTATCAACAAAAAAGAAAGTGGAGGTCCCCATGTCGAAACATTACTTTGATCCAAGATTGAAAATTTTTGCACTCAATTCAAATCGTCCTTTAGCCGAAAAAATTGCTGCAGCTGTAGGTGTTGAGTTAGGAAAATCTTCAGTAAATCAATTCAGCGATGGTGAGATTCAAGTAAACATTGAAGAAAGTATACGTGGTGCTCATGTCTACGTAATTCAATCAACAAGTAGTCCTGTCAATGATAATTTGATGGAATTATTAATTATGATTGATGCCTTAAAACGTGCGAGCGCAAAAACAATTAACGTTGTCATGCCTTATTACGGTTATGCTCGTCAAGATAGAAAAGCCCGCGCGCGTGAGCCAATTACTGCAAAATTAGTTGCAAACATGATTGAGAAGGCTGGAGCTACTCGTATGTTAACGCTTGACTTACATGCGGTACAAATTCAAGGATTCTTTGATATTCCTGTTGATCATTTGATGGGAGCGCCATTGATTGCAAACTATTTCTTGGAAAAAGGAATCTCTGGTGATGACGTGGTAGTTGTTTCACCTGACCATGGTGGCGTAACCCGTGCACGTAAATTAGCAGAATTCTTAAAATCACCGATTGCAATTATCGACAAACGTCGTCCAAAAGCAAATGTAGCAGAAGTAATGAATATTATTGGGAAAGTCGATGGTAAAACATGTGTCCTAATCGATGACATGATTGATACTGCTGGAACAATTACTCTTGCAGCCAATGCCTTAAAAGAAGCTGGCGCTAAAAGTGTTTATGCTTCATGTACGCACCCTGTATTATCTGGACCTGCATTACAACGAATTGCAGATTCTGCGATTGAACGTTTAGTAGTTACAGATTCAATCAACTTACCAGAAGAACGCAAGATTGATAAAATTGACGAAGTGAGCGTGGGAGATTTGATGGGTGACGCAATCAAACGTATCCATGAAAACAAACCAGTCAGCCCACTATTTGAAACAAAAAAACAATAAAACAAATCAAATGATTAAGTGAGAATCTACGCTCGCTTAATCATTTTTTTTACATCAAAGGTTGGGGTGTCAAATGGTACGAAATGTTTCAGTGACTGTCATTAATCGCTAGGACGCAAAGCCCAAATATTTCCCAATTTTGATTGAGTGTGCTATTATCCTAATGTACCAATAAAACTAAATAGAACACTATCACAAAGGGGAGCCTTTTTGGCTGAGAATGAGGAAACTCTAAACCCTTCGTACCTGTATCGATCATTCGAGCGTAGGAATTGTGATGGAGTAATGATAAATTACTTCTCCTTTGTGACTTTTGTTCTAAAAGGAGGAGTTTTTTTTGAGTAAAAAATTAAATGTTTGGATTGAGGGGGCCATTATCGCGGCACTGGCCATGGCATTAGGGTTTATTCCAACGAGTATTGGCGCGAGTTTTTCCGTTTCATTAGGGCTGATTCCATTGACCATCTTTTCCTTACGACGAGGCTGGAAGGCTGGGATTGCAGCGGGTTTTCTATGGGGCTTACTTCATTTTCCAACGGGGCAAGTGTATTATCTATCCGTGATTCAAGTCCTAATTGAGTATCCAATTGCCTTTACATTTGGTGGTTTTGCCGGTCTTTATGCGACAAAACTTCAAAAAGCCACTTTAGCAGGTGACTATAAAAAAGGTTATGGGTACATTGTAGCAGGTGCTTTTTCTGGTGGTTTGGCTCGTTACTTTTGGCATTTTGTAGCCGGTGTTGTCTTTTGGGGAAGTTATGCGATGTGGGGATTTAGTCCATTTCTTTACTCTTTAGTCATGAATGGGCTCAGTGGTTTGGCAACAATCTTTGTGGCGATTGTAGTATCCGTGCTCATTTATCAAAAGATGCCCGAGTTATTTATTCCAAAAGAGATTCGGCGTGCGTATCAGCTCCAAAACAGTAAGTAGTTAAAAGGGATAAGAGAGAATGAGTGGTTTTTGTAGCCACATGCTCTTATTATCCGAATAAACGGTGGGCACAGAAGCAACTCCATCTTCACGTTGCTCCGCTCTCAACAACTTCTACGCATGGAGACATGCTAGAGTTGAAGGTTGTTATTGCTGTAAAACACAACGAAGCATGAGTTGATGTTGCACAGTACCTACTCGGTTCTCGGAGTTAAACGCTTCTGTCCCAACCTCCTTTATTCGTTTTTTTCTATCTTGTATACTGAGCAAAAAGTAAGTCTTCGTGACTTTTTTCCAATCGCCATCTTCGTTTGTTGGACTGATAGATCAAGGTGGCTAACAGGTTTTCATCCCGATAACGGGCACCTTTAATCTTCCAAACATAATCTTCTACGACGTAAATCGGAATCCGATATTCTTTATCAACTAATTCCATTTGGTCAAACGAGAACACGACACCTTCTTGGAGAATCCCTCGCATGTCTTTTAATAAATCACTATCTAGTTTTTCAACTGAGACGCCTTTACGAAAGAAGGTCTTTCGATCATTCAGCTTTTCTAAAACGATTCGCGTCAATTTATCCGCGAGTATTCGATAAAATTCATCCATATAACGATAGTAGACGCGCGTCAAATCTTCATTAAAGTCAAAATAAACAAAATTATTTTGTAATTTATAAAAGAAAGGTGAATGGAGATGTGTTTTGGTATGGCCAAAATAAAGAAGTTCTGAAATTTCTAAGGGTGTGAGTTCTTTCAACATGGCGATATCTGTAAAATCAATCCATTTTAAGGAGCTATTTTGGCGTTTGCGATAAATCTCGTCAAAATAAGCGGTGACTTCATCTGTCCCACGAATGACTTTGAGTCCAGAGTGCGTATCATATTCACCATAATCAGCTACAGGGTCTAATAATAACAAATTTTTTGGTTGGTGAACAATCCCACGTACAAAATCTGACGCGTGAATGCCATGAGAGACAACAGCGTTACTAATTGAATCAATGTGTATGTAAACTTTTTTTGTCATCTCACTCAACTCCCCCTTACGTAACTAGTTTCATTTTACAACACAATGAAATAAAATGCTTGTTTCTTTTACTTTAAGATTCTATTACAAAACCGTGGTTTTATGGTAAATTTATGGTTTTATTTTTGTCATTTTGACAAATTTTTTTTGAATAAAAAACAACGGTGAGGTTGGGGTATCATTCGAACCCGAGCCTCACCGTTCTTTTTTTATTTTGGGGCCTCTAAAAGTAGTTTGACAAGGTTCTGCCAATTTACCGTTCCCCTTTTTTTAGTCATTTTTGGAAGACATGAGTAAAATTCATTTATTACTTAAATTCCCCTCTTGAATTCGTCTACTATTTTTTTTACAGAGATGTTTCGTTTTCCCCCTTCAAACTGATAATTTTGTACAGTTTGAGCAGATTGAGCAGTTTGCCGATGATATTCTTTTTCCAGTTGCTCCATTGAATAATTTTTTAATAAACTTGATAAGGTGACGCCATAGAATGTTGCCATACAAGATAAATGTTGTCTTTCTGAATCACTGACGTAAACGCTAATCGCTGCCATTACTATGCACTTCCTTCTAATTCATACTGTAATACTAAAATGGTCGTTTGTCTATAGATATTAAGGGGATTGTGACTGTTTTTTTACTATTAAAATACGTACGATAAATGAATTTCGGCATCCCCTTTTACTGTAAAGACTATTCAATAGACCACGCCGTCTTCTAAATAAATAATTTAGTCAGTCTTTTTTATTAAGAAAAAGAAAATAGGTATGGTTTTTTGTACGAATTATGATAAGATAAAAACGATATAGAAAGGGAGATCGTATGGCAAATCGACGTAGAGATAGAAAGAAAAAAAAGCGTTCTAGGTTAGCTAACTGGTTAATCAATATCGGGTTACTTTTATTATTGGTAGTCGGCTTGGCTCTGGTATTTAATAACCAGATTAAAAACTTTTTAATTGAAAAAAATGGAGATAATTACGCGATATCTTCTTATACAAGTAAAGAACTAGAGGAAAATAAAAAGAAAGAAACGACCTTTGATTTTGAAGGCGTAGAATCAATCAGTACGGAAGCTGTTTTAAAAGCGCAGCTGGCTAACAAACGGTTACCAGTGATTGGTGGGATTGCCATTCCAAAAGTTGAAATTAACTTACCAATTTTTAATGGATTATCTAATGAGGCCTTGCTTTGGGGAGCGGGAACGATGAGTCCAGATCAAGTGATGGGTGAGGGCAATTATGGATTAGCTAGTCACCGAGCATATGAACCCGACTTATTATTCACACCACTTGAGAGGATGCAAGAAGGTGACCTCATTTATATTACTGATTTAAAGAATATTTATACCTATAAAACGACTATTAAGCGCCAGGTTGAGCCAACAGAAGTCGAAGTGCTTGATGTTGTCGAGGGTAAGAAGTTGATTACCTTAGTGACTTGTGCCGAAATCGAAGGAATTAATCGGATTGTGGTTCAAGGAGAGTTAGAATCAATCACACCAGTTGATAAAGCGAATGACGAGATGGTCAAAGCGTTTGAGATTGAACAAAAAACTTATTAACCCTAAACGAATAAACAAACGATAAAAAAAGATACATGAGCCTTATGAATGTAGACCATTCGAAAGGTTCAGGTATCTTTTTTGGTTATCTTAGTCAATTGATTGAAACAGCCTACCTAGCTCTATTGATTTTAAAGCAAAAAATAAAAAATGTTGTTTAATTCATTTAATAACACTACCTATTAAATACCAATAGGGCATAATTAGAAGTGAGTAAGAGCTTTAATGGAAAAATAATAGAGAGGAGGGCCGTGAAATAGAGTCCAGGAAAGGGACCAACTCTTACCACTTAAATTGTCTTGGAAGTACCAATTCCAAGAAATATCTATTAAAAAACAAATAAAATAACTATGTTTTTTTAATGGGTACCGGAAAAAGCGTGATGCATTCAATAATATGGTACGTTATTCAAATGTTTCTGTCAAGATTATTCAAATTTTTGGTCGTTTAGCAGAAAACTAGACCATTTTGAGTCGCATTTGTCCTTTTTCTTCTTAGTTTTTTTAGCCGTCAAATAAGCCGTCAAAAAATGACCGGTGAGAAAGGAAGGCTGTCTAACTTATGGCACGAAAAGGAGAAAATATTTACAAACGAAGAGATGGAAGATGGGAGGGGCGCTACATCAAAAATCGCCGTCCCGATTATTCTCCTCAATTTGGCTATGTATATGCGTATACCTATAGAGAAGCGCGACAAAAATTATTAGAAAAAAAACAAAAATACAGTTACTTACTTGCTTCATCAAAAGATACCTATCAAGGTTCTGTTGCGCAATGGATGAAGGAGTGGTTAGGTGGCCCAATTATACGTTCAGTTAAACCATCCACTTATGCCAGCTACTACCACAAACTGACGCACTATGCCTGTCCTTATTTTGAAGACATTCCTCTTTATCAATTGAGGCAAGAAACCATTCAAAGGTTTGTGGATTCTCTACGGGATAAAGGGCTCTCTGTAAGCACTACAAGGACAGTGGTTCAAATTATGAAGCGCAGTTTGCGTGAAGCGATTACTAGAGAATACCTGACAATTGACCCAATTAGAGAGATTGTCTATTCCCCTGAAGCCAAGAAAAAGATCACAGCTTTACCAGAAAAAGACCAGCTATTAATTGAAGACGAGGCCTTACGTCACCCCAAAGGATTAGCGATTTTACTCGCTCTTCATACAGGTCTTCGAATTGGTGAGATTAGTGCTTTGAAATGGGTGAATGTCAATTTGGATAAAGGAGAATTGACAGTTACCAATACCCTTCAAAGGATTCCCAATCCAACGAATGCAACAGGGACTATTGTGACAGAAGGCGTAGCTAAGAGTGGTGCTGCCCAACGTGTCATCCCTCTAAATAAAAAAATATGGCTTGTGCTGTTAGAAAGAAAAAAACAGGCCACCAGTCCATATGTCATAGGAGAAAAGAATCGTTTTTGTGAACCGCGAACGATTACGTATCATTTTAAACAAATTTTAGAAAAACTCCCTATAGAAAACTATCGATTTCATCAGCTAAGACACACGTTTGCAACCCGTCTACTCGAAAAAGGAGCAGATATTGCTTCTGTGAGTGCATTACTTGGGCATCAATCGGCAAAAATGACGTTGGATGTCTATGTTGATTCCCTTATGACGCAACGAAAAAAGTGGGTTAATCAACTGGCCTAAACAGGCACTTTTAAAACGTTCCCTACGTGATTAGGGACTTTTTTGTCAATTTAATAGCCGTCAGCTAAGCCGTCAAGCTGAATGAATTTCCTGATGTGAACGTGTTTTTTGTCCTATCTTGGAATTGGTACTTCCAAGAAAATTCTTAAGAGTTTTTTTGCGTTAGTTTTTAAGATTTATACCGTTATTTATTATAGCGTTGTTTACTGAAAAAGTCTAGTACACATGGGGAGTTTATCTAGAAGTTGATGCATTCTAATTTGTTAAGGAGGTGGCCCAAAATTAGTAAGGATCTTGGGATGGTTAGCGTAAATTACATAGGGAGACAGGTTTGATAATTATTAATAAACTGAATTGATGGTGAAGAAGCTTTTCAAATAAAAGTGACATACTGATACATAATGAGGCGCTTATCGTCAATAGAAGATTGAGAAATAAATTCGAGATGCTTTTTGGACTAGATATAGGGAAGAAAGCCATATAAAAAGGAAATGAATGAGCGTTATTTACTCACTCATTCGTCGTTCTTCAAAAAATAAATAATGTTATTGTTTGTCTGAGATTAGGTTAAATTTTAAGGGAGCTTGAATTTTTAACGGGGAACGATCTTGTAGCTGAAATACACAGGCAGATAGACAGGTCTAAGGAGAAGAAAGTTTGTAAATGCTAAACAGAAAAATGAAGACAGCCATCTATTGATGAGCGGTTTTAGAGGAGAAGATTACGAAAATAGATGACTTATTTCCTATTATATAGTCATTTTTTTATGTAGGAATATATGAGATATTTTTCTGATAGCGATAGGAGGAAAATAAATGGACAGATTGAGAAAAGTCCTGACGGTTATTGGTTTAATAGGAATATTGGCAAATATATTCCCAGTCACTGCTTTTGCTGTGACAAACAACGAAAACGGGATTCAGTTTAATGACGTAAAGCTTGTTACGAATGAAGGAAACGAAATTACTGAAACAAACACCGTGAAAAAAGATGAGGAGATCAACCTACAGATTGACTGGGCGCTTGTAACAGCTAACAAGGTGAGTCAAAATGTAACCATCACCAAACAATTACCGACCAACCTAGTCATTCCTGATCAATCAGGAACGTTAACTGGTGAGGTTGGTACCTATACAGTTAAAAATAATCAGTTGAACTTTATGCTTTCTGGTTATACAGAGGAAACAACAGAGGCTACAGATGAAGTCTTAGGCGAAAAAGTTCCTCAGATAAAGGATTACAGTGGAACCATTACGTTCACTGCACGAACGATTAACGCAGAGAATGTGACGGAAGAAATCGTTCAGTTTGAAGATCAAGTGACACGCACACTGTTTTATGAAAAACAGATGGCGCATTCAGGGACATTAGCTACGTCTGAAACAGAGACAAAGGAGACGTCTGAAAAAGGTAAAGAAGCAACAAAACAAGGAATTGCCCCTTTTTCAACGGACTTATCTTCAACCGTTTCTATCGATGGCTTGAGAGTGTATAAAAGACCGATTGGACAAGATACATGGACCCTTGTTCCTGAAGGTGGCTCAATCATGATGGGGGATGCAGTGAAGTTTGAAGTAGAGTGGTCCATCCCTAACTTAACCGCTCAAGCAGGCGATACGTTAAAAATTCCGTTATCGCCAAGTAACTTTGGTTGGAAAAACACCAATCCTCAAGATTTGATTACCGAGGGGATTGTGATTGGTACATGGCACATTCAAGACAATCATTTTGTGGTTGTTTTCAATGATAAGATTGAATCAAAAGATTTACTAAAAAATGGGACGGTTGAAGCCATTGGAGGCGCCAATAAGGTCGGAGATAATTCATCTATCGTAATCAACAATTCAGATATAATGCATGTTGATATCGTTCCCGCGCCTGTAGTTGAAATTCCTGATAAGCCATGGCCAGTTGGTTCAGATGCTATGAAAACAGGGAATGTTTCAGGTGGCAATCTGAATCAAATGGGTTGGTCAGCGGATTTAAACTTCCAATCGATGAGAGAATATTATGAAACAGGAAATTTCCCAGTCAAAAATAATTTTTTATTCATCGACGAACTGTCAGAGGGGACCAAGTTTGCAGAGGGGTCATTGTCTCTAACTTCTAGTATCAAAGCGATGTTTGATAATCAAGATGGCACATTTACCATGGGACAAATTCAAGTAGGAACAGGAGTCCCGATTACCCATCCAGGATTCTCGAAGCTTGAACAAAACCCGGGCGAATCAAAAGCAGATTTTAAAACTAGAGTTGCCGGTTCGCCACAGCTAACTTATGGGGTCTATAAAGATACGAACAGCATAGAAACAGTCATAGTTAATTTTGGCTCCATCCCGTCAGCATCTAGTCAAATTAAATACAAAAAAGATGTGGCAATGACTGGAATTGATAAACTGTACAATGAGGGCAAATTAACCGTGGCTGGTCGCCAACGATTGCTTGACTTTTTAGAAGATATTGATTATCAAGCACCGGCCTTTCGTTTGTTGTTCCGTGTCGATGTAACAGGTGGAACGAACCTTTATAAAAATAAGGCGAGTATCGAATGGGACAGTGGTTCAACGACCTCTAATGAAGCAGGTGTTAAATATGAAGATGTAAACGCGGGGGTTCAAACAGGTGAAAAAGGCAGTATCCGCGTTCTTAAAAAAGATGATTTGGGCGAAGTCCTTTCAGGAATTGAGTTTAAGCTACAGGTCAAAGATGGTTCAGGCAACTTTGTCGATTACACACCGATCGATGGAGGTGAAGCGATTCGTACAACGGATGCGTCTGGATTACTGGAATACAAAAAATTAGATCCAGGGACTTACCGTTTGGTTGAGCTAGTTGATTTTACAGATCCAGAGAGTGAATATTATGGAGCGACCATCAAAATCACCAAACCAGATGGCAGTACAACAACCACAGATGAGTTTGAAATTAAAGCTTCTGACTCAAAAGGATTTGTCGCAAATGTTGTCAATACACGACAGCTCCAAAAGAAAGTCACCAAGGTTTGGAATGATGGCAATAACCAAGATGGACTTCGTCCAACCAGTGTACAGGTTCAATTGTATGCCGATGGTGTCGCAAAAGGTTCACCTATTACACTAAATGAAGGCAACAATTGGTCGCATATATGGAAAGAGCTACCTGCAGCAAATCAGGGAACGGCGATTCAGTATACGATTCAAGAAGTTGGAACGGTGACGGGGTATACGACAGTTGTTGATGACACAGATCCGACTGATGTGACGGTTACCAATAGCCATGCACCAGAGAAAATTGAAGTAAGTGGTTCGAAAACGTGGGAAGATGCCAACAACCAAGATGGGCTTCGCCCAGCAAGTATCACGGTGAACCTATTGGCAGATGGCGTGAAGGTAGACAGCAAGACGGTTACGGCAGCAGATAATTGGGCCTATACATTTACGAATTTAGATAAGTTCATAAGTGGTCAAGAGATTGTTTATACGATTTCTGAGGAAGCTGTGACGGACTACACAACTACATATGACGGCTTTGATATCACCAATAGCTACACGCCAGGTGAAACAGGTCTGACAGTAACCAAAGCATGGGATGACGCGAACAATCAAGATGGTCTTCGTCCAACGAATATCCAAGTTCAATTATATGCAGATGGTGTGGCAAAAGGGACAGCAATTACCTTAAACCAAGGAAATAATTGGACGTACACATGGACAGGCTTACCTGAAAAATCTTCTGGTCAAACGATTGCCTATACGGTTCAAGAGGTAGGGAGTGTTACAGGATACACGAGGACGATTGACGACAGTGATCCAGGTAATGTGGTGATTACGAATAGTCATACACCAGAAGAAATTGAAGTAAGTGGGACAAAAACGTGGGATGATGCAAATAATCAAGATGGGCTTCGTCCGGCAAGTATTACAGTGAATTTATTTGCAGATGGTATAAAGATTGATAGTAAAGTAGTGAGCTCGGCCGATAGTTGGGCGTATGCCTTTTCTAATTTACCAAAATTTGCAAATGGTCAAGCGATTATTTACACCATTAGTGAAGAAGCCGTGACCGATTACACAACAACCTACAACGGGTTTGATATTACAAATAGTTATACTCCAGGTCAAACGGGACTAACTGTAACTAAAGCATGGGATGATGCCAATAACCAAGATGGTCTTCGGCCAACAAGTATTCAAGTTCAATTGTATGCAGATGGTGTGGCAAAAGGGACACCTGTTACTTTGAATACTGGTAATAACTGGAGTCAGACATGGACAGGCTTGGATGAGAAAAAAGCGGGTCAAACGATTGTTTATACTGTAAAAGAAATCGGTACTGTCACAGGGTATACGACAGTTACTGATGAAACGGATCCAGCGAATATTGTCATTACTAATACACATAAACCAGAAGAGGTTGACGTAAAGGGGTCAAAAACGTGGGATGATGCGAATAATCAAGATGGCATTCGACCAGCCAATATTATTGTAAACCTATATGCAGATGGTGTGAAAATAGATAGTCAAGTCGTAACCGCAGCAGATAGCTGGGAGTATACATTTACAAATCTACCAAAATTTGCGAATGGTCAAGAGATTGTCTACACGATCAGTGAAGATTCTGTGGCGGATTATACGACCACCTATAATGGTTTTGACATTACGAACAGTTATACGCCTAGTGAAACAGGGGTGACTGTAACCAAAGTCTGGGACGATGCAGACGACCAAGACGGTATTCGTCCAGGCAGTATTCAAGTTCAGTTGTATGCAGATGGACTAGGGAATGGTGTCCCAATAACTCTTAATGCGGGTAACAACTGGAGCTACACCTGGACAGGTCTTCCTGAAAAGTCTGCCGGTCAAACGATTGCTTATACGGTTCAAGAGGTTGGAAGTGTTACGGGATACATCACATCAATGGATGACACCGATTCGGAAAATGTAATTATTACGAATATACACAAACCTGAAGAAATAGATATCGCCGGTTCAAAAACATGGGATGATGCGAATAATCAAGATGGTCTTCGGCCAACCAGTATTACTGTGAATCTGTTGGCTGATGGTGTGAAAATCGATAGTCGTGTAGTGACTGTAGCAGATAGCTGGGATTATGCTTTCAATAATTTACCCAAATATGCCAATGGTCAAGAAATTGTCTACACGATTACAGAAGATGAGGTAACTGATTACACAACTACCTATAATGGTTTTAATGTAACAAACAGTTATACACCAGGTAAAACGAGTATCTCTGTAAGAAAATCCTGGGATGATGCAAATAATCAAGATGGTCTTCGCCCGGCAAGTATAGATGTTCAATTGTATGCTGATGGCGTAGCAAATGGCACACCAGTTACCTTAAACGCTGGTAATAACTGGGGGCATACGTGGACGGACTTAGATGAGAAAAAAGCAGGTCAAACCATTGCCTACACGGTTCAAGAAGTGGGAAGTGTGACTGGCTATACAACGGCAGTTGATGAAAGTGATCCAGCCAATGTATTGATTACCAATAGCCATACGCCAGAACAAACGGAAGTCAAAGGAACAAAAACGTGGGATGACGCCAACAATCAAGATGGCATTCGTCCAACGAGCATTGTTGTTAATCTCTATGCAGATGGCGTAAAAATCGCTAGCCAAGTGGTAACAGCCGCAGACAACTGGGCCTATACATTTACGAACCTAGATAAGTATGCATTAGGTCAAGAAATTGTTTACACGATTACAGAAGATGCCGTGACTAATTATACGACAACCTACAACAGCTTTGATATTACGAATAGCTATACACCAGGAAAGACAGGGGTGACTGTAACCAAAGTCTGGGCTGATGCCAACAACCAAGATGGTCTTCGCCCAACAAGTATTCAAGCACAATTGTATGCAGATGGTGTGTCACAAGGCGCGCCGGTTACATTGAATGCCGGAAATAACTGGGGTTATACGTGGACGGACTTAGATGAAAAACAATCAGGTCAAACGATTGTCTACACGGTTCAAGAAGTTGGAACGGTGAACGGTTATATGACAGTTGTTGATGCCAATAATCCAGGTAATGTAGTGATTACCAATACACATACGCCAGAAGAAATGGAGATCACCGGTTCGAAAACATGGAATGATGCCAACGATCAAGATGGTCTTCGTCCAACAAGTATCACGGTGAATTTATTGGCAGATGGGACAAAAATTGATAGTCAAGTGATTACCGCAGCGGAAGGCTGGGCGTATCAATTTGTTCATTTACCAAAATTTGTGAATGGACAAGAGATTGTCTATACGATTACCGAAGAGACTGTTCCAAATTACACCACGACGTATAACGGGTTTGATATTACCAATAGTTATACGCCAGGCCAAACCGGAATTTCTGTCACGAAAACATGGAATGATGCGAATAATCAGGATGGTCTTCGTCCAGCCAGTATTGAAGTTCAATTATATGCAGATGGTCTAGTAAAAGGTGCACCAGTTACGTTGACTGAAGGCAATAACTGGAGCTATACATGGACAGGCTTGGATGAACGATCTTCTGGACAAACGATTGCTTATACTGTTCAAGAAGTGGGCAGCGTATCAGAGTATACAACAGTGGCGGATGATAGTGATCCAGCTAATGTAGTGATTACCAATAGTCATATACCAGAACAAACAGAAGTAAATGGAACGAAAACGTGGAATGACGCGAACAACCAAGATGGATTACGTCCAGCAAGTATCACAGTGAATTTATTGGCAGATGGCGTGAAGGTCGCTAGTCAAGTGGTGACAGCCACAGACAATTGGACATATACGTTTACGAATTTAGATAAATTTGCGAATGGACAAGAAATTGTCTACACGATTTCTGAAGAAGCAGTCACCAATTATACGACGACATATAACGATTTTGACATTACAAATAGCTATACACCAGGCAAAACAGGCATTTCTGTAACCAAAGTCTGGGATGATGCCAATAATCAAGACGGTCTTCGTCCAACGAGCATCGATGTTCAATTATATGCAGACGGTCTGGCACAAGGTGCACCAGTTACTTTGAATACTGGTAATAATTGGGGTCATACATGGACGGACTTAGATGAGAAAAAAGCAGGACAAACGATTGTTTACACCGTTCAAGAGGTGGGTACAATCACAGATTACACTACGACTGTGGATGATAGTGATCCAGCCAATGTGATTATTACTAATAGTCATACGCCAGAAGAGCTAGATATCACAGGCTCGAAAACCTGGGATGATGCGAATGATCAGGATGGCGTTCGTCCAACAAGTATTACTGTAAATCTATGGGCAGATGGTACCAAAATCGATAGTCAAATAATTACGGCTACAGATAGCTGGGATTATGCTTTTAACAATTTACCAAAATTTGCAAACGGTCAAGAAATTGTTTATGCAATTACCGAAGAGGCCGTAACAGACTACACCACAACGTATAATGGCTTTGATATCACGAATAGTTACACACCAGGGAAAACAGGTATTTCTGTAACCAAAGTTTGGGAGGATGGCAACAATCAAGATGGCCTTCGCCCGACAAGTATCCAAGTTCAATTGTATGCAGATGGTGTGGCTAAAGAGGCGCCTGTTACTTTGAATACTGGTAATAACTGGAGTCATACGTGGACAGGTCTTGATGAGAAAAAAGCGGGCCAAACGATTGTTTATACCGTTCAAGAAGTGGGGACTGTGACAGATTATATAACAACTGTCGATGATAGTGACCCAGACAACATAGTGATTACAAATACTCATGTGCCAGAAAAAACCGAAGTATTGGGAAGTAAACAATGGAATGATGCCAATGACCAAGATGGTCTTCGTCCAACAAGCATTACAGTTAATTTATTAGCAGATGGTGTGAAAGTAGATAGTCGAGTAGTGACTGCGGCAGACAATTGGGACTATGCATTTACGAATTTAGATAAATATGCCAATGGTCAAGAAATTGTCTACACGATTACTGAAGAGATGGTCACAAATTACACCACGACGTATAACGGCTTTGATATTACTAATAATTATACGCCAGGGCAAACAAGTATCTCTGTGCTAAAAGTTTGGGAGGATGCCAATGATCAAGATGGCCTTCGCCCGACAAGCATCCAAGTTCAATTGTATGCAGATGGCTTAGCGAAAGGAACGCCAGTTACCTTGTCTACAGGAAATGGCTGGAGTCATACATGGACAGGCTTAGATGAGAAAAAAGCAGGTCAAACGATTGTTTATACTGTTCAAGAAGTAGGCAGTGTGACTGGCTATACAACGGCAGTTGAGGCAAGTGATCCAGCTAATGTGGTGATTACCAATAGTCATATACCAGAACAAATCAAAGTATCAGGAATCAAAACGTGGGAGGATGCCAACGATCAAGATGGTTTACGTCCAGAAAACATTATAGTGAACCTATTGGCGGATGGTGTGAAGGTTGATAGTAAGGTTGTGACAGCCGCAGATAACTGGGAGTATACGTTCAATAACTTGCCAAAATTTGCGAATGGTCAAGAAATTGTCTACACAATCAGTGAAGAGGCTGTGGCGGATTACACGACAACCTACAACGGCTTTGATATTACGAATAGCTATACCCCAGGAAAAACAGGTATTTCTGTAACCAAAGTTTGGGAGGATGGCAACAATCAAGACGGCCTTCGCCCGACAAGTATCCAAGTTCAATTGTATGCAGATGGTGCAGAACAAGGTGCACCCGTTACTTTGAATGCTGGCAACAATTGGCGTCATACATGGACGGACTTAGATGAGAAAAAAGCAGGACAAACGATTATTTACACCGTTCAAGAGGTTGGTACAATCACAGGTTACACTACGACTGTGGATGATAGTGATCCAGCGAATGTGGTGATTACGAATAATCATCTGCCAGAGAAAGTGGATATTGCAGGTTCAAAAACATGGGAGGATGCCAACAATCAAGATGGACTTCGCCCAACAAGTATTACTGTGAACTTATTGGCGGATGGTGTGAAGGTTGATAGCAAAGTGGTTACAGCTACAGACAGCTGGGATTATGCGTTCAATAACTTGCCCAAATTTGCGAATGGTCAAGAAATTGTCTATACAATCAGTGAAGAGGCTGTGGCGGGGTATACGACAACCTACAACGGCTTTGATATTACGAATAGTTATACTCCAGGCAAAACAGGTATTTCTGTAACCAAAGTATGGGCTGATGCCAATAATCAAGAGGGGCTACGTCCAACAAGTATTGCGGTTCAATTGTATGCCGATGGTGCAGAACAAGGTGCGCCCGTTATTTTAAATACTGGCAACAATTGGCGTCATACATGGACTGGTTTAGATGAGAAACAAGCAGGTCAAACGATTGTTTACACCGTTCAAGAAGTAGGCAGTGTGACTGGCTATACGACTGTTGTAAACGATAGTGATCCAGCGAATGTGGTGATTACGAATAATCATCTGCCAGAGAAAGTGGATATTGCAGGTTCAAAAACATGGGAGGATGCCAACAATCAAGATGGACTTCGCCCAACAAGTATTACTGTGAACTTATTGGCGGATGGTGTGAAGGTTGATAGCAAAGTGGTTACAGCTACAGACAGCTGGGATTATGCGTTCAATAACTTGCCAAAATTTGCGAATGGTCAAGAAATTGTCTACACAATCAGTGAAGAGGCTGTGGCGGATTACACGACAACCTACAACGGCTTTGATATTACGAATAGCTATACACCAGGCAAAACAGGCATTTCCGTAACCAAAGTTTGGGAGGATGGCAACAATCAAGACGGTCTTCGTCCAGCAAGTATCCAAGTTCAATTGTATGCAGATGGTGCAGAACAAGGTGCACCCGTTACTTTGAATGCTGGCAACAATTGGCGTCATACATGGACTGGTTTAGATGAGAAACAAGCAGGTCAAACGATTGTTTACACCGTTCAAGAAGTAGGCAGTGTGACTGGCTATACGACTGTTGTAAACGATAGTGATCCAGCGAATGTGGTGATTACGAATAATCATCTGCCAGAGAAAGTGGATATTGCAGGTTCAAAAACATGGGAGGATGCCAACAATCAAGATGGACTTCGCCCAACAAGTATTACTGTGAACTTATTGGCGGATGGTGTGAAGGTTGATAGCAAAGTGGTTACAGCTACAGATAGCTGGGATTATGCGTTCAATAACTTGCCAAAATTTGCGAATGGTCAAGAAATTGTCTATACAATCAGTGAAGAGGCTGTGGCGGGGTATACGACAACCTACAACGGCTTTGATATTACGAATAGTTATACTCCAGGCAAAACAGGTATTTCTGTAACCAAAGTATGGGCTGATGCCAATAATCAAGAGGGGCTACGTCCAACAAGTATTGCGGTTCAATTGTATGCCGATGGTGCAGAACAAGGTGCGCCCGTTATTTTAAATACTGGCAACAATTGGCGTCATACATGGACAGACTTAGCAGAAAGAATCAATGGAGAACTTGTTCACTATACAGTAAAAGAAATCGATGTTGCCGCGGGATACACAGCGACTGTGGATGCAAGTGACCCAGTCAATGTTGTGATTACGAATCACCATACGCCAAAAGTTGACGAGGAATTTATCCAGATTATCGGGCAAAAGACATGGGCAGATGACGAGAATAAAGCAGGGGCTCGTCCAGCAGAGATTACAGTCAATCTGTTGGCGGACGGGGTGAACGTTGCTAGTCGTAAAGTAACAGAAAAAACTAAGTGGACCTATAGCTTCGACAATCTGAAAAAAGTTGATGGGGACGGACGTAAGATTGTTTATACTATCAGCGAAGAGACGGTTGAAAACTATACGCCAACATATAACGGCTTTGACATCACCAATACCTATACACCAGAAACCACTAGTGTCAAGGTCACCAAGGTTTGGGATGACAACAACGATCAAGACAAACTTCGTGCGAAAAGCATTGAAGTCCAATTATTGGCAAACAACCAGCCAATAGGAGAGGTTGTAACCTTGTCTAAAGAAACGAACTGGCAAGCAATGTGGACCGATTTGCCTAAAGAAACAGACGGCAAAGCAATAACTTATTCTGTGAAGGAAATCAGCGAAGTCAAAGGGTATGAGTCAAGTGTGACAAACGAGGATGCCACAAACATCACTGTCACCAACAAACATGTCCCTAAAACACCTGAGGAACCAAAAGCAGAGGAACCGGAAACACCAAAAACGGAGAAGAAAACCAAAGCACCGAAGAGAGCCAAAGAATTACCAAGAACGGGTGCCAAAGAGTCTTACCTATTAAGTTATCTAGGAGCAAGTCTTCTCGCGTTAGTCGTGCTATTAAAAAAAAGAGTAAGTAAAAAAGGGTAAACAACATAGAATAGGTTGCGAGACTTGCTGTTTCTTGGTAAGTCTCGGAGCTTATTTCTATAAACAATTAATAGAAAAATAAGTCCCTATGAGAGGAGAAAAGAATGTTAAAAAAAGTTGGTATCTTCTTAAGCATTTTTATATCAGCGTTATGTTTTTCTGTAACTGGTTATGCAGCAGAGAGCGGTTCTGAATACATACTTGATAAGCAGGAATGGGGGATTGATGGTAATCCTGAACACAATAGTGAAGGAATCACAAATGCAATCAAGTGGGCCTCTGATGAAGGCTATTCGACCATCAAATTTCCATCAGAAGAGATTGCCATCAGTGCAAGTAATACAATTCTGATAAAAGATGTTTCAGATCTTACGATTGATTTAAATGGAGCCACTTTAAGTCTGGCTTCAAACGCATTAGTTCAAAGTACAGCGATTCATATGGAACTTTGTTCAAATATTCGTTTGACAAACGGAACAGTCGCTGGAGATATTGATACTCATGATTATTCCGTACCTTTTCAAGGTGAGCGAAACACGCTGATTTTACTTGAGCGAGGAGCTGTAGATTGTAAAATCGACAATGTAGTCATCAAAGATTCTACAGGCTGGGGAATTACTACCGGAAAAGGAAAAGAACTTCAACCTTCTCGTTCAGGCACTTCTTTAAAGAAGCAAAACCTTGAAAAAGGGGGCATGGATTTAAGTACGGGTGAATTGATTGAAAGTGATACAACAATTAGAACAAAAGAACCATTGAATGTTGCAAATTATGGGACATTGTATAAAAACTACTTCATCCTCGGTTATGACCTTGGTTATATGAATAATCAATTCTTGTCTACGCGAGTTTTTGATGTACTCTTTTATGACGCAGCTGGTAATTTTATCAGCACTGCAGAAAATCAACTCGTTTACAAGAAAACAACTGTTCCAGCAAATGCTTCTGTCGCTCACTTTGTTCTTCATCAACCAGAAGTTCCAACTAGAGGAGATGGAGATTTTAATGGAGCAGTCGCTTTCTTAACCTACTATGAACAGCCAAGTCGACTAACAGTTGAAGATTGTGTATTTGACAATAACAAAAGTCTTGCAATGGCTATTTGTGCAGCGGATACATTAATTGTTCGAAATAACACCTTTAAAAACACAGGACTTTTATCGCCTGGTTATGCGATTGATGTGGAAGACGGCTGGGAATACATGAATGACATTCAAATTATTGGGAATAAATTTGAGGATAATAAGGGCGATTTAGTGGTTGTTGCAGGTGATACAATCGCAATAAAAGACAATGAATTCTCAGGAAATGTCCGAATTTCAGCACGGGCAACTCGTTACTCAGTTGAAGATAATATTTTTTATAAAAACAGTAAGGACGGTGTGTTAGGAGTTGCATTTGAATATCGGACAGATACATTGATTCGTGGGAATACTTATTATGATCGAAATCTCAATGTCATCAAATCAAAAGCAGTGATTCCTAGCATGGGAACGGATCTAGTCTGGGAAAATGAAACGTTTGTTAATAGTGGGATTATGGGGATGAGTACAGGAGTCGAATTAAAGAATGCGACGTTTGACATTGAACCAGGATACACAGCTGACTTGTGGTTAGCAGGAACGATCCGCAATTCGCAATTCAATATTGCTCGTGCAAATATGCGTGGAACACAGATTTATGATTCAACGATGAATATTACGGGACGTCTAAATTGTCAAGCATATGTGAACGCTAGTGAAAATCAAAATGACCGAGATAATGGTTTTTATAATACTCAAATTAACGGAGCAACATTTGGAACAACTGGTGTTAGTGACTCGTTTACATTTAAAAACTGTACTTTAAAAGATGTGAGTCTTAATACTTCTGCTTGGGGGGCAAGGGCCAAGATTTTGATGGATTCCAACAAAATAGAAATGACAGCTGCAGCAAAGAGCCCGTTACTTGATATTAGCCAAGGCCGAATTGCGACGCTTGATTTTCTGAATAATGAAGTCAAAAATGCATCAAATAAAGCAGTTATTTCCTTCTTTGATACAACCTATAGCCCAGGGACTGATGGGGAGATTGTTGTCAAAAATACGACTGTCACTCAAAGTAACCATCCATACATTATTGACGGGAAGAACACGAACGACGGGGTCATTTATTTCACCGGTTATCATCCAGATAAGAATAACATCTTACCTGAGGGTGTGAAGATGCTGAACCCACGCTATGAAGACAATGAGCATTTTGTGATTCGTGATCCGTACACAGAAGAAAGCTCAAGTTCAACAGATGATTCAACGGATTCAACAAGTACAAGCGACTCAACGAGCACAACGGATTCAACGAGCACGACAGATTCAACAAGTACAACGGACTCAACAAGTACAACGGATTCAACGGACTCAACGGATTCGACAAGCACAACAGATTCAACGAGCACAACGGATTCGACAAGTACGACAGATTCAACGGACTCAACGGATTCGACAAGCACAACAGATTCAACGAGCACAACGGATCCGACAAGTACAACAGATTCAACGAGCACAACGGATTCGACAAGCACAACAGATTCAACGAGCACAACGGATTCGACAAGTACGACAGATTCAACGAGCACAACGGATTCGACAAGTACGACGGATTCGACAAGTACGACGGATTCGACAAGCACAACAGATTCAACGAGCACAACGGATTCGACAAGTACGACAGATTCAACAAGTACAACAGATTCAACGAGCACAACGGATTCGACAAGTACGACAGATTCAACGAGCACAACGGATCCGACAAGTACAACAGATTCAACGAGCACAACGGATTCGACAAGTACGACAGATTCAACAAGTACAACAGATTCGACAAGTACGACAGATTCAACGAGCACAACGGATTCAACGAGCACGACAGACTCGACAAGTACAACAGATTCAACGAGCACAACAGACTCAACGAGCACAACGGATTCGACAAGTACAACAGATTCAACGAGCACAACGGATTCGACAAGTACGACAGATTCAACAAGTACAACGGATTCGACAAGTACGACAGATTCAACAAGTACAACAGATTCGACGAGCACAACGGATTCGACAAACACAACGGATTCAACGAGCACGACAGACTCAACAAGTACAACAGATTCAACGAGCACGACAGACTTGACAAGTACAACAGATTCAACGAGCACGACAGACTCAACAAGTACAACAGATTCAACGAGCACGACAGACTCAACAAGTACAACAGATTCAACGAGCACGACAGACTCGACAAGTACAACAGATTCAACGAGCACGACAGATTCGACAAGTACGACAGATTCAACGAGCACAACGGATTCGACAAACACAACGGATTCAACGAGCACGACAGACTCAACAAGTACAACAGATTCAACGAGTACAATAGATTCAACAAGCACGAGCGACTCAACAAGCACAACGGATTCGACGGATTCAACAAGTACGACAGACTCAACAAGTACAAGCGATTCAACGAGCACAAGCGACTCAACAAGTACAACGGATTCAACGAGCACGAGCGATTCAACAAGCACAACCGATGTAACTGGCAAAGGGACAGGAAATGGACCAAACAACAAACCTGGTTCAGGTAATCATGGAACAGATTCTACGTATTTACCTCAAACAGGAGAAGAGAGAAACTATCTTCTGATAATCGTTGGTTTGCTACTTCTTCTTTCTGGTGGTTATGTGTCTTACCGAAAGTTTGTAAAGAATAAGAGCTAGACCTAAGAAATAAACATACGTAGGCCCAGACTAAATAATGGATAAGGTTGTGTCTGCGTGTTTTATAAAAAATAATAAAACCTTTTAGTCTATAAATATGAATCGAAGGGAGAGTGTAGAGAAGATGCAGACAAAAAATCGAGAACGTCAAGTCGTGAATGACTATTTTTTTCATATAACCAGGCCTTAAATCAAGTGTCTGGTGCTAAAGAACTGCGTCAATTAGTTGATTACTACGAAACGTTAAAAAAGGAGTTTTATCAAATTTTAACGGAGTTTCTGACTGAAGATTACTTAGCAGGTATTCACAAAGTATTATTTATTGATGCTAAGCTGCAAATTCTCTTCTTCTTTTGGTTAGAACCAGATTTACATAAGTGTACAGAACAAGAAATTATCCAAATGGCAGAGTCAGATGCAAAACGATTTTACGAAGAGAGTATGGTTTTTCAACCAAAATCGACTTTACCAAAGCCTTTCGTAATAGAAAAAACACAAGTAAAGGAGTAAATGAAAATGAGAGAAACACAATATACAGCTTCAGTTTTATTGGAAGGCGCTTATGAGCTAGCGATTCGACATGGCGTAAGCAATCTTTCAGCTCGAGCGGTGGCGCGCGAAATTGGCATATCTACCCAGCCAATTTACTTAGTTTTCAAAAATATGGAAGGACTCCGAGAAGCAATGACCAATCAAATTTTTCTCAGGGTAAAGAGAATGTGGTTTTCTCAGAACACTTCATTAGACGAGTACATAGAAAATGTTTCAAGATTTATTAGAGATGATAGCTCGGTCTATTTTTCATTAGTGACTGATCGTGGAACCTTTGCTAAAATGCAGAAGTTTCTCTATGAGTTGTTCCTTGAAGGCGTGGCAGAAGATCCATCATTAAACAAAGAAGAAGGGTCGCTCATTTATAGTCATATTGTCGGGACTTTAACGGCATGCTTAGGGATGGAGGATTCACCGACTGAAGAAAAACTAATACATAGAATCTCCGACTATGTTCAGACCAATTATTATCTAGCCTAGTCAACACTTAGTTGCTGTCACACTGTTTTAAACAAGAGCTAGCAAATCAGAAAGAAGCTAACAGTCATCAATGGCTTGTTGGCTTTTTTTGAGTCCTGATTATGTTGGGGAATTTTTTGTCAGCATAAGATCTTCAGGTGTCTCTTTTTCTTAAATTATATATTTTAGTAAAAAAGTCTGGGTTATGTTAGGTGTTAGGAGCAGGAGCCAAAGAGATTTGGTATACTTAGAAAAAAGAGGTGAGTTCTGGATATGGAATGTCAAAAAATCTATCCTTCTGAAGTCGGAAAACTAGTGCCCAAGATACAAGTGAGTCAATTGCGGTGGCCGTTTTATGCAGAACATTCTGTTGCTAGAAAAGAATTTTTGAAGGCAGTCAAAAGAGGTGAAGCTTGGCAGATAAAAACAGGTTCTCAAGGGAAATGTCTCGGCTTTGTGTCCTTTTCTGGGCGAGCGCCAGGAAAGCTTATGACTGTCACGAATGCTTTGTTTTTAGATAATCAAATACAAATTGGCTGGAAAAAGAGTTTACAATATCTTGAGAAGATTGCTAGACAACAATTTTGTTCAGAGATTGGTCTGGATCTTTCTGGTGACGCCGTTTCCCAAGAACTATTAATAGAACAAGGCTATCTACAAACAGATGCCTTGTTTAAGAAAACGCTGGTGTACAAAACGGCACTTGTTCTTGGGGGTGGAGGGGCGCATGGAAGCTATCAGATTGGTGTTTGGCAAGCTTTAAAAGAGCTGAACATTTCCTTTGAACTAGTAACTGGAACCTCTGTAGGGGCGCTGAATGGGGCCTTTGTCCTACAAGATGACTTTGAGGTGGCCAAAGAGATGTGGCAAACCTTGTCGACGGAAGCCGTGATGAGTTTTCCAGCTGCCGCCAATAGTAATCAGACGATGCGCGAGCTTATTTTACAAATTGCTTCTTTAACCACGACAGCGATTCGTAAAGGAGGTGTTTCGACACAACCGTTACGACAATTGCTTGAAAAGAATATCTCCTTGCGTAAAATAGAAGACAGCCCTATTCAATTATTTACGGTGACCACAGAGATGAGTGCGCTAAAAGAGACAGTCGTAGACATTAAACAATCCAATCCTGCTCAACTGGTTGACTGGTTGTTAGCTTCTGCATCTTTTTTTCCTGCGATGAAAGCTATTGAAATAGAAGGTTTATCGTATATGGATGGTGGGTATCGAAATAATTTGCCAATTGATGTGGCGATTCAAAAAGGGGCTACGGATTGTATTGCTGTAGATGTCAAAGGTCCTGGCTTAATAAAACGAGTGCATATCCCGGATGAAACTAATTCAATCCTTCTTCATAGCCCATGGGAATTAGGGACATTTTTGGTCTTTGATGCTCTTCGTTCCACACAGAATCTTCAATTGGGTTATTTGGAGACCATGAAACAATTTGGTCGATTCAAAGGCTATTGGTATACGTTTGAGTCGTCTGAGGACACCGAAGTCATTTGGCGAGATTTTCTGATAAAAATGCAAAAGAATCTTTATTTTGGAGAACAAATTATTGATAATGAGTGGTTAGAAAAAAATAGTTTGCCTAAACTGCGTAAGTTATATAAAGGCCCCGTGACTGTTGAGACCTTGGGCTTGGTGTTTATGGAGCTAGTGGCAAAGGGTTTTCAACTTTTACCAACAAAGGTGTATACTATCAATCAGTTAACAAAAGAATTAAAACAGTCGAGCCAACAAGCCGAAGCGACTGAATTAGGTACGTTATCAGTTCAAGAATGGCTGGACAGGTTTCGAGAAGAGAATTATTTTTACTCAGAAAAAAATCAGTTACTTTATTTGAAAAAACTAGTATTGGATTCTAAGGAAGAGGCGGAAGCCGTAAAACAACAAGAGATTCAAAAGTTGATCCAAAAGAATCCAATTCAAGTATTTATGGTTTTATTTATCGATTATTTAATGGAGGGAAACACATGGTGAAAGAATTTTCATACGAGATTGTTGAAGAAATTGCGGTATTAAGTGAAAATCCAAAGGGCTGGAGAAAAGAATTGAATCTAGTTAGCTGGAATGGTCGACCACCTAAGTTTGATATTAGAGACTGGGCGCCTGAGCATGAAAAGATGGGAAAAGGCGTTACCTTGTCCAATGAAGAGTTTGAAGCATTACAAAAAACGATAAAATCTATGTAAAAGGGGCGCCCTGTCAATGAAAAGCATGACTGGTTTTGGAAAATGTATCAAAGAAAATGAGTGGTTTCAGTTAGATGTCGAGATAAAAAGTGTCAACCATCGTTATTTGGATATTCAATTGCGGATGCCAAGAGAATTGAATGTCTATGAATCTATGATGCGTACAAGAATAAAAGAGACGCTTCAACGCGGACGTGTGGAGTTGTTTTTCAAACTAACCGCTAAAAATGGTGGGGCAAAAGAAGTGGTTGTTCGTTGGGATTTGATTGATCAATTAATTCAAAAGCTTCAAAGTGGTGTTAGCGAACGGTATAACCAAACCACGCTTTCTATTGATGGACTACTGCAACAGATTATTGGCAACGAGGAGTATGTAGAGATTCAAGAAGAGACCAAAGAGGATTCTCTTCTTGAATTATTGGTGAAAGAGACGTTGGTCGCATCGTTGCATTCGATTGAGCAAAGTCGGATTCAAGAGGGTCAAATGATTCAAACCGTTTTAGAAAATTATCGACAAGATTTTTCTAAATTGGTAGAAGAGCTCAACGGGTTTGTGGCCGTGTATGAAACGGATTACCGTGAAAAATTTGAAACAAAATTGAAAGATTATTTAGGAGAGACGCTTGATGAATCTCGTTTGTTGACAGAAATGGTTCTATTGCTTGAACGGGGCGATATCCATGAAGAGATTGATCGTTTGATGATTCATTTAGAAAAACTAGGAATGCTGCTTCAACAGACAGAACCAGTTGGACGAGAGCTGGATTTTCTGATCCAAGAAATGAACCGAGAAGTCAATACAATAGGCTCTAAATCAAGTCCGATTGAGATCAAGAATTTGGTGGTTCAGATGAAGACGGTTTTAGAGAAAATTCGTGAACAAGTTCAAAATATAGAATAAGTCTTGAATGGGTTTCATTTTTGAAAACGGCCAAGAAACGGTATACTAGAAGAAACGAATAAAGGGGCGAGAAGAATGAAATATTATGATATCACTTTTCATGAGTTGAGCGGAAAAAATGTCGTGAAACGTTCAGTCCCTTCTTCAGCAAGCGGCTTTGAGGTTTGGAAAGATGCCTGTGTTTCTTATACTGAAGAAGAGATCTTATTATTAGTTAACGAAGGAACTTACGTGACCTTAAAACGGCAGTACATCGTTCGAATTGATGCCAAAGAGGTTGAAGGGCCAGTTGAGAAATTAGTTTCTCGTCAGGATGAAATTATGGGGGTAGTGAATACCCTCTCTAACATGGGCTTCTAGAACAAAATGAAGGATTATGTGTTGAAAGAGTAATGAAAAAGAGATGCTTGAGATTTTTTCGGAGGCTGGCTTTAAATGAGGCAGAAAAAGAGAATGTTTTTGAGTGTTTCTTTTTATTTGGCGTAAGAAGTCTAAACTGTAGGGAAGTTAGGCGCGTGAAGGGTTGACGGCTGTCTTTTTTTTGCCAACTTGTTTGAAGAACTTTTTTGAAGATTAGTCGGTTGAAAGTTAGAAAATGGCGAGAGCTTCTAGCATAACTAGCTTTTTAGAGAAAATCTCGCTATAATAAAGAAAGCCTTGAAAATTACAGAAAAAAAGTGCAGAATAGACGTTAAGCGAAAAAGACAAGGGAAAGGACGTCATTATGACAGAACGTGGATTATTAATTGTGTTATCCGGCCCTTCCGGGGTAGGTAAGGGAACCGTAAGAAAAGCTATTTTTGAGAGTGAAGACAATGACTTTCAATACTCCATTTCAATGACCACTCGTAAGATGCGAGAAGGTGAAGTAGAAGGCGTCGATTATTATTTTCGAACGAGAGAAGAGTTTGAAGCGATGATTGAAGCTGGTGAAATGTTGGAATATGCAGAATATGTTGGAAATTATTATGGTACACCCCTGTCATACGTCAATAAAACCTTAGATGAAGGAAAAGACGTCTTTTTAGAAATTGAAGTTCAAGGAGCGCAGCAGGTCAAAGAAAAAGTGCCAGACGGTGTGTTTATCTTTTTAACCCCACCGGACTTAGCTGAACTTAAATCGCGAATTGTTGGACGCGGCACAGACGCTGAAGAAGTCATCGAGCAACGAATGAAGGTTGCCCGTGATGAGATTGAGCTGATGGCGTTATACGATTATGCTGTAGTAAACGACCAAGTTCCGTTGGCCGTTCAACGAATCAAAGAAATTATTACGAGCGAACACTTTCGAGTGAACCGTGTAATTGGAAAATACATTAAGATGTTAAAGGAGATGTAGGCTCATGATGTTAAAACCGTCAATTGACTCATTATTAAACCAAGTAAATTCGAAATATTCTCTTGTGATTCTAGCAAGTAAACGCGCACACGAATTGGATGCAGGATCTCAAGCAACGATGGAGAACTTTGAATCTGTGAAGAGTGTTGGACAAGCCTTAGAAGAAATCGATGGTGGAACAGTTGTTAACGATCCAAACCCAGAATTAAAACGCGAGCGTTTAAAAATGGAATCAGAAGAAAAGAAAGCGCAACGTGAGCGTGAACAACGTGAATTAGAAGCACGTATTCGTGACGAACAAAACTTATAAGCGTAAAAAATGAAAAGCCGAAGACAAGGGAAAGTGAACTGTCTCGGCTTTTTTATTTGCCTAGTAATGTAGGGAAGTCTCTTAATTTTTGTTTAGAAACAGCGAAGCAACAAGACAAATCAAGACTTCTTTAGTACAATAGTCGAGAAGCGAAAAGGAGGAAAACAAGTGATGAATAAATATGCTGAGGTAATTGTTGATGTACCAACGATGCAAACGGATCAGCCGTTTACATACTTTATTCCGCAAGCACTTCAACCTTCTTTACAGAAAGGAATGCGTGTGGAGGTTCCTTTTGGCAATGGCAATCGACATGTGCAAGGGTTTGTCACAGCGGTGATTGAAAACTTGTTGCCTAATCCAGACATCCCGTTAAAAAGCATTGTTCGAGTGTTAGATTTATCTCCGGTATTAAACGGTGAGCTTTTGGCGATGGCTGATTATATGAAGGAAAAAACATTTGCCTTTAAGATTATGTGTTTACAGACCATGCTTCCTAGCGTAATGAAAGCGGAGTATGAGAAATATATCTTTTTGAAACAAGAAAATCATGAGGCTAAGACGCTTTATTTTCACGAAAAAGAGGAAATCTCTTGGAGTGAGGCAGAAGAAAGCGGCTTGTTGCCTAAGTTAATGCAGCTTCGACAAGAACAAGTCGTGGATATTCGTTATGAAGTGAAAACAAAAAACAAAGTAAAAACGATTCGTATGGTTAAACCCGAGCTTTCAAAAAGCGGCTATCAAGAAGAGCAATCTGCTGTATCAAAAAATGCCAAAAAACAACTACAACTTCTCGAACAATTGATGAATCAGGACGATTTAATGCCTGTTAGTCAGTTGAAAGAGCTAGGCTTGAGTACAACGGTATTAAACCAAGGAAAAGAGCGCGGCTGGCTTTCTTTTGTGGAAGTTGAGCAATACCGCGATCCTTTTAGTGACCGAATCTTTGAGAAAACGCAAGCTCATCAGTTGAATCCAGAGCAACAATTTGCAGTAGAGACACTGGTAACAGCAGTGAATGAAGGTAAAAGCACACCTTTTTTATTAGAAGGAATTACGGGAAGCGGAAAGACAGAGGTTTATTTACAGACAATTTCAGAAGTCTTACAAATGAATAAAACCGCGATTATGCTTGTCCCAGAGATTGCGCTGACGCCGCAGATGGTGGACCGATTTAAAGGTCGTTTTGGGGAAGCTGTTGCCGTTTTGCATAGTGGGTTATCGACAGGTGAAAAATATGACGAATGGCGTAAAATCGAGCGTGAAGAGGCACAGGTTGTTGTGGGCGCACGTTCAGCAATTTTTGCGCCCCTACAAAACCTAGGTGTCATCATTATTGATGAAGAGCATGAGACCACGTACAAACAAGATGAAGCCCCTCGTTACCATGCGAGAGATTTGGCTTTGTGGCGAGCGAATTATCACCATTGTCCTGTTGTTTTGGGGAGTGCGACGCCTTCACTTGAGTCACGCTCGCGTGCGCAAAAGGGTGTCTATCAGCTGTTGACTCTCTCAAAAAGAGCGAACCCACAAGCTTCTTTACCGCTTGTTGATGTGATAGACATGAGAGATGAATTTAAGAAACAGAATACAACCTCCTTCTCTTTGTCCCTACAAGAAAAAATCCGTCAGCGTTTAGAAGCCAATGAACAGACGGTTTTAATGCTTAATCGACGAGGTTACTCTTCATTTGTCATGTGCCGGGATTGCGGTTTTGTCTTACCTTGTCCTAATTGTGATATTTCTTTAACTTTACATATGGACACCAAAACGATGCGTTGTCACTACTGTGGGCATGAGGAGGGGATTCCTTATCGTTGTCCTGATTGTGGGAAGGATAAAATTCGCTACTATGGGACTGGAACACAAAAAGTCGAAGAAGAGCTACAAGAACTGTTCCCTGATGCGCGTATTTTAAGAATGGACGTGGATACGACTCGAAGAAAAGGGGCACACGAAAAGATTTTAACGACCTTCGGAGAGAAGAAGGCGGATATCTTATTAGGAACGCAAATGATTGCCAAAGGGTTAGATTTTCCAGATGTGACGTTGGTTGGCGTGCTAAATGCAGATACGGCGCTTAATTTACCTGACTTCCGTTCTAGTGAGCGCACCTTCCAGTTGTTAACGCAGGTCAGTGGCCGAGCAGGTCGAGCACATAAAGCAGGCGAGGTCATTATCCAGACGTTTAATCCGGAGCATTACGCGATTCAGCTAGCAAAAACGCAAAACTATGAAGACTTCTATCGTCAAGAAATGAGTGTCCGTCATCGAAGTGATTATCCACCGTATTATTTCACGGTAAAAATTACTGCGAGCCATCCAGAAGAACAAGCGGCAGCCCAAAAGATTTTTGCGGTCACCAAAGAGCTAAAAGAAGTGCTTAGTGACACAAGTTTATTGCTGGGACCTACGCCAAGTGCTATTTTGCGTGTGAAGAATCGCTATTATTACCAAGTGATTATTAAATACAAAAAAGAACCAAAGTTACAAGAGGCCTTAACTAAATTATTAAACGATAGCCAAGTAGCGCAAAGACAAGGGCTACTGCTGTCTATCGATAGTGAACCGATGCATTTTATTTAAGAAAGGAAGCTTTGATGCGCTACCCAATTATTATTTACCCAAATGAATTTTTAACAAAAAAGATGGCTCCCGTCACAACAATCACGGATGAAATTATCACGCTGTTAGATAACCTGTATGAAACGATGGTGGCTCACGATGGTATCGGGATTGCCGCTCCTCAAGTTGGAAAAAATCTACGGATTGCTTTAGTTGAAGTGGATGAGGGGGATTTGTTTGAGCTGATTAATCCTGAGATTATTGATAAAAAAGGTTCGAGTATTGACGTCGAAGGCTGTTTGAGTATCCCGGAGACTTACGGAACGGTTGAGCGAGCGGATGAAATTACAGTTCGTTATTTTGATCGTGAGGGCGAGGAAATTGAGGTTATTGCGTATGATTATTTAGCTCGCGCATTCCAACATGAGATTGATCATTTAGATGGGCAGCTATTCATTGATAAAATCATTGAAAAAATTCCTGCTGATCAACTAGAAAATTATATGGAGGAACATCAAGATGACTAAAATTGTTTTTATGGGGACACCTGCATTTTCGGTGCCTATTTTAGAAGGACTGATAGAGGCTGGTTATGAGATTCAAGCAGTAGTGACCCAGCCAGACCGTCCAGTGGGGCGTAAAAAAGTAATTACCGCGACACCAGTAAAAGAAGCGGCATTAGCTAATAATTTATTGGTATTGCAGCCAGAAAAAATATCAGGCTCTCCTGAAATGGAGAAAATTCGCGAGTTAGCACCAGATATTATTGTAACAGCCGCGTTTGGGCAGTTTTTACCTGAAAAATTATTGCAAGTGCCTAAACACGGGGCTATCAATGTTCATGCGTCACTTTTACCGAAATATCGTGGGGGTGCTCCTGTTCACTATGCCATTATTAAAGGGGAAACAGAAGCGGGCGTGACGATTATGGAAATGATCAAGAAAATGGATGCAGGGGGGATTTTCTCTCAAGCGAAGGTCCCGATTACCAAAAATGATGATGTCGGGACGATGTTTGATAAACTTAGTTTGTTAGGAAAAGACCTATTACTGGCAACATTACCTAAGATTCTTTCAGGAGAATTGATCCCTGTTCCTCAAAAAGAAGAGGAAGTGACTTTTTCGCCAAATATTTCTCGTGAAGAAGAAGCCATTGATTGGGAAAAAACGGCTGTTGAAGTGGATAATCAAGTGCGTGGGATGCGTCCGTGGCCGATTGCGTTTACTACTTACGAAGGGGCTCGTTGGAAAATCTGGGAGACTGCGCCATTGGAAGAAGAAACGACAGACGAACAACCAGGAACCATCATCTATAAGAGTAAAAAAGAACTTTGGATTGCTTGTGGCAAACACAGCGTCCTAGCAATCAAAGCACTGCAGCCAGCCGGTAAAGCAAAACAAGAAATTCAAGCCTTTTTAAACGGCGTCGGCCAATCAGTGACTAGTGGACAGCGGGTGAACTAATGGGGAAAAAAATTCCAGCAAAAATAAAAAAATCAGTGCGATTTGTGGCACTAGAAACACTTGAACGAGTAAACAAGGGCGGAGCTTACTCTAATCTACTACTTAATGACATGATGTCTAAGGCAAAACTTAGCGAGAAGGATGGTCGCCTCTATACCGAGTTAGTGTATGGCACCATCAGTCGGCGGTTATTACTTGAGTTTTATTTACAACCGTTTATAAAAAAAGCCAAAAAAGTAGATGATTGGGTCGTTACATTATTATGTCTGTCTCTTTATCAATTGGAATTTTTAGACAAAGTTCCGGCTCATGCCGTTTTAAATGAGGCCGTTGAGATTGGGAAAAACCGTGGCAACGTCGGTATTGGTAAATTTGTAAACGGCGTTCTTCGTTCGGTTCAACGAGAAGGATTGCCAAGCATTTCGACAATTAAAAATCCTCTTGAGCAATTATCAGTAGAAATCAGTATGCCGGTCTGGCTAACGAAAACACTTGTTGAGCAATTAGGGATGGAAGAGACCCGCAAGCTAGGGTTGTCTCTGTTTGAAGTGAGTCATGTTAGCGCCCGTGTTGATACGCGCATGGTCGAACGGGCTGAAGTGATTGCGACCTTAGAAGAAGAGGAAGGGATTTTTGCCAGAGAAAGTTTCGTTTCGCCTTATGGGATTGTTGCTGAGAAAGGCTATCTAGCAAATAGCCGGTTATTCCAGTATGGATTGATGACTATCCAAGATGAAAGTTCGATGTTGGTCGCACCAACCATGCAAATTCAAAAACACCACAAAGTGCTAGATGCGTGTGCAGCACCTGGAGGGAAAACAACACATATCGCTACTTTCCTTGATCCAACATTTGGTGGGGAAGTTACGGCTTTAGATATTCATGACCACAAAGTGAAGCTAATTCAAGATAACGCGCGCCGATTGCGAGTAGAAGAGGCTGTTCAGGCGAAAAAAATGGATGCCAGAACGATTCACGAAAACTTTGAACCAGAAACATTTGACCGTATTTTGGTGGATGCTCCTTGTTCAGGATTAGGTCTGATGCGCAGAAAACCAGATATTAAATACCATAAAAAACCTGAAGATTTTTTACAATTACAAAAAATTCAGTTGGAAATTTTAGAAAGTGCTGCCCCAACACTAAAACATTCGGGTATAATGACTTATAGTACGTGCACGATTACAAAAGAAGAAAATCAAGAGGTGGTTGAGCAGTTTTTAGCGGCTCATCCAGAATTTGAAAAAATGGACGTAACTGTTAATCCGCAGATGAACGAAGCTGTGTCAGAACAACAATTGACATTGTATCCACAGCAGTTTATGACTGATGGATTCTTTATCTGTTGCTTACGTAAAAAGTAGTGAGGTGAACAAAATGAACATTTATTTTCAATCAGATGTGGGAAGACGAAGAAATTCCAATCAAGATTATGCCAATCTTTTTAAAAACAAGCAAGGCATTCAATTAGCGATTTTGGCTGACGGGATGGGTGGCCATTTAGCCGGAGACGTTGCAAGTCAAATGGCGGTAAACGATTTGGGAACAGCTTGGGAAGAGGCAGACATTCTTGATGAGGAAAAGGCGGCACAATGGTTTATCCAACAGCTACAACTAGAAAATGAACGGATTTACGAAAAAGGTCAATCGATGCCAGAGTATAATGGGATGGGAACAACCGTCGTTGCAGTGGCCATTTTCGAGCATAATTTTGTGATTGCTAATGTTGGAGATAGTCGTGCGTATTTAATTCGCAATGGAAAGATTCTACAATTGACTGAGGATCATTCGTTAGTTAACGAGTTGGTGAAGTCTGGTGAAATCAGTAAAGAGATGGCAGCCAATCATCCACGAAAGAACGTTCTAACTCGTTCAGTCGGCATGCCAGGAATCTTGGAAGTGGACGTCACAAACCAAGAATGGTTAGGTGAAGATTTTGTTTTGGTCTGCTCAGATGGTTTAACAAATATGGTCTCAGAAGAGGAAATTTTGGCAATCATTCACAGCTCAGTTAGCCTTAAAGATAAGGTCGACCAACTGATTGAAAAGGCCAACGATGCAGGTGGCGCAGATAATATCACTGTATTAATCATACAATGTGAGGAGGAAGATTCATGCTTGAAATTGGGCGAAAGCTAAACGGCCGTTACAAAATTATTGGCAACATCGGTAGCGGCGGTATGGCAAATGTCTTCCTTGCACATGATTTAATTTTAGACCGGGATGTCGCAGTCAAGGTTCTGCGTTTTGACTTTCAAAATGATACGGCAGCAATTCGTCGTTTCCAAAGAGAAGCACTGGCGGCAACTGAGTTAGTCCATACAAATATTGTCAGCGTCTATGATGTTGGTGAAGAAGATGGCATGCAATATTTGGTGATGGAATATGTCAAGGGCATGGATCTGAAAAGATACATTCAAACTCATTATCCGATTCCCTACGCAACGATTGTGGATATTATGCAACAAATTTTATCTGCTATTTCACTTGCGCATGAGCATCGAATTATTCACAGGGACTTGAAACCACAAAATATTTTAATGAATGAAGAAGGCACGGTAAAAATCACTGACTTTGGGATTGCTATCGCTCTTTCAGAAACATCAATTACACAAACAAATACGATGCTTGGTTCGGTTCACTATCTTTCACCTGAACAGGCTCGTGGGAGTATGGCAACCAAACAGTCCGATATTTATGCCTTAGGGATTATTCTCTATGAATTAATGACGGGCAACGTGCCATTTGATGGAGAATCTGCAGTTACGATTGCTTTAAAACATTTTCAAAGCGAGCTGCCCTCTATCAAAAACTATGACAGAAATGCACCGCAATCTATCGAAAATGTCATTTTAAAGGCGACGGCCAAAGATACAGCTGATCGGTACAAGACAGCTGAAGAGATGAGTCAGGATATAGCAACCGTTCTATCACCTGAACGCTTGAATGAACCGGTTTGGACGCCAGAAGCGATGCTAGGAGAAACAATGGTATTGCCCACCGTGTCTGAGACAAGTATGTCGGAAGCCGTGAAAGAACCGATCACGACACCGCAGCCACAGCCACAGCAGTTTGAGCCAACAACAGACGAACCAAAGAAAAAGAAAAAACGTCGTTGGATGATTCCTATCGTGATTGTTCTTCTATTGGCGTTAGGTGGAGCGGCTTATCTTTGGCTGATGGGTGGTAGCGAAAAAGACATTCAAATTCCTGACGTTTCAGGGATGACAGAAACAGAAGCCATTGCTGAGTTAGAATCCAAGAATTTAAAAGTCTCCAGCAAAAGTGAAGAAATGCCAGATGATAAAATCGAAGCTGGTTTGGTGATAAAAACAGATCCTGCGGCAGGTAGTGAGGTCAAAGAAGGCGGTAGTACGATTATCACTCTTTATATTAGCTCCGGGAAACAAAAACCGAAAATGGGCGACTATAAAGGAGAGCAAATGAAGGATGTCCTCACTAAGCTAAAAGAGTTAGGCTTTTCAGAGAGTCGTATTGACATCACCGAAACCTATGATAGTGAAACAACAGAAGGTGAAATCATGAGCCAAGAGCCAAAAGAAGGCACAGAGGTTGATCCTGAAAAAGATACAATTTCCTTTACCGTAAGTAAAGGGCAAGAAACGGTAACACTAGGTGATTACATTGGTTGGAACTATCAAAGTGTCCTGGATGAATTGACTAGTAAGGGAATCTCGACTGGTCAAATTACAGTAGTATATCAAGAGAGTGATGGAGCGCCTAATCTAGTTATTAGTCAGGACTTTGATAAGAATACAGAAGTGGTTCCCAAAGAAGCAGAACTGGTTTTTACTGTTAGTAAAGAACGTGAAAAAATCACACTAAATGACATGAGCGGTTACTCGAAAGCAGAAGCACAGGAATATTTGGAAAAAAACGGTATGATTATTGTCGAGGAAGAAGAGTATAGTGATTCTGTAGATTCAGGTAAAGTGATTCGAACAGAACCCGGTGCGGGTCAATCTCTTCAAGTTGGTAGCTCAGTTAAAGTAATTTATTCTAAAGGAAAAGATCCAACAAAAGAAGAGAACAAACCGGCAGAAAATCAACCAAATGATAATAAAAATACAGGCAATCAAACAGATAAAGGGAATACAACAGACAGTGGGGATCAAACCGGAAATAATGACCCCGCAGACAAAAAGGATTAAGCAAGATCGGCGAATAAAAAGTGTAGGGACTCGGGAAACCGAAACTCTACACTTTTTTTGTGAAAGTGTGGAGACTGGGACGCAATCCTAAGTTTCTGTCTAACCTCCATAAACATCGATAAATAATGGGAGGAGAAGTACCATAAACACATCCATTTGCCCTTTTTATTCAAACAAACTTAGTAAATTTTCCCATCTTGAAATAGAGTGTGTTAGAATAAAACAAACGAGATTACCGTAGGAGGTGCCTTTTTATTAAAGGACAAATAAGAAAAGCGTTGAGTGGGTTTTATTATATTTATTCAGAAGGTCAGACCTACCAAACACGCGCACGTGGAAATTTTCGTAACCGAAAGATTACTCCTTTAGTGGGTGATGAGGTCATTTTTGAGAGTAGTAATCTGACAGATGGTTATCTATTGGAGATTTTACCTCGAGAAAATGAACTGGTTCGACCGCCCGTAGCGAATGTCGATCAAGGTGTGGTCGTGACGAGTCTGGTGGAACCTAATTTTTCCTATAATTTACTTGATCGTTTTTTAGTTACGTTAGAAAATAAAGGGATTGAGCCGATTATCTATCTAAGTAAGACTGATTTGGACCCGAGAAATCCTTTAATTAATGAAGTGAAACAAGTCTATGAGGCAATTGGTTATACGGTGATTATTCCAAAAGAAGACCAGGGAATTGTCGAGCTAGAGCAACAATTTCCACAAAAATTATCGGTCTTCATGGGGCAATCGGGAGCTGGAAAATCAACACTATTGAACCGTATTGCACCGCACTTGGATTTGGAGACTGCTGAAATATCTGATTCGTTAGGCCGCGGAAAGCATACGACAAGACATGTGGAGCTATTACCGATTTATGAGGGACTTGTTGCTGATACCCCAGGATTTAGTGCGATTGACTTTTTGGAAATTCAAGCAGTTGATTTGCCAAAAGAATTTCCTGAATTTGTGGAAGCAGCAGCGTTGTGCAAGTTCCGCGAGTGTATGCACGATAAAGAACCCTCTTGTGAAGTGAAACGGCGTGTTGAAACCAAGGAAATTGCGCAATCAAGATATGATAACTATAAACAATTTTTAGAAGAAATCGAAAATAAACGACCCATCTATAAAAAGAAAAAATAGGAGGCAATATACATGAAAATCGCACCATCAATTTTAAGCGCAGATTTTGCAAATCTAGAAAGAGACGTCCAATTAGTTGAGAAAGCAGGAGCAGATTATATCCATGTTGATGTAATGGATGGGCAATTTGTACCGAATATTACCATAGGAGCAGGTGTGGTAGCTGCTCTACGTCCAGTCACTAAATTACCATTGGATGTTCATTTAATGATTACCAATCCAGAAAACTATATTGACGATTTTGCTAAAGCTGGATCAGACGTTATCATGGTTCATGTGGAAGCAACAGCTCACATTCATCGGGCCATTCAAATGATTCAAGCACACGGCGTGAAATCAGGCGTAGTAATTAATCCTGGGACACCTGTTTCAGCGATTCAACACGTCCTTTCCATGGTGGATCAAGTGCTTGTCATGACGGTAAATCCAGGCTTTGGTGGTCAAAGCTTCATCGAGGAATGTGTTGTGAAAATTGCTGAATTAGACGCCCTTCGTAAAGAACATGGGTATACCTATGAAATTGAAGTAGATGGGGGCATTGTGCCTGAAACGGCGAAACTGTGTAAAGAAGCGGGAACAGACGTCTTTGTTGCGGGGTCTTATGTCTATTCTGCAGAAGATCCAAGTGAACGTATGGCTTTATTAAAAGAGGCGTTACAATAGAATGAATATTTTAGTTGTTGCTGGAGCGGCACCAGAGACGTGGCCTGAGATCAACTCTTCTGTATTCGACTATTTTGTTGGAGTGGACCGCGGTGGTTTATTTTTGCTCCAAAGAGGTTATCCATTAAATCTTGCGGTGGGGGATTTTGATTCGTTAAGTCCCAAAGAAAAACGAGCCGTCATCCAACAAGCGGGGGAAGTTTTGGAAGCACAACCCGAAAAAGATGATACGGATACTCAGCTTGCTTTACAACATGTTTTTGAAAAATTCCCTCAAGCAAAAGTGACTTTAATTGGTGCAACTGGTGGGCGTTTAGATCATCTACTGTCCAATTTGTGGCTGGGTTTAGAACCCCGGTTTGCGCCGTTTCTGGATCGTTTTGTGTTGAGAGATAGCCAAAATAGTTTGCGCTATTTTACACCAGGTGATTATCGGATTTATAAAGAGCCTGAGATGAAGTATTTGGCCTATTGTTGTCTGACTCCAGTGGCAAACCTTTCGTTGTTTGAAAGTAAGTATCTACTTAATCAAGTGGATGTGTTGCGACCCTTTTCATATGCAAGTAATGAATTTGTGACGGAAACGGCTAGCTTTTCGTTTTCTGAAGGAATCCTTGCCGTCATCCAAAGTAAAGATAAATAAGCAAGTCACAGACCCTTTTCGAGATGAAACGAAAAGGGCTGTGACTTTTTTTACTTTTGTCATGTCTAGTTATTCAGCTGTGGATAATGAGGAATTCATGACAAACTTATCCACTTGTGGACAAGTATATTTATAAAATATAAAAGAGTTTATCCACAACCTTGTGAATAACACGGTGATGTTAGATTAAAATGAAATGATAAAGATTAATTTACAATGAGGAATAAAATAGGTATACTGAGTTTTATGAATAGGCTAAGTAAGGAGTGGGAAAATGAAAAGTAAACAAATTGCACAACAAACATTAGATTTTCAAGGAACTGCGTATACTTATTATGAGCTGAAAAAGGTCACTGATTCTCTAGATGTCGCTATCGATAAGCTGCCGTATAGCATTCGGATTTTATTAGAGTCGCTAATTAGACAAGAGGACGGCCTAGATATTACAGAAGAAACGATTCAAGTGCTTGCACGTTGGGCGGATCAAACAGCGACAGGTGAAATCCCCTTTAAGCCAACAAGAGTGGTTCTCCAAGATTTCACTGGTGTACCAGCCATCGTTGATTTAGCTTCTATGCGTGAGGCGGTCGTTCGACTAGGAGGAAATCCTGATCAGATTAATCCAGAGATTCCAGTTGATTTAGTCGTCGATCATTCGGTGCAGGTTGACTATGCAGGGACACCACAAGCCTTAGCAGCCAATGCAAAACTAGAATTTGAACGAAATTATGAACGATATGAGTTTTTAAAGTGGGCACAAAATTCGTTTGATAACTATCGTGTTGTCCCACCCTCAACAGGTATTATCCATCAAGTAAATATTGAATTTTTGTCAGATGTAATCGTGACAAAAACAGTAGGTGAAGGAAAAGAAATTTTCCCTGATAGCTTGGTAGGAACGGATTCACATACCACAATGATTAATGGTATTGGCGTTTTAGGCTGGGGCGTTGGGGGAATCGAGGCAGAAGCAGGGATGTTAGGTGAACCTTCCTATTTTCCAATTCCAGAAGTGATTGGTGTAGAACTCAAAGGGGCATTACAAGTGGGCGCTACAGCAACAGATGTGGCGATTCGTGTGACCCAGCTCCTACGAGAAGAAAAAGTTGTCGGAAAGTTTGTCGAGTTTTTCGGTGCAGGGTTAAAAGAGCTGAGTTTAGCGGATCGCGCGACGATTGCTAATATGGCACCTGAATATGGCGCAACTTGTGGTTTTTTCCCAATCGATGAGGAGACCCTCACGTATATGCAGTTGACCGGGCGTGATACGAAACAGGTTCAGTTAACCGAGACCTATGCTAAGGCAAATCACCTTTTCTATGACGAAACAAAGGTTCCTAGTTATACAAAAATTTTAACGGTCGATTTAACGACTATTTCAACGAATTTATCTGGTCCAAAACGTCCGCAAGATTTGATTCCGGTGGGGGAGATGGCCGCCCAATTTGTGGCATCCGTTACAGCACCAGAAGGCAACCAAGGTTTTGGATTACCGGTAGAAGAGTTGGATAAACAAACTACTGTGGTGATAGAAAACAGTGAAAGAGTGCTTGGTACAGGAGACTTAGCGATTGCGGCGATTACCAGCTGTACAAATACGTCGAATCCTTATGTGATGCTTGCAGCCGGCCTTTTAGCAAAAAAAGCAGTTGAGTGTGGCTTGCGCGTTTCTCCGACAGTCAAAACCTCTTTAGCACCAGGTTCAAAGGTGGTGACAGGTTACTTAGAAGACGCAGGACTGATGCCTTATCTTGAAGCACTTGGCTTTGCTGTTGTTGGTTATGGTTGTACGACGTGTATTGGAAATTCAGGTCCTTTATCTCCTGAAATAACTGAAAAGATTCAAGAGTCGAATCTGTTGGTCGCTTCCGTTTTGAGTGGGAATCGAAATTTTGAAGGGCGAATTCATCCGTTAGTCAAGGCGAATTATTTAGCTTCGCCTCCGATAGTTGTTGCTTATGCGTTGGCTGGAACGGTGACAAAAGATCTGTTGAATGAACCTGTTGGGACAAATCAAAAGGGGCAACCGGTGTATTTGTCAGATATTTGGCCGGAGCATGCAGAAATTCAGAACTATGTAGAAACCTATGTGACACCTAGCTTATTTAAAAAATATTACGCGGAAGTTTTTGAGGCCAATGAGGATTGGAATAAGATTCCGACGACTTCAGAAGCCCTATATAATTGGGATCAAGAATCAACGTATATTGCTAATCCTCCTTATTTTGAAGAGATGTCGGCCAAACCAATTGAAATCCAAACGTTGCATGAGTTAACCGCACTTGCGAAATTTGGGGACTCAGTGACGACAGACCATATTTCACCTGCTGGAGCGATTGCGATGCGTTCGGCGGCGGGCTCCTATTTGATTGACCAAGGAGTTGTGCCTAAAGACTTTAATTCATTTGGCTCACGCAGGGGCAATCATGAAGTAATGATGAGAGGGACATTTGGGAACATTCGCATCAAAAATCAACTAGCTATAGGAACGGAAGGGAGTTATACGACTCATTTTCCAACTGGAGAGGTTATTACCATCTATGAGGCAGCCCAAAGATACAAAAAAGAAGCACGAGGCTTAATTGTTTTGGCAGGCAAAGACTACGGCATGGGTTCTTCTAGAGATTGGGCAGCAAAAGGAACAAGCTTATTGGGCGTAAAAGCAGTCATTGCTGAAAGCTTTGAACGTATTCACCGTTCTAATTTAGTGATGATGGGTGTTTTACCTCTTCAATATAGAGACGGCGAGACTGCTGAAACATTAGGCCTGACAGGGACAGAGGCGTTCACCATCCATTTAACACCAGATGTCGGAATTGGGGAGCTTGTGAAGGTAAGTGCCAGAAAAGTAACTGGCGAGTGTCTAGAATTTATGGCGAAGGTTCGATTTGATGCACAAGCAGATATTCGGTATTACCAACACCAAGGGATTTTGCCAATGGTGATTCGTAAAAAGACACAGCACTAAGAAGTTCTTGGAAATTATGTCCCAAATTCGTGATCCTAACGGTGATTAGAATCAGCGAGTTGGAAATATTTCTTTAACGTAACAGAGCATAGAGGAGGAGTGAAATTATGACACAAACGGATAAAATTAAAATGACTTCAACAGGGCTAGAAACACCTAATCAGCCCACGATTCCTTATATTATTGGCGATGGGATTGGACCAGATATTTGGCAGGCTGCGGTTCGTGTATTCGATGAGGCGGTGGCGATTGTCTATAAAGGCCAGAGAAAAATTAATTGGTTAGAAGTTCTGGCTGGCGAAAAAGCATTTGAAGAAACAGGAGAATGGTTGCCTAAGAAAACACTTGCGACTATCAATGAATACTTAATTGCAATCAAAGGTCCTTTAACCACGCCTATAGGTGGCGGGATGCGCTCATTAAATGTGGCGTTGCGCCAAGAGTTGGATTTGTATGTATGTCTTCGTCCAGTGAGACATTTTTCGGGCGTTCCCTCACCTGTCAAACATCCAGAATTAGTTGATATGGTTATTTTTAGAGAAAATACCGAAGACATTTATGCTGGAATTGAGTTTCCAGAAGGCTCTGAAAAAGCAAAGAAGTTAATCGCTTTTCTACAAAACGAACTAGAAATTACACAGATTCGTTTTCCAGAAACCAGTGGAATAGGCGTTAAACCTGTGTCAAAAGAGGGCTCAGAGCGTTTAATTCGCTCTGCTATTGACTATGCGATTGAACATAAACGTCCAACGGTTACGCTAGTCCATAAAGGCAATATTATGAAATATACAGAAGGCGCCTTTAAAAACTGGGGATATGAATTAGCGGAACGAGAGTATGGTGATCAAGTATTTACTTGGAACCAGTATGATAAGATTAAAAAAACAAAAGGTGCTGCGGCAGCTGATAAAGCACAAAAAGAGGCGGGAGAAGCGGGAAAAGTCATTATAAAGGATTCGATTGCCGACATCTTTTTACAACAAATCTTAACTCGACCAAAAGAATTTGATGTCGTCGCTACGATGAATCTAAACGGCGATTACATTTCAGATGCCTTGGCTGCTCAAGTGGGCGGCATCGGGATTGCTCCTGGGGCAAACATCAATTATCGAACAGGACATGCCTTGTTTGAGGCAACACATGGAACGGCACCAAAATATGCGGGGCTGGATAAGGTGAATCCTTCTTCTGTTATTTTATCGGGTACGCTAATGCTCGAACATATTGGATGGAAAGAGGCCGCAGATAAAATTGTGGCGGCTTTAGAAAAGACAATTGAACAAAAAGAAGTGACATACGATTTTGCTCGTTTGATGGAAGGTGCTACCCAAGTGAAATGTTCAGAGTTTGCGGACCGTATCATTGAGAAAATGAAAGGCTAGTCGGTTCTAGTAAAAATTTAAAAAGTCAGAAATCAAAAAGACAAGTAATAGGCAGAACAAGCACGAAAATAGAACCCGTTTAAAAGAGGCCTCTCAGTGAATCTTTATGAGAAGAGGTCTCTTTTTGTAAGTGCCTAATAAAATAGTACCTACACGCCAAATAACCCAAGTCTTATACTAAGCTTAGGTTATTTGGTCTATTTGTAAGTGGTTGTACATAAAGCTTGAACGTCTGGTTTCCAAGGAAGTAAGGCATCTAACCCTTCATCTGATAGCGTCTCCATATTTGGCACGCGATCAAATAGGAATTCTATATACCGAATCGGGTCGAGACCATTAGCCACTGCCGTTCGATAGATACTCAAAATCACGCCTGATGTTCGTGCGCCTTCTAAACTACAGGAATGCATGTAATTTTTTCGCCCAATCACCAGCTCTTTTATGTGACGCTCGGCCAAATTATTACTTAATTCCAATCGTCCATCCTCAAAGATTCGCTCAAAACCGCTTCGTATCTTCCGTACATATTCAACGGCGTTCGCTAGCTTCGATTTGGGGACGGCAACGAACGTATCTAACCATTCATAAAAGTTATTCACTAATGGCTTCAGATAAGCTTGACGCTTATCAAAACGATCCTCAATGGTGACTTCCTTCCATTTACGTTCCAGCTCGAACCAGATGTCAAGCATTTTCACAGCGACAACTGCTGGCGTATGTTCGGCCTTACCATTTTTTGGAATGGCTTCAAAAAACTTTCGACGTGCGTGCGCAAGGCAATAGACGAGCTTCACATCCGTTACATAATTATACCCTGCATAGCCATCACAATGAAGATACCCCTTAAAGTCAGACAAAAACTCTTTCGGTACTGTCCCAGATTTAGACTCTGCATGATGGTAATAGGCAATAGGCTGTGCACTATGTTTCCCGGTTGAGAAGAGCCAGTAATAGGTTTTTGCTTTTTTACTCTGAATCACTTGATAGCTCGTCTCGTCTGCATGAAGAATCTCTTCTTGATTCAAATAATGTTTGAATCGTTCGGCAACCGGATCTAACGCATGATGACAAGCTTTGATATGCCAGTTTGTCATATTATCGCGTGAGATATCGAGTCCGAGTGTTTCTCGCCAATAAATTTCTTGGCGATTCGCTGGACTTTTTTGACCGAATTTTAGACGGATTGTTTCCGCAATAATACTGTTTGAGCCTAAACTATTTGGGACGACTGGTTTAGGAACAGGTGCCTTCTTATAGGAAGAAACATCTGCCTTTTCACATGCCTTACAACAATAAGTGTGTTGAATGTGAGCCAATCGATCCAACATTGCTTGATGGAATCGGACCTCTTCACGTAATTTTGTTGTACCGATATCAATCATTTGAGTACCACACTGTTCACAAGAACGTTCTTCTTGTGGAAGTTCATGGTGTATTTCAGTTAAAGGAAGGTGCGCGATTTTCTCAGCTTTTTGGCCACTCTTCCTTTTAGACTTTTTTTCAGGGGCCGGTTTTTCTTCTTTGGGTACGGTAAATATAGAGGCCTCTTCGAGTTCCTCTGTGAATAAATTTAATTGACCACTAACATCTGAGGAAATAGTTTCCTTTGAGCGCCCGAATTGGCGATTCATAAAGTAGTTGAGTTTTTCATTCAGTAGTTGAATTTCGGTGGTTAATGCTTGGTTGGTTTTCTTTAGAGAATCAATCGTTTCAGTCTGATTTTTTAAAAGTTCAAGTAAGACATTTACATCAATCTCAACGTTATTTGTTGAACTTACATCTGTCGATATATCCAAAAAAATCCACCACCATTCTATCTATTTTCCTTCCCTTTATTATACCATTTTTTAGAACAAAAAAACAGATAAAAACCGCATTAAATCAATGTTTATTACGGTTTTTATCTATTAGAATTGGCCTCTTTTCCCTGGCTTTATCGCCCTGGGTTGATCGATGTCCAACCCTTCAAATAACCAACGAATTTGTTGACTAGTTAGTTGTCGAACCTCTTCTTTTTTTCTAGGCCACTTGAGTCGGCCATCTTGAATCCTTTTATAACATAAGAGGAAGCCGTCACCATCCCAATACAAAATTTTGAAACGATCACATCGATTACCGCAAAAAAGGAAGAGGGCATCTGAATAAACATCTAGCTCGTACTCTTGTTGGATGAGACTCGCCAATCCGTCAATTCCACGACGAAGGTCTGTTTTCCCAGTGACGATATACAAGTTCTTTACTTTAGTGAAATCAAGAAGCACGTCATCTCAACTCCCTAAGCACTGCGGCAAGAATATAACTACTGATACCATTATAAAGATGTATTTCAGAGCCATCTTTTCTTTTTATTCGTGCAGCTAGCTTCGCACTCGCTACTTTCTGATTTTGTTTCTGGTCTGGCTGTGTATGAATCTGAATGGGTACAATTTCGTTTGTCTTGGTCAAACAAACACCTCCAATTTACTTGTTAAGCCAAGTATACTCGGAGGTGTTGCTTAATTATAGGTACCTAGTTATTAGGCACTTACCTTGTTTCGATTATTCAACCAATAATCAAATAAAGAGACTAACACTCCAACAAGAAGGGGGCAAATGAACCATTCAATCATAAAGACACCTCCTTCAGTCGCAAGACTGTCAGATAGGCGACAGTTTATTATAGCAGATTTAAGAAAATAAAATCCTACTTAAAAATAAAAAGAAGTATATTGTATATCTAAATCAAATACATTTTACAAACTAATACCATACGACAGGCACATTTTTAAAATTTAACTGAAAATGAATTTTTCTTAAAAACGACTGTTTATGAGAAAGAAAAGATAGAGGATGAAAATCCTTTAAAAAAATCTCTTTTCTTTCTCAAAACTTATATCAATATCTATGTATCGAAAACTCCCCTTTGTGATATAATATATGTGAGGTGAAAGCATGAATTACACATATGGATATGCACGAGTCAGTACCCAATCACAAGAATTGGCTAGACAATTAGATATATTAGAAAAATACCAGTGTAATAAAATTATGACTGAAAAAATTTCTGGAACAAAGGCAGATAGGCCACAATTAAATAAATTGAAGGAAAGCGTTCGTGAAGGGGATACAGTTGTTGTTGAGAGCTGGAGCCGATTAGGAAGGAGCACAAAGGACTTAATAGATTTGGTGGACTTCTTTTCAATGAAAAAAGTGAAGCTCATTAGTGATAAGGAAAACTTTGACACGACCACCCCCCAAGGAAAATTGATGTTAACTGTTTTTCAAGCCTTCTCACAATTTGAGAGAGATCTAATTGTAGAAAGAACAAAAGAAGGTCTTAAAAGTGCTCGAGCCAGAGGGCGTGTTGGAGGACGTCCAAAATTAAATTCAAAGAAAGTTAAACAAGCAATTAGTTTGTATGATACAAAACAATATTCTTTGAAAGATATCAGAGAAATGACTGGAGTTAGTTCAGCAACACTCTACAGGTATCTAAATGCGAGAAAAACAAATCACTATGATCAATAGTTGCATGCTTGATATCTAAAATAAACCAACAAGAAGTGAAAGGAATACTGACATATGAATATTGATGAGATTAAAGAACGAAACGAATTTCTTTTAAGAGAAGGGATTAATGTAAAAAGGTATCTGAATAGTATGCAAGCAATTATTAATCTAAAATCTACAAACTATAATGAATTTAAAAAAGCATGGAAATTTTTCAATAGTTCATATTACTGTCTACGATTCACTTATATATCTACGATTTGTCGTAGTTATGATCAAAATGGAAAATATAACATTCATAACCATTTGAATACAGCAATAAATAATGCGAAAAAGATAAATAATCATTATGTAGCAATTACAGATGATGAATTTCGTGACCTTAATAAGATCACTTTCCAATCAGTAAAAAAGCAATTGAATAGTTTTAAAAATGAACTTGACTCACAATTACCAAAAGTAGAAGAAATTAAGAAATACAGAGACAAAGTCATTGCTCATAACGATGTTCATATTTCAAAGAATAGTCAAAATGTTATCGGAAATTTCACTTATAAAGACTTATATGATTTAAGTGATTATGTTTTTAGAGTTACTAACTATTTAAAGCTACTACTTGAAAACAAAAATATTTCTATAGAAGATAGTATACAATGTGATTTGAACTTATTATTTGAATGATGAACAGTTGATATTAATTATTCTCAAAAAGGATTAATTCCGAACATTTCAAATTCCTAAAGCTGAAAATCATTCGAGTTTTAGTACCATTATGTTTAATTTGGTGCACCGTTTGTTCAGATTCGCAAAAACAATGAGAAAGAGGTCAAAAAATGAAAACTAGTAATGCAATTTTATCAATTATTGGAGCAATTCTTAATGTTTTAGGTATCTATTTAGAGAATAGTAACTTATCTTATTTTGGGTGGGGAATGCTACTTGTTACATTTATAAATGCACTCGGTTTTGTCTTAGAATATAAAAAAAATGCTAAGAAGTTTTCTCAAAAAGATGGTTCGGAATCTTAGAGAAAGTTCTCGGGAAAATGCTGTGAATCTTCCAGGTGATTCCCCTTAAAGACGAATGACAATTTACAGCTGGTAGTTGGACAAGCTTATTTATCCGAACAACATCAAAAACGATTATTTCTTAATTGATTTATTTCACATAAATAGCGTTGTACCAAGCTAGTTCATGTTACAATTAAATAAATAATTAAAAATTGAATACATTGAAAGGATTATATTATGACTAAACTAGTTATATTACATGGATTTGGGCAGAATTCAAATGATTGGGAGGAATTTATAAATAATGTGAGTGCAGATATTCTTATTTGGAATTTATTTGAACATAACGACCTAAACGAATTTTTTACATTGAATGATTTGTATAAAACTATAGAAAATGAGCTGGATAAAATAGAAGAGCCTTTCTTTTTATGTGGATTATCTTTGGGTGGTTTATTAGCTTTGATGTATGCTACCCAAAAAAATAATGCAAACCTCAAAGGAATTATTGTAGCAGGGGGAATTTATAAGCCTATTCCTCGTTTTATTAACTTTATTCAATTAATGGTACTTCTAATTTTACCTAAATCTCAATTTAAAAAAATAGGTTTAAATCGGAGACAAGTTATTCATTTTATGAACTCTATGCATACTAATTTAGAACATCAGTTACCTAAATTAGCAAAGTCAACTTTAATAATATGCGGAGAAGATGATAAAATTAACTTGAAGCATTCTGTGAAAATGAGTCGCCTGATAAAAAATTCAGAATTCCATAAAATCTACGATGGTAAACACGAGTTAAATAAAAATAAGCCTTTAATATTTTCAGATATAATCAATAACTTTATTTCATAAAAAATAGTAGCAAAAATTTATTAGATAATTTCAAAAAATGAGTGATTTTTTGGTATCTCTTCAGTTATCGTCCTTCTCATTCAACCAATGGATATAAAACGTTATCTAACAGGGAAAGAAGAGTTACCATGGACGAATACCGGAATGACAAATTATGATTTTAGAATTACTTCTGCTCAAATGATTTTTTTAGAGTCTATATAATATTTTAAGACTAAACAAACAAAAGATAAGTTATACCTTAAATAATTAAGGTATAACTTATCTTTTATATTATTGACTTTAGTCAGTTTCAATCCCAAAGGATTGAAACAAAAAAAAACACGCGTACTGCGCGTGGATGAAGTAGCTTTAGCGATAAGAAACTCCTTTCGGTATACTAAATAGAGGCTACCAACCGCTATTTCAACCCGAAAGGAGTTTCTTTATGTCTAATGACGATAAAAGTTTAGAACATACTCGCTGGAATTGTAAGTATCACATTGTTTTTACTCCAAAATATAGGAGAAAGGTAATCTATGGACAGTTGAGAAGAGATATTGGTAAAATTCTTCGAAAGCTATCAGTAGGAGGAAACTTGATGAACTTATTTGAACATGAGTATTTGTTACCTGTAAAACAAAAAAATTGAAACAAGTAGCCGTTAAAGTGCATTTTTGTAATATCTTTAATACTGATGATCTGTTCGGAATGAATAATTTTTTATCAGTAGGTTTAAGTCAAAGTAAAGAACTAGTCTTTAAAATAGAAGAAAATGCACCTTTTCGAAAATTTATAGTTGTGGACTACAAAAAATATTTTACAAATGGAAAAGCCGTAGAAATTAGTGAACAGGAATTTGACGAAATTCTTAAAAACGATTAATTCCGAACAGCGGAAATTACTGAAGGCGAATATCATTCGGGTTTTAGTACCGACGTACGTGTCTCTTGTGCGACATTTGCTCGGATTCGCAAAAACTATTGAAAGAGGTAAAGCGTGAACGATAAAAATCAAAAAGAAGATTTGCCAATTGATAAAATGATTTTAGGGATGGTTATGTTGATTTTTAGCCCAATTATCATAGGGTTAGTAGTGGCAACTGCATGGCTCATCTATGCTATGTTGAGCACGAGATGATAGTTCTCAAAAAAGATTAGGAGGAATTTATTTTGAAAAATGTTTTTCAAGTACTTTTTATATCACTGATTGCTATGATAGTTGTTTGCTCAATGTTTCTATTCAATATAGTTCCCGTAGTTAAAATAGTATCAGTTGTTATATTTTTATGCAGTAACCTCTTTTTCCTATTTACTAAAAAAAAACTTAAGAACATTTACTTTTCTTTTGTTTAAGAATAATTAGTGGTAGAATGAGGGTTATCAGTTTAAATAATTCGAGGTGTTCTTGTGAAGAAATTCAACCCCAATAAAAATATAATTATCACGTTAATTATCGTCATTCTTGTGGTGACTGTTATCAGTATAACGGCTGCCAAACGAGCGAATGATGGAAAAACCAATATTGTCCAAGCGATTATGAATGACACGGTGTCCGTGGTTGATAAAGTGGTGTCCACGCCAGGTCGTTTTATAAAGAATAGTGCCGCATCTATTGAAAATTTATTTAATACGTACAGCGAAAATGAGCAGTTGAAAAAGAAGCTGGATGATTATGATGTGATGAAACAAAAAAATAATAACAACGAAAAAGAGATTGCCTCCCTAAAAGAAGAACTTTCTTTAAATCAGACACTAACTAGTTACGAAAAAGTTACAGCAAATGTCGTAACACGTTCTCCTGACAGTTGGCAAGACACGTTAATTGTCGATAAAGGGACAGCAGATGGTGTAGAAGTCAATATGGCAGTCATGTCTGGTCATGGATTAATTGGCCGTGTAACAGAAGTCAATATAGGCTCCTCAAAAATTGAATTACTGACCTCCGGAAACGAAAACTCTAATCATTTTCCGATAAAGATTAGTTCCAAAGAAGGAGACGCGTTTGGCTTATTACGAAATTATGATGAAAAAACAAAAACGTTGATCGTCACACAATTAACAGGGAATACTAAAATCAAAGAGGGCGATGTTGTTCAAACCTCAGGGCTAGGTGGCAATTCTCCAGCAGATTTGCAGATTGGCACAGTGGTCAAAATTGAACCCGATAGTTTCGGCTTAGATCGCCAAGTTTACGTCAAACCTTATGCAGAGATGTATGATATTTCAGTCGTCACAATCATCAAACGTTTAGCAGGGGAAGGATAAAGCTATGTTACGAAAAGAATATGTTAAATATTACGCGCCTGCCGTTTTTTTCTTATTGATGTTAATTGACGGACAATTAACGCGTTCTGTCGGGATTTGGTCAAATGGTGGTTACTTAGCCAATGTTCACATTCTTCTGTTGGCCGTTTTGTGCGGCTGTATGACTTTACCAAGACGTTTTATGATTATAACAACCATCATTATAGGAATCATTTATGACAGTTACTATATCGGTGTGATTGGGATTTTCTCCGTTGCTTTACCAGTCACCGTATTGTGTATGTATGCTTTAGCCAAAACGATTAATACGAATGTGTTTACCATCTTTTTTGGTTACATCATCTTTATAACAAGCTTTGAAGTCATCTCATTAGTGATTCAATTTATATTCAAATTGGCAATTATTGATGGCAGTGTGTTTATTGCACAGTACCTTGCACCAACGCTACTTTTGAACATGGGCCTCTTTGTATTGTTGATTGTTCCATTCAGGAAGTTGTTCGTCATCGAATAGCTTCTTTTTTTTGAAAAAATATTAATTTTTTCTATTTAAACAAAGCTATATGTAACAAGGGTTTTGGAACGCTTGTTTTTTATAATAAACGTAGGCATTCGAAATGAAATGTTTTTGTAATATTACTATTATCTGTCTGAAATACTGCTATGTTATTATCTTAGTGTTGTTAAGAAAGATTTAAACAAATTTTAGATTTTTATAAATAAATGAAACCAGTCGGAGGAATAAAACATTGAAAAAGAGTTTATTGTCAACAGTCATGATTTGTTCTTTAGCACTTACTACAGTTGCAAGCCCATTAGTGGCTACAGCAGATAGTTTAGATGATCAAATTGCTGAGCAAAACCAAAAAATTTCAGACTTGCAAAATCAACAAGCAGACGTTCAATCACAAATTAGTTCTTTACAAGCAGAAGTAGATACAATCAACGGAAAAGCAGAAGACTTATTAGCAAAACAAAAAGATTTATTTAAAAAGTCTGATGCCTTAAAAGCGGAGATTGAAAACTTGAAAGAACGAATTGCAAAACGTGAAGATGCAATTACAAGCCAAGCCCGTGACGTACAAGTGAACGGCGGAAGCTCAAACTTTATCGATGCTGTGTTAAATGCTGATTCATTCACAGATGCAATTGGACGCGTTCAAGCGATGAACACAATCGTTCAAGCCAACAATGATTTAGTCGAACAACAAAAGCAAGATAAAGAAGATGTTGAAGCAAAACAAGCTGAAAACAAAAAACAATTAGAAGAAATCGCTGCAAACCAAGCAGAGTTAGAAAACCAAAAAGGCGAGCTTATTGGAAAACAAGCAGACCTAAACGTGTTGACAACAACTCTAGCTGCTGAACAAGCAACTGCAGAAGATAAAAAATCTGATTTAAACAAACAAAAAGAAGCAGCTATTGCTGAACAAAAACGTGTACAAGAAGAAGCGAAACGTGCAGAAGAAGCAAGAGCAGCTGCAGCAGCCCAAGCAGAAAAAGAAGCAGCTGAAAAAACAGAAACACCTGCTACACCTTCTACAGAACAAGGGACGACACCTAGCGAAACACCGACGGATAATCCGTCAACAGGTACACAAACTGAGCCAAGTACAGGTGATGGTAATGTAGGTGAGACACCGTCAACACCAACGACTCCAGATAACAACGTAGTGGAACAAAAACCAACTACACCAGTAACTCCTCCAGCAGGATCAGGAACTGGCGCAGCAGTTGTTGCAGAAGCTTACAAATACATTGGTGTACCTTATGTATGGGGCGGAAAAACACCAAGTGGTTTTGACTGTTCTGGGTTTACTAGCTATGTTTATAGACAAGCAACTGGACGCGAGATTGGTGGTTGGACAGTTCCTCAAGAATCAGCAGGAACAAGAATCTCTATTAATGACGCGCAACCAGGAGATTTATTATTCTGGGGTCCTCAAGGAGGCACTCATCATGTAGCAATTGCCTTAGGTGGTGGCCAGTATATCCATGCACCACAACCAGGTGAAAATGTAAAAATTGGTTCATATGCATGGTATGCTCCAGACTTCGCAGTTCGCATGTAAGAAATTTTAATGATTAAGATTAACTCCCGATACAATTTTGTATCGGGAGTTTTTAGGTTTTGAGAGACGAATCAGCGTTAGCATAGAGTATAGATGAAGGTGAAATTGAAGAGAGTCGTCACTGTCCATTATCTGGCAGGATCAATGAGCCTTACAGGACTAGAGTGTTTTGGCTCTATAATATGAGGTTGGGACAGAAGTGTTTAACTCCGAGAACCGGGTAGGTACTGTGCAACATCAACTCATACTTCGTTGTGTTTTACAGCAATAAGAGGGGATTCACGAAAATGACAAGAAACACGAAAGCCTTTCTTTCGATGTTGATTGATTCCTACGTGGTGCTCTTCAAATTTTTGTGACCAGGTAGGTACTGTTCTACATCTATTTACTTTGTAAATAGTGTTTCACAGCAATTTCAGCTTATTTTTTGAACCTTCAACTCTAGCATGCCCCATGCGTAGAAGTTGTTGAGAGCGGAACAACGTGCAGATGGCGTTGCTTCTGTGCCCACCGTTTATTCGGGAAATAGGAACATGGGCATAACTTTTTGAGTTATGCCCCCAGCCTCTTTTGTCTTTCTATTTTACCAGAGAGTATAAAAAAATCATTATTAGTTTTTATGATAAGAATGGAAAACAGCTCAAAGTGGGAGGGATTTTCAATCCAAAATAAGTAAGCAAAAGCTTACTAAATAAGTTTAATAACTGTTCTGCTTTAGTATTTTTAGTATCCTGAAAGTGAAGATTACGACTAGAGAGAAGAGTAGTTAGCAAGTGGAAGTCTATAAAAAAGAGTCTATAGAAAGAAGTCAGTTGGACGCCTAAAATCATTATAGTTTGTCATTTCCTTGTAATAAAAGTTTATGTTATATGTCAATTAGATTAAATATAACACTTTTTTTAATGAAAATCGCAATCTTCACATAAAACACACATTGTTTGACTAAACTTAATCTTGTTAATTTTATTATTACTAAAGTGAGGGTAATCATGATTAAATTGAAGAGAGTCGTGACAGTCAGCATTCTTTTGGCTATTCTTTCTGGACCACTTGTTGCAAATGCAGATGAGCTAGACGATAAGATCAAAGAACAAAATGCAAAGATTGAGACAATCCAGAATAATCAAAACGCAGCTCAAGCAGAGTTAGCAGCAATTGAAGCAAATGTTGCACAAATTGAGAACGACGTATTAGCTATTCTTAAAAAGAAAAATGATGAAGAACAAAAACTAACAGATTTAAATAAAGAAATTGAAGAACTAAAAGTGGTCATTGCAAAACGTGATGAACAAATTCAAAGCCAAGCACGGGATGTCCAAACAAACCAAGGTGCGGGTTCAATTATTGATATTGTCGTTGAATCAAAATCAGTAAATGAAGCGATTGAAAAAGCAATTGCTGTAAATACGCTGATTAAAGCAAATAACGACATTATGCAAGAACAAACAAAAGATAAAGAAAAACTTGAAGTCTTACAAAAAGAATCTGAAGAACGTTTAGTCGTGATTACAGAGAAGACAGAAGAGTTAAAACAAAAACAAGAAGATTTAGTAGCAGCTAAATTAGATCAAGAAGTACAGATCAATGAACTTTCTGCTTCTTTAGCTACAGAAAAAAGCCAAAAACAAAAATTTGAGGCACAAAAAGCTGAAGCTGAAAGAAAGCGTGAAGCTGAGCTTAAAGCGTTAGCTGAACAAAAAGCAAAAGAAGAAGCTGCCCGTAAAGTAGCTGCAGAAGCCGAAGCAAAACAAAAAGCAGCGGCAGAAGCAGCAGCCAAAGAACAAGAACAAAATCAAAATCAAGCACAAGATCAGAATCAAACGCCAAGTCAAGATACAGGAAAAACAGTCGATGATAATAATACTACACCGCCTGCTGGAGATACGAATGATACAGTTGATCCAGGGACATCTACGCCACCACCAGCAACAGGTGGCGGTTGGCAAGCACCATTATCTTCGTTAGTAATTACAAGCCCGTATGGTAACCGAGTGGACCCAACAGGTAGCTCAGGTTCATTCCATGATGGCGTCGATTTTGCTGGCTCATCTGGAACACCTGTCTTTGCATCAAAAGGTGGAACAGTTGTAGAGGCTGGTTTCCACTGGTCAGCAGGAAATCATGTGATTATTCAACATCCTGATGGTTATTACTCATACTATATGCATTTAAGTAGCTTTAATGTTTCTAACGGACAATCAGTTAGTGCAGGAACAGTTCTTGGTGGTATGGGAACAACGGGGAATTCTACAGGTGTCCATCTACACTTCGGAATCTCAACTGCTTTATGGTCAGGATTTGTAAACCCAGCACCTTTGTTAGGATTATAAACTAAATTTAAAAAGTAGAGCTTGGGACATAAGTCCTAACGAAAAATCCAGATACTAATCAACTTGATTGGTATCTGGATTATTTTGTTGTACAAAAATAAGAACACTTTTGCTAGAATAAAAGTAACTACACAAATAAACAAGCGAGGTGTTCTTATGTTTAAAAATTATACCACAAATAATCGATGAAGAAGCCATTTTTATCGATGACACAAAAATTGAAGCCAACGCCAATAAATATACTTTTGTTTGGAGAAAATCCATTGATAACTTTGATAAAAAAACTGACTGAAGAATCAACTTTTCTTTATGATGAATTGGTAAAAAATCAAGTTATTCCTGAAATTGAACTCTCTGTCACTGAATTAGGTCAGGTTGAAGAACAACTTATCCAAGTCGTAGATAAGTTTACAGATAAAATTGAACAAGAAGAAGATGGAAACACTAGAAAAAAGCTTCGTACAAAGCGAAAAGTTCCGAAAAAAATCATGAAATTATTTCAGAACTTCAAAGAAAGAAAAGGTGCTTATCAAAAACATAGACAGCTTCTAGGTCAACGAAACAGCTACTCTAGAACGGATCCAGATGCCACTTTTATGCGCATGAAAGACGATCACATGAAAAATGGTCAGTTAAAAGCAGGTTATAATCTTCAAATCGCTACGAATAGTCAGTACATTTTAGGCTATGATCTTTTCCCAAACCCAACAGATACACGGACACTGCGCCCTTTTTTAGCTACTTTAAAGGAGCGTTTCTTTGAACTGCAACTTATATTGTCGCAGATGCCGGCTACGGGGGAGAAGAAAACTATCAAGCAGTTTTAGAAGACCATGAGCGAACACCACTCATTACTTATGCCATGTATCATAAAGAACAAAAGAAAAAATTTAAACAAAATCCATTTCTTCCCGCAAACTGGTCGTATCAGGAATTAGACGATACGTTTCTTTGCCCTGACGGACGGAAAATGAATTTTCGAAATTATTCGATTCGTACAGATAAGTATGGGTTTAAACGGTATTTAAAACGATATGAATGTGAAGACTGCTCGAATTGTCCTCTTCGAAGTCAGTGTACAAAAGCAGAGAGTGACAAGAATCGTGAAATCCAAAAGAACATGAACTGGGAATCCTTTAAAGCAACGATTCAACAGCTACTTTCAGAAGAAGAAACAGGTAAACTCTATCGTCAACGAAAAATTGACGTCGAACCTGCTTTCGGACATTTGAAGGCTTGTTTAGGCTTCACTCGGTTCTCTGTTCGAGGGAAACAGCAGACACACAATGAAATTGGCTTCGCGTTAATGGCAGTAAATTTAAGGAAATATAGGCTAAGTAAACTAGAAAATAAGAAGGATTCTCCTAAGAAACTAAAAAACAGAAGACTAAAAATCATTTTTATGATTTTCGGTCTTCTGTTTTATTTTGTCTTAAGACTTATGTCCCAAGCGCTACTTTTTTTATCTCCACGTAGAAGCTGACTAGCTGATATGTGGACAAAAAAACGAAGAGACTTCCCAAGTTGAGTAGTCTCTTCGTTCTTTCGTAAACTCTTTGAAGGAGTCTATTTAATGTAGTCTTCTGTTAACGCTAAGAATTCTTGAATATCCCCTAGGACGCGGTCAATACCAGCTTGCCAGAAGTCAGGTTTTGTTAAATCAACATTTAAGTGCTTTTTAGCCAACTCTTCTGTCGTCATTGAGGCAGTATCTCTTAACAAAGCAATATATTGGTCCTCAAAGCTGCTTCCTTGTTGGTCAGCGTATGCGTAAATTCCCATACTAAAGAGATAACCAAATGTGTAAGGGAAGTTATAAAATGGCACGTCATCAATAAAGAAATGTAGTTTTGCTGCCCAGAAATGAGGGTGGTAACTAGCTAAACTATCTTGGTAGCTTTCTTTTTGTGCGGCAACCATTAATTCAGTAATTTCCTCTTCTGATACCAAGCCTTTTTGACGAGCTTGATAAAAGCTATTTTCAAAAATAAAACGAGCATGAATGTTCATAAACATGGCAATTGCGTTTTGCATTTTTGTATCAAGTAAGTTGATTTTTTCTTCTTTTGTCTGTGCTTCTTTTAAGGTAGCGTCAGCGACAATTAATTCAGCAAAGGTACTAGCTGTTTCAGCAACATTCATGGCATAGTCACGATTCAATTCAGGAAGATCCCACATGACGTCACTATGAAACGCATGGCCCAATTCATGAGCTAAAGTTGCTACTTCGTTGACAGAGTTACTATATGTCATAAAAATACGTGACTCTTGTGATTCTGGTAAGCCAGTACAGTAACCACCCGGACGTTTTCCAGGACGGTCTTCTGCTTCAATCCAACTATTATCAAAAGCTTTTTTAGCAAAGGTCGCCATTTTTGGACTAAATTTTTCAAAGTTTTCAATGATAAATTCCGCTGCTTGATCAAAGGTGTACGTTTTTTCTTTTAAATCACCTAAGATGATTGGTGCATCCTGGTCTTGCCATTCCATCTTCTCTTTTCCGAATAGTTGTGCTTTTCTCGTTAAGAAATCAATGATTGGCTGTTTATTTTTTTGAATCGTATCCCACATCACATCCAATGTTTCTTTTTGTAGACGGTTATATTCTAGTGGTTTTTTTAGATAATCAGTCACGCCGTGTAACTTATAGGTTGAAAGACGGAATCCATCTAGGTGATTTAATGTGTCTGAGAAGAGAGGTGCTTTTTCAGACCAAGCAGCTTCCCATTTTTCAAACAATTCTTTTCGAACCGCAGCATCAGGATCACCCATCATTTTGTTGAATGCTTGGCCTGCTGAAAGAGCAACGGTATTTCCTTCTTCATCCGTAAAAGGAATTTCAACGGAAGCAACGATTGTATCATAGTGTGAGCTCCAAGCGTTTAGTCCATCAAGAGAAAGAGTATTAATGATATTTTCTTCCGCTTCTGAAAGTAATTCACTGCCATCACGACGAATCTCACTTAGACGAAATGCGAGTGGTGAAAGAGCTTCAGTGGCAGTTAAGGTAGCCCAATCAGCATCAGAAATAGTCGTTAATTTTTTAGAAAAAATCGTTTGAGATAATTGGAATTGTGGCAATAGGTTGTTTAGATCGCCATATAGAATTTTTGCTTTTGTGTCATTGACATTGGCTGAACTCAATGCGTTAATAAAGCTTCCGCACTGGCCGAAGCCTTCAGAAATTCCCTCGGCTAATTGGATGATTTCTACAAGTCCTTGATAATTAGCATCCGCTTCAGGGCGCCATGCGTTAATCTTTGTTTGTTGTTCTTCGATTTGTTCAGCGAGTTTTTCTAAACGTTGTTTTAGAGCAGGAGAATCGCTACCTCCTGGAAAAATTGATTCTAAGTCCCAAATTACTGAATAAGACATAAACATACTCCCTTCAAAAAAAGTTTATTTACTACTAGTATATAGTATATCAATAAAATTATGGAAAAGATTGTTCTTTTTTTAAAAATTGGTAAGATAGAGTTGAGGTGAATTATGAAAGCAATAAAAAAACAAATGAAGAATGGTAATTTTTATCTAGGGGTCGCTTTTTTTGTCATGGCTATCCTATTTTACAGTTCTTCACAAACCTATGAACAACAGTCGCAAATCTCTCTATTAGGTAAACTTTTGAAAAATGAACCCTTTAAAGATTTTTTTAAAACTGTTTCATTTGTCTATGCAGGAGATGAGGTTAGTATAAAGGCAAGTGGCTATTTTAAATTTGTCGAATTTTTCATTCGTAAAGGCGCTCATTTTGGCACCTATTTTCTAATGAGTGGTAGTCTCTTTTTAGGACTTTATCCGAGATTGAAGGTAAGATGGTTGCCAGCTATTTTAGCTTGGTTATGTGCAACCGGTTATGCAGGACTTGATGAATTTCATCAAATGATGACAGGGGGACGTTCACCACTATTTCAAGATGTCGCTTTAGATTCTTGTGGTGCGTTGACGGCAGTTGCCATCTGTCTCATTGTTTATACATGGAACAAGAGAAAACGATAAACAGTCACCTTTTGAGTGTTTAGAACATCAAAGAAGTTGTATAATGAAAGGGAAGTAAAGTGAGTCGTACAAAAAGTAAAGTGTACGCTGTCTGAATAAGGGGCCGCATGTTTGACGTATCGAAGTTCAATTCAAAAACAAAAGAATAGTGAAGAGTGATTCACTGATTGAGAGGATGAAGTTAGAATGTCGGGACATAGTAAGTGGAGTAATATTCAAGGAAGAAAAAATGCACAAGACGCAAAACGTGGAAAGATTTTTCAAAAGCTTTCCCGCGAAGTGTATATGGCGGCTAAAGCAGGTGGACTCGATCCAGCATTAAATCCTGCCTTGCGATTAGCTGTAGACAAAGCAAAAGCTGCGAATATGCCTAACGATAACATTGATCGAGCAATCAAAAAGGCCGATAGCTCAGCGGATAGTACCAACTATGATGAAATTACTTATGAAGGGTATGGTCCAGGAGGGGTTGCAATCCTTGTGCATACACTGACGGATAACCGTAATCGGACAGCAACAAATGTGCGTGTCGCCTTTACTAGAAATGGTGGTTCTCTGGGTGAGACGGGTTCGGTAAATTATCTATTTGATCGCAAGGGCTATTTGGCCATTGAAAGAGAGAATTTGACTATTGATGAGGACCAAATGTTTGAAGATGTGTTAGAAGCCGGAGCAGAGGATTTGATTGTCTCTTCTGAAGTATTTGAGATTTATACAGCGCCCGAAGACTTTGTTAAGGTCAGAGATTGGTTAGAGAACGCAGAGTTTACTTTGGCTCAAGCAGAATTGACGATGGTTCCGCAAAACACGGTTCCTTTAACAGAGGAACAACAAGCTAAGCTCGATCGACTTGTTGATAAATTAGAAGACGATGATGATGTTTCTGAAGTATTTACGTCAGCGGAATAATAGATAAAGACAAACTCTCTTAAAAGTAGGGCGATTCTACCTTGAGGAGAGTTTGTTTGTTGAGAAATCCTTATATTTTACCCAATCTTCCTATATTGACTAGGAGTTAGTCCCGTCCTTTTTTTAAAGAGGCGACTGAAGTAAGCAAAATTTTCGAGCCCCACTTCTAGAGAAATTTCCTTGATTGATTTTTCGGAGTAGCGAAGTAAATCCTTTGAATAGGAGATTTTTTTATTTATTTGGTATTTAATCGGTGGTAGGCCAATAAACTTTGAGAATTCCTTATTTAACTGGTATTTATTAATATGAAAAATAGTTTCCAAATCCTCTAAAGAGAGAGTTTCAGCGAAGTGTGCATCAAGAAATACGCGCATATCTAAAATGTGTTTTGGAATTGCTTCATAAGAAAAATCCTGTTGATATTTTTGCAAAAGGGCTTCATTGAGTAATTGATGAAGCAAAATAGAGGAATGATAATCTGTTTGTGCATGTGGCTGTGTCTGCAAAGCTAATAATTGCTCTAAGATTAAATGAATTGCGTTAGTTTTAGGCGTCCCCTCTGTATGGAAAACGGGACAGTCATTTTTTATAAATTCTTCATAAAACAGGGCAGATTGTGCGCCAGAAAAATGAACCCAATCCATTTCCCAATAATCCTCACTGACTGTTTGATAGTATTGATATTCATTACAGTCAATAAAAAAGAGGTCGCCACTTTTTATCGAATAACTTTGATTTTTATACCGAAGAAGTCCTTCTCCTTGCAAGGTAAACTTAATCAAATAGGATGGTAGGTGTTCGCGTTCTGTAAAGTAGGGCTGATGTGCTTTGAAATGGCCGATTTCTTGAATGTAGTAGAACAAACGTCGGCTTCGTGGTGTGGGGGTCAAAATGTAGCGTTCAGAATCGGAAGACCAAGAATAATCTGCTTTTTCCCAATAAGTCATTTTTTTCTCCTTATTTTGCAATTTGTAACTTGATTATACAATGAAAAAGAGAGCAAGGATATCTATTTAAGAATCCCTACTCTCTATTACGGCTCTTTTAGAATACTAATACAGGTGTGCCATTTTCGACTGATTCATACAATTGTTTCATCACTCCAGGTGGTGTATTGACACAGCCGTGTGAACCAACTGTTTTCCATAGCTCTCCACCGTACGCAGGTTGCCAATCAGAATCATGAATACCGACACCAGTCCAATCAATTGGCATCCAGAATTTTACTGGACTAGCATATTTTGAACCATCATCGTTTAAGCCGCGAAGTGTGGCATTTTGCTCGTGATTCCAAACGTAGAAAACTCCAGGTGGTGTAGGTGTGTTAGGTTTACCTGTTACCACGTCCGTCTCTAAAACAAGTCCGCCATCTTTATAGAACCACATATGCTGACTCTGTAAATCAACCTCGATGTAGGTGTTACCTACAAGGGCGTGGTCTGCGGTGGTCGTTCCTTGGACAACTGGGCTACGTGTGAAGTCTTCGCCAGCCATAATTGAGTCCTTCAAAGCAGCTGCTTCTTGATCGACTTGGATAGTCCAACTATAAGAGCCCGCTGGAACACTAACTTCTCCGCGTCTGGTGCTCTTGAAGGTTGTTGGGTTTGAACTAGTATTATACATTGTTGCCAAATTAGTCACGTACTCAGTTATTTTGTCATGATTAATTGTAAGATCTTTATCAGTAGACTCCAACCAGTCCATAATCGTTGCTGTTGGAATGACGAATGAAATACCGTTAATAGTATACGTTGCATTAACCTTGGCTATTTTGTTAGCTTTTTCTATTTGTTTTTTCAACTTCTCATCGTTAGCAGTAATCGTAGGTTTGATACGGAATGCAACCAAGTCAACAGTCTCTTTTCCTTCTGTTGCTGTCTGGGTAATTGAGGTCATTGCTTCATCGACGTTAATCGTGTTTCCGATTTTTTCATCTTGTATAGCAAAGCCTGCGTCTGTTCGAATAATCTTTGCATTTTCAGACTTGGTTCGTGATTCATTTAATTTGGTTAAGTCTGCTTTTACTGTACTTAGAGAAGCATTCAGTTTTTCTTGGTCAACATCTAATGAATCGAGTGTTTCTTTCTCGGCAGCAGAAACATAAGAAAAGGCCCAGCCCCAAGGATTTTGTTTTTGTCGTAGTTTTTCTAATTCTTTTGTAAAATCAAGCGAAACGCCCAAGTCGGTTTTTTTAATCTCTTTCCAGGTCGTTCCTTCTTCTGTAATTTTAAATGTTTCAGAAGAATATTTTTCCTGTAATTGCTTTTTTGCTTCATCGATGGTCAAATTGCTCACATCGACACTATTTACTTCAGTTTTGGGCAAAAAATGTTTTGTATAATAAATGCTACGGTAGGTATAGCCGCCAGCTAATAAAACAATGATACCTAAAGTAATGAGTATGATAATCTTAGCTACCTTACTTTGCCTCTGTGCACGAGTGTTTCCTCTTGTCATAATATATAAACCCCTCAATTGAATAAATTTAGAGTATACCGTTATTCATAATAGCATAAATTCCCTAGCGATGTGGCGATTTTGCTCAAAATAGGTGAAAATTTTAAAAATATTTAGAAAGTGATTACCAATAAAAATAACTCTATACATTTTATAATAATATAGAAAAAAAGAATTTGAAACTCTTTTTGAGCTTCAAATTCTTTTTTTTGTATCAGAAAATGAGAAAAATTATCTTTCCAGTCCTACTATAACGAGAGTTTGCATCAAAGAAGAGAGGATTATTCTGCGTCTAATTGGTCGAATGCCTGTGTAAGGACGTCTTTTAATTGACTAGCAGAAGCATTCATCCGATCTTTCTCAGCATCTGTTAGAGGGATTTCAATAACTTGTTTGATTCCTTGGCGGTTAATGACTGCTGGCGCACCGATAAAGATATCATTTAAGCCGTATTCACCATTCATATAAACAGAGAGTGGCAGAACTGAGTTTTCATCATCAAGAATAGCTTTGGTAATGCGTGCTAAAGCAACTGCGATGCCATAGAATGTGGCACCTTTTTTCTCAATAATGGTATAGGCAGCATCACGCACACTAAAGAATAAGTTAACCATGGCTTCTTCATCTACTTCAGGGTTACTTTTGACCCATTCATAAATTTGAAGACCGGCTACATTTGCATGAGACCAGACAGGGAATTCAGAATCTCCGTGTTCACCTAAAATATACGCATGAACATTTCGTGCATCAACGTCAACTAACTCGGCAATGGCTTGACGGAAGCGAGCGGAATCTAGTGAAGTACCGGATCCAATCACGCGTTCTTTAGGGAAACCAGAGAATTTCCATGTTGAATAAGTTAAAATATCAACGGGATTTGCGGCAACTAAGAAGATACCGTTAAAGCCAGATTCAACAATTTGAGTGACGATTGAGCGATTAATTTTTAGATTTTTGTTCACTAAGTCCAAACGAGTTTCACCAGGCTTTTGTGGAGCACCGGCAGTTAGGACAACCAAATCTGCATCATGGCAGTCCGCGTATTCGGCTGCATAGATTTTCTTAGGTGAAGTAAAGGCTAACGCATGAGAAAGGTCGATGGCATCTCCTTCAGTTTTTTTGGTGTTAATATCAATAATCCCGACTTCTTGGGCAATATTTTGAGTGACAAGAGCAAATGCATAACTAGATCCAACTGCACCATCTCCAACTAGAATGACTTTTTGATGATCTTTTTTTTCATTAGCCATGTGTATCAATCCCTCCACGTATTTGTTTTTTCATTATTATCGTAACATCTCTGGAATATTCTGTCACGTAATACGCCGTCAAAATGTAACAGTTTTGTAATCTGTATCAATTGTAAAAGCTTACAAGTGCGGAATTTCACTATTCTAAGAATTCGCTGTTTCGAGAAGTTTTTTCTAACTTTTTTCTAATTTTTGGTAATATACCGAGTTTAGCTATAACGATTATAGCTTCTCCTGTGTTATACTATTGAGTAGAAAGTGTGACATGACTGGAGGGGTTTTTAACCTATCCAGCATTTTGTGTTGCAAATGACTGGAGTAAGTGAGGAACGTTTATGAAAATGATTGTTGGATTGGGAAATCCTGGAACCAAATATCAAGAGACAAAACATAATGTCGGATTTATGGTGGTTGATCGTTTAGCTGATGACTATCAGGCAACTTTCAAAAAGAACCCATTCGAAGCTGAAGTGGCTGAGTTTTTTGTGGATGGGGAAAAAATATTATTAGTGAAGCCAATGACGTTTATGAATGAATCAGGACGAGCTGTGGGCCCATTGATGACCTACTTTGGTATTTATCCTGAGGAGTTATTGGTTATTTATGATGACTTAGATTTGGCTGTTGGAAAAATTCGTTTGCGACAAAAAGGAAGCGCGGGTGGACATAACGGGATAAAGAGTCTGATTGCGCATTTGGGAGACAATGTTTTTGACCGAATTAAAGTCGGTATCGGTCGTCCTGAAGGAAAAAAAACAGTCGTTAACCATGTGTTAAGTGGTTTTAGTAAAGAAAATCAACCGTTCATTCAAGCAAGCATTGATCAGTCTGTTGCAGCATGTAAGTATCGACTAGCTGGCCATACCTTTATTGATACAATGAATCAATTTAATTAGAGAGGGGAAACGAACTTGAATATCATTCAATTATTCAATCGAAATCCTTTAATCCAACAATGGATACAAGAGTTGAAAGAAAAAGCACCACGTCAGCTATTAACCGGGTTATCAGGATCAGCTAAAACCTTGACGATGGTTAGTGCCTACAAAAAATTAAAAAAGACAACGATTGTCATTACGCCTAACTTGTATTATGCCAATCAGTTGGTAGATGATCTGCAACATGTTTTACCACAGGAAGAGATTTTCTTATTTCCCGTGGACGAAGTGATGTCCGCAGAAATGGCTTTCTCTTCACCAGAAGCTCGTGCGGAACGCGTGGTCACATTAAATGCTTTAGTGACAAAGAAAAAAGGAATCTACGTTCTACCTGCTGCGGCTTTACGAAAGTTTTTGCCGCCTAAGAAAACGTGGCAATCGTATCAAGTGGAGTGGAAGCTTGGCGGGACGATTGACAACCAGACACTTGCGCAACAATTGGTGTTGATGGGGTATGAACGTCAAACCATGGTTGGCAAACCCGGCGAGTTTAGCATTCGAGGAAGTATTGTGGATGTTTATCCACTGACGACAGAGTATCCAGTTCGTGTGGAACTATTTGATGACGAAATTGATTCTATGCGGTACTTTGAAGCAGATACCCAGCGTTCAGTGGCAACAATTGAAGAAATCTCGATTTTGCCAACCTCAGATTTGGTTTTTTCCGATACGGATTTAGACTATGGTGTCAAACGCTTAACAGAAGCACTAGAAAAACGTTTGGCGATTACCAATGATCCAACAGAAAAGGAATTCCTATCTGATTATTATGGGCAACTAATGACTGAATGGCAAACAGGGATTCCTGGGGATCAGGCCAACTACTATACGGATTTTCTCTATGAAACGAAAACCGATATTTTTGATTATTTTGAGAAAAACGCGCTCGTTTTTATAGATGACTATCCAAGAATTTTGGAAACCAATCGTGAAATGGAACGAGAAGAGGCTGAGTGGCAAACGATGAAGATTGAAGAAGGAAAAATCTTCTCTGAACAAACATTTGGCCATGATGTGTATCAAATTTTAAATAAGGATAGTTATCCTACGAGTTACTTTTCGTTATTTCAAAAAGGCATGGGCAATCTCAGGTTCCAACAAATTTATAATTTCCAATACCGTTCGATGCAACAATTTTTCGGACAAATGCCTCTATTAAAAACCGAAATGGATCGATGGAAAAAACAAGGCCAAACGGTAGTGGTCTACATTTCTACAAAAGAACGTTTGAAAAAAATCGAAGAAATGTTCTTAGATTTTGACATCAAGTCTGTTCAAACAACCGCGGATAAGCTTCTAACTGGAAAAATCCAACTCGTTGAGGGTGGCTTACAGTCTGGGTTTGAATTGCCACAAGATAAATTAGTGGCCCTTACAGAAAAGGAAGTCTTTCAAAAGACGGCGAAAAAGAAAACACGTCGACAAAGTATCTCCAATGCAGAACGTCTGAAAAGTTATAGTGAGCTAAAATCAGGCGATTATGTGGTCCATGCGAATCACGGGATTGGGAAATATATTGGGATGCAGACACTAGAAGTAGATGGCGTCCATCAAGATTATTTGACGATTTTATATCAGAATGAAGATAAATTATTTATTCCTGTTACGCAATTAAACTTGATTCAAAAATATGTTGCCTCAGAAGGGAAATCACCTCGCGTCAACAAGCTGGGTGGAAGTGAGTGGACGAAGACTAAACGGAAAGTCACCTCAAAAATTGAAGATATTGCAGACGACTTAATTCAACTGTATGCGGCAAGAGAAGCAGAAACGGGGTATGCTTTTGGACCAGATGATGCGTATCAAAAAGAATTTGAAGATGCTTTTCCTTACTCTGAAACAGATGACCAGTTAAGAAGTACAGCCGAAATAAAGCGTGATATGGAAAAAGCCAAACCCATGGATCGTTTGTTAGTTGGAGATGTTGGGTACGGGAAGACGGAGGTTGCATTACGTGCGGCCTTTAAAGCGGTCAAAGAAAATAAACAGGTGGCATTTTTAGTGCCGACGACTATCTTAGCGCAACAGCACTATGAAACGCTGGTGGATCGATTTGAGAATTTCCCAGTAAATATTGGTTTATTAAGTCGTTTTAGAACAAAAGCACAACAAAAAGAAACAATTGAAGAGTTGCGTACAGGCCAAGTGGATATCGTGGTCGGCACACATCGAATCCTATCCAAAGATATTGAGTTTAGTGATCTTGGCCTGTTGATTATTGATGAAGAGCAACGATTTGGTGTGAAGCATAAAGAGCGTTTGAAACAATTGCGTTCTGAAGTAGATGTGTTGACCTTGACAGCTACACCAATCCCACGTACGCTCCACATGTCCATGTTAGGCGTTCGCGATTTATCTGTCATTGAGACGCCGCCAGAAAATCGTTACCCGATTCAAACGTATGTTATGGAAAAAAATCCAGGGGCGATTCGAGAAGCGATTGAACGTGAAATGGGACGTGACGGACAAATTTTCTATCTCTATAATCGAGTAGATACTATTGAACAAAAAGTAGAAGAGCTTCAAGCGCTAGTTCCAGATGCACGGATTGCGTATGCTCATGGGCAGATGACCGAGGTACAATTGGAGAATACGCTGTTTGATTTTATTGAAGGTCAGTATGATGTTTTGGTAACGACCACAATCATTGAAACGGGTGTAGACATCCCTAATGCCAATACGCTTTTTGTAGAAAATGCTGATTATATGGGCTTATCTACGTTGTATCAGCTACGGGGGCGTGTGGGACGAAGCAATCGTGTTGCCTATGCGTATTTTATGTATGAACAACAAAAGATTTTGAATGAAGTCAGCGAAAAAAGGTTACAAGCGATTAAAGACTTCACGGAGCTTGGTTCAGGCTTTAAAATTGCGATGCGTGATTTATCGATTCGTGGCGCAGGGAATTTATTGGGCGCACAACAACATGGCTTTATCGATGCGGTTGGGTTTGATATGTATTCACAAATGTTATCTGAAGCGGTTGCCCGCAAACAAGGGAAGAATACCCAAACAGAAAAAACTTCTGTGGAAATTGATTTAGGGGTAGATGCCTATCTGCCTTCTGGTTATATTGAAGATGAGCGTCAAAAAATTGAGATTTACAAACGAATTCGTGAGTTAGAGAGCCAAGAGATGCTCGAAGAACTTGAAGCAGACTTGTTGGACCGATTTGGGGAATACCCAGAAGAGGTTGCTCACTTATTGACAATTGGTCAAATGAAGATGGACGGCGATCGTGCTTTGCTTGAAATGGTCCGTATTCAGGGCTTGACGATTAAGGTGGTTCTAAGCAAAGTCGGAACTAAAACCTATTCAGTAGAACAGTTATTTGAGGCCTTAACCGCAACTAAAATGAAAGCAGGGTTAGGCGTCGAAAAAGACAAGATGACGATTAAATTAACAATTGGCCGAGGAATGAGCGATGCTGTGTGGTTGCAGGAAACAGCAAGCTTTATCAAAGCCTTACGCCAACAAAAATATGTGTCAAAAGAAGCTGAATAGTGGATTTATGAAGAATCTATAGAGGATAGAGAGTTGCAGACGAGTCAGGGGACTTACCGAGAACTTGTCAGCGCTCAGTGTTTATTTGGATGCCACGTACCTGAAACATAACTTTTTTAGTTATATCCTAGGTATGTTCAGCTAACATGGATTAACGAATGGATAGAAAATCGGTAAAGACCTGTAAGAAAGAGTTAAGAAAAAGAGAAAAAGCGTTCAACGGAGAAGTTTCGCTATAAAATAAGTTTCAAAAAGGAGGGAATCACGATAGCTCAAAAAGAAATGCGACGGATGATGCAAGGCGCGTTTGTACTGACAGTTGCTTCGTTTATTGCCAAGCTACTAAGTGCTATTTATCGTGTCCCCTTCCAAAATGCTGTCGGAGATGAAGGTTTTTATGTGTATCAACAAGTTTATCCTATCTATGGGATTGCGATGACTTTAGCTTTGTCTGGTCTACCACAGTTCATTTCAAAGTATGCGGCAGAAAAAGAATCGCCAAAAGAACGAAAAGAAGCATTAGGTCAGTTGTTTCCACTTGTTTTTTGGTGTGGTCTAGCTCTGTGGTTTCTGACCTTTTTTGGAAGTGGCCTGCTTGCAAAAGTAATGGGGGATTCATCATTAGAGTCGTTGATTCAAGTAGTCTCCTTCACCTTTTTGTTAGTTCCAGGCTTATCCTTTTATCGTGGGAATTTTCAGAGTCGACTTTTGATGGTTCCAACAGCTGCTTCTCAAGTGTTAGAGCAGCTAATCCGTGTCGGGATCATTTTATCTGCTGCTGGGGCCTTTGTTCATTTTGGGTTAAGCATCTATCAAACCGGTGCAATCGCTATGAGTGGCGCGGTTATTGGTGGACTCTGTGCGCTCCTTTTGTTGACTTATTATGAGAAAAAAATTCATGGAGGGGCACTAAGGTTACGAGGCTTTTCAGTGATGCAGCGACCAAGTAAACGATTGGTCCGGCGCTTTTTAATAGAGGGTGGTTTGCTCTCGTTTTATAGTGGGTACTTGATTTTCTTTCAATTAGCCGATTCTTTTTTGATTACAAACGGTCTTGAGCTCTATGGTTTAACAGAACAGGCAGCTCGAGTGGCCAAAGGGGTCTATGATAGAGGACAGCCACTTGTCCAACTTGGTTTGGTTGTTGCCACGGCTTTAAGTGCCTCGTTTTTACCGGCCTTAACCCGTGCGCTTGTTCAAGCTAGAAAAAAACATTTTCAACAATCGGCTCGGATTTACTTACGATTGACAGTCAGTATCGCTTTGGCTGCCTCAGTTGGTCTAGCCGTGTTACTTCCGAATGTGAACTATGCCTTGTTTAAGGATGATTCAGGCACATGGCCTTTGACTGTGTTCGTTTTTTCCATTGGCTTAATGGCGACGATTCAGGCGTATCAAAGTATTGCTCAGAGTCAAAATTGGTTTCGGATGCCGTTAAAAGCAGCCGGTTGGGGGTTACTGGTAAAGGCTGTCGGGACGATTTGTTTAACTGCACTCATGGGAACAGTTGGGGCCAGTCTGGCGACGCTAGCGGGACTTTCGATGACGCTCATTTATCTGATTCAACATTCAGAAAAGGAGTTAAATCATTTTTGGAAAGAGCGGCAATTTGGTCGAACCTTTCTTATTTGTCTGGGAGCTATGGCGGTGAGCTTGTTTATCTATACAATAGGTATCGAGTTTTTTGTGGGAACAATCAATCATCGATTAACTGCTTTGATGATTAGTTTAGGCGGCGTATTGATTGGTTTTAGCTGTTTCATTTTTGTCGCGATTCGGGTAAAATTATTTACAGTGCGTGAGTGGCTAATGATTCCATTTGGGAAAAAATTATTAACTATTAAAAGGAAAAAGAGGAATAATCTATGAGACTAGATAAATTTTTAAAAATATCAAGAATTATAAAGCGTCGTTCTGTCGCAAAAGAAGTGGCAGATAAAGGCCGGATTCAAATTAACGGAAAACTGGCTAAGTCGTCTAGTGACGTGAAAGTGGGCGATGTTTTAAGGGTCCAATTTGGCAATAAAACGTTAGAGGTGAAGGTAGTAGAATTGCACGAATCCACCAAAAAAGAAGATGCTGAAAAAATGTACGAAATTTTAGCAGAAACACGAACAAATTCTGCTGAGAATTAGATTAGACAACAACAAAAGATGTTGGTATAATGAGAAAGACTATGAAAAAGACTGAGGTGAGAGAGTGTGAGTCAAGAAACAAAAAACAAGATTTCAACAATTGATAATGACTATACTAAAGAGCAGTACGTAGAATTTCAAAAACAACAAAAGCAGCTTGTTTTTAGAAGACGCCGATTAGCGGTTGTTTTTCTTATTGCTTTAGGAGTTTTTGTGATTATCGGAGTCCAATTGTTTAATGACTACCAACGCTTGCAGTCACTGGGAACAATTAAAGAAGAAACAGTTGCAGAATCAGAACAAGTTGATAAACAACTGGCTAGAGTAAAACAAGATGTCAATTTGCTAAAAGATGACGAATACGTGGCTAAGCTAGCTCGTAGTCGATTTTTCTATTCAAAAGAAGGCGAACAGGTTTACCCGATTGTGGGCACAGAAACAAGTGATGCCACAAACCAAATAACAAAAGATCCAGTTACAGAGTCAAGTACTACTGATAAGTAGTGAAATATAAAAAAGGGTTATAAATTAGGAGGAACAATTTTTTTATGTCAATCGAAGTAGGAGCGAAACTACAAGGAAAAGTGTCAGGGATTACCAATTTTGGTGCATTTATTGACTTAGGTGAAGGAAAGACTGGGTTAGTTCATATCAGTGAAGTATCCAATGGTTTTATTAAAGATATACATGATGTTTTAACTGTTGGAGATGAAGTGACAGTTAAGGTAACTTCTATCGGAGACGATGGGAAGATTGGGTTATCTATCCGTAAAGCACAGGAACAACCCCAAGAAGAAAAACGTGAATTTCAACGTCGTGAACCACGTGAACCACGCGAAAATTATAATAGCCGTCCTGCTCAAAAAAAATCATTCGCTCGCAATCAGCCGATGAACAACAATAACAATAAACAAGATTTCGATTCATTAATGAGTTCATTTTTGAAAGATAGTGATGATCGACTTTCTTCATTAAAACGTAATACTGAAGGAAAACGTGGAGGCCGAGGCGGTCGCCGTAACTAGAGAATCGCGGACGGTAGCGTTCTGTTAGGATGTTCAGTCCATTGAAGGAACAATCTTCATGTAAGCACATGGCTGAAGATGCAGATAGAAATAACGTCTAAAATGAACCGAGGCACGAATCAATTTTGATTGACGGCCTCGGTTTTTTCTTTTTAAACAAATAAGGAGTAAAACAAAACATGGAAAATTTATTTTTTAATCACGGAAAAGACAAACTTTTATGGGAAACTGAGGATAAAATTCTTTTAGCAATCTCAGGTGGTGTCGATTCGATGGTTTTACTTCGATTGATGGAGAAACTCGCACTCAAAGAAACAATTTTTTTGGTGGTGGCACATGTTAATCACAAGCTTCGCCAAGAATCAGATGAAGAAGAGGCCTACTTACGAGCTTATTGTAAGAGAAAAGGAATTCCTTTTTATAGTATTCAGTGGCAACAAGCAACGAGTTTCGGAATGGAAGAGGCAGCAAGGAATTTTCGGTACAATTTTTTTCAAGAGGTTATGGAACAAACCGCGTGTAATAAACTTATGACGGCTCATCATGGAGATGATCAAGCAGAAACTCTTATCATGAAACTAGCACGAGGCGGCTCTTTAAATAGCCATATTGGCATTCAAGTACGACAACCCTTTTCAAATGGGGAGCTTATTCGTCCATTGCTACAGTTTTCAAAAGAGGATATTCGTAAGTGGGCAGCCGAACAGTCTTTGGTGTTTTTTGAAGATCAAACAAATGAAGACACGCATGTTCAAAGAAATCGTATCCGAAAATGGGTCGTTCCCGAGTTAAAAAAAGAGAATGCCCGCTTATTAGCGCATGCGCAACAATTTTCTCAGCAATTGGAATGGGCAGAGGCACTGATTTCTGAACAGATGGAAAAGGAATTTCAAACGCATGTTAAAAAGCAGGCAGAGAGCTGGCAAATCGAAGGCGATTGGTTAATGGCGTTGCCGGAAAACCAGCAATATTTTTTTCTCAGCTATTTTTTCAAAAAAAGTTTGTCTGAGTTACAGGTGGGCGCTAAGGAAGAGCAACTTCTTCAACTTCTCCGTTTGCTAAAAAAAGAGAAGGCACAGTGGCAAGTCGCGTTTTCAAATGAGTGGTTCTTTAAAAAAAGCTACCAACAGTTCTCCCTTGAAAAAAACAAACAAGTGACGGATGAACATCATGTTCTCCATTACGATGAGGGAGTGTATCTGAATGACCGTGAATGGATTGGGATTTTAAAAAATGTCGAACTCGATAAAGTTCCGGCAGAGCTTGAGCAAATAGGTTGGTCAACTTTTAGACAAGACTTCCCTAAAGATTTGGCAAAAGAATTTTTTCTGCGGCGTAGACGGGACGGAGAACGTCTTCATTTAACTAAGAATTTAACAAAAAAAGTTTCGCGCTATTTTATAGATAACAAAGTGATGAATGCCAAAAGAGCGACAGCGTGGGTGCTTACCGATTCAAAAAATAATATTTATGGATTGTTGCCTTTTACACTTTCTTATTTGAGTATTATGGAAGAAACTGATAAAATACACTACGTACTTCTTTATAAATATCGGGAGTAATAGGTGGAAGGAGAACCAAATGTTAGAAAAAGATATCGAACGAATATTAATAACTAGAGAACAAATTCAAGCGCGTTGCGCGGAGTTAGGTAAAGAGTTATCTGAACTATACAAAGGGAAAAATCCTTTAGTAGTTGGTGTTTTAAAAGGGGCAGTTCCTTTTATGTCTGACGTGGTTCGTGAGATTGATACATATGTAGAGTTAGATTTTATGGATGTATCTAGTTACGGAAATGCGACAGTTTCTTCTGGTGAGGTAAAAATTGTCAAGGATTTAGATACGAATGTCGAAGGTCGTGACTTATTGATTGTCGAAGATATCATTGACAGTGGTCGCACGTTAGCGTATTTAGTTGACCTCTTCAAATATCGTAAAGCAAAATCCGTGAAGATTGTTACTTTGCTAGATAAGAAGGAAGGCCGCGTTGTCGATATCGAAGCGGATTACATTGGTTTTGATGTCCCAAATGAGTTTGTCGTAGGCTATGGGTTGGACTATGCGGAAGCCTATCGTAATTTGCCCTATGTAGGCGTGTTAAAAGCAAGTGTCTATCAATCAAATTAGTGATGTAATTGAATTTAGTTATGTTACAATGTAAAGGTCAGGATTGATAAAAAATTAAACGAATGAATTTGAGCACCTAAGGAGGGCAAGCATGAATAAGAAAAATAATGGCATGATGAAAAATGTCTTATATTATGCTCTAGTTATCTTAGCAATGGTGATGGTTGTTTACTTCATTTTTGGAAACAACAATCAGCAAACGCCGGATATTGAGTATTCAAAATTTACCGAACAACTTGAAGACGGTAAAATCAAAAACTTTACTGTACAACCAGCGAACGGCGTTTATAAGATTACTGGGGAATACAAAGAAGAACAAAAAGTCAACAACAGCGGAGGATTATCAATCCTAGGATCAACAAATGTTCCTGCTACAAGCTTTACAACAATGGTTTTACCTAACGACTCAACGTTGAGTCAAGTAACTAAGTTAGCTGAAAATAATGGTGTAGAAACCAAAATTAAAGAAGAGTCAAGCAGTGGAATATGGGTTTCTCTACTCTTGAGCTTCCTACCAATTATTGTCATCATCTTTTTCTTCTATATGATGATGGGGCAACAAGGTGGCGGCGGTGGCGGTGGCGGCCGCGTCATGAACTTTGGCAAATCAAAAGCCAAAGAAGCAGACAAAAAAGCCAACCGTATCCGTTTCTCTGATGTTGCTGGTGCAGAAGAAGAGAAACAAGAATTAGTTGAAGTAGTGGAATTCTTAAAAGACCCACGAAGATTTGCTGAATTAGGCGCGCGTATTCCTGCTGGTGTTCTTTTAGAGGGCCCTCCAGGAACAGGGAAAACTTTATTAGCAAAAGCAGTTGCTGGTGAAGCTGGTGTACCGTTCTACTCAATCTCAGGTTCAGACTTCGTAGAGATGTTTGTTGGGGTCGGGGCAAGTCGTGTACGTGATTTGTTTGAAAATGCGAAAAAGAATGCACCTGCCATCATCTTTATTGATGAGATTGATGCGGTAGGTCGTCAACGTGGCGCTGGAATGGGTGGCGGACATGATGAACGTGAACAAACCCTAAACCAATTGCTTGTAGAGATGGATGGTTTTGATGGAAATGAAGGCGTGATTGTCATTGCCGCAACTAACCGTTCAGATGTACTAGATCCAGCCCTTTTACGCCCAGGTCGTTTTGACCGTCAAATTTTAGTAGGGCGTCCAGATGTCAAAGGTCGTGAAGCCATTCTTAAAGTGCATGCACGTAACAAACCTTTAGCAGACGATGTCGATTTAAAAGTGGTTGCTCAACAAACTCCAGGATTTGCTGGTGCAGATTTAGAAAACGTCTTAAACGAAGCGGCCTTAGTTGCTGCTCGTCGAAATAAAAAGAAAATTGATGCTTCTGATATTGATGAAGCAGAAGACCGCGTAATTGCAGGTCCAGCGAAGAAAGACCGCGTAATCAGTAAAAAAGAACGTGAAATGGTTGCGTACCATGAAGCGGGACATACGATTGTCGGCTTAGTGTTAAGTCGTGCACGTGTGGTTCACAAGGTAACGATTATTCCTCGTGGTCGCGCAGGCGGTTATATGATTGCTTTACCAAAAGAAGATCAATTCTTAATGACCAAAGAAGATATGTTTGAACAAATCGTTGGGTTACTTGGTGGACGGACAGCTGAAGAAATTATCTTTAATGTTCAATCAACAGGTGCTTCTAATGACTTTGAACAAGCAACAGGGTTAGCTCGTAGTATGGTAACTGAATACGGAATGAGTGACAAATTAGGACCTGTTCAATATGAAGGTAATCATCAAGTATTTGTTGGTCGTGATTATGGTCAAACAAAAGCTTATTCTGAACAAGTCGCTTTTGAGATTGACCAAGAAGTTCGCAGTATCTTAATGGAAGCACACAAAAAAGCGCATGAGATTATTGAAACGCATCGTGAGCAACATAAACTGATTGCTGAAAAACTTCTTGAGTTTGAAACATTGGATGCTAAAGCAATCAAATCATTGTTTGAAGAAGGCGTTATGCCAGAAGGTACGGAATCATCTGAATTCCCTAGCGAAAAAGCTCAAACATTTGAAGAGGCGAAACGAGCATTGGAAGAAAAAGATGCTGAAAAACAAGCAGAAGAAAAAGATGATTTTGAAGAAATCAAACAAGAATTAAAAGATGAAGCAGAAGAAGTCAAACTAGAAGGTCAAGAAACAAGTAAAGAGGTTTCTGATTCTACAAATGACGCAGACGATTCATCTAAGTCAGAATATGAAAAAAATAATTTTGACGATCGTTACAAATAAGTAAGTAGAGAGAACCGATGAAGTCTTCCTTGTGGGGCGTTCATCGGTTCTCTTTTAAAAAAATAAGAAGAACGCGCAGAAATTAACCAACGAAAGTTGAAAAAAAACTCAGATACTAGTATTATTCACTAGTGAGTCTGAAGGAAAAGAGGATACATAAACATGAATGATTATTTAGTAAAAGCTTTAGGATATAACGGATTTGTACGAGCTTATGCTGTACGAGCAACACAAACGATTGGGGAAGCCCAAAAACGTCATGACACATGGAGTACGGCTTCAGCCGCTTTAGGTAGAACGATGATTGGGGCAATTCTTTTAGGGGCTACTTTAAAGGGAGAAGATAAATTAACCGTAAAAATTCAAGGCGATGGACCAGCCGGAGCGATCATTGTTGACAGTAACGGCAATGGGGAAGTAAAGGGCTATATCAAAAATCCGCACATTAGCTTACCTGCAAATGAAAAAGGCAAGATTGATGTTCGTGGCGCAGTTGGAACGAATGGTTTGTTCACAGTAATTAAGGATTTAGGGTTGAAAGAACCATTTTCAGGACAAACGCCCCTAGTTTCAGGAGAGATAGGTGAAGATTTTACCTACTATCTCGCAGTGTCTGAACAGGTTCCATCAGCAGTTGGTTTAAGTGTTTTGGTTGATACAGATGATTCAATTAAAACAGCGGGTGGCTTTATGATTCAAATTATGCCTGGTGCAGATGATGAGACAATCACAGCAATTGAAACACGTTTAGCGCAAACACCGCTTATTTCAACTTTATTAGATGAAGGGCAGACGCCAGAAGAGATTTTAGAAGGTCTATTAGGAGATGCCTCTTTAAATATATTAGAAACCTCTCCTGTTCAATTTTCTTGTGACTGCTCCAAAGATAAATTTGGCGCAGCAATTATTGCGTTAGGAACTACAGAAATCCAAGCGATGATTGATGAGGATCATGGTGCAGAAGCAGTCTGCTCGTTTTGTGGAAATAAATACCACTATACAGAAGAAGACTTGGCTGGGCTTAAGAAAGAAGCAGGTGGTAATTAGATGGCGGCTTTAAAACATGCGTGGAAAATTGGGTATGTCGAAATCCCGAATCGCGTAGTTGTCGCCCCTATGGCGGGGATAACGAATGCCGCCTTTCGGGTGACGGTCAAAGAATTTGGTGCAGGTCTAGTTGTTTGTGAGATGATCAGTGACCAAGGAATCCATTTTCGCAACAAAAAGACGTTAGAAATGCTTCATATAGAAGAAACTGAACATCCGCTAAGTTTACAAATTTTTGGTGGCAATAAAGAGACACTCGTCGAGGCAGCGCAATTTGTCGAAGCGAATACAAAAGCAGATATTATTGATATCAATATGGGGTGTCCTGTAAACAAAATCATTAAAGCAGAAGCTGGAGCAAAGTGGTTATTAGATCCTGATAAGGTATATGAGATGGTCCATGCTGTGTCCTCAGCGGTTGACAAGCCCGTAACAGTCAAAATGAGAATCGGCTGGGATGAAGACCATATTTTTGCGGTTCAAAACGCGTTAGCTGCAGAATCAGCAGGTGCTTCAGCGATTGCGATGCATGGAAGAACACGCGTTCAAATGTATGAAGGAAAAGCAGATTGGGCTGTTTTGAAAGAAGTTAAGAGTCACCTGAAGATTCCTTTTATGGGAAATGGTGACGTCAAAACACCGGAAGATGCCAAACGTATGTTGGAATACGTGGGCGCTGATGGCGTCATGATTGGTCGAGCTGCATTAGGCAATCCTTGGATGATTCATCGAACGCAACACTACTTGGAAACCGGCGAATTAATTGAGGAACCGACTGCTCGAGAAAAGATGGAAACGGCTAAGCTACATCTGCATCGTCTCGTTGAATTGAAAGGTGAAACAATCGCTTCTCGAGAATTCCGGCAACATGCCGCTTATTATCTAAAGGGAATTTCTCGTGCAGCAAAAGTTAAAGTAGCAATCAATCAAACAGAAGATGAGCAAACGATTATCGATTTGCTTGATGCGTTTGTTGAAAAGTGCGAGCGACAGGTGGAAAAAGAAAGTGTTGGTCAATAATTTGAAAAATATTCAATGAAAGTAACAGTGAAAAAGGGTCAAAAGGCAAGAAAAAACGAAGAAAATCACAAAGTTCATCTTGCTTTTTTCTGTTATCATTGGCATTATAAGTAAGAGAAGAAACACGAGAATGGAGGAACTCTAATGACAGAAGAGCAACAGAACCAAGTAGAAGATTTAAATGATCAGATGCTTGTGCGTCGTCAAAAAATGGAACAATTACGTGAAGAAGGAATCGATCCATTCGGAAAACGTTTTGATAGAACCCATAATTCAGTAGAATTACATGAAGCCTTTGACGCCATGTCTAAAGAAGAAGTAGCAGAAAAAGCCGTGACGGCAAGTATAGCAGGTCGTATAATGACCAAACGTGGAAAAGGAAAAGCCGGGTTTGCTCATTTGCAAGATCGTGAAGGTCAAATTCAAATTTACGTACGTAAAGATGAAGTTGGTGAAGAAGCCTATGAGTTATTTACTCATGCAGATTTAGGTGATTTTTTTGGCGTAACCGGTGAAGTGATGAAAACTAATACGGGAGAAGTCAGCGTAAAAGCCAAAGAATTAACAATGCTTTCAAAAGCGCTACGTCCTCTACCAGATAAATATCACGGCTTAACAAATATCGAACAACGCTATCGTCAACGTTATTTAGATTTGATTAGTAATCGCGAAAGCTTTGATCGTTTTATGAAACGTAGCCAAATCATCAGCGAAATCAGAAGATATCTTGATGGAAATGGTTATATTGAAGTAGAAACGCCTGTTCTTCATAATGAAGCTGGGGGAGCGGCTGCACGTCCATTTACAACGCACCATAATGCGTTAGATATGGATTTATATTTACGTATCGCCTTGGAGTTACATTTAAAACGTCTAATTGTCGGTGGTATGGAAAAAGTCTATGAAATTGGCCGAGTATTTCGTAATGAAGGAATTGATACGACGCATAACCCTGAATTTACGATGTTAGAAGTTTATACAGCCTACACAGATTATAAAGATGTTATGGATTTAACTGAAGGATTGATTCGTCATGTTGCGCAGAAAGTTTTAGGGAACACGACAATTACTTATAATGAGCAAGAGATTGATTTAGGTAGTCCATTTGGTCGGGTACACATGGTTGATTCAATTAAAAAAGAAACGGGTGTCGATTTCTGGCCTGAAATGTCTGTAGAGCAAGCTCGTGCGTATGCAAAAGAACATAATGTGGAAATTACAGATAATATGTCTGTGGGTCACATTATTAATGAGTTCTTTGAAACCTTTGTTGAAGAAACGCTAACACAGCCAACCTTTATTTATGGTCATCCAGTCGAAGTTTCACCTCTTGCTAAGAAAAATCCTGAAGATGGTCGATTTACTGATCGTTTTGAGTTATTTATCGTGGGTCGTGAATTTGGGAATGCCTTTACAGAATTAAATGATCCAATTGATCAACGTGAACGTTTCGAATCACAAGAAAAAGAACGTGAACAAGGGAATGATGAAGCCCATGGTGTGGATGAAGATTTCCTAGAAGCGTTAGAATATGGGATGCCGCCAACAGGTGGATTAGGAATCGGTATTGATCGTTTGGCGATGCTTTTAACGGATGCACAATCACTAAGAGATGTTCTATTGTTTCCAACGATGAAATAAGAATGAGTAACTTGAAGAGGCTTGGACATAACTTCATACGTTATGTCCAAGCCTCTCTTTATCCGAATAAACGGTGGGTTCAGAAGCAACTCCATCTGCACGTTGTTCCGCTCTCAACAACTTCTACGCCGAGAGTTGAAGGTTCGAAAAATAAGCTGAAATTGCTGTGAAACACTATTTACAAAGTAAATAGATGTAGAACAGTACCTACCCGGTGCTGTGAAACACTATTTACAAAGTAAATAGATGTAGAACAGTACCTACCCGGTGCTGTGAAACACTATTTACAAAGTAGATAGATGTAGAACAGTACCTACCTGGTCACAAAAATTTGAAGAACACCACGTAGGAATCAATCAACATCGAAAGAAAGTCTTTCGTGTTTCTTGTCATTTCCGTATGGCAAAAGGGGATTGGTCGTAAGGCTGCTGAGCAGTGGTTAGATATTCTTTTTGAGCAAGAGAAGGAACTTTTACATATTGGGTTTACAACATGGTCTGGAAATGAACGAATGATGAAGCTTGGCCAACGGATTGGCTTGAAAGAGGAAGGGCGCATTCGACAAGTTCGTTTTTGGGAAGGTGCCTATTTTGATTCGATGAAATATGGTGTATTACGAGAAGAATGGGCCGAAAGATCTGTGGAGCGTTAAAAGAATAAAGCTTCCGTTTTTTGTTCAAATGAAAACACGGTTGTTTACGGTTAGTTTTTATGTAAACAGGATGATTTATGCGTGAAAAGCGAACATTCCGCCTTAGGTTTTAAGTATCAATCGGAGAACGAAAAAAACTGAAAAAAAACCAAGAAATTCATTGACCCCAAGGGATTTAGTTGGTATATTATTATTTGTTCGCATGAATGTTTTTATTCATAAAAAACAAGAAAAGTTTTTTCAGAAAACTTTTCAAAATTATTCTTGACGTTGAGGAATCAACATGATAGAATAACAAAGTCGCTCGAGAGAGATGGCAGAATAACAGTTGATAAATCAATAAAATTTATTGAAAAAAGTTGTTGACAAATAACAACTGAACTGGTATTCTAATTAAGTTGCTGAAACAAGCGATTAACTGATTTGAAAAAAGAAGTTAAAAACTTTTATAAAAAAGAGGTTGACATTTAACTACTCGACTGATATGATATAAAAGTTGCTGAAACAGCAATTGTAGACCTTTGAAAACTGAACAAAGTAAGACAAACCAAATGTGTAGTGTGTACTTGATTGAATCAAGTCGCAAACATTTAACAAGCAAGCAATATGCTAGCAAACAAATTGAGCTTAACAATCTTATGATTGTTCTAACTTTTATTATGAGAGTTTGATCCTGGCTCAGGACGAACGCTGGCGGCGTGCCTAATACATGCAAGTCGAACGCTTTTTCTTTCACCGGAGCTTGCTCCACCGAAAGAAAAAGAGTGGCGGACGGGTGAGTAACACGTGGGTAACCTGCCCATCAGAAGGGGATAACACTTGGAAACAGGTGCTAATACCGTATAACAATTGGAACCGCATGGTTCTAATTTGAAAGACGCTTTCGGGTGTCGCTGATGGATGGACCCGCGGTGCATTAGCTAGTTGGTGAGGTAACGGCTCACCAAGGCCACGATGCATAGCCGACCTGAGAGGGTGATCGGCCACACTGGGACTGAGACACGGCCCAGACTCCTACGGGAGGCAGCAGTAGGGAATCTTCGGCAATGGACGAAAGTCTGACCGAGCAACGCCGCGTGAGTGAAGAAGGTTTTCGGATCGTAAAACTCTGTTGTTAGAGAAGAACAAGGATGAGAGTAACTGTTCATCCCTTGACGGTATCTAACCAGAAAGCCACGGCTAACTACGTGCCAGCAGCCGCGGTAATACGTAGGTGGCAAGCGTTGTCCGGATTTATTGGGCGTAAAGCGAGCGCAGGCGGTTTCTTAAGTCTGATGTGAAAGCCCCCGGCTCAACCGGGGAGGGTCATTGGAAACTGGGAGACTTGAGTGCAGAAGAGGAGAGTGGAATTCCATGTGTAGCGGTGAAATGCGTAGATATATGGAGGAACACCAGTGGCGAAGGCGACTCTCTGGTCTGTAACTGACGCTGAGGCTCGAAAGCGTGGGGAGCAAACAGGATTAGATACCCTGGTAGTCCACGCCGTAAACGATGAGTGCTAAGTGTTGGAGGGTTTCCGCCCTTCAGTGCTGCAGCTAACGCATTAAGCACTCCGCCTGGGGAGTACGACCGCAAGGTTGAAACTCAAAGGAATTGACGGGGGCCCGCACAAGCGGTGGAGCATGTGGTTTAATTCGAAGCAACGCGAAGAACCTTACCAGGTCTTGACATCCTTTGACCATTCTGGAGACAGAACTTTCCCTTCGGGGACAAAGTGACAGGTGGTGCATGGTTGTCGTCAGCTCGTGTCGTGAGATGTTGGGTTAAGTCCCGCAACGAGCGCAACCCTTATTGTTAGTTGCCATCATTTAGTTGGGCACTCTAGCGAGACTGCCGGTGACAAACCGGAGGAAGGTGGGGATGACGTCAAATCATCATGCCCCTTATGACCTGGGCTACACACGTGCTACAATGGGAAGTACAACGAGTCGCGAAGTCGCAAGGCTAAGCTAATCTCTTAAAGCTTCTCTCAGTTCGGATTGTAGGCTGCAACTCGCCTACATGAAGCCGGAATCGCTAGTAATCGCGGATCAGCACGCCGCGGTGAATACGTTCCCGGGCCTTGTACACACCGCCCGTCACACCACGAAAGTTTGTAACACCCGAAGTCGGTGAGGTAACCTTTTGGAGCCAGCCGCCTAAGGTGGGATAGATGATTGGGGTGAAGTCGTAACAAGGTAGCCGTATCGGAAGGTGCGGCTGGATCACCTCCTTTCTAAGGAATATTACGGAAACTACACGGTTTATCAACACTTTGTTCAGTTTTGAGAGGTTTACTCTCAAAACTTTTGTTCATTGAAAACTG
>NZ_JBIOQR010000001.1:2160000-3872500 GCF_051713825.1 Enterococcus sp. AZ194 | reverse complement strand
ATCCTCCTTTTATATTATCGCGGGATGGAGCAGTCTGGTAGCTCGTCGGGCTCATAACCCGAAGGTCGTAGGTTCAAATCCTGCTCCCGCAATTGCTTAGAATTTCTAAGCTTATGTAACAAAATTTTTATTGGTTTGGTAGTTCAGTTGGTTAGAATGCCTGCCTGTCACGCAGGAGGTCGCGGGTTCGAGTCCCGTCCAGACCGTTTTACATTTATGTTTTTTGGCTCGGTAGCTCAGTTGGTAGAGCAATGGATTGAAGCTCCATGTGTCGGCAGTTCGATTCTGTCTCGCGCCATTTATAGTTTACTGCGGGTGTAGTTTAGTGGTAAAACCACAGCCTTCCAAGCTGTTGTCGCGAGTTCGATTCTCGTCACCCGCTTTATTTTTTTTGGGCCTATAGCTCAGCTGGTTAGAGCGCACGCCTGATAAGCGTGAGGTCGATGGTTCGAGTCCATTTAGGCCCATTATTAATAATTTATCCAAGGCCCGTTGGTCAAGCGGTTAAGACACCGCCCTTTCACGGCGGTAACACGGGTTCGAATCCCGTACGGGTCATCCAATACTCTCTTGTAGAGTATTTTTTTTTGTTTATTTGATCTAAAAGTGAGTAAATCTGTTTGTTTTCTGCTATACTAGGAATGTTGCAAGTTCCCGAGAGGATTCGTCGATTATACGAAGATGCCTTGTAACCGAAATTATTAAGGGGGAATCAAAATGACAGAAAGACATTTATTTACATCAGAATCTGTTTCTGAGGGACATCCAGATAAAGTTGCTGACCAAATTAGCGACGCCATTCTAGATGCGATTTTGGAGAAAGATCCGATGGCACGGGTAGCGTGCGAAACATCTGTAACAACAGGTTTAGTTTTAGTTTTTGGCGAAATTTCTACGACGGCTTATGTGGATATCCAAAAGATTGTCAGAAAGACGATTAAAGAGATTGGATATACGCGTGCTAAATTTGGCTTTGATGGGGATACAGCGGCAGTTTTAGTTGCCATTGATGAACAATCACCAGATATTGCCCAAGGAGTCGATGAAGCGTTAGAGATTCGTGCGGAGAAGAAAGAGTCGCTGGATGAGATTGGGGCAGGAGATCAAGGATTGATGTTTGGTTTTGCTGTTGATGAGACGCCTGAGTTAATGCCTTTACCAATTGCGTTAAGTCATCGTTTGGTGAGACGTTTAGCTGAACTACGTAAGAGTGAAGAACTCGCTTATTTACGTCCTGATGCGAAGTCACAGGTTACCGTGGAATATGATGAGGCTGGCTTACCACAACGTGTGGATACAGTCGTTATTAGTACACAGCACGATGATGCGATTGACAATGAAACAATTCGCCGTGATGTTATTGAAAAAGTAATTAAGGAAGTTATTCCTACTGAATTATTAGATGAAGAAACGAAGTATTATATTAACCCAACTGGCCGTTTTGTTATCGGCGGACCTCAAGGGGATGCAGGATTAACAGGTCGGAAGATTATTGTTGATACTTATGGCGGATATGCTCGTCATGGTGGAGGGGCCTTTTCTGGGAAAGATGCAACTAAGGTTGATCGTTCTGCAAGTTATGCTGCAAGATATATTGCTAAAAATATCGTAGCTGCCGGATTTGCTAAGAAGGCTGAAGTTCAGCTTGCCTATGCGATTGGTGTAGCTCAGCCGGTTTCTATTTCTATTAATACTTTTGGTACAGCAAGTGTACCAGAATCTAGATTAATCGAAGCCGTGCGTGAGAATTTTGACTTGCGCCCAGCTGGAATTATTGAAATGCTTGACCTGCGTCGTCCAATTTACAAACAGACAGCAGCGTATGGTCACTTTGGTCGTACAGATATCGACTTGCCTTGGGAAAAAACGGATAAAATAGATGCGTTGAAGGCGAGTTTGAGAGAGTAGAGAGGCGACTTCTATTAACAATTTCGTTAATAGAAGTCCCTTTTTTTGTTTGAAAAGTATTCGATTCTTATAAGGATCGGATAAAAATAAATACATAGGGTAAGGGAGTTAATAGTTTGAAGAGAAAAACGAATGTCACACTGGTGACGATTAGCATTTTTGTAGCAACATTTATGACAGCAATTGAGGGAACCATCGTCACGACTGCTATGCCGACCATTGTTGGTTCATTACATGGTATTGAAATTATGAACTGGGTATTCTCCATTTATTTATTAACAAATGCCATGTTAACCCCTATCTATGGAAAACTTGCTGATAAAATCGGTAGAAAACCGGTCTTTTTATTTGGCGTACTAATCTTTATGATAGGCTCTTCTCTTTGTGGTTTTTCACAGAATATGATGACCTTGATTATTGCTAGAGGGATTCAAGGTATCGGGGCAGGAGCTATTATGCCGGTTGCATTAACTATTATCGGGGATCTATATAGTGTTGAAAAACGGGCGAAATTTATTGGCTTTAATAATGCCGCTTGGGGGATTGCCAGTGTGTTTGGTCCTCTAGCGGGAGGATTTATTGTGGATACGGTTGGTTGGAATTGGATTTTCTTTATTAATATTCCAATTGGGATTGCCTTGATGGGGTTAATCTGGTATTTCTTAGTAGAACCTAAACAAGAGAGAGAAACAAAAAAACTGGATGTTTTAGGCTCCGTTAGTTTAATGCTTGTTCTATTGACGTTATTACTGGCCTTCCAATTTCTAGGCGATCAAGGAATTAGTGGTGGGACAATTGGCTTATTTATGGGTACAATTTTTAGTTTTTGTCTGTTTGTTTGGGCAGAAAAACGAGCTGAGGATCCTGTTATTACATTGGACTTGTTTAAGAATCGGACATTCGTTGTTGTAAATGTGGTGGCGGCGTTAATTGGTGGCTTTTTAATGGGGATTGATGTTTATATCCCAATGTGGATGCAAGGTGTTTTAGGAATGAGTGCTGCAATTGGTGGATTAGTCTTGGCGCCTCTGTCTATTTTATGGATGCTTGGTTCTTTTCTTGCAGGACGTTGGATGGCAAAAATGACGATTCCTAGAGTATTATTTAGTGGTTTAGTCATTGTTTTTATTGGCGGTTTAGGCCTGGTTTTCATGCCTATTCATGCGCATTTTTCATGGTTTGTTGTGATTTCGTCTGTTACAGGCGTTGGGTTAGGAGTCATATTTACAACAACCACTGTTGGGGCACAAAGTAGTGTTCCTGCAGAACAGCTAGGTGTCGCGACTTCCTTTAATACGTTAGCGCGAACACTAGGTCAAACAGTAATGGTCTCAGTATTTGGTATTTTGATGAATAGTGTCAATAAGCAAAAACTACTTGAGAAAAATTTGACTGATGATCCAGACATTATGAATAGACTAGTCAATCCTCAAACGGCTAAACAGTTACCGCTTGATTTATTAAAACCATTGAGAGAAATTTTGTATGATGGCTTGCATATGGTCTATTTTGTTGGTATTTTATTGATAATCATTCCGTTAGTATTAACATTTTTTATGAGCGGATCAAAGAGAATAGATGAAAAGGTAAGGTGAGCAAATCATGGCATTTATCCAGGCAAACATTTACTCAAATGTCCTTGAAATGGAAGTCAATATTGAGGTTATTCTTCCACAGAAAACAGAAAAGGTCATTGGAGAAAGTACACAGCAGGCAGCTTCTGATGTTCCTGTACTGTATCTTTTACATGGTATGGGCGGCAATCAGAGTGTTTGGTCGCGTAGAACATCGATTGAAAGGTATGTTACGCAGTATCAAATGGCCGTTATTATCCCTTCAACAGATTTAGGCTGGTACACCAATACAACCTATGATATGAACTATTGGGATTTTATTGCAGAGGAGTTACCTGAAATCTGTCACGAGCTGTTTCCTCAATTAACTACCAAACGTGAGAAAACATTTGCAGCGGGGCTATCTATGGGCGGTTATGGTGCCTTAAAACTAGGCTTAAAGAAACCAGAAGCTTTTGCGGCTGTCGCTTCTTTATCGGGTGCAGTAGCAATTGGCGGCAATATGGACGCTTTATTAAACGTCCGAAAAGCGGCATTTTGGGAAGGCATTTTTGGCCCATTAGACCAAGTTGAGGGCTCAGAAAATGACCCCTTATATTTAGTTGATGCTCTTGTTTCCAGTAAAAAAGAAGCACCACGCTTTTATTTGGCTTGTGGGGAAGAGGACTTCCTTTATCTAGCGAATCAAGAAGTGGTTTCTAAAATGAAGGAAAATAATCTCCCTGTGACTTTCGAGCATGGGCCAGGGAATCACACGTGGGAATTCTGGGATCAATGGATTCAACGAGCATTAGAGTGGTTTCATGAGGAGCAGAGGTAATCAAAGAAAATAGGCCAGGATGCTGGCCTATTTTTTTTGAGCTTTTATCAAGGCGAGGATAGAATGCGAGAAATAGGCGATAGGAAAAGCTGTGTCGTCAGTACTAGTTCTTTGATTTGTTCTCATTGAACTGACTATCTAGTCCATCTAAGTAAATCGAGACGCTTTCCAAAAACTCGCACTTTAAGCTTCGTTCTTTTCGTTCTTGCATGCCTTGCATGATATTAACTAAGTGATGAGTTTTGGCGTAATTACGCATAAAATGCACATTTTCTAGTAAGGACTGATCACCGTTAATGATTTCTTTTCGTAAATGTTCCTCTTCTTTATAATCCATCATAAAACCAATCAAAAGATTATGAAACGAGCTTACAGCTAGATGACTTTGTGTCAGAGGAATTCCACCTGATCGGATTAAGCGAATCATAGCTTCGATATGTTCCAAGCGACTAGGATAGGCAGGAACGGTGTGAATCTCTAGCTCTATGCCACAAGGAAACTGACTGTACAAATGAAAATAGCTTTCCATATAGGCGAGGATATCTTTTTTCCATGAGCCTTGTGATTCAGGAATGACAAGATTGGTTTCCATCGTTTCTGCCATTGCTTGGAGGAGCATTTGTTTATTTTTAAAATACCAATAGAGGGCGGGGGCTTTGACATCAAGGGCTGAGGCGATGTGGCGCATGGAGAGAGCAGTTAAGTTTTGTTTTTCCTCAAGTAGTTGAAAGGCAGTACAGATGATTTTTTCTTTTGATAATTTAGCTTCCATGGGTGAATATTCCTTCTTTTTATAGAATTTTGAATTTAATAGTTGCTATTAATTTTGAAACATGGTAAATTATTATGCGGCTTTATTTTACAGTGTTAAATAGATGCTGTCAATTTTTATGAAAGCGGGGGAAAGCTATGGATTTAATTTTAAAACACGTAAAGAACTATCGTGTACCGGTGACAATTTCACTACTTTCAGTGGTTGTCATGGTGGTTGCTTCTTTATGGCAACCTAAATTGTTACAACAAGTTCTAGAAGCCATCATGCAAGACGATAATGATAAGATGTTAGGATTGGGGATTTATCTGATTGGCTTGGCTGTTTTGGGACTCCTTGCAGGCATTCTTAATACTATCTTTTCTGCGCGAGTTGCACAAGGTGTGAGTGCGGATATTCGTGAAGAAACGTTTCGCAAAATCCAAACTTTTTCTTTTGGGAATATTGAAACGTTCTCAGCTGGAAATCTAGTAGTACGTCTTACAAATGATATTACACAAGTCCAAACACTGATTATGGTTGCGTTACAATCGCTGTTCCGAATTCCTATCTTGTTTATTGGGAGCTTTGTTTTAGCGATGTATACATTACCTCAATTGTGGTGGGTGATTATTTTATTAATCGTTGCAGTTGTTATTATCACGGCTCTTTCGTTTACGCAAATGGGTAAACATTTTATGATTATTCAAAAGTTAATTGATAAAGTAAATGGCTTGGCAAAAGAAAATCTGCTAGGGATTCGAGTAGTGAAATCTTTTGTTCAAGAAGATTCAGAATTGGCGCGTTTTACAAAGGTTAGTGACGATTTGACGAAACATAATATTGTCGTTGGAACACTATTCTCTGTGATGATTCCATCCTTTATGTTAGCTGCGAATTTGGCAGTGGTGGGGTCCGTTTTCTTCGTTAGTACGCTTGTCAAAGACGATCCGACCGTGATTGGTGGTATTGCTTCATTTATGAACTATTTGATGCAAATCATGATGGCAATTATTATCGGTGGAATGATGATGATGATGACTTCTCGTGCAGCAGTCTCATTACAGCGTATCAAAGAAATTCTGAATACTGAACCAGATATTACTTATCCAGATGTTCCTGAAGAAACACTTGATGGAAGTGTGACATTTGAGCATGTTTCTTTCCGCTATCCAGGAGATGAGCAGGATACGTTGAAGGATATTAATTTTGCCATTAAAACGGGTGAAATGGTCGGTATTGTTGGTGCAACAGGAGCCGGTAAATCAACACTTGCGCAATTGATTCCTCGATTGTTTGATCCAACAGAAGGAACGATTAAAATTGGTGGAAAAGACATCAAGACGGTAAATGAAAACAGCTTACGCAAAACTGTTTCCTTCGTATTGCAAAAAGCGATTCTCTTTTCTGGAACCATCTCTCAGAACCTTAGACAAGGGAAAAAGGATGCAACAGAAGAAGAGATGAGTCAAGCAACACAAATCGCCCAAGCAAAAGAATTTATTGAAAAACTGGCTGAGCGTTATGAGGCGCCAGTCGCAGAAAGAAGTAATAACTTTTCTGGTGGGCAAAAACAACGACTATCGATTTCACGTGGGGTGATTGGCTCACCGAACATCTTAATCTTAGATGATAGTACGAGTGCGCTAGATGCCCGTTCTGAAAAATTGGTTCGTGAAGCACTTGATAACGACTTGAAAGACACGACAACGATTGTCATTGCTCAAAAAATTTCATCAGTCGTGCGTGCCAATCGAATCTTGGTATTAGATAAAGGAAAATTAGTCGGCGAAGGAACGCATGAGGAATTAGTTCGTTCCAACGCGATTTACCAAGAAATTTATGAAACTCAAAAAGGAACGGAGGAAGAGTAGATGACGGATTTAGTTAAAGCGAGTAAGTTCTTTTATCATTATTTAAAACGATATAAATTCTCATTCTTCATTATCTTCGTAACGATTGTTGTGGCAACGTATCTTCAAGTTAAAGCGCCACAATATATTGGGGAAGCATTTCAAGAGTTAGCGAATTATGTTGGTAATTTAATGAAGGGTGTCGATGATAAAAGCAAGTTCGTTGATGTGATTTGGAAACTGGTCTTGTTTTATGTATTGGCGAGTGCAGCGAACTTTATCTACAGTATTCTCTTTACTCAAGTCGTGGGAAAAGCCACAAACCGTATGAGAATCGGTTTATTTAATAAACTAGAAAAATTGACGATTCGTTTCTTTGATTCTCATCAAGATGGAGAAATCTTGAGTCGTTTTACCAGTGACTTAGATAACATTCAAAATAGCTTAAATCAAGCGTTACTTCAATTTATGTCAAATGCCGTCCTATTAGTGGGAATTATCATCATGATGTTCCGTCAAAACGTGACTCTTGCGTGGGCAACCGTCGCTTCGACACCGATTGCTATTTTAATTGCAGTCATTGTTATTCAAAAAGCGCGTAAATATGTTGATCTGCAACAAGATGAAGTCGGTAAGTTGAATGGGTATATGGATGAAAAAATCTCTGGGCAACGGATCATCATTACCAACGGACTTCAAGAAGAAACCATTGAAGGCTTTGTTGAACACAATCAAAAGGTTCGCGAAGCAACCTATAAAGGACAAGTTTACTCAGGTCTTTTATTTCCAATGATGCAAGGAATGTCCTTAGTAAATACAGCGATTGTTATTTTCTTCGGTGGTTGGTTAGCTTTGAATGGTGACTTAGAACGTTCAGTTGCGCTAGGCTTAGTAGTGACTTTTGTTCAATATTCGCAACAATATTATCAACCATTGATGCAGATTTCATCTGGTTATAGCATGATTCAATTAGCGGTTACCGGTGCACGTCGATTAAATGAAATGTTTGATGAGCCAGAAGAAGTTAAACCAGACAACGGCAAGAAAATTACAGGAGTGGACGCGGCAGTTGCTTTAAACCATGTAAACTTCGGCTACGATGAAGAGAAATTGATCTTAAAGGATGTTTCTATTCAAGTTGATAAAGGAGAAATGGTGGCTCTTGTTGGACCAACTGGATCTGGTAAAACAACAATTATGAATCTCTTAAATCGGTTCTATGATGTGAATAGCGGCTCTGTTACGTTTGATGGAACAGATATTCGTGAATTAGATTTAGCCAGTCTGAGAGAGAATGTAGGGATCGTTTTACAGGACTCTGTGTTATTCTCAGGCACGATTCGAGAAAATATTGTTTTTGGAAATCCTTCTGCGACGGATGAAGAGGTGACCTATGCAGCCAAACAAGCGAATATTCATGATTTTATTATGGAGCTAGAAGAAGGCTACAATACGGAGATTACGGAAGAAAATAATATCTTCAGTACCGGACAAAAACAATTAATTAGTATTGCGCGAACGATCATTACTAACCCATCACTATTGATTCTTGATGAAGCGACCAGTAATGTGGATACCGTAACGGAAGCGAAAATTCAGAAAGCGATGGATGAGGCCATTAAAGGGAGAACAAGCTTCGTAATCGCTCATCGATTAAAAACAATCCTGAACGCTGATCGAATTGTGGTCTTGCGCGATGGTCAAGTCATCGAAGAAGGCAGTCATCATGAACTCTTAAAAGAAGAGGGCTTCTATGCTGAACTGTACTATAACCAATTCGTATTTGTATAGAAAGTGGAGAGAATCTGAGTCTCACGGAGGACTCTCTGATGGCTCATTTTCTATCTTTATTTCAAGAGGCTGTAACAGAAGTCAGTTGACTAATGTTACAGCCTTTTTTTGGCTAATTTATGAGGAAAGTATGTTGAGAAGAGCACTTTTACTATATCTAAATAGTGGATAAATATTCAAATACAAGTATTTTTATCTGTGTGATTTTTGATAATTGACAAAAAGTGAGCGTTATCTTCTTTGATATTTCGGTGTTTTTTCTAGATGTAACAATAATTTGTCAATTTACTTTTATTTATTAATATACAGTGGCAATAACATATGTATTTTATCAGAAAGTAGTTGAATTGTTCCATTTAGATTGTAATGTGTAAGAATAGGTCTATACTCCAATGTAGAAGGGTTACTTGGGAAATTGGAGGTAAATTATGAAATTGAACGCAAGTCAAAAATTTTTTTTGTTAGGTCTCAGTGTTTTTTTTATAGGGGTCACAGCTACAGCTTTTGCTGATTCTAGCGATTCGGACTGGTCCAATAAATATAAGATTACGTCTCCATATGATCATACTCCGGCTAGAGAAAAAGAGAATAGAACCGCCTATTATAACTATACTAAGAATACTAACGTTGTGTATATTACTATTTGGGCTGCTTTATACGATGGTCGAGATGTTTCAAATGGACATAGCTATTTGAGCTATGCAGGAGATAAAACTTTCCTATACAATGAGGCTGTTGAAGAGCATGGAACGGGCGTAGCAGTCAGAATTGATTCTAAATCATGGAATAACGGATATGCTAACGGAGTTTGGAGTCCAGATAGCGTAAGGTAGCCAACAAACAGCCTGTCACTAATGTCAAAATTTGATTAAGAAAGGAGACTTCCATCATGTATACGTACTACTTAAAACGAATGAATAAAAACATGTTCACACTTGCCATAGCTGTAGGGTTTGTGTTATCTCTTATGCAAGTTTATTCTCAGTTTCCGAATACAATAAAAAATAAATTTTTTGATTCTCCTTATACGATGTGGTTATCGACGGACTCTTTTCATTTTAGTCCGGTTCTCTTTTTTGTACTGCTACCTCTTCTGGCCAGTATCCCCTCTTCTAGCTTGTTAAGAGAAGATATTAATTCAGGATTTTTGGTACAAGTTATGCTTCACAAACCGAAAAAGACTATTTTAAGAGGCTACATTTTGACTGCTTTTTTGTCAGGAGTTATCTTGACTTTTCTCTTGTTAGTGACAAATTTTCTTCTCTATTTTCTATTATTATCAGCGACTATTCCAGACAACCTATTGAATTCGAATATTTCAGTTATTGAAAAAAACACCTTATTTGTTGGTCTATATTACACTCATCCATTTATCCATGCTTTTTTATCCATTTGTTTTGCTTCAGTTTTTGCAGGGCTTTTTGCAAGCTTTTCAGCAGTTAATTCTTTGTTCTTGAGAAATAAATACGCTGTTTTATCCTCTGCTTTTTGTCTACAATTATTTTTATTAGTAGCGAATACATTGATAAAGCTGCCTGGAGGAGTAAGTATGGTCCCTGTTGATTTTCTCCGTGAAACAACAAGTGCCAATCTATCGTTAGGTGTTTCTTTAGTTGTGACACTTTTGTTGGCTCTGTATACTACTTACTTTTCATTCGAGGTGAAACGACTTGTTTGGTAATGTCTTAAAACAATCTAATGCCTTGTTTTTTTATCATACGAAAAAGATTTTATTTCTATTGGTGATTATGCTACTGATTGCAGGAACGGTATTCCCTTTAGTGAACGTAAGTGACGCAGATATCTCTTCTTTGTATTTCGGAGTGTTTAATCGTTATCTCTTTGGGGTGGCTGTCTTTCCATTGCAAATGTTGAGTATTTTATTGTTATATAACGTCAATTTAACCTATATTTGTTGTTTTCAAAAAAAGACGCTTTTGTTTTATCAAACGTTATACAATCTATTTTTTGTTTGTACATTTTCTTTGCTCTCTTGGTTAATCGTCATCATACCAATACTTACATTTTCTTCAAATAGAGAGATCGTTTCACAGGATGGAAATCTTAGTTTGTTTGTTTTAGGTTTTTGCAAACTGTATATTACTTCAGTCTTTTTTTCTTTACTAGTCATGTGTTTATTTTTATTGTTTAAACAGCAATTGATTGGTTTTCTAGCAAGTATTTTTCTTCTTATAGGGCTGTTTTATCTCAATGTTACGCACTATTTTACGCTGTTTTTTTCTTTTTCTTTAATGGAAAATCAGAGCCGTGCTTGTTTGAACATGCTTCTCTTATCAGCGGCAAGTATTGTCCTTGTCTCATCAATACACATGATTATTTCAAATAAGGAGTTCTTATGAGAGTCTTATTAATTAGCCAACTACATTATTTTTATCAGCTACTACATGTACGAATGAAAGGCTGGCTCCTATTGATGTTTATAACGATTATAACTATAGGGGTTCAATTCAGTCATCATCCCAAGCTGTCGATATTTCGTTTGATGTTTCAAGGAACACCTCTGATAGTGAGTCAATCTGTGCCTATTCGCTTACCAGTTCTCTGGTTCATTTATTTATTCATCCCTATAGTAATCGTGGGTAATTCGCTCATTGAGTTATGGCGTAATCGAATGGTTCTATTGAGAGGCTATCAATTTTCAAAGCTGCATTTTTTTCTTGTTAATCTAGTTTGTCTCCTCTTTGTAGCTCTTTCTTATGTTTTGACTACAGGAGTGCTCATGTTATTGGTTTTTCATTTTTCTGAGAACAATACCATTCATTTGGTAGAAGGTGTTCAAAATAGTGTGGTTATAAAAAAACTATTTTTTGAACTGTTTTTAAATAGTAGTTTACTTCTTTTAATCAGTGCACTATTTTCATTGATTAGTCAGGCATTGAGCTTAATTATTCCGACCTTTTTATTAGTCTTGACGCCGTATCTTTCTTTACAAATAAATCCATTAAATATGACGATGTTGGCCAGATATCAAGAAAATACAAGTCTATATACAAGTTTTCTGATTGGTTTAATTATGTTAGTGACGATTTTATATTATTTTTTCTTTCGGAACAAAGAATTTTATTAGGAAATGAGGGCAGCGATTATTATGCATTTTATTGAGGTAAAGAATGTAACAAAAAAGATTAAAAATCAAACCATCTTAAATGATGTTTCTCTTTCGATTAATCGTGGGGAGATTGCGACATTGGAAGGAATAAATGGGTCGGGTAAGACAGTCTTGTTAAAGGCGATATTAGGTTTAATCAAGGTAGAAGGAACGATTTTTGTAGATGAAAAAGAAGTTCTACTAAGCGAAACCTATCCGATAAAAGCAGGTGTTTTAATTGAAAACCCTAGTATTATAACAAACCTTAGTGCCTTTAAGAATCTTGAACTACTGGCGTTATTGCAGGAAGGGATTGAACCAGTCGATATTATTGAGTTATTAAAAAGAGTGGATCTAGCAAATGTGAAAGACAAAAAAGTAAAAAGTTTTTCTTTGGGAATGAAACAAAAATTGGGGATTGCACAAGCGATGTTGGGTGCACACCCATTAATTATTTTGGACGAACCAACCAATGCTTTGGATAAAGAAAGTTTAGCAAATTTAATTGTGTTTGTTCAGCAGTTAAATAAAAAAGGTGTTACCTTCATTATCGCGTCGCATGATAGTCTGTTTATCGAGGAATTATCGACGCACAAATTCTATATGAGGGAAGGAATCTTGAGTGAAGAATAAACGCGCTCGTTATTTTGTCATTTTCACCTTCCTTATGCTTATTCTCTTTGTTGGAGGTTGGAGATATTCAGCTCTTAATAAAGAGTATCAGACACAAGCATTGGTGACGGTGGTCCCTATTCAAGAAAAAGAAACCGTAAAAACAGATAAAATTCAATTTACAGTTAAAGACAAAAAGACTTGGGTGAAAAATAATACATTTTATGCGGAGTTATCACTTACAGTCAAATTGCTTGAACCAAATTCATATGGATTCAAAAAAGATAGTCTTTATTTTTATGAAAATATGTGGTTAGACGTACCTTATCGTGATCGAGTTTCTGCTTTTTATGTGAAAAATTCGGATGGAACGTCTATAGATTGGGACAAGCTGACACTACCAAAAGAGCTGAACATCAAGATTAATTTCTCAAAAAATCAAGAGTTTATAAATTACGAAAATAAGCCGGTTTATTTTAGTTTCTTATATCCAGAAGGAACACATTTTGCAAAGTACCAGCTCTTGCTTAGAGAGTAGCTGACGCTATTTAAAATAGATAATGATAATTAGTTTAAACGCAGGCGATGGAAATTAGATTAGTTAAGTGTAGAGAATGGAGTAAACCTTCAGTGAAGGGGTGCTCCTTTTTGTTGCAAAATAGTTGAGGGGGGGAAAACAAAATGTTAGTTTTAGAGAATTGTATTTTCCAGATTATTTCAAAACTATCATCAGTCCCCTTAAGCAGGTAATGATTTTATGAGTACCTAGAAATACCTAGGTAAAACGTAAGTGCCTAATAAAATAGTACCTACACGCCAAATAGCCCAAGCCTTATACTAAGCTTAGGTTATTTGGTCTGTTTATAAGTAGTTCTACATAATGCTTGAACATCTGGTTTCCAGGGAAGTAAGGCGTCCAACCCTTCATCTGATTGAGTTTCCATATTTGGTACTCGATCAAATAGGAATTCTATATATCGAATCGGGTCGAGACCATTGGCTACTGCCGTTCGATAGATACTCAAAATAACGCCTGATGTTCGTGCGCCTTCCAAGCTACAGGAATGCATGTAATTTTTTCGCCCAATCACCAGCTCTTTTATATGACGCTCGGCCAAATTATTACTTAATTCCAATCGTCCATCCTCAAAGATTCGCTCAAATCCGCTTCGTATCTTCCGTACATACTCAACGGCATTCTCTAGCTTCGATTTTGGGACCGCAACGAACGTATCTAGCCATTCATAAAAGTTGTTCACCAATGGCTTCAGATAACCTTGACGCTTATCAAAACGTTCCTCAATGGTGACTTCCTTCCATTTGCGTTCTAGCTCGAACCAGATGTCAAGCATCTTCACGGCGACAACTGCTGGTGTTTGTTTCGCCTTACTATTTTTGGGGATGGCTTCAAAAAACTTTCGACGTGCGTGCGCAAGGCAATAGACGAGCTTCACATCCGTTACATAATTATACCCTGCATAGCCATCACAATGAAGATACCCCTTAAAGTCAGACAAAAACTCTTTCGGTACTGTCCCAGATTTAGACTCTGCATGATGGTAATAGGCAATAGGCTGTGCACTATGTTTCCCGGTTGAGAAGAGCCAGTAATAGGTTTTTGCTTTTTTACTCTGAATCACTTGATAGCTCGTCTCGTCTGCATGAAGAATCTCTTCTTGATTCAAATAATGTTTGAATCGTTCGGCAACCGGATCTAACGCATGATGACAAGCTTTGATATGCCAGTTTGTCATATTATCGCGTGAGATATCGAGTCCGAGTGTTTCTCGCCAATAAATTTCTTGGCGATTCGCTGGACTTTTTTGACCGAATTTTAGACGGATTGTTTCCGCAATAATACTGTTTGAGCCTAAACTATTTGGGACGACTGGTTTAGGAACAGGTGCCTTCTTATAGGAAGAAACATCTGCCTTTTCACATGCCTTACAACAATAAGTGTGTTGAATGTGAGCCAATCGATCCAACATTGCTTGATGGAATCGGACCTCTTCACGTAATTTTGTTGTACCGATATCAATCATTTGAGTACCACAATGTTCACAAGAACGTTCTTCTTGTGGAAGTTCATGGTGTATTTCAGTTAAAGGAAGGTGCGCGATTTTCTCAGCTTTTTGGCCACTCTTCCTTTTAGACTTTTTTTCAGGGGCCGGTTTTTCTTCTTTGGGTACGGTAAATATAGAGGCCTCTTCGAGTTCCTCTGTGAATAAATTTAATTGACCACTAACATCTGAGGAAATAGTTTCCTTTGAGCGCCCGAATTGGCGATTCATAAAGTAGTTGAGTTTTTCATTCAGTAGTTGAATTTCGGTGGTTAATGCTTGGTTGGTTTTCTTTAGAGAATCAATCGTTTCAGTCTGATTTTTTAAAAGTTCAAGTAAGACATTTACATCAATCTCAACGTTATTTGTTGAACTTACATCTGTCGATATATCCAAAAAAATCCACCACCATTCTATCTATTTTTCTTCCCTTTATTATACCATTTTTCAGAACAAAAAAACAGATAAAAACCGCATTAAATCAATGTTTATTACGGTTTTTATCTATTAGAATTGGCCTCTTTTCCCTGGCTTTATCGCCCTGGGTTGATCGATGTCCAACCCTTCAAATAACCAACGAATTTGTTGACTAGTTAGTTGTCGAACCTCTTCTTTTTTTCTAGGCCACTTGAGTCGGCCATCTTGAATCCTTTTATAACATAAGAGGAAGCCGTCACCATCCCAATACAAAATTTTGAAACGATCACATCGATTACCGCAAAAAAGGAAGAGGGCATCTGAATAAACATCTAGCTCGTACTCTTGTTGGATGAGACTCGCCAATCCGTCAATTCCACGACGAAGGTCTGTTTTCCCAGTGACGATATACAAGTTCTTTACTTTAGTGAAATCAAGAAGCACGTCATCTCAACTCCCTAAGCACTGCGGCAAGAATATAACTACTGATACCATTATATAGATGTATCTCAGAGCCATCTTTTCTTTTTATTCGTGCAGCTAGCTTCGCACTCACTACTTTCTGATTTTGTTTCTGGTCTGGCTGTGTATGAATCTGAATGGGTACAATTTCGTTTGTCTTGGTCAAACAAACACCTCCAATTTACTTGATAAGCCAAGTATACCCGGAGGTGTCGCTTGATTATAGATACCTAGTTATTAGGCACTTACGGTAAAACAAAGGGGAAGACTTTGTTTTGTATCTGATGAGGCGGAGCGGAAGAAAGCCTGTTTAATCAATAGGAGCAATGATTTGCTATCGACTTTTTCGATAGAGTGCCATATATTGGATTGAGAAGTAGGTAGTGAAAATAGTAGATTGTAGGTGAAGATAAATGGAAATTAGTCAAATGCTAAAAGAGAAGAGGAAGGAGTATCAATTGAAGCAGGAACAATTAAAGGGACAGATTTGGAGTCAGATAAAATTCGAGCAGGAAGTCGAGTTTATTTGATTATTACCTTAGTCATTTTTATTTCGGCCTTGGTTTTAAAATATCTATTATAGATAGAAAAATTAAACGAGCATTAGTTAAACAAACTTCAAAAAATCCAACGCCTTTTTTTCAGGTGTTGGATTTTATGTTTAGTTCTTTTTTCTCTCGATACAAAAAAGGATGGGTGGTTGATTTTTTTGATTGATAAATTGGTAGTTTAAGACACTGAATTGTTCTTGTGGTAATCTTTCACAGTAGTCTCTGACCATAGTTAGTTCTTCCACGCCGCCAACGTGACCATAGTAGGCGACCAAAATCAAGCGTCCTCTTGGGGCCAAACGAAGGAGAATTTCGTCCATAGCTATCTTGGTCGTGGTGGGCAAAGTAATGATCGATTTATCACTTTTAGGTAGGTAACCTAGATTGAAAACAGCAGCCTTTATGGGTGTTTCCCTAGGTAAAATCATACCTATTGTTTCGTGCCCTTGTAGGTAAAGGTGGGCACGAGTAGATAAGTCTGCTTCCAGCAATTTTTCTTGCGTTGTGTTCAGGGCTTGTTCTTGAACGTCAAAGCTATAGACGTGTCCAGTTTTTCCTACTAGCTCTGCCATAAATAAGGTGTCAAAGCCGTTACCCATGGTTGCATCAACGGCAATGTCTCCTGGTTGAAGGATTTCTTTTAGTAAGGTATGGCTGTAATGTAAGGCAGTTTGCAACATTAGACCCGCTCCTTTTGTCGTACATCAAATTTTCCTTGGTAGGAGTCTCTTCGAATTAATTCTGCATCAATGGCATTTAAAACTTCCCATTTTTTCAAGCTCCACATCGGCCCAACCAACGAGTCCCAAGGTGCATCTCCAGTTAAGCGGTGAATAATGATTTCTTTAGGAATCATTTCTAGCTGGTCGCAAATGACAGATACATAGTCTTCTCGAGACATTAATTGAAGTCGTCCTTCCTGATAATCTCTTAGCATCCGCGTATTGGTCATTAAATGAAGTAGGTGAAGTTTGATTCCTTGAATATCAGAATCTAGAATTGTTCGTTTGACATTTTCACGCATCATTTCGATAGTTTCTCCAGGTAAGCCATTGATTAAGTGGGTACAGATACGGATATTATGTTTTCTTAGTTTGCTGACACCGTCTAAATAGGTTTGATAATCATGGGCTCGGTTAATCAAGTCACTGGTTTGTTCGTAGGTTGACTGTAGGCCTAACTCCACCCACAAATAGTAACGTTGGTTCAGCTCAGCTAGGTAATCGACGACTTCATCGGGTAAACAGTCGGGACGTGTCCCTATAGAAATACCTACGACACCGGGTAAATTAACTACTTGTTCAAAACGTTCCCGTATGACTTCAACAGGTGCGTGTGTATTGGTAAAGTTTTGGAAATACACAATATATTGTTGCACATTCGGCCATTTTTTATGCATTTCATCTATCTCTTTTTGAAACTGAATCGGTAAAGGTTCTTCAGGGGCGACGATCATATCACCAGAACCAGAAACACTGCAAAAGGTACAGCCACCATGTGCGACCGTACCATCTCTGTTTGGACAATCAAACCCACCATCTACAGGAACCTTGAATATTTTGCCACCAAATTCTTCGCGCAAAGCATAGTTCCATGAGTGGTAACGTTTGGTGCCATCTTCTGAATAAGGAAAGTTCATCAGTTTATATCCTTCTTTCTTGAATCAACTTACTGCTGTTTACTTTTGAAACGCCAAACAAACCGTTTTTCTTCATAAATAGGATAGGTCAGTAGTAACCAGGAAAGTCCCAAACAAAAGCCACCTAAGACGTCACTTGGAAAATGAACACCTGCATAAATTCGACTGATACCAATTGTTACGATGAGTAGGCCAAGTAAGATTTGTAGAATGATTCTTACTTGTTTATTTTGAACAACTATTGGGACTAGAAAGATTAACGTACCAAAAAGTAACATACTCCCGTTTGAGTGCCCGCTAGGAAAACTGTAGCTTGTTTCATGAACCAAGTGTGTCAATGTTGGACGTGGGCGCACAAAAACTAATTTAATCAAAGGATTTACAACGCCACCAATCAAGCCGATGTTGAGAGTTAACCAAAGTGCTTCAGCATAGCGTTTTCCGACTAACAAAACGAATAAAAAGGCAATAGTTAAGATAATCATTGTGCTGGGATTGCCAAACTTAGTGATCCATAAATAAAAAGAATTCCAGTTCGGGTAAGGTGCGCGAACGAGAGAAGTCAGTGCTTGATCAAAGCCTTTTAACCAAGAAGGATAGAAACGCACAACATAACCTAAAAAGACAAAGATAAGTAACAAGCTACTACCAGCATATTGATAATAAAGTTTATTTTTCATTGAAACCTCCAATTTATACAATGAAGCTATTATATCATCACTTTTCATTTGGAAAAAGAAGAGAGGAGAGAATTTCTAGTAAGTGGTGAAAAATTAGTTGAATCATTTATTTTGATTTTGAAAAAGCGGCAATAATGCAAGATTAAAATTTTTCTTATTTTATAAAAATTCTCTTTTAATAAATAACAGTAACCTCACTGTAATAAACGAAAAATAGAAATCAGAAAAGCAAATAAAATAACTTTTGTTGTCAACCGGTGTAACAAGGTTTCTGATTTATACAAAACGAGCGTTATTCTTTAGTTTACAGAGAGATTACAAATTACTTTTATTTCTTAAAAATCTTTTAATAAAAGAAAAGAAAAGTTATAATTGAATTATCTCTTAAAATTAGAACGGAAGAAAACTCGGAGGAAAAAAATGAAAGAATCCTATATCCCTAGAAAAGATAGACGCAAGGCTGAAGCACAGCGTCTTGCTTTTAAACAGATGAAAAAGGGCGCGACAGTTATGGGAACGGCTATGATGAGCTGTTCTATCGGTGCGCCATTGTTTGCCCCACTAGAAGCGCACGCAACTGAATCCAACCAAGTCGCCTTACGAACAAATACTTCTGCTTTTATTTCTCAAATTGCTACGTATGCACAACCTGTAGCTAGTGCCAATGATCTATACGCCTCCGTTATGATTGCCCAAGCGATTGTTGAAAGTGGTTGGGGTGCGAGTGGGTTATCTGCGGCACCTAACTACAATTTATTTGGTATTAAGGGAAGCTATCATGGCCAAACTGTTTATATGGATACGATGGAATATTTGAATGGACGATGGGTTAGTAAAAAAGAGCCGTTTCGGAAATATCCTTCGTATGCAGAATCGTTTGCCGATAATGCCTATGTCTTAAGAAATGTTTCTCTTCAAGCGGGTGTTTATTACTATTCAGGTACATGGAAAAGTAATACCTCTTCTTATCTTGATGCGACAGCTTGGTTAACTGGTCGTTACGCAACTGATCCTTCTTATGCGAGTAAGTTAAATCGAATTATTTCGACATATGGTTTAACTAAATACGATACGCCAGCATCCGGGAATGCAGGTGGGGGTGCCAATACAGGGAACTCTGGAAATACCGGGAATAACGGAAATGCTGGAAATACTGGAAATACGGGAAACACCAATACAGGTGGTTCAAACAGTGGTGATACGGGATCAACGGCTGGCAAACAGTATTATACGGTTAAATCAGGTGATTCTATTTGGGCTATTTCACAAAAATACGGAATTACGATGAATCAATTGAGAAGCTGGAATAATATAAAAAATGATTTTATTTACCCAGGCCAGAAATTAGTAGTCAGTAATGGGGGAGCTTCAACGGGAACCGGTAATAATTCAACGGGCAACTCGAATAACTCATCTGGCAACAATTCTAATAGTAATACTGGTAACAGTAATACGGGGAATAGTTCATCTAGTGCCAGTCAATATTATACAGTTAAATCAGGCGACTCTGTCTGGGCAATCTCTAATAAGTATGGCATTAGCATGAGCCAATTAAGAAGCTGGAATAACATTAAGAATGATCTTATTTATCCAGGTCAAAAATTAGTGGTTAAAAAAGGGACTTCTACTGGTTCGAATAATAGCTCATCTGGAAATACTAACACAGGTTCTTCAAATGATAACAATAGTTCTTCAAACGATTCATCATCGAACACGAGTCAGACCTACACAGTTAAATCTGGTGACTCAATTTGGGCCATTTCAAACAAATATGGCATTAGTATGAGCCAATTAAGAAGCTGGAACAATATAAAAAATGACTTTATCTACCCAGGTCAAAAGTTGATTGTTAAAAAAGGTGCTTCAGGTTCTAATTCAAACAATACGAACAGTGGTTCATCTGGCTCAACAAACAATTCGTCGAATAATTCGTCTGGGACAAGCCAAACTTATACCGTCAAATCCGGTGATTCTGTCTGGGCCATCTCGAACAAATACGGGATTACTATGGATCAGTTAAGAAGCTGGAACAATATAAAAAATGACTTTATCTACCCAGGTCAAAAATTAACGGTTAAAAAAGGCTCAGCTAATTCGAATAGCTCATCAAACAATACGAATAATAGTTCTTCTAATAATGGTTCATCAAACAGTTCATCGAATAATTCGTCAGCTGGGACAAGCCAAACCTATACCGTCAAATCTGGTGACTCTGTCTGGGCCATTTCGAATAAATATGGCATTACTATGAGCCAATTAAGAAGTTGGAATAACATTAAGAATGACTTCATTTATCCAGGACAGAAGCTAGTGGTTAAAGGTGGTTCAAGTACATCTAATGATGCTGGTTCAACTGGAAGTTCAAATAATTCAAACAATTCTTCTAATGCAAATACGAATACAGGAAACAGCTCATCAGAAAGTAAGTACTATACGGTTAAATCCGGTGACTCTGTCTGGGGAATTTCTAAAACTCACGGTATTAGCATGAGCGACTTTAGAAGCTGGAATAACATTAAAAACGACTTTATCTATCCAGGTCAAAAAGTGATTATTTCAAAAACGGGTGGAACCTCAACGAACACGAATACAGCGGAATCTAACGCAGCGTCAAATAATACCACGACCAATGCGGATACGTACCAAGTGAAAAGTGGCGATACCTTGTGGACAATTGCAAAAAAACATGGTTTGTCAGTAGATAAAATAAAATCCTTAAATAAATTAAGTTCAGATATGATTTATGTCGGACAAAAACTTAAATTAAAATAAGAATTGAATTCACTGTCTAAATTTGGTAGTATGAAACTATTGAAATAGATAAACGGATAAAAAGGAATTAGTAAAAAGTTTGAAATGATAGAGAGCACATGGTTGGTGGAAATGTGTATGGATGCTTTTGAACTCGCCTTTCTCGTATACCTACTGAAACAATAAGTAAGTGGGTACGGTGACGATCGTTAAGACGTTTGAGGCCTTTTGTACAAAAGGTAAATGTAGGTGGTACCACGTAGATTACGTCCTATAAAAAGAGAAAACTCTTTTTATAGGACTTTTTTTAGTATAAAGGAGGAGAACCATGAGTTATAACCACAAAGAAATAGAAAAAAAATGGCAAAAATATTGGGCCAAAACGAATACGTTTAATACACATGATGACCCAGCAAAACCTAAATTTTATGCATTAGATATGTTCCCATACCCATCAGGACAAGGGTTACATGTAGGACATCCAGAAGGCTACACTGCGACAGATATTTTGTCACGAATCAAACGAAGCCAAGGATACAATGTCTTACATCCAATGGGCTGGGATGCGTTTGGTTTACCTGCAGAACAATATGCGTTAGATACAGGGAATGATCCGGCAGAATTTACGAAAAAGAATATTGAAACCTTCCGCCGTCAAATTAACGCGTTAGGTTTTAGTTATGATTGGAATCGTGAACTGAACACGACAGATCCTGAGTACTATAAATGGACACAATGGATTTTTACAAAGCTTTATGAAAAAGGCTTGGCTTATGAAGCGGAAGTCGCTGTAAACTGGGTTCCTGAATTAGGAACAGTGATCTCTAATGAAGAAGTTATTGATGGAAAAAGTGAGCGTGGGGGGTACGATGTCATTCGCAAGCCAATGCGTCAATGGATGTTAAAAATTACGGCGTACGCTGACCGTTTGTTAGATGACTTAGAGACCGTGGACTGGCCAGAAAGTATCAAAGAGATGCAACGAAACTGGATTGGTCGTTCAGTTGGTGCTAACGTCGATTTTAAGATTGCTGGGACAGAGGACTCCTTTACAGTATTCACAACCCGTCCGGATACCTTATTTGGTGCAACTTACGCAGTACTTGCACCTGAGCTTGAACTAGTCAAAAGGATTACGACGTCTAAGCAAAAAGAAGCAGTGGAAGCCTACATTGAAGAAGCTTCAAAAAAATCTGATTTGAAGCGAACCGATTTAGCGAAAGAAAAGACAGGGGTTTTTACAGGCGCGTATGCGATTAATCCGGTAAATGGCAAAGAAGTACCGATTTGGATTGCCGATTATGTTCTTGCTTCTTATGGAACCGGGGCAATTATGGCCGTTCCGGCGCATGATGAACGAGACTATGAATTTGCGAAAACCTTTGATATTGAGATTCTTCCAGTGGTTGCTGGGGGCGACGTAACCAAAGAAGCTTATGTGGGTGATGGCCCACATATTAATTCAGAGTTTCTTGATGGTATGGGTAAAGAAGAAGCAATCGAAAAGATGAATCACTGGTTAGAAGAACAACAGGTTGGAAAAAAAGAAGTGAGTTATCGTTTGCGTGATTGGTTATTCTCTCGTCAACGCTATTGGGGAGAACCAATTCCTGTGATTCATTGGGAAGATGGCACGACAACAACTGTACCAGAATCAGAATTACCGCTAGTATTGCCAAAAACAGAAAATATTCAACCAAGTGGAACAGGTGAGTCTCCACTAGCGAATATTACTGATTGGGTAAATGTGATTGATCCAAAAACAGGTATGAAAGGTCGCCGTGAAACGAATACTATGCCGCAATGGGCAGGTAGCTCATGGTATTATCTGCGTTTTATCGACCCACATAACAAAAATGAATTAGCGAACTTTGAAAAGCTTGAACGCTGGATGCCAGTAGATATCTATATTGGCGGAGCAGAGCATGCGGTATTGCATTTATTATATGCTCGCTTCTGGCACAAATTCTTATACGATATCGGTGTGGTTCCAACGAAAGAACCGTTCCAAAAACTATATAACCAAGGTATGATTCTAGGTCAAAGCTTCCGTGATAGCCGTGGTGCGTTAGTGCCAACCAATATGGTCGAAAAGCGTGAAGGTGTTTGGGTGAGTATTGAGACAGGTGAAGAACTGGAAGAAGCACCTGCGAAGATGAGCAAGTCATTAAAAAATGTTGTGAACCCTGATGATGTAATCGAAAAATATGGTGCAGATACGTTGCGGATGTATGAAATGTTCATGGGCCCATTAGATGCTTCGATTGCTTGGAGCGAGAATGGTCTTGAAGGAAGTCGCAAATTCCTAGATCGCGTATGGCGTCTATTAGTTGATGAAAATAACAAGATGCGCGATAGAATTACGACTGTAAATGATGGAAAGCTGACCAAGGTTTATCATCAAACAGTCAAAAAAGTGACAGAGGATTTCAATAATTTACATTTTAACACCGGGATTTCACAGCTGATGGTCTTTGTAAATGAAGCGTATAAGGCTGAGGTTCTACCATATGAATACATGGAAGGTTTTGTTCAATTATTAGCACCAGTTGCTCCACACATTGGAGAAGAATTATGGGCTATTTTGGGTAATAAAGAAGGCATTTCTTATGTTCCGTGGCCAACCTATGATGAAGCAGAATTAGTAGAAGATGAAATTGAAGTTGTTTTCCAAATTAACGGAAAAGTTCGTGCGAAAGTCAATGTTGCACGTGACTTGTCAAAAGAGGAATTAGAAAAACTAGCGATGGCAGATGAAACTATCCAAGCCAATATCGAAGGAAAAACAATCCGAAAAGTGATTGTTGTGCCAAACAAATTGGTGAATATCGTAGCAAATTAGCTTTTAAAAGCAGTAGCCATTCTCTGTGTTTTGGAGAATGGCTATTTTTATTTGTGATATAAAAGTAAAAGGAGGTTGGGACAGAAGTGTTTAACTCCGAGAACCGGGTAGGTACTGTGCAACATCAACTCATGCTTCGTTGTGTTTTACAGCAATAAGAGGGAATTCACGGAAATGACAAGAAACACGAAAGCCTTTCTTTCGATGTTGATTGATTCCTACGTGGTGCTCTTCAAATTTTTGTGAATTTCAGCTTATTTCCGAAGGAGTTGCTTCTGTACCCACCGTTTATTCGGGAAATAGGAGCATGGGCATAACTTTTTGAGTTATGTCTCATGCTCCTTTTGCGGTCTAGTTCATTCGAGTAACTTTCCAACACTCCGCCATTTCAAATGTCAGATTCTTCAATTAGTCGTTTAGCAATAAAGTAGTCACCCTCGTAAGGTTCATCTTTTCCTAAGACTTTTTGATACAAATCGACACCCTTGCCGGCGATGACGACTGTGTCTTGTGCCGTACAAAGCGATAAGGCGGATTCGATTGCGTGAGATCGGTCCATTTCAAAACGAACATCGACCTGCTTATTGGTAATCGCTGCAGCAATTTCCTCAGCAATTTTTTGAGGGGATTCATGAGCTGGGTCATCTGTAGTCAAAATAGCGATGTCACAAAGTTCGGAAAGAACAACGCCGAAATCTTTTCGACGAGAGATAGCTTTGTCTCCCGGGCTACCGATAATAACGATTAGCTTCCCAGTCGGATTCTCTTTTTTAGCAAATTGCAGCAAATTTTTTAAACTCAAATAATTATGGGCATAATCAACAAATACAGAGGCACCATTTTTATGAGTTAATTGATCCATTCGGCCAGGCACACGTGCATGAGCTAATCCTGTTTGACCGTCTGATACAGAAGCTCCGGCAAGGCTGGCAGCTAACAAGGCACTTGCGGCGTTTTCTTGATTAAAATCACCTGCTAAAAGGATTCGATAGTCGCCATCAATCATCGGTAAGTCCTGTTTGTTTGTGTGAGCTACAGCTTGTTGTGTATGCGATAAGTGAAACGCAAGTGAATCGGTTTGATCTGTAACCACTTGAAAATCAGCCGTCTTCTCTCGACCATAAGTCAGTACGGGAACACCCGCTTGGTTAATCGATTCAGCTAAAAGCGCATAGTAGTCAGTTTCATGATTGATGATGACTTTTTTAGAATGAAGTAACAGCTGACGTTTGCAATAGAAATAGTCGTCAAAGGTCGGGTGTTCAATTGGGCTAATATGGTCTGGTGAAATATTTAGGAATAGGCCGATATCAAATGTTAACCCATATACGCGCTGTGTTTTATAAGCTTGAGAAGAGACTTCCATAACTAGATGGCTCATCTGATTGTCTACTGCCTGGCGCATCATTTTATATAAATCTAGAGATTCTGGCGTAGTTAGATGAGACTTGAAATAATTTACTCCGTCTAATGTGGTATTCATCGTCGAAAGTAAAGCTGTTTTGTTTTGAGTCGTCTGATCTAAGATGGCTTTTGTAAAATAAGCCGCAGTCGTCTTTCCTTTAGTTCCGGTAAACCCAATAACGGTCAGTTCATTTTGAGGATAGTCATAAAAGGCCATGCTAAGAACGGCCATAGCTTTGCGAATATCTGTGACAATGATGGCGCATTGCGCGTTAACTTCGTAGGGCTGTTCTGCAACATAACAAGAAAGCCCTGCTTGAATAGCTGAAACTAAGTATTCTTCTTTGAAATTCAGACCTTTACAGAAAAAGAGCGTATCGCGGTCTACCTGACGAGAATCGTAGGAAATTTTTGTGAAAGAGCGGGTAGAAAGCTCAGTTAATTGAAGATGCCAACCATCAGTAGTTACAAATTCTTTTAATAGTTGGTGTTCAAGTAATAATGTGCGAATTTTATCTAGGGAAAACGTCATAAGAGATGCCTCACTTTTGGGTTGTATTTTATAAAAATAAAGAGCTGATTGAATGAATAACGAAAAAGTGATCTGAAGTGAAAATTCAGATGCCTTTAAACTTTCTCAATTATACCATAGGCGCTTTTGATTTTTTAGTGGTCAAAGGAATAGAAAAAAATCAAAAATCAGCAAAAGAATTCTGTTCCTACTATAATATTTTGCAAAAGAGATTGCTAGTTTGGCGAATTACAATTAAAATGGAGGAGTATGCTTTGAAGAAAGTTGGTAATCATTCAGATGGATAATCAAACACAACCGCAATCAAAAAAATTAACCAATCAAGAAAAAATGGCTCGTGGTTCGGCATGGATGACGGCCAGCAATATTATTTCTCGATTATTGGGTGCTATTTACGTCATTCCATGGTATGCATGGATGGGCGAACATGCCAAGACGGCCAACGGATTGATGAACATGGGCTACAATGTCTATGCATTATTTCTGATGGTTTCGACTGCTGGGATCCCAGCGGCTATTGCCAAACAAGTCTCTCATTATAATTCGCTAAATGAATACCAAACAAGTCGTCAGCTATTTATCAGAGCGTTGCAGATGATGGCCGTATTAGGTGTCGCGTTTGCCGGAATTATGTACATTGGCTCTCCTTGGCTCGCCGAAGCATCAGGTGGCGGAAAAGACTTGATTCCAACAATGCGCGCATTAAGTGTGGCTGTTTTGGTTTTTCCTTGTATGAGTGTCATTCGTGGCTATTTCCAAGGAAATCAAGAAATGATGCCATTTGCTTTATCACAAATTGTGGAACAAGTGGCTCGCGTGTTTTATATGCTATTGACTGCTTTCATCATTATGAAAGTTGGGAGCGGCGATTATGTTGCCGCTGTAACTCAATCGACGTTAGCAGCTTTTGTCGGTATGCTTGCTTCGTTTGTCGTATTAACCTATTTCCTACAAAAACAAAAGGTAACAATGGATGTTTTTGTTGAAAAAAGCGCAAATCAATTAACTCTAGCCACTAAAGACTTATTAGTTGAGACGGTAAAAGAAGCGATTCCGTTTATTATCGTTGGTTCAGGGGTAACTATTTTCAAATTGGTTGACCAAATGACCTTTGTAAAGGTGATGGCAGGGGCAACAGCCTACTCTCATGACCATTTAATCGAGTTGTTCTCGGTGTTTAGTGCTAATCCAGATAAGTTGACGATGGTGGTAATCGCCTTAGCAACCTCTATTGCAATGGCAGGCTTACCGTTAATTACGGAAGCAGCTACGATTAAAGATCATATTGGCCTAGCCAAATTGACCAATAATAATTTTCAACTGTTTGCCTTTGTGATGTTTCCGGCAACCTTTGGGATGATATTATTGGCATTCCCATTAAATACTTTATTCTATTCACCGGATCATTTGGGAACAAAAGTCTTGATACAGGCTTGTATTGCTGGGTTATTCCTAGGATTATATATGTTAGCCTCCAATATGCTACAGGGGATGTATCAGAATACCGCTGCAATTGTTTACCTAGTTATTGGTTTTATCGTGAAACTAATTTTGCAGTACCCATTGATTCGTTTGCTTGAGGTTTATGGACCTTTGATGGCGACGATGATTGGTTTTGCTGTTTCATGTTATCTGATTGTTAGGAAAATCCATAAAGTGACACGATTTAATATTAATTTGACCGCACGCAGGGTCTTGTTGATATTCCTTATGACGCTTATTATGATGGTTGCAGCAGGAATTGCCAGAGTAATCTTTGGTTTAGTCCTAGATGTAAATAGTAAGTTCCAGTCGTTTATTCTAGTGGTACTTGTTGCAGCAGTAGGTGGTGCAGTCTATGGATATCTTGCACTAAAAACACGACTAGCAGATAAGCTTCTCGGAGAACGCATTGGAAGTTTACGCAGAAAATTAAAGATAAAATAACGATCGTTGAGTGGAGACCATGACATAAGTCAGCTCCACTCTTTTTTAGGAGGAAATCGGAATGCGCTTAGATAAATTTTTAGCAGATGTTGGCTTAGGGAGTCGTAAAGAAGTCAAAGTATTCATCAAAAAAGGGCAGGTTCAAGTGAACGGTGAAACCATCAAAAGTGATAAATTTCAGGTCAAAGAAAAACTAGATCAGATTACGTTTGAGGGGGAGAAAATTACCTACCAAAAAGACTTTTATTACCTGCTGAATAAACCACAAGGGGTAATCTCGGCGACACAGGATAATTACGATGAAACGGTCTTGGATCTATTTAGTGATGAAGAATATCGGGAAGACCTCTTCCCTGTTGGTCGCTTAGATAAGGACACGGAAGGCTTATTATTAATTACCAATGACGGTGTTCTTTCGCACCAATTATTATCACCAAAAAAACATGTCGAAAAAGAATATTATGCCCATGTAGCAGGGATTATGACCAATGAAGATATCACTGCTTTTGAAGCAGGCGTAATTATCAGTGGAGAAGAACAAACATTGCCAGCGAAGCTTACAATTGTCTCGGTGGATGAGGCGATGCACACTTCAGAGATAAAATTGATACTTCATGAGGGGAAATTCCATCAAGTAAAACGTATGGTCGCAGCAGTAGGTAAAGAAGTTACCTACCTGAAGAGGATAAGAATGGGTAATTTGTACCTACCAGAAGATATTGAACTAGGAAGCTATCGCCAACTAACTGAAGAAGAATTAGGAAAGATAAAAGGGGAATGAATGGGGAGTCATTGTGATTTAGAGTGGGGGAAGTTGTAGACTTATAGTACTATCGGAAAACGGTTGCGCATATTTATTTCGAGTGCTAAAATATTATTAACATATTTAATTGAATTAAATATAGGGCGAGGTAGTAAAAAGCCTCGAGGATTGAAGAAATTATATATGTTATAGGACTATCTGGTTGAGATTATGTGTCCAATCAGATAGATATATTACTCTAAAATGATAGCGGATACAAAATATGCGAGGGATATATTTAATTATATGGGTATGTTATTTAATGAGATGTCTGTACCCTAGTAGTAATCGATTGGAGTCTCATGTGAATAAGAAAATTTTGTAAAAAATTATAAAATCGATTTTATCTTTTCTATTATAGTTGTGATAGAAAAAATATGGCGACAGAAAGATAGAGATTCATAGTTCCATTGTAGTTATAGGCATCTTGTTTATTTATGTATTATTATATAACAAATCAAATTAAAAGAATCTATACATATATGTGGTACGAAGTATATATCAATTTTTCAGAGAAAAGGAGAGTGGCAAATGAATTCAATGTATATTGCCCATGTTCGGAAGTCTGATGGGGAGAAACAACTACTTAAGGATCACTTGATTCAATGCGCGGAGCTTGCTAGTGAATATGGAAGAACAGCCGGTCTAGCAACTGTTTGTTACTTGGCAGGGTTGCTCCATGATGCTGGTAAATTTTCAGATGATTTTCAGGAATATTTACGGAAATCGGTGGCTAATCCAGGGAGCACAGTTCGTGGGAGCGTGGATCATTCAACAGCAGGTGGGCGACTTATTTTTAATGTTGTTCAACAGACAAAACCAACTGCTAGTAAGCAACTTCTTGCTGAATTGATTGGAAATAGCATTATTTCGCACCACAGCGGAAAAGGATTGCAAGATTTTATAGATGGAGAAGAAGCACATTCCACTTTTTTAGAACGCGTTGTTCATAAAGAGTTGCCAGAATACGAGAAAGTTAAAAAACGTTTTTTTGAAGAAATTATTACGCAAGAAAAATTTGAGCAGTTAATTGAGACGGCAACAAATGAACTTGTTACCTTCAAAAGGAAAATGAAGAAAGCGGAAGATTTATTCTTTCTACTAAAATTTATATACAGTAGCTTGTTAGATGCCGATCGTACAAATACACGATGCTTTGAAGAAACTACCGAAGTTGAGAAATTGGATGTAAAACAGTTATTTGCAACGTATCAGGAGCTTTTAGAAAAACATGTAGTGAAATTAAATAGAGACTCTCCTGCCACTACGATAAATACATTACGCCAAAAAATGTCGAATGAGTGTAAAGCGTATGGGAGAAAAAATACCGGTATTTATAGTTTATCAATTCCAACGGGCGGTGGAAAAACGCTCGCGAGTTTGCGGTTTTCCCTAGAACACGCAGTAAAACATGGAAAAAAAAGGATTATTTATGTTGTTCCGTTCACAACTATAATTGAACAAAATGCAGAGACGGTAAGAAAAATTTTACAAGATGACAGTCATATTCTAGAACATCATTCAAATATTATCCAAGAGCCAGATAGAGATGATGAAGATGAAATTTTAGAAAAGAAACAGGCTTTGATGAGAGATAATTGGGAGGCGCCTGTTATCTTTACCACAATGGTCCAATTTTTGGATACAATTTATAGTAAAGGAACTAGAAATCCTAGAAGATTTCATAATTTGCACGATGCAGTGATTATTTTTGATGAAGTTCAAAGTGTTCCTATAAAATGTACGAATTTATTTGTAGCTGCGTTAAATTATTTAAAATGTTGTGGAAATACGACGAGCATTTTGTGTACAGCAACACAGCCCTCGTTAGAGACTTTAGATAAAGGTCTTAAAAAAGATGCTGAAATCATTCAAGGTTTGAGTAATATTCAACAAGCGTTTAAACGTGTTGAAATCCATAATAAAGTTGAGGCTGAGGGATGGGATGAAATACAAACAGTGTCGCTTTGCACAGAAATTATTGAAGATAAGCGGAGTTTATTAGTTATTTTAAATACAAAGTCTGCTGTGTTAAAGGTATTTAAGGAGTTGGAAGAACAGAAACTAGAAAATGTGACACTTTATCATCTGAGTACGGCGATGTGCCCTGATAATAGGCGTGAAATACTTAGAGAAATTACAGACAAGCTACAACAAAAAGACGCTAAGGAAAAAATTATCTGTGTAACGACTCAATTAATTGAAGCAGGTGTAGATATTAGTTTTGAATCGGTTATTCGTTCTGTTGCGGGGTTAGATTCAATTGCACAGGCTGCCGGTAGATGCAATCGTAATGGTGAAGTAGAAAGCCAACCTGTTTATTTGATTAATCCAAACAACAAGCTTGAATATTTAAGTATGTTAAAAGAAATTAAGCTTGGTAAAGAAAAAACATTAGAAATTTTGAGTGAAATAGAGTCGGCGCCTACCACCTATGATGGAGATATTTTTTCGACTAGTGCACAACATATTTATTTTGAACGGTATTTTAAAGAAATGGAGGAGAAACTTGGTTTTCCTGTGGGCGAAGGGGTAAGTCTCAAATTGGATGCATTAGTAGGGAAGAATACAGCATCAGTGAATAACTATGAGAAAACGTTAAATAAAAGAGCAGAGTTGGTCTTAAAATGCAGTCCCAAGACCATTGCAAAATATTTCAAAGTAATCGATAGTCCGACTACTACTGTACTGGTTCCATATGGAAAAGGAATCGAGATTATCGGGCAATTAAATGGCGAGCTGTCAACAGAACAAGTGCTGCCGTTGATAAGAAAAGCACAGCCATACACGGTTAATTTGTTTGACCATGAATTAAAAGCTTTAGAAGCTAATGGTGCCATATATAGGTTATATAATGGAGAGATTTTTGCTTTAGCTGATAATGCATACTCAAAAGAGTTTGGAGTTGACCTTACTGCACTTGCAGCGAGTGATGGATTATTTTATTAAGAAGGAGGCGCTGTATGAGAAATCAAGTAACATTTCAGGTGGAAGGAGATTATGCTCTTTTCACGGACCCTGTAACAAAAATGGGTGGAGAAAAAATGACGTATCAAATCCCTACGTACCAAGCACTAAAAGGGATTGCTGAATCAATTTATTGGAAGCCAACGATTATCTATTTTGTGGATGAGGTTCGTGTGGTCAATCCAATTCAAATGGAGTCAAAAGCGATGCGGCCTATGAAATATAATGATAGTAGTGGGAATGACTTAGCTTACTATACGTATTTGAAGAAGCCAATCTATGAAGTGAAGGTTCATTTTGAGTTTAATCCGTATCGACCGGACTTGAAACAAGATTGGAATGAGCACAAACATTTTCAAATTTTGAAACGTTCAATAAAAGCTGGTGGTAGAAGAGATATTTTCCTCGGGACAAGAGAATGTCAAGGATATGTAGAGCCTGTTGAGTATGGAGAATCAGACGGATTTTATGATAATTATGGCGAGTTACATTTTGGCACAATGGTTCATGGCTTTTCTTATCCGGATGAGACTGGGAGAGATGAATTAGCGGTCAGATTGTGGCAGCCAGTGATGAAGGATGGCGTAATCAAGTTTCCACGACCCGAAGAATGTACAATCGTGCGCTCGTTAAAGGCGATGAAGGCTAAATCATTTAGTATTGAGGATATGGAGCTTGTGGATGAACTAGCTGATCAGCTTCATATACAAGTACAAACGGAGGTGAAAGAATGACCTGGCTATCAGATCTTTATGAAACTTATGAAGTAAACAGTGAACGCGTAGGAGTGAAGGATGTAACGAGATGGGGGAAAGAAATTACCTTGTTACCAATCTCCCATGCTTATCAGAATGCTCAAGTTGAGGTAGCAATCAAACCGAATGGTGAGTTTTTTAGGGCGGTAGTTATACCTAAAGAGGATTCAGCAACGTTGATTCCAGTGACGATTGATTCTGCAGGTAGAACGAGCAGTCCGTCTCCACATGGTTTGCATGATGGGCTTCAATATGTTGCAGGGGATTTTCAAGAGTTTGGTGGTGTTTATAAAAAAGAAAATGCGCACTTACTCTATTTAGAAAACCTTAGAGCATGGTGTCAGTCGGAGTATTCAAATGCACGTGTAAAAAGCATTTTAACCTATTTAGAAAAAGGAACGTTGATTAAGGATTTACTACAGGAACAGGTATTAGTAGCAGAGAATAATCAATTAATTGCCAAATGGTCTGCAGCTTTGGGTGAAAAGCCTCCGATTTTTAGTGTCTTGGCGGGAGACCAATTTTCAACATTTGTTCGATTTACTGTTCATGAATTGGGAGTGGTTAATACTCCGATATGGGATGATAAACAAGTGATGAGTGATTATGTGGCCTATTACAATCAGAAATTGGCGGAAGCTGGAGAAGGATTGGATTATGTAACCGGAAAACAGATGCCATTAACTGAAAATCATCCTTCAAAAGTCCGTTATGGTGGGGATATGGCGAAACTGATATCGGGAAATGACTCAACAAACTTTACTTATCGTGGCCGTTTTTCTGAAAAAAATCAAGTGGCAACGATTGGTTATGAGGTGTCACAAAAAGCTCATAATGCGTTAAAGTGGTTGATTAGTCGGCAAGGGTTTACGAATAGCGGACGTGTCTTTCTTGTTTGGAGTAAAGAAGGAGTTACAGTACCTGCACCAGAAGAATCAAGTTATAACTTAACCTTTGAAGAAGATGAAGAAGAGAGTATAGTGCATTATGACACGACGGCTCAGAAATTTGCGGAGAATTTTCAAAAGGCCATGCTAGGCTATAAAAAAAATTTAGACTATGAGTCGCGGATTCAGCTGATGGTTTTAGATAGCGCAACAAAAGGTAGAATGGGTATTTTGTATTACCAAGTATTACCACAGCAGTTATATTTTGATCGTTTAGAAAATTGGCACAAGACATGTTACTGGCAACATACATTTACAAAAGATAAAAAGACGGTTACATTTTTTGGCGCACCTAGACTAAAAGATATAGCTGAAGCAGCGTATGGGCCTAGAGGAAATGAAGCATTGATTAAGAATGCGATTCAGCAGCTTTACTCATGTGTTGTAGATGGGAAATGTATTCCTATCAATATTGTTCAAAGTGTTCTTCAACGAGTAAGTAATCCAATTAATAAGGAAAAGTGGGAATGGAATAAGGATCTGAGTATCGCATGCTCTGTTATGAATAAACATTATAAATTTAAAAAGGGGGAAAAGAGTGTGGCTTTAGATAGAGAGAGTACAGATAGAAGTTATTTGTTTGGCAGGCTTTTGGCTGTAGCAGATGTTTTAGAAGAAAAAGCTTTGATAAGAGCGGGGGTAAAGAGAAATACTAACGCAAAACGTTATATGAGTACCTTTAGTATACGTCCGTTATCTACATGGAAAATCATTCAAGAAAACTTGATACCTTACCAGATAAGACTAAAAGATACGAATTATTTTTACCAAAAGGAATTTGATGAAATAGGTTCAAAAATTGAAGTGAATAATAGTTTTAGTGATGCACCATTGAACGGTAAGTATCTATTAGGTTACTACAGTCAAAGAGAGGCATTAATGAACTATAAAAAAAATGTTACCGACACGGAGGGAAAATAAATGAGTACATTACAAAAGAAAATCGACTTTAAAGTGGTTGTGTCTGTTAGAAACGCAAATCCGAATGGAGATCCATTGAATGGAAATCGCCCACGCCAAAATTTTGATGGAATCGGTGAAATTTCTGATGTCGCAATCAAGAGAAAGATTCGTAATCGTTTACAGGATATGGGTGAAAGAATCTTTGTACAATCAGATGAACGTGCAGATGATGGGGCAAAAAGTTTGAAAGAACGTGTAGATTCAATTGAAGAACTAAAAGAAATTTCTGGAAATAAAAAAAATGCTGATACCACTCGTTTTAGCGAGTTAGCTTGTGAAACGTGGATTGATACAAGAAGTTTTGGTCAAGTATTTGCTTTTAAAGGCTTAGAACTTTCTGTTGGCGTACGAGGTCCAGTATCTATTCAAACTGCGGTTAGTGTAGACCCAATCACCATTAATAGTATGCAAATTACTAAGAGCGTTAATTCAGTCAGTGAAGGTGGTGGGAAAAGTTCGGACACAATGGGAACCAAACATTTTGTGGATTTTGGATTGTATGTTTTTAATGGCAGTATTAATGTTCAACTAGCTGAAAAAACAGGATTTACAACTGAAGACGCTGAAAAAATTAAAGAGGCTTTGAAAACTTTATTTGAAAATGATGCTTCTTCAGCGAGACCTGATGGAAGTATGGCTGTTGAGAAAATCTATTGGTGGGAACATCCATCAAAAATGGGTAAGCATTCGTCAGCAAAGGTTCATCGTTCTATTAGCTATCAGAAAAAATCTGGAGTTGATGTCGTAAAATCATTCGATGATTATGAAGAAATTGAGAATGAATTACCAGATTTGGTTCCTGAAAAGATTAATGGATTTTAATCTATGTATGATGAACAAGATTTTTTAATGATTTCAGGAATTCAACATTTTCTATTTTGTAGACGCCAATGGGCATTAATACACATTGAACAGCAATGGAAAGAAAATGTTTTAACTCTAGAAGGTCAGTATCTGCATGAACGTGCAGACCAACCGACTATTCGTGAAAAAAGAAAAGGAAAGGTGATTGTACGGGCTTTACCTGTGCAATCACCGACTCTTGGAATAACAGGTATTTGCGATGTAGTTGAGTTTGTTCAAGATCCAAAGGGAATCTCATTAGCAGGAGAACCGGGTAATTACATTCCAGTTCCTATCGAGTATAAGCATGGGAAGCCCAAAATAGAGCCGAGTGATATCTTGCAATTAACTGCTCAAACAATATGTTTAGAAGAAATGTTGATGTGTGAAATCTCAGAAGGCTACATCTACTATCATGAGACTAGAAGAAGAGAGAAAGTACTGTTTACTGAGGAACTAAGAGATAGTCTGAAAAAGAATTTACAAGAAATGCATGGCTATTGGAAAAGAAATTATACACCTAAAGTAAAAACGGGGAATTTTTGTAAAAAATGTTCTCTGAAAGATATTTGTTTGCCAAAATTAATGAATAGTCAAACTGTAAATAGCTATCTGGAACGGAGGCTACAGGATTGAGAAAACTACTAAATACAATATTTGTCACTACAAATGACGCGTATCTAGCTTTAGATGGAGAAAATATTCTAATTAAAGTAGAGAATGAGATCAAAGGACGGGTTCCGCTTCATAATATAGAATCAGTCGTTACGACAGGGTATTTAGGTGCAAGTCCTGCCTTGATGAGAAAATGTGCTGAAAAAAATATTAATTTGACATTTCTGACCACTACAGGGAAATTCGGAAGTCGGCTGTCAGGTCCTGTGACTGGAAATATAAGTTTAAGAAAGAAACAGTATCGAATTTCTGACAATGAATCTAAAAGTTTAGAAATTGCTCGTCATTTTATTATTGGGAAGTTATATAATCAAAGATGGATGCTCGAACGCGTTGCTAGAGAACAAACTTTGAGAATTGATGTAGAGCAGTTTAAAATGATTTCACAGGAGTTAAAAGAAACCATTGGGAAAATTCAAGAAGTTAATGATTTAGACACGTTAAGAGGACTTGAAGGGCAGGCTGCTAATCGGTACTTTTTACTATTCGATCAAATGATTTTACAGCAAAAAGAATCATTTGGGTTCTATGGGAGGACGCGCCGCCCGCCTTTGGACAATGTAAATGCTATGTTGTCACTTGCCTATACTTTGTTAGCCCAAGAATGCTCCTCTGCATTGGAAATAGTAGGGTTAGATCCATATTCGGGATTCATGCATCAAGACCGGCCGGGACGCCCATCACTATCTTTGGATTTAATGGAAGAGCTTAGAGGGATTTTTGCAGACCGATTTGTTCTTACGATGATTAATAAAAGGATAGTGACTGCGAAAGATTTTATAAAAAAAGAAAATGGGGCTGTAATTTTAACCGATGAGGGAAGGAAAAAATTCTTCTTTAACTGGCAAGAAAAGAAACAAGAACAGATTCAGCATCCTTTTCTCGGAGAAAAGATTCAATGGGGATTAGTACCGTATGCGCAAGCCTTACTACTGAGTCGATTTTTACGAGAAGATTTGGACGGGTACCCACCGTTTCTATGGAAATAGGAGAAGTTAGATGTTAATACTAATCACGTATGATGTGGCAACAAGCTCTGAAAATGGTGCAAGGCGACTTAGAAAAGTTGCTAAAAAATGCCAGGATTATGGACAAAGAGTACAAAATTCGGTCTTTGAATGTATTGTAGATGCAACAGAGTTAGTTAAATTGAGAAAAGAATTAGTAGAACTAATCGACAAAGAGAAGGATAGCTTACGAATTTATCGGTTAGGAAATAACTATAAAACTAAAGTGGAACATATTGGCGTAAAAGAAACAAAAAGTGTGGAAGAACCATTAATATTTTAGAAGAATTTTTTTGGTGCGGATGGTAAGTGCACATAAAATCCCTGGGACATCCGCACCAAATTTTGTCCAAAAATTGGTCTAAAAATCATATTTTCTAATTTAATTTTAATATAGAAGGATAGTTTTTACAAAAAAACGAAAGTCAGTTCGTATGTTTTTGTAGAAATCACGGTCTAGCTCTGTATAGAGCTAGTGGATTGAAATTAGTCCAACCGCCTTCGCATAGTTGCCAACAACGTCTAGCTCTGTATAGAGCTAGTGGATTGAAATTGCTATTTCTGTCGGTGTTGATTCGATTGTAATGTCTAGCTCTGTATAGAGCTAGTGGATTGAAATATTCATCTGCTCTCCTCCTTAAACGAATTCAAAATGTCTAGCTCTGTATAGAGCTAGTGGATTGAAATTCGAGCAAGCATATTTATTAATTCGACAGCATCGTCTAGCTCTGTATAGAGCTAGTGGATTGAAATTTGCTTAATATTCCAAGCTAATTGAATATTTTTCGTCTAGCTCTGTATAGAGCTAGTGGATTGAAATTCCTTGTATTAGATTATTTTATTGGCTTACTTCGGTCTAGCTCTGTATAGAGCTAGTGGATTGAAATCGTTGGATACTTTCTTTTTGACCGTCTTAACATAGTCTAGCTCTGTATAGAGCTAGTGGATTGAAATCGTATATGGTCGATAAACGGACATCTCAGCCGGGGTCTAGCTCTGTATAGAGCTAGTGGATTGAAATGTAAGGAAATTAACAGGTTAGAGATTGAAAACCAAGTCTAGCTCTGTATAGAGCTAGTGGATTGAAATTCGAATGGCTGTCATTAGTGTTATATCGAAACTAGTCTAGCTCTGTATAGAGCTAGTGGATTGAAATTCCGTAACTGTCCCAAGCAATGTCCCTCTCGTAGTCTAGCTCTGTATAGAGCTAGTGGATTGAAATAGACAAGCGACCAGAGTGGAAATCTTTTGATGCGTCTAGCTCTGTATAGAGCTAGTGGATTGAAATTGATTTAGCGTCTTTAAAAAGTGGGAAATATAGAAGGTCTAGCTCTGTATAGAGCTAGTGGATTGAAATAACTTTAGAACAGGCAGAAGAAGGATACTCAATTGGTCTAGCTCTGTATAGAGCTAGTGGATTAAAATTTGTAATCGTTGGGTTCTAGTGTTACTGTTGTGCTCAACCTCATGCCAGATTCAGTGACTTGAGCATAAGTCATTCCGACATCGAATTTCACAAATTCTAGGTTTAGATTATTAATTTTTACAAGTAGCATACTCATCTTTTTTGCACTACGTAATATCTTTGTGATGTTTTAAAACCACTAACTGAATAATTGTAAGTAAGGAGGGGCTTTCATCGTAAGTGCCTAATAACTAGGTACCTATAATTAAGCAACACCTCCGAGTATACTTGGCTTAACAAGTAAATTGGAGGTGTTTGTTTGACCAAGACAAACGAAATTGTACCCATTCAGATTCATACACAGCCAGACCAGAAACAAAATCAGAAAGTAGCGAGTGCGAAGCTAGCTGCACGAATAAAAAGAAAAGATGGCTCTGAAATACATCTTTATAATGGTATCAGTAGTTATATTCTTGCCGCAGTGCTTAGGGAGTTGAGATGACGTGCTTCTTGATTTCACTAAAGTAAAGAACTTGTATATCGTCACTGGGAAAACAGACCTTCGTCGTGGAATTGACGGATTGGCGAGTCTCATCCAACAAGAGTACGAGCTAGATGTTTATTCAGATGCCCTCTTCCTTTTTTGCGGTAATCGATGTGATCGTTTCAAAATTTTGTATTGGGATGGTGACGGCTTCCTCTTATGTTATAAAAGGATTCAAGATGGCCGACTCAAGTGGCCTAGAAAAAAAGAAGAGGTTCGACAACTAACTAGTCAACAAATTCGTTGGTTATTTGAAGGGTTGGACATCGATCAACCCAGGGCGATAAAGCCAGGGAAAAGAGGCCAATTCTAATAGATAAAAACCGTAATAAACATTGATTTAATGCGGTTTTTATCTGTTTTTTTGTTCTAAAAAATGGTATAATAAAGGGAAGGAAAATAGATAGAATGGTGGTGGATTTTTTTGGATATATCGACAGATGTAAGTTCAACAAATAACGTTGAGATTGATGTAAATGTCTTACTTGAACTTTTAAAAAATCAGACTGAAACGATTGATTCTCTAAAGAAAACCAACCAAGCATTAACCACCGAAATTCAACTACTGAATGAAAAACTCAACTACTTTATGAATCGCCAATTCGGGCGCTCAAAGGAAACTATTTCCTCAGATGTTAGTGGTCAATTAAATTTATTCACAGAGGAACTCGAAGAGGCCTCTATATTTACCGTACCCAAAGAAGAAAAACCGGCCCCTGAAAAAAAGTCTAAAAGGAAGAGTGGCCAAAAAGCTGAGAAAATCGCGCACCTTCCTTTAACTGAAATACACCATGAACTTCCACAAGAAGAACGTTCTTGTGAACAGTGTGGTACTCAAATGATTGATATCGGTACAACAAAATTACGTGAAGAGGTCCGATTCCATCAAGCAATGTTGGATCGATTGGCTCACATTCAACACACTTATTGTTGTAAGGCATGTGAAAAGGCAGATGTTTCTTCCTATAAGAAGGCACCTGTTCCTAAACCAGTCGTCCCAAATAGTTTAGGCTCAAACAGTATTATTGCGGAAACAATCCGTCTAAAATTCGGTCAAAAAAGTCCAGCGAATCGCCAAGAAATTTATTGGCGAGAAACACTCGGACTCGATATCTCACGCGATAATATGACAAACTGGCATATCAAAGCTTGTCATCATGCGTTAGATCCGGTTGCCGAACGATTCAAACATTATTTGAATCAAGAAGAGATTCTTCATGCAGACGAGACGAGCTATCAAGTGATTCAGAGTAAAAAAGCAAAAACCTATTACTGGCTCTTCTCAACCGGGAAACATAGTGCACAGCCTATTGCCTATTACCATCATGCAGAGTCTAAATCTGGGACAGTACCGAAAGAGTTTTTGTCTGACTTTAAGGGGTATCTTCATTGTGATGGCTATGCAGGGTATAATTATGTAACGGATGTGAAGCTCGTCTATTGCCTTGCGCACGCACGTCGAAAGTTTTTTGAAGCCATTCCAAAAAATGGTAAGGCCGAACATACGCCAGCAGTTGTCGCTGTGAAAATGCTTGACATCTGGTTCGAGCTGGAACGTAAATGGAAGGAAGTCACCATTGAGGATCGTTTTGATAAGCGTCAAGCTTATCTGAAGCCATTAGTGAATAACTTTTATGAATGGTTAGATACGTTCGTTGCCGTCCCCAAATCGAAGCTAGCGAACGCCGTTGAATATGTACGGAAGATACGAAGCGGTTTTGAGCGAATCTTTGAGGATGGACGATTGGAATTAAGTAATAATTTGGCCGAGCGTCACATAAAAGAGCTGGTGATTGGGCGAAAAAATTACATGCATTCCTGTAGTTTAGAAGGCGCACGAACATCAGGCGTGATTTTGAGTATCTATCGAACGGCAGTGGCTAATGGTCTCGACCCGATTCGGTATATAGAATTCCTATTTGATCGCGTGCCAAATATGGAGACGCTATCAGATGAAGGGTTAGATGCCTTACTTCCTTGGAAACCAGACGTTCAAGCTTTATGTACAACCACTTACAAATAGACCAAATAACCTAAGCTTAGTATAAGACTTGGGTTATTTGGCGTGTAGGTACTATTTTATTAGGCACTTACCTTTCATCTGAGAGCCTCATCTATTTTTTTGTGAAAATCTATAGTTTGTTCAGAATTACCTATATTTTGTTTATTCTTATTTTATATTGAAAGCGCTAAAATATTGATGTAAGTTCAAGAGAAAGGGGTTAGATAATGAATAAGAAAAAAGGGTTTGGACGTTTTCTTAGCAATGTCTGGCGATTTAAAGCACTTATTTTCATGGCAATACCTGGAATGATTTGGATGATTTTCTTCTTTTATATTCCAGTCTTTGCGAATGTGGTAGCGTTCAAAAATTTCCATATATCACCAGACGGCTTTTTAGCGAGTTTGAGAGACAGTCCTTGGGTTGGGTTTGAGAACTTCAAGTTTTTATTTTCTTCCGACCAAGCGTTTCTTATCACGAAAAATACAGTGCTATATAATCTAAGCTTTATTACGCTAAATCTTATTATTTCTGTAGTTTTCGCGATAATTATGAGCGAATTAAGAAACAAACGTCTCGTAAAAGTTTATCAAACGATGTCTTTACTACCATACTTTTTATCATGGGTTATTATTGGGTACTTCGTGTACGCCTTCTTAAGTCCAGATAGAGGGATTATTAATCAATGGATTGTCGGTAATGGAGGAACAGCCATTAACTGGTATAATGATCCAAAATATTGGCCATTTATTCTGGTACTGATTGGTACGTGGAAGGGGATTGGCTACAACAGTATCATTTATTTTGCATCAGTTATGGGGATTGACCCAACTTACTATGAAGCGGCGATGGTGGATGGCGCGTCAAAATGGCAACAAATTAAGAATGTGACGATTCCACAATTAGTTCCATTGATGTCGATTTTAACGATTTTAGCCGTTGGAAATATTTTCCGAGCAGATTTCGGATTATTCTACAATGTTCCACGAAATTCTGGATCGTTATATGAAGTGACGCAAGTGTTAGATACGTATATCTTTAATGGCTTAACAGCTACGGGAGATTTCGGGATGACAGCTGCGGCCGGGCTATATCAATCGGTTGTCGGGTTTGTGTTATTAATGGTTGCCAATGCAATCGCTCGTCGTTTCGACAGCGAATCTGCACTATTTTAGAGAGGGAGAGAGAGTATGAAAAAGAAAAAAGTTTCGCAAGTTCAAGTACGCTCCTTCAATAAGCCAGTAAACTTTGTCTTAAATATTGTGATTGCGCTATTCGCGTTATCTTGTATCTTACCCTTTATCTTTGTCATCGCTATTTCATTTACAAACGAAGCGGCATTGACAGCACATGGGTATAGCTTCTGGCCTTCAGAATTTAGTGTGTTTGGGTATACGTATATGTTCGGACAAATGCAAGAGAAAATCTTTCAAGCATTGTTTGTAACGATTATTGTGACGGTTTTTGGAACATTGATAAATAGTACAGCGACTTCGCTGTATGCCTATGCAATCTCCCGTTCAAACTTTCCATTTCGTCGTTTCTTTACAGTCTTTTGTTTGATTACTATGTTGTTCTCACCAGGGATGGTGGCCAACTACTTAGTTATGACGAATTTACTGCAATTAAAGGATACAATTTGGGCGTTGATTTTACCAATGGCAGTCAGTCCATTTAACATTATTGTGATGCGGACATTCTTCAAACGGTCTGTTTCAGATTCAATTATTGAGTCTGCTAGAATTGATGGCGCAAGCGAGTTACGAATTTTTGTTCAAATTGTGTTACCATTAGCTGTTCCAGGAATTGCGACCATTAGTTTGTTTGCTGCATTAGGTTACTGGAATGATTGGTTTAATGCATTACTATATATTCAAAATGATAATTTAGTGCCCCTTCAATATTTATTGGTGAAAATCCAAAATAATATTGAATACTTGACACAAAATGCTGGCGCAGGTAGTCAGTTAGCAGGTGGACTAGCCTCTGTACCAGGGGAATCAGCACGTATGGCCATTGTTGTTATCTCCACGTTACCAATTGCAATTAGTTATCCTTTTTTCCAAAAACATTTTGTAAAAGGCTTAACAATTGGTGGCGTGAAAGAATAAAAATTTTTAGGAGGATGAAACAAATGAAATTGTGGAAAACACTCGCTTTAACCGGTCTTTCAACTGTACTTTTAGGATCGTTGGTTGCATGTGGAACTTCGAAAGATAAAGATTCAAGTAAAGGGTCAGAAGATGGTACAACGTTACAAATGTATCAGATTGGAGATAAACCAGAGAATTATGATGATTTAATGAAAGTTGCGAATAAACGCATTGAAGATAAAATTGGTGCAAAAGTGAACATCAATTATATCGGTTTTGGGGACTATGAAAAGAAAATGAATGTTATCGTCTCTTCTGGTGAAAATTATGATCTTGCTTATGCAAATAATTATGTAGCTAATGCTCAAAAAGGCGCCTATGCTGATTTGACTGAATTGGCACCAAAACTTGCAAAAGATGCGTATGATCAATTGGATGAAGCTTATATTAAAGGGAATCTGGTCAATGGTAAATTGTATGCATTCCCGGTAAACGGGAATGTATTTGCCCAACAAATGTTGACGTTCAACAAACAATATTTAGATAAATATAATCTTTCAATTGATGGAATCAAGTCATATGAAGATGCAGAAGCAATTTTAAAAGAATTCCATAAAAAAGAACCAAATATTGCTGCTTTTGCGATTGGTCAAGGATTTAGAGCGAAAAGTGATTTTGACTATCCATTAGGAGACGGTCTACCATTTGCTGTTGATTTACATGGCGACAAGACAAAAATTGTGAATCAATATGATACTGAATCATTTATCAAAACATTGAGAACCTTGCACAGCTGGTACAAACAAGGGTTGATTCCTGCAGATGCGTCAACAAGTAACAAAGACTATCCGTTAGAAGGCAACACTTGGTTCGTTCGTGGCGAAACACAAGGTCCGTTCGATTATGGTGATACTATTTTAACAAATGCTGCCAACCAAGAATTAGTCTCTAAACCAATCACTGTTCCTTTGAAATCAACTGCGCAAGCACAAATGTCAAACTTCGTTGTTTCTAATACTTCTAAAAATAAAGAAAAAGCAGTTGAATTTTTAGGTTTATTAAATAGTGACCCTGAATTATTAAATGGTTTGATTTATGGTATTGAAGGTAAAGCATGGGAAAAAATTGACGGACAAGATGGAAAAATCAAATTGTTAGATGGATATCAACCGAACATGCACATGGCTGCTTGGAATACGGGGAACAATGCGATTTTATACACGCAAGATACCATTACAGATGACATGATTAAAACACGTGATGAATCAATTGCAAGTGCAGAAACTTCTCCAATTTTAGGATTTAGTTTTAATACTGATTCTGTAAAAGCCGAAGTAAGTAACCTTTCTAATGTAATGAGTCAATATTTAGATGGCTTGAATACAGGTACAGTTGATCCTGACGAAACTTTACCAAAATTAAATGAAGCGTTAAAAGGCGCTGGTTATGATAAAGTTCTTAAAGAAATGCAATCACAATATGATGCGTTTTTAAAAGAAAGTAAATAAACGAAGCTAAATGAACAAAAGAACGGCGTAGAGGTGTTAAACTTTCGCCGTTCTTTGTATAATAAAGTTAACGAAGGCAAAGGTGGCAAAGATTATGATAGGCAAAGCACTAGAAGCATTTTTCATTCGCATATGGGTTGTTATTAAACTAAACCTTTATTTCTGGTTGTATAGTGTAGCTGGACTGTTTGTTGCTGGCGTGGGGCCTGCATTAAAAGCAGTCAATGAACTATTCGCAGCTCATGAATTTGAGTACAAAGAGATTACGTTCAAAGAGGGTTGGCAACTATTTAAGGTGAATTTTAAACGCGGAAACGGCTTTTTCTGGTTTTATGGCGCGTTGTTTGCAGTATTAGCTTACAATCTCTATCTATCTGTTCAAATTAAGGGACTGGCCTTTTTAGTCATCGATTTTATTTTACTGTTTGCTTTGTTATATACTTATGCTACTTATCAATATACGTTGTTGTTAGACAGCGAATACGATATTTCAATGAAGAATGTGATTAAGTTAGCGTTCATTTCAACGCTTTCAAGCTTTACCAATTTTTTGAAAATCGTAATCGGTGGTGCTGTGATTCTGTGGTTCACATGGAAATATAAAGGCCTTATTTTATTTGGAACTGTGGCAGCTATTCAGCTTTGGAATTATTATTCCACGCAAACATGGCGCGGTTTAATTGATGAACGGTTAGAGACCAATGATTAGGCAACTCAAAATTATATTTTCGACGGGAACTTTATTAAATCGTTTGTTGAGGAAATATGCTTTTACACTGGTTTCGTTTATTACTATTGCTGTAATAGGGATTAGTGTGAACGCCTATATTCAAAACTTAAATTTAGCTTCTACTGTTGTTAAAGATGCACTGCAAAACACGGTTCGAATGGCAAATGACCGGACAACATTGAACCGACTAATTAAAGATCAACTCGTAGGAAGTCCTGAAAAAATTCAGAATGTGACTTCCTATTTGACGTATCCCATATCAGATTATTTAGCTTTTGTGTATGATCACCAAGATGATAGTCCAGATTATGTCTCTTTTGCTGAGCAGATTAAAGGGATCTACGCTGAGTATTCGGAGGTTTCTTCCATCTATATTACGCTAAAGGATTTTCCTGATTACTACCAATCGACAGTCGATGTGAAGGGCGGTCGAATCCGTAAAGGAACGCCCAAATTGGCTAATGGGTTTTATATTAAATCATCAATTCTTCTAAATAGCATTGAAAAAGGAAGCATTTTTATTGGGTTTGAAAAGGAAGGGCTGGAGGGAAGTTTAAGTAATTTGTCGTCATTTGATGGACTCTCTGTGTATGTGATCTCTTCTACTAACAATCGGTTATATACATATCATGATGAAGGCTTGCCTAAAAAGAGTATCGATTGGCAAGAATCAACAATCGTTCATTCGTTAGAAGCCAAGTCTCAGGTGCCAGTCTCTGAATTTTATAACAATCATTTGGTTGAGTATCAACATTTAAATGAGGAGTACCGTATCTTAGCGACGATTGATAAACAGATGATCTTTCGAAAAACAGCGAAAGATATTGTCTTCTTAGTGTTAGGTGCCCTATTATTAGACACTATTTTGATCTATATGCTTTCTCGTACGTTTACCAAATATTCTAGCCAGCTAACAATGGTGATGCAGACGATGGAGCAAGCAGCTGAAGGAAACTTGGATACGCGTATTGACACAGAAAAAACAGAGTATGAGCTAAAAGAGTTGTCAGATGGTATTAACCATATGCTAAAAAGTATTAATCAATACGTGGAAGATATTTATAAATTAGAGATTAAGCAAAAGGATGCGCATATGCGTGCCCTACAATCGCAAATTAATCCCCATTTTTTATACAACACGTTGGAATATATCCGGATGTACGCCATAAGTGAGGGAAGTGAGGAGTTAGCTGAGGTGGTTTATGCATTCTCTGCGTTACTTCGAAACAACACGAATCAGGAAAAGACGACACATTTAAAAGCAGAGCTGGATTTCTGTGAAAAGTACGTGTATCTTTATCAAATGCGTTACCCAAAAAGAATTGCGTATCATTTTACTATTGATGATGCCTTGAGGGAGCTACAGGTTCCCAAATTTATTATTCAACCTCTTATAGAAAACTATTTTGTTCATGGAATTGATTTTACGAAAACAGATAATGCAATTAGTATCAAAGCCACACAAAAAGGAAAACTTGTTCAAATTTTGATTCGTGATAATGGCAAAGGAATTCCGGAAGAGAAGCTCTCAGAAATTGAAAATCGGTTAAGCTATCCAAAAATTCAAATGTATCAATCAATTGGATTACAAAATGTTAATGAACGACTGCGAGCTTACTTTGGCTCTTCTTATAAGATGACTTTGGCAAATAATGAAGATGGCGGTTTGACAATTCAGATTTCTTTTGAAAAGGGTGAAGAAAAGAATGTATAAAGTTTTGTTAGTGGATGACGAGTACATGATTTTGATGGGATTGGCGAAGATTATACCTTGGCAAGACTATGGATTTGAAGTGGTTGCAACGGCAGAAAATGCGAAGGATGCTCTAGCAATTCTAGAACAAGGTGCCATTGATTTGGTAATTACAGATGTGACAATGCCAGAAATGAGTGGCTTAGAGTTTATTGAAGCAGCTCAAAATCAAAGATATGAATTTGAATTTATGATTTTATCAGGGTATCAAGAATTTGATTATTTGAAAAGCGGATTGCAATTAGGGGCAGTCAACTATTTGATGAAGCCAGTCAATAAAGCTGAACTAGTAGAGAGCTTGTTGAAGGTTAAAGAACGTTTGGAAGAACGCTTAGAACATAAAAATCAACAAGAGATGTATCGTGAATTTTTACTGTCTCAATGGGTAAATGATGAGTTAGATGAACGAGAAGAAGAGGAAGTTTTTGCTTTACTTGAACATTCAAAATCTCCTTGGCGTGTAATCTTGGGACATTTTCCACGAGAGTATCAAAAACAAATGAGTACGTGGCTAGAAAATGAACATCAGACGTTTTACTATTTTAGAAATTTGGGTGAGCGAATCTCATTTATGATTATTTATCAAGGTGGGGAAAAAGTAGAAAAATTTACCCACTTTACCCAAGAGCTTTTAAAGGAAACAAGCTGGTTGATGAGTGTTAGTCAACCTACAGCTGAGTTAGAAGAGGTACCAGAAATCTATCGTAATGTAAGGCAAATTTATCAACTACATCAATTCTATGGATTACATACGACGCACATCTTATTGTCAGAGGAAGAAAATAATTCTGATTCATTAATTGATTTGTCTGAGTTCAATCGATTGGTAGTGCTAAGTAAACCGACTGCTTTAAAAGAAGCAGTAAAGAAGATTTTTCAAGAGGTCCTAACTTTAGGGACAGCACCAGAAGATGTCCGTCATATTGCTTTTTTATTGTTTATGGATATCTATCGCCAGCTAGGGCAATTGGACGACGAAGCCTATCTAGCGACGATTCAAAAAATTAATAAGGCAATCACGGTGAATGAGCTTGAACGTCTTTTATTAACGGTAATTGATGAGCAAAAGGAACCTGCGACATACAGTGAAAATATTCAAAAGGTTTTGGCTATTCTTGAAAAAAATTATCAAGAAGAGTTAACGTTGAAGCGCATTTCAGATGAGCTTCATTTAAATGTCATGTATCTAGGGCAATTATTTAAGAAGGAAACGAAGCGGAGTTTTTCGCAGTATCTAAACCAATTTCGAATGGAGAAAGCGCAATATATGTTACTTCACTCTGAAAAAAATATTAATGAAATCGCTGATGAAATTGGGTATAACAATACGACTTATTTTTCTAAAATGTTCAAAAAAATGTATGATGTTTCACCAAAGGAGTTTAGAGAAATACGTGAATAGCAGAAGCGATTAGGTGAGGCTTAAAAAAAGTCTCTCTATTTTCTAAAAGATAAAACAATGTTGATAATCGCAGCTATTCATAAGCGTTGTATCTGTTGTAAATGAATTTGATAAAAACCACATAGTGAGAACAAGTTGGAAACGCGAGATAATTAAAGCGATTACAGATTGTTTTACTAGTGAAAATAAAAATGACAAACTTTGAGGAACGGGGAAAAACAATGGTAAAGAGATTAATAAGTGCAACGGCATCAGAAATCAAAAAAATGAATCGTGACGAGTTATTTGAAGCAATCAAAGCAAGTGATGGGCGAGTTATTGTGAGTGAAAATGTCTGTGTTCAAGCACCAGTATCAGACAGCACAACCAATGCTGAGTTGGCAGCCGCATTTGGTGCGGACATGTTGTTGTTGAATCTATTTGATTGTTTGAATCCAGTAGTTATCGGGCTACCAGGAGTGGGGGTAAGAGAAGCCTTTTCGATGTGGGATGATCCGTCCACTAATACGCGTAATCCGATTCAAGAATTAAAAGAGTTAACCGGTCGTGTGATTGGCGTGAATTTGGAACCAGTTGTGGAAACACAAGAAACGCTAGGGGAAAAAGTACTTATTTCTGATGGGCGCAAGAGTACGGCAGAAACGTTTGAAGCGGCTGAAAAATTAGGTGTTGATTTTATTTGCCTTACTGGTAATCCAGGGACAGGTGTGACGAATAAAGAGATTGGTGAGGCAATACGTGTCGGTAAAAAACATTACAATGGCTTGATTATTGCAGGGAAAATGCACAGTGCCGGTGTCGATGAGCCGATTATTACGGAAGAAGCAATCCAAACCTTTGCGGAAGCTGGCGCAGATATTCTTCTTCTACCTGCTGTAGGAACTGTTCCAGGGTTTGATCAGTCAGAAATGAAGGAAGCTGTAAAAAGGGCTAAGAAATTGGGCCTTTTAACGATGTCAGCGATTGGAACGAGTCAAGAAAGTGCGGGTGTTGAGACGATTCGTCAAATTGCTCTATTTAACAAAATGTGTGGTGTTGATATTCAACATATTGGCGATGCCGGTTACAGTGGTGTAGCACCTGCAGAAAATATTTTTGAAATGTCGTTAGCGATTCGCGGGATGAAACATACGATGCAAATTATGGCTAGATCTATCAATCGTTAAGTGAAGGGAGAAAAAGAAATGCTGAAGTGTCGAGAGGATGGAACGTTTAAGATTGCCCAGTTTACAGACTTACATCTAAGTTATCCGGCCAATGAAGAAACGGAACGGACGTATCAAAAGTTGCGGAATTGTTTAAAAACACTTGATGCTGATTTGCTCATATTGACTGGAGATCAAATTTGGTGTTATGGCGAAAATGAGCCCGAAAAAGCTTACCGACAATTGATTGCTTTACTGAATGAAGTCGCGATTCCGATAGCGGTGACGTATGGAAATCATGATTCTGAACATGGTAAAATCACACGTTCAGAGCTACGAAGATTGGAAAGAGAACTGATTAACCGCGTGATGCCAGAGAATGAACAAATCGTACGAGACAGAAAATCAGAGAGTTTGGTGATTTATGATTCTAAGGGTCAAAATATAGTGAAGCAGCTGTTTATTATGGACTCAGGTGATTATATTGAAAATCAAGAAGCGCTTGGGTTAAAAGATAAAGCAATGGACAATTATTATGCTTATTTATACTCAGAACAAATTAGTTGGTTTAACCAAACTTGCGTTGAGACAGGCAAGGGCGAAGAAGCGCTGATTTTTCTTCATATCCCTCTTGTTGAATATCAGTATGCTAAAGAACACATTTTAACAGGTGAGTGCCGAGAAGAAATCTGTTGCTCAGAAATAAATAGCGGACTTTTTAGTGTTTTACTTGAGAAAAAAATTGCCAAATCAGTGTTCTGTGGTCATGACCATGACAATAACTTCACAGCAGAATGGTTAGGAATCGGTTTGAATTACGGCTTAATCGGTGGGTACAATGTATATGGCTCATTTGATCGAGGTTATCGAAAAATTGTACTGCATGAAGACAAGTTAGCAGAAACAGAGTTAGTCTATTATGCCAAATGAAATGTCTTTGATTAACAAAGGGAGATGTAGATAGATGCAGAAAGTGCCTAATGGGGACAAGTAGTCAATGCGGGGACAAACGGAGATGTGAGGAATAGATGAATCAAAAAATGCTAGATAGAAATCATCAAAATGAGCCAATCAAACAAACTATGCCAATAGAGCAAGTTGAGCCTACATTATCAGAACAAGGATTATATCTAGGCAAACAACGACTAGAGGAAACAAAAGCAGACGGCATAACGAGAAGCGCATTACTAAAGGCTACTGATGTGAAGGGACGTGGCGCTACAGCTGTTGCGAGTGTGACTGCTGAATTATCTGAGCCTAAAAAGAAGTCGGTGTTATTTAGTTTAGCTATGCTCTTTTCACTGAGTAAGATTTTTTTGGGCAATGCTGTTTTGGGTTTTGCATATGCCAAATGGATGGTTCCTCATAAAGTGATTAACGGTGGCGTAACGAGTTTGGCATTGGTCTTAAATAAATGGTTAGCAATAGATATTCCTTATTTAACGAATGGATTAACTGGATTATTGCTGATTGTTTGTTTAGTATTTTTAGGAAAAGAGAGTTTCTTTAAATCGTTAGTCAGTAGCTTTTCCTATCTCTTTTTCTTTACGATTTTCTATCAAATGAAGATGGATATAGGAATTAATTTACCTATTGATGTCCTTTTATCCTGCGTATTTATTTCGTTTGGGTATTATTGCTGTATCTCTGAAAACTCTTCGACTGTTGGGATGGATGTCATTGCGCTGATTCTCCATAAGAAAAACCCTAAGATTCCTATTGCAGCGACCATTCGCAATTTGAACTTTTTTGTGCTAGCACTAGGCTTTTTTACCTATGGGGTGGAGTCAATCATTCTCGGTTTTATTTTTAGTTTTGGCTATTCTTGGTTACTTGCTAAGTTGTTAGTATGGCACAAATTGGGAAAAATTATCTAAGGAGTAGATAGATGAACAAACAAGAGCTACAAACGATTAAACTGGCAACCTTTAATATCGCGGCTGGGAATTATTCTTCAGTAGATGCGTTACATCAGTTAATCAGTCAGCGCTCAAATGATATAGTTGGCCTTCAGGAAGTAGATTTGTACACGAAAAGAAATCCATTGTCGATGGTAACAGAAATTGCTGGGACAGATTATCCAAATAGGAAGTTTAGTTCAGCCATGCCTTTTGAGGGTGGTGACTACGGAAATGGGTTATTATCCAAATGGCCATTGATTGACTATAAGGAATTACGTTATTCAATGTATGGGTTAGAGCCTAGAACGGCGCAATTTGCTAAGGTAGAACTGGGTAATAACCGGGTAATAACTCTTTGTAATACTCACCTATCTTTTGAGTCAATCGAAATTAGAACCGCGCAGGTCGCTGAACTTCTCGATGAGATGGCAGAATTTGGTGGGGAGTACAAGGTAATAATGGGTGATTTTAACATGGATCAAACGAAAGAGGAATGGCAACCGTTTTTAGCAGAGTACAAGTTAGCTAACGGTCAACAAGATGGTTGGTTTGAGACCTTTCAAGAGAAAGAGCCATTAATGAAAAGTTATAGTATCGATAATATAATTGTTTCAAAAAATATTGAGCTGATTAAAACCACGTGTGTTAAAAATACGTTATCAGATCATGCGTTATTTGAAGTGGAAATTAAACTAGGTAAGGGTGAGTAAAAATGTCTCTATTTATGAAAGAACCAAAAATTTGTGTGTCAGAAAAAGAAGCTTTAGTAGTCGCTAAACAGATGCAAAAAACGCTTCGCCAGCTGTTCAAAAAGGAAGCACCGATTTCTTTTAAAGAAGAGGGAAGCACCATTCGTTTAGTGCTTGATTCTGAAAAAATGAAGAATGAAATTGATATCCAGAATGGTGAAGCGCTAACTATTGTGGCACGCTCCGTTTCTGAATTGCAATTTGGAAGTGCTTATGCGCTTATTCGTCTATTTTGTGAGGAACTTTCAAAAGGAACGACGCATCTTTCTTATACGCAAGAAGAACGGATTTTCATGATTGATATGGGAAGAAAATTTTATTCGAAACAAACGCTGAAGAAGTTTATCGATGTTATGGGCTTATTTCAGTTTAACTTCCTACAACTGCATTTTTCTGAAGATATTGGGTTTCGAATTGAGTCAGAAACGTATCCAGAGATTGTTTCAACGCATTACTTAACAAAGGCTGATGTGCGTGAGATTATCCAATATGCGACTTTAGCAGGAATTGAAGTCATTCCTGATTTTGATAGTCCGGGACACTTAAAACAAATTTTATCCGCTCATCCTGAATGGCAGCTACGGAAAAAATTACCAGATGGAACAATTGAATTAAACTCTGCGGCTCTATCCATAGATAAGCCGGAAGCGGTGGACTATATTTGGAAAATTTATGAAGAATATGCAGAGTTATTTAAGGGAAGTACGTATTTCCATATTGGCGCAGATGAATTTGTTGATTTTGATGAGATTGACGCTTACCCTGATTTAACCGACTATGCGCAGCGTTTGTATGGGGAGCATGGTCAAGCGATTGATGGGTTTATCACCTATGTCAATCAGGTGGCTGAGAAAATTAGTCAACTAGGTTTTATCCCTAGAGTCTGGAATGACGGGTTTTTCCGATTAAACCGAACAGAAAAAGTACAATTATCAGATAAGGTCGAGATTACTTATTGGACAAAATGGAACAAAAATATGGCACCAGTGACCTCTTTTCTTGAAAAAGGTTACACAGTTCTCAATTATAATGACAACTTCTTCTACTATGTCTTAGGAGAAAATGCGGGCTATACGTATCCGACCTATGAAAAAATTGTTAAGGACTGGACCCCTGCCCGATTTGCTCAAGATCAAATAATTGATATAGACCGCAATTTAGAACAACTACCTGGCGTTTGTTTCCCTGTCTGGTCAGATAAACCAGAAGCAAAGACGGAAGAGGAAGTCTTTGAAGATGTTTCCTATTCTTTAGCTGCCGTTATGCAAAAAGAAACAGGGGATGTTTTTGCGAACAAACAGCAGATTGGTAAGCTTTTGACGAGCTATTTTGCTGACTGAGCTGATTATGTTTGACTGGACAGACAGTTTAGTTTGTTTAAGCTATGATCTATAGTAGTTTGCTGACAATCAAGAAAGTGAGACGAGTGATGATGAGTACAAGTGCACAAGAGGGGCAAAAAAGGCCCAATATTTTATTTATATTAACGGATCAACAAAGAAAAGACACTCTTTCTGTTTATGACGAAGAAGGCTTATGTCAGACGCCTATTTTGGATGCGCTGGCTAATCAGAGTACGGTTTTTGACGACGCGTATACGACGTGCCCGATTTGTACTCCGGCCCGTGCGTCATTACAAACAGGCTTATTTCCAATGCATCACGGCATGTTGACGAATTCTTATAATTATGGAAATATGGTGCAAGAATTACCAGATACGCCTGAGCTATTGAGTCGTCGTTTAAAAAAAGAGGACTATCAAATTGGGTATACAGGAAAATGGCATCTTGGAACAGGCGCTGATGCGGTAAGACAGGATGCGTATGTTCAAAAATACATGGGCAATATCGAGTTTGCAGAGCTAGCAGCACAAGCGCGAAGTGTTCCTACAAACGTTGGTTATACAGGTGATGATTTTCCCGGACATGGCTTTGGTGGGTATATCTATCCACAATTTAAAGAGTATTTGGCTAAACAGAATAAAGAAGTTAAAATCGAAAATATACTGTCAGGGAATTATACCAGTCATCAGGCTGGTGAAATTACAAGTGGTCTTGAGACGACAATTGAACATTTTCTGGTTGAACGGAGTAAAACAATCATCGGTGATTTTGCAGAAAAAGAAGAGCCGTGGTATATGCAGCTGAATTTTTGGGGACCACATGAGCCTTATTATGCACCGACTGAGTTTTTAGATCAGTACCGTGAGATGGAGATTCCACCGTGGAAAAATTATCAAGGGGACAGTCCGAATAAACCGAAAATCCATGATGTTAAACGAGCGAATGATACGCGTTGGGAACAATTTGTTCCTTACATCCGTCATTATTATGCCAATATGAGTCATATTGATTATCAGATTGGTCGATTAATTGATTACTTAAAGGAAAATAATTTGTACGAGAATACCTTGATTATTTTTAGTTCAGACCATGGCGAGTCACTGGGTATTCACGATGGCCTGTGTGATAAAGCGATATTTATGTATGAAGAAATTTGTAGCATTCCTTTATTCGTGAAACTTCCAGGGCAAAAAAAGTTGAATCGAACGAAAGCATTGGTGAACAGCTGTGACATTTATTCAACGATTCTAGAGGCTGCAGGTGTGGTCGATAATCAGCGAGATGGGGTCTCTTTCTTACCAATTTTGAGAGGTGAAAAAGAACAGCTTAGAGAAGTTAATGTGACGGAGTGCTCAGGGATTGGAAGTATTTTATTCTCGCAACGAATGCTTCGATACAAACAGTGGAAATATGTCTTTAATGCAGGAGATATTGATGAACTGTATGACTTGGGTACGGATCCTGGCGAACTGTTCAATCTGATTGACCAACCAGAATTTCAAGTGAAAAAAGTTGAGTTACAGATTCTTCTTGAGCAATGGATGGAAGAAAATAATGATAATTTGATTTTTGAATATCGGTATTTGCGAAGAAGATAAGTAATAGGATTTCTCAAAAAAGGTACATGTTATCGTTTGATAAGGTGTGCCTTTTTTGGGCTCATTGTCAAATCGGACTGAAGGGTAGAGCCCTTTTTTGTATTCTAATAAAGAAGAGCCCTGCAATAGACGATAGTTTTTGATGGTTGTTTCATACGTTAGCTAACGAGTTGTAGCGGTCATCGGTCATCTGTTAGTTGTGTCTGTTACGAATAGTCTGGATATTTCTTAGGACGGTAGTTGAATCATGAATAAAATTATTTAGTTTTCTTGTTGACAAACGTACTAAATAGTTTTATTATTTATTTTGTTAGTTATGCGTGATTGAAACTAAATAAAAATAAGGAGTCTTTACAATGCATGAAAACAATATTATTACTCACTTAACTCATTTAACACACCAACCCTTCTTAGTTTTTGCAGGTCAGATGGAAAATAAAGAGGACAATATATTTGAGGCGATGCGTTTATTAGCGGAGGAAGAACAAGTGACGGCTGGGCGTATTTCAGAATATCTGGATATTAAACCATCAAGTGTCACACAGATTATAAAAAAACTAGAAGAAACGGGTGCTGTCGAAAAAGTAAAATCAGCAGAGGATGGGCGAGTGACATTTATTCGATTAACTGAAAAAGGCCAAAAGGGACTTGACGAAAAAGGCTCTATTTCAAGCGAACTAAGAAGAGAAATGTTTAAAGGGTTTAGTGCGGAAGAGTTAAAGGCGTTTGATGCATATACGGCGCGTTTATTGGAAAATATTTCCAACGAAGCATTTTATGACAAGTTAAATGAAATTTTTGGTGATGATCGACGTTGGCGACAATTTGATAAGATGTCTGCACGTTTTTCACGTGGCAGAGAACAGATGATGCGCCATGGTCAGTTTGGCGGCTTTGATGGCTTTCAAAGAGATGCTTTTTTTAGAGGGAGAGGACGTAGATAATGATGCACGAAAGAGAAACTTCACAAGAAACCAATCGTAAATTTTCAATGAAAGAATTTATGCAGTTGATTCGGACGACTAAGCCGAAATATTCACTGTTGATTTTGGGGATTGTCTTATTAGCCCTTTCATCAGCGGTGCAGGTCTATGTTCCTCAACTCGCTTCCTCGCTGGTAAATAATTTTTCGAAGGGAATCGATTATTCTTTATTGATTAAAGTTGTGGGCATGTTTGTTGGCTCAGCCTTGGTTTCAGCTTTGGGTGGGACCGTTCTAGGTATTTTTGGTGAAAATGTCATCCAGAATCTACGTAAAAATTTATGGGAAAAGCTGACGACTTTAAAGGTTCGTTATTTTGATACAGTTAAAGCTGGAGAAACCTCGAGTCGTTTAGTGAATGATACGTCACAAGTCAAACAGCTACTGGCGGCAACTTTCCCTCAAACTTTATCCAGTGCTATTTTGGTAGTTGGTTCAGTTTATATGATGTTCCGAATGGATTGGCAAATGAGTTTGATTATGGTTATTGCGGTTCCAGTGGTGATGTTATTTATGATGCCAGTCTTTACTTTTGGAACAAAAATCGGCCATATGCGCCAAGACGCTTTGGCAAAATTTAATGGAATTGCAAGTGAGACGTTAAGCGAGATTCGTCTGGTCAAAACTTCTAACGCGGAGAAACAAGCCCAAAACAAGGCTATCAGTGAAGTAGATAACTTGTTTAAAGTAGGGAAAAAAGAAGCCGTGTTTGATGCGGTGATGCAACCGTTAATGATGATGGTCATGATGAGTATGATTTTTGGTGTACTGGCTTATGGCATGCATCGAATTGCTGTAGGAACAATGGCTATCGGAACATTGATGAGTTTTTTGATGTATTTATTTAATTTGATTGGTTCGATTCCAAGTATTGCTACCCTGTTTACTGAGATGGCCAAAGCAGCAGGTTCGACTAAGCGTGTCCAAGAATTGTTAAACGAAGAGTCAGAAGATTTAATAAGTGGAGAAAAAGTTGATTTGTCAGGAAAAAAATTACAGGTAGAGCATCTTGATTTCTCTTATGAAGAAGGGGAACCGATTTTATCTGATATCTCATTTGAAGCGAAGCCTAATCAGATTATTGCGTTTGCTGGACCTTCTGGTGGTGGGAAGTCGACAATTTTTAGTTTACTTGAACGTTTTTATGCACCTAAAAATGGCAAGATTTCATTTGATGGCACGGATGTATCTGATATTAATTTAGCGGATTATCGTTCGCAAATTGGTTACGTCTCTCAAGATAGTGCGATTATGGCGGGCACAATTCGCGAAAATTTAACATATGGTTTGGGAAAATCATATAGTGATGATGAATTGTGGCAGGTTTTAGAGTTAGCTTATGCTCGAGTATTTGTTGAAGCAATGCCAGAAGGATTGTCTACAGAGGTTGGTGAGCGTGGTGTCAAAATTTCTGGTGGACAACGTCAGCGGATTGCGATTGCTCGTGCCTTTTTGAGAAATCCTAAAATTTTGATGTTGGATGAAGCAACAGCTAGCTTGGATAGCGAATCAGAAATGATGGTTCAAAAAGCCTTGACCAATTTGATGAAGGGGCGGACGACATTAGTTATTGCCCACCGTTTAGCGACGATTGTAGATAGTGACAAAATTTATTTCATTGAAAAAGGGCAGGTAACTGGAAGTGGCTCACATTCAGAATTGGTAGAGACCCATCAAACCTATGCCAAATATGTGAGTGAACAGTTCATTCAAGGAGAGAGTCAAGAAAAGCCTGAAGAATTGAGTATTTAAGAAGTAGTGTGCTGAAAATCATTTTAAGAAAGTTAGAAATAAAGCAGCCAAGAATAAAGACCAGGGAAGATGTCTTATTCTTGGCTGTTTCTTTTAGGGCTCTATAATATTTGGTGTTGTTACTCAAAAAATGAGTAGGAACTCCAAATTTTTTTATAACAAAAAGCATTTGGTTCCTCTATAATTAAGTCGCCTAAACAAAATATAGAAGGAGAAACCAAATGCCTATAACTAAGATTAACAGAAAAAAACAGGAAAAGACAAGTGAATTGATAAAAAAATTATTAAATATAAAAGATCCAAACCTTTACTTTGTAGAGGACCCCTTATCTAAAGAAACGATCTCCGGCAAGCTATCCAACGTCTTTACCGGTGTACTTACTTATACACCTTCTTGTTGCCCTGCTTGCGGCTCTGTCAATGAAGGACACTGTATTATTCGTCATGCGTATTATGAGAGTCTTATTCAGCTCATTCCGTATCAAGAGGTTCCTACCTACTTACGGTTATTTAAGCAGCGCTTCCGTTGTAAACAATGTACCGCCACTTTTTCTGCCCAGACGACCTATGTTCAGGAAAATTGTTACATTTCGAACCCATTGAAATTCGCTATTGCCATTGATTTGAAGCGGAAAATTTCAATGAAAGATATTGGCGAACGCTATTTTGTCTCTTTTAAAACGGTTGAACGAGTTCTAGACTCTTTTCATAGAGAACCCCGTTTTAACCCTCATTACTTGCCAGCTCATTTATTGATTGACGAGTTTAAAGGAACGAAAGATTGTGAAGGAGCCATGTGTTTTATTGTCAGTGACGCAGATACAGGACAAATTTTTGACATTTTAAGCGACCGAAGAAACTTCAAGCTACGTGCGTATTTTCAGCGTTTTACGCTAAAGGCACGAAAGAAAGTCACCCATATTGTCATGGACATGAATGCTTCTTATAGTAGCTTTGTAAAAGATGTATTTCCTTACGCCAAAATTTCGATTGATCGATTTCATGTGATTCAACAACTGAGTAGAGCTTTTAATAAACAACGAATTCAAACAATGAATCAACTAAAAAAAAGTGATGCCCTTGCCCAAAAGGACTATCGCAAGTTAAAAAAATATTGGCGGACTCTTTTAAAGAAACATAAAAATATCAACTACAGTGCGCTCAAGCAGTTTCCCCTCTTTCAAAAGAGATATGTAACAGAATCAGAGGTTTTGGACCATCTCCTAACCGTGGATTCTGACCTCAGAGAAAGCTATGAAATTTATCAAGAACTCTTAGAAACCTTTGAAACTAAGGATTATGAGGGCTTCTTTACTTGTATCGACCAACTTCCTGCGCAATTGAATAAAGGATTCAAGAAAGCCATTCTATACCTGCGAAAGCATCGAAAAGCCATTTGTAATGCCTTGATGTACAGCTATTCTAACGGGAAACTAGAAGGAAAAAACAACCTAATCAAAGTAATCAAACGTATTGCCTTTGGATTCCGAACATTTCGCCATCTACGCCTGCGGATTCTAGTCCAACAAGGTCTCTGTGAACTCATTTAAAAAACAAAAAGAGAACACCAAAAGTGTTCTCAATTCTGTGACTTATTTTTAAAACAACACCATTTGACAAAGTGCCTCTTTTAGTTACTTAAGCTGAAAGGAAATTGTTCTGCTTGGTACTTTCTTGGGCGGGGAACTGTTCCCAAGTGGTAATCAATGGTTCCACCACGTTGCAAATCTTCGTGAGTAAAGAAAAGGGCTTCGTGGATTTGATTATTCCGTTTTACTTGATTGATAAATTGTTGCTGTGGATAATTTGGACCAGCAGACAAAGTTAGGTCTGCTCCATTTGATAAATGAAGTGTTACTTTATCAAATAATGGCATTCCCAAAACATATTCGCCAGAACCTGGACAGACAGGATAAAAGCCCATCGAGTTGAAAACATACCAAGCGGCGGTACTCCCATTGTCCTCATCTCCTGGATAACCAGTTGTGGAGGCATTAAACTCTTGTGTCATTAGTTGTTTTAATAACGGCTGAGCCATCTCTGGTTTGCCAATATAACTAAATAAGAATGGGTAGTGGAAGCTTGGCTGATTAGAAATCGCTAGTTGACCAAATTCGGTCGCAGCCATCTCGCTCATCTCATGAATTTCAAAACCATACCCGTCAACATTGTAGCGAGGGGCTTGATTACATAGGTCAATCAGTTTTTCTTCAAAGACCGCGTCACCACCAAAGGATTGAATCAAGCCTTTAAAATCATGATAGACGGCGAAGCTACTTTGCCAAGCGCTACCTTCTGCGTAATCTTTTCCCCAACGAATATCAAGGAATTCTTCTCTAAACTTGCCTTCTTTATCTTTTGCACGCATAAACCCAACTGTCGGATCAAATAAATTTTTGTAATTTGTCGCTTGTTTTTGATAGAATTCTTTTTCTGAGTCAGCCGTTTTTGCAGCAACTTGAGAAATACAAAAATCGCTGTAGCAGTAATCCAAGGTGTGGTTAACCGATTCATGGTAATCAAGCGGAACATACCCATATTTTAAATAGTCATAGGTTCCCTGACGACCATAATTAGGATTCTCGCTTTGAATAGTCGCGGCTTTTTTCATGGCCTCTAGGAATTCTGGCATCAAGTCTGGCCGAATATTTTTAACTGCTGCATCAGCAATTACGGCATCAATCAGTGTACCTGGCATCAACCCACGTTCATCTGGAGAAAGCCATTTTGGCAAGAAGCCAGTTTCTTTATAACTAGTCAAAAAGCCTTCTAACATCTCACCATATTCTTCTTTGGCAATCAATGAATACAATGGATAAACGGTTTTATATGTATCCCAAAAACCATTATTTGTATAAAGAACCCCTGGACGCACTGTTTTAGCAATCGTATCGTAATGGATCTTTTGCCCAACACCATCTAATTCATAAAAGGTTTGGGGGAATAAGAAGGTCCGATATAAATTATGATAAAAGGTGGCAACTTGTGATTCATCATGATGCTCAACCTCAATTTTGTTTAAATAAGAAGCCCATTTTTGTTGACTGTTTTCTAAATAGTCTGCGAGAGTTTGATTTTCTTCTCGTTTTAGATTTAGATCCGCTTGCTCCGGACTGATAAATGAGGTCCCGATTTGGACGGTTTGTTTGGCAATGTCTCCAAAGTGGATGAGGACGATGCCTTCTTTATTCTTTGTGTCAGTTAACGAGTGAATAGGTGCAGCAAATTTTAGGGTGAAGTAGAATTTGAAATCTGGATCTTCACAACCGGAAAAATTAATTACATAACCACGAATGGTTGACTCATCAACTTGGCTGACTTGATAGTTTTCGCCTAAAGAAAGTAAAAGAGCAGCCTCAGAATCACGATAGTCTATTTCTAAGATTCCCCCATACATACTTGGAACCATGGTTGAGGTAATCTGATAACGCAGTTCAGTTATTTTTAAGTGGCTCGGCGAAAACGTACTTTCTTCGGGACGATAAGAGCTTTGTGCCTGAAATAAAGCAGGCTCTGACAAATGACCACTAAAAGGGAGTAGCAGTAGATGACTGTAGTCACCCATCCAAGGGCTAGGTTGGTGCGTGATACGATATCCTTGAAACGTTCGGTCTTTTGGATGGAACCACCAGCTTCCTTTATCACTTGTTGTCTGTGGCGCAAAATAATTCATGCCAAAGGGAACCCCAGTGTAAGGTAAACAGTTCCCGTTAGAAAAGCTGTGTTGGTTTTCGGTGCCATGTCTTGTATCAATGTGCGCTAAGTTCATTTCAAATCTCCTTTGTCGATTGACGTTTTATATAGCGAATCGGAACTTTTTGGTCAGCAGGGCAAATATCCGATTCAAGCCATTCTAATAAAAGTGTACCAGCGATTTCCCCCAATTTTTTGAAATCCTGAGCAATAGTTGTTAAAGGGGGATCTACTAAAGCTGCTGCTTGAATATCATCAAAACCGATGACAGAGAAGGCATCGGGGACGGACTTTCCTGCTTGACGTAAGACACGCATCGCTTGAATGGCAACGAGGTCATTTTCGCAGACGAGCCCAGTAATTTCATGAGTTTCTAAATAAGCTGATAAGTTTGAGTCAAGGAATAGAATTTCATCTAATTGCGTATGAAAAGGCAAGTTAGCTTTGGTTAATCCATCTATATAGCCAAGATAACGTTGGCGAACAGATTGTGGATGGCGGCCTCCGCCAAAGAGATAAGCAATCCGTGTATGGCCTTCATTGATTAGGCTGTTTGTTGCAAGGCTACCTCCTTCAAAGTTATCAGAAAGAACAGTTGGAAACGGCAAGTCGTAGATTTTTTTATCCAAGACAACGACCGGGAATTGAAGAATGGACAATTCAAATAAAATATCCAAATGTTGTTCTGTGTCGTGTGCATAGTAAACCATTCCATCGAATTCAGCAACGACTTCTTTGGCACTTCGTCCCGTTAAAAAGGTCAGACTAGCCATCATAACCTCAATATTTTTTTCCGCCATGATAGGATTTAATCCTTCTGTAAAGTTACCAACAGATAAATCATTCACAAAAGGTAATAAAAATAGAATTCTTGAAGCCTTTTTTTTTGCTACGTTTGTAGGCCTTTTAACAAAGCTGCCACGACCTTGTATTCGGTAAATTAAATCGGCTTGCTCTAATTCTGTGAGTGCGCGTTTGGATGTAATTCGACTCACACTGTATGCTTCTGAGAGTTCTTTTTCTGTAGGGAGTTGACTGTCGATTGCAAGTTCACCTGTTTGGATGGCTTTTTGCAAATCGGTCATGATTTTTTTATATAAAGGCTGACTCAAAGTATTCACCTCATTTTTATTGGTATATCATATTTTTATAGTATCATAAAAAAATAAAAAGTAAATGGAAATGAAAAAAGAAAGAAAGCGTGGACAATTCGCCAAAGTTAGATTATACTGTGTTTTGTAAATGATATATCAAATTAAGGTGGAGATAGAAAAATGGCATATAAAGAAATACCAACGTCAGTCAAAGAGTTTATGGAAGAGATTACGCAACGTTGCGGAGCAGAACACGCAGATTGGGCAGAAAACTTTAATGCAGCTTTTGCAAATACGTTGTTAACAACGGTAAAACGTCATGAAGATGGTACAACTTTCCTATTAACAGGAGACATTCCAGCGATGTGGTTACGTGATTCAACAGCGCAGGTTCGTCCTTATTTGGTCGTGGCAAAAGAAGATGAAGATTTAGCAGCGATGATTAGTGGGCTAGTAAAAAAACAATTTTACTATATCAATATCGATCCTTATGCAAATGCCTTTAATGAAGAGGCCAATGGAGCAGGACACCAAAGTGACGATACGCAGATGAACGATTGGATTTGGGAACGCAAATATGAGATTGATTCTCTTTGCTATCCAGTACAATTAGCTTATTTGCTTTATAAAAATACTGGTAGAACAGATCAATTTAATCAAGATTTTATTGAGGGCGTGAAGAAGATTCTAGCACTCTTCAAAGTGGAACAAGATCATACTCAATCCCCGTACAATTTTGAGCGTGATACATGGCGTAAAGAAGATACCTTAATTAATAAAGGACGTGGAGCAGAGGTTGTTCCAACTGGCATGACTTGGTCTGGTTTTCGTCCAAGTGATGATGCTTGTGCGTATGGATATTTGGTTCCATCAAATATGTTTGCGACAGTTATTTTAGGCTATATTGAAGAAATTTTCCGAAGTGTTTTAACAGATAGTGAAATAGTTGGAGCAGCAAAAGTTTTACGTGAAGAAATCGAAAAAGGCATCCAAACATACGGCCGCACAACAAACCAAGCAGGTGAAGATATTTTTGCCTATGAAGTGGATGGAAAAGGGCATGCGACAGTGATGGATGACAGTAATGTACCAAACCTGATTTCAGCACCTTATCTTGGATATGGAACCACACAGGATGAACGCTATTTACGTACTAGAAAAACATTATTAAGTTCAGAAAATCCTTATTTCTACGAAGGGAAATTTGCGAAAGGAATCGGTAGTTCACATACGCCAGAAAATTATGTTTGGCCGATTGCGCTTGCGATGGAAGGGATGACAACAGAAGATAAATCTGAGAAGAAACGTATTTTAGATTTATTAGTTGCCAATGATGCAGGGACACATTTGATGCACGAAGGGTTTGACGTGAATGACCCAAATCAATATACAAGAGAATGGTTCTCATGGGCCAATATGATGTTCTGTGAATTAGTTATGGATTATTTCGACATTCGAGTGGAAAAGTAGAGGAGAATAGAAATGAAGAAAAAAGTTTACGTTGTATCTCATAGTCACTGGGATCGTGAATGGTATTTACCCTATGAACAACATCATATGCGTTTAATCGAATTAATGGATGATTTACTTGAATTATTTAAGACAGATCCGAATTTTAATAGCTTCCATTTAGATGGACAAACAATCATTTTAGATGATTACTTGCAAGTTCGTCCAGAACGTCGCGCAGAAGTTCAACAAGCGATTGACGAGGGCAAATTAAGAATTGGGCCTTTCTACATTTTACAAGATGACTTTTTAATCAGTTCTGAATCAAACGTTCGTAACATGCTGATTGGTATGGAAGACAGTAAAAAATGGGGCACGCCTGTGATGTTAGGCTACTTCCCAGATACATTTGGAAATATGGGCCAAACGCCACAAATGATGAAAAAAGCTGGGTTAGAGACAGCAGCATTCGGTCGTGGCGTGAAACCAATTGGCTTTGATAATGAAGTTTTGGATGCAGAAAGTTATACTTCTCAATATTCTGAAATGTGGTGGCAAGGACCTGATAAGAGTGAAATCTTTGGGCTGCTATTTGCCAATTGGTACAGTAATGGCAATGAAATTCCTGCTGAAAAAGAAGCCGCAATCAAATTCTGGAATCAAAAACTAGCAGATGTTGAAAAATTTGGTTCAACCAATCACTATTTAATGATGAATGGGGTCGATCATCAACCTGTTCAAAAAGATGTTACAAAAGCAATTGCGCTAGCGAATGAATTATTCCCTGAGTATGAATTTATTCATTCCAACTTTACAGATTATATTAGAGCTGTCAAAAATGATGTGCCAAAAGACTTAGGAACCGTTCATGGCGAATTGACGAGTCAAGAAACAGATGGTTGGTTTACGTTAGCCAATACGGCTTCTGCGCGTGTTTATTTGAAACAATGGAATACAAAAGTGCAACGTCAACTAGAAAATATTGCAGAGCCGCTTGCAAGCATGGCTTATGAAATTAGTGGCAAATATCCACATGATGAATTGACTTATGCTTGGAAAACTTTGATGCAAAACCATCCTCATGACAGTATTTGTGGCTGTTCTGTTGATGAAGTGCATCGAGAAATGATGCCACGATTCGAAAAATCTTATGAAGCCGGTAAGTATGTTGAAGAAGAAGCTTTGCGTATTTTAGGAGAAGCGGTTGATACAACAGAATTCCCTGAAACAAGCTATCCATTCATGGTCTTTAACACAACAGGCTATCGTAAAACAGAAGTGGTTTCTATTGAAGTTGAGTTAGAAAGAAAAACGTTTAGCGAAGGGTATCCAAGTAAATTATGGGCAGAACTTTCAGATCAACCAGCAAAAGCGTATAAAGTGATTGATAAAGCGGGTAATGAAATTCCTGCGCATATTTCTGAAGAAGCGGTTCGTTTTGACTATGATTTACCAAAAGATCGTTTCCGTATTCCTTACATGGAAAAATATATTACAGTGCAATTGCGTATGGAGGACATGGCGGCCTTTTCTTGGGAGACATTTGCTATTGTTGAAGGAGAAGCAAAACCAGTTACTGAAGCCCTTGCTACTGCAGATGGCCGTGTAATTGAAAATGCAGAAATTAAGGTGACGATTGCTGAGAATGGTTCAATCACTTTATTAGATAAAACAACTGGAAAAGAAGTTTCTGATTTGTTGGTATTTGAAGATGTCGGTGATATTGCCAATGAATATATCTTTAAACAACCAAAAGGCGACACAGCCATTTTATCTTCAAGTGAAAAAGCGACTTGTTCAGTGGTTAAAAACACAGCCGACCAAGCAGTCATTAAACTTGTACAAACGTTAATGATTCCTGTAAGCGCCGATGCATTGTTAACGCAAGAACAGCAAGCCGTAGTGGATTTCCGTTCTCGTAATGCGGGGCGTTCAAAAGAGCTAGCACCGTTTGTTATTGAGACATTGGTTACAGTAACTAAAGGCAGCAAACGAGTAGATTTTGAGACAAAGGTTAACAATCAAATGAAAGATCATCGTTTGCGCGTGTTATTCCCAACGGATATCGTATCTGAAACACATGAAGCAGATAGTATTTATGAAGTCGTTACTCGTCCAAATAAAGTTTCCACAAGCTGGGAAAATCCAACGAATCCACAACACCAACATGCGTTTGCTAACTTACATGATGCAAACTGGGGAATGACGGTCTCTAACTTTGGTTTAAACGAATACGAGATTGTTGATGGGCAAACGATTGCCGTTACTTTATTGCGTGCGGTAGGAGAATTAGGCGATTGGGGCTATTTCCCAACACCAGAAGCACAATGTTTAGGCGAGTTTACTTTCCACTATGGTGTTGAGCTTCATGGTGCACCAGAAACACGTTATAAAACGTATTTTGAAGCCTACAGCGCACAAGTTCCAGCGGTCACATTGCAAGTGAAATCACAATCGGGTACACTTAATAATGCAAATGAATATTTGGCGATTGAGGGCGCAACATTTGGCACAACCGCAGTCAAACGAAACAAAGAAACAAATGAACTGATCGTTCGAGGGTTCAATTTATCAGATAAAAAAGAACCCTTTGTAATAGAAAAGAATGCGAAAATGCCAACGCAGCTTCTGAATTTGTTAGAGGAAGCGACAGATGAACCCGTTGTAGAAACAATCGATCCTTATGAAATTCGCACAATGAAGTTTTAGAAAGAAGGAAAGTTGATATGTTATACGGAGGAATTGAGGCAGGCGGAACAAAGTTTGTTTGTGCCGTAGCTGATGAGAACCAAACGATTCTTGAACAAGTGAGTATTCCAACAACTCAACCAGAAGAAACGCTAGAAAAAGTTTTCCAGTTTTTTGATCAGTTTTCAATAGCTGCGATGGGCGTGGGCTCATTTGGACCAATCGATATTCAGACACAATCTGAGACATACGGTTACGTGTTAGCAACTCCTAAAAAAGGCTGGGCAAACTATCCCTTTTTACCTGCCTTAAAAGAACGCTATAACATTCCGATGGCCTGGACGACAGATGTTAATGCGGCGGCCTATGGTGAATTAAAAATGGGCGCGGCAAAAGGAAAATCAAGCTGTATCTATTTAACTGTTGGAACGGGAATCGGAGCTGGCGTAGTTATTGATGGACAGGTTTATCAAGGAATTGCCCACCCAGAGATGGGACATATTCGTGTGAAACGTAATCCAGAAGATAGTTATGAAGGCACGTGTCCTTACCACAAAGATTGTTTAGAAGGTTTGGCAGCAGGTCCTTCGTTAGAACAGAGAACGGGAATCAAAGGGCAAGACCTTTCAGAAGATGATCCAATTTGGGAGATGGAAGCTGATTATATCGCACAAGCATTGATGACGTATACGCTAACCTTAGCTCCTGAAAAAATCATTCTAGGTGGCGGTGTGATGAATCAACAGCATCTTGTTAAAAAAATCCGCCAAGCCTTTGAAAGAGAAATGGCCGGTTATGTTGTGACACCACCATTAGATGACTATATCGTTTCATGGGGCTTACCAAACAAAAGTGGGATCTTAGGATGTACACTTTTGGCGGAAAGTTTAGTGAAATAAAAAAGAAGAAGCAAGGCTGGGACATATCATAACTTTATAAGTTAGGTCCCAGCCTCTTTTTATCCGAATAAACGGTGGATACAGAAGCAACTCCATCTGCACTCCGCCCCATCAATTTCTAAAGGTGGAACACCTTTAGAATTGATGGACTGCGTTCCGCTCTCAACAACTTCTACGCATGAGACATGCTAGAGTTGAAAATTGATGTTGCACAGTATCTATCCGGGGCTTTAAAACACTTCCGTTCCAACCTCTGTCTCTCTAATTTATTATCTGACGTATCGCAAAAGTGTTCTTTAATTGGTACTATCAAACTGTGTGATGGCGGCTTGCATTTCTTCTAACATTTTTTTGGCAGTCTCATCTGCCTTTGTTTTTCCAAAAGCAAATGACTCAAAATTGTCTTCAAAAGCTGTTTGAATTCGCGACATCTTCAAATATTTATTTTTTGGCATAACGTCGGTAGTGCTCGTGTATTTTTCAACCTCTTGATTAATCGTATCAATTTGTTTATTCTCAACTAATATCTCGTATGCTTTTTTATTTGCGGGAATTCCACGGGTCAATCCCATAGCTTTTACACCCTCAGGATCGTTTATTAAAAAGTTCAATAATTTTGCTACTTCTTTAGGATGTTTTGTGTTTCTTGAAATTCCAAAAGGCATAATTGTTTGTAAAACATAGGCTTTATTATCACCCGATAACTTAGGATATTCAGACAATATTAATTCCTGTCCAGTGTCTTTTAACGTTAAATAATCGTTTCCAACGGTTGCAGACCATTGAGTGGTTCCAGCCCACTCTCCGTTAAGGAATTCTTTAGAAGGGGTTCCTGAACCAGCCTGCGCCGAAGCCTCTTTAATTTCTTGTAGCTTAGGGGTGACCTTTTCATCAACCATTCTTTGATACCATTCTAATCCTTCTGCTAATTCCTCTTGGGTATAGTTTATTTTTCCATCATCACTGACAAATGACTTGCCTGTTCTTTGTTGCAAATAGATTTGTAGGTCTGAAGAGGAAAGCTGGGTTGGATAGCTACCATCTTTGAATTTTTTTGCCGCTTCAATATATCCATCCCAAGTAGTTGGAATTTCAAGTTTTAAAGAGTCAAAAGTCGTTTTATTCACTGCCCAAACCCAAGTATTTACGCAAAAAGGAACAGAATTTTGGATGCCTGCTACTTGTCCTTGTTTTAAGGCTGATTCATCATAACCAGATAAATCCAATTCATCTAACTTCGATAAGTCATAATATCCTTTCCCATCAGCAGAATATAAATCTAGCCAACCTGAATTCATCTGCATCAAATCTGGTTCTGTATTTCCTGTCATTTGAGTAGCAATTTTTTGTTCAACCCCATCAAATCCCCCATATTCAGCTTTCACTTTGATGTTGGGATATTTTTTTTCGAATGCTTTGATGGCAGAAAGTGTTGCCTTATGTCTTTCATCATTTCCCCACCAGCTCATTCTAATAGTAACTGAATCATCTGAAGCTTCTTTAGGTTTACTACAGGCACTTAACAATAAAGAAAGACCTACACCCATTCCTATGATTATTCCCAATTTCCTAACCCATCTCATTTTTATTCACTCCATCTCTTTTAATTTATAAAACAGTATCAGAGTAGCACTAATAGAAAGCGTTTTCTATAGAGTTGGCTAATTTTCAACTGATGGGGCAACCATGTAGATTAATCGAAGTAAAAAATTAAGGATAGTTATCAAAAAGGTGAACCAAAACCGTTTTTTGAATGGTTTACAAAATGATTTTCGAAAGCTTATTATTTTTTTGCTTTAAAACTAGTAGCCTATCAGCCTAAAATTTAAAGTATCAATCATGGTATAATCTAGTGGAAATGGAAGATATCTTTTGGGGAGAAAAGCGCCGCGTGTCTCTCGTTTACATCAAGTGATGCTAAAAGGCCCAGGTCAAACAGCGTAGATTTTTGTATAATGGTCATAGGGAATCCCCCTTGTGATTACGTGTCTTTAGCAGATTAACTAATTGTAACGCAAGGGGAGTTCCTTTTTTATGTATTTGAATGAATCTTGGACACAACTTTATAAGTTATGTCTCAGCCTCATTTTATTCGAATAAACGGTGGGTACAGAAGCAACTCCATCTGCACGTTGTTCCGCTCTCAACAACTTCTATGCATGAGACATGCTAGAGTTGAAGGTCTTCACTCCGCCCCATCAATTTCTAAAGGTGGAACACCCTTAGAATTGATGGACTGCGTTCCGCTCTCAACAACTTCTACGCATGAGACATGCTAGAGTTGAAGGTCTTCACTGCGCAAAAAGACTCCGATCTCATCAATCTCTAAAGGTGAAACACCTTAAGAATTGAAGGACGTTGTTCCGCTCTCAACAACTTCTACGCATGAGGCATGCTAGAGTTGAAGGTCTGCACTACGTAAAAACCATACTCCGATCTCATCAATTTCTAAAGGTGAGACACCTTAAGAATTGAAGGACTCCGATCTCATCAATTTCTAAAGGTGAGACACCTTAAGAATTGAAGGACTGCGCAAAAAGACTCTTATTAAGAGCTACCACAATCCTGGTAAGGCCCGGACAGAGATTTTTTCTTGTGTAAAAGGGTGGCTCAAGTGTAACTCAGCTGCATGGAGCATCAAACGCCCAGTCGATTTATTCTGATAGAGTGGATCACCAATGATGGGGTGTCCGATGCTTGAGAGGTGAACACGAATCTGATGGGTACGTCCAGTATCAAGAACACAGTAAATTTCTGTCTGATTGCCGACCACTTTATGACTTGTTACATGAGTAATAGCTGTCTGGCCATTTTTTTCATCAATGACTCGTTTTCTTCGGTCGTGTCGATCACGACCTATTTTTTTATTAATTGTAAAATCTTTTGTAAGCGCACCTTGGACCACCGCCTGGTAACGTCTGCCAATTTGTTTTTGTTCTAAAAGTCGACCGAGGATAGGTAATACGAAGGGATTTTTCGCAAAAAGAATCGCGCCACTAGTTTCTTTGTCTAGTCGATGAATGACATAGGGACGTTGCTCTTTTTCAAAAAGATAGGCGGCTAGATGATTCAATAACGTATCTGTCTCGTCTGGTTGATTAGGATGGGTTTTCATGCCAGCTGGTTTATTAACAATTAAAAGATGCTCATCCTCGAAAAGAGGCTGAACTAGACTTTTGTCTCCCAGCATTATTTCTTGATAGGTATAGTCTTCTTCCTCTAAAATAAGGGTTAAGGTATCTCCAGCAGAAACTTCTTGGTGAAACATAGCCGCGTCACCGTTTAGCCAAACATTTTTTCTCATACGAAGAAAATGTCTAACTTTTCGTGGAACCAACCATTCTTTTTCTAAAAGTTCGCGAATCGTAATAGGTAAATGAGTTTCAGGTAGTGTAATCGTAAATTTCATAAAGACTCCTTTAAAGTCGTTTTCGTCAAGTGTTTGATTCATAGCTGTGCGAGAAGTCGGTTAGGTTGATTGACTAGGACACAGGTTCATCGTCATTGTATCATTATTTACAAATATTTAAGAAAAAAATTGATTTTTTATAGAAAATTTTTGATAAAATTACAACTAATTCTGAAGACTGTCTACTTCCACGGACGTAGGCAAAGAGCGACGACTTATGATAGACTTTAAGAAGCAATTATTCTTGATTAATAGAGAAGCTATGAGATTGGAGAGAAATAATCAATGGATTTTAAAAAAATATGGAAGAGCATCCTGTCAGGGCTCAAGACCTTTTGGCAGTGGATCAAACCTTACCTGATTCAGTTCCATCATTGGCGAAAGCGGCTATGGAAAAAATATCATGTGAATAAAATATTGTTACTAATAGGCTTAGTATTTATCCTAGTAAGTAGCATCTATCTTTATACATTGGCGAAGGCTTCAAATGTCTCTGCGTTAAAATCAGGGATGACGCAAACGACCAAAATATATGATGTCAAAGGGGAAGAAGCTGGCAGTATTTATGCGAATAAAGGGACGTATGTCGAACTAGACCAAATTTCGCCTTACATTCGTGATGCGGTGATTTCAACAGAGGACCGGAACTTTTATAATCATCATGGGTACGATATAAAAGGGATTGCGCGTGCTGGTGTCCGAATGCTGACAAGTGGTGGCACTGGCGGCGGTGGCGGAAGTACGATTACCCAACAGCTCGCAAAAAATGCGTTTCTATCGCTAGATCAAACATTCCAACGAAAAGCCAAAGAGTTATTTATGGCGATTGAGATTGAAAAAAAATATAGTAAAGATGAAATTTTAACCATGTATTTGAATAATTCCTACTTTGGGAACGGGGTCTGGGGTGTCCAAGATGCCTCTCGAAAATATTTTGGAGTGGATGCCAACCAATTAACACTTGGGCAAGCAGCGACTATTGTCGGCATGTTGAAAGGACCGTCTATCTATAACCCAATTGACCATCCAAACTATGCAACGGATCGTCGGGCAACTGTTTTGAGTGTGATGGTAGAAAATAAAAAAATTACCCAAGAAGAGGCGGACCGAGAAGCGGGCGTCGACATGGCTTCGATGGTTAAAGATACGTATCAGAACTCAGAATCAGATTATCGTTATCCTTATTATTTTGATGCGGTCATTGATGAGGCAGTCAATACGTACAAGCTAGATGAAAAAGACATCATGAATAATGGGTACAAAATCTATACAACACTTGATCAAAATTATCAACAACAGATGCAAACCACTTATCAAAACGATGCGCTTTTTCCACCAAATGCGGTAGATGGAGCGATGGTTCAATCGGCTTCGGTAGCGATTAATCCCAATACAGGTGGTGTGGCGGCTCTCGTTGGAAGACGTGGGGAGCATGTGTTTAGAGGCTTTAACTTTGCTACACAGATGCGTCGTTCTCCAGGGTCAACAATCAAACCTTTAAGTGTGTATGCACCTGCTTTAGAGGCTGGCTATAAACCAGATAGTATTTTGAAGGATGAGCCGCAAAGTTACTACGAGGCCAAAAACTATGATGGAACGTATCAAGGCGAAGTGCCAATGTATCAAGCGGTCGCACAAAGCTTGAATCTCCCTGCTGTTTGGTTACTGCATGAGATTGGTTTACAAAAAGGCTATGATAAATCAGAGGAATTTGGTTTGTCATTATCTAAATCAGATAAGTATTGGGGACTTGCTTTGGGCGGTTTAGAGCAAGGAGAATCTCCGTTAACTATGGCTAGTGCGTATAGTGCTTTTGCAAATGGTGGAAAACAATATACGCCACATTTGATTACAAAAATTGTCGATTCCCAAGGGGTTGTTTTAGTAGATAACACGAAAATCAAGTCAAAACAAGTGGTTTCAAAGGATACAGCTGATGAGATGACAAGCATGCTCCTAGGAACTTTTTCAAATGGTACAGGAGCGCAAGCAATGCCTTATGGATACACAGTAGCTGGGAAAACAGGAACGACAGAAACGAATTTTGATGCAACCAAAGCAAAAGACCAATGGATTGTTGGGTATACACCTGATGTCGTGATTTCAACTTGGATGGGCTTTGAAGAATCAAGCGAGAATCACTATATAGAGGGAACCAGTGGCAGTGTAGTCGGTCAAGTCTTTAAAGCACAGGCTGAGGGGATTTTACAGTATACGAACAACTCTAGCTTTTCCGTAGCAGATGCTTATCAAACAGGCGGGAAAGTAGTTGCCGCAGATGAAGTCAATAATCCAAACGATTCTTCCGACGATTGGAAAGAAGATGTCTCTGACTTTGGTGAAAAGGCAAAGGATGGACTGAAAGATATTGGTGGAAAAGTGAAAGACGGCTTGGACAAAGTCGGTGGTAAAATAAAAGGTGTCTGGGATAGTCTAACAGGTGGGTAAGCTAGGTAAAATACGCAGGTAGTCGGTTAGAAAATCTGCTAGTGGTCAAAATGTAAGTAGCTTTCAATCGTTGTTGCTTTTGAATAACGGCAAAGTTTATTGCTAGGTAGGTGGTATTTTTTACCCAGTTTTTGCCTAGGTAATCGGCGACTTTTAATAAAAGATGAACGAGAAAAGGTTTCCTTTGAAAACCCCTTATTAAATGGTACAATGAACGAGAAAAAATAATAAAAATGAAATGAGGATTCAAAAACATGTCAAATATTTATGATAGTGCCAATCAAATTGAACGCGAAATCCGTGAATTAGCTGAGTTCAAAGCGTTGCAAGAGGCGTATAGCAATGTAAAAGCAAATGAAGAGGCACATACTTTATTTAAAGAATTCCAAAATCTACAAATTCAATTGCAAGAAAAACAAATGCAAGGACAAGAATTTTCGGATGAGGATGCTCAAAAAGCACAAGAAATGGCGATGAAGATTCAAGGAGAAGAAGTAATCAACCAATTAATGGAAAAAGAACAAGCCTTCAGTTTGATTGTTAATGACTTAAACCGTATCATCATGACACCTGTTCGTGAATTGTATCAAGACTAAGAAAAGATAAGATGGATAGATAAAGCGTCATCCAAATGAGTTTAATTGGATGACGCTTTTTGACCGATAAAAAGATTATTTTGTCAGTATAGTTTAGGTTTAGGTTGATTTCATGGGAAGATAAATCATTACTCCTACCTGTATGTTTTTAGGTTCTAAACATTATATAAGTGGTTGCAGTTTGATAGTTGATTGTTTCCGAGAAGAGTTTATTTTTTCGTCAATCTTTACTAGTCGATTGACGATTAGTTAGGATTGTTATGCTGTCGTTAAACAGTATGTGCTAAAAATACAACTAACCTCATTATGCTAGCCCTCGTTGATTCCCCTCGCTACAAACAAATTTTTTTGAAATTAAAATAATGAGAATCTTTTATCAAAAGCAAACGCGATATTATTGATAATATATATATATTGGTATACAATGTGCATACAGAGAGGTGTAAAAGATGGCGCAAATAAATATCAAACTAGATGATGATTTAAAGAAAGAAGCACAACAAGTTTTTAGCGAAATGGAAATGGATGTAAGCACTGGTGTACGTGTATTTTTAAAGCAAGTAGTACGCACTGGACAATTACCTTTCATACCAAAATCAGATACTGCACAAGCAATATATGAAGCGGAGAACCTCGAAATGGAGTCTTATGATACTGTGGATGAGTGGTGGCAGCGTTTAAATGATGAATAAATTGACAATTAAGCAAACGCCTACCTTTGTTAGAGAGTTCAAAAGAATAAAAAAAAAGCACTATGATATGGAATTGTTGAAAGCAGTCGTGAAGCATCTTGTTAACAGAGATGATGAAATTCTTAGAAACAAGTACAAAGATCATGCACTTAAAGGTAATCACAAAGGATACAGAGAACTGCATATAATAGCTGATTGGTTACTAATGTATAAGATACTTAATAAAGAATTGATCTTAGTGTTAATAAGGACTGGCTCACATGATGAGATCCTCTGAGATATTGTTTCTAGAGGTGTAGTTATGGACCGATAATTTGGTTAACTTATGGAGTGATTCATGGCAGATATAAATGAATCGGATACTATTTTGAATTAATTGATAACACTTGCTATAATTTTAATGTCTATAGAAGAAGGGACTAGTTACGCCTATTACAAAATTATTTTGACTGTGGTTTTGGGTTTGCTTAGAGGATTGCTCCTTTAGGCTTTTTATTTTTTCGTCAATCTTTACTAGTCGATTGACGATTAGTTAGGATTGTTATACTGTCGTTAAGCAGTATGTGCTAAAATGCAGCCTTTCTCTAAATAGTGCTGACAAACAAAGGACTCAAATTTCCATTCGCAGCTGTGCGATAATCGGGAAATTTGAGTCCTTTTTTTAGGATTTATAGTGCGTATTAAAAAAATTGTCTAAAAATTTTCAAGAGATTTTTTTGGTAGATTAATATATCAGATGCTGTGATTTTTTAAGTAGGATAGAAGGTTACTTTCTTGGCCTAAAACTAGAGCAACTGAATGAAATACATAGAATTATTTTTGATTAGAAAGAACACGTGTGGATTTTTTTGTGTTATTTAATCCTCTCGGAAATTTCGTTTGTTAATTTTTTAGTGAACTAGTTATAAGGAGATGCACCTTGTTTTTCTTATTTTGATAGCATATAATGCGTTTGAAAATGATTTGTTATAAGTAGGGAACGTACCATGAAAAAAATGAAAGTAAATTCAATAAAAGGTTTGACTGTTATTTATTTTCTGTTTATATTTGCTGTGTTTTTTTCGTTTTTGGCAATTAAGTTTTTTACCATACAAACGACAGAACAAATGTTAGTAGAGAATACAGAGACCCAGATTAAGTTGTTAGATGACAAGTTACAAACGGATTTAACTGGTGTTCAGTTAAGAATCTGGTCCTTATTATCAAACGAGCAGTTGACTTCTTACAAGAATCGTTCAGCGGTTTTAAAGAAAGTCACGGAAAAACTTCGTTTGGATGGGGAGATAAAAAAAATCTTGAAGGAAAGTATTGCCTCTTCATCGATTATCGGAGCATTGGATGCGTATTGGCCTAAAGAAATAAAACGAATTACCTCAGCCGATTCGATGGATTTAGAAAAGAATACCGTTAGTCTGTTTAGTGAGGCGTTTCCTAATAGAAAAGGCTGGATATTACTAGACAACCAAGGATTATATTATGTGGGACATGCTCCTTTTTCGCTCAGTAAAAAGTATGATGCGAATGCAGAGTTTTCGATCGTTGGGAAAGTTAAGAAAGACTATATCGATGATTTTTTACATGCGTATGAGTCTAATGATTATCTTCATGTATTTCTGTTATCTGATGATGCCCAGACTTATTCAAATACTCCAGTTGAAAGAGAGATTGTGGATTCGCTGAAGACCCTTCACAATAAAGAATCGTTATATAGCTACACTGTAAACAATAATGCGGGGAAGTTTCAAGTTACATTGAAAAGAAATAGCTTAAGTGGCCTATGGATTGTTAGTTATTTTGATATGAATCATGCGTTAGCTCAGCACAGACAAGTCAATGAATTTTCATCAGTTATTTTAGTGTTGTTATTAGTTATAGCAAGTATGGTTTCGGTGATATTTTATAAAAAATTTTTTTCCAGTCTCAATGTTTTGATTCGAAAATTTCAGGCGGTAGAGAAAGGGGACTATGGCGTTCGAATTAAAAAGGATTCTCATCGATTGAACGAATTTACGTATGTCTTTAGTCAGTTTAATCAGATGATTTTTCAAACGGAAGATCTCATCGAACAATTGAAGACGGAAATGTCATTAAGAGAGACTGCTGAAATTAGACAACTACAGGCTCAAATTAATCCGCACTTTTTATATAATAATTTGTTGTTTATTATGTCTATGGCTACGAGTTCGCCGAAAGCTGTGATATCAATGACAGAACATCTATCTGCCTATTATCGGTATTTGACCACGCAAACGAATACGACTATACGCCTAGAGCAAGAATGTTTATTAGCCCATCACTATTTGACAATCATGAGTCTGAGAAAAAATTTGGATTTTCAAATTATCGTGCCGGAAAAAGTTAAGGAAGAAGCCTTTATACCGCTAATTTTGCAACCAATTATTGAAAACGCTATCCAACATGGGATTGAAAAAAAGATTGGGGCACATATTGTTCAATTGATTATTGTCGAAGTGCATGCAGGTATCAATGTTCAAATTATTGATGACGGGAAAGGATTAATCGAAGAAGAAAGAGTGCAGCTAATGTGCTCGTTAAACAATTCTCTATCAAAAGATTCAGAAAGCATCGGGTTATGGAATGTGAACAAACGATTAGTGAATCATTATGGCACAAAAAGTCGTTTAAATATTGAAAAAAATACGTATGGAGGAGTAACCGTATCCTTCTTTATCCCCATAGGAGAGAGCAAATGAACGTGTTAATAGTGGATGATGAAGCCTATATTGTCGAGTATTTGAAATATTTGATTAAATGGAATGATTTTGGGTTTTCACAAGTAATGGGAGTGACAGATCCTTATGAAGCAAAAAGAATTGTTGTCAGTCGCCCTGTTGATTTAGTCGTGACAGATATCTCAATGCCAGAAGTGTCGGGACTTGATTTATTAAAGAGCATTCAGGAAATTGATTATCCAACAAAGGTCTTTTTCTTATCAAGTTATTCTGAGTTTGATTATGCGCAACAAGCAATCAAATTAAATTTGAACGAGTATTTACTGAAACCAATTACCAAAACAACGCTTGAAGAAGCTGTTAAGAGAGTAGTCATAAAGATGGATTCAAATAAAGAAAAGAATCAAAAACATTTATTCAGACAACTTTTGGTACAACTAGCTGATTTCAAAATAGAGTTTGGAAAGATGGCGGATTGTTTTTGTATTTTTGTGAAAAGGCCAGTGAGGCAAGAGGTTACTGGTAATGAATGGATCTATTCGGAGAAAGTCGGAGATGAAGAGTGGGGGATGATGAAAGAAACTAAGCTGAGTAACGATGAAGTAACGGATTATTCACCAAAATTTAGGTTATCCAATAGACAGGAGGTACAGGAGTGCTTTTATCGATTTTTCTACAAAGAATTTCCAACGTATAAACTAGGCTCTCAAGAAAGTCTGGAGATCAGAGACTATTTTATTCATTTAATGACTCATAAATTAGTGAAGCACTCAGCCTACGAGTTTTATAATCAACAAAAAAGTAAATTTCCTTTTCTCTTAAATAGCTATCTTTTTCTATTTTTTCAGCAACGAGAGAAGTTACAAGGAGTTCAATTATTTCAGTTATATGAACAGGAGTCATCAGAGTTATTAATTAGAGCTATTGAATCGTATCAAACGATGTATCAAAAGCAAATGACCATTTCAGAGGCTATAGAAAAGGCCAATCAATACATCGAAAAACATCTTGAACAAGAGCTAAGTTTGGAGAGTCTCGCAGCTAAGGTGTTTCTTAACCCGGCTTACTTTTCCACAATGTATAAGCAGCAAACAGGTATCAATCTATCAAGTTATATACAAAAGGTTCGATTAAACCGAGCTGTCTATCTCTTAACAAAAACCAATTTAAAAGTTAAAGATATCGGAGAAATGGTCGGTTATCCCAGTATTCAATATTTTAACAAGCTATTTAAAAATCGTTTCGGAATGACACCAATCAGGTATAGAAAAAAATATGATAGGTATCAAGATAAATAAATTGAGGTGTAAATAAATGAAATCAGAAAAAATCATTACTCGTTACGAGAAAAATCCCATTTTAACAGCAAAACAGGTTCCGTATGCTTCTGAATTAGTTTTTAATGCAGGGGTCATAAAATGGAAGAATCACTACATTATGCTTTTTAGAAATGATTATGCTTACAAGGGCGGTACGACATTTGGTGGAACGAACCTGGGGCTAGCAGTAAGTGAAGAGGGGCTTTTTTGGAAAGTGCAAGACGAACCCATTGTTTTGTTACAAGAGGATCAAGAAATTACACGTGCTTATGATCCAAGACTGACGGTTATAGATGGGGAAATCTATATTTGTTTTGCTGTAGATACACATCATGGAACTCGCGGTGGTATAGCTAAAACGACAGATTTTAAAACCTTTGACGTTCTTTCTTTAAGTCTGCCAGATAATCGCAACATGGTTTTGTTTCCAGAAAAAATCAATGGGAATTATGTTCGTTTGGAACGGCCTTTCACTGTATATAGTCGTGGAAAGGAGCAATTTGACATTTGGTCCTCCCAGTCTCCGGATTTAATTTATTGGGGGAAATCAGAACTTGTTTTAGCAGTGGAAGATTACCCTTTTGCGAACAATAAAATTGGCCCTGCAGCACCACCAATAAAGACTGATAAAGGATGGTTGACATTGGTTCATACGGTGGATATTGACGAAACTAGAGGGAAAAATGGTTGGGAAGAGGTTTGGAAAAAAAGGTATTGTGTCGGGTTAGCGCTGCTTGATTTGGAGAATCCAGCTAAGGTTTTAGGTATCTATGATAAACCATTGATGGTCCCTGAAACGACGTATGAAGTGTCTACAGGGTTTCGGACGAATGTGATTTTTCCGACTGGTATGATTTTAGAAGAGGATGGAGAGATTAAAATTTACTATGGCGCAGCAGATACTGTTATGGCGTTGGCTACAGCAAAATTGACGGATTTATTGGGTTTATTTGACGGAATTTAATTTAGGCTATAAGGAAATGGTGGATTAAATTCTTTAGTAATAAGAAAATAGTATTGGGCTAATCTATTTTTCCAAAAAGAGAAACGTTGATTATTGACAACAATCTTTTTTGTATGAATAGGTTAGTTTTTTTGTGATGCATTTGTTTTGCTGGAAAAAATGAATACGCAAAAACAAAAGAATTGTCCAAAAATCTATAAAAAGTATCATTTAAATGATGAAAACGCTTTATTGTAATTGACACATGAAATAAAGGAGGAATGTTTAATGAGAATTAAAACGGTGTTGTCTGGACTAGGGATTATGATGCTTTCAGTCCTTTTATTATCGGCTTGTGGTGGGAGTACAGAAAAAACTGCGAAAACAAGTAAGAATTTAAAAGTTTGGTCAGCTAAATTACAACCAGCTACGACTATCTCAGATTGGAGGCAATCTCCTTTTCATAAAGGGTTAGAAAAGGAAACTGGCATTACTGTGGATTGGGAATTCCCAACCGAGGGAACCGATGAGGCACAAGCCTTTAATTTAATGACATCAGAAAGCTCTTTACCAGATATTATTCAGTATCCAATGGCTCAGAGTGCTCAAATGTATCTTGAAGACAATGTTATTAAGGATCTGACGGATTTGCTTCCAGAAAAAGCGCCGAATTATTGGGCCTTTTTAAAGGAACATCCTGACTATGATCGAGCAGTAAAAACAGACGATGGAAAATATTATTCATTTGGTTTTTTTAGAGATAATGTTATCACAGCCACTCACTTAGGCCCCATGCTTAGAAAAGACTGGTTAGATGAACAACATCTATCTGAGCCAAAAACCATTGATGATTGGGAAAATGTTATGCGTGTGTTTAATGAAAAGTATGGCGCGAAGTTTGCTTTTACAACCGGACGAATGGCTCCAGGGTTTGCGGGCGCATTCGGAGCATATGGGACATTTGGAACTGCTGGGTATGTAGATAACAATAACAAAATTCAGTTAGCTCAAGCACAGCCAGAGTGGAAAAACTATATGGAGTGGTTGCATAAATTGTTCAGTGAAGGATTGATTGATCCAGATGTTGTGACTTTAGGGGATTCTGATTTAAAAACCAAAATCCAAAATGATAAAGTCGGCATAACAATGACAACTGCAGGCACCCTAACAACTTATATGGAAGATGCGAAGGCTTCTGGAAAGAACGCGCAATGGGTAGGGATAGAATACCCCAACCAAGCAAACGGTAAAAAAACAGCAGCAATCTATTATGATCAGTTAGTGAATGGTTACGGATTTCAAGTGGGTGGAACGACAGAAGGAAAGAAGCTTGATAAAGCATTAGAGTGGTTGGATTGGGCATTCACTGATGAAGGAAGTCGTTATTGGAATTTTGGAACAAAAGATAAGAGTTATGAATTAAAAGATAATCAACCCGAATTTACGAAAGAAGTGACTGATAACAAGCTTGGAACGATTGAGGCACTGAAAGAATATACCGGAAACGTAGACCTTGGATTGGGCGTTCAAAGCGTGAAAGTAGTGGAGGCCAGAATGGACCCAGCTGCAATGGCTGCCTCTACTAAATGGTATAACGAAAATAAACAAGCGATAGATACGACAATTCCCAAACAAGTGAGCTATACGTCTGAGGAATCAAAAGAATTAGCGACAATTACGAATACACTAGATGCTTATATTTCAGAGAATGCAATGAAATTTATGACTGGCGAACGCTCTTTAGATGAGTACGATCAATTTGTGAAAGATCTTAAAGATCAAGGGATAGATAGGTATCTTGAGATTCGCCAAACTGCTTATGATAGATATTTAAAACGATAAAAGGGTCAGTCGTTTATCTGAATAAAGGGACAACTAGCGACTCTCTACAGTAAACCAAGCGAGTCGTTTGATAGGTGAAAAAGATTTGAGATGATGAGTATCTCAAATCTTTTTTCAAAAAAGTGTGCTGATCAGAAAGGAAAATAATATGGTGATAGAAGAGGGAAATTTACTGAAAAACGAACAGAAGCCTTTTTTTGAACGATTCAAAAAAAATTGGCAACGAAATAAAATTAAGTACTTGATGGTTGCTCCAGTAATCATTTATTTTCTAGTTTTTTCATACAAACCCATGTACGGCATTATTATAGCGTTTAAAGATTATAAGCCGCATTTAGGAATTCTGGGGAGTCGCTGGGTTGGATTGGAGAATTTTAAACGATTTTTCTCAGATCCAAACGCATTTCGAGTGATAAAAAATACCTTTATTATCAGTATGACTACCTTGATTATCGGATTTCCGGCACCGATTATTTTAGCTTTGTTAATTAATGAAGTGAAGAGTAAGGTATTTAAGCGAATTGTTCAAACGATTACGTATATGCCCTATTTTATTTCTTTGGTGGTTATGTGTAGTTTGATTAAGGTGTTTACACAATCTGATGGCCTAATTAATGATGTTTTAGTCCATTTTGGAATTGCACGAACAAACCTATTAGCGAACAAAACTTTTTTTATTCCCATCTATGTTATTTCAGGAATTTGGCAAAATATCGGGTGGAATTCGATTATCTATTTGGCCGCCTTGTCTGGAATAGATCAGGAATTGTATGAAGCCGTAAAAATTGATGGTGCCGGTAGATTTAAACAGATGTGGCATGTGACCTTGCCAGGCATTCGTTCGACCATAATCATTTTACTCGTGTTACGAATTGGCGGGCTTTTAAGTGTCGGGTTTGAAAAAGTTTTATTGTTGTATTCGCCATCTACTTATCAAGTGGCAGATGTTATTTCAACCTATGTATATAGAATGGGGATATTGAATGCAGACTTTAGCTATAGTACAGCTATTGGGTTGTTTAATACTCTAATCAACGTGACCTTGTTATTGATTGCAAATCGAATTGCGAAAAAAACGGCGAATTCAGGCCTATTTTAGGAGGGGGAAGAGATGGTTAAAACAAAAGGAAAAACAACGACAGGGAGTCGACTATTTGATGTGATAAATATAGTTATTTTGCTACTTTTAGTGCTGGCCTGTTTATATCCAGTATGGTATGTATTTGTTGCTTCGTTCTCGGAGAGTAGCTCAATCACCGCCAATGCAGGAAAACTGCTCTGGCCAAAAGGGTTCAGTTTAACAGCCTATACGAACGCCTTTAAGCACCCATTGATTGTCAGTGGTTATAAAAATATATTGTTTATCTTGATTTTCTCTTTGCCGTTAAATATGTTGCTGACTTTGCTCTGTGCCTTTTTTATGTCTTCTCAAAAGATTATGTTTAAAAAAGCGATTGTTTCATTTTTTATGTTTACAATGTTTTTCAGTGGGGGATTAATTCCTTCTTATTTGAATCAAAGAGAATTAGGGTTATATAACAATTTGTGGGCCCTGATCATTCCAGGGGCGCTGAGTTTATATAATGCAATTATTTGTCGCTCGGCAATCGATGCTATTCCTGATAGTTTAATCGAATCTGCGTATATGGATGGGGCAAATGATTTTACGATTTTGTTTAAAATCATCACACCACTGATTAAACCGACCCTAGCGGTATTACTTTTGTATTATGGTGTTGGGCACTGGAATGGTTGGTTTAGTGCGTCAATTTATATAAAAGATAGGAATTTATTGCCGATTCAAAATGTCCTTAGAGCCGTCTTACTAGCCAATGATCAATCTTTAAATCAAGGGGCATCGTCTCTTGATTCGGTGAATACTTTTGCGGAAACCATTAAATATTCAGCGATAGTTATTTCGACTTTGCCAATCCTTTGTATCTATCCGTTCTTACAAAAGTATTTCATCAAAGGAGTAATGATTGGTGCAGTTAAAGGATAATTAATGGATGGAAGGAACGTAGAAAATGAGAGGATTAATGGATCCAAGCAAAAATAGTTATAAGATTTGTGTAACAGCGGTTGATTTGTACTTACTGAATATGCTTTTTATAATTACTAGTGGATTTGGTTTGTTTTTTGGGCCGGCGTTAATTGCTCTGTATAGCGTGATGTTTAATGAGATACAAACCACAGCGCATGATCTGCCGACTAAAAGGCTACAAAACTATTTGTTAGAGTATAGAACGAATTTTGTTCGGGGAATCATCCTAGAGGGGTTCCTTCTTATGTTCGTATTTATTGGCGTGACTAGTTTTATTTGTACTCGCTTACTAGTAGGTCTATTAATGTATGTATCAGTTGGCGGATTATTTATTTTTGGGATGATTTTGTTTTCTTGGGGACTGTTAGTTTTCCCCTACACAGCGAGATACTCCAATTCAATTTTTCAAACATTTAAGGTCTGCTTTCAAATAGCCGTTTTAAATAGTAAACCTATGCTGTATGTCGTAGGAGGACTCCTTGTATTTCTGGTCATTGGTTCAATGAATGATGTGTTTTTTAGTCTATCATTTTGGCTAGTTCTTCTATTTGGTTTTTCAGGAGCTGCAACGGTCAATTCACGACTATTTTTACCTGTATTTATCAAATATGAAACATAAGATTCATATAAATTTACGAGCGACCGTCTAGTCTCTTAGACCCCCTCCAAGAGACTAGACGTGAGTAAAGAGTCCAAAGTATCAGTCAATTTATTGATACTCTGGACTCTCTTTAGTTTGAACTCAAAGGTATAGGTAGCCAAAAAACAATGACTATTAAAAAAGGTGATTTCAGCAGCTTTATTCGTGTGCCACTTTAAAATAAATTTAACAACCTAACCATTCTCAGAGTAAAACATTCTTAGCAAAATATTTTGAGGATGATTGCCAAACTCACTACCGAATATGGTCAGTCCTCCCCTATTTTCTGCGGCTTCATCAATTCCAATTCGAACTTTTATAAATGGGGAAGAATCAAGCTTTAAATCTTCTAGTTTAATATCTGAGAGATGTTTTCCATCGATGCCACTATCTTTGTGTGTAATTCTCAGATGCTTCAAAACCCCATATTGGCTAAAACCACTTTCCCACCACTTAGGAGTTAGCGCACCTCGCACATCTGAATAATTTCCAGGAGCAGTCCATGTGCCGAGTAAAGTGTCGTTGATGTAAAAAGAGATGTCGCTGGGCCAATTGTTATTTGATTCGGGGAATTCTGAAGAAATCTCTAAAGAAAGCTCCAATAGTTCAAGCTTTGCATTTTTTGGTAGTTGGTTTGGAACAACATATTCGACAAATCCATCTGAAAACCAAAGTAGAGAAGCATTGATTCGCTCATTTGCAACAAAGGTTCGAGGGTCATCTAATTCACCGATTGTGGCGTTAGCGCTAGCAAGTCCGCAAGTTGGGATGACAGAGAAGTTCGAGAAGTAACCTAGTTTTATTTCTGTATCAATTTCTTTATAAGGAAGGTGAATCTTTTTAGGAAAATCAACTTCTATATGATCAACAGCTAACTTAAACTGTTTGACTCGTTGATCTGAAAAGATTCGGTCTGTTTCTAAATAAATTAGTCCGGCGTCCTCTAAAAGACGGACATGACGAGAAACAATTGCTTTACTTAGACCGAGTGTTTCTGCCAACTTGCTAACAGTGGATGGAGATTTGGAAAGAGAATGAATAATTTTCACTCGCGTGTCAGAGGCGAGTGCCTTGAGAATTTCTAAGCCGGTATCATCTAATTGAATAAACATAAATACACTCCTCATAATCATTTTTGATTTAGATGGATTGTACGTTAAATAAAAAAATAACACAAAATAGTTGCGTTAAATAGCAACTACATTTCGATGGAAATAGGGAAAATTATCGGTTAGTTGCGTGTTTAGTTGAAAGTGATTTCTAGCGTCAATATGCTATTGTAAAGGCTTACCTCGGGTGATATAGTCATGGAGTAAAAGTTACAGTTTACAAAATAGTTTAAATAACATGGAGGGGAATTATAATGAGAATTAAAAAAATGTTAACTATTTGTGGGACACTCATGGCTTGTACGGTTTTATTGGTTGGCTGTGGAAATGGAAGTAAAGATAAGGCAGCTGATGGGAAGACAACCATTAGAATTAGCTGGTGGGGTGGAGATGATAGGCATGAAGCTACATTAGCAGCGATTAAAGCCTTTGAAAAAGCTAATCCAGATATCAAAGTAAAAGCTGAGTACAGTGGTTGGGATGGGGTCGAACAAAAAATGGCCACACAGATCACCGGCCGAACTGAACCAGATGTCATGCAAGTGAACTATGACTGGTTAGCGCAATATTCACCGGATGGGACTGGTTTCGCTGACCTTAACGGTATCGATGGGTTAGATGTATCTGGTTATGATAAATCAATCTTAGATTCAGGGAAAGTCAATGGCAAGTTAAATGCGATACCATTCAGTGAAAATGCACGAGTTTGGGCAGTAAACAAAAAAGCGTTTGAAGATCGAGGCTTAGAAGTACCGACAACTTGGGATGGTTATATTAAAGCCGCGGATAAGTTTGAGGATGGCGCCTTTCCAGCACGAATTGATACGTATGCGTTACTCACTTACCTGCAACAAGAAACAGGGAAAACGATTTTGGCAGACGATGGTAGTTTTCAATATGATAAGGAAACTGTCAAAAAGGCCTTTGAATGGTATAAAGGAATGATTGATAAAGGCGTTATTCCAACCATTCAAGAAACAAAAGAACAAGCAGATGCCAATCCAGGGGCACCGGCTAAGAAATTATTAGATGGCCAATATGCAACCTTAACTAACTGGTCTTCACTAATTTCTGGAGAATATAAAAACATGAAGGAAGCAGGGCAAGAATTATCTATGGCATCTTTCCCCACCTTATCTGAAGGTAGCGAACAGGTAGTAATCAATAAACCGTCGATGTTATTTGCTATTTCGAAAAACTCAAAACACCAAGAAGCAGCCGTAAAATTACTGAATTTCTTGTTAAATGATCCAGAAGGGGTTAAAGCGATGAGTATGGCGCGTGGCGTTCCGGCGAATCAAAAGGCTTTCGATATTTTGAATAAAGATGGTCAAATTTCAGGGATTGAAAAAGATGTGTATGACTACGTAAAAAATACAAAAGGAATTACCTTTAGTAAATACACGGAGATGGGTAAAGTAATGCAGCCGTATAATGATGCATTTGATGAGTTTTCATATGGAAAGATTACTGCGGATGAAGCAGCACAAAAAACAATCGATGGTATGACAGAAGCAGTCGAACAAGTAAAAAGCACGATTGAATAGCAACCGTTAGGAGATCAGACTATGAGAAAGAAAAACTGGACAGGCTTACTATACGTGATGCCTTGGATTATAGGATTTTTAATTTTTACGGTATACCCTTTTTTAAATTCTCTTTATATTAGCTTCACGGACTTTACAATGGTTCGTGATCCGAAAATCATCGGATTGGCTAATTACAAAGAATTATTTAAAGACAAAGAATTTATTGATTCGTTGGTTGCGACATTTAAATATGCCTTGTTAACGGTCCCAGCAGCGCTTGTTTTTGCCTTGCTGATTGCAGTAATACTGAACTTTAAATTAAAAGGAATCAACTTTTTTAGAACAGCCTATTACATTCCCTCTATTTTAGGAGGGAATGTCGCAATCTCTGTTATTTGGAAATTTCTATTTACTGGTGATGGACTGGTAAACCAAGCAGTTGGCATTTTCGGTATTGAGCCACTGCCTTGGCTGTCAGATCCAGGACTTGCAATGATTGTTGTCTCTTTACTAAGAGTCTGGCAATTTGGTTCGTCAATGATTATTTTTCTGGCAGCTCTACAAAATATACCAGCAGAGTTATACGAAGCTGCTGAGGTTGACGGTGCAAGTAAAGTTACTCAGTTCTTCAAGATAACTTTACCCTTGATTACCCCATCATTATTTTTCAACCTAGTCATGGGAATGGTCGGAGCTTTCCAAGAATTTAACAGTGCCTACTTAATCACAGGTGGGGGACCATTAAAAGCGACCCAGTTTACATCACTATTAATTTATAACTACTCATTTAAATTTTTCCGAATGGGTTATGCGAGTGCTATGTCATGGATATTGTTCATTATCATCATGCTATTTACAGGCATCGTATTTATTTCCCAGAAAAAATGGGTGTATTACGTGGATGAGGAGTGAGAAAAATGGCAGAAAATATCACAGTTACACAAAATAAACCTAAGAAAAAAACGTTAAAAATTGGCGCGACGATTCGTTACATTATCCTTTTAGCTGTTGCTTTATTAATGCTCTATCCAATTATCTGGATGGTTGGCGCATCCTTTAAGACGAATGCGGAAATTTTCAGTTCTATTGGTTTTTGGCCAAGTTCTTTTGATTTTACCCCTTACGTAAAAGGTTGGGAAACAGGGACAGAGTTTACTTTTGCTACTTATTTTGTGAACACATTTAAAATTGTTATTCCTAAAGTGATTTTCACACTAATTTCAACAGTCTTTGTGGCTTATGGGTTTGCAAGATTTGATTTTCCTTTTAAGAAAATTCTTTTTTCTGCAATGATCTCAACCATGTTTTTACCAGGTGTGGTTAAAACCATACCAATGTATCTTTTTTGGCGGAATTTAGGCTTTTTAGATACTTATGTTCCATTGATAGCAGGGACTCTTTTTGCACAGAGCGCATTTAATATTTTTATGCTTGTTCAATTTATGCGTGGAATTCCTCGCGACTATGATGAAGCAGCAATGATGGATGGCTGTAATTCCATGCAGTTTTTATTCAGAATTTTATTGCCAATTATTAAACCAGCCTTAGTGACAATTGGTTTGCTTGAGTTTATGGGAAGTATGAATGATTTTATGGGGCCATTAATCTACATCTCTAGTGTGGAAAAATTCCCGGTAGCGGTTGCCTTAAAAATGGCGATGGATACAACGGGCGGAAGCTTTAACTGGAATCAAATTATTGCGATGTCGGTGATTGCTTTATTGCCTTCTATTATCCTATTCTTCTCAGCTTCACGACAATTTATTGATGGCATGTCAGCTGGTGGACTGAAAGGATAGAAGTCAAATGTTCTCAAGTTTACGAAAGTTAGTTTCACCAAAAATGATTCAAGAAATTAATGGTGCTATCTATAATTATGTAAAGCTTAGTTTATTTATGTCGGTTTATTCATTGCCATGGGTTGTAGTGAATTTACTCTTTAAATTTTCAGTGACAACTTTCATTTTTTATGCCATAGCTTTTCTTTTTGTACTGCCTAATTTAATGACCTTGCAGCAATTTTTGCATGATGAGGTAACAACGTTTAAAGAATATACAGCAGGCTTAAAAAATAGTTATGGAAAAAAGTTTAAGGTAGGGACTATTTTGACTGCTTTTCTAAGTTTTTGTTTAGTAGATAGTTACATCTTAATGGTTCAAATGGGGAAAATGTTTGTTTTTCCAGTGATTTATATTACTTTGATGTTTATAGGTATTTCAATCATCTATTATCTTGCGCTAGAAGAAATGACAGCTACCACCTGGCAAATTAAATTGAAAAAAGCCTTATTTACCAGCTGGCGATATACTTTTACAACAGTGTTTTTATTAATACTTGTGATGTTGTGGGCAAGCATTGGTTATTATGTGCAATTGCTGAATATTCTTTTTGGAAATGCTTTATTTTGGGGAATAATCTTCAACGTAACAAATAAAAAACTTTCTTCTCTATGGAAAAATGAAAAAGAAAGAAAAGGTGACTCGTATGAATAACTTTACAATTACAGGCTTCGCAGATGAAATTAGTCCAAATTTTGAAGAGCAAGTGCGTGTGCTCAAGAAAAACCAAATCTCTCATATTGAGATACGTGGAATTGATGGGAAAAACGTCAGTGATTTTACAATTGAAGAGGCGGAGATGTACAAAAAGAAATTTGATCATGCAATGATTCAAGTATCTAGTATTGGTTCTCCTATTGGGAAAATCAATATTGATGATCCATTTGAAGAGCATTTGGAAAAATTTGTACATGTCTTAAACATTGCCCGTATTTTTGAGAGTCCATATATTCGAATGTTCAGCTTCTTTATTGATTCTAAAAAAAATCCAGATGACTACAAAGAAGAGGTTATTTCAAGATGGCAGCAATTTTTAGCGGTTGCTAAAGACTATCCTGAGATTACGCTGTTGCATGAAAATGAAAAAGACATTTACGGAGATACACCTGAACGCTGTCTGACCTTATTAAATGAGTTGAATAGCCCGCAAGTAAAAGCAGCCTTTGACCCAGCTAATTTTGTGCAATGTGAGGTAGAGGTTTATCCACATGCCTATGATTTGTTAAAAGAGCACATCGCCTATATGCATATCAAAGATGCTCTTTACTCAGACCATAAAGTGACTCCAGCAGGACTTGGTGATGGCAAAGTAAAAGAAGTCTTAGCAGCATTGATAGCAACGGATTTTTTTGGTTTTGCTTCTTTAGAACCCCATCTGTCTATTTTTGATGGGTTTGCTGATTTAGAAAAGACGCAGCTATCTATTTCAAATACAGCCTCAGATGGCGAAAAATTATTTTCTGTTGCGAGCCAAGCGTTAAAAGAAATTTTGGTCAATCAATTGAAGCAGGAGTGGAAGTAATGAGAAACGTAAAGACAGTCATTATTGGTGTTGGAAATATTGGAAACCTACATGCAAGTAATCTATTGTCAAACGAGATTAAAGGCATTGAGTTATTCGGCTTTTGCGATATCAACCCTTTAAAATTAGAAACAGCAAAAAAGAAGTATGGCGAACATTATCGGTTTTATGAAAATGCTACAGCCGTTTTTTCTGACAAGGAAGTAAATGCGGTGATTATCTCTACGCCACATTATGATCATCCTATCTTAGCGATAGAAGCACTGAAAGCAGGCAAACATGCTTTAGTCGAAAAACCAGCTGGGGTGTATACCAAAAAAGTTCGTGAGATGATTGAGGAAGCCAAACGTCATCCTGAGCTAACTCTTTCATTAATGTATAACCAACGGATGAATCCTACGTATCAAAAAGCAAAAGAACTGGTTGAATCTGGTCAAATTGGTGAGTTACGACGAACCAATTGGATTATCACTAACTGGTATCGTTCACAGAGCTATTACAATTCAGGAGGCTGGCGAGCAACTTGGGCTGGTGAAGGTGGTGGGGTACTACTAAACCAGGATCCGCACCAATTAGACTTATGGCAATGGATTTGTGGAATGCCAGAACGAATTTATAGTTTTGCTTATTATGGCAAACGGCGTAATGTCGAAGTCGAGACAGAAGTAACGGCGTATGCTGAATACCCGAATGGCGCAACAGGTGTATTTGTCACAACAACAACAGAAACGCCAGGAACGAATCGTTTTGAAATTGTTGGTTCTCAAGGGAAAATTGTGATTGAAGACGATCAACTCAAGTTTTGGCGGACAGTGGTGGATGAAAAAGAATGGAATGAGACGTATACAGGCGGATTTGGTGAACCTGAAGTATGGGAAATCAAAATTCCTGTTGTTTTCGATGGCCATACTGGACACAAAAAAGTCACTCAAAACTTTATTAACCACATCTTGAACGGGGAAACGTTAATCTCTCCAGCAGAGGATGGTATGAAAGGATTGAGCATTTCAAACGCCATTCATTTGTCTTCATGGACAGAAGAATGGGTAAATTTACCAATTGATGAGGATCGTTTTTTGGAAGAGCTAACCAAACGAATAGATAGCTCAAAAGAAAAAACTGTAGAAGAACAAGTCTTAGATACTGAAGGGACTTATTAATTTAAGAAACGTGTGATGAGATGATTACATTTGGAATAATTGGTTGTGGAAATATTGCTGGCGTTCATGCAGAAGCAATTGAGCGGATAGAAGGCGCACAGCTGCTTGCTGTATGTGATAACAACCCAAAAAAAGGCCAACAGTTTGCAGAAATGCATGCCACTGATTTTTATCAAGAGTATAAAGACTTGCTAGCTGATGAAAGAATTCAAGTGATTATTATTGCGACACCTCATTATTTGCATAAACAAATGACGGTTGACAGCTTCTCTTTTAATAAACATGTCATTTGTGAAAAACCAATGGCGACCACTGTTTCTGATGCAAAAGAGATTTACCGACAACAATCAATTTTTAAAAAAGAGTATGTTGTTTGTTATCAAAATCGCTTTAATGCTTCGTTTATTAAGTTGAAAGAGCGAATTGAGAATCAATCCTTTGGCAAGCTTAAGGGGATTCGATGTGAAATGAGTTGGCATCGTGATGCAAGTTATTATGCAAAAGATAGTTGGAAAGGAACTTGGAAAGAAGAAGGTGGTGGATTGCTGATTAATCAAGCAATCCACACACTAGATGTCGTGCCGTGGTTTATTAAATGTCCTCAGAAGATCAAGGGGAAAATTATGCAATCATTGTTAGAAGATGACATTGAAGTAGAAGATGCAGCGATGGGAACAGCCATGATTGATGAACAGATTCCCGTAGTGATTTATGCATCTAATAATTTTTCTTCTGATCGAACACCAAGTGTCTTATTTGATTTTGAAGGGGCCACCGTCGAATTAACGAATAAAGAGCTATTCATTAACGGGCAGAAAGTACCCTTGATGGAAGAAAAACAAAGCTATGTGAGTAAAGAGTATTGGGGGAACGGTCATCAACGACTGATTCAGACTTTTGTGAATAAGTTGACTGGTGTGAAGGATCCTTATCTTTCTTATTTAGCATGTGAGGATGCCATTGACTCCTTAAAAATGGTCTGTGGAATCTATGACTCAGACAGAAACGGAAAATGGATGAATCTTACAAACTAAATTTGTGTTCATAAATATAAAGAATGTAGAGTAGATGATTGCTACAGAAGAAATTAGCTGAAGGTGAAGAAATAATGAAAAAAAATGACTATCCTAGACCACAGTTTGTCAGAGAAAACTGGAAAAATTTGAACGGTGAATGGGCATTTGAATTTGATGATGCAGACAAAGGATTGAAGGAGAAATGGTATCATAACTCACAGAAATTTAGTCAAACAATTAAGGTACCCTTCGTTTATCAATCAGAAGCTAGTGGTATTGGGCTTACGGAGCCACACGAAATTGTTTGGTATCAAAGAAACTTTAACGTGGAGAAGAAAGACAATAAACGCTATATTTTACATTTTGGTGCTGTCGATTACCTATCAGACATTTACGTTAATGGAGAACATGTGCTTACTCATGAAGGAGGCCATACATCATTTTGTGTGGATATTACAAACTATCTCCAACCAGAAAATTATTTGGTTATCCGGGTATTTGATCCTTTGACAGATGAATCGATTCCACGTGGAAAACAATTTTGGGAAGCAGAAAGTCGAGGGATTTGGTATACGAATACTACAGGAATCTGGCAGACAGTCTGGCTTGAAGAAGTTAATCAAGTGTATCTCGAAAAAATTAAAATGACCCCTCTTTATGATGAAGGGAAAATTCGACTCCAAACAAAAATAAATGAATCGAACGAGCAATTAAAGTTAAAATTCCAAATTTATTATGGGCAAGAAGCGATTACGAGTGGCGAGCTTGATTTTAAAAGTAAAAAGCTCGATTTTTCAGTTGATTTGTTTGATGAAAAAATATTTAGACATAATTTTCATGGTGAGGGCTATTCATGGACACCTGAGACGCCTAATTTATTTGATATCACATTTGAATTGGTTCAGGAAAAACAAACGGTGGATAAAGTTTCTAGCTATTTTGGTTTTAGAAAAATTCATCAAGAAAACGGCATGGTCTTTTTAAATAATCGTCCCTATTATCAAAAGTTAGTTCTTGATCAAGGGTATTGGCCAGAAAGTTTAATGACTGCACCAGATGATAAAGCGTTTATCAAGGATATTGAATTATCAAAAGAGATGGGATTTAATGGCTGTCGGAAACATCAAAAAACAGAGGATCCACGATTTTTATATTGGGCAGACAAACTAGGCTTTTTAGTTTGGGGAGAATGTGCTTCTGCGCCCTTTTATAATGAGGATTCTGTTAATCGGTTGATGACTGAGTGGAAAGAAATTATTGACAGAGATTATAATCACCCCTCCATTGTGACGTGGGTTCCATTAAATGAAAGCTGGGGCATACCAGATGTACAAAGAAGCCGACAACAACAGCATTTTTCACAGACGATGTATCATTATATTCATTCATTGGATACAACCCGTTTGGTCATTTCAAATGATGGCTGGGCTATGACCGAAACAGATATCTGTGCCATCCATAACTATGCGCATGGAAACAAGGATGAAAAACAAAAGTATGAATTTTTCATTGAAACACTTCGGACAAAAAAGGCTATTTTAGCTTATTCTTCTTCTGCTTGGGCTATTTATGCGGAAGGCTTTGAGAATCAAGGAGAACCTGTTTTATTAACGGAGTTTGGTGGCATAGGCTTTGACGTTTCTGGTCAGCCAGGGTGGGGCTACACTTCTGCCAAAAATCAGGAAGAATTTATTTCAGAGTATGCTCGTGTTATGAAAGCACTCTATACTTCAGAAATTTTGTACGGTTTTTGTTACACGCAATTAACTGACGTTGAGCAGGAAATTAATGGGCTATTGACTTATGACAGAAAAGCGAAATGTGATCTCTCTTTAATCAAAGAAATTAATGATCGTTTTCATGTGCCACGTATTGGTTAACTGAACTTGTTGGAAAGAATTTTTGATGGTCTCTTTAGTTATTTAAGAAAGGATTGATGAATATGTACTTTGATAAAAAAGACAGTGCAAAATTTAATTTTGGAAATGATACAAAAGCAATCTTAACTCATTTAATTCAACGTTTCACAGGGGCAAACCCAGAAATACCTTATATCCCAGTGATTGATTTTCCAAGCGGCCAACCGTATACAAAGGATGGTTGGTGTGTCGTTTCTTTTGAAGAAGAATATGAAGAATTAGTTGTTGGCGAAAAAGGCGTGGCCACCACGTATCTTCCTTCTGATTCTATTCAAACGATACACTTAGCGCTTGAGTGTGTGGGACCTACCGTAGTTTATATAAATGAGGTAGCTGTTTTTCAATCCACACCAGATCAAGAGAATCGCCGCCAAGCAAATAAATTGTCTCTAAATCTAAATAAGGGGCAAAACCAATTAACTTTTGTGACAGAAAAAACGCCACTAGGTTGCGGTTTTAGAATTAGAAATCAAGCCCCACAATGGGCGCCGACACATTTTTATAAAATTTGCGATTATTTTTTACCAATGTTAGGTTTCCATCTTCAAAAGCTAGCAGATATTCCAGAAGATGAGTTGTTCACCAAAATGTTGGCGACTTTACAGGAAGCGACTATTCAATCTGAAACAGTTGAAACATATTTTGTGAAAATAGAAATTCCTTGGAATTGTCAGCAGTTTATTTACTCGGGAATAGGCAATCTTTCACTCTCTGAAGGTCAAGAGATAGAAAAAGACAACCTCATTGATATAAAATCAGAAGGTCAATGGCTAGAGCTTATTTATCGTGGAAGTCAGCTATCAGAAGACATGAAGGCTTTTAATTGGAATGGTAACTTCCCTAAGCTGAATTGGTTATATTGTGGCCCGGTAAAAGATTCTGAACAGCCTAAAATGGATTTTTCTGTTGTCCAAGAGAGTTCGAATGGCGAATCTATTTATTGGGAAGCACCGTTTGTGGGAGCAAAGGTTCGCTTATCAAGAAATAGTAGTTTATTTGCTCATTGGACCTATTGGATGGGTGTGACGCTGTATGGCTTTTTAGAAGCAAGTGAGTATTTTTCGCAAGAGGAGTGGAAAACCTATTCTATACATTCTGTTGAGCAAATTATTACGCATGATGACTATGGTCAATGGGATAGAAAAGTTTATCAATACCCGTTAATTAATACACAATTTTATTGGTTGAGAGAATTAGATGATTGTGGTTCGTTTGGTAGTTTGATGTTGGAAAGTCTGAACTACGAGCAAAATGAGAAAATTTTTCCGATTGCATACCGTATCGCTAATTTTATGAAAGATGAGACTCTTAGACAGGCTGATGGTGCATTTTATCGTGAAAATGATACCATGTGGGTGGATGATCTCTACATGAGTGTGCCGTTCCTTGTTCGTTATTGGGAACTGAGTCAAAAAGAGTGTTACTTAACAGATGCTATAAACCAGATGAAATTTTTCAGAGAACGATTTTTTATCAATGAAAAAAATATCATGAGTCATATTTTTGATACGCGCTTTAAAAAAGCGAATCAATTGCCTTGGAGTAGGGGGAATGGCTGGGTAATGTTTTCTCTATCTGAATTACTGGAAAAAATGCCAGCGACTCATGAAAGACGAGACGAAGTTGAAGCCTTCTACAATGAACTGTCAGTGGGAATCATTGCCAGTCAAGATACAAATGGCTTATGGCATCAGTTATTAGATGATAAAGAGGCTTATTTTGAAAGTTCTTCTACTGCTATGTTTATTTGTGCTTTGTCACGAGGGATTCGAAATGGTTATTTACAAGAGAAGCTGATTGAAAAAGCTACAGAAACTGTCCAAAAGGCTTGGGAAGGTTTAGCTGAATTTTGTATAGATAAGAGTGGCAATTTATACGGTGTTTGTCGAGGCTCTGGTTTCTCCTTTTCACGTGACTACTATCACAGCCTAGGTTGGCTCTTAAATGATGCGCATGGCACAGGGATAGTTGCCTTAGCCGGAGTTGAATATGAGCGTCTTAGAGCGTTCGCAGAGGTAAAATAACGGTTTACTTGATTTGTTAAAACAGAAGAAAAGTTTTGAGGAGGCTCAACTTTTTTTCTGTTTTTTGTAGTTGAACAATGCGTTTCGATGAGTAAGAGTCAACGAAAAAATTGAAGTGGGGTAAATTAGATATGTCTAAAGTCAGTTCTGGTGGAAAGCTAACGATTCAAAACATTGGAGATCCCTATGTATTACGAGTAGAGGAAACTTATTATTTGTACGCGACAAGTGATTTTGATGGGTATTATTGTTGGACCTCTAAGGATCTTCTTTATTGGAGTGAGCCTGTAGTCTGTTTCGAAAAGAACGCCAAAAGTTTTGGCAGTCGACTATTCTGGGCACCCGAGGTTTATGAATTTCAAGGGAAGTTTTACATGTATTATACGGCACAATGGAAAAAATTTGAGGCGCATTGCTTAAGAATTGGAGTGGCTGTGGCAGAGAGTCCAACTGGTCCGTTTACAGATGTTTATGATAGCCAACCGATGTTCGATTTTGGTTATGGCGTATTGGATGCCCATATTTTAAAAGATGGAGAAGAAAACTATCTTTATTATTCACGTGCATGGGAGGATAACCCGTCAAAAACAGCAGATATTTATGGCGTAAGATTAGGAAAAGATTTTATCTCTGTCGAGGGAGAAGCAGTGTGCCTCATTCAACCTAACCAACCGTGGGAAAAACAATATCAGACAGAACAAGGTGTTTTTTGGACTGAGGGCCCCTTTGTTGTGAAAAAAGATCATCAGTATCATTTGATGTATTCAGCAAATTTTTTTGCAAGTGAATATTACGGAATAGGTGCGGCTGTTTCAGATAGCCCATTGGGACCGTTTAAAAAATATCAGAATAATCCGATTCTGGCAACTGATGAGGTCGTCTCAGGTCCAGGTCATAATAGTGTCGTTGACTTGCCAACGGGTGAGCAATATTGTGTATATCATGCACATACAGATTATATAAAAAAAGGGGGCAATAGACAGGTTTATGTGACACCACTGACGTTTGTGGATGGGCGAATTCAGCTTCAACACCCAGTTAGTTGAGCGGAAAAATAGCATTTGTGTAGTCAAAAAGAGGTTGGAAAAGCGTTTAACTCCGAGAACCGGGTAGGTACTGTGCAACAACTATCTAGCCTGTCTCATGCATAGAAGTTGTTGAGATCGGAGTCCATGGAGTGTAGCTGGAGTTAAACACTTCTGCCCCAACCTCCTCGAACTCTTAAAATCTAAAATAGGTACGAGGTCATGCTTGAATTGATAGAAAAAAACTTCCTTTCTATAAAGGTAATTATTCCTCGAAATAATCAGGATAGGCTTGTTTGACTACCTTTAAGTCGTTATCAATGACATCGATATGGGTCCCAATTAAGGCAACAATTTTTTCTTTATCACGTTCTTTTAAAGTTTGAAGAATTTGTTCGTGATCGTTCAAAATAACATCCCAAGAAAGTCCAGCTACTTCTAAGCGTAAAAAGCGGAAGCGATTGAGCTGCAAATTAATGGACTGTAGCCAGTTCCAGACGTGATTTTTATTGGCGATTTGATAAACCAAGTGGTGAAAATCTTCGTCTAATTGGAAAAAGGTGGCTTCATCTTTGAGTGTGGCATAAGTTTTTTGAAGTACCAATAATTTTTCTAACTCATGATAGTTTTCTTCAGTTGCTAAGTCACAAGCGACGACAAAAATATTTTTTTCCAAGGTTTCTCGAACAAAACGAGCTTCTTCAATTTGTTGTAAATTGATTTTGGCAACATAGGTTCCACTTTGAGGAATCACGCGAATAAGTTCTTCTCTACGCAAACGGATAATAGCTTCACGAATAGGCGTTCGTCCCATTTCTAGACGTTCTTCCAATTCCTTTTCGGAAACTCGGGAACCGGGAGCTAATTCTGCTGAAAGGATTGAGTTCTTGATTGATTCATAGGCTTTGTGTTGAAAATTTGTTGTAGTCAATAGGCTTCTCTTTTCCAAATAATTTATTAGGTGCAATAAAATTAGTATATAAGTTCTAAGAATTTTTGTAAAGGTTTGCATTTTCTTTTTCGATAGATTAAAATATTAATATATCAGTTTGGTGATTTTACGAGGAGGAGAAGACAATGCAAGGAATTGAAACTTGGGAAAAGGTTAAAAGGCCCATAGCAGAAAAGGCGGAGCTAGTTTCTTATACAAAAGAACATCCCCAATGGCTTCACTTTGGAGGGGGGAATTTGTTTCGAGCTTTTCATGCAGAGATTGCTCAGGAATTAGTGGATAAAGAAGAAATGAGAAGTGGCGTAATTGTCTGCGAAACATTTGATGAGCAAGTGATTGAAAAGGCGTATCACCCGTATGATAATAATATTTTAGAAGTGATTATGCATGAAGATGGCGAGTTAGAGAAAAAAATGCTGAATGCCGTTGCTGAGAGCTTTTTTTGTCATCCTTTAGAAGAGCAAAGCTATCGACGTGTTCAGGAAATATTCGAAAATCCTTCTTTACAGATGGTAACAGTGACGATTACAGAAAAAGGTTATGCGCTCACCGATAGTCAGGGCAAGCTATCACCTATTGCAATCAAAGATATTGAAGCTGGACCAGATAAAGCTGTTCATACGATGAGTATTCTTGCAAACCTACTTCTTCACCGGTTTAAAAAAGGCGCGTATCCATTGGCCTTAATTTCTACCGATAACTTTTCTAGAAACGGGCAACGTTTCAAGGAGTCGGTTGTTCAAATCGTAAAAGGTTGGGAAGAAAAGGGGGATGTCGAGGCAGCCTTTCTTGACTATTTAATGGATACAGAGAAGGTGACCTTCCCTTGGTCAATGATTGATAGAATTACACCGAATCCGTCTCAGACTGTGTTAGATAAGTTGACGGCACAAGGAATTGAGGGGCTTTCTTTAATTCATACGGATAAAGGAACAAATATCGCACCGTTTGCTAATACGGAACAGACACACTACTTGGTTATTGAAGATAGTTTTCCGAATGGCCGTCCTGCTTTAGAAGTGGCGGGAGTGATTTTTACGACAAGAGAAATTGTGGATAAGACAGATGCGATGAAGGTGACCACCTGTTTAAATCCACTTCATACAGCGATGTCTATTTTTGGTTGTCTGTTTGAGTATCAATCGATTGCTGAGGAGATGAAGGATGAGGATATTGTTTCGTTGATTAAAGGAGTCGGTTATAAAGAAGGCCTACCTGTTGTTGAAGATCCAGAGATTATTCATCCGAAAACATTTATTGATGAGGTCATTACAAAGCGTCTACCTAATCCAATGATTCCTGATAGGCCTCAACGGATAGCGGCAGATACTTCACAAAAAGTTGCGATTCGGTTTGGAGAGACCATCAAAAAATATATGGAGAGTGGGAAATCAGAGCAGCTAGTGTATATTCCATTAAGCATTGCTGGCTGGTTGCGTTACCTTCTAGGCCTGAATGACCAAGGAGAAGCGATGAAGCTTAGTCCAGACCCGTTGTTGGATGAATTACAAGAGCAGTTGAGTGAGGTCACGTTAGGGTTTGAAGGGGATCTAGCCTCAATTTTAAGGCCGATTTTAGCGAATCAATCGATTTTTGGTGTAGATTTATATGAAGCACGACTTGGGGAAAAAATTGAACACTACTTTAAACAGATGATTCAAAAAGAAGGGGCAGTTCGTGCTGTTTTGCATGAAACTGTTCAGTAAAAGGAGCGGATATACATGGAAATGACTTTTCGTTGGTATGGTAAAGAAGCAGACAAAATTAAATTACAAGAGATTCGCCAGATTCCTGGAATGAAAGGAATTGTCGGGACACTATTTGATATTCCAGCAGGAGAAGTTTGGCCGAAGAATAGAATCAAACAGTTAGTCGAAGAAGTTGAGGAAGCTGGTCTGACCTTAAAAGTAATCGAAAGTGTGAATGTTCACGATGATATAAAAATTGGTTTACCTACTCGTGACCGTTATATTGAAAATTATAAAGAATCGATTCGAAATTTAGCAGAATATGGAATTGAAGTCATTTGTTATAATTTCATGCCAATTTTTGATTGGATTAAGACGGATTTAAATTATATTTTACCAGATGGTTCTTCAACCATGGCCTTTGAAAAAGCGGGAATTGATAAAGATCCGGAAGAAATTGTTCGTGAAGTGGAAGAGTCAACATCTGACTACACATTACCTGGTTGGGAGCCAGAAAGATTAGCTCAGGTGAAGGAATTATTTAAAGCTTATGAGGCAGTGGATGATACAAAATTGCGTGAAAATTTTGCTTATTTTTTAAAAGAAATTATTCCTGTTTGTGAGGAAGTTGGCATCAAGATGGCGGTTCACCCAGATGATCCGCCGTATGCTATTTTTGGCTTGCCAAGGGTTGTCAAAAACAGAGAAGATTTAGACTGGATCTGTAATGTGGTTGATAGTCCATCAAATGGGATAACACTGTGCACTGGAAGTATTGGTGAAGATCCTGAAAATAATGTCTACGAGATTTTAGCAGAATTCTGCAAACGTGATCGAATTCCTTTTGCACATGTCAGAAATATTAAATATTTGGGCAATGATAAGGATTTTTATGAAGCGCCACATCTGTCCTCAGAAGGTTCGTTAGATATGTACAGAATTCTAGAAGCGATGTTTGATAATGGGTTTGACGGTTATATTCGTCCGGACCATGGGCGAATGATTTGGGGCGAGACAGGTCGTGCTGGTTATGGGTTATATGATCGAGCATTGGGTGCGATGTATCTTCTTGGATTGTGGGAAGCAATTGAAAAAAGTAAAGGATAGTGAGATGAAATCATGTTTTTAGACAAAGATTTTCTATTAAAAAGTGAGTTTGCTAAAAAGTTGTATCATGAGTATGCAGCAGAACAGCCAATTATTGATTACCATTGTCACTTAGATCCTCAAGAGATTTACGAAAATAAAAAGTTCACCAATATCACTCAAGCATGGTTAGGTGGTGATCACTACAAATGGCGGTTGATGCGTGCCAATGGAGTGCCAGAAGCACTTATTACTGGAACGGGCGATGACTATCAAAAATTCCTGGCTTGGGCAAAAACGATTGAAGCTTGTATTGGCAATCCACTGTATGTGTGGACCCATCTTGAATTGAAACGAATCTTTGGGATTGAAGAGTTATTAAATGAAGAAAACGCACCAAGTATTTGGGAAAAAGCGAATAAAAAGTTACAAGAGGATGATATGTCGACTAGGAGTTTGATTAAGCAAATGAATGTTCAGGTAATCTGTACAACAGATGATCCCATCGATTCTCTTACGTATCATTTGAAGCTTCAAGAAGAACAAGCCTTTAAGGTCTATCCAACTTTCCGACCAGATAAAGTCATTAATATTCAACAAGATGAGTATCTTGGGTACCTAAAAGAGCTTTCAGAAAAATCGGATATGGCAATTAAAAGCTATCAAGATCTGTTGGTGGCGTTAGAGAAACGGATGGACTTCTTCTCAACGATGGGCTGTCGTTTATCAGATCATAGCTTTGCAACATTAAAACCATTTGCTTACGATCGTCTTTTATTATCGGGAATTTTTGATAAAAAATGTGCGGGGATTCCTTTGAACAAAGAAGAAGTTGACTGTTATCAATTTGGCTTAGCAGCTGATTTAATGCGTCTTTATCATAAACAAGGCTGGACGGCTCAGCTTCATCTGATGGCAACACGCAATAATAATCAAAAACTCTATCAAACTTATGGGCCTGATGCAGGAGCAGATGCTTTAGGTGATAAACAGATTGAAGCGGGTGTTAGCCGACTTTTCGATGAGTTGAATCAAAAAGATGAGCTACCTAAAACGATTTTATATTCGTTAAATGCCAAGGATTATTTACCATTAGTGGCTCTTATGGGGTGTTTCCAATCAGAAGTTAAAGGGAAGCTTCAATTTGGCTCTGCTTGGTGGTTTAACGACACGTATTCTGGGATGCGTTATCAGCTGACGACATTAGCTGAGGGGGGGATTCTCGGGAATTTTGTGGGAATGCTGACAGACTCGCGCAGCTTCCTTTCTTACCCTCGTCATGAATATTTCCGTCGCATTCTGTGTCAACTTGTGAGTGAGTGGGTAGAGGAAGGTCAGTTACCTGAAGATGACCACTACTTGGGTAAAATTATCGCTAAAATAGCTTATGGCAATGCGCGTGATTATTTTGACTTTGGTTTATAAGTAAACCTAATTGTTAAAAAATACGAGAGTGAGGTTGGGACAGAAGTATGTAACTCCGAGAAATGAGAAGGAGTTGCTTCTGTGCCCACGCTCACTCTTTTTTGTTTGCTCTTTTAGGGCATCTTTCTCATTTGAAAATACGAACAAGTTTTCGTGTTTTTAGTGACGGTGTTTGTGGAAAATGGTATGATATAGAAAGAAAAGTAGGGAGGTTGCCCGTTTATGGTGAAGTTTATTCACGCAGCTGATTTGCATTTAGATCGTTCATTTGAAGGATTAGTTGGGATGGCTAGAGAAGCTCAGTTAGACTTTTTGGAAGTCAATCAGAAGGTTTTAGAAAATATTGTGGATGCAGCTATTTCACAGGAAGTAGACTGTCTTCTTTTGGCTGGGGACACCTTCCATCAAAGTCGCCCATCGTTACGTACGCAAAAGCACTTTTTTGAACAGATGTCCCGTTTATCAGACAGACAAGTTCCGGTCTTTTTAATTTTTGGAAACCATGATTATTATCAAAGTGAACGTTATTGGTTTGAATTTCCTGAAAATGTGTATCTATATACTTCAGAAAAAGTGGAAACAAAACAGTGGAAGACACGACAGGGTGAGTCTGTGGCAATTAGCGGCTTTAGTTATACCAATCAATGGTTGAAGACAGCCAAAGTTTCGGAGTTTCCTTCTCGTTACCCAGTCGATATTCACCTAGGTATTTACCATGGAGAGTTAGGTAAAACGAATAACTATGCACCTTTTCAAGTAACTGAGATGCAGCAAAAAGGCTATGATTACTGGGCGTTAGGGCATATTCATGTGCCGAGTGAGCTGAGTCGTCAGCCAGGTATTTTTTACCCAGGTACACCTCAAGGTCATACGCAAAAAGAAGAACAGGTTGAAGGGGTTCTTTTGGTTGAAATCAAAGAAGGAGAAGTCGACAAACAGTTTCTTCCGGTAGCGGAAATTCACTGGGTAACTAAAGAATTATCCTTAGAAACGGTACGAACAAGTCAAGAGGCATTAAAAAAAATAGAGCAGTCTTTGTATCAAATACAATCGAGTAGCGCATTAGTCAAACGAACACTTATTCAGCTTAAATTAACGGATTTTGAACAGTTGGGTAAGGAATTTCAAGAGAGTGTTGAGAATAGAGAAATTGTTCATTATTTATTAGAGAAAGCACAACAAGAAACACTGGATTCTTATATTTGGGCGATTGAGTTCGTTCATCAATCGACACAAAGTAAAATAAAAATTGAGGCATCGATGGAATTGGCTCAGCAGCTGTTTCATTCGTATCAAGATAAAGAAGAGTTTCAGCAAATCTTATCTGAGATTTATGGGCATCCAATTGCTCACCGTTTATTAGCGGATACGCCAGAGTTTCAAGAGACAGTTTTAAAAGAAACCCAACGATTGTTTGACTCAGATTTTACGATAGGAGGAACGCAAGAATGAGGCTTTTAAAAGCAGAAATTACCGCTTTTGGTAAGTGGCGAAATCAAGTATTTGATTTTGAACGTTCAAACCAGCTGTTTTATGGAAGTAATGAAGCCGGTAAATCGACACTTTACCAGTTTATTTGCGCAATGCTCTTTGGGTTTCCAACAAAAAATAAAAAGAAAAAAGATTATACGCCAAAAGATGGTGCTGCGTTTGGTGGGAAGCTTTGGTTAGAGCTTCCGCTTCACGGAGAGGTAATCATAGAGAGATATCGCCAACAAAATAAAGGGCAAGCGAAGGTTACTTTGGATGAACGAGTGGGTGATGAACGTTTATTAAAGCAACTATTGGCGCCTTTGACAAAAGAACTGTTCCAGCAAGTTTTTACTTTTCAACAGGAGCAACTGACAGAGTTGGATTTGTTAAAAGAAAATGAACTACATGAATCCCTAATTTCTTTGGGCATTTCAGGGAGTACCAATCTTTTTCAAAAAAAGCAAGAATACTTAGGACAGGCGCAACAGCTGTTTAAAAAGAAGGGACAAAAGCTTCCTTTGAACCAAGCACTAGTGGACTGGCAGCTTTTGCAACAGCAGATTCAAAGAAAACAAGCACAAGAGGCTGAGTTTGGTGAGCTAATTCGCCAACAACAGCAGCTAGAAAAAGAATACAAACAAACCAAACGCCTCTTGGAGGAGGAAGAAAAGAAGCTGAGTGCACTGCGTCAACAGCAGGTCAATTTTCCATTGTATAAAGAGTGGTTGCACCTAAAAAGCCTTTTGAAACAGCCAACACTCACAGAAAGTCAAAAGATAGCGCTACAAGACGTTTACCTAAAACAACAACAATTAGCAGGGCAGCTAGAAGAGTTGGAACAGCAGCTAGAAAAACACAGTGGGATGGATCAGCAGTCTGCACGCTACTATTTTTATTTAGAAAATGAAGAAAAAATTCAAGCGTTAGTGGAGCAACAGGTAGACGTTCAATTGTTGGTTGAAGAACAAGCGCGATTTGTTCAGAAATATCAAGAGACCACTTTTGAGCTGAGTCGCATGGAACAGCAATGGCAATGGGTGGCTGAACGCCCACCTGTGCCAGTAGACCAAACCGTGCTTTCTGAGTTAGTGACAAAGAGTCATCAACTGGAGGAGTCACGAATGCAGGGAATGGTTCGTAAAGAAATGATCAAAGAGCAACGAGATCAATTGGAGGAGGAAGTCAACCAGTTTGAGACGAATCATCCAGAGCTGTTTCAACGGGATAACAAAACGACAAAGGTTTCGCCTATTCCGTGGATTGTGGCTAGTCTTTCGTTTGTTGGAGGTCTATTTTTGGGCGGTGTTCTTCGATGGGGGTGTTTCGCACTCATGGTCGCAGGTCTTATCAGTGGGGTTTATCCGTTAGTTAGAAAACAAAAGGCTTCCCCACAGCTTATCAAAGAGCAGTGGCAAGAAAAACTGAACCAATTAGATATTTATGAAGGAAAATTAGCACAAGAGTTGGCACAAGAACAGATGATTAATGACCAGTTAGCGAACGAAAATGTGCGATTATTGACTTATATAGAAGACCATCATTTAGGTCAAATGAATACCTATTCGCTGATTCAAGAGAATTATTATCAGGTGACGCAGTATTTAGAGGGGCTTCAAGAGCAGCAAAAAATACGTGAAAAAAATCGACAGCAACAGCAACAACTAGATAAGTGGGCGGCCGATTGTCAGTTTTTACAGGAGTGGCTACCATTTCAAGAGAAATCACTTTCTGAGAAGATGGCGATAATTAACCAGTTTGCTAAGGAAATGGAGCAATTAAAGTTTGCCCAAAGCTATCAACAAAATACCCTTTTGAAGCAACAAATGAATCAAGTCCGACGTAAACAAAAAGAAGCTTTGGCAGAGCAAACGGACTTATTTAAAGAGACGGGGATTGCTTATTTATCTGAGATTCCAGCTCGTCTTCAACAAGAAGAGGAAGGCCAGAAGAATCGTTCTCGTTATGAGGAGTTGACGCAGACAATTGGTCAGCTGTTTCCTGAAGAGTTGACAGAAGGTGGATTAAACGAGTTGATGGAAACTGTCTCAACTTCAAAAAAAGTGCTGAATGAACAGGCAACACGACTTTCAGAGTTACGCCAACGTAATAAGATTCAAGTGGAAACTCTTCAGTCAGATGGTACATTAGATCAATTGTATCAAGAAGAAAGTCAGCAAAAAGCGGCACTTCTGGCGTTGGCCAATAAGTGGAGCGCTTTGGAATTAACTGCGGTCTTTTTAGGAGACTTATCAACGGAGTTATCTGAACGCCAGTTACCGGAATTATTAAAAAGAGCGGGAGAATATTTGGGGATATTAACAGATAACAAGTACAATAAACTTACTTTAGAGGCTGAGATTCTAACAGTTGTTAGTCACCAGCAATCATTTTCTGTTTATGAGCTTTCGACAGGAACTAAAGATCAATTAATGATGGCGATTCGGTTTGCGTATCTTTCTTTAGAGGGCGATAGAAAGTTATCTCCAGTAATGATTGATGATGGTTGGTTACATTATGATCATCAAAGAAAATATTGTTTGGCAAAACTCTTAGATGAATTTAGTAAAAAATATCAGGTGATTTGTTTTTCTTCGGACAAAGAAATGGTAAGCTATTATCAAGAGCTAAATCAACCAGTGATAAGAATAGGAGACTGACTATGAAAAAAATTCGAGAATTATCTGTGGATGATCAATTTGAAATGCTTGTGCTAATTAAAAACGCGGATGTTCGTTTGGCCAAAAATAATAAAAAATTCATTGCATTCACGTTTCAAGATACGTCAGGAACAATTGACGGCAAATATTGGGGCGCCTCTGAAGAAGATATTGAAACCTTTGTCGCGGGTAAAGTTGTTTCACTGATGGGCAAAAGAGAGATTTATCAAGGAAATCCGCAAGTTAAGATTCTAAACCTGCGCTTGCCGAATGCGAGTGAATCCTCTGAACCTACGCAATTTATGGAACGAGCACCTCTTAAGAAGGAAGATATGGAGGAAGAAATCAACCAAACCTTGTTTGAGATTACGAATGCTCACTGGAATCGAATTGTGCGCTTTTTATTGAACAAATATCAAAAACAATTTTTTGACTATCCAGCAGCTAAACGAAACCATCACGCGTTTGCTAGCGGTTTGGCTTATCATACGGTGTCTATGCTTCGATTAGGCAAGGCCGTTGCTAAAGAATATCCAGAAGTAAACCATGCGCTTTTATATGCAGGCATTATTCTTCATGATTTAGGCAAGGTCATCGAATTATCTGGGCCAATGTCAACGGAGTACACCTTGGCCGGCAATCTGGTGGGGCATTTAGTTTTAGTTGATGAGGAAATCACCAAAGCTTGTTTGGAATTAAACATTGATGGTGCGGCTGAAGATGTGGTTGTTTTACGACATATGGTGTTGGCACACCACGGGCTATTGGAGTATGGTTCACCAGTCCGCCCAAGAATCATGGAAGCAGAAATTTTACATCAAATTGATAACATGGATGCCTCTATGCAGATGATGCTAACCTCGATTCGTCAAACGACACCAGGAGAATATACAGACCGAATCTTTGGTATGGATAATCGAAGTTTTTACGTGCCAAAAGAAGTGTAATTAATAAAAGAATAAGGTCCCAGCCTCTCTTTATCCGAATAAACGGTGGGTACAGAAGCAACACATCTCCACTGCGCCCCATCAATTTCTAAAGGTGGGACACCTTAAGAATTGATGGACTGTGTTCCGCTCTCAACAACTTCTACGCATGGGACATGCTAGAGTTGAAGGTCTCCACTTAAAGTTAACTAAAGATTTTAAAAGAAACCCGGCGTCATATAATCTAGAGGAATAGTGGGTACTAAAAAAGACCATCAAGTCGCAATTGCTTGATGGTCTTAATCGTGTTGTGATTATTTAGTTGAAGAGCTTTCTTCAGTTTTGCTTGAATCAGATGTTTTTTCAGTACCTGAATCTTTTGAACTAGATTCTTTTGTACTTGACTCTTTCGTGCTAGATTCTGAAGATTTAGTTGAGCTTTCTTTCGTCTTGCTTTCTGATTCTTTTGTGCTAGATTCTTTTGTTTCAGCAGCTGCTGTAAATTGAGATAAGATGTCTTTGAAGGCATCATCTTTAATTTTTACGTTGGCTTTAATTAATTCTTCACCAATCGATTTTAAGACAAATTGTTGATCAGAAATTTTTGTTTTTGTTGCAATTTCTTTGATTTCTTTTTCGTAAGGCTTCATGTCATTGCCTTTTTCTTTGTTTTTTGTCATTTTGACGATGTAGAAGCTTGATGAACCTGTTGATGAGTTTGTGTAAGTGATTGGTTCAGATACAGCACCATCTTTTAATTTGAACGCTTCAGTTGCAACTGTTTGAGGGATTTCTGTTGTTTGAGAGTCAAACTTGATTTTCCCACCATCTTCTTTAGTTGTTGTATCAACAGATTTTTCTTTAGCAATTTTAGTGAAGTCTCCACCCTTATCCAAATCCTTCTTAATTGCTTTTGCGTCATCTTCTGTTGCAGAAACGATGATTTGTGCTTCTACTTCTGGATGGAATGAATCCCAAGCAGCTTTTTTATCAGCATCTGTTAATTTTACATGGGCACGTAAAGCAACATCAACTAATTCTTGTTGTTTTAATAGCGCACGGTAAGTTTTTTTCGTATACCCGGCTTGAGTTAATTGTGATTCAAATGTATCACCATATTTTTTTGCCTCTTCTTTGTATAATTCATCTACTTTTTTATCAGTTACTTTATCTCCATAAGCTTTGTCCAACACTTCATTTAAAATTAAGTTAGTTAGAATGGTTGTACTTGTAGCTTGCGGTTGTGTTTTTGCTTCATTGTAGAAATCTTCAACTGTGATAGTCGAACCTTTCATTGTCGCAATGTTTTTGTTTGTTCCATTTGAACATGCGGCTAGCGTGAATACACTTAGTACTCCTGCAACAGCCAAAATAAGTTTTTTCTTCATTCTGTTTAGCACTCCTATTTATTTATATAGTATTTTGCGATAATCACAAGTAATACTATACCATACTCTTTTTTATAAAAGAAATAGGGATAAGGATAGTTTCAAACAAAATTCATAGTAAAAACATATTTTTTTAAGGAAAATAGGATTTTTCTTAAGAAAATATGTTTTTACTATCAAATATCCGAATATGTTTATTAGTGTTTGAATTTTTGAGTAGATTAAATTGAAGAGTCGATTATGACTGATTGCACTTATTATTTATTAGAATATGTCAAAAACGATGAATTCACTGAGACAGCAGATTCATCGTTTAATAAGGGAAAAGATATTCGTTTTTTGAAACGCTCAATTGTAAACAACAACCGCTTATTTTGGTCTGTTCAAATGAAACCGATGTGCTTCATTTTTTTTAGATGAATCTTCAGAAAACTCATCTGCTACCTGAGCTAGTTCATCAGATAGTTTGTTAATCTGCTCTTGGATTTGGGCAATTCGTGGTTCTGCCTGGAATCGGAAGTCTTCAAGGTCTTTTTCTACACCATTTTGAAAGACAGGCAATAATTCTGCGGCTGTTTCTTTTGTGACAAGTAAGGCCTCTTTAAAACGCCCAAGACTTTCATTGACATTCATCGTCAAATCAGTAGTTTCATCAATTTCTGAAATGATTTTTTCGCGTGTTTTTTTCCCGCTATTAGGGGCGAAAAGTAAACCGGCAGCAGCGCCAGTCAGACTGCCAAAAAGCAAACCCTTCATAAAGTTTTTAATCATTGTTTTCCACCTGCTTTGCAATCTGTTCGGCAATTTGTTTGAGCTGATCACTTTGATAATCTGCTTGGTGATTTCCGAAGTGCATAGAAAAATCATCGTCTTCACTATAACGTGGAATCAAATGAATATGTGAATGGAAAACGGATTGGTAAGCTAATTCTTTGTTGTTATTGACCATGTTCAAGCCTTCCATTTCAGGAAAAGCTTTTTCTATTGCTTTGGCAATTTTGGGAATACGAGCAAAGACTGTTGACGCTAAGTTTGCATCATATTCAAATAAATCCGTGACATGTGTTTTAGGAACCACTAATGTATGGCCTTTTGTCACTTGTGATATATCTAAAAAGGCATAGACAACCTCATCCTCATATACTTTGTAGCTAGGAATCTCTTGATTGATAATTTTACAAAAAATACAATTTTCCATGAAGAACATCCTTTCATAAATGACTCGGAGTCAAAAATTCTTAATAAATTAACTTTACCACAACTTGTATGACTTGTAAGCGAAATGGGTAGGGAAGTCGTAAAAAAGTCTCAGAGTGCAAATAGGTAAGAACACTTACAAGTTTGAGAAAAAATAGCGAGGCGTACGTATATGCTCATTTTTTTGGTGCAGTAACGGCAGGTAAAAAGCCTGCGCCAAGCCAAGATTCACTGGTTGGCTTGAACGCAGGCCCTCTTAATTATTTTTTAGTCGCTGTTTGACTTCTTCTGTTGATTTGGTATGGAGTAGACGTGTGACCTCACTGATGACATTTTCTCTTTGAACTTTTGCGAAATGGAGATTTTTCATAGCTAACTCAACATAATTGGCAATCTCTTTTTCGTTCACTGAGCGTGGGACATAACTCTACAAGCTATGTCCCAACCTCTTTTTATCCGAATAAACGGTGGATACAGAAGCAACTCCATCTTCACTCCGCCCCATCAATTTCTAAAGGTGGAACACCTTTAGAATTGATGGACTGCGTTCCGCTCTCAACAACTTCTACGCATGGGACATGCTAGAGTTGAAGGTCTTCACTGCGCAAAAAGACTCCGATCTCATCAATCTCTAAAGGTGGAACACCTTAAGAATTGAAGGACGTTGTTCCGCTCTCAACAACTTCTACGCATGAGACATGCTAGAGTTGAAGGTTCTTATTGCTGTAAAACACAACGAAGCATGAGTTGATGTTGCACAGTACCTAATCGGTGCTGTAAAACACAACGAAGTATGAGTTGATGTTGCACAGTACCTACCCGGTTCTCGGAGTTAAACACTTCTGTCCCAACCTCCTTTTTTTCTAAAGTATACTATGCTTATTTTTCCAATGTCCAATAAGACCCTTTGTTTTAACTAATTAACAACTAGATGCCTCTCCTTTGTTATAGAAAAATCGAGTGAAGAGTCTCTGTCTTGAGCACGCTCATTTAAGATAACTGTATTTATTTAATATGGTGAGTAGTTGAAAGAGTCTGACCGATTTATAGTTTATTTTGGAGAGGATTTTTTTTGAACTTCATGAAAACAACATAAAAATAATAAGAAAGTCGTTTCGAAAAGATGATATAATAGCCTTAATGAAAAATTGGAGGAACAAAGATGAGTTTAAAAATTGAACAGGTGACAGGTGGTTATGGTCATATTCCTGTCTTGAAAGATATAAGCTTTGATGTGAATAATGGTGAGATGGTCGGACTGATTGGGCTAAATGGTGCTGGGAAAAGTACGACAATTAAAAACGTGATAGGCTTATTGACTCCTCAAAAAGGAAAGGTCACGATTGATGAGTTAACGATAAAAAATCAGCCAGAAGATTATCGTAAAAAAATTGGCTACATACCAGAAACGCCTTCTTTATATGAAGAATTAACCTTGAAAGAGCATATTGAAGTGACGGCGATGGCTTATGATATTCCAATAGAGGTTGCGTTTGAACGGGCGGACAAATTGTTAAAGACGTTTCGTTTAGAAAATAAACTAGAATGGTTTCCAGCTAACTTTTCTAAAGGGATGAAACAAAAAGTAATGGTGCTTTGCGCATTTTTAATTGAGCCAAGCTTATATATTATTGATGAGCCGTTTTTAGGGTTAGATCCATTGGCGATTCATGCACTTTTAGAATTGATGGATGAGATGCGTCGTGAAGGGGCCGCAATTTTAATGTCTACGCATATTTTGGCAACGGCTGAGAAGTATTGCGATCGATTTGTGGTGCTTCATAACGGAGAAGTTAGAGCGCAAGGAACCATGGCCGAGTTACGTCAAGAATTCCAGCTACCAGATTCTTCCTTAGATGAGATTTATGTGGCGTTAACAAAGGAGCAAGATCATGAGTGATTTTTTTCAAACGCGCTTAGCCCGTCATCAAAAGCGGATGATGCGCTATATGCGATATGTCTTTAATGACCACTTTGTTCTTGTCTGTCTCTTTTTGGTCGGTGGTGTTGGGTTTTATTATTCCAATCTATTAAAGACCTTACCTGAGAATTTCAGTATAGGAGGCGGCATTGTTGCGCTTGTTTGGTTAGTTAGCCTGTACATTGGCAATTTTGTCACGTTGGCTGAGCCAGCAGATATGGTGTTTTTATTGCCCAAAGAGCAGGAGATGGGGGCGTATTTTAAACGAAGCTTCGTCTATTCTTGTCTCTTTCCGTTTTTCCTACTTGTTCTTATCTGTGGGTTTTTAATGCCACTTTTAGTAATTTCAGCAGGTTTTCAGTTTGGAGAATTCGTTTGGTTTTTACTCATGCTATGGAGTTTGAAATACAGTCAGCTACACGTTCAGCGTTATGGGATTTATCAAGTGAGTCAGTCAAATAAACGGATGAGCCAGCTTATCTGGCTAGGAATGGCAGCAATCATTCTTTTCATCAGTGTCTACACATTCTCTTGGCTTGGAGCGATTCTTGGTCTACTCCAGGCAGTTGTCTTTACGATGTATTTGAAACGTCTTTCAGTCGGTTTAGATTGGGAGGAAATGATCAACAAGGAACAGAACCGTTTGCATCGTTTGTATCAATTTATTAATTTGTTTACGGATGTTCCGGAAATTACCGCAACGGTGAAACGCCGCAAATATCTCGATGGTTTCTTAAATAGAATTCCATTACAGCATAAACAAACGTATCTCTATCTCTATGCTAGACGAATGATTCGCGGCTCAGAGTTTAGTGGACTGTATTTGAGATTAGTCGCTATTGGGAGTTTGTTTTTATATTTCCTTGATTCTTTATGGTTTAGTGTTGGATTAGGTGTGGTGTTTATTTATTTAATTGGTTTTCAACTGATTCCACTTTATAATCAATTTCACTACATGGTTCTTACGCAGCTTTATCCTGTACCGACTAGTCAAAAAGGTCAAGCGGTTCAATCATTGATTGGCTTTTTATTACTAGCTGCAGCGCTTATTTTTGGCTTGTTTGCAGCAATTGGTTTAAAGAACCTCCAAGAAACAGGTATTTCTTTAGGAAGCTATTTGGTGGTCGCCTTTGTCTTTACAAAATTGTATATTCCAATGCGAATTAAGAAAATGGTCGACTAAAAATCGCTATTTAATAAGAAATTTCTAATGAGATTCGACAAAAATGACGGGATAGGTGCTTGACGGTGGTGTTTTAGGGAGATAGAATAGTAGATACTGCGAAAACTAGAAGACAGGAGACAGTACCGATGGAGTTTCAGTTGGACCAAGAGTGGCGAGTCCGCCCAATAAAAGGGGACACAGGAAAAACATATATAGGTATTCGCGACAATGACCGTGTGTTTATTAAGCGTAATACGACCCCCATGCTGGCTGCTCTTTCTAGAGAAGGAATCACGCCAAGGCTTGTTTGGACAAAACGAACTGGAAACGGCGATACCTTGACTGCTCAAGAGTGGATGGAAGGTAGACTGCTTACGCCTGATGAGATTGGTCGTCGAAACGATGTCATTGATGTGTTATATCATCTTCACCATTCAGCAACTTTAAAAGCAATGATGAGTCGAATCGGTGGGAAGATTGTGACTCCGGAATTAATGCTACAAGAATATCAGCAGCAAATGCCGGATGCTATCAAAAAAAATAAGTTTTTAGACCTAGTACTTCGTTATTTGATGAGACAGATACCAACCTATAGTCAAGAACAATACACAGTAGTTCATGGAGACGTCAATCATCGGAATTGGATGGTTTGTCAAAACTATCTTTACCTGGTTGATTGGGACTCGATTATGTTTGCCGATCCGGCAGTAGATATTGGGACAATTTTAGGTCATTATGTTCCTTTATCTAGTTGGAGTCAATGGTTGGTGAGTTATGGGATTCGTTCCTCAGATGAAACACTCGAACGGATGCATTGGTATGCTGTCATGAATCTTTTACAAGAAGTTTCACGGTTATATAAACGAAATGATTTTAAACGAATGAATGCAGAAATTTTGCAATTAAAGCGAATTTTTAGTGGCTGATTTTACTAGTAAACATGCTCAGCTATTGAGTTAAATAGAGGGAAAGCGCAGGCTTGGGTGAAAGTTTTTGGCCCAAGCTTGTTTCCTACCCTAACCTTAAATGAGACAGAGAAAGGAACGAAAATATGCGTGTAAGATATCGTCAAGGAGCAAATGAATTATTAGCTGCTCATCCTAATTATGTTGTTCAAAACCCAGAAGAATGGAAAGGTCGTTGGCATGAACGATTTGGCAATCAAAACCCGATTCACATAGAGATTGGTACGGGGAAAGGTCAGTTTATTACTGAAATGGCAAAAGCCCATCCAGAGATTAATTATATTGGTGTTGAGATGCAATTAAGCGTTGTTTCCATAGCGTTAGATCGTTTAGTAGAAGCAGAAGTTTCTAATCTACAATTATTACATGTCGATGGTTCTGCATTGACCAATTATTTTGCAGATAATGAAGTTGATCAAATTTATCTGAATTTTTCAGATCCATGGCCAAAAAAACGGCATGAAAAACGTCGCTTAACCTTTAAAACATTTTTAGCGACCGATGAACAAATTTTAAAACCAGCTGGGGAAATTCATTTTAAAACGGATAATCAAGGATTGTTCGAGTACTCATTAGCTAGTTTTTCTCAGTATGGTATGATTTTACAGAAGGTTTGGTTAGACCTTCATACAAGCGATTATGAGGGGAATATCATGACAGAGTATGAAGAAAAATTTTCTTCCAGAGGGCAACGAATTTATCGTGTGGAAGCAAGATTCCAAGATAAAACGAAAAAATAGTTCTATTTAAATAGGTGACGAGTTAACAGACTTTTTCAATGGAGTACCCATTGAGAAGGTCTTTTTTTTTGCTTCTCCCTAAATTTTTTGAGAAATCATCAACTTTATTCAGAATTAGAAATGGTTTGCGTATGTAAATCATGAGGAGGCGAATATATGATTCAACAATTATCAGATGAGTTAGTTATTGAAGGGAAATTAAAGCAAGTTCAGGATGTGTATATCTTACCTAAAGGGCAAGAATACCAGCTTATTTTTAGGAAAAACGATAAGTGGCGTGTCCAGCAGCTATTAGATGAATCGGTGGCCGAGCAGTTGATTAGTCGCTTTAAGTATTTGGGGCAAATGGATGTTGGTGAGAGAAGAAAAGCGCAACTAGGTGCTTGCACGTATCTTGTTAATGGGGAGGTTCAGAGGTTACGAATTTCAACAGTCGGTAATTACCGTCAACAGGAGAGTATGGTGCTTAGATTTTTGCATTCGTTTGGGGAAAGTCAACTGTTTTATTTTTGCCCAGAGGTGTTAGAGACGATCCGTGAAGAAACCAGTCGTCGGGGCTTATATTTGTTCGGTGGCCCAGTCGGCTCAGGAAAGACGACACTTATGTATGCGTTGGCTAAGCGTGCGCATGCGCAGGTGATTACTATTGAAGATCCTGTAGAAATTGAAGAGGAACAATACTTACAGCTTCAAATCAATCATCAAATTCAGCAAGATTATGAGACACTCATCAAGCTTTCATTGAGGCATCACCCAGATGTCTTGATTATTGGTGAGATTCGTGACCAACAAACGGCGATGGCCGCGATTCGAGCGGCGCTGACAGGACATCGCGTATATGCTACCATCCATGCCAAAAGTCTTATCGGAATCAGGGAACGTTTGGAAGAATTGACACACTCAGATAAAGAAATTCAAAACTGCTTAAAAGGGATTATCTATCAACGATTACTCACGGATGAAGCAGATCACTTAGTAAAAGGAGCCGTTGCCTATCAGTTATACCAAGGAGACGAGATAAAAGAGGCGGATTGGAACACGCAACTAAAGCAGCTTTTGGAGGATGGGAGAATTGATGAGAAAAACTACAAGTTGGAAAAAGAATAAGCGCAGTCAGCAACAACTTTTCTTACTTTTTTTTTCTGAGCTTCTTCAAAATGGCTTCAGTATTCAAGAGGCTTTGAAGTTTATTAAGAAGATGAATCAATTCCCGGAAACGTTACTGACACAGTTTCAGACGGGACTTGTTGAGGGGCAAAGTTTAGCCGATTGTTTTATGATGGCAGAATTTAGCCCACAACAAATCGTTCAGATACAACTAGCACAAGTCCATGGTAACTTTGTCAGCACGCTACGTTCGATGGCACAACAAATGAATCTATTAGAAACACAGAGGAAAAATTTTATTAAGCTGTGTAGTTATCCTGTTCTTTTGTTGCTGTTTATGGCAGGGGTTCTTATCGGGATGCGTCAAGTTTTACTTCCCCAGCTTTTGATGTCTGGTATGGTGAATAAAGGACATTTAGGGATTCAATTTATTGATAAAGGGCCGATATATATCGGAGCGTTCTGTGGAATTGTGAGTCTATTTATAGCAGGCTTTAGACTGGTGATGAGCCGTCGAACAGCACTTCAACGTGCAATGGTTTATAGTCGGATTTTTGGAGTGGGTGCTTTTTATAGAAGCTATCTTTCTGCCTATATCTCATTAGAGTGGGGCAAGCTTTTTCAAGAAGGCTTGGAGATGCGACAAATTATTGATTGTCTGATTCTTACAAGAAAAGGCAGTATTATGCAAGAGGTAGCGGAGGACTTAAAAACCGCGCTTCAAATAGGGCGACCTTTAGCTGAACAATTGGAAGGTTATTTATTTTTAACAACAGAGATGAGCCGAATTGTTATTCAAGGAGAAGCGAAAGGTCGCTTGGGTGAAGAGCTGCTGTTTTATAGTGATTTTATGTGGAAGGAATTTTTTAAGAAAATCGAGCGAGCGTTACAATGGATTCAGCCAATCATTTTTTTACTAATTGCAGTATTGATTGTCAGTGTTTATGCTGCGATGCTACTACCTATTTATGGCAATATGGAGGGAGTTTTATAGATGCAAATGGGTCTGAAAAAACGGATGTATTCAGGATTTACTCTTATCGAAATGCTCATTGTACTTTTAATCATTAGCGTCTTAATCTTGCTGTTTGTTCCTAATTTATCAAAACACAAAGATACAGTGAATACGGAAAGTAATCAAGCGATTGTGAAAGTAGTTGAGACCCAAATGGAGTTGTATTCAATTGAAAAAGACAGTCCTTTACCGACTACGGATACATTGGTCAAAGAAGGGTACATTACACAAGACCAAAAAGATAAATATGATTCTGTGACTGGAAAAAATCCGTGAGAAAACAGAAAATGCAGGGGTTTACGATCGCTGAGACGTTAATTGTTCTTCTGGTGGTGACAAGCTTTATTTTTATTCCCGTGTTAGCCAGTGCTCCGTTACAGAAGAAGATTGAGATTGAACAATTTTTTGCTGTCTTTGAAAAACGCTTTTTAGCCTGTCAACAAGCTGCGATTACAGGAATGTTGCCGACTAATATTTTGATTGATAAGACGTCTATTTATTTTAAGACTCAGATCTCAACAGGAATTAAATGGTCGCTTTTAGAGATTCCAGATGAGTTGAGTTATACAGGCGTAGCTAAGATTACTTTTGCAATGAGTTCAGGCAATAATAGTAGCTTAAGCAAGATGAAATTTTATTGGAAAAATCAGAACAAAACAGTTAGTTATCAGATGCAGTTGGGGAGTGGTCGATATATTAAAAAAATCGAATAAAGGCTATATTCTTTTTGAAGCGTTACTTTCTTTTGCTCTTTTTTCAACCATTATCCTATCATTTGTTTACACGGAGAGTTTTTTGATGCAAAGAGGGAAGACACAAATGCGGACGATTGAGATGGCTCGCGTATTGTATGAAGAAACACGCGATTATCGATTTCACAAAGGCGAGACGAGTCGGGCAAAAGAGTTTTCTAGACTTTATCAGATACACTTACAAGAAGATAAATCTATCCAGTCGGCTCAAATAACTGCTGGAGAGGAAGAGTTGCTTATTGAATCCCAAAATCCCTAGATTTTATTCGGGTTTTACCTTGTTGGAATGTTTAATTGCACTGTTTGTTTTGTGTAGCTTATTTCTTTTCATTGGACCATTTATTCAAATTACGCAAGAAACACACCATCAATTACAACAATCAAAAGATAAAGAATGGGAAGTATTCTTGATTCAGTTAGAGTATGAGCTGCAGGAGGATACATTTGTAAAGGCCGATGCAACGACCCTTTACTTGAAAAAAATGAACGGGACAGAGGTGTTGATTCAACCCTATAATACAATGATTAGAAAACGAGAAAATGGGGGACATCAGCCCATGTTAATGGATGTTTCGACAGTCAAATTAAAACAAGTGGGTAAACAAATTCAAATGGAGGTGGTCTTTATAGATGGGCACAAACATTGGGGGCAGTGGGCAATCCCAGAATAAGAATCGTGGAGGGATTTTCCTTTCAGTGCTCCTATTTTTTAGTCTAACCACTAGCTTACTTTTGATTGTTTTAGAAGATGAGAAATTGAATACCGACTTTATGATTCGAACCACCAATCTATATTATGCTAAAACCATCAAAGAGCTCTTTTTAACCGAATATTATGGAAGTGAATCAGAGAGCGCGCCCCCTCCAAAAGGGACTAGCGATGATTTCCCTAAAAGTGGGGAGCGGCTGTACAATAAAGGCACATTGACGTATACGACAGAAGATAAAAAGCTCATAATGGAGATTAAGATCAAAGAAGCCTATTATCGTTTTGAGGAAGAGGCTAGAAAATGATTCGTTGATATAGTTGAGTTTACAGAAAAAACAAGGGCCTTGGTGACTTGTACTAAGGATACCCAGACTGCTTGAACCAAAAAATCCATCTTACCGATAAGTTGATAGGGCTGAGAGTGGGCTTTTGATATAGTGTTTTTTGTCAGAATAGTATATAGTAATAATCGTATAGAGAACGGAGGAGAGCAACTTGGGTTTCTTTGGGAATATCGATTTTAATTCATTGTCTGATACGGACCAGGCAATTTATCACTATATGAGCAGCAATGTGGATAAAGTCCCTTATATGCGATTGAGAGATATCGCAAAAGAGTCACATACTTCCGCGTCCTCGGTGATGCGATTAATACGAAAGCTAGGGTATGAAAGCTATACGGAGTTTCGAAGTCAGTTTAGTGTAGAGTCAGTTGAAAGTGATCGTTTTGACGATGCGCTAAACATATTGAGTAGAAATCATTTTCCTAGGAATATTGAAAGCAAATTAAATCAAATTGTTGAGCAGATTCAGTATTGTGAAAATATTGTCTTTTTCGGAATAGGTGCCTCAGGTTCTATTTGTGAGTATGCGGCTCGACGTTTTGCTTCGATTGGTTATAATAGTTACGCGTTAGTTGATCCCACTTATCCTATTATGTCCAAGTTAAAGAATACTAGTGATAATATTTTGGTGACATTATCTGTCTCTGGGATGACCAATGAGGTTGTGGAGGTCATCAATGGTTTTCGTAATAAAGATGATTTTGTGACCGTAGCGATTACTGCAGATATTAACTCGACATTAGCGAAAATGTCGGATTTTGTTTTGGATTATCACGTGGATATCAAGCGTGTAAAAAAACATGAAGATTTGACTAGCCAGATTCCTTGTATTTTTCTGATTGAACAGCTAGCAAATCGATTACAAGAATAGAAAAAAGTTTATACATCACGTGATGGTACAGGTTGTACCAACGTGATGTTTTTTTCTGTTTGGCTGCGCTTTAACCAGAGTACCTCTGAGTTATTGAATCAAGGGATTTCACCTACTATACTGTGGATAATAACTTAAATGAGGTGAATGGAGAATGAGTAGACAATTTCCAAAAGATTTTTTATGGGGAGGCGCGGTGGCTGCCCATCAAGTAGAAGGAGCATGGAATGAAGACGGAAAAGGCGTTAGTATAGCTGATGTTATGACAGCAGGAGCGAATGGTGTTTCTAGAAAGATTACTGAAGGGGTGCTTGAAGGGGAGAATTACCCGAATCATGAAGCGATTGATTTTTATCATCACTACAAAGAAGATATTCAATTGTTTAAAGAGCTAGGTTTAAAAGCTTTTCGAACATCAATTAACTGGACTAGAATTTTTCCTTTGGGCGATGAAACAGAACCGAATGAAGCAGGTCTTCAGTTTTATGATGATTTATTTGATGAGCTGTTAGAAAACGGAATTGAGCCGGTTATTACCTTGTCTCATTTTGAAATTCCTTATCATTTATATGAAGCGTATGGTGGCTTTAGAAACAAAAAAGTGATTGATTTTTTTGTTCATTTTGCTAAGACGGTGATGACTCGTTATAAAGACAAAGTCAAATACTGGATGACTTTTAATGAAATAAATAATCAAGCGGATGGACAGCATGACTTACACACTTGGACGAATTCAGCGATGCGTTTTAAGGAAGGAGAAAATAAGGAAGAGCTGACTTTCCAAGCGGGAATCAACGAGTTAATTGCCAGTGCCAAGGCTGTCAAGCTTGGTCATGCAATTAATCCTGCGTTTCAAATTGGCTGTATGATGGCGTATGTTCCTGTTTATCCGTATTCTTGTAATCCAGATGATTTGATGGCTTCTGTAAAAGTCATGAATCGCCGCTTCTTTTATTCAGATATACATGCTCGTGGGAAAGTACCTTCTTACACAGAACATTACTGGAAACAAAAAGGTTATGTGATTGATATTTCTGAAGAAGAGCGGCAAGCATTATTGGAAGGAACGGTTGATTATATTGGCTTTAGTTACTATATGTCAGGAGCCGTGACAACATTAAATGAGGTTTCTGGTGACCCAATAGAAGAATATCCAGAGGCTAAAATTGTTGCAAATCCGTATGTGAAAGCAAGTGACTGGGGATGGCAGATTGATCCTGTCGGGTTACGTTATACGCTAAATGTTGTTTATGAGCGCTACAATTTACCAATGTTTATAGTAGAAAATGGGTTTGGTGCCTACGATAAGATTGAGGATGGGCAAATTCATGATCCTTATCGAATTGATTACTTACAAAAACATATCGACCAGATGGCACTTGCGATGACTGTCGATGGGGTTGAATTATTAGGTTATACTCCTTGGGGCATTATAGATATTGTCAGCTTTGGAACGGGTGAGATGGAAAAACGTTATGGGTTTATTTATGTAGATAAAGATAACCAAGGCAAGGGGACTTTGGCACGTCAGAAAAAAGATTCTTTTGAGTGGTATAAAAATCTGATTAAAGATCAAGTTGGGGAATAGCGATGGAACAGACAGCCTTAAAACAATTAGCAAGTCGTTTGTCTTTGGAAGAAAAAGTTGGCCAGTTAGTACAAGTCACGCCAGATTTTTTTGGAAATCAAGGAGAGATTACGGGTCCTTTGAGACAAGGAGCTGACCAACAGAAGCTTTATCAAATTGGTTCAGTGTTGGGCACACATCGAGCGCAAGAAGTGCAACAAATTCAAGAAACGTATCTAGCCAATAGCCGACATAAGATTCCCTTGCTGTTTATGGCAGATGTGATTCATGGGTATGAAACGATTTTTCCGATTCCTCTTGCACTGGCGTCTTCTTTTGATTCGGAACTGATTCAAAAAGTAGCACGAAGCTCAGCTGTTGAAGCCACTAAAGAAGGAATCCATGTGACGTTTTCTCCAATGGCTGATTATGTCAAGGACCCACGTTGGGGAAGAGTGTTGGAAAGTAATGGCGAAGATGTCCGTTTATCAACAGAACTTACGAAGGCGTATGTTCGTGGGTATCAAGGCAATGACTTAAAGGATGAGACGAGTTTAGCTGCCTGTGTAAAACATTTTATTGGTTATGGGGCAGCAGAAGGCGGAAGAGACTATAATACCGTCGACCTTTCAGATATTGAGCTGTATCAAAACTATTTGCCAGCCTTTGAGGGTGCGATTTCAGAAGGTGTTCGATTAGTGATGACGTCCTTTAATAGTATTCACGGCGTACCGGTTACTGCAAATAAGACGCTAATACAAACTGTTTTGAGAGGAAAGCTAGGATTTGAAGGGATTCTGATTTCTGACTGGGCGGCGATTGCTGAGCTAAAAGATCATCGAGTCGCAGAAAACTCACGTGAAGCTGCAAAAAAAGCTTTTGAAGCGTCTGTAGATATTGATATGATGACTGATTGTTATTCACAAGAGTTGGCTGATTTAGTGGAAGAAACAGAGTCTATGGAAGCATTGGATGCTGCTGTGTGGCGCGTTTTACAGTTGAAAAATGAACTTGGTCTATTTGAAAATCCCTATCGGGGCATGAAAACGACAGTTGATAAAAAGGAACTCAATGAAGTGGCCTACGAAGCGGCAACTCGTTCGGCGGTTCTTTTGAAAAATGAACAGGTCCTTCCTTTAAAGAAAGAGGAACGTATTTTAGTCGTTGGAACCAAAGCGACCTCGACAGATGTTTTAGGCGCTTGGTCATGGATTGGCGATTGTCATGCGGCTGTTTCTTTAGCTGAAGGCATGAAAAAGGAGTTCCCTCATTTGACGATTCTTTCGGTCGCAGAAGAAACCGTCGAGTGGTCAGCGATTGAAGAAGCTGCAAGGCAGGCGGATAAAGTCGTGATTGCAGTGGGAGAAACAAGTGAGGAAGCGGGCGAGGCTGCCAGTCGGACGGATTTAAGATTGCGTGAAATTGAGCAGACGTTGATTGATCGGGTGTTTAAACACAACACGAACAGTATCTTACTTACGTTTAGTGGTCGCCCACTTGTGTTAACAGAGGTGGAACCAAAAGTAAAAGCAATTATCTCTGCCTGGTTTTTGGGCAGTCAGACAGGAAGTGTCTTGTCGGCTCTTTTGAGTGGGGCACAAAACTTCAGTGGGCATTTACCAATGAGCTATCCAAGAAGTGTTGGCCAGTTACCGTATTCCTACCAAGAAATGTCGACAGGTCGACCGAAGACGAGTGAGAATGCAGATCAAAAATATATTTCTCGGTATTTGGATGAAGAAAACGGTCCCTTGTATGCATTTGGTCATGGCTTGTCTTACAGTCAGTTCACTTATTCGGCTTTAGAGCTATCTGCAAAACAGCTCCAAAAGAATGGTCAGTTGACTTTGTCCGTGACTATCAAAAATGATTCCAAACAAGCAGGGTATGCTTTACCACAGATTTATTTTCAAGATGAATTTACGGAAGTTATTCGACCAAAGCGTGAGCTGTTAGCCTGGCAACAAGTGAACTTACAGCCAGGAGAGAAACAAATGGTGCAATTTGTCATTGAACCAGACGACTTGGCTTATGTTCATAGTAATCTAAGACGAACAACTGATCCAGGCGCTTTTCGACTCTTTTTGGGGACGAGCGCTGTAGATATTCTATCGGAAACGAAGATAACCTTTGTGGGATAAAATTGATCGGTGGTACAGCCTGTACCACCGTGACGTTTTTTTCAAAAACATGATGTATAAACCAAGTAGAAGCAAACCTATTGTCTTTGAAAACGTTTTTATTTATACTGAGTTTATCATTTAAGAAGAGCTTTTTTTATTAATAGAAAATAAAAACGTTTTTATTTTGGAGGAACTCATATGAAAGAACGAGTCACAATTCGAGAGGTCGCACGTGAAGCAAATGTTTCAATAGCGACAGTTTCTAAAGCGCTTAACGGACTAGATGTAGTGACGCCTAAAACGATTGAAAAAGTCACGGAAGCTGCAAAAAAACTTCATTACACGCCCAACTTGATGGGGAAACAGTTGAAAACGAAAACCACCAAAATGATTGGTCTGTATACCCATACAATTACAGGACCGTATTTCAACACATTGATTGAAGCGATTGTCAAAGAAGCGGCCAATCATGAGTATGGGGTGAACGTGGTGATTTCTTCTGATAAACAAGTGCTAACGTCGCATCTACTGGGGAATATGGTCGATGGGTTTATCGGATTTGAAGAATTGATTGATGATGAATCACTGAGTACCATTCGAGCAGAAGGCATTAACGCTGTGTTTGTGGATCGGAAGATTAAAGATGAAAGTATTAGTAGTGTCGTTTTTGATTCGCGAAAAGCAGGGAGAATAGCAACGCAGCATTTAGTGGATGCAGGTCACAAGAAGATTGGTTTTTTACCAGGACATCCGCATGTATACGATAGCGATAAACGTTATGCCGGTTTCAAAGAGATCATGTCAGAAAATAAGTTACCAGTGAAGTCTGAATGGCTTGTCGAAGGCTTGTTTGAAGAAAAAGCCAGTTATGTGGCGATTAAAAACTATTTACTGACGACGCCTAAAACTGAATGGCCCACTGCTTGGCTTGCTGGAAATGATCTATCTGCTATCGGAGTGATCAAAGCTATTGAAGAGTTGGACCTTCATGTACCACAAGATTTTAGCGTGATTGGCTTCGATGATATTGAATTACTAGGCTATTTTAGACCCTACATTACAACTGTTCAAAATCCAATCGAAGAACAAGGACGATTAGCGGTGATTGAACTGTTGAAATTAATTAATAATCAGAAAAAAGGAGAAAACAAAACGTTAGATTGTCAATTAGTGTTACGAGAAACAACGGAGCAACGAGCAGCCGACAACTAACAGCAAACAATCAACGAGCAAAAGAGGACTAGCCGATAACGGCAGAAGGAGGAAAAAGGGTGGACGTAAAAAATACCAAAACAGCTCAGCCTAGTCGTTTTGTAAAATGGTGGAAGGATTTTGGGCACCAATGGCAGCTACAAACGATGGCGATCCCGGGCATTATTTATATGATTATCTTCAGTTTTATTCCAATTTATGGTTTAGTAATTGCGTTTAAGAACTATACAGTTATCGATACGATTGAAAGTGCGCAATGGGTCGGGTTTGATAATTTTAAAATCATTATGGAGGATAAGTATTTTTGGGAGTCGGTGATTAATACATTAGGAATTAGTGCATTAAAGCTGGCCTTTGGATTTGTCCTACCAATTATTATCGCGGTAATGATTTATGAATTACGAGACAGTGTGTTCAAACGAGTAGTCCAAACAATTTCGTATCTACCACACTTTTTATCATGGATTATTCTGGGTGGGATGATTATTACCTGGTTCTCATCAAACGGAATGGTCAATGAACTGTTGAACTTTATCGGCATTCAAACGAAACAAAACCATATGTTAGATGCAGGTAAATACTGGTGGATCGCTTCATTATCGGATGTTTGGAAAGAAGCAGGTTGGGGGACAATCTTGTATCTAGCAACGATGTCTAAAATCGACCCAACGTATTATGAGGCTGCAAAAATGGATGGGGCAACGAGACTTCGACAAATATGGAGTATTACCATTCCAATGATTCGAAATATTATTTCTTTAAACTTGATTTTAAGCGTGAGTGGCCTGTTTAATTCGAATTTGGATCAAACCTTAGTTTTGATGAATTCACAAAACCAACCAAATGCAGAAGTGATTAATTCATACGTATATCGCGTCGGTTTAATGCAGGGAGATTTTTCTTATGCGACAGCGGTTGGATTGGGAATCTCCATTATTTCAGTTATTTTACTTGTGCTGACAAATCTTATTACCAAAAAACTGAATGATAATCAGTCAGTGCTTTAAGGAGGGAAAGTATGAAAAAGAGTCGCTTATCTTTAGCAAAACCAAAAAGCAGTGTCGTTCAAGACAAGGATAGTAAACTGTTTAATTTAGTGAATGTCTTGTTATTATTGGCCTTCACCGTCATCATCATCGTACCAGTTTGGAATATTGTTGCTTCTTCATTTGCCTCAAGTGACGCCTTGGCTAAAGGTGATTTCGTCTTTTGGCCTTCGGAGGTTGCTACAGATAATTATCGAAAAGTCTTGGGTGATTCATCTATGTGGAAAGCCTTGATTATCTCGGTCGCTAAGACGGTCATTGGTGTGTTAGCTCATACAGCCTTCTGTGCGATTATGGCTTATGCGTTATCAAAACGTAATTTAAAAGGCCGTAGTTTGTATGCAACAATGGGGATTGTCACTATGTTTTTCTCAGGGGGGATGATTCCTACGTACCTATTAATTAAATCGTTGAATCTGTTAAATACATTTTGGGTATATATTATTCCGGCCTTGTTAAGTTATTATGACGTGATTATTTTGATGAATTTCTTTAGAGATGTACCAACGTCTTTAGAAGAGTCCGCCAAAATTGACGGGGCAAGTGACTGGGGCGTTTTCTTGAAGATTTTTGTTCCACTATCTAAGCCAGCATTGGCAACGATTGCGTTATTTCACGGTGTTTGGCAATGGAATGACTTCATGACAACCAAACTCTATGTGACGGATAAAGCACTCTATCCTTTACAAATGAAGCTCTATGAAATTATTACGCAATCTCAGGCGGCTTCTCAGCAAGGGTTAAATGCCGCAGTTGAAATTAGTACGACATCAAAAGGGGTTCAACTGGCAACAATCGTCGTGACGACTGTTCCCATTTTAATTATCTATCCACTGTTACAGAGACATTTTATCTCAGGCATGATGCTTGGGGCGGTAAAAGAATAGGAGGAAGAAAACATGTTTAAGTTATCAAGAAAAAAAGTAATGGGTACATTGGCTTTAGCAAGTGTGATGTTATTAGGGGCTTGCGGCAATAGCAAGGATGACTCAAGTAAGAAAAAAGAGGTTAGCTTACCATCGATTGAAGATCGCTACACACCGGATGAAGCGACACCAGCTTGGCAGTTAGATAAAAAAGAAGAAACAACAAAACTAACGTGGTATGTCAATGCGGACTGGTGGAATACAGAATACGGCAAAGACATGGTAACGAAAAAAATTAAAGAAGACTTGAATGTAGATATTGAATTTATTACTGGCGATGATACCAAGTTAAATACGTATTTTGCTGGTGGAGATATGCCAGATATCGTGACTATTTTTGATTCGAATTCTCAAGTGGCTCGTAAAGCAGACTCTTGGGCATTACCTCTACAGGATTTAGCAAAAAAATATGATCCGTACTTCAACACTGTCACTCGTGAGGAAACGTTAAACTGGTACAAATTGTCTGATGGAAAATCATACGGTTATCCAGATTATTCAAATACACAAACTGATTTTGATAGCGGCGATATTTTTGCACGTGATGCCTTCATCATCAGAAAAGATGTGTATGAAGCAATCGGCAAACCAGACTTTACAACACCAGAAGGCTTTATTGCAGGTATGAACAAAATTAAAGAAAAATTCCCAGATTTGATTCCATTTGGGTTTAATGATTTTGCCAAAGATGGCTCTTCTAATGGGTCTATGGACGGCGTTGTTCAAGATATGTTAGGCGTTCCTTACACAAAGGATGACAAATACTATGATCGAAATCTTGATGAAGACTACATCAACTGGGTGAAAGCCTTCCGTCAAGTACATCAAGATGGCAATATCTCTGATGATACCTTTACTGATGATGGGGATAAATTTAAAGAAAAATTGCAAACTGGGAAATATGCAACTGTTATGATGGGCTCATTTGTTAACCAAGGGATTCCATTACAAACCTTCAAAGCAAACAATCCTGATTCGGAATATATTGCGGTTGATGGTATTCAAAGTACAATTGGTAATGAGTCAACGTTGACGCAAGCCGGAATTTCAGGATGGATGATCAACTATATTGGGAAAGAATGTAAGGACCCAGCAAAAGCGATTCAATTATTTACGTATCTATTAAGTGATGAAGGAGAATTGTTAACAAACTTCGGGATTGAGGGAGAAACGTATACAATTGATGACGATAAAAAAGTGAAATGGACAGATGAAGCAAGAAAAATTCAACAAGATAGTCCAGAAAAATGGCAATTAGAATATCGTATGGGCGAGTTTATCCAATTTGGGCATGACCGTTTTAAAGCGTTAAATGATGCTTCATATGTAGATGCAGTGAAACAAATGCAAAAATGGGGCGAGGGCAAACTGACCTCTCAATTTCCAACAGAAAATATTGGACCAGATGCAGGAACACAAGAAGCACGTGCATTAAGTGCGATTCAAACGAATTGGAGCACGACACTTGTTGGAATGCTTCGAGCAAAAGATGAAAAAGAGTTAGATGGTTTGTTGGAACAATATAAAGGCTTCCAAAAAGACAACAAAATTGATGATGTAAACAAAGTTCGAAATGAAAAAATCGAAGAGAATAAGAAAAAATTAGGAATGTAAAAAGTAAGAACGTACACGTAAATCTTAAAACATGAAAAATTAGGAGGTAAGGGGATGTCAAAAATTTTCAGTACAGAAGGAATCATTTATTATGGGATGGAAAGAATTTATCAGATTTTACTTTTGAATGTTGTTTTTGTCATCTCTTGCCTGCCTTTAGTGACGATTGGCGCAGCTGTAGCCAGTGCTTATGGAACAGCTTATAAAATGATAACGCATAGTGAGGGGGTCTTGTACAAAGAATATTTACATCAATTCAAAGTCAACTTTGTATCTGCTACAAAAATGTGGCTGCTGATTGTTGCGCTATTAGTGACAGGAGTCTGGACGTTTCCTTATCTGCAAGGGTATATGATAGGCAATAAATTAGCCTATTACCTAGTGATGGTAATGATGGCTTTTCTGATTCTGATGGGCTTGTATCTTTTTGCTTTGATTGCTCGATTCCAAAATACAGTATCGGGCACCATTGTAAATGCCATGATTTTATCACTAAAGCATTTGCCCTTCAGCATTATTGTCTTTTTTGTGACTCTGTTTGGTGTTTTTATCGTGCCAGTTTATCTGCCTAAGTTATTATTCATTTGGCTATTTATGGGATTTGGAACGGTGATTTATATCAATGCCAATATTTTCATGAAGATTTTTACTCAGTACGTTATTACAGAAGAGGGAAGTTGAGCATATGTATGTAGGATTTGATATTGGCGGAACAAATGTCAAATATGGAGTATTAGATGAAACAGGATCAATTTTAGAAAAAGAGATGATCCCGACAAATTACGATCTGACGGCTTTTGTAGAAGAGTTATGTGAGATTGTCATAAATGCGAAAGCGTCCTACAAAGAGATTAAAGGAATCGGCATCAGCGCACCAGGGATTATTCAAAAAGATGGGTTTATGTTGACTGCAGGTGCCATCAAACCTTTTTATGGCGCGAATATTAAGCAGGAGCTAGAAGAAAAGCTGGGGCTACCAGTAAGTATTGAAAATGATGCAAATGCAGCTGCCATTGCCGAACGCTGGATTGGAAATGCACAAGGAATCGACAACTATTTATGTATTGTTTTGGGCACAGGTATCGGTGGTGGAATCATTATCAACGGCGAAGTTTTTCGCGGAAGTCACGGGATGGCCGGTGAATTCGGTTGGAGTTTAATCGATAAAATTCCGGAGACAGGAGACATTGAAGAGGTTTCTTTGAATAAGCGAGCAGCAACGGTAGGGGGCTTATGTTATCAATATAACCTAGCTCAAAAGAAAAAAGATACGAATGCTACAGATATCTGGGATGCCAAGGAGATCATGAAACGTGAAGCAGAAGGCGAAGAGTTAGCTTGCGAAATTCTAACCAATTTTTTCACAGATTTATCAGTGGGGCTTTTGAATTTAATTAGCTGTTTTGACCCTGAGGTAATCTTGATTGGTGGAGGGATCAGCTCAAATGAACAGTTTAACAGACGATTGCAACAGCGCTTATCGGAACTGACTGCCAGACATGAGTCAATCAATTATCTAAAGGATAAGACAATTGCTGCAGTAAAACCTGCAAAACTACAAAATGATGCCGGCATGATTGGGGCAGTTTATCAGATTCACCAACAAGTTAGGCAAAAATAAGCCAAGTTGTTTAAAGTTGGAGAAAACAAGGATTTCTTGCTGAAGTGATGTGTCATTTGCGAAGAATCTTTCTTGTGTGGTATAACAGAATCTTTTATTAGTAATACAGCCTTAGAAAAATCCATGAAAATGGATTTTTTTTGCGTAAATGGACTATAGGAGGTAGATTTCTTTGTTCTTAAATTCACAAAGAAAAAACACTGAAAAACATCGAAATGGATTGAAATTTACATAAATATTAGTTAGAATTAAACAGGTATAAAAATTGTTACATTTTTGCTTTTTGAAATGAGGGATAGAATGTTTCCTGAGAAAATTGAACAAGTCTTTACTTTGAATGTGGAAGCTATCCAATTGCTTCAAAATGCACTGGATACTTCTTTTTTAGATGCGTATATTGAAAACGCTGAGAATTTGATTGACAACTATCAAGTGCGAGTAATTGATGGTCAACCAAATGAAAAGACGATGCAACGATTGTCAGAAATTTATCAACAGATAAAGGACTGCGGGCTGGAGCCAGAAGAATGGCGCAAGTTAAGTCAGCTCTTGTTGCTGAAAGGGAGTAAAGAAGAACACTTACAGCCCAATCACCAATTAACACCAGATAGTATTGGCTATCTGTTTGTTTATTTGATTGAGCAACTATTCCCAGATAAAACACAACCACTTAGATTACTTGATGTGGCGTCTGGTATGGGAAATTTATTATTGACAAGTCTCTTGAATTTACAGCTAGCGAAACACGAGGCTTCAGGAATTGGTGTCGATATTGATGAGACGCTACTATCTATTGCTGCTTCAACGAGTGAGCTTTCGGAGGCCAAGGTTCAGTTTTTCCATCAAGATGGTTTGCAAGATTTATTGATTGACCCCGTCGATGTCGCGATGAGTGATTTACCAATCGGCTACTATCCAAATGATCAAAAAGCGTCAGAGTTTCTGACAAAAGCCGAAGAGGGTCATAGTTATGCGCACCATTTGTTAATGGAGCAGGCGATGAAGTATGTGAAGGATGCGGGATTTGGTCTATTTTTAGTGCCAAGTAATTTTTTAGAGACCGAACAAAGTACCTATCTAAAAAAATGGCTGACGAGTGAGGTCTATCTTCAAGGAGCCGTTCAATTACCAGATGATTTATTTAAAACAAAAGAATCAAGTAAAAGTATTTTAATCCTTCAAAAGAAGGGGCAAGATGCCAAACAGGTTGAGGAAGTATTAGTCGCGAAAGTCGCTTCTATAAAAAATACTGAAACAGTTATGGAATTCTTTAAACAATTTGAAAACTGGAAAAACAAAAATTTCTAATTAGAATAAAAAGGGAGAATATTATGTCTAAAACAATTGCAATTAATGCTGGAAGCTCAAGTTTAAAATGGCAATTATATCAAATGCCATCAGAGGAAGTTATCGCTAAAGGAATCGTTGAACGTATTGGTTTAAATGATTCAATTTTTACAATTAAATATGGTGATGATCAAAAATTTGAACAAATTATTGATATTAACGATCATGAAATTGCTGTAAAAATGTTGTTAGATCAATTAATTGATTTAAAAATCCTAGGTTCATACGATGAAATTACAGGCGTGGGTCACCGCGTAGTTGCAGGTGGAGAATACTTCAAAGATTCAACAATCATCGAAGGCGATGTCTTAGAAAAAATCGAAGAGCTAGCTGAATTAGCTCCTTTACACAATCCAGCAAATGCAATGGGAATCAAAGCATTCAAGAAAATTTTGCCTGATATCATTAGTGTGGCGGTATTTGATACAGCGTTCCATACAACGATGCCAAAACACAATTTCTTATATAGTATCCCAACTGATTATTATGAAAAATTCTCTGCTCGTAAATATGGTGCACACGGAACAAGTCATCAATATGTTTCTCAACGTGCAGCAGCCTTATTGGGTCGTCCAATTGAAGAGCTAAAAATTATTACTTGTCATTTAGGAAATGGCGCGTCAATCACAGCAGTTGATGGCGGAAAATCTGTTGATACTTCAATGGGCTTCACGCCACTAGCTGGCGTTACTATGGGAACTCGTTCAGGTGATATCGATCCTTCATTGTTACCTTATTTAATGAAAAAACTTGGTTTAACTGATATCCAAGAGATGATTAATATTTTAAATAAAGAATCTGGTTTACTAGGCTTAACTGGATTATCAAGTGATATGCGTGACCTTGAAGCAAACTTAGACAAACCTGAAGTTCAAACTGCTTATGATGTCTTTACTGACCGTATCCGTAAATACATTGGTAGTTATGTAACTGTTATGAATGGGGTAGATGCAATTGTCTTCACTGCTGGTATCGGTGAAAATGATGCGCACGTTCGTAGCGAAGTTATTAACAATATGACTTGGTTTGGTTGTGAAATCGATCCTGAGAAAAATAGCTTACGTGGACAAGAAGTTGAAATTTCAACAGATGACTCAAAAGTTAAAGTCTTATTAATTCCAACTGATGAAGAGCTAGTAATTGCTCGCGACGTGGAACGTTTACGTAAATAAGCAAACACAAAAAAAGCCGTGAAAGATGGTTCCTGTAGAGGAGCCATCTTTTTTGTTCGATTTGATATGGAAAAGGATTAGATTAAACTTTTGTTGGAATAGTTATATTTATTCAAGTAAATGACAGAAATTAAGGGAAAATACACATGTTTTTTATTGTTTTATTTCTGAAGTGTCTCATTCATCTTGTTATCTTCACTTAAAATAACAAAGAAAATATCTTCGTTTTGTGAGAATAATTATTTAATTATTTGCTTTTTATTCGAGAAAACCTTAAGAAAAGTTAAATTTTTATAAAATAATGTCAGTATAGTGAGAATTCATACATATAAAAAAGGTACCATTTGTAAATGGAAATTAGCTGGTATATAATGACGTGTATTTTATAAACAGTATAAATAAGATAGGCAGGGAATTTGTGTGAAAAAAATAGCTAACAGGTTGGCACTATGTACAATTATCTTTGGGATGGTTATCCCTAATACGGTACAGGCAACGACTCTAATGAGTGACGCAAATGGATTGACGGTAGCTAATGAGCAAAACAAGACGCTAGGTTCCGCTTCGGAATTAAAAAGTAATTCTAAAACGCCTCCTATAAATAGTTCAACGAATGCACAAACGCAAGATGCAACAAGTGATTCAGCAACGACTTCGACGAAAACGCAGTCTAGTGAAACAACTGAGCCAAGTACGACAACGGGGGCGACAGCTACCACAACCACAACCACAACTACTTCACAGACAACTCAGAACACAGAAAATACGACAACAGATTCTTCTGCTGATGCAACCGATAAAGGAAGTAAAACAACTTTATCAGCAGCTGAAATGGTTCCCGATCCAGTGTTCCGCGGAATGATTACGCATGCACTAAAAAAAGATCCTGATTATGAGTTCACTGAGGCGGAGCTTTTAAGCATCACGGACTTAGATTTTCATTTTGGTGGGCAGCAGACAGTTAGCGACTGGACAGGTATGGAACGGTTAACAAATTTACAAGATATTTCCGATTATGAACGCGCTTCTCTTACCCCTGACTCTGACTTTGTAGGACTAGCCAAGAAAATCAGTCAACTACCTAATCTGACTGAAGTCAGTCTTTCTGTAACGTTTTATGATTATTCAGCACTTAAAGAATTGACTTCGACGTCCATAGAGACATTGAATATCCCACTCTCACTAGATACTGGGCTGACTACTGCAGATTATTCATTCTTGGAAAATGTCTTAGCAAACCCTAGTTTAAAGAGGCTCGTATTTGTTTGCTCAGGCAATGATAAAGTGAAATATAAAACTTCGTATAAAAATGGCGTTGGTTCTGATATCATTCAATTGCCACAACTACCAACAGGTTATGCGATGAACATCTCAGGACTTCCTCAAGGTTGGCAACTTGTGAATCAACGACTTATTCATGATGGCGATCTCGCAACTGATAAAGGAATTACAAGTACAATAACTATTTCAGGACCTCAAGCAGATAAAATAAAGTTTATGAGTCGATTTAGCCCAAAAAACTTTTTTAACGCTTATTTTTCAATACATCTTATCAATCAAACTGCAGTCAATGTGCATGATTCAACGATTTATGTAGGAGATAATTGGACACCTGAAGATAACTTTGATGGGGCTTTGGATATGAATGGGAAGCCAGTCGATTTTAGTCAAGTGACGGTGAACGACAGTCAAGCGAATCTAACAAAACCTGGTACGTTCAAAGTAACGTATACGTACGACGGCGTGACAAGCACAGCAACAATCACAGTGAAAGAAAATAAAACCGCAGTGAAGGTTCATGATTCAGCAGTCTATGTTGGAGATAGCTGGAAAGCGGAAGACAATTTTGATAGTGCCACGGATAAAGCTGGAGATGCAGTGGACTTTAGCAAGGTAACCGTTGATGACAGTCAAAAAGATGTAAGTAAAGCTGGCAAATTCAAAGTGACGTATACGTACGACGGCGTGACAAGCACAGCAACAATCACAGTGAAAGAAAATAAAACCGCAGTGAAGGTTCATGATTCAGCAGTCTATGTTGGAGATAGCTGGAAAGCGGAAGACAATTTTGATAGTGCCACGGATAAAGCTGGAGATGCAGTGGACTTTAGCAAGGTAACCGTTGATGACAGTCAAAAAGATGTAAGTAAAGCTGGCAAATTCAAAGTGACGTATACGTACGATGGCGTGACAAGCACGGCCACGATTACGGTGAAAGAAAATAAAACGGCAGTGAAAGTGCATGATTCAGCAGTCTATGTTGGAGATAACTGGAAAGCAGAAGACAATTTCGACAGTGCCACAGATAAAGATGGAAATGCAGTGGACTTCAGCAAGGTAACCGTTGATGACAGCCAAAAAGATGTAAGCAAAGTTGGTAGTTTCAATGTGACCTATACGTACGATGGCGTAACAAGTACAACGACTGTGACAGTGAAAGAAAATAAAACGGCAGTGAATGTTCATGATTCAACAATCTATGTTGGAGATAACTGGAAAGCAGAAGATAACTTTGACAGTGCAGTAGATAAAGATGGAAATGCAGTGGACTTCAGCAAGGTAACCGTTGATGACAGTCAAAAAGATGTAAGCAAAGCTGGCCAGTTTAAAGTGACGTATACGTACGACAGCGTGACAAGTACAGCGACTGTGACAGTGAAAGAAAATAAAACCGCAGTGAAAGTGCATGATTCAGCAATCTATGTTGGAGATAACTGGAAAGCAGAAGACAATTTTGACAGTGCTACAGATAAAGATGGAAACGCGGTTGATCTCAGTCAAGTTACCGTAGACGATAGTCAAAAAGATGTAAGTAAAATTGGTAGTTTCAAAGTAGCCTATACGTACGATGGTGTGACAAGTACGGCAACTGTGACAGTAAAAGAAAATAAAACGGCAGTGAAAGTATATGATTCAACGATCTATGTAGGAGATAGTTGGAAAGCAGAAGCTAACTTTGATAGTGCTACAGATAAAGATGGAAACGCGATTGATTTTAGTAAAGTCACCGTTGATGATAGTCAAAAAGACGTAAGTAAAGTCGGTAGTTTCAAAGTAACGTATACGTACGACGGCGTGACAAGCACAGCAACAATCACAGTGAAAGAAAATAAAACCGCAGTGAAGGTTCATGATTCAGAAATTAACGTAGGTGATAACTGGAAAGCGGAGGATAATTTCTATAATGCTACGGATAAAAAAGGAGACTCGGTAGATCTTAATCAAATCATGGTGGATGACAGCCAAGTGGATACGACAAAAGTCGGCAGTTTTACCGTTTCTTATACCTATGGAAATATCACTAGTACAGCTACTGTTAAAGTAGTGGCAAAGGATGAGTCCACTCCAACTCCAGATGACCCATCAGATGATGGAAAAAATGATGGAGATACAACTGTGCCGCCGAAAGATGAACCAGATAAAAACACGAGTCACAACAACAATAGCGGCAATAAGGGTAACGTAAAGGATACTACTAATAAACCTAAACCTAAAAAACAAAAGCTTCCAAAAACAGGTGAAACAAGAGGGACGTTCTTAAACGTAACTGGCTACTCAATACTTGTTTTGCTTGGCGCCTTAGTATTTCTTAAGAACAAATCACGGAAATAACCACTAAAACTTTAAAAATCCTCTTACAGAAAGCAGCGAAACAAAAGACTGCTTTCTATAAGGGGATTTATTTTATTGACTAATTGAGAAATTTTAAATCAGCAGAGTCCGTTTAAAATTCCTAATTTAGTCTTTACTTTTTTATCAGACTTGCCGTAATTTAATCAAATTCTATCTATTGATGATATAAAAATATTTTTGCTCACTTGCTATGTAGGATTAGAATCTTACCATCCCGAAGGTCGTTCCAAAGAGATATTTTCTCGCTTCGATTTCGATTCTTAATTTTTCTAATTCAGCTAGTGATAAGGTATTTGCATCTTTTATAATCTTCTTTGATTTTTCAATAACTTCTTTCATAGCTTTCACCTCCTGCTAGATAATGAGCGGGTTCTTCCGCATTTTTTATTAACCAAAAGAATTCGATGTCGTGTTTTTTAAATGGAAATAGTAGGGCTCGGTAGTCTCTTTTTAGATAGAAGGTACTTGCCGTTATGCGACCGGTTAAAATAATCTTAGAATGTCGTTGATCTTTAGCGAATTGTTCGCAGGCGTCCATCAACTGATTCCCGATGTTTTTCCCTTGAAATTCTGGAGAGACAGCCACTTGCCGAACTCTAGCGATCCCAAAAGGATAAAGCTGGACAGACGCGGTTCCAACAACGCGCCCGTCTTTCATTGCGACAAAAACAGTTAATTTAGCTTCTTTTTTTACGTCTACTTCTGTATGAAGGACTTGCTCTCTTAACGTGATAGCTTCAAAATGTTCTTTACTATAGAGTGTTGCTAGTTGAATATTCATCGTGAAAGGCCTCCTTTGTTTACCAGTTATCCCATTCCCGTTCATCTAATTGTGGTTCCTCGCATTGATTTTTACGTCCATGATGATTTCTGCCGTCTGGTCTTTCAAATCCACGGTAGCGACCAAATTGGTGACGTAACTTTTCTTTCATTTCACGTTTCAATTGTTTGCGTTCACCTGGTGAAAGCTGTTCAAGTTGATTTGTAAATTGTTCATGCATTGTCCGAAAGGCTTTAATCGATTCAAATGGAGAAATTGGAACATCCACCAGTTTGCCAAAATCTGTTTGCCAACCAGCGATGATTTTTGTCAGTAATAATTCGAGTTGTTGTTGTTCTTCTTCTGAAATCCCTAAGAAAAAATCTTCTGAGTCATCTCGATCAAGTGTGTGTGGTCGACTTTTTTCTCGACCTAGTTCTGTGAGATGAACTGTTTTGATTCGTTTATCTAAAGGGTCTTCTACGCGTTCAATTTCGTTACGGTATTCTAATTTTTTTAAAATTTCTGTTAAGGAGCTTGGACGAACGTCTAGGATCTCGGCCAAGGTTCCTTGCGTTAACCCATCTTCATTGGATAAAATATCTAAAACACGTTGTTGTGCGGGGGCTTTTTTTGTATCTATAGGGCCGTCGATTAGGTTGCGACTGGCACAGCCGACAAAAGATAAATCTTTTGCTAGTTTTTTTGTATACTCAGACATATCGCATGCTTCTTTCTTTGTTTATTGAATACTCTTAGGTACCGAACTATATTCTGTAAATAGATTATAGTTCGGTACCTAAATAATGTCAACTATTTTTTTTAAAGAGGTTAGGACAGAAGTGTTTCACTCCGAGAACCGGGGGAGGTACTGTGCAACATCAACTCATACTTCGTTGTGTTTTACAGCACCGATTAGGTACTGTGCAACATCAACTCATACTTCGTTGTGTTTTACAGCAATAAGAACCTTCAACTCTGGCATGTCCCATGCATAGAAGTTGTTGAGAGCGGAGTCTTTTTGCGCAGTGCAGACCTTCAACTCTAGCATGTCCCATGCGTAGAAGTTGTTGAGAGCGGAACGCAGTCCATCAATTCTAAAGGTGTTCCACCTTTAGAAATTGATGGGGCGGAGTGAAGATGGAGTTGCTTCTGTACCCACCGTTTATTCTAAAAATAAAAGGAGCGTAGCTTGATGCTTGCACAAAAATATAAAAGAAGCCCGCCACTAAAGATTCAACTCTTGAGTGAAGGGCTTCTATTTTGGACGAGAAAACTTATTCTGCGTCTTTAGGCATTTTATTTTCTAAATCTGTTCGAACAACTAAGACGTCACAGCTAGCGTTTCTAATTACGTATTCAGAAACGGAACCGATAAATAAACGCTCTACAGCATTCAGTCCTGTTGCGCCAAGCATAATCAAGTCCACATGATGATCTCCTGGGATTTCTTTGGCGATGATTGGTTTTGGTGAACCATATTCGATGACTTGGGTAATTTTTTTACAGCCTTGGTCTTTAGCAAATGTTTCGTAATCATTTAATGTTTGTTTTGCCATTTCAGTGGCTTGTTCAGCAAGCATTCCGTCAAATGAAGAAACAGTTTGGAAAGCTCGCGTATCAATGACATGAGCCAATACTAATTCAGCATCGTTTCGATTAGCAACGTTCACTGCTTTTTTGAAAGCTAATTCCGCTTCGCTTGAGCCGTCTACTGCGACCATGATTTTTGTATATTGTTGTAACATAATACAAACACTCCTTTCAAATAGTGAGCTATTTTGATGACACATTAATTGTAAATCAAAAAGGTGAAAAAGAAAATTAATTCGCTAGTCGGATGATGACATTTTTTGTGAAAATAGAACACCAAAGAGTGCCGCAACACATAAAATGGCGATTAAAAGAAGAATGGCGTAGAATTTGTCATTTGAGATAGCGACACCGACACCAAGGACGGCTAAAAATAAGTAGATTGAGCCAAATTGAGAGAGAAAAGAGCGATTTTCTTCTTCGTCAGAAAGCAACAGTAGAAAAACAGCTTGTTTCTTTAATAAATAAAAACCAACGATAAATAAGAGCAGGGAAACCAGTCCCATTAAAATTTGAATCATGAAAAGACTTCCTCCGTTTAATAGAAAAAAAAGCAACTTGCCAAAAGCAAATTGCTTCATTCAAAAGAATGGGTAATATCCGTTAATGCCGTTACTCGTCCTGTAGTATTGATCCCGCAAATTCAAGCAGGTGGGTTCCACGGTCTAAGCATTGAACTACCAAAAGAAAAGGCTTGTTACCAACTTTGACACAAGACAGATCCCAATATATCAATAAAAATGTTCGGTCAACACACAAAGAGGACAACTCGCACATCACAGATTTCCCATCTATATAGTAGCATATGAAAATAAAAAGAGCAACGAGATACCCTTGAAAAAGAAAGCGGAATCACTATTTTTTCAACCTAAACTTGAAAGTGAAGCAATCAGTCAAGTCGGCTGTTTCTATATATCAGATTCAGGAAGTGGTTTTGTTTGGCGATTTTTTTTCTTCCATTCTTGAATCCGATAATACTGCTGACCAAGGGCGTGTTCATATTTACCTGTGGATTTTGGCTGATAATATTTCGCATGTTTGAGTTTATTAGGTAAATATTGTTGGTTGACCCAAGCATCTTCATAAGCATGAGGATACTTATAATCAATCCCTCGATTCAATTCTTTAGCTCCTTTATAGTGGCTGTCGCGCAAGTGGTCTGGAACCTCTCCTGCTTTTCCAGCTCGAATGTCTGAAATAGCTTCATCCAGTGCAACATAAGCCGCGTTGGATTTGGGTGATAAACATAAATCCACCACAGTATCTGCTAAAGGAATTCTAGCTTCTGGTAGGCCTAAGCGCTCAGCGGCTAAAACGGCATTGACTGTGCGTGCCGCTGCGGCTGGATTGGCAAGACCGATGTCCTCATAACCAATCACCATCAAACGACGACAGATAATCGCTAAGTCGCCTGCTTCAACAAGTCGACCGAGATAGTGAAGGGCGGCATCCACATCACTTCCACGAATAGATTTTTGGAAAGCCGAAATCACATCATAATGGGCATCGCCATCTTTATCATGCGTTAAGGCTTTTCTTTGAACACATTCTTCAATCACAGATAGCGTTAAACCAATCACCCCTTCTTCATTTGGTGGTGTTGATTTGACAGCTAATTCTAAGCCGTTTAAGGTGCTACGTAAGTCACCGTTTGTGGCTCTTGATAAATGAAGGAGTGCATTTTCATCTAATTGAATAGTAAATTCTCCGAGTCCCCTGTCAGAATCATGAAGGGTATGATTAATAGCTTGACGAATGTCTTCTTCGGATAATGGTTTGACCTCGAAAATTTGCGTCCGACTTCGGATGGCTGGGTTAATCGTGATATAAGGATTTTCGGTGGTAGCACCAATTAAGATAATACGGCCACTTTCCAAATGAGGAAGAAGAAAATCTTGTTTTGTTTTATCTAATCGATGGACTTCATCTAATAGTAAAATAACCGTACCGCTCATTTTGGCTTCTTCAGCGACAATTTGTAAATCTTTTTTTGTATCAGTTGCAGCATTTAGCATGCGAAAGGCATATTGAGTAGAGCCTGCAATGGCACTGGCAATACTGGTTTTCCCAGTTCCAGGAGGACCATATAAAATCATAGAGGACAGCATCGAAGCTTCCACCATTCGTCGAATAATTTTTCCTTCTCCGACTAAGTGTTGTTGTCCGACGACTTCATCCAAGTTTCGTGGTCTCATTCGATAAGCTAATGGTTGATGCATATAATCCCTCCTTTGACAAAAATCAGTAGTTTAAGTATAGCATGTTTTGTATAAAAGGGAGGAATTGGATGAAATTAATTATTGTCAAAGATTATCAAGAAATGAGTCAAGTGGCGTCGGAAATTCTTTTAGGTGAGATGCATGACCAGCACCGGAAAAATATTTCGATTACAGCAGGTGCCACACCTCAGGGGATTTATGAAATTCTAGTTCCTCGAGTGAAAGATAAACCTTATTTTCAAAATGTCCATTACTATAACTTCGACGAGATTGACGTTAATGGTGCGGAGAAACGTTTTGGCGTGACGATGAGCAATTTGAAAAAAATGTATTTTGATCCTGCGCATATCAAACAAGAAAATATTCATGCACTGACTTCTTCAAATTACCAGACGCAAGATGCCCGTATTCAAGCAGATGGTGGGCTGGATTTAATTTTGATGGGGGTAGGCGCTGATGGGCATTTCTGTGGGAACTTGCCAGGCACAACTAAATTTGGTGATTTGACTAGCCGAATAAATGACGACGCGACACCTAATATGAAAGATATTTTGCTACATGAAGTAGGCGGAGTGGCAGAATTGTGTCCAGAGTTTTATGTCACCATGGGTCCAAAAAGCATTATGCAGGTGAAAAAATTATTGATGGTTGCTAATGGAGAGAAAAAGGCGTCAATCGTCAAAGCATTAGTGGACGGTGTTGTCACGGAAGAATTACCAGCAACTTTATTAACCACGCATCCTGATTTTACTTTAGTGATTGATCAAGAAGCGGCGTCATTATTATAAAATCAATGGGATTGAAATGGCTTGAAGAAAAATAGTAAGTGAGGAAAAACAGACTGTGCTTAGATAAGAATGACTGTAATCGAGAGTTAAGTTTTCGACTAACTTCGGTGATAGTGTTTAATCTAGCGCAGTCTTTTTTTGCGCAAGTTTAGAGCCGGAATCTATTTCGAATGCAGTTTATATGATGAGTGCAATAAAAATACGTAGCTGAGTTAGTTGACTACCTTCACACAGAGAAAGTTTTCCTTCAGGAAGGACAGTTTTCATAGCGTCCCTTGTGATAATTGTGTATGATAAGAGAGGTGAAGATGATGAAAGAAATGATTCAGTTTTTCGAAACAAAAACAACAGAAGAAATTGCCGAATATTTGCTAGGCATGTATTTGGAGCATGAGACTCCAGTAGGCAAACTAGCAGGTTATATTGTTGACGCAGAAGCCTATTTGGGTCCAGATGATGAAGCGGCACATAGTTACGGCCTGCGCAAAACACCGCGCTTAGCTGCAATGTATCAAAAGCCGGGGACAATTTATTTGTACACGATGCACACACATCTATTGTTGAACATTGTAACGCAACCAGAAGGGCGTCCACAAGGAGTTATGATTCGTGGATTAGAGCCAGTTTCTGGAATAGAAACTATGCAAAAGAATCGTGGCGGGAAAACGTCCGCAAACATCACTAATGGCCCAGGAAAGTTAGTGGCGGCAATGGGGATTACTAAGGAGTATTACGGGCAATCTATTTTTACCAGCGCATTACATCTCGTACCTGACAAAAGAAAATTTCCAAAAACAATAGAAAAACTTCCACGCATTGGTATTCCTAATAAAGGAATTTGGACAGACCTGCCACTACGTTATACGGTAAAAGGCAATCCGTATATTTCTCTACAAAAGAAAAGTGAAATTGATGAAAAAAACTTCGGTTGGAGGACGACAACATGAAAAAACAAACCTTATTAACTTATTTGGACGAGAGAATCAATAAAAAGATTACAGAATATGACGTGGCAATTGACTGGGATAAGGCGAATCACACGATTGAAGTGATTGTCCGTTTGTTTGGTGAAAATAAAAGCCAAATCGAAATTGATGACGCAGAGGGAATTGCTTCAGAAGAAGAGATTATTGAATTTGAAGATGGCGTATTATTTTATAATCCAGAGAAATCTAAATTTTCGGAAGATGATTTTTTAACAGCTATTCCTTTTGAAGGGAAAAAAGGAATTCAAAAAGCTGTCCTTGATGGATTTGTTGATTATTTAAATGAAGTATTGGATAAGGGACAAAGTGATTTGTTAGATTTTCTAGCAGATGATAGCGAGGAAGCTGTTTTCGAATTGGTGTGGGCCCAGGAAGCTCTGGCGGCTCATGTTGCTGATTATCAAGAAAAAGATGGCGGAGAGTATCTTAGTTATCCTAGTTATTAAACAGACTAATTATCGTATACAAGGAGAAAATAGATGAAGTGGAATGAAGTAAAAGTTGAAACAGCTAGTGAGGCGGTTGAAGCCGTTTCAAATATTATGATGGAAGCTGGTGCAAGCGGAGTAGCGATTGAGGATGCTTTAGATGTGGCCAATTTTAAAAGTGATGCGTATGGTGAGCTCCTAGATAAGGAAAATTTTTCCTATATTGAAGAAGGGGCAATCGTGAAGGCATACTTTCCAGAGACGACTTTTTTACCTGAGATTTTACCGTTTATAAAGGACAGTATCTCAGCTTTACCTGGTTACGGGCTGGCGATTGGTAAAAATGAGTTAACGGTGAGTGAAGTTGTTGAAAGTGATTGGGCGACTGCGTGGAAAAAATATTATCATCCTGTGAGAATCACGCGCTTTTTAACCATTGTCCCTAGCTGGGAAGCTTATGAACAAAGAGATTCATTAGAAAAAATTATTACGCTAGATCCTGGTATGGCATTTGGCACGGGAACGCATCCGACGACTCGTTTAACACTTCAAGCATTAGAAACAGTCTTACGTGGTGGGGAGACTGTGCTTGACGTCGGAACGGGCTCAGGTGTGTTGAGTATCGCAAGTAAACATTTTGGTGCAGCAGCTGTTTATGCGTACGATTTAGATGAGGTTGCGGTCAGAGCGGCGAAAGAGAATATGGACATGAATCCTGTAGCAGCAGATGTTAAAGTCGCAGCTAATGATTTGTTAACAGGTGTTGAATTAGAAGCTGATGTGATTGTGGCTAATATTTTAGCAGATATTATTTTACTCATGATTCCTGATGCGTGGCGTGTTCTAAAAGAGACAGGAACTTTAATTGTCTCAGGTATTATTGAAGAGAAAAAAGCGATGGTGATTGAGGCGATGGAACACCAAGGCTTCGTCGTGGATCAAGTCTTCCAACAAAAGGACTGGTATGCAATCGTCTTGAAAAAGTCTGAGGAAGTGTAATATGCAACGATATTTTGTGGGAAAAGCTTATTCAAATGAGACCAACTTTGAGATTCAAGGAGAAAATTATCATCACATGGTTCGTGTGATGCGAATGACACCTGAGGATCAAGTCTATCTAGTTTTTGAAGACCAAGTAACAATTGTGGCTGAGATTGTGAAGGTCACAGATGAAGCGGTGTTCTTAGTTGAGAAAGAAAAAGAGCTTGTTCAAAAAGAATTGCCTACCTATCTGACGATTGCTAGTGGGTACCCAAAAGGAGATAAACTGGAATGGATTGTTCAAAAAGGAACTGAGCTTGGCGCACATGAGTTTGTAGGGTTTCCTGCTGATTCCTCCGTGGTTAAATGGGATGGCAAAAAACTAGGGAAAAAACAACAACGACTTGAGAAAATCGCCAAAGAAGCGGCAGAGCAGTCACATAGGCAGCACGCACCCAAAATTCAGCTATTTGAGAACAAGCAGGATTTCTATCGTTATATAACTGAGTTTGATGTGATCTTGGTGGCCTATGAAGAGTCAGCTAAACAAGGCGAGCAGTCGAAGCTAGCACAAGCCCTGAAAAATATCAAAACGGGTAGTCGTGTGTTGGCGATATTTGGACCCGAGGGTGGTTTGTCACCAAAAGAAATCGCCTTATTTGAAGAGATGCAAGCTATCATTTGTGGCTTAGGTCCGCGGATTTTACGAACAGAGACGGCACCGTTATATTTGTTAAGTGTCGCCAGTTATCAATGGGAAATGGTTTAAGTGCATGGGGCATTTGATAAGAACATGGCTGATTAGCTAAAAGAAAAAATGAGAAAAGTAGACAGTTTTAAAAGGAAGCCGAAAAGATTGTGTTTGGATTCTATTAGAACCGTTTACTTTTTTTGGACTCGTTCATAGAGAATCACGGAAGTTCTCTATATTTAGGCTTGATGGAATTGAAAAATCACGTGATTCTTTGTATAATGAGAACAATCATCATTTAATACAGTGAAAATTATAAATTGTGAAAAACGATTTTTTTGACGGGAAACTGGGACATGCGATTCGAGGAAGAATGTCTCAGCTTATTTCGTTTATAGGGAGGGTTGTTCAGATGCCGAAAGAAAAAATATTAACGGGTGCCGGAGTTATCAACATTGTTTCGCAATATATGGGGCCAAAACATGTGGCGTTTGTCCAAAAAGCGTGTGATTATGCAACACAAGCGCATGAAGGACAAGTTCGCAAATCAGGAGAACCATACATTATCCATCCCATCCAAGTAGCCGGGATTCTTGCAGAGTTAAGAATGGATCCACATACGGTAGCAACGGGTTTCTTACATGATGTCGTTGAGGATACAGAGGTAACGTTGGCAGATTTAGCCGAGGAATTTGGAAAAGACGTTGCGATGCTAGTGGACGGCGTGACCAAATTAGGGAAAATTAAATACAAATCACATGAAGAACAATTAGCGGAGAACCACCGGAAAATGCTGTTAGCGATGGCGCAAGATTTGCGTGTTATCATGGTCAAATTAGCTGACCGTCTGCACAATATGCGCACTTTGAAGCATTTACGTGAGGACAAACAGCGTCGAATTGCGCAAGAAACGATGGAAATCTATGCGCCCTTAGCCCATCGTCTAGGGATTAGTCGAATTAAATGGGAGCTTGAGGATACGGCTTTACGTTATCTAAATCCAAAACAATATTACCGAATTGTTCATTTGATGCAGTCAAAACGTGAAGAGCGTGAATCGTACGTTTCAGAAACAGTCGAAGTGATTCGTGTCGCTACAGAAGAATTAGATATTTATGCCGAAATTTATGGTAGACCGAAGCATATCTATTCGATTTATCGAAAAATGAAAGATCAAAAGAAGCAGTTTGATGAAATTTATGATTTATTGGCGATTCGGGTGATTGTTGATTCAATCAAGGATTGTTATGCCGTGTTGGGGGCTATTCATACCAAGTGGAAACCGATGCCGGGCCGTTTTAAAGATTATATTGCGATGCCCAAAGCGAATATGTATCAGTCTCTTCATACCACGGTGATTGGTCCTAAAGGAAATCCTGTAGAAATTCAGATTCGAACGCATGAAATGCATGAAATCGCTGAATTTGGGGTGGCCGCACATTGGGCTTACAAAGAAGGGAAGACCGATAAAACGGAACCAGACGGAATGACTAAACAACTGAGCTGGTTTCATGAAATCATTGAGCTGCAAGATGAAAGTTATGATGCGTCAGAGTTTATGGAAGGCGTAAAAGGTGATATCTTTAGTGATAAGGTGTACGTGTTTACACCCAAAGGAGATGTAACCGAGCTTCCTAAAGGCTCAGGGCCACTGGACTTTGCTTATAGCATCCATACTGATATTGGCAACAAGACGACAGGTGCCAAGGTGAATGGCAAAATGGTTCAGCTAGATTATAAATTAAAAAATGGGGATATTATTGAAATCTTAACGTCACCGAATTCATTTGGCCCGAGTCGTGACTGGCTGAAAATGGTGGCCACCAGTAAGGCGAAGAATAAAATTAAACGTTTCTTCAAAGTGCAGGATAGAGAAGAAAATATTGTTCGTGGTCATGAGGCAGTAATCAAATGTCTAAATGATTTAGGCTTTGCACCTAAAGAGTTTTTAAGTAAGGCCAAAATGAGTGAAGCGTTAGATCGTTTTAATTTTCAAACGGAAGATGATTTGTATGCAGCAGTAGGATATGGAGAATTGAGCCCATTGACATTAACGAATCGTCTGACAGAAAAAGAACGACGTGAGCGTGAGAAAGAGAAACAAAAACAAGAAGCGGAAGAGATTCTAAATCAAACCGTGAAAAAAGAGCCTGAAAAAATGAAAGTTCGTCATGAAGGCGGCATTGTGATTCAAGGGGTCGAAAATTTGTTAATTCGTATTAGTCGTTGTTGTAATCCAGTTCCAGGGGATGATATCGTCGGGTATATTACAAAAGGACGGGGAATTTCTATTCACCGAGCGGATTGCGCAAATGTTCAGAGCAAAGAGGAATTGTCTGAGCGGTTGATTGAGGTCGAGTGGGAAGATTCAGGGAATACAAAAAAAGAATATGACGCAGATTTGGAAATCTATGGTTATAATCGTTCTGGTTTGTTAAACGAGGTTCTTCAAACGATTAATTCAATGACGAAGAACTTAGTGAGTGTGGAAGCCAAAACATCAAAAGATAAAATGGCTACGATTCATGTCACGTTAGGTATCCAAAACTTAACTCATTTGAAAACGATTGTTGATAAGATTAAAATGGTTCCTGATGTATACAGTGTTCGTAGGACTAACGGATAGGAGAGAAAATATATGCGTGCAGTGATTCAACGAGTAAGTCAAGCTGAGGTTTTAGTAAATGGGCATTCTGTTGGCAAGGTCGGCAGAGGATTTATGATTTTGTTAGGCATTCATGAAACGGATACGACAGAGGATGTTGATTATCTGGTGCGTAAAATCTCTTTGTTACGGGTGTTTGAGGATAAAGAAGGCAAGATGAATTTGAGTATTTCTGATATTGGTGGAAGCATTTTGAGTGTTTCGCAGTTTACCTTATTCGCGGATACCAAAAAAGGCAACCGACCTAGTTTTATTCAGGCAGCGCGTCCAGAACAAGCGATTCCGTTATACAAAGAATTTAATGATGGGTTAAAACGAAAAGGAATTCCTGTTTCGACTGGTGAGTTTGGGGCCGATATGGATGTGAATTTAACCAATGATGGTCCTGTGACGATTATTATTGACTCCAAAGAGAAATAGGATAGGCTTAAATGGGTCTATTAAAGGCTTAAATGAGCCAAATATGTAGTTTATAAGAAGAAGGTTGGGACAGAAGTGTTTAACTCCGAGAAATAAGAAGGAATTCACGAAAATTGCTCTACAAATTTTTGTGAATTTCAGCTTATTTCCGAACCTTCAACTCTAGCATGTCTCATGCGTAGAAGTTGTTGAGAGCGGAACGCAGTGTAGATGGAGTTGCTTCTGTGCCCACCGTTTATTCGGGTACTAGGAGTATGGGACATAACTTTTTGAGCTATGTCCCATACTCTTCTTTTAGAGTTGAAAGAAAGGAGACGATTATGAAATATATTCGTTCGATACAATTATCTTCAGAAACCGTAAAAAATCCGAATCTCTATCCCTATAATAATTTTAGAGGGAAAACAGGAGCTCATTTTGCATTAGATACGATTACGATGTTTTATGGAAGTAACGGATCGGGCAAATCGACTTTATTGAATTTGATTGCCTCAAAGCTTGCGATAAAAGGAGCAGAGGAGCCGATGTATTATGGACCTAATACAGTGGACTATGTAAAAAAATATTTGTCTGAGTTACAGATATTTATGGAAGAGTCTGAAAATGGTAAACAAGCGAGAAGAGTTTCTAAGGATTCATACTACATAAAAAGTGAAGATATCTTATATGAGATAAAAAAAGTACAACAAGAGGCTATTTTGGCGGAAGGTTATCTTTATCAACGAAGACAGTTAGGGATGACAAAAGAGCAAGTCGAACGTCATAAAGAGTCTTTCCAAATGCAACAACAAATGGAAAGAATTCAGTTTTCTCAAGAAAAATATTCAAATGGGGAAACGTCGATGCAGATTTTTGAAGATTACCTTGTGCCGGGTGGGGTCTATCTATTAGATGAGCCAGAAGCCTCTCTTTCTGCTGAGAAACAATTAGAGTTAGTAGACAAAATTACTGAGGCAGCTCGTTTTTTAGATTGTCAGTTTTTGATAGCAACCCATTCTCCGCTGTTATTAGGTAGCTTGGAAGGCCTTATTTATGACATGAATCAAGAACATATGCTTCCTCAAAGTTGGACGAAACTAGAAAATGTCCGTGTGATGGCTGATTTTTTTAAGAGAAAACAAAAGTTGTTTCAAGAGGAATGAATAGTGCCTCAAACGAGACTGTTTTTCGTAGATTGACAGAAAAAAGTTAAAGAAAAATGTTCTTTTTTTTGTTATGATAAATAGACAAGAATGGGGGGGAAGAGATGAGTGAGTCGAAAGTAACAAAAAAAGTGATAGGAGCTGCACTGGTTGAGTTCTGTGAAACCAAAAGTTTTAAGAAAATTAGCATTCAAGATTTGACTAAAAAAGTCGACTTAAATCGACAGACATTCTATTATCACTTTTCCGATAAGTATGATTTATTGCGTTGGGTCTATGTTGAAGATTCATTATGCTATTTAAAATCTGAGAGCTTGTCTCTAGAAAACTGGGAAGAACAAGCATTAAAAATGCTTAAGGCGATGAAAGAAAAAAGTGCTTTCTATTTAAATACAGTTCAAGCGGATCCCGAGGTTTTAATGAATGAGTTTTCTGAGATTACGCAAAAATTATTTATTTCTTTATTTGATCAAATGGATGAAGAAAAACAACTATCCAAAAAAGATAAATATTTTTACGCGCGCTTTTTTTCTTATGGCTGTAGTGGCGTCCTGACAAACTGGATTTTGGAAGGGTACCAAGAGAGCCCATTAGAAATTGCGACCCAGTTATTCCGTTTGGCACAGGATATAGAATTTTTCTCTTACCGATTATATTCACAAAATGAAGTCTAAGGGGCTTCTTTTTTATAAGTAAAACAGGAGGTTATGGCGATGAAAAAGATTATCTTTGTCTGCTTGGGAAACATTTGTCGCTCCCCTATGGCAGAAGCGTTGATGAGGCACGAAATAATAACCAATGATTTATCCGGCAAGCTAGTGGTTGATTCTGCGGCAACAAGTCGTTGGGAAGTTGGGAAACCCCCTCATCAAGGAACACAGAAGATTTTGAAGCAACAGGGTATTGATTTTGCAGGAATCTATGCTCGTCAGATTACCACACAAGATTTTCTTGAAGCGGATGTTATTATAGGAATGGATCAAAGTAACGTAAATGATTTATTGAAGATAGCGCCAGAAGAAACAAAACATAAAATTCAATTGTTTATGCGTGTCGTTCCTGGAAAAGAAACAGTTGAGGTGCCAGATCCCTATTACACAGGGAACTTTGACGAAACTTATGCGTTAGTTTCTGAAGGAATCAATAAATGGTTGAAAAGGTTATTTTAAGCTAAAATAGCTGGCAACTAGTCTGAGTAGATGCTTAAAATTTGCAAAGTACGAACATGTTTTCTTGTATTTTACCAGAAAATTAGGTAAAATGGTAAGGAGTAGAATGTCCGTTTTTTAGCGCAAAGGAGGCGATTGTAATTGGAGAAAAAGAAAGCTTCAACAATGAAGAAATTAACTAGATTAGTCTCAACAACTTCTCAAAGTTTTTTAGATGCGTTCATTAATGACTCTGGTGAGCTACGTATGCAAAAGCAGATGACCGCGGACATTGTCAAAAAACTACAAAAAGCAGCAGTTGAAAAAAGTTTAGTTGTTCTTCAAATACAGGAGGATCCTCATAATCCAAAAGCAAAAGTACTTTCTGGGTGGATTGCGACAAAAACAGTTGGAAAAGATACGGTAGTTGTGAGAGATCAGTCCAAAGAACAACAAATGCACATGGTTTCAATTGCACAAATCAAAAAAATTAGCGTGCTTTCAACCAAAAGCTCAGAAGAACGCATGTCAAAATAATAAGAATGAAGATTGAAGGCCGGGAGAAATGATATCTCGGTCTTTTTTGTTCGTAAATGTAAAAAGATGAGATGATTTTGGAATGAGTTAGTGTTAGAACAAGGGACATGAGGGGGAGACGATGATCGACGTTTATCTTTTCTATTAAATGGTCCTATAAAAGTAGGACTGGCAGCTAAATGTTCCTACAAAAGTAGGACTGCCAGCTAGAGCCCATTTCAAAGGACAGTGAACTATTCTAGTTCACCTTATTGCTCTGCGCTTAGCATCCTTACTAGTGCTGGGGTAAGGAAATGAAACATTTCATCTGTATCGCACCACGCCTATCATCCCACTAGAAGGTCCTACAAAAGTGGGACTGCCATCTAGAGCCCATTTCAAAGGACCGTGAACTGTTCCAGTTCACCTTATTGCTCTGCGCTTAGCATCCCGCTAGAAGGTCATGCACCAGTGGGACTGCCAGCTAGAGCTCATTTCAAAGGACAGTGAACTATTCTAGTTCACCTTATCGTACTGCGCCTACCATCCTTACTAGTGCTGGGGTAAGGAAATGAAACATTTCATCTGTATCGCACCACGCCTATCATCCCACTAGAAGGTCCTACAAAAGTGGGACTGACAAAAATAGCCTGCCAGAGGGTAGCTGGCAGGCAAGGAGTTAAAAATGAAAAAGTGTTTTGTTAGGGTTGTTTCTGGGTATGAATATACTATAACAAATGACTATGAAAAAACTGTGACAAATATGTTTGGAATTATTTAAGAGTTTGTTTCATTGATTTTAAAAAACGTACGGTATTTTATTGTTGAGTAATTAAAGAGAAGATTAGTCAGTCTGCTTTGGTTATCGATTTTTATAAGGCAGGGCAGAGATAGAAGGAGAATTTGAGGACTAACTCTATCTAGCTAGGAACAAAAAAGTAGCCTGCCAGAGGGTAGCTGGCAGGCAAAGGAGTTAAAAATGAAAAAGTGTTTTGTTAGGGTTGTTTCTGGGTATGAATATACTATAACGAGAAAGTTTGAATAAATTATGACGAAAGAGTAGAAAAATGGTAAAGAAAAGGAAGCGAAAGTATTAAGAAGTAGAGATTGGATAACAGACTGGTAGCTAAGGTTAGGGGAATGATGGTAAAATGTGCCATTTTGAATTGTCGCCTCACGCCTAGCCTCTCGCTAGAAGGTCATGCACCAGCGGGACTGCCAGCTAGAGCTCTATTAAAGGACAATGAACTGTTCCAGTTCACCTTATTGCTCTGCGCCTAGCATCCCGCTAGAAGGTCATGCACCAGTGGGACTGCCAGCTAAGGCTTGTTATAAGGTAACAAAATGTGCCATTTTGAATTATCGCCTCACGCCTAGCATCCCGCTAGAAGGTCCTACACCAGCGGGACTGCCAAAAATAGCCCGCCAGAGGGTAGCTGGCGGGCAAGGAGTTAAAAATGAAAAAGTGTTTTGTTAGGGTTGTTTGTTGGTATGTATTTATATTACCGAGTATTTGTGAATATTTTGTGATGAAAGTTTTCAGAAGTTGTAAAGAATTATTAAGAGATTCTTACGGAGCGTCGAAAATTGCGATATAAAGGTTAGTAAGCATAGGATGAGTGGGATTCATACCCATTCTATGCTTACTATCAGGATGTTATTCAATATTTTTTTCGTTATAGAGATGACGCAATTTTTGATAGAGAGAAATCAATTCGCTTTCACTAGAAGAGTGGTCCCAGAAATAGATAGGCAAATCTGGATGCTCTTGTTTTAATAATAATGAGGAGCTGATAACCAAGTCATAGTCGCTATTTTTTGATGGGTTGTAGGGTTCTGCTTCAATAAACCTTAAGTCGTCCAAAAATTGATAGAGACCTTTCACCAACAGAAAGTTATGTTCCATTGCTAGACTTACTTGGAGTTTCTCTGAATATTTTACGCGATCGTAATAAGGGAGTAAAACGCTAGCAAACATTATAGAAATCTCTGGTAAAACTTCGTCTGTAATAAACTGGAATTCGGGTTCTTTTCTTGCTACATAAAAAAATTGAGTGACCTTTTCTTGAAATTCTTTACTTGAGTGAGCCCGCATCTGTGGTTGAACAACTAGCCCATGGATGGAAGGGTACTTTTGTCGAAGGACATAAAAACTAAATCCAACATTCAAAAGGTTACCCATAATTAGTGGGTGATCTAATAATTCAGGCTCTGCTGTAAAGTATTGTTTTTTCATATAGGATAAAAACTTGTTTGTTAAGTCTGAAACCGGGTTTGGTCGAGCTGCAAAATTTTCAATTGTTTGTTGGAGACTTTTATCGTCTTCAATCGTATAAAAAGGAGCAAAATGAGCTAGAAAAGCAATGAAGCCACTCTCTCCTTTAAGTTGTTTGGGCGTTAAAGGAATATCAAGCTGTTCCTCTAGTTTTTCTGTGTCATAATAGGCATTTTTTTTCAAAAGAAAATCATAATGCTTATCATATTTAGCGAATTTATTTCTAACAAGTCGAGACAAAATAATTCCGGCAAAAAATTTTAGTTCCAAACGGCCAAGGTACGTCCGTCTAAGAGGGAAGTATTCTGAATAGCTAGTTGCAAGCTGCTCGGCTTTTTCTTCAGAAACGTTTAGTGGCCAATACATACCTCGTGTTCCCAACCAAACTAAAATGAATAAAGCAATCCGAATAATACGTTCATCACCTACTAAACCAGCATCTGTATACGTAAGTCGAAGATGGAATTTATGAAGATACGATCTAAGTTTGGCGATTTTTCTTGAAACGGTTGAGCGACTGACAAAAAACTCTTCGCAAAAATCATTAATGCTAGGATGTGGTTCGTTCAAGAAATAAATCATAAACTGAAATGGGACAGAATGTGTCAATAAGAAGTAGCGGTATTCATCGATAGTTGCAGTGATGTCAAATGAGTTAATCTTTCCAGCACCAATTAGTAGAGAACGGTGGTTTGGATTTAACTGAGTCAAGTCCTTATCAATTTCTGATAGGTCAATCATTGTTTGTTGGTAGTTTAAATCCATTTCTTCGGCAAGCTGAGTAACAGGATAATGTTCATCGTTTAACCGAATAATCTTTTTGAATAAATTAAACTTGATCAATGTAGATGAGTCCATAATCAATTCTTCATATAGCATTTTAAAAACCCTCCTTAACCGCATTGTACCTTGTTTCACATTATATGTCAGTTGATAACCTAGCTATCAAAGAGCATTCTCATGCGTTCCCCGAAGAAAACTTCTCTTAAACAAAGAATTATTTAATAAAAAAACAGCAGAAATTCATTTAAGCGAATTCTGCTGAAATAATATTTATTCAATCATCGATTCTGGAAAGGCATTTGGTTTGAAAAGAGACCAGACGATGCCTAGAATAAAGCCGATGATAGCTGGTAAAATCCAGCCCATGCCAATTGTAAAGAAGGGCAAGTAATCAGTTGCAAATTCTAAGATTTTTTTAACCAAGGTGGTGTTTTTCAAAAAATCCGGAGACGCCAGTAAAGCATCAAGCACCGCTGCAAATAAAGTGAAATAAGTGGTCATTTTGTAAACATGCGGGCGATTTTTAAATAAAGGTCCGAGAAGCACGAGCAAGATTAAGGTCATTGCTAATGGATAAATGAACATAAGAACAGGTGTTGAAAATTGAATGATTTTCGTCAAACCCACGTTTGCAAAGATACAAGGCAAGATGCTTGCTACGGCTACATAAAAGCTGTAAGAACGCGCGGGGAACAAGGTAACAAAGGTTTCACCACAAGCGGTAATCAGTCCGATAGCCGTTTTTAGACAAGCAACGATAACGATGCCAGCCAGTAAGACACTTCCTAATGTGCCTAAATAATAGTTAGCAATTTGTGCCAACGCAACGCCACCATTATCACTTAAAGGAAACTCTCCTACACTCATAGCGCCTAAAAATGAAAGAAGGGTGTAGATGATTCCCATAAGTAAAATACTGATAGAGCCAGATTTGATGGTATCTTTAGCAATCGCAGAGGGTTGAGTAACACCCATTCCACGAATTGTTGTCACGATGATAATCCCGAATGCCAAAGCAGCTAGCGCATCTAACGTGTTATACCCTTGCGTGAAACCATTGATGAAGGTATTTGTTTGATAAGCGGCTTGGACTGGCATATCTGAAATGACTCCTAAAGGTTTTAAGAATCCTAATAACAACAGAATTCCTAGCAATAGTAAGAATAAAGGATTTAGAAATTTGCCGACATAATCTAGAATTTTTGAAGGCTTTCTAGAAAAGAACCAGGCAGCCAAAAAGAATACAATACTGAATAAAGCTAAGAATGCTGGATGAATACTTGAATCGATAAAGGGCGCTAATCCGACCTCAAATGAAGTAGTAGCTAATCGAGGCAAAGCAAAAAATGGGCCAATGACCAAATATAATAAGACAGTAAAAATAATTGCATATCGTTTATTTACACGCTTTGCTAAATCGAAAACTCCTTCACTTTTTGAAATCCCGATGGCAATTACTCCTAAAAAGGGCAGACCAATTCCAGTAATCAAGAACCCTAGATTTGCCATAAAAATCGCTGAACCAGCTTCCTGCCCCATGTGTACAGGGAAGATCAAATTTCCTGCACCGAAGAACATACCAAAGAGCATTGAGCCAATGTAAAGATACTCACGCCATCCTAACTTTTTTTCCAATAACAACAACTCCCTATTTTTTTATTTCTTATAAAAGTACCATGGTTATTTACTTATATCAATAAAATTCTGAAACTTTCGCAAATCATTTCAAAAAATAGATAATCAAAAAAAACAAGCGGCTTGGACATAACTCTACAAGCTATGTCCAAGCCGCTTTTTATCCGAATAAACGGTGGACACAGAAGCAACTCCTTCGGAAATAAGCTGAAATTCACAAAAATTTGAAGAGCAATTTCCGTGAATTCCTTCTTATTTCTCGGAGTTAAACACTTCTGTCCCAACCTCCACTTTTGAGAGAGACAATCAAGTTAATCTAACACGCGATGAAGAAATTCTTTTGTCCGAGTTTCTTTTGGATGAACAAAGATATCCTCGGGTGTTCCTTCTTCGGCAATCACACCTTTATCCATAAAGATGACGCGGTCTGAGACCTCTCTTGCAAAGGCCATTTCGTGTGTAACGACAATCATGGTTAAACCTGTGTGAGCTAGTTTTTTCATGGTTGTTAAAACTTCGCCGACCATTTCTGGATCGAGTGCGGAAGTCGGTTCATCAAAGAGCATCACATCTGGATTCATTGAAAGGGCACGAGCAATCGCTACACGTTGTTTTTGTCCGCCAGATAGCTGAGAAGGTTTTGCATCAATATAACGAGACATACCAACATTTTCCAAATTTTGAATCGCAATTTTACGGGCTTCTTCTTTGGAACGCTTTAGGACCGTTAACTGACCAGATAAGCAGTTATCCAAAACATTCATATTATTAAACAAATTAAATTGTTGGAAAACCATTCCCAAATGAGTACGGTAAGTGGGAAGGTTGTAGCCTTTTTCTAGCACATTTGTTTCATTGTAAAGAATTTTTCCATCTGTTGGTTTTTCTAATAAATTGATACAACGTAAAAGCGTTGATTTTCCGGAACCAGAAGAGCCGATGATGGTAACAACTTCTCCTTTATTCACAGTTAAATTGATATCTTTTAAGACTTCATTTTTGCCAAAACTTTTTTTCAAGTGTTGAACATCGATAATTGTATTCATGGGCAACCTCCTTATTTTTCTTCCTGAACAGCTACTTCATCTGGGTCGTTAATTTGAACATAAGCAGATGGGCCATCCATTTTTTTCTCAACAACACGTAAAATTCGAGTGATTATGTAGGTCATAATCAAATACATAACACCGACAATCGCAAAGGTTTGGAAGAATTTGTAGTTTCCACCAGCCTGTGCATTTCCTTGGAAGAATAAGTCGGCCACACCGATAACACTTAATACAGCGGTATCCTTGATGTTGATAACAAATTCGTTTCCAGTTGCAGGTAAAATATTTCTCAAAACTTGTGGGATAATAACTTTACGCATGGTTTGGCCATGTGTCATCCCGATTGCTTGAGCGGCTTCAAATTGCCCTTTATCAACAGAGAAGATTCCCCCACGAACAATCTCTGACATATAAGCCCCAGTATTAATGGAGACGATGAATAGGGCAGCCACCGTTTTGTCTAAAGAAATTCCAAATGCAAGAGCTAATCCATAATAAATGACCATCGCTTGTACCATCATAGGTGTACCACGGAAGACTTCGATATAGACTGAAAGTAACCAGTTTGCAAATTTTTGTAAATAATAGAAGAATTTATTTTCGGATTCTGGAATCGTACGGAAAACACCGATTAATAAACCTAAGGCAGTTCCAACAAATGTTCCAAATAGAGCGATAAGTAAGGTTAGTCCGGCACCGCGTAAAAAGAGTGAGCCTGATTGATCCCATATCTCTTTAATATCAGCGAGAATACCTGATTTTGCGGTCTCGCCACTAGAATCTTCAGTGGCAGCAGGTTGATCGACAATCGCTTGATCCATGATTTTTGTGCGTTCTTCTGGCGAGATAGTCGCTAAAATCTCATTGACTTTCTCTTGATCAGTGTCGCCTTTACGCATTCCAATTGCTACTTGAACATCTTCAGGAGTTGTTTGAAACCCATCCTCATCAGAAAACTCAAGCATAGTCATGTTTTTATCCACGCTTGTTGCAGTAACTCCTTCAGGCCGCTCACTGACATAACCATCAATGATTCCTGACGCAAGAGCAGTTCTCATAGCTGAAAAATTATCCATAGCTTGTTCTTTTTTGACTCCAGGTATTTGATCAATCACGGAGTAATGGAAGGTACTTAGTTGACCGGTAATCTTCGCACCAGATAGGTCTTTCAAACTTTTAGCGTTTGCATAAGGGCCATCTTTTTTCGCTACGACGACTAATTGTGATTCGTAATAGGCATCTGTAAAATCAACTTCTTTTCGACGCTCAGCAGTTGGGGACATCCCCGCGATAATAGCATCAATTTTTCCCGATTGTAATGCGGGGGCTAGACCATCCCACTTGGTTTGAACAATCACTATTTTTTTGCCCAAGCCTTCTGCAACTTTTTTGGCGATTTGCACATCATAACCGCCAGCATAAGCTCTGTTATCAAGAGCTACAGCGCCATTTGAATCATCCTTTTGGGACCAGTTGAACGGCGCATAACCAGCCTCCATTCCCACACGAAATTCATCAGCAGGTGTTTTTTCATCGGCCTGTGCGATGATTGGTGCGCTTAGACTGGCCAATGATAAAATGAAGCTTAGTACAACGATTACTGATAAGACTCTTTTTTTCATTTTTTTCTCCCCTTTTTACTTTTACAAGATATTCGGTTTGGCTAATGTGTAAAGAATAGTTAAATTATTTCGATAGAACAAAAAAAAGCCGCCATCTATATGCTAAGGCCGCCTGGTTTTATCGATAGTAAACCTCTCACAAAACATAGCGCAACTTAGTATCACTACTAAGACAGTCCATAAGCTGTTAACTTATGTCCCAACATAAAGTCCAAGAGATGACTTTACATTTCGGCGATTCTTCCTAGGCCTGCTTCAGCGTGTCTTCTTCACTCCACAGGATTAATAAGTCTCGCGACCTCTACCTCATTGATTGAGGTATCTCATATTCAGTTAATTAAATTAATACAGTTATTGAGTCTACTTTATAACCGAATGATTGTCAATAAAATATTCTTATTTTGACTTAGTTCCATTAACTTGCTATAATTTAAGTGTAGGAAAAAGGTGGTGGTACACCTTTTTCAAAATTGCTTCGGCAGTGGATTTTGGTGGCTTAGAGGATTACTCCTCTAAGTTTTTTATTTTGTAAACAATCTCTAATAATAAATTAACTCACTAGTGTTGCGCAAATATAGTCAGAATAATCTGAAAACTATCTTTCGCTAAAATTTTAAAAAAGTCGAATGCTTACGCAAGGGATGACTTTTTTCCAGAAAATTTTGGTCGTATTTAACTGAATCCTAAAAGCGTCGACAACGTATTTAGTCAAAATCACCCGGGTCTGTGGCGCTCTAACCAGATTTCTGCAGGCTCAAAACGTAGATAATGAAATGAGCGCTTTAACTGGAAAAGTGTCGCTACCGAATTCAATTCGATCTTTACCAAATAGGTTAACAGCGTCGCGATAAGGGTGAGAATCACTTGATTAATTGCACCTTGTTCGCTTCGTGAGTAAAGTTGCTTGATTGCCAGATTCTGTTTTAAATGTTTGAAAAACAGCTCAATTTGCCAACGTGCTTGATACATGTCGGCGACTTCATTTGGCGAAATATCAAAACGATTGGTAACGATTCGCAAGAGACGTTGACCTTTCGTCAAAACAGTCACAAGACGAAATCGTTCGGTGACGTGATTGTTTCCGCCGCCTAAAATGACGTGTTGATCACTGATAAGTTGACCGTCTGTTGTTTTTGGATTCACGAGTTCAATTTGTTCTAAGACTGTAATCGTCGTATTGGATTTTGTTCGTGTCACAAAGAAATAACCGTCATTGTGCAGGCGATCCAGCAGTTTGTAATCAAAATAGCCGCGATCCACAACATAGGTCGCTTCTGTTTTGTCCACTAAACATTCGAAATGATTCCGGTCATGTTCTTCGGCATTAGTAATCGTAAAATGTTCTGGGTATTGATTGGTTTTGTCCAGATAACAGAGGTTCAAATGAAGCTTGATACCTGCTTTAGTTTTCCGAAAATTTGCCCATGGAAACCGCGTCTTATTCAACGGGATCGTGGTTGAATCAACAAGTTGAAGGCTAGTTGTTTTTGAACTTGGTCGTTCTTTTGCCACTTTCTGAGCCAACTGCGCAAAGATCTCCATTAGAACTTCTTGACTGATTTCAGGAATTTTACGAGAAAGTGAACTGTAGCACAGCGAATCTATGCCTATTTCTTGGCGAAGACTTCGATCCATAAAGGATCTGTCCATTTCGCGAAAGCTTGGAAGCTCTTCATAAACGGCATGTAACAGAACTTTAATTGTGGTCGTGAAGTCCAGTTTTTTACTGTAAGAATTAAATTGTTGCATCCAATTTTTGGCTTCTTCCGATAAATTATTCAAATTTATTGAAGAAAACCATTTCTGAAATGAAGTTTTTGAGTTATACTTATCCATGTTGTGGTCCTTTTTATTGGTCTTGGATAAGTCATCCAAGAGTAGTATAAAGGATTTTTTTTGTCTGGATAGCTTTATATCAAGTTTTAGATAGGTTGAGGAGTCTTTGCAACACTAGTGAAATTAACTATTATTAGGATTGTCATAATGTCATTAAACATTATGCTCAAAATGCAACCTTCCTCATTCCACTGGTATTCATCGGCCAACACCCCTTCAAACCAACGTTTCGTTTTATAATTGAAAAGTTGAGAGTGATTCACCACGACCAAAAACAATACTACACTTAAATTATAGTAAGTTGGTTCTATGAATATAATACGCTTTTGTTCGCTTTATTCATTAAAATCATATAATTTATGACGTATTTAAATTTCCGTGTGTAACAAATCAATTGTTGGGAAATTTAAGGACTATTTTTGATATAACTTGTATCCCACCTCGTTTACCAGTCTATTAAATAAAGGGGCTTATATGCGTAGGATTGATAGCTTTTATTGAGATATGGCTGGTGAAGTGAGCTGATCCTGAAAAGATAGAGTCATTCAACTAGATGGACTTACAAAGTAGAACTGGCAGCTAAGGCTTATTATAAGGAAACAAAATGTGCCATTTTGTATTTATCGCCTCACGCCTACCATCCCACTAAAAGGCCCTGCAAAAGTGGGACTGGCAAAAAAGAGCTGCCCGCTTAATTTGCGGACAGCTCCTTATTTGTATTTGGTTTACGCTGCAGCTGTTTTTGGCTCGCGCCCTAACACAGCTTGAACAACAGTCAGTACACCGTATCCTGCTAAAATCAAATAGATTAAGCTTGAATATTGAGTGATATCCCAACCCCAAGTTCTATAAACGACTAGCATAATAGCTAAAACGATAGCGGCGATCACGTTGAAAAAGGCAAATGCCCAAAGATTTCCATTCTCTTTGCGAGATAAATAGAAAACTGAAAAGAATAGGCTTAGAGCAAACCAAGCGATACAAGCTAAAATAATTCCCCAATAAATGAACAATGGTAACATGTTAATTCACCTCACTTTATACAGCTAGTATTTTAGCACGTTTTCAAATATTTGTCATGAATCTTGTGTGAAAGTTAACAATAACTAGTGGAACATAAAAAGAAATCCGAATGGTTATAAAAAATTAGACAGGGTTGGGTAATTTGTTTCCAAGCTTCAATTTTCATTCGGTCCTCGTAATTTAGCCGTTTTTCTTTGACTGATCCTATGAATAGTTCAATTGGGGGCATTTTAATTCCATTCATTATTAAATTTTTACAAGAGTTACTAAGTGAAGAAAGGTTCGCATTAGAAATCGGGGGTCAGTAAGCTTCTATTGCCAATAGCCAATCTTTTTGAATGCTACTAGAATTAGTGGGGGGACTCCTGATTCGCTGTTGTTCAAGGCGATAAGTACTAGCTTATCCTAAGTAGCAAATGAAGCAGTTATCATAGAGTAAAGTAAAAGTCTAATCTTCTGAAAAGAGCTTGCTAAAAAAACTCTCATCTAGCTCTTTTGAGACTGACGAAACAAGATGAAAGCGTTATAATTGCGATGAACCAAATAAGTACGGAGGTAGATTTGGAGGGAACGGATGTGACAACTTTTACAGAAGAACATGCGCAAGGAGAACTAGAGGTGGTTTATCAACGCCTGAAGCCTGTGGTCATTCATACACCACTGATGCCAAGCAATACGATGAATGCATTTGTTCAAGGAGATATCTATTTAAAATTAGAGAATTTACAAAGGACGGGCGCATTTAAATTTCGAGGTGCTTACAATAAACTTGCCCAATTAACTGTTGAAGAAAGAGTGCAAGGTGTTATTGCCTGTTCTGCGGGTAATCATGCGCAGGGGGTGGCGTTAGCGGCCTCACTTTTGAACATACATGCACGAATTTTTATGCCTGTTACAGCCCCAACAACAAAAATTGAAGCAACCAAAAATTATGGAGCAGAAGTAATTTTAGCGGGGACAACTTTTGATGAGACCAAAGAGCTTACAATAGCTGAGACGAAAAAATCGGGAGAGGTTTTTGTATCACCGTTTGATGATGAGGCGATTATTTACGGACAAGGAACGATAGGTCGAGAGATTCTCGAAGATTTGGCCGATGTAGATAATATAATTGTTCCGATTGGCGGTGGGGGTCTGATTGCTGGAATTGCGTTAGCCGTCAAAGAATTGAGGCCTGAAGTGAAAATTATTGGGGTTCAATCTTATCAAGTTCACGGAATGATTCGTTCCATTTGGGCACATCGTTTGATTGAAAACCGAACGGCACGAACGTTAGCGGATGGCTGCGATGTGGCTTTGGCAGGAGAGATCACGTATGATATTTTGAAGGATCGAATTGATGAAACTATTTTAGTAGAAGAAAAAGAGATTGAAGAAGCCATATTCTTTTTAGCTTTAAAAGAAAAAGTGGTTGCTGAGGGGGCCGGTGCCTTAAGTACAGCAGCAATTTTAAGTGGGAAAATTAATCATTTGCTTAAAGGAAAGAAAACGGTGGCCGTAGTTTCAGGTGGGAATATTGATTTTACTGTGTTGAAGGAATTTTTATAAGTCACTGAACTTAGTTCGCATACAGAGTAAAATGGAAAACGTTGATAGATGACAATCGTTTTCGTGAAGAAGGGACGCGCAAGGTGCTCCTTCTTTTTTTGCGAGCGTTGTTCATAAACAAAGACTTCGAGTATAATAGAGAAGAGGTGAGCTACATGAAAACTATTTTACCAAATGAAGCAGCTGAACAAATTCGCGCGGCACAAAAGATTACTTTTTTAACTGGTGCGGGTGTGTCAACGCCGTCAGGAATTCCAGATTATCGTTCATTAAAAGGAATCTATCAAGGAGTGGAGCAGCCAGAGTATTTGTTGAGTCATGAGGCAATGGTTTATGAACCTGAAAAGTTTTATCAATTTGTTCAAAACATTTACCACCCAACTGCCCAACCAAACATCATTCATCAGACAATGGCAAAACTGGAGGAACAAAAAGAGGTTTGGGTAGTGTCACAAAATATTGACGGATTGCATGAGGAAGCGGGAAGTAAGCACGTGATTAATTTTCATGGGAGCTTATACGAGTGTAGCTGTCGGAAATGTGGGCGCTCCGTTGCCTGGCAAAACTATCTAAAAAGTGATCGACATGAAGAGGAAAACTGCGGTGGGCAAATTCGTCCCGATATTGTATTATATGGGGAAGGCTTTAAAGAACATGTGCTAGAGGGCGCAATGAAAGCTGTCGAGCAGGCGGAATTAGTGGTCATTGTGGGAACCAGTTTTCAAGTCCATCCATTTTGTGATTTAATTCGGTATAAACAACCGCAAGCACAAGTATTAGTAATCAATCAAACACCGATTGCATTAGCTCAACCACATTCGTTTGTTGAAGCAGATGGGGTCCTTGTTTTTCAACAGATTAACTAGTAATAATGAGGTAAAGGAGTAAATAAATGACAACTTATAAAAGTGAAAAAGAAAAAATGATCGCAGGAGAACTTTATTTTTCTGCGGATCCTGAGTTAATTGCGGATCGTAAGTTTGCTCGGGAACAAATGGCGTTAATCAATGCGGAGCAAACACACGCTATTCGTAGCCAGCTCTTAAAAGAAACGCTTGGAACAACGGGCGAGCATGTTTATGTTGAGCCGACCTTTAGTTTTGACTATGGGTACAATATTCATGTTGGCGAAAATTTTTATGCCAATTTTAACTGTACATTTTTAGATGTGTGCCCAATTGTCATTGGTGATAATTGTATGTTTGGCCCCAATGTTCAACTGTACACAGCAACGCATCCTTTACATCCAGTGAAGCGAAATAGTGGCTTAGAAAACGGCAAACCTATCACGATTGGTAACAACGTTTGGTTAGGTGGTGGTGCGATTTTGGCACCAGGCGTGACGTTAGGTGACAATGTGGTTGTAGCAGCAGGCGCAGTCGTGACTAAGTCATTCCCCGAAAATGTTGTTGTAGGTGGAAATCCTGCAAGAGTCATTAAGGAAATCGAATTGGAAGAGTCAACAGATGCACTCAGCCAGCAGCGTCAACTAATCGATTCAGTCGATAGTCAGATTGTCCAATTGTTAGAAAAACGAATGACAGCCGTTTCAAAAATCGCCGAAATCAAAGGGGATAGTAGTAAGCCAGTGCTTGATTCTGCACGTGAAAAACAAGTCATTGAAAAAATTGAAAATCGAGTAACCGAAGTTTCATACAAAGAAACCATTGTGGAGACATACAAAGATATCATGAAGCATTCTCGTGCCTATCAGAAAGGAAAACTAGAGAAGGAGGAAAATGCGTGATTGAAGGAAGCTTACGACGCAGTGAAATTATCCGTCAATTGTTAGTGAGTGAAAAACCAATTAGCGCGAGTAAATTCGCCAAACAATTTGGTGTGAGCCGACAAATCATCGTTGGAGATATTGCCCTAATGCGTGCAGGTGGGGAAGATATTGTGGCTACCGCTCGAGGGTATCTTATAGAAAAGTCAACAAGTCAAGAAGGGTTGGTCAGTAAAATTGCTGTCCATCATGGACCAGATGAGACGAGACAAGAATTAGAATTGATTGTCCAGCACGGGGGCGAAATTCTTGATGTCATCGTGGAGCATCCCATCTATGGCGAGTTGGTTGGCGGGTTACATTTGAAGACAGAAAAAGACGTTGATTTATTTATGAAATCATACGAGAAAAGTCAGGGTTCCTTGTTATCGCAGTTGACGGCGGGCATTCATTTGCATACGATTCGCTATCAAGAAGAGGCACAAATAGAAGCTATCAAACAAGCTTTATTAGAGGCTGGAATCTTGTATCAGTCTGAATAAACGAGGTTCAAATAAACGGCAATAAGCAAAAACGTGTTTTCCCAACGATAGATTTTCGTCAGGAAAACACGTTTTTTTAGTCAATCACTAAAACCCCATCTTTAAGCGCAAATGGATTTTCTTTACTGATGTGATCGTAGAACATCACACCGTTTAAATGGTCAATCTCATGCTGGACAACAATGGATTCATAATTTTTTAAACGAATTTTTTGTTTGTTTCCTTCGCTATCAATGTAAGAAACAGTGATCTTGGCATGGCGAACGACATAACCAGGTACTTCACGGTCGACTGAAAGACAGCCTTCACCTTCGCCCAAGCAAGCATCCTGAACAGAGTGACTTAAGAGTTTTGGATTATACATCACGGCACTCAAAATCGGTTCCTCGTCTTCAGGATCGCTACTGGGTACGTGGACCGCAATGATTCGTTTTGAAATATTTAATTGAGGGGCAGCTAAACCAACGCCTCCACGTAGCTTCATTTCCTCAGCTTTCACAGGATCTTGACTATTTTTTAGAAATGTCATCATATCTTGTCCCAGTTCTACCTCTTCAGGAGTTAGGGGAACGGTCACTTCTTTTGCCACTTCACGAAGCGTTGGGTGACCTTCACGGATAATATCATCCATTGTAATTGTACTCATCGGGTTAAAAATACTCCTTTCAAGCAGCCAATAAAATAAAATAGGTGTCTGTAAAATGGCTTATTGACTTTGGTGAATTCAGATTGTTAAACATTCTGCATTATTTAGTTTAACATAAATCGGAAAAAGTGGGGGAGAAATTGTTCGAAAATCCTTTGAGAAAAGGAAAAGACTTCTTGCAATTTGGTGTAGTTTCGGGTAAAGTATACGTGTGTGTAATACACCGCCTGTCACTTGGTTGAGCGAATCACCAACGTTCTACTCAGTCACGGGATGAATCTAAAAGAAAGAGGTGGAAGACATGGCAATGTCAAAAGAACAAAAAAATAAAATCATGAGCGAATATGCACGTCACGAAGGAGATACTGGTTCTCCAGAAGTACAAATCGCTGTACTAACTGCAGAAATTAATCACCTAAATGAACATGCACGTGTTCACAAAAAAGATCACCATTCTTACCGTGGACTAATGAAAAAAGTTGGTCACCGTCGTAACTTGTTAGCTTACCTACGTAAGACTGACGTTCAACGTTACCGTGAACTAATCAAACGCTTAGAATTACGTCGTTAATTAAAATGAAAAAGTGAGGTTCAAAGCGAATCTCACTTTTTTGCTATTGATTGTCTCAGATGAGTATTTAGCAAAAATCATTTTGTTAAACTAGGAGGGAAGCACCTTACGCTTCAAAAAAAACGCCTATGAAAAGTTTGCCGGGCTTCTACTAACCAAATGAAAGGTCCTAAGGTAGGACGATCGTTTCGTTTAGGGTTTTTCATTTGTTTAGTAGCGTCTTACTTTTCACAAAGGCAAAAGGAGCTATTTATGTCAGAAAAACAAGTATTCAAAACCAATTGGGGTGGCCGCCCTCTACAAGTTGAGATTGGTCAACTTGCCAAACAAGCCAATGGAGCAGTCTTAGTTCGTTATGGAGATACCGTGGTTCTTAGTGCAGCAGTTGCTTCAAAAGATGCCAGAGATTTCGATTTCTTCCCATTGACTGTTAATTATGAAGAAAAAATGTATGCAGTAGGGAAAATTCCTGGGGGGTTCATCAAACGTGAAGGTCGTCCAAGTGAAAATGCAACGTTAACAGCTCGTCTAATTGACCGTCCGATTCGTCCGATGTTTGCAGAAGGCTTCCGTAATGAAGTGCAAATCACGAATACAGTCATGAGTGTAGAACAAGATTGCACACCAGAAATGGCGGCAATGTTTGGGTCTTCACTAGCATTAGCCATCTCAGATATTCCTTTTGATGGACCAATCGCAGGGGTTGATGTCGGTCGTGTAGATGGTCAATATGTCTTAAATCCAACGGTTGAACAAGCAGAAAAAACAGATATTGAGTTGACAGTTGCTGGAACAAAAAAAGCCATCAACATGGTTGAAAGTGGCGCAAAAGAAGTTTCAGAAGAAGATATGCTAGGCGCTTTATTATTCGGGTTTGAAGCAATTAAAGAATTAGTTGCTTTCCAAGAAGAAATTGTCGCAGCAGTCGGTAAACCAAAAATGGAAATCAAATTACTTCAAGTAGATGCAGAGTTGAAATCAGAAGTTTTTGCTGCGTATTACGGCACGATGAAAGAAGCTGTAATGACGGAAGAAAAACTGGCACGTGAAGATAACATCGATGCAGTGAAAGACCAAGTAAAAGAAGTCTATGCTGAAAAATTTGTTGGTCATGAAGAAGAAGAACGTCTTCTAAAAGAAATCAAACAAATTGCAGAAGATTTAGAAAAAGATGTGGTTCGTGAATTAATTACGCTTGATAAGATTCGTCCTGATGGTCGTAAATTGGATGAAATCCGTCCGTTGGCTTCAGAAGTGAAATTATTACCACGTGTTCATGGCTCTGGGTTATTTACTCGTGGCCAAACGCAAGCTCTTTCTGCATGTACCTTAGCACCACTTGGCGAACATCAAATCATTGATGGCCTAGGGGTTCAAGAAAATAAACGGTTTATCCATCATTATAATTTCCCACAATACTCTGTTGGTTCAACAGGACGTGCGGGTTCTCCAGGTCGTCGTGAGATTGGTCACGGGGCATTAGGTGAAAGAGCTTTGGCTCAAATTATCCCAACAGAAGAGGAATTCCCTTACACCATTCGTTTGGTGGCAGAAGTATTAGAATCAAATGGTTCTTCTTCTCAAGCAAGTATTTGTGCTGGAACCTTAGCTTTAATGGATGCTGGTGTACCAATTAAAGCACCCGTAGCCGGTATTGCAATGGGCTTAGTGAGCGATGGTGAAAACTATACAATCTTAACTGATATTCAAGGATTAGAAGACCATTTAGGCGACATGGACTTTAAAGTTGCGGGAACAAAAGATGGGATTACTGCTTTACAAATGGATATTAAAATTCAAGGAATTACGGAACAAATCTTAACAGAAGCCTTAACGCAAGCGAAAAAAGCTCGTTTAGAAATTTTAGAAGAATTAACTTCAACGATTGCTGAGCCTCGTGCCGAATTAAGTGAATACGCACCGAAAATTGAAATGATTAAGATTGATCCTGCGAAAATCAAAGATGTTATCGGTAAAGGTGGCGACACCATTAACGGAATCATTGATGAAACAGGCGTGAAGATTGATATCGATCAAGACGGGAATGTAAGTATTGCTTCTGCTGATGCTGATATGATTCAAAAAGCTATCAAGATTATTGAAGAGTTAACAAAAGAAGTTAAAGTTGGCGAAGTTTACCTAGGTAAAGTGGTCCGCATTGAAAAATTTGGTGCGTTTATCAACTTAATCAAAGGAAAAGACGGATTGGTTCACATCTCGCAATTGGCGAATGAACGTGTCAATAACGTGGAAGATGTTATCAAGCTAGGCGATGAAGTACTTGTAAAAGTCACTGAGATCGATAAACAAGGTCGTGTGAACTTATCAAGAAAAGCCTTGTTAGCTGACGAAAAAGGCGACAAAAAATAAACGATTAGAATGAAAGAAATCCCCGAATGAAGCGGGAAATACCTCGTTTCATTTAGGGAATTCTTTTTTATTTTCAAGAAAACGGTTGCTTTTTTTTCGTAATTGTTATAATCTAACTATACAAAAGCATATCTAGGATAGTAATTGTGCAAAGCAAGCTAAACCTGTTTATAAATAAGGGCGATATGGGCCTTTATTTGTGAACGGGTTTTTTCATTCTTAGGAGGAAGGAAATGAGAATAAATAAAGTACTAAACAATAATGCTGTGATTGTTTTGGATGAGAATAAAAGAGAACAAGTTGTTTGTGGACGTGGCATTGCCTTTAAGAAAAAAGCCGGCGATTGGCTACCAGAAAGTGAAAGTAATCAAATTTTTGTACTAAAGGATAAACAAGCGAGGAAGCGTTTTCAGCAGTTGGTACTAGAAATTTATCCAGAAGAGTTAGAAGTGACAAACGAGATTATCAAGTATGCCAAGGCTAGAGTCGGCAAACAATTGAGTGAGAATCTTCTGATTTCCTTGAGTGACCATATTCATAATTCCATTAAACGGACGAATGAGGGAACCATTTTACGAAATGCGATGCTCTTTGATATCAAACGTTTTTACACAAAAGAGTTTGAAATCGGCGTTGCGGCCCTTAAAATCATTGAGTCAAGGTTAAAGGTGAAGTTACCTGAAGATGAAGCGGGTTTTTTGGCGATTCATTTTGTCAATGCAGAGCTAGGTGAAGACTTGCATAACATGGTTGAAATCACAAAGATTATGCAGGAGCTTTCAAACATCGTCAAATATAGCTTTAATTTGGAATTTGATGAAGAGAATGTTTATTATTATCGTTTTATCACCCATCTGAAGTTTTTTGCTCAGCGAGTGATTAATGGAAAAATGTATGAAGATGGTGAAGAGGATTTGTTGGAGGTCATTGAACACAAATTCCAAGCGGCTTATACCTGTGTTTTGCGGATTGAAGAGTTTATTAAACAAAAATACAACTATCCGTTAACCAATGAGGAAAAAGCTTACTTGACGATTCATATACATCGAGTGGTGTATAAAACAAAAAAAGTATAAAGGATTCAAACAGCATAGAAAACAAGGAGGATCGTGGGAAAAGCTGTTGATATATATCTGGATGGTAACATTAAGTTGGCTAAACCTTCGCAAAACAAACGAATTTATTTGGAAGGTGAGAATATGAGAAAATATGAAGAACTAGCAGCAAAAATTATCAAAAATGTCGGTGGCGATGAAAACATTGAGAGTTTGACGCATTGTGTTACACGCTTGAGATTCCAGCTAAAGGATGAGAAAAAAGCGAATGACGCGATCATTAAAAACATGGATGGTGTCGTGACGTTGATGAAGAGTGCCGGACAGTACCAAGTGGTTATCGGCAACCATGTGCCAGATGTGTATGATGAAGTCTTGCGACAAGCACAAATCAAAACGTCGGAGTCAACTGGCAACGCAACAAAGAAAAAAATGAGCGCCGGCGATATCGTGATCGATTTTATCTCGAATGTCATGGGACCAATTTTACCAGTTTTAATGGCAAGCGGAATTTTAAAGGGTTTATTAGCGATTCTCCAATTTGCAGGTTGGATTGATCAAGATGGCGGGTTGTATGCGTTATTTAGCGGGATGGGCGATGCCTTATTCTATTTCTTCCCAGTGCTTTTAGGCCATACAACAGCAAAAAAATTGAAGATGGATCCATTTGTAGGGTTAATTATCGGGGCAGCACTTATGTACCCAACCTTACAAAATGTTGATTTGAATATCGTTGGCATTAAGATGAATGTTACGTATTCAAGTACCGTACTTCCGGTTATTTTGACAACCTTGTTGGCTTCAGTCATCTATAAATTCTTTAACAAGGTGATTCCAGATGTCATCAAAACCTTTATTGTTCCAATGCTGACAATTTTAATTGCTGTTCCAATCGGCTTTATCTTAATCGGCCCGGCTGCGAATTTTGTTTCAGATGCAATTGCGAATGGAATCATGAGTGTCTATGACTTCAGTCCAATTTTGGCGGGGATTATTCTTGGTGGAACATGGCAAATTTTGGTGATTTTTGGGATTCACAACGCCTTAGTTGCTGTAGCGATTGTTCAAATGATGTCAGGTCAACCGACACCAATTTTTGCTTTAACGACAGGTGCTTCTTATGCACAGTTAGCGGTTGTTTTTGCGATTTGGCTAAAAACAAAAAACAAAAAGTTAAAAGCGATTGCTTTACCGGCTTGGATTTCAGCTATCTTTGGTGTTACTGAGCCTGCGATTTATGGGGTGACTTTACCGCGCATCAAATACTTTGTGATTAGCTGTATTGGAGCGGCCTTAGGTGGTGCCTATATTGGTTTTTCAGGTATTTTGGTTTATCAAATGGCTGGGATGGGGATCTTCGGTTTCCCAGGATTCTTTGGTGGTGAGATGGCGATCCCAACGATTCTTATGCACTTTTTCATCGCTATTGCCATTTCAATGATTTCCTCATTTGTGGCAACGTATGTACTATTCAAAGATGACGCAATAGAAACGGATAATGAGACACATTCAGCGCAATCAGAAGAAATGGTTAGTGCACCAATCAAAGGGAAAATTATTCCTTTAAGTGAAATAAAAGATGAAGCTTTTTCTCTAGGCGTCTTAGGTAAAGGCGTTGCGATTCTTCCTGAAGAAGGCAAACTTTATGCGCCTGTTTCAGGCGTAGTAACAACGCTCTTCCCAACGTTACACGCGATTGGTCTGACGGCAGATAATGGCTTACAAATTTTGATTCATGTGGGTATGGATACTGTTCAATTACAAGGAGAAGGCTTCACGGCTCACGTCAAACAAGACGACCACGTAAATAAAGGCGATTTATTATTAGAGTTTGATATTGAGTTAATTAAAGCGCGTGGTTTCTCGGTTGAAACGCCCGTTGTTATCACAAATAGTAATGATTTGAAAAAAATTGAACCAACGAATTCTTCTGAAGTAGAAGTAGCGGACAATCTATTAGCGACGGAATTCTAACAGCTGACACGCTATAAATAGAACCGCTAAAACAAAGCAGATAGTTAGAGTAGAAGGCACGGATTGAACGAATTAAACGGATTGAATGGCCAAAGTCGAACAAGCTGAATGAACGGATTCACTAAAATAGATTGAAACAATCCACTGAAAATTAAAAGAAAAGTGAGGAAACAAGTATGACATTTCCAAAAGGATTTTTATGGGGCGGCGCAACTGCCGCTAACCAAGTCGAAGGGGCTTGGCAAGAAGGTGGCAAAGGAGAAAGTATTCCTGATCATATGGTGGCCGGAAGTCGAACATCACACCGCGTCATGACGCCAACAATCGATGTCGATAAGTATTACCCAAACCATGATGGGATTGATTTTTATCATCGTTACAAAGAAGACATTGCGATGTTTGCAGAGATGGGCTTTAAAGTTTTCCGTATGAGTATTGCTTGGTCAAGAATTTTTCCAAAAGGGGATGAGATGACCCCAAATGAAGAAGGGTTACGTTTTTACGATGAAGTCTTCGATGAATGTGCAAAGCATGGCATTGAGCCCCTAGTAACTATCAGCCATTTTGAGCTACCTTATCATTTGGCTGAAGAATATGATGGCTTTTTAGACCGTCGAACCATTGATTTTTACGTTCGTTATGCAACGACTTTATTTACGCGTTATAAAGATAAGGTCAACTATTGGTTAACCTTTAATGAAATTAACTTTGGCACCTTACCTCTAGGGGGGACGATGCTCTTGGGGATTCTGAATGATTCCGCCAATGAAGAGAAACGGTATCAAGCGTTGCATAATATGTTTGTAGCGAGTGCCAAAGCAGTTGAAGCCGGTCATAAAATTAATCCTGACTTTAAAATTGGTTGTATGCTAGCGTACATTACGATGTATCCTGCAACAGCGAAACCTGAAGACGTGCTGGCCTGTCGTGAACTGAATCAAAAGTTAAATTGGTTCTGCGGTGATGTACAAGTCAAAGGGAAATATCCGTATTTTATGGAAGAATACTTTAAAAAGAAAAACATTCAAATTGAACGTTCAGCTGAAGATTTGGCTACTATCAAACGTGGTGTTGTCGATTATTATACCTTCTCTTATTATATGTCGAGCTGTACATCAGCTGCGGAATATTCGGATGGCGAAACAGTTGGCGGAAACTTGTTTGGCGGTTTAAAAAATCCGTATTTGGAAACGAGTGAATGGGGTTGGCAAATTGATCCAGTCGGCCTGAGATATACGCTGAACGAATTATATGATCGGTATGAAGTACCGTTGATGATTGTAGAAAATGGTCTGGGTGCGGTAGATGTGATTGATGAAACGAACCAAATTCATGATGAGTACCGTATTGATTATATTCGCCGTCACATCATTGAGATGGACAAGGCGATTGAGGATGGCGTGGACTTAATCGGTTATACGCCTTGGGGTTGTATCGATTTGGTTTCAGGTGGAACCGGTGAAATGTCTAAACGTTACGGATTCATTTATGTCGATAAGGATGATAAAGGAAACGGCACATTTGATCGTTTGAAAAAAGATAGCTTTGAATGGTACAAACAAGTCATCGCAAGTAACGGACAAACGTGTCTTGAAACTGAATAAATCGGAGTTAGGGGATGAGGCGTCAGTTTGGCTTCTACCCCCTTTCTTGTCTTGTTAGTTGAAAGAATTCAGAAAGTTACGTGTCTCTTATAAGAAAGCTTTGAGTAGAAGAGATGTGTTACTATAAAGGGTGAAAAACAATTGGAGGAGGTTCATTATGTACAAAATTGAAGATAAAGGACAATGGCAAAAAATTGAACATCAAGAAGGGCCCGTTTTAGGAATTGCGTCTGATTCAACCGTCCAATTAATAGAAGAAGATGGCTTGATGTTTAAGGATTTAAATAAAAATGGACAGTTGGATCCGTATGAAGATTGGCGCTTACCGATTGAAGAGCGCGTAGCTGACTTAGCGGAACGTTTGTCTATAGAAGAAATTGCTGGGTTGATGCTGTATAGTAGTCACCAAGCCGTTTCATCAGGGAATGATTCCTTCTCAAAAATATTTGGTGGAACTTATAATGGGCAAAACTTTGCCGAATATGATGGGGAAATTTCTGATTTGACTGACCAACAAATTGATTTTCTAGTCAATCAACAAGTTCGTCATTTTTTATTGACTGCTGTTGACTCTGCAGAAGTGTCTGGAAAGTGGGCCAATAATCTACAAGCGCGTTCAGAAGGACTAGGCTTAGGAATTCCTGTCAATATTAGTAGTGATCCAAGACACGGAACAAGCGCAGACACGGAGTTTAATTCGGGAGCTGGCGGAGATATTTCCAAATGGCCCGAACAACTTGGGCTCGCTGCGACCTTCAACCCAAAAACGGTCAAAACATTTGGTGAGATTGCTCGCCAAGAATATCGAGCGTTAGGGATTGCGACGGCATTATCGCCACAAATTGATTTGGCAACTGAGCCGAGATGGATGCGATTTGATGGGACATTTGGTGAAGGAACGGCACTCGTGACAGAACTTGCAAAGGCGTATTGTGATGGTTTCCAAACAACACCTGAAAGAAAAGGCTGGGGAAGTGGCAGCGTAAATGCAATGGTCAAACATTGGCCTGGTGGTGGTAGCGGTGAGTCAGGAAGAGACGCACATTTTGCTTATGGGAAATACGCCGTTTACCCAGGGAAAAACTTTGATGAGCATTTAAAACCATTTATTCATGGGGCATTTGCGTTAGAAGACGGCACAAAAAAAGCGTCGGCTGTAATGCCGTACTACACGATTTCTTATGATATTGATCAAAAAAATCATGAGAATGTCGGTAATGGTTTTAACCGCTATCTGGTAACAGATTTACTACGAGAAACTTACGATTATGACGGTGTTGTTTGTACGGATTGGAACATTACCAAGGATGCGCCACGTATGGATGACTTTTTATCTGGTAAGCCTTGGGGTGTCGAAGCGTTGAGTGAAGAGGCGCGACATTACAAAGCATTACTGGCTGGAGTCGATCAATTTGGTGGAAACAATCAATTACAACCAGTTTTAGCTGCGTATCAAATGGGCGTGGAAGAGTTTGGCGAAGCGGCGTTTACAGAACGCTTCAAAGCATCTGCCAAACGTTTGTTAACCAATATTATGCAAGTTGGTCTGTTTGAAAATCCTTATGTAGATATTGAAGCAACTAAAGATACGGTAGGAAAACCAGCGTTTATGGCGGCTGGGTTTAAAGCACAGCTTGAGTCAATTGTTTTACTTAAAAACAAACAAGTCTTGCCACTCGCTAAGAAAACAAAGGTCTATGTGCCAAAAAATTCTCGCACACAAAGCAAAAATTGGTTCGGTCAGGTCATCCCAGCACAAGAGATTGATCCAATTAACACAGAAATTTTGAATAAGTATTACGAGAGAGTCGATACGCCAGACGAGGCTGAAGTGATTATTTGTTTCGCTGATTCACCTATCACAGCTTCTTACGATACAGAAAAAGGCTTCTTGCCAATCAGCTTACAGTATGGGGATTATGTAGCCGCAACTAGTCGAGTGAAAGCTATTGTAGAAGAAGAGCGTACGTATCATGGCAAGACAAACAGTGCAATCAACAAACAAGAAGGTCTGCAGGTAAAAGAATTAAAAGAACGTTACCCTGATAAGCGAGTCGTCGTGGTATTAAAAATGGAGAATCCAACGATTATGACGGAAATAGAACCCTATGCGGATGCAATCTTAGTTGAATTTGGCGTACAAAGCCAAGCTATCTTAGAGATTCTTTCAGGAAACGAAGAACCAAAAGGGAAATTACCCTTCCAAATGCCAGCCAATATGGAGACGGTCGAAGCCCAACAAGAAGACGTGCCATTAGATATGACGCCGTATGTTGACGAGGTCGGTCATGTGTATGATTATGGCTTTGGTCTGACGGATTAATTGAGAATAGAATAAACATCAAAACCCTCTACTCATGTGCTGACACTTCAAGCGAGTAGAGGGTTATATTGATTGGTTGAACTACGTTATACGTTTAGCTTAATCTTCTTTGATGCGCGTCACATCAATGACCGTACCCGTGTACGCATCAGCGATAAATTCATATTGGACAAGCTGCCCATCCTCTAGACGAGAAATTCCGCCAAGATAGCCGTTTGAACGAACAGCAAATTTACGTAAAGGGTGCTTTTCAAACGAAATCCACGAGCCATCGATGGGTCCTTCTTTTAGAAAGGCTGTTTTGACTGCTTCAAGGACTTGATCCGGTCCTAGTGTCCGTTTTTTATGATACCAAATGGTGGAAGCAATTCCCCCAACTAAACCAAAGCTCATTCCTAGTGCTAGGCCACCTTTAAAGTAGTTCATTTGATTGTCTTCATTCATATAGGAATTCCTCCTCCTTTGCGCCATTCGGCAAACAAATTCATTTTCTTTTGATTATTTATATTTTACCATACTCTATGAAAAATCTTAGAATTAAATCTCTTAAATTATTAAAAAAAAGGAGTATAATGTAAAACGAATAGACAAGTAAAAGATTGGTTTGCTGCCAATCAATTGCTTGCCAAATTTTATTGCAAGGAAGGGGTATTGTTTGGTAGCTATTAGGCTATCTGACGAGCTGTGAATGGAAGAAAAAACATTTCAACGCATTAAAGAATTAACGGAGTTACAAGGAACAAGCGGATTTGAACACGAGATTCGTGCGTATATGGAACAACATATGGAGCCTCTTGTTGATGAGCTGCAGTATGACGGACTGGGTGGGGTATTTGGTCTTAGAAATCATGAAGATGCCGATGCACCACGCGTGATGGTTGCAGCTCACATGGATGAAGTTGGCTTCATGCTGACACAAATTACGGATAATGGTTTATTTAAAGTCGTTCCTTTAGGTGGCTGGAACCCTTACGTAGTTTCTGCCCAACGTTTCACTTTGAAAACACGTAAAGGCAATTACCCATGTATTTCGTCCTCTATTCCACCACATTTATTACGTGGAACAAGTGGTCAAAAACAATTAGAAGTAACCGATATTTTATTTGATGCAGGGTTTGAATCAAGAGCCGAAGCAGAAAGTTATGGTGTGTTACCTGGAGATACAATTGTTCCTCTAGTTGAAACAATCAAAACAGCTAACGGGAAAAATATCATCAGTAAATCATGGGATAATCGCTACGGCTGTACGGTTGTCCTAGAAGCTTTAGAAGCATTAAAAGACGAAAAATTAGGTCATACTTTAATTGCAGGGGCTAATGTACAAGAAGAAGTTGGTCTACGCGGAACAAAAGGCGCGGTGCACAAATTTAACCCAGATTTGTTTTTTGCCGTTGATTGTTCAGCAGCCGATGATACTGTAACAAAAAATGGGACATTTGGTCATTTAGGTGAAGGGACACTTATGCGTATCTATGATCCAGGTTTGATTACCTTACCACGCTTACGTGAATATTTGTTGGATACTGCTGAAACAAACAATATTCCTTATCAATATTTCGTATCCAAAGGTGGCACAGATGCTGGTGCGGCGCATACTTCAAATGATGGCATTCCAAGTACGGTTATTGGTGTCGTAGGTCGTTACATCCATACGCATCAAACAATGTTCAGCATTAAAGATTACGAAGCAGCAAAAGAAATGTTGATTCACACATTAAAAGGCTTAGACAAATCAACAGTTAACACAATCGTCTACGGCAAATAAATAAAACGAAACAAGCTAAAAAACGAGAGGCTTTACGCGAGGCTGCTGAAAAAGTCTCTGACAATTTTACAAAAATAAAGAAAAATAGTGGTTGAGAAAACGTCTATTTTTCTTTTTTTTTGTATAAAAAACCCATTGTATAGCCATTTATTGGTATAATAGAAGAAGTGGAAGGAGTGTTTTAAATGCTAGATAAGGGACGTCAAACGAGCTTAGAAGTAGGCATGTATTCAGGTTTATATGATATTTTGATTGAAAAGGATAATTTTTGGAGACAAATCAATGAAACGGTTGATTTTTCTTTTATTTATGCTGAAGTAAAACAAAATTATTCAGAAACAGCTGGTCGGCCAGCTGAATGCCCCATTCTCCTCTTTAAACTAATCTTATTAAAAACCTCGTATAAGCTATCAGACCGCGATTTGATTGCTCGTTTACGTACGGATATGCAAATGAAATACTTCCTAGAATATGAACCAGAAGAAACTGAATTTATGGCTCCTAGCTTACTTTCTAAGTTCCGTCACCTACGCTTGAAAAATACGAATCTATTGGACTTACTTCTCACAAAAACTGTCGAAATCGCCTTGGACAAAGGCGTAATTGAAGTGGAAAATAAATTAATTCAAGATTCTACCCACTCGAATGCCATGTTCCAACACGTTTCGCCAAGAGAAGAAATTATCAAACGAGCGAAAGAAGTAAGAAAAGCCGTGTATGCTGTTGCCCCTCAAATGAAAGAAAAAATGCCAAAGAAAAAGGAACATACGGGGATCCTTGAAGACACCCTCCACTATGCAAATGAAGTGATAAAAGTGATTGAAACAGAGGGTGGTTTTGATAACTGCACAGCCGTGATGGAGCGAATGAATTACTTAAAAGAAGGCATCGAAGAAACAGAGGGAGCGTTTGAATTTTCTAAAGATCAAGAGGCAAAAGTTGGGCATAAGACGGCGGACACCGCTTTTTTTGGCTACAAAACACACCTTGCTTTAACTCCTGAACGAATCGTTACAGCCGCGACGATTACCAGTGGCGAAAAACCTGACGGCAAAGAAATGAAGACACTCGTCGAAAAAAGCCAACATGCAGGGATTGAAGTCAAGGCAATTATTGGAGATGGTGCGTATTCAGAGACGGATAATTTGAATTACGCAAAAGCAAACGGAATGAAACTAGTATCGAAGTTAAGTAAGTCAGTCACTCATGGGAATGGAAAAAACAAGGATAAATTCGCGTACAATAAAGATGCAGAAATGTATGTTTGCCTAGCAGGACACATGGCAATTAAAAAGAGAAAGTCAGGAAGTAAATGCGATAAAAAGGGAGTAGACTCGCGTGTAGAGGCCTATTTCTTTGACGTGGAAAAATGCAAAAGATGTCCGTTTCGCGAGGGTTGTTATACTGATGGAGCGAAAACAAAAACTTTCTCAGTAAAAATAAAGTCAGATACACATATCGCTCATATGGATTATATGGAAACCGAAGAATTTAAAGAGCTTTATAAAGAGCGGTATAAAATAGAGGCTAAGAATGCGGAGTTGAAAGGTCGATACAATTATGGAACCGCACAAAGCTGTGGTCTATTAGGGATGACCATCCAAGGGGCGAGTACGCTGTTTTTAGCTAATATGAAACGAATTATCAAGTTAGAAAAGGAAAATACGGGGAAATAGAGGGTAGATTCCCTTTATTATTATGAAAATACACAAAAAACAGTGAAATTCTTTTTTTTTGAAGAATTCCACTGTTTTTTTGTGAGTGTTTTTCAGCAGCCTCGCTTTACGCTTCTCGTTTTTTTTGCGGTTGTGAAGGTGATTGTTAAGGAGCAGAAGGTGGGTACAAAGTTAAGAAAAAATCTGAGTGGATAGGAATTTTTATTTTTTAGCGAACAGATAGTACAAAAACTATTTGTAGGTGGGGCATTTCCCGATGGCTTGTCTTTGTTCATTTGAGAGAAACGTGTATAATTTAAGTAGAGAAAAAAGAAAGTGGGCTGAATATATGATTATACCAAAGAATCTTGAAGAATTAGCTAGCTATGTTGAGAAAGGAAAGAGTATCTTCTTTTTTACAGCTAGTTGGTGCGGCGATTGCACATTTATCAAACCGAAGATGCCTGAAATTGAAGCTGATTTTCCTGAATGGCAATTTATCGAAGTAGACCGAGATGCCTTTATGGATGTGGCGGTTGAATGGAATATATTCGGGATTCCTAGTTTTGTTGTGATAGAAGATGGCAAAGAGTTAGGTCGTTTGGTGAATAAGGACCGCAAAACCAAAGAAGAGATTGAAACATTTATACGCAGCGTTCAAAAATAAAAGGTTATTGGAGGGGTAAGAGATGAGCACACAAGAATACAAACATATTTTGGTGGGAATCGACGGGAGCGAACAAGCAGATGCCGCCTTTAAAAAAGCTGTAGAGGTTGCACGAAGAAACCAAGGAACAGTCTATGTAGCCAAGGTCATTGATCAACAATACTATAACTTTATGGGCTACACACCAATGAACCAAACCTTGATTGATCAAGAAACGGAAGATGCAACAAAACTGATTGAAGACTGCAAAGCATATGGTAAGTCTGTCAATTATAATAAAGTGGAAGGCATTATTGCTTATGGTTCAGCCAAAGAAGCGATGGCTCATCAACTACCTAAAAAGTATCAAATTGATTTAATTATGGTGGGACAATCCGGCTTAAACGCCGTGGAACGTTTTATGGTCGGCAGTGTCTCAAGTTATATTATTCGAGAAGCATTGTGTGATGTGCTTGTGGTCTCTACAACAGAAGAAACCAAAGAAGTGGACTAATAGGGAAACTAGAGCTTTGATGTAGAAGAAGTACATGAAAATGTTTTTTTCGTTAAACAGGAGTCTCTTGAAGAAACGCTAGTCACATAACGGAATAACCTTAAAGTAGTAGTAAGCTGATTTATGGCTTTCTACTACTTTTTTAGGTTTTTGGTAAAGTTTCAGAAGAGAATTTTGTTAATTGTTACATCGAACAGGTTATTCTTTACATACTAATTTTAGAAATAGAAACTAGTGATAGGATTCGTATAAAAGCATTGAGGGTGCAGAGAAATTTGTCTTGTTTAAGTAAGTTTCTCATCTGTCAGAATGAGGAAGAACCTACCATGAATAAAATTATTTTCATTTATATACGAGAATCTTCTCAAAAAATCTATAAATTATTAGTTTTGCCATGTGTGACGGAATTCTTTTTTTCAAGTTTGATTTTCTTGTATAGCTTTGTTGTAGATGGCGTTATAAGAGGAGAAGCAGTTAGGTGGTTACTAATTTCGGTGATCTATCTTATTGGATTTATGGGAAGTTACTATTTTACAATCGCTTATTCCTATGAATATAAAGCAGATTTTGAGAATTATTTGCGAAAGAATGTGGTTGAGGCACTGGTTCAAATGCAGGAGCCTGAGTTTGAGAAGCTAGCTGAGGGCATGGCAACGGAGATTTTTAGAAATGCTTCTTCCCTAGCTCACTCGTTGGTAACTGTTCCCAGTAAGTACTTTAAGCTGCTGAAAATAGCGATTTTACTGATGGGAATCGGTTATTTGTTAGGATGGCAGGTTCTGTTGGTCAACTTTATTTTAGTGGCAATTACTTTTTTTGTTAAGAATTTTTCTAAAAAAGTAGTTCCTTATAATATAGCAGTAGTTGAAACAGAGGAAGTGCTGAATGAGGATTTTGAACAGGCCGTTGAAGGAATTGAGCTTATAAAAAATTATCATTTAGAGGGACATTTGATGAGTCGTTTTAATGCGCACCTACACAATAATTTACAGAGACTGGTAAGAAAAAAACTAGTTGAATCGACTCTAAGCATGTTTTTCAGATATTTTAATGTGGTCGTGGGAAGTATCTCCTTATTAGCAACCTCTTTTTTATCGACGGACGTTCAGTTAGGGATGTTAATAACCTCGACAATGACTTCAAGCTACCTAGCACAGGCCATTGGGGAATATGTTCAGGTTAATCAAGAAACAGAAAACCTTCTGTCTATCTACGAAAAATACCGCTGATTTTATTCGTCTATCAAGAAAACGGAGAGAGAGGAATACCTAGAAGCGATTCAAAGCTTTCTTGCAAAGAGCCTCTCTTATTCTATTGAAAACAGAGAAATTATCCGTTCTTTTTCCTATGATTTTTCCCAAAAAGGACTTTATGTAATTAAGGGGGAATCTGGCTGTGGGAAAACAACGTTATTAAAGTTAATCAGCGGCTTGTACCCTCTCTCGCAAGGGCAGATTTTCGTGAATAATCAAAAGAAGACAGCTAGTCAGATGTGTGGACTCGTGGCCTATGTATCACAGAAGAACACAATCTTTGAGGGAACAGTCAAAGAAAATATATTTTTTGGGAATTCGCCATTACTTGAAACAGAGAGAGAAGAGCTTATAAAAAATATTTCTATGCAAGAAGGATTCTCAGGAGGCGAAACGCAATTAATTAACTTGTTGCGTCTTTTATATTCTGATAGACCCATCTGGTTGTTGGATGAGCCAACCTCAGCATTAGATGAAAATAATAGAAAAAGGGTGAGAGAATGGCTTAACGATAAGAAGCATCGGAAAATAATTATCATTTCTACGCACGATAAAACATTTGATGAGATCGCTGATGCAATGATCGAATTATGAGAGGTGAGGGCGTGTGAATAATATAAAATTCGTGATTAGAAACTTAGGTAAGGAAATTCACGTAGTTCTTATAATCGTTTTGTTTGGGGCGATTGTTAGTAGTATTACCCAAATAAGCATAATTAATTTACAACGGCTTTTTATTAATTTTATTGCAGACAAAGCGAGTATGAAAGAGCTCGGTTATACAGGAATATTTGCTATTCTGCTGACGCTCATTTCGCTTTGGAGTAGCCAAAAGATAGAAAAAAAGATGAGCATGTATATAAATGAACGTCGAGAGACAATTTTTAAAAATTTTTTGACCTATGATTTAGATGAGAATGGGGATATTCAAGATTCGATGAAAGTCTATAAGCAATATTTTTCTGACTTATCTCGGTTAGTAAAACAAGTGATTCCACAGTTTGTTATGGTGATAGTGACGTTGGTATTGATGTCACTTACTACCTCTCTGTGGAGCTGGAAAATCTTACTTCTGGTGTTGTTGACCGCCTTACTTTATACAAGAGTGATTCCTTTAGCTAGTAAGTTAGAGCATTTGGAAGAGCAGGAAGGAGAGAATGGCGAGAAAATTTGGGGAGGATTTCATCATATATTAGAAAATAGGCATGTGTTACTTTTTTATCCAAAGAGTGTTTATTTTCTTGAAAAGTTAGCTGTTCTCCTAGTTAATCACCAAAAAATTAATCGAACGAAGGGGAAAATTCTTGCTCAAATTAGTGTTTTGGGTGGAGCTACCAACATGCTTCGTGAGCTAGGTATTTTATTTATCGCTTTTCATCTTTTGGCTATTCCACTGGGCGATGTCCTTGCTTTATTTAGTGTGACTAGTTTTTTAAACTCTTCACTTGCTCAAATAGTTGAGAGTTATACGCAGCTGCAAAAATCAGTGGTAACCATTCGTAAAATTGATGAATTAGATCATCTACAGACAACTGATGGTCAATCAACTCTGACAAAACCCTGTAGTGTCCCACTTGTCTTAGAAAATCTTACTTACCGTTGGGGAAAGACAAAAATAAGTTTTCCTCCACTGACTATAACAACAAATGAGTTTATCCAAGTCTGTGGTGAAAATGGCTCTGGAAAATCAACAGTGATGGCTATTTTAGCTGGGACAAGAAGGCCGTTTAGTGGACGATTGTCAGCTAACCAAAGAACGCTTCAAGAAATAACTGCTTTGCTCACTCAAAAAATAGTCTTTTTCTCAGGCACGATTCTACAAAATATTACTTGTTTTGAAGAAAGACCAAATCGAGAAAAAGTCCTTGATTTAGTAAAAAAGGTGGGTCTACTTGAGTGGTTAACTAGTTTGGATAACGGACTGGAGACAGATATTTCGAGACAATCTGGAATATCAGGTGGGCAGATGCAGCGTCTAGCTATCTGTCGAACGTTTTATCAGGAGAAAGAGATTATTTTGCTAGATGAACCCTTTTCAGCATTAGATGCTAGAAGCTCTGCAAAAGTATTGGCACTCATGAAAGAGGCGTATGAGGCTGGGAAAACACTCATCTTTATTGACCACAAAGGGTTAGTAGAAGAGAATTTTTTGAGAAAAATATGTATGGAGGAGATTTCTGATTGAAGAAATCTCTCTTTGCTCTTCAGTGAGCATGGCTATCTACAGTAACTTAATACTCAGCTTGTAAATTGATTGATACTTTCTTGAACTTGTAAACTGAACCTTCTACTGATAGGTAATTCGATAGTTTCTTCGTAGGGTTCATGGACAATTGAGAGAACTACCTGTTTATTAGAGAACATCTTTAAATAATTCAAGTTAACAATAAATGAAGCATGGATTTGGATAAAATTTCTGTTCAGCCTCTTTAGTAATTCGTTTGTTGACAAGATAAACTTATCCATTCCATTTTTTGTTCGCATTACAACATAACGGCCACTTTTTTCAAAATAAAGGACATCATTTAAAGAAACAAGGAATTGATTATGCCCTTTTAGGTAACAGAATGTATCTGTTCGTTTTTCATTGAACAACAGGATACGGTCTATTACTTGATATAATTGACTTTTATTTATTGGCTTTAATAAATAGTCGAAGGTATTAAATTGAAAAGCTTCTTTCATATATTCTGCATGTGAAGTAACAAAAATCAAATAGGCATCTAAATCTTTTTTTCGGATGGCACGTGCAACGTCTAGTCCATTGTTCCCGCACATGACAGCCTCTAATAAATAGATGTCGTAATGGGTCGTTTGAAGCGCGTCAATTAGTTTCCGACTTTTAGTAAAACAGTCGCACTCAAAGCTGCATTTTGGATAGGTTCCTAAGTAATTTTCAAGCACACTAGCTACAATAGGAATGTTATCACAGATGGCAATTCTCAATTTTTCCATAGGGCTCCTCTACTTTTCTACTAAAAACGGTGTGATAAAAAGCGTTTTCTTATTTAGTTTACCATCCAGTAGAATAGTAGTGTATATGTAAAAAACGGCTAGAAAAGTGTTAATAGGCTGAGTGTGTGACTGAGAGGTGGATGCTGGCTAGTTCTTTATAATATTAAAATTGTTAGTGCTTATGTTTCCGACAGATTTTAATTGGTGGGAAACAGCCTTGAAGTGGGGATTTATTTTTCATGAAAAATTTCTCATGACGGACAGGGGAAATTCTGCTAAACTTAAGCTAGTGTGAAAAAAGAGTTCAGGAGGTACGCACGTGATAACTGCATATAATAAAGAACATGTGGGCGATACACTAATGGTGATTATTGCCAATGATAATGAATTAGAGAACAAGGTTGAGCGTAAAGGAAATGTGGCGCGAGTTCAAACGATTGAAGGAACAGTCGTAGCATGGAATTTTTTCCATGTTTCAGACTATTTAACGATTGAAGGGGCTGGTCAAGTCTCATTAACAGATGAACAAATTACTGAATTGAATCGTTTGATTAAGCAAGCGGGTTTTGAGGAAGAACTAGTCGCTGATAATGAGCCTAAGATTGTGGTTGGTTTCGTAAAAGGCTGTAAAAAACATCCTGATTCAGATCATTTATCGATTACACAAACTGAAGTGGCACCAGGCGAAGTGTTACAAATCGTTTGTGGGGCACCAAATATTAAAGCCGGACAAAAAGTGGTTGTGGCAAAACCTGGCGCGATGATGCCGGATGGATTAGTTATCTGGTCAGGTGTATTACGTGGCGTGGAGAGTTATGGCATGATTTGTTCTGCGAAAGAATTACAAGTTCCTAATGCACCAGAGAAAAAAGGGATTCTTGAATTACCGTTTGATGCGGTTGTTGGAGAAGCGTTCACTGTGGGTGCTTAAAAAAGTCCAAAAAAGAGGCGTGAGATTATTTTCTCACGCCTCTTTTTTCCTGTTTGTATGCGTGTCGGAAAGGTTAGTTTCCTTCTTCTGGATCTAATTGTTGTTTATTAGTTGTTTGTAAAGCAGATTGGTCGATAGTTAATTCAACAGTTACCGTTTTTTCTGTTTCTGCACGGTAGAATGTAATTTTTACTGAATCACCAACTTTTTTCTTATACAACATAGATTGTAATTCAACGCCAGAGCTAATTTCTTTTCCATCAATTTTTGTGATGACATCATATTGTTTAATACCGGCTTTTTCAGCAGGTGTTGCGTTCGTTACGTCAACAACAACGACCCCATTTGTAATAGAGCTAGGAACCTTTAAGATTTCCTTTTGTTGTTGTGCAGAGATTGATGAAAGGTCACGCATAGAAATCCCGATAGCAGGACGAGTCACTTTTCCATCAGCTTCTAATTGGTTGATGACATTGACAACTTCATTACTTGGAATAGCAAACCCAATTCCTTCTACACTAACACTAGAGGTACTTTCTTGAGTTGAACCGATCTTGCTAGAGTTAATCCCGATTACTTGACCTGCTGCATTAATTAGTGGGCCACCAGAGTTCCCAGGGTTAATCGCTGCATCTGTTTGAATGGCATTGGCATTTGCAACAGTTTCACCAGATTCGCTTTGCATAACCACTTGTCGGTTCAGTGAAGAAATAATTCCTGAAGTAACAGAGTTTGCATAAGTTGATCCTAATGGAGAACCGATTGCGATTGCAGGTTCACCGACTTTAATCTTATCTGAGTCACCAAATGTGGCAACAGCCGAAATTTTATCTGATTTGATTTTTAACACAGCTAAGTCAGTATAGACATCTGTTCCAACTAATTCAGCAGAAACTTTTGTGCCATCTTTTAATAGAACTTCTAAACCATCCTGTCCTTCAACCACGTGGTTATTGGTTACGATGTATGCAGTGTCTCCATCTTTTTTGTAAATGACCCCACTTCCTTCACTCGCTTCTTCTAAATCACCAGAAGAGTTTTTATTATTTGACTTTTCCTCTTGACGACTACCAAATAGTCCACTAAAATCACTTGATTGTTGTTGTTTTTGTAAATTAATGACGGAAACAACTGCATCTTGGACTTTGTTTACCGCATCAGTAATATCTGAATTGACATCAACCTTCATTGGACTGACTGTCGTTTCGCTACTATTATTAGTAGAATTATTTGAGTTATTCGTATTTTGGGCTGTGTTAAGGCTTGAGCCCATTGCTAGATAAAAACCACCGACGATTACTGCACCACCGACTAATCCTCCTGCCAAGCCTGCACCAAATCTTTTCCAAAAGCCAGACGATTTCTTTTTGGGTGTTAAATTATTATTTTCCATAATTGCTTTTCCTCCTGTATGATACTTACTAGTATAAGTATAATCTCTTTCGATAAGATTAGTCTACTATGGGACTTTGAACTTTTTATGAACAAGGTTTGGAAAAAAATCTTTCAAAAAGTGAAGAATCGAGAGTTATCCCCATCAAATGTGGAAAAACGGGGAAGTTTTAGGAGGAAATAGTAAGGAAAGTTATGCACAATGCTGTGGATAAAGTGGATAACTAGGTGGGGAATATACGTTTGCGTCCCTTTTTCTTGCAAAATAAGGGCTTTTTGGCAAGTGTTCTGTGGATAAACCTGTGGGTAATGTGCATAAGTCTGTTGGTAACTCACAGTAGGAGAATTGAAGTGGTTGGGGAAATCTTTGAAAAATACCGCAGATTTACTAAAAAGGAGAGAATTTAGAAGGAAATCAACGCGTCTGACTTCGGATAAAGGATAATTTTAGGGGAAATATGAATTTTGTGGGAAGAGGAAAAGTGGATAAAAAAATTCGATGAGTGGAAATAGGAGAAAATATCAGGAGATATTTCATGGTAAACTGTTATTATATAGAAGGAAAAAGTGAAAGGACCATTTAATTATGCATATAAAAATTATTACAGTAGGAAAACTTAAAGAAAAATATTTGGTGCAAGGAATAGCAGAATATACAAAGCGCCTTTCAAAGTATGCAAAAATCGATCTAATTGAAGTTCCAGATGAAAAAGCACCAGAAAATCTGAGCCAAGCAGAAATGAGTCAAGTGAAGGAAAAAGAAGGCGAACGAATCCTAGCCAAAGTCAAAGAGCAGGAATTTGTTTTTGTCTTAGCGATTAATGGGAAACAACCAAGTAGCGAAGCCTTCGCCAAACAAATTGATGACCTCGGTATAAGAGGAAAAAGCCAACTCACATTTATCATCGGTGGATCACTAGGCTTAAGTGATCAAGTCATGAAACGCAGCAACGAACAGCTCTCATTTGGTAAGATGACTTATCCGCATCAGTTGATGAAGCTTATCTTGGTCGAACAAATCTATCGTGCGTATCGAATTAATAAAGGAGAACCGTATCATAAGTAGGCGGTTTGTTTGAATAGAAACGCTGATTTAAAGGGGGGGGATGAGAGATGCGAGGAGAATGATGTGGGTGTTGGTAGGAACGTGACATACCTTAAGAATTGAAAGAATACGTGTGGCTCTCAAAAACTTCTATGCATGAGAAATGCTAGAGTTGAAGGCCTCCACTAAAGCTACATTATCGGATAAAAGGAAAAGTTCCCTAGTAAATAGTAGTTTAAGTAAGACTTGTTGATAACTTTGATTAATAAATCATCATTATCAGCAATTCAGTGTGAGGAAAAAAGTTCTTGTTATCTGTTGTGGATTAAACTTATAGTAGATAACTTTGTTCAATGCAAGATTAAGAGCATGGGACATAACTTCATAACTTATAAAGTTATGTCCCAGCCTCTCTTTATCCGAATAAACGGTGGGTACAGAAGCAACTCCTGTCCCAACCTCTTACGATTATAGCAAATAATTTGGAAACCGCTGAGCATTTTCTTACTTCAGCAACGTTTTCTCCTAGCCATAAATTTTAAATAGGTTGTCTCCTACTTGAATCGCGCCTGTTTCAGTATTTAGAATATCTCCTATTAATGCTGAATTTGTAATGACAACTGGCGTAATTACATTATAGCCGTGTTCTTTGATTAAGCCCATATCAAATGTCAGTAAAGCATCCCCGACTTCGACATTTTGTCCTTTTTCCACAAGGTAATTGAACCCTTCACCATTCATTTGGACGGTATCAATTCCAACATGAACAAGGATTTCTATGCCTTCATCGCTGGTAATTCCTACTGCATGTCCACTATCAAACGTAGCCGTTATTACTCCGTTAACAGGCGAGTAGACTTTGTTTTCAGTTGGGATAATTGCAATACCTTCACCCAAAATTCCTTCTGAAAAAACGCCATCATTGACTTCTTTTAAAGAATGGACTTCTCCAGTAAGTGGTGCAAATACTAAAGTTTCTTTTTCAATCGTTCTTTTTAAAGTAGGTGCATCTTCAATAGTCGTAGGTTCCTCTAGCTTATCTTTGTATAAAATAAAAGTAGCGATAAATGAAGCAATAACACTAATTCCAGCACCGATACAAGCTGAATAGAAGAATGATAAGGTATTGTCACCGATGTAGCTTGGAAGGGTCAATAAACCGGGAGAACCGCCTGTAAAGTTTTTGACTTTCATAATCCCCATGAAAAGACCACCAAGTCCACCACCAATCATGGCTCCGTAAAGAGGTGTTTTATATTTCAAGTTGACCCCATAAAGAGCAGGTTCAGTAATACCGAAAATTCCTGTTAAACCAGCAGAAAAAGCTAATTGCTTCAGTTCTTTATTTTTACTTTTTACACCAACAGCTAAAGAAGCGGCTCCTTGACTGACATTAGAGGCCAACATTCCTGGATAAATAACTGAATCGTAGCCCATTGTCATACGGTTATTGATTCCAATTGGGACTAAACCGTAATGTGTTCCTGTTGCAACAAATAGTGGGGTGAATGTTCCAAGTAGAACAGGAACTAACCAGGGACTTAATGATTCCAGTGTTGTAATACCATTTGAAATTGCATCACTGATGATATAACCTAATGGCCCAATCGCCACTAAGCTAACGGTTCCTACGACAAAAATAGTAAGTAACGGTTTACTGAAAAATTTAATAGCTTTTGGTGAAACTTTATCTGCAATCGGTTCAACATAAGACATAAACCATACTGATAAAATAATCGGGATAACAGATGATGAATATGAAACAGCTGAAACGGGAAGACCTATTAAGCTTATCGCGGTTCCGGCTTCTTTTGCTTGTGTGACCATCGCAACAAAACTCGGATGTAGTAAGATTCCGCCAAGCATCATTGCTAAATACATATTTGTTTTAAATTTTTGTGCAGAGGAAGCGGCAAGTAGAATAGGTAAGAAGTAGAAGGCCGCATCACCCATAAAATTCAAGATTTGATAGGTTTGGCTCTCTACAGAAAGCCAGTTAAAAACAACTAATAAAGACAATACTGCTTTAAGCATCCCAGAAGCAGTAATTGCGGGCAGGATAGGGGTGAAAATGCCGGTAATCGTATCAATAACAGCAGCTACACCTTTTTTTCTAGAAGGACCGAAATCTTCTTTTGTTTCAATTGATGTTTGGTCCATGACCTCTTTGTAAACATTTCCAACGTCACTACCAATAATTACTTGATATTGCCCACCTTTACTTACGGCACCCATGACACCTGTTGTATTTCTTAGTTTTTCTTCTGCAACGATTGATTCGTCTTTCAAATTAAAGCGTAATCGTGTCGCACAGTGAGTGAGTTGACGAATATTCTTTTCCCCACCGATATCCTCAATAATCGTGGCTGCTAATTCTCTATAATTCATAATTTCTACCTACTTTTCTTTTTTGATAAAAAAATACCTAAATACACCTACTTAAAAGTAAGAGTATTTAGGTATAGCCTGCATTACCAGTAACAATCCTAGCTTATTTAATTGACAATTCGTTTGATATGAATGGTTAGATAAACTAACTCATCCTCGTGTAACGAGCGCCCAAATTCATTTTTGATGAATTGTTCTATTTTTAGTGCACATTGATATTCACTTAAATATTTTTCTTTTAAAGTAAACATAAACCCTGTTAAATCATCGGTGTCTAGTTGAATGCCACTAAACAATCGTTGAACAAAGAACTTTAGATGTGTGATAAAGCGTTCATAATTTAATGAATATTCATCAATATCATTTCCAAAGTGATATTTTACGATGTTTAATATTTTTTGAATCACTTCAGTCATTTCTGAAACCTGACTCACTTTATTCATGTTTAGTTCTGCATTAACAATATGTAAAGCGATAAATCCCGCTTCATCATCAGGCAAATCAACTGACAGTTTGTTTTTGATAATGGAAAGTGCTTCTTTTCCAATTAAATATTCGTGATTGTAAAAACGTTTAATCTCCCAAAGTAGTGCATTTTTAATTTCAAGAGCATCGTTATGTCGTTCAATCGCATAATTAATATGATCAGTGAGGGTCAAAAATAGATTATCACTTAAGTTCTTTCCTAATGAGACTTTGGCAAAGGTAATAATTTCATTAGCTACTTGAATATGCTCAATGGGGATAGAAGATAATAATTGCGTTAGTTTGTTCACGCTCCATTGATCATTACTCACATAAGTTTTTTCTATTAAGTGACTATCAATACTGTCAGAAACCTTCTTTTTAAAACCAATCCCACTACCCATAACAATAATTTCTGTACCGAATTCGTTCTCAGAAATTATCACATTATTATTAATCACTTTTTTTACTATCATTTCATTTACCTAGCTTCTTGATTGATCAATCTTATTAACAAGTATAGCCCACAAACTAAAAGCGGTAACAATCTTGCATTGAAAGATTAGCATATATTTTTATCAAATGTCAAATTTTATTTTAAGATAGTTGATAAATTTTAGATTAATCAGATAAAAGAGTCTTATAAATTATGATGCATTTGGGAAAGTACAAAAAGCTATATCAAATAGGCAGTTTCTTCATATTTCTTCGATTAAATGAGTGGCGAATCCGTATTTTAATCCTGCATCGGTGAGAGCCGAACCTTTTGAAGCGTCGACAATAGCCGCCAATAATTTTCGACGAGTGATAGATTGCATGACTAGCATCCCCACTTCTTGTTGGAATAGACGATAGAAATAAAAGGTAGAATAACCAGTTTTTTCAGCTAACTACTCACCAGTTAACGATGAATCTAGCCGTTGTTCGATTAAGTCTAAAATTTCCTGGATAGTTAGTGTCATCATTTCCCTCCACAAGCTGTTGATTCTGCCCTTAGTATAACTGACTAAGTAACAAAAAACATTGCCAATTTTGCGGAATGAGGACTAGTGTCTCTCTTTATACAAGTTGAACTGTAAGAGGAGTAGATACTTAGCAAATAAAGTATCAAAAAAAAATCTTAGTTTAGAAGGAAGGAACATGATTAAAGAATTTTGAAGAAACCAAAATTTTCTAAAAAGGGATAGAGGAGTGTTGTTTTGAAGCACTCAAATAAAATGAGCGAATCCTCTACTATCAACTTTTAAAAGAATCGAGTATAATGATTTTTTAATTGGGAAAATAATTGAGGTGTAAAGAGTGCAGAGAATAGAAAAAGTTGATCAGTTGCTTAGACAGTTGACCGAACATGTACTTACCAATACAACAACGGAAACTGTATCTGAAATGAAAGGGATTACAGCTTCTGAGATTAGTCAAGAATTGAATTTGGCTCGTAATGCAGTGAGTGAAGCATTAAATAAATTAGTTGCTCAAAAGCGGGCAATCAGAATAAAATCACGCCCTGTTTTGTTTTTTAGTAGACGTGAAGTGGAGGACTATTTTTCTAGTTCATTTGATGAAGGGGTAGAGCTATCATTCAAATCTCTCGAAGAATTGATGAACGCACTAAGAGAAAGTGGAACAACTGACAGTGTGGTTGAACAAACACAAGAAGATTTTTCTGGAATTATTGGTCATAATAATAGCCTAAAAACAATTATCGAAAAATTGAAAGCAGCTGTGTTATATCCACCAAATGGATTAAATATTTTATTGGGTGGAGAGTCTGGTGTTGGAAAAACTTCTTTAGCAGAGTCATTGCATCGGTACTATGAGAAATTTCGTGGACAAGAAATTCCCTTTGTATACTTTAATTGTTCTGAATATTTTAATAACCCAGAGTTACTTACCTCGCATCTGTTTGGGTACCAAAAGGGTAGTTTCACAGGAGCAAATGAGGATCGTCCTGGACTCATTGAGTATGCAAATCAAGGATTTCTGTTTTTAGATGAAGTGCATCGTTTGCCTAATGAAGGGCAGGAAAAACTCTTTACGCTTTTGGATAAAGGCTATTTTTCAAGAATGGGTGAGGCGGAAAACAAACGTCAAGTAGCCGTTCGTTTTATTTTTGCGACAACTGAGGATTTTTCGCAAACTTTTTTGAAAACTTTTCTGAGACGTATTCCAGTTGCCCTTACATTGCCTTCTGTAAAAGAACGACCGATTAAGGAACGAATTGAGTTGATTATCAAATTTTTTCAAGATGAGAGTCGGAAAATTAAACAGAATTTGACCATCAGTTATCCAGTCATTGAACAGCTAGTTTTTAAAAAGTATACGGGCAATATTGGGGAGATGAAGTCAGAGATTCAATTTATTTGTGCGCAAGGGTATTTACGGCAGATTGAGAATGGTTCACACGAATTGTTGGTGGATTCCTCGTTACTAGTGAATGAAGAGCCGCTGGAGAAGGACGCGAAGGATCAAATCGCCCTTAAAAGCTTATTAGAAGGTAAAGAGTTGACCATTAAATCAGACAGTTCTTCTTTAGCAGATAGTTATCTTAAAGGAAATGATCACATAAATGATGCTTTTTATAATTTTTTATTGAAGGAATTCTCTAACTTAAAAAATAGTAATATTCCGCAAAAAGAAGTTTCTGCAATTCTGCAGAAAAAGATTGATCAGTTGTTTGATATGCGTCTATTTGAGCCAGTAAAAAGTCCATCGATTCACGCAATTGATGAGAATTTTTCTAAAAAGATTGAAATACTAACCCATTATATTTCTGAAATAACGGGATTTACGATTAAAAGTCAATTGGTAGATGTGTTAACGAATCATATTTATTCTACTTTGTTGTTTATGGAAATTCCGAATGATGATTTTTATCTATATTCAAGTCAGCTGATGCTAGGTAGACTTGAAAACTATGATGTGTCACAAAAGATTGTAGAAAAAGTCTCTGAACTCTTTTCAGTGGAGTTGCCTAAGACAGAAATTACTTATTTTGGGTTATTTTTAAGGAAACTAAAACAAACGGGAAATGATTATCAAAGAAATGATGAATGTGGTGTGATTGTTGTTGGACATGGCTCGACCACTGCGACAAGCATGGCTGAGTATTCAAACGTTTTGTTTTCAAGCAATATTTTGAAGGCTGTCAATATGCCGATTTATCAAACGGTCGAAGAAACACTGGAAAAAGTTAAAGACATTATTCGAGTGAATCAATATAAACGACTCATTTTATTAGTAGATATTGGTTCGTTAGTTTATTTTGGCAACCTAATCAGCGAGGAATTTGGGATAGAGGTTCTTCTAGTTAAAAATATTAATTTATTAACATTACTAGAGGTTTCTCGAGAGGTTATTTATGAATCGACAGAGTTTAATTATTTATTACCTGTCTTAAATGAAAAAGGACATTTAGCGACACTTTGTAAAAAAGGACACTTCTTTGATTCAAAAGTGTTGATTGTTTCTTGCATGACGGGACTAGGAACAGCACTAAAAATTGAAAAATTGATTGTTGATGTATTTCAAGAAGAGGTCCTAGAAAATATCCGAATTTTAACTTTAGACAACAGTGAAGTGCAGGACATCAATAAAATTCATCAGCATATTCGCATGGATGAAAAATTAATTGGGGTAGTTGGCACTGTTCAAACGGAAATCCCAGATGTTTCATTTATCTCTCTTGAAGAATTATTCTCGGAAAAAGGAGTAGAGCGACTGCTTTTATTATTTGGTTATGATTTATCGAAGCCTGAGAATCAAGAGTTAAAGGAACAAATCGGCAAACGTTACATTCATGGTCTATCTCTTAAAGCGATTATCAATCATATTACAGTTCTTAATCCACAACGTCTGTCTATCGAGGTGAGTCAGGTGTACGAAGATATTTGCCGACAGCTTAGTATCCACAGCGATGAAAAAATAATGCTCCGATTTTTGATTCATACGTGCTGTACGATTGAAAGACTGGTGATTAACAATGACTATAGTGTGGCTGATTACAATGTGTCATATCAAGATATTCCAAAAGAAGCATCTGTCATAAAAATGGCGTTTCGTCCATTGGAAGTGTCATACAATATCCAATTCTCACCGTTAGAGATAAAGTACATTTATGAATTATTATATGGATAAGCCTTGCTATAAAAAGGAAGTTATTGGCAATTTTTGCTGATGGCTTCTTTTTTCGTATGTGACAGATTAGTTGGCACGCGACTTGCATATAGTAAAGTGAATCGTAGGATTTAGAAAGTTTTATAAGGAGCGGATTTAATGGAAAAAGAACCCATTCTCATACTAACTCATGGTGGTTGGGGCGTTCATTTGTTAGAAAGTGTGAAAATGATTGTTGGAGAAATCAAAAATATTCATGAGGTAGCTTTAAAACCAGAAGATAGTTTACAAGAGTATCTTGAGCGTGTAAAGACGCAAATCGAGATGCTCAAATGGCAACAAAAGTTAGTAATTCTAACGGATATCAAAGGTGGAACAACGAGTAATGTGGCACTTAGATTATCGAGAGACTATGATATTTTGGCTTTATCGGGATTGAACACAGCCATGTTATTAGATGCTGTGATGAAACAAGACCATCCCTTTACGGAAGAGGTAGGAGAAGAAATTTTGCAAGCTTCTTTAGAAAATTGCCAAATTCTTCAATTACCTAGCGTTTAATTTATCAAACAATTATGAAAAATGAGGAGAGAAAACAATGGCAACAATCGTATTAACTCGTGTAGACAGTCGCTTAATTCATGGACAGGTTGTAACAAAGTGGTTACAGCAGTCCGCAGCAGACCAAATTTTTGTTGTAAGTGATGAACTAGAAAATGATGAATTTTTACAAAGTATCTATATTATGGCCGCACCTCCAGGAGTGGAGGTCAAAATATTTGGTGTAGCATCTGCCAAAAAATACTGGGTAGAAGAGGCGGCTAATAGCGAGGCAAAAGTTCTTTTTTTAGTTCCTGATTTGTCTACATTAAAAGAAATGGTCGAAGCAGGAGTAGTAAAAGATGATATTCAAATTGGTGGCCTTGGTGGAGGCGCAGAAAGAAAAAATGTCTTAAAAAATATCAATTTATCAGAGCAAGATGTAGAAATTTTAAATAGTTTCTTAGAAAAAGGATTACATGTCTTCTTTCAAGCAATTCCAGAAGACAACCCAATGGAAATTAGTAAATTGATTGAAAAATATCATACATTATAAAAAGAAAAGGAAGTGAACAAAATGGGTGTTTTAGGTGTTTCAATTGTGATGGGATTGTATTACTGGTTTGCGCGTTTACGTTTTGGTTATACGTTTTCAGGAATGTTATCACAACCTCTTTGTGCGGCAGTTATTGCGGGGCTTGCGACGGGGAAAATGTCAGAAGCGATGATTATTGGGGCAGGGATTCAATTAGTTTATCTAGGCGTGACGTCCACTCCTGGCGGAAATGTACCAAGTGATCCAGCCTTAGCTGCGGCGATTGCGATTCCTATTGCTTTAGGTGTAGGGATGAATGCTGATGCAGCGATTGCTTTAGCCGTTCCATTTGGTGTATTAGGTGTTTTCATGGATCAAATTAGAAGAACTGTCAATGCAACGTTTGTCCACATGGCAGATAAGTATGCAGAGGATTTAAATTATAAAGGAATTTATCGAGCAGCATTTATTTATCCTGCAGCAGTTGGCTTCTTATTGCGTTTCCCTCTTGTGTTTGCCGGGAACTACTTTGGAAAATCGGTTGTTACGACTTTACTCGAAGTGATTCCAGAAAAATTAATGCACGGATTTGAAGTGATGGGAGGACTATTACCAGCGTTAGGATTTGCACTAACGATTATGGTTATTGGTAAGAAAAATTTAATTCCTTACTTTTTAATTGGATTTGTTGCAGTGATGTATTTTGGCGCTGAGGTAATGGCAGTGGCTGTTATCGGTACCTGTGTCGCCTATTTAGTAAGAAATAACGCAATGAAAGAGGGGGCAGCGTAATGGAAAATACAAAAGAGCTTACTCAAAAGAAGGTAACAAAAAAAGAGCTTAGTAAATCATTTTGGATTTATCAGCTAGGCTGTGAATTATCTAATTCTTATGAACGCTTACAAAGCCTAGTCTTTTGTGCGTCAATGATCCCAGCAATTAAGAAATTGTATGCAGACAATGAAGAAGAGCAAAGAGAAGCTTTAAAGCGTCATTTAACTTTCTTTAATACAGAAGGCACGATTGGTTCTTCTATTCAAGGGATTTCAATTGCGATGGAGGAAGAGCGCGCGAACGGAGCAGATATTAGCGATTCAGCTATTACTTCAATTAAAACGGGACTTATGGGGCCGTTAGCTGGGATTGGTGATTCAATTGTCTGGGCAGCTATTATGCCACTAATTATCTCTATCTTTATCCCAATTGCTAAAAACGGCAGTGCAATGGGCGGAATTGCGCCACTTGTAATCTATACAGTTTTGACCATGTATATTAGTTGGGTACTGATTAATAAATCCTACACTTTAGGCCGTAATTCTATCATGGCTCTTTTAAAGGATGGGAAAATCAAACAAGTAATTTATGGAGCAAACGTTCTTGGAATGATGATGATGGGTGCGCTGTCAGCGAGTTATGTTAACATTTCTAGTCCAATGAAATTTCACGTTACAGGTGGGGCAACAATTATCGTTCAAGATATTCTTGATCAGATTATGAAAGGTATTTTACCTTTGACTGCTGTCTTCTTAATTTATTTCTACATGGTGAAAAAAGGACCACGTTACGGCATTATTATTGGAACCATCGTTTTAGTGAGTATTATTTGTTCATTCTTAGGATTATTATAAACAGAATCAAGAAGTCAAAGAGGTGAAATAAGTCTTCTGAATTAAATCCTATCCTTGTAAATGAGCAAGGAAGATAAAGGGTGTTTTTAAGAAGTTTATTTCCCTTCTTTCTTTTAATTTCAATTTTGGAAGGTGAAGAAATGACAATTAGTTATGAAAAGTTTGGGCTAAAGGAAGTCATTAATGCTTCAGGACGAATGACGATTTTAGGTGTTTCGAAGGTTTCCGAAGCGGTTCTAAAGGCACAACAGTTCGGCGGGGAACACTTTTTTGAGATGGCTGATTTGAGTGAGAAAACAGGGGCTTATATCGCCAACCTATTAAAGGTGGAGGATGCCCAAATCGTCTCCTCAGCTTCAGCCGGGATTGCCCAAAGTGTGGCGGCTGTGATTGGACAAGGCAGTCTTTTTCATGCCTATCATCCGTACACGGAAAAAATAACCGCGCGGGAAATTCTTTTACCAAAAGGCCACAATGTTGACTATGGGACGCCGGTTGAAGTAATGGTTCAACAAGGCGGCGGTCAAGTGGTCGAAGCAGGGTACGCTAATATGTGTTCAGCAGAACATGTGGAGATGATGATTACTGATCAAACTGCAGCAATCTTGTACATTAAGAGCCACCATACGGTTCAGAAAAGTATGTTAACGGTGAAAGAAGCGGCAGGGGTTGCTAAGAGCCATCAGCTGCCACTGATTGTGGATGCAGCAGCGGAAGAAGATTTGTTTAAATACGTAGCTGAGGGTGCTGATTTGGTGATTTATTCGGGTGCCAAAGCAATTGAAGGACCAAGTGCGGGTCTTGTAATTGGCAAAAAAAACTTGATTGAGTGGGTTCGTCTGCAAGGAAAAGGTATTGGTCGGGCGATGAAGATTGGGAAAGACAATATTCTAGGCTTTACCCAAGCGATTGAAGACTATCTGGCAAAGGGCAGTGAATCAGGGGCGTCAATGAAAACTCGCTTAGTCCCTTTTATTGAGGGTCTCAATAAGATTAAAGGACTTACAGCTCAAGTGGTTCAAGATGGTGCGGGGCGTGATATTTATCGCGGCAGTGTTCAGGTGACGGGTGAAAAATCAGCCAAGGAAGTCATCGCTGAATTAAAAGAGAAGAACCCAGCTGTCTATACGCGTGAATATCAAGCGAATAATGGGATTATTGAGTTTGATATCCGTTCTGTTAATGAAGAGGAAATGAATAAAATCGTCCAACGATTGAAAGAAATTATGTAGGCGTTTGGTAAGGTTTACTAGATGAGTACGAATAAAACTATCGCTCATGGGAACCAATAGACTAACAAGAACAATGAAGGAGAGAAAATTTATGTCATTAACACCCAATTATTTAGAGGATCGAATCTGTTTGAACGTGTTAGCGAATTCTGTAGAAAATGCGAAGGCTTGCTACGAAGCGGCAGAAGGACACATAGTCTTAGGTGTCCTTTCAAAAAATTATGCGACAGATGAAGCGGCGATTGAAGACATGAAACGTTATCAAGAAGCAACAAACAATGCCTTGTCTGTTGGACTAGGCGCGGGAGATCCGAACCAAAGTCAAATGGTTTCTCGTCTGTCAGCTGTGTTGCAGCCACAACATGTGAACCAAGTGTTCACAGGAGTGGGAACTTCTCGTGCGTTATTAGGTCAAGACGAGTCGATCATTAACGGCTTGGTCTCACCAACTGGAAAAGTCGGGATTGTAAATATTGCGACAGGTCCACTAAGCTCAGGCGCCCCAGCAGGAGAAGTCCCTATTGAAACAGCTATCAAGTTGTTGAAGGATATGGGCGGCAGCTCGATTAAATACTTCCCAATGAAAGGCTTGGCCCACAAAGAAGAATATAAAGCCGTCGCAGAAGCTTGTGCGAAGTATGATTTTTATTTGGAACCAACAGGAGGCATCGATTTGGAGAACTTTGAAGAAATCGTTCAAATCGCCGTAGATGCTGGCGTCAAAAAAATTATTCCTCATGTGTATAGCTCGGTTATCGATAAACAAACAGGCGATACCAAGGTTGAAGACGTCAAGAAATTAGTCGAAATGATGAAAAATACGTTAAAATAAAGAGGGAACAAAAACACGATTAAACGGACAAAATTTGTTCATTTAATCGTGTTTTTTGCTGATTAGTCGTTCAAAAAAATTATCAGTTAAATTAGAGTAGCTATGTGCTATTTATCTCATGAAATCAAAATATCTTTTTTATACTTTTTATCCAGTAGGAATTTCCCCTGTAAACCTGTATGATAAAAAGTATGTGAGATTTTTGGGTCTGAAATAACATAGCAACCATATTTAAAAGCCAAGAGGATTGTCCTGTTTGAAGAGCAAATTAAAAAAACTGTATACCGAACGATAGGAGTATGTAAACATGAAAGATAAACAATATTGGATTGAAAAATTAGGATTAATTCCACACCAAGAAGGAGGGTATTTCAAAGAGCTACCTGCTTCAAATGAGTGGTTAGTCGAAAAAGACAGACCTCTGTATACCAATATTTATTTTTTATTAACAGAGGAAAGTCCCTCTCATTTTCATCAATTAATGTCTGATGAAATATGGTATTTTCATTATGGTTCCTCATTAAATGTGCATGAATTACTAGAGGATGGCTCTTATAAAAAAACAGCAGTTGGATTAGATGTTGAAAAGGGTGAAGTCCTACAATATGTTGTTAAGAAAGGCTCTATCTTTGGTTCATCGGTTAATGAAGGGGAAGGTTACGCACTAGTTAGTTGTATGGTAGCGCCAGGGTTTACTTATGAAGAGTTTAAGTTGTTTACAAAAGAGGAGCTTCTGAAAAAATATCCAAACGAATTTCCGATTATTGATAAGCTAGCATTTGAAAAAATTGACTCGTAAATAATCCCGTGATAAGTTTACCTGAATTATTCATGCTTTAAAAAAATAACGAAGAAAATCTTAAAACTAAATTTTAGAGAACTTGGCACCTAATTCTGAATCTATTCAGAAGAAAAATTGGATTCAAAACTAAATTCCACCTTCATTTTTTATGTTTCACTAAAAAAAGGGCACACTAGCCCCTTGGTAGGACTAAAAAATTTTTTTAAGGTCTATGTCAGTTTTTTGTAGGATAAAGCTGTAAGCCTTGTATTTTTTCAAGAACCTGCCAATAAAACACATCAAATACATTCGTGCTAGAAAGTTGAATAAACGTTCGCCTTGCATGAGAGACCACACGAGCTGCGATATGAAATAGACGGAAACGAATCGTACAGATGCTAAGCTTCTTTTGAGTTTCAGGAAAGACCAGTTGTTTCATACACTGCATTAAATTGTAAGCAACACTGCTTAAAAGCATCCGAAATGCATTCGCTGTAAACGATGTACTGTCCGTTTTATCGAAGAAAAAACCGTTTTTGATTTCTTTGATTAAATTTTCCATGGCACCACGGTTTTGATACATGGGGAAAATTTGTTTTGGAGATAACTCTATTAGATTGGTTACGAGAAATGCATGAGAAAACAGAAATTCTCCAGCGTTTCGAGTCGATTTGATCACCACGCGATAGGGATGTACCCAAGTATTCGGGCAATAGTTCTCTAACGTAAACCATTGGACTTCTTCTTTGGTGAAATCAGTCTCATCACTGTATAAGACAAGTTGTTCAGCGATTTTTTGCAGTTTTCGATTGGCTTTTAGTCGAATGATGAATTTGGCATGGTGTGTTTCACAAACTTGATAGACTTCAGGTTTGGCAAATCCACTGTCTCCTCGAACAATCAGTTCTAACTCCTTTTCCTGATAACGCTGAAGGATAGGCGCTAGAAAATCTTCGGCACCTTTTGAAGTATAGTCGCACCCTGCACGCAATTCAGCACCTAATAATGCGCCAGAAATGAGGTCAAAAGCTAATAGAGGATGATAGCCAGTGGTTTTATAATGGCCATTGTAAGTTGATTCTTCTTGTTTTCCATAAGTATCACAGTGCGTAGAATCGATGTCCAAAATCATTTGTCTTTGATTCGTTTGCTCGATTAAAAACGCACCGAGAGTTTGTGCTAAATGGTGTACGCCAGGCAGTTCTTCTTGACTGACCCCATTGATAAAACGAGATAACGTTGGCTGAGAGGCACAAAGCTTATCCAGTGCAAGTTGAAAAACAGGATCCTCTTTTAATGTGTTAGCCGCTTCATCTTTCTGATATCCGGCAATCAGTTGAAGGACCAATTGCGTAAATTGGTTCTTTAGCTGATGGGTACAATATTTCCTATTGTCTTGAAAAGCGACTGTTTCTTGTAAAAAATGGTCAAATTGGATTTTTTTCATAAATTCTTTCACAAGTAAAATGCCGCCATCTGAGGAAAGCCGACCACCATCGTTAGAAATTTCCAGTTTGGGATTGAATAAAAGGGATTGTTGTTGTAATGTAGACATGAAGAGCACACTCCTTGTTTTTGTTGGTTTTTGTCAACTTTACAATAACATAAAGTGTGCTCTTTTTGTGCACCTATTGGGTGAAATGAAAGAAATCTCAAACCCTTTGAGGTTCTTAGAGTCTTGAAACTTTCTAATGATTTTATGAATAATTCAGGTTAGAGCTAAATGGTAAAATATGAAGATATTAGCTAAATGATGAGGCATACAGTAAGCAAATAAAAAGTTAGTTAACGAAGTCGCACGAACACAAGAGTAAATCTTTGTGTCCCGTGCGGCTTTTATTTTTTTTAATGAGCACTCTCTCTTAATCCCGATATTACATATTGATTATCAGAGAAAATGATTGTATCTTTTTTAGGAAAGACGTAGGCTAGATTATATAGATGGGTGAGAAAAGAGGGGCGAGTCTTCGTTTATCTGTCGGTTCAGATAAATGTCGCGATCAGGTAAATTAGATTTTTCTAGTCTCTAAAAAATCTATTGAAGGCATAGCGAATAGTCAGGAGTGTGTTGCATGTTAACGAGCTTTAAACAGATTATTGAAGAGAACAAAGCGCAGTTTTACGAAGATTTGGCTCAAGTGATGCAAATCAGAAGTGTGAAAGGGCAGCCTACTGAACAGGCCCCTTTTGGTGAAGGACCGAGAGCTGCGTTAGTAAAGGTTTTGGAACTTTCCGAAAGTTACGGGTTTGAGACAAAGATAGTGAATGATGCAGTGGGGTATGCGCAATGGGGGCAGGATGAGGAATACATTGGCGTGATTGGTCATTTGGATGTCGTTTCCGAAGGCGATGGTTGGAAGTTTCCGCCTTTTTCACTTAGTCAGGATGATGGGCGTTTTTATGGGCGTGGGATTCTTGATAATAAAGGTCCGATTATGGCTTGTTTATTTGGCTTGAAGTTGTTGAAGGAGTTGAACGTACCTGTAAACAAAACGATTCGGATTTTGTTCGGAACGGATGAAGAAAGTGGCAGTGCAGATATTCCTCTTTATCTGAGCGAGGAAAAGCCCCCACAATTTGGGTTTACCCCGGATTGTAAATATCCTGTTGTATACGGCGAACGGGGAGTGGTGGGTTACGAGATTGTTACTGGATTTTCTTCGGCTGAGTTGGCTGGTTTGAGTGAATTTATTGGTGATCAAGCACGGGATCATGTGCCAGATAAGCTTGAAGTTCAATTAAATGGACAGAAACTAGAGGCTATTGGCAAACGGGCACCGTCGAATGCACCAGAATTAGGGAAAAATGCCATAACTCTTTTGGCAGAGAAAGTCAACCGCGCAGGAGTTGCTACAGGCTCTTTGGCAAGTTATTTTGAATGGTTGGAGAACAGTTTATCAGAAAAACACTACGGTGAAGGATTAGGAATTGATTTTGAAGATGCCGATAGTGGGAAATTGATTGTGACCCCCTATGCTTTAAATAAGAAGGAGCATTCATTAGTACTTAGTTTAACCGTTCGTTATCCAGTTTCTGTCACAGAGGAGCAGGTGACTAAGGAGCTAGAAGGTCACTTACCTACTGACAGCGAGTTACTCATTACTCGACGAATGAAAGGGACAACTTTCCCGAAAAATGATTCGAATGTCCAAAAACTAGCAGTTGTGTATGAGTGTCTGACAAAAATGGATGGGACTCCGGTTACTACAACAGGGGCGACTTATGCTCGTTTCCTGCCGAATATTGTTGCGTTTGGTCCCTCGTTTCCTGGTCAGAAAGGAATTGCTCATAATAAGGATGAGTATATGGATGAGAAAGATTTATTGCTGAATATGGAAATTTATATGCAGGCGATGCTCGCTTTGCTTCAATAAAAATGATTTGAGAGATAGAAAGGAGTTTGAATTTTATGGCATGGGGTGCAATTGCAACGTGGCGGATGGCACACGAGGGTGTTGAGCAAGCATTACGTTTGTTGGCTGAAAATGAGCAGGCAGGAAATGCGGTAGAGGTGTTAATTAAAACGGTGGAGGATTATCCTTACTATAAATCAGTAGGTTATGGTGGATTGCCTAATGCAGCGGGGATTCTCGAGATGGATGCGGCTTACATGGATGGTGATTCGTTTAAAATTGGCGCAGTTGCTGGTATTCAAGATGTGAAAAACCCGATTTCGGTTGCTAAGAAGCTGAGTGAAGAAAAATTCAATAGTTTTCGAGTAGGGGATGGCGCGTCGGCTTATGCGATGCTAGAAGGCTTTGAGCGAAAGAACATGTTGACGCGTCGTGCGCATCGTATTTGGGAAAAACGGCTGGAAGAAATTCGAGTGCATAACCTTAATCCATACGATGGACATGATACAGTTGGAGCAATCACACTAGACAAAAAAGGCTCAATGGCTGTGGGAACTTCGAGTTCTGGTTTGTTTATGAAGGAGCCAGGGCGTGTAGGTGATTCGCCTTTATCAGGTTCTGGCTTTTATGTTGATAGTGAAATTGGAGGCGCAGCTGCGACTGGTTTGGGAGAAGATTTGATGAAGGGCTGTCTTTCTTATGAAATCGTTCGTTTAATGGGCGAGGGGTTCAGTCCACAGGCGGCCTGTGACAAAGCTGTCTACGGCTTCCACGAGAAATTAACGCGACGTTATGGCAAGGCCGGCGCGTTTTCATTAATTGCTATGAATAATAAAGGCGAGTGGGGCGTGGCGACGAACGTTGAGTTCACCTTCAGTGTGGGCAACGCGCAAAATGAACCGCAGATTTTCCTTGCAAATAAAGGGGAGAATCAGACGACGATTATTGAGCCTATTACCAAAGAATGGCTCGAAGCCTATGAGAAAAGAATTAAGGCACCGATTGACTAGTGCGGCAAAATATGTGCGTTCCTAACGAATAGCAAACCCTCACGAGGTTGAGACAGGTGTGCTCAACTCTGAGAATCGGGTAGGTACTGCGCAATATGAACTTATCCTTCGTTGTGTTTTTCAACATTACGAACCTTCAACTCTAGCATATCTCATACGTAGAAGTTGTTGAGAGTGGAATAGTGAATCCTTCAATTCTTAAGGTGTTTCACCTTTAGAAATTGATGAGATCGGAGTCTTTTGCGGAGTCCTTCAATTCTTAAGGTGTTTCACCTTTAGAAATTGATGAGATCGGAGTCTTTTGCGGAGTCCTTCAATTCTTAAGGTGTTCCACCTTTAGAAATTGATGAGATCGGAGTCTTTTGCGGAGTCCTTCAATTCTTAAGGTGTTTCACCTTTAGAAATTGATGAGATCGGAGTCTTTTGCGGAGTCCTTCAATTCTTAAGGTGTTTCACCTTTAGAAATTGATGAGATCGGAGTCTTTTGCGGAGTCCTTCAATTCTTAAGGTGTTCCACCTTTAGAAATTGATGAGATCGGAGTCTTTTGCGGAGTCCTTCAATTCTTAAGGTGTTCCACCTTTAGAAATTGATGAGATCGGAGTCTTTTGCGGAGTCCTTCAATTCTTAAGGTGTTCCACCTTTAGAAATTGATGAGATCGGAGTCTTTTGCGGAGTCCTTCAATTCTTAAGGTGTTCCACCTTTAGAAATTGATGAGATCGGAGTCTTTTGCGGAGTCCTTCAATTCTTAAGGTGTTCCACCTTTAGAAATTGATGAGATCGGAGTCTTTTGCGGAGTGCAGATCGAGTCCCCCTTCATACCCACCTACACACCGTTTATTTGGATGCTGAGAGCCTGAGACCTAACTTCAAAAAGTTAAGTCCCAGGCTCCTATTTATTTTGTGAATTAACGTATGCATGTAGAGTCGCTAGATAAAGTCATAAAGTTAGAGAGACTCTAAAATAGATGAGAGGGTCATTTTCGCAGCCGAGAGATTTTTTTCAGGGGTTGCTTCTAGGCTGACAGGTAGATGAGAATGGTCGTTTAAGTAGGAAAGAATCGCGGTGTAATCCATCCTTCCTTGTCCTACAGGTACAATGTTTATTTGCCCATTTACTAACTCAAAATCTTTCAGATGAACCACTTCAATATGTTCATGGAGTTGCTCTATTGCTGTTTGAACCACTTTTATCTGATCAGAATAGTTGTCAGGACGTATCAAGTTGGCAGGGTCAAATATAACTTTAAGGTGATTGGACTGAACTTCTTTGAGGAGTCGTTTCATTAAATCATTTGTGTAGATAGGATGGTTGAGTCCTGCTTCGATTCCGACCGTGACGTTGAGTTCTTCAGCTACAGCGACCAATTCAATGATTGAGGTCCGTGCTTGAATATAGGCTTCTTCTGTAAAGTTTTTCGTAGTAAATCCTTCAGTGACACTTCCTGTTTCGGTACCAACTAACTTTGCTTGAAACGAACTAGCTAAGTGTAAGTGTTGTTTAAACAAGTTGAGGGCCTGCTCACGAACCAATGGCTTTTGAGATGAAATATTTACATAACAACCTAAGACAGAAAGTTGTATCTGCCGGTTTGAGAAAAAATCACCATATTCTTTTGCTAAGTCTAGAGTTAAGTCGGTCCAGTCTTGGATTACTGATGGAAAGGATTTTTTTGGTGCAAATTGAATATGGTGTAGCTGATAAGATTCAATTTTTTTCACGAGCTCTTCTTTTGTGGCGGCTTGAATATCATGCGCACGAATGCCCAAATTTATTCTGTCTAACATAGTGTTTCTCCTTCTATAATTATATCTTTGGCAAGTGGCAGAGGGAGTTTTTGTAGTTCTTTTGCTACTAGTTGGGCAATTAATTGTGCCCCTGTTTGGTTCAAATGTGTATTGTCGATAACCCCTTCAGGATAATTGTCAGAAATATTTTTTTCGACATGTAAAAAGAACGCCTTTGTTTCTTTTGGAGTATACGTATTTAAGAGTTTTTGACTTTCTTTAAAAATATCAACTAAAAAAATTCCTTGACTGTGAGCTAAAGATTTCATCATACTTGGATACTTACCCAAAGTATTAGGATTCAAACTTGTTGAGTTGTCCAAATACTCTCGACGAGTGATAGAGGTAAGTAAAATAGGGATTGCATTATTTTTTTTCGCGACGGTAACGTAATCTAGTAGATAATGTTGATATTCCTTATCAGGGCTCGTGCCACGTTCATCATTTTTCTGATCATTATGACCAAACTGAATAAGAAGATAATCTCCAGCTTGTAATAGTTTGTCGATTTCAGCTAAACGGCCTTCTAAAATAAATGATTTGGATGAGCGCCCATTCATGGCTTTATTGATAATGGTATAGTGTTGATTAAAATAGTGATTCAGATATTCGCCCCAGCCAGTCTCAGGCCGTTTGGTCGATTCTTTTACAGCAGCTGTTGAGTCGCCAGCAATAATAATTTGTGTCATCTTACTTTCCTCCAGATTGTTTCAACCAGTTTTGTACTAAAGAGAGCCATTGATAAATAACAGGATCTTCGTTTTTCATAGCCATGCCGTGGCGACCGTTTGAGAATAAATGAAATTCTACAGATACCCCTTTTTCTATTAATGCTTGAGAAATAATCAAACTATTTCGCGCCGGGACTGATTGGTCGCCCGTAGTATGCCAAATAAAACAAGGCGGCGTCTTTGCGGTAATCACGTTTTGAAGCGAGTAGTTGTGTCGGTTAGCAGCTGAATCATCCCTGCCTAAAAAATTTTTTGCACTTCCTTGATGTGCATAAGGGCCAGTTAATGTAACCACTGGATAACAAAGAATGAGCCCTTCGACTAGTTGAGAAAGCCTTGTTCCTAAGATGCAGGACAGATGCGCTCCAGCAGAAAAGCCCATGAAATAGAGCTGTGTACAAAGAGAATCAGCAGCTAACTGGCGAATCATCCTCTCTAAATCTTTCAATAGATTTTCTGGTGAAAGAGGAGGGACTTGGTAACTAATCACAGCAGAATGATATCCGTTATGATAGGCCCAGTCTTGAATGTCTAGGCCTTCTTTTTGTAGTGCCAGATGCTGATAACCGCCCCCAGGAAAAATGATTATACAGGGGCGAGCAGTATCGTTACAGTATGATAGGCGGTAAATGCTACTATTGGTTGGCGAGATAGATGAACCATCTAAAAGATTCTTCATAAGGGTTCTCCTAGAAATGAAAATAGGTAGCAGCGTTTTGGTAACAAATGTTCTCTATCAAGCTTCCTAATAAATCTTGGTCTTCAGGTGCTTCTTCACGTTCAACTAGCTCTCCAATAAATTCGCATAATACGCGTCTAAAGTATTCATGTCGGGTGTAGGATAAGAAACTTCTAGAATCGGTTAACATTCCGACAAAATTGTGTAACACACTGCCATCTGCAAACTGAGTCAGTTGATTCCTCATGCCAGCGCGCGTATCGTTATACCACCAACCAGAACCTAATTGGAGCTTGCCTGGCGAATCTTTCTGGAAGCAGCCCATCAAGGCAACTAATAACGGATAGTCATTGGGATTTAGTGAGTATAAGATTGTTTGTGGTAATTGATTCGTTTGATTCGCTGCATCTAATAAATGTTGAAGCGGAATCGTTAAGGATAAATCATTTATCCCATCGTAGCCTGTATCAGGACCTAATTTTGAGAGCATCTGGCTATTACAATTTCTATAAGCATGAATATGCAGCTGCATGGTCCAATCGTGTGCATGATAAGCTTTAAACAGATGAATGAGCGTCGCCGTTTGGTAGGCGTAAATTTCTTTTGGCTCAAGTTTTTCGCTGTTCAACGCTTTTTTGAAAATAAGCTCGATGACAGGTGCCTCCAATTCGACATATTTTAAAATGTCTAGTGCGTGATCAGACAAACGACAACCCATCTTATGAAAATAATCAATTCGTTGATCTAGTGAGGCAAGTAATTCAGAGTAGGTGGTAATTTCCTTCTTTTCTGTCGCCAAGGCTAATTGTTGAATGTAAGAAACGAAATCTATGTGACCGATATTTAATGATTTATCTGGGCGGAAGGTCGGTAGAACACGAAATCTTGGTTCTTCTGCGGCTAGTTTTTGATGGAAAATTAGACTATCGATAGGGTCATCGGTTGTACAGATAATCTCTACCTGACTATTGGCGATGATTTCTCGGCGTTTAAAATTTTCAGTGGCTAGCTTTTCATTTGCCATCCGCCAGATTATTGGTGCATTCTCTTCATTTACTAGAAGATCAATACCAAAAAAGCGTTTCAGCTCCAAATGTGTCCATGTGTATAAAGGATTCCCCACAATTTTAGGAACTGTTTGACACCAAGCAACGAATTTTTCATAGCTTGAAGCATGGCCGGTGATGAGCTGTTCATCTACTCCACAGGCACGCATTAAACGCCACTTGTAGTGATCGCCGCCAAGCCAAGCCTCTGTAAGGTCGATAAAATTTTTGTTATCATAAATTTCTTGTGGGTTTAGATGACAGTGGTAATCGATAATCGGCATTTTTTTTGCGTGGTCGTGATAAAGGACCTTGGCCCATTCCGTAGAGAGTAAAAAATTATCTGATAAAAACATGTTTATTCCTTCTTTCATAAACGATAAATTTCACAATGGATAGTAGAGGGAACGGAGTCATTCTCAGGGAACAGACTCCGTAGATAAAACTGATTAAAGAGTAACGCCATTTTTGAATATAGCTATCTCACGAACGTCATTGGATTCGTTTCGTGTTTGACGTCCACTTGCGACATCAATAATTGCTTGGATAAAGTCTTCTAGTACGACCGCCATTGGTTCATTCAATAACCGACCAGCGTTAAAATCCATCCAATGTCCTTTTTTATCGAAAATTTGTGTATTTGTGGCCACTTTCATAGTGGGTACATAGGCGCCAAATGGTGTGCCTCGACCGGTAGTGAACAAAACAAGTTGGCAATCGGCTGAAGCAAGTGCAGAGGCTGCAACCAAATCATTACCGGGTCCTTCTAGTAAGCTAAGCCCTTTTTCTTTTACTTTATCGCCATAATGTAGAACATCTACAACTGCTGAGGTACCAGATTTTTGTGTACAGCCAAGCGATTTATCTTCAAGCGTAGTAATTCCGCCATCTTTATTTCCCGGAGAAGGGTTTTCGTAAATAGGTTCTCCAAAAGAAAGAAAGTATTCTTTAAAGTCATTAATCAAATGAACAATCTCTTCGAAAACCTCTTTGTTTTTTGCGCGAGCCATTAAAACTTGTTCAGCGCCAAACATTTCTGGTACTTCGGTCAATACGGAGCTACCTCCTTGTGCAATTAAAAAGTCGGAGAAAGCACCTAATAATGGGTTTGCAGTGATTCCAGAAAAACCATCAGAGCCTCCACATTTTAGGCCAATAGTTAACTCACTTAAGGCAATCGGTTCTCGGTGGTCTTCTTTTGCTGTGAGATAGAGTTCTTCAAGGAGTCGCACCCCTGTATCAACCTCATCCTCTACTTCTTGAGCAACAAGAAATTTGATTCGTGAAGGGTCGTATTCACCCAAGCTTTCTTTAAATTCTTTTACGGTATTGTTTTCGCAACCTAAGCCAAATACTAAAACACTTCCTGCATTTGGATGTTGAACTGCATCAATCAAAACTTTTTGAGTATTCTTATGGTCTTTTCCAAGCTGAGAACAGCCATAGGGATGTTTAAGGATAGTGACATTATCAAAGGTACCCAAATCTGGATGGTTTTGTTTGAATTGTTGAACCATTAATTCTGCCATGCCATTAATACAACCAACTGTCGGAACGATTAATAAATCATTTCGTATCCCCACTTTGTTATTGGCCCGGCGATATCCGTCAAAGGTTAAGGCCCGTTTTTCATAGGAAACGGGACGTAAGTCTGGTTTGTAAGTATAAGTCAACTCACCTGCTAAATTTGTTTTTAGGTTGTGTGTATGAAGCCAATCTCCTGCTTTGATATCTTTTATGGCATGTCCAATTGGATAGCCGTATTTGATTACGTTGTCGCCTTTGTTGATGTCCCACAAGGCGATTTTGTGTCCTTGTGGAATGTCCTGGTTCACTGTAAGTGAATGTGGTTGGTGGAATATGGTTCCTTTGGCAATTGGGTGTAAGGCCACTGCGACATTATCTTCAATATTTAATGTTAGTAAGTCAGATGCTTTTTTTTCGGTGATAGTAGTAACCATAATAATCTCCTTTATATTTGTTAATTAAAGTGATAATCCTGATAAGGTTATTCGTTAAGTTGCTGAACCAGCGCTCTGGCGCCTTTAGATTCAATCATTTCAACAGATTGAGTTACAAAATCCGTGAAGTCATAGCAAGTGAGGTCCAATCCCCAGAGACTTTCTTTAGAAAGTAGGAAATAGACGGTTTCTTTAGTCGTCATTTTTTTACTTTCGTTGAAGAGCGCAATAATCTGCGCATCATCTTGAATCGTAAACGCGTCAGAACGGTATAAAACAATCAGTCCAGCTAAAGAAGCAAGAATTCGTTTCGGCAGAACGTCTTCTTTTAATGATCGTAAAAGAATAGGTAAGAGACGCGCAGTGAACTTAGAAACGCTATTTAAGGCGATAGAGCTTAGCTCATGGCGAACAAAAGGATTTTTAAACCGTTCTTTAATCTGTTCGGCGTAGTCAATTAACTCTGATTTCGGTAAATCCAGCATAGGAATTAGTTCAGCTTCGAATAGGTGGTCAATGAATACAGAATAGTCTGGATCTTCCATTATTTCTTCAACAGTTTCGACATTTGCTAACAGCCCCAAAGGAACCATCGCTGTATGAGGACCATTTAATAAGTGTACTTTACGCTCTCTGTATGGGGTCATATCATCTGTTATGATGACATTTAAGCCCGCTTCTTTTAAAGGTAACTGCTCTGAGATTGTTTGTGGTCCTTCAATTACCCACAGCATAAATGGTTCCGCTTTTACCATTAATTGGTCAACATAGCCGTGTTTTTTGTTTAATTCTTCAGCCTTTTGCCTAGGATATCCTGGAACAATTCGGTCTACTAAGCTGCAGCAGAAGGTATTCTTTTCTTCTAACCATGTGAGAAACGCATCGCCCAAGTTCCACTCTTTACTGTAGCGCAAAATAAGTTCCTTTAGTTTATCGCCATTTCGATCAATCAATTCACAAGGAATGATGATGAAGCCGGCTTTCTTAAGTTGAAAACGACGATAGAGTAGCGCCGTTAGTTTGGCGGGGAAACTTTTTGGCGGTTGCATGTCTAAACAATCTTCTGCCTCATAAGAAATTCCCGCTTCTGTTGTGTTTGATAAGATGATTTCTAAGCCATCATCTTCTGCCAAGTTCAAAAATTCTTCGAAGCTAGTGTAAGGATTGATGACGCGATTGATAGAGGTAATGATTTCTGAGCGATTGACAATTTCTCCGTCTAAAATCCCCTCAAGTAAGACAGTATATAGATTGTCTTGTTCTGAAAGCATTTCTCCTAAACCTTGTTGGATTGGTTGGACAACAACAGCACTACCTTCAAATAATTGTTGTTTATTCATTTGTTGCAATTGCCAGTCAATGAATCCTCTCATAAAATTTCCTTCACCGAATTGAATGACCTTTTCTGGGTACTGTTGAACGGGATGAAGCTGTTTATTTAATCTTTTCATAAGTTCCTCCTAACGAATGCACACGTTAACATTTCGTTTTATTTTTTTCCCTTCCTACAATGAATAGGAAGGGTTAGTTGACTGTTTGGCGAATTTCTAATGAAGTATCAATTAATAGCTGCAGCTGATGAATAGGCTGCTGTTGAATTTTTTTCAAAAGTTCAATCGTTCCTGTTTGACTAATCTGCACAATCGGCTTATGAACAGTCGTTAAAGGCGGGCTTGTATATTTGGCAAATGAAATGTCATCAAAGCCAATAATACTGATGTCAGAAGGAATCGCTAGACCGTTTGCATGACAAGCTCTCATCGCACCAATGGCCATATCATCGTTTGAACAAAAGATAAGGTCTGGTTTTTCAGAAAGACGGAGTAGTTTTTCACAGGCACGCTGCCCACTTTCGATACTATAATCTCCCTGAACCACCCATTCATTATTGAGCGGCAGGTTGTGTTGAGTGAGGCTATCAAGATACCCTTTTTTTCTTTCAATAGTCGAACGAAAGCCGTCTTTTCCTTCAATAAATGCAATTTTTTGATATCCTTTTGCTAAAGCAAAATCAATTGCTGATTTTACGCCTTGTCGATCATTACTGGTAATATTTAATATCTCTTTTTCATCCAGCTGACGATTAAGGACTGCAAAGGGAATTTCTTCTGAGAGTAGGTGGCGGATAAACAAATCATCTTGGTCGCTTTGACTCATTAAGATGACGCCATCATACCGTTTATTTGTTTCTAGACTGTAGTCATTGAGGGAATCTAGCCCTTGAACTGTTAGACTATATTCTTTTGGTAACACCGAATGAATTCCTTTAATCACTTCAACCAGGAAACTATCACTCGTACCATCTTGGATACTAGAGAAAAATAGTCCGATGATATAAGATTTTTGATTGACCAAACGTTTGGCACTCATATTAGGTGTATAATTTAACTCCTTGGCTAGTTTCTTAATTTTGTCCTTTGTCTCAGGGCGAATGAGGGGACTATCATTGAGCGATCTAGAAACGGTCGTGTGCGAGACACCTGCAATTTTTGCTATATCTTTAATTGTGACCATTAAATAAATCCCCCTCTCCTTGTACACAGCTAGAGCATATCTTGAAATGAAACAAATGTCAATAGGTCAACAATGCACACGTGAAAATTGTCGTGGTTTTTTTTATTTAACTATGGTATTCTTTAGTTGTTGTTATAGGAAAGGGAGAGAAAAATGAAAAAGAGTTCAGTTTTTTATAAAATTTTTCTACCTGTGTTTCTATTAGGGTCGTGTTTAGTAATTGGCTTTGGTTTGTATATCTATCAGAATACGTATACGTCAATTGAAAATAATTTTTTGACAGATAAGATGAGTTTTTTACGTCAGTTACGAACTAATTTTGAAAGAAAAATTCGAACAATCGAATATTCTTTTTCAACATATGGTTCAACGCGGAGTTTTTCGGAAACGTTTACAAAAGAACTAGGTGCACAGGATTATGTGGAGTATTCAGAAATTCGTAAGGAGCTCAATTTTATTGAGATGATGGCGATGGATCAAAACACCTTTGATTTGATTAGCCTAGAAGGAAGATGGGGCGTAATTAATGGTTCGTTACATCAGTTAAGCCAAAAAGAGGTAGAAGCGTTACATAATCAATACATGGATAGTAAGAATAGTCTTTTTTGGAAAAAAGAAAAAAATGGTATTCAGATGATTATCACGCTGCCGATGTTCGAAAAGAAAAAGTATGCGATGGGAAAAGCTATGATTACAGACTATAGTATTGACCAAATTATTGAAAACGATAGTGAAGACTTGATCAAAATATATAATGATGAGGAATTACTATATAGTAATCAGACGGATAGTCGGGAGTACCAACTAAATAGTTATAGAGATGAATTGGATTTTAATGTGCCGAAAGTGGTTAAGAAGGATGGTAAAATATTTATTTTACTGAAATCAGACTATAACAACTGGATATATAGTCTGCAATTGAGTTTGAATTTTGTAAGCAACACGACGAGCAAGCTAAGAAAAGGTCTTTTTGCGGTATCTCTAGCACTTATTGGTTTAATCGGGACGCTATCTTATCTATTCTCAGAGCGATTTGCTAAGCCGATTAGACAAATTCAAGAGCGTTTAGATTTAAATCCGCGAAGATTTAAAGATAAAGAGTTAGACTTGGTGGCCAATTCTATTACTAAGTTACTGGGAGAAAATCAATCGTTAAGTGCTAATCTGATGACTCAAAAACCCCAATTAGAGACTCTTTTTGTGTTGAGTCTATTCAGAAATCGTGTAGAAAAGAGAGAACTTGCACAACGGCTTGCACAATTTGGTTATCCCAATCATCAGCGATACTATACGGCAGCCATTCAAATAGATGCGTTGGACAAGGATAGACATGGGGGAGAAAAGGACCTCTTGTTAATGGCTATTAATAACATTGTTACGGAGATCGTTCCTGTAGAAAACCGAATGATTCCGATTGTTTTAAACGATGAGATGCAAGCAACTATCTTTCGTATGGATAAAGATGACGCTGAGGCAAGTCGAAAGATCATGCGTTATTGTCAGGAAATTCAAGAGGCAATTAATGAGTATCTACGTTTATCTGTGAGTATCGGTATTAGTAACAAATATTTTAATTTGACACAAAGCAAACGCTCAGTAGATTTTGCTAAAGAAGCCTTACATTATAGAGTAAATACGGGACCAGCCTCAATCATTTTTTACAAGGAAATTGCGCCCTCTGATAATGAAAAGGAGCTCGTTAAGTATCCTGTTCAGCTGCAAAATCAATTGTTTGAAGCCATTCGCTCAGGAGATGATGTTGAGCTGATTTTGGATGAGCTGGTTAGCAAGCTATTTTCGAGTAATAAAAATCCACTGAACTTAGAAGTTGCTTTAATGCGTTTGATTAATGAGTTAGTGCAATTAGGTCAAATGTTGGGTGTAGGTTCAAAAATCTTTGAGAATATTAAACAAATTTATTTGAACGCATTGACTAGGTATCAACCAACAGAGTTGAAAGCTATATTATTAGAACAATTGATTCTGCCGATTATGAAACATACACAGGAACGCACAGAAGTAGAATTTAAGACACTTTCTGATAAAATTATGCATATTATTCATACCGAATATGATAAGGATTTATCTTTAGATTGTATAGCTGATCGTCTACACTACAATCCGAACTATCTGAGTAGTGTGTTCAAAAAAGAATCTGGAGAGAATTTTGGGGACTATGTTCAAAATTATCGATTAGATATCGCAAAACAATGGCTAAGAGAGACAGAGTTACCTATAAAAGAAATTGCCGAACGTCTGCAGTATCGTAACCCACAGAACTTCATTCGTTTCTTTAAAAAGAAAGAGCAGAAAACACCTGGGGAATATAGGAAGTCTTACCGCTAACAATCAGAAAAAGAAAATGATGGGTCTCATAGAGGAAGCCAGCAGAAAGAGGTTGGGACGGAAGTGTTTAATTTTCGAGGAGATCTTCAAGTCTTAAGGTGTTCCACCTTTAGAGATTGATGAGATTGGAGTCTTTTTGCGTAGTCCTTCAATTCTAGCATGTCCCATGCGTAGAAATTTATGAGAGCGGAATGTAGTGGAGATGGAGATGGAGTTGTTTCTGTGCCACCATTTCTTCAGATGTTAAGAGCCAGAGATATAACTCAAAAAGTTATGTCTCTGGCTCTTGTTTTTGTATAAGAGAGTAATTCGAAAATCTTAACCTTTTACAGACCCCATCAAGGCACCCTTAACGAAGTACTTTTGTACGAATGGGTACGCAATGAGCATGGGAACAGTTGCGACAACAATTACCGCCATTTTGATTGTTTGTGCAGGAGGTAGGATATCCACTGAGCTACTCTCTGCTTGCATTCCACTTGAAACAATTACAATTTGCCGTAGTAGTATCTGAATCGGCCATTTTGATGAGTCATTGATATAAAGAATCGCATTCATATAAGTATTCCAGTAAGTTACTGCATAGAATAGTGAAATGGTAGCAATGGAAGGGAGTGCTAAAGGCAACATGATTTTAATAAAAACGCCTAAATCTGTACAACCATCCATTTTAGCTGACTCTTCTAGACTATCTGGTAAGGCTTGGAAAAAATTTCTCATGATAATCATATTCATAGCATTGACACAAACAGGTAGGATCATTGCCCAATAAGAATTAACAAGACCTAGAGATTTTACTACTAAGAAGGTTGGAATCATCCCCCCACTAAAGAGCATCGAAAATACAATTAAAAAATTAAAGAAGTTTCGCCCAAACAAATATTTACGCGATAGACCGTAAGCCATAAGCGAAGTGATTGTCATACTCACCAACGTCCCGACACCTGTGATCCCAATTGAGACAGCCAACGCTCGGAAGATGGTTGGAGTGGATAAGATGTAACGATAGGCATCCAGTGAAAAGGTCGTTGGGAATAAAATGAATTTTTTGGAAACGACCTCTTGAGTAGACGCAAAGGAAGTTGCAACGACATTAAAAAAAGGTAAGACGCAAATTAATGCAATGATTGTTAGGATGGTGATATTAAACACATTAAACGCTCGTTCCCCAGTTGAATTTTTTCTTTTCTTCATAAATAAATCCTCCTATAAAATAATGAATAACCGTTTACTTGTTTCAAATTTATCATGCAGGATAAATTACGTATATAATCATCTAATGACATGCTCAGTTTCTCGGTAAATGTCGAAGAATTGAGTAGAAATAAGAGGAATGCTCATTTCTACTGATGAGTATCATATTCGAATTGTTAAACGTCGTCATTGTTGATTTATCAAGTTTTTTTCAGGTATTCGTAGGAAATGATTATATACGTAATACCATTATTTTCTTATGATTGGTGTATCAACTGGAAGTCACAAGAAAATAAAAGGAGGCAGCTATGGAAAATGCAACAAAACAAGATGTATACGTATTAAATAAAACACCTGAAGAGGAAAAAAGGAGAAAGAGGCAAAAATTAATTGCAGGAATAAAAACAAATAAAATCCTCTATTTGATGATTTTACCAGGCATCTTATATTTTATTATTTTCAAATATGTCCCAATGGGCGGTCTAGTCATTGCTTTTCAAGACTATCAACCTTTTTTAGGAATCACGGGAAGTCCATGGGTTGGCTTGAAACATTTTGTTCGACTCTTTACAGAACCAACTTTTCTTATGTTATTAAAAAATACCTTGATATTATTTGCGATGAATATCTTTATATTTTTCCCTCTACCGATTGTTCTTTCTCTTTTATTAAATGAAGTGAAAAATAAATATTTTAAGAATGGTGTTCAAACATTAATTTATATTCCTCACTTTATGTCTTGGGTAATTATTGTTTCTATTACTTATGTATTCTTAAATGTTGATGGCGGAATTATCAATGAATTTTTAGCATCGATTGGAAAAGAAAAGATTAGTTTCTTAACGTCAACAGAATGGACTCGGATTGTTTATATTATCCAAGTTATCTGGCGTGAACTTGGGTGGTCAACAATCATTTACTTATCAGCGATTACCGCAGTAGATACCCAGTTATATGAAGCGGCAGAAATGGATGGCGCAGGTCGTTTACGAAAGACTTGGCATGTAACTTTACCAGCGATTCGCCCAGTTATTATTACTTTGTTAATACTAAAAATTGGCGCTACCTTAGATTTAGGTTTTGAGCATATGTTTTTACTACTAAACTCTTTAAATCGAAATGTAGCAGAAATTTTCGACACATACATCTATACAGCTGGATTAAAAAATGGTCAATTGAGCTTTAGTACAGCAATGGGGATGTTCAAAGGTGTCGTAGGACTTGTCATGGTTGTTTTAGCGAATAAACTTGCTAAAAAACTAGGTGAGGATGGTGTCTATTAAAAGAAACTAACAGAAGGTAGGAGAAATAAATGATTCAATCAATTGAAAAGATGAATTCGATTCTTATTCGATTTTTACAGCTCATCTATTTAAACTTTTTATGGCTTTTTGTTACAGTTCTAGGGTTAGGAATTTTTACCATTGGCCCAGCAACGTACGCGATGAGTTCGGTTTTTAGAAAATGGTTGCGTTCAAAAGATCAATTTCCTTTAACGAAAACGTACTTTTTCTTCTTTAAGGAAAACTACAAAGAAGCGCTGTTTATGAGCTGGATTTATTTGGTAGTCGGTGGGATTTTAGTGGTGGATCTTGTGTACGTATCGAATTGGTATCTTCGTGTATTTCTTCTATTGATTAGTTTTTTCTATGTGATTTCGCTTATTTATATTTTTCCGATTATGGCGCATTACAATTGGCAAGGCTATGGTATCAAAATAAAAATGGCTTTTCTGTTCGGTTTTGCCCAATTGCAATACACCGCTGTATTTATCCTTTTAATGGGTATTATTTATTGGTTAATCGGACAATTTATGCCAGGTATATTCACGTTTATGGGAAGTAGTTTTTTAATATTTGCAGGAACTTGGACTTCTTTACAAGTTTTTCAGATATTAGAAGTAGAATCTCTCAAGGGCGTCGAACATAAATCAATTATCAAGAAAGCAAAGGAGAAAATGAATGAAAAAAGAAAGATTTTTAAAGCTAGGTCTTAGCATGGCAGCAATTCTTTTACTTAGCGCTTGTGGGGGGAAAGAAAAAGATTCTGGAGCAGCGGATGATGGCGGACCAACAAAAATTACATGGATGAATATGTTGCATACCCCTTCGCCTCCAACTGATGTAATTGTCGATAAAATTGAAGAAGCAACCAATACAGAATTAACCTTCAATTGGATCCCAGATGCGTCAAAAGAAGAGCGTTTAACAACAGCACTAGCTTCGGATGAATTAGCAGATATCGTTACGATTACGATTATGCAAAACTCTTCGGTAAGAAATGCCTTAAAATCAGGTATGTTCTGGGACGTGAAGGACTATTTAAAAGATTATGATAACCTGAAAAAAATCTCTGATGAACGGATTGAAACCGCAAGTATCGATGGTCACGTATATGGTGTGCCTATTCAAAAAGATCTTGCCCGTTCTGGTTTAGTGATACGAAAAGACTGGTTAGATAAATTAGGATTAGAGGTCCCAACTACGATGGATGAATTGTATGAGGTAGCTAAACAATTCACTGAAAACGATCCAGATGGAAACGGTAAGGATGATACAGTCGGTTTTGGAGATCGGGCACCAACCGATATTAAGTATAGTAGCTTCAAATTATTTACTTCTTATTTTGGCGCACCAAATGGTTGGAAAATTGAAAAAGACGGTACATTTACACCTGAGTTTGAAACACCTGAGTATATGGAAGCATTAAACTTTTCAAGAGATTTATTTAAAAATGGTTATTTAGCTCAAGATTTTGCCGTTACACAAAAAACGGATCAACAACAACAATTTGCTCAAGGTAAAGCAGGAATTTATACAGGAATGATAGATATTAAAAACCTGAAAACAATGGCAAAAGGGATTCAAGATGAGATGGAATTAGTCCCTGTAAATAAAATTTCCACAGGCGATGGTGAATACCACGTTTGGTCGGAAAATGGGGGTGTCGGTGGTTTATTAGCCTTCCCTAAATCTGTTGTGAAAGATGAAGCACACTTGAAAAGATTATTACAATTTGTTAATTACTTAATTGATGAAGATGTGTTCTACTATATGACAGGCGGAATCGAAGGCACACATTACAAAATGGATGAAAATGGTGCATTGGAATACTTAGATATGGATTTATGGCAGCAAGATGTTCAACCATTATCTAGCTCTCGTCCAAGTGAAATCACCTATAAAGTCAAAGATGCTTCACCAGAAAAACAATTAGCAAATGAATTAGTTGTAGAAAATGAAAAATATGCCGTTCTAGATCCAACATTCTCTTTAGATTCTGAGAAAGCGAATGAAGTTGGTTCAGAAATTCAAAAAATCATCACAGACGCAACGGTTCAATACATGATGGGTCAAATTGATGAAAAAGAATTTGATAAAGCCGTAGCTGATTGGAAAGCACAAGGCGGAGATCAGATGGCAAAAGAATACGCAGAAGCATATAAAACAGCTCAAAAAAGCAAATAGATAAGAAAGGGACTTGGACGGATAAGTCTAAGTCCCTTTCTAGGTAAAATGATTATGGATAGGAAATGTGAAACAAATGGGACAAAGATACGAAAAGACTCAAGGAGAAACACTACAAGAATTTATTGATAAGGCAGAAGGGCTAGTGATTATTCCAGCGGGCCACTACGAGGAAAGGCTAGTGATTAATAATAGTCACTTAACTATAGTTGGCGAAGGCCAAGTCATTCTCGAGCAAGCGATTAGTGTCAAGGAGAATCCTTCATTAACGACTTACCAAACAGCGACTGTTTATGTATTAGGAAATAATATTTGTTTGAAAAATCTGACCATCAGAAATTCTTCTGGAACCAGTGACGAAGTGGGGCAGGCAGTTAGTCTGTTTGTGGATGGCAATGAAGTGTATATTGAGAACTGCCAAATTGAGGGGCATCAAGACACATTGTATTTGGGCCAACCTAAGGAGTTACTACCTAGTCGAAGAACGAGTATCCATTTCAATAATTGCAGAATCAGTGGTGATATCGATTTTATTTTTGGCTCTGCGGCTGCTTTATTTGAAAACTGTCACATCATTAGTACCGCAAAAAAGTTAGGCTATTTGGTGGCACCTGCTACACCAGAGGATCAAACGGTTGGTTTTGTTTTTTTTAATTGTTTATTTACGCAAGAACAGGTAAAAGCAAGCCATTATTTAGCAAGACCGTGGCGTGACTATGCGAAAGTCAGCTTTTTTGAAAACCGCTTTGAACTTCATTTGGCTAAAGGTCGTTGGGATGATTGGGGCAATAAGCAAGCAAGAAAAACCAGTGAGTTTAGAGAATATAGGAATTCTTATCTAGAGGAATCAACGAACGTATCTTGGGTAAATCAAACAAATTTTGAAATTTCGATGTACTTAAAATATTTTGAGAAGGTGAAAAAATGGACAATTGGTCAATAAAAACAGCAGAAACAATTATGGAGAGAACCCCGATTCTTTCTGAGGATAAAGGGTATAACGGAAAATGGTCCTATGATTATGGTGTTGTATTAAAAGGGTTCCAACTTTTATGGGAGAAAACAGGCGATGAACGATTTTTGTCGTTTATCAAAACAAATTTGGATGTGTTTGTAACAGAAGACGGAGATATTAAAAATTACCGCGTGGATGAGTATAATATTGATCACGTGAACACTGGGAAATTACTTTTTGTATTATATAGAGAAACAAAAGATGAAAAATATCGTAAAGCAGCAGACTTACTGTATCAACAACTAACCAATCACCCTCGTACATCAGAAGGTGCATTTTGGCATAAGGAAATCTATCCATATCAAATTTGGTTAGATGGTTTATACATGGGGACACCGTTTTATGCAGAGTACATCAAGGAATTTGGTCAGACTAATAAATATGAAGATATCATGAGTCAGTTTGAAATAAGTTATAAGCATTTATTAGATGAAGAAACGGGTTTGTTGATTCATGCCTGGGATGAGAAAAAAGTGCAACCATGGGCGGATAAGGAAACAGGCTTATCACATCATTTTTGGAGTCGTTCTATAGGATGGTATCTGATGGCTGCGGTGGATACGTATGAATTATTAGAAGGAACAGCTATAGATAGAAGTCTGTTGGAAACGATTGTAAAAGAAACGTTATCCGCTTTAGTGAAGTATCAAAGTCCGGATAGTGGCGTCTGGTATCAAGTAACGAACGAAGTTGAGAGAAAAGGAAACTACTTAGAAGCCTCAGGGAGCAGCATGTTTGTGTATGCGATGGCTAAAGGTTTACGTCTTGGAATCTTAAACTCTAAAGATTGGGGAGCGCCACTAAAAAAATCGTATCAAGGATTGTTGGATGAGTTTGTTCTGGTTACCAAAGAAGGATGGGTCAATCTAAATAAAAATTGTATGGTGGCAGGTTTAGGCGGTGCCGATCAACGAGATGGTAGTTTTGCTTATTATATCAGTGAGCCTATCATTTGTAATGACCAAAAAGGGGTGGGGGCCTTTTTACAAGCGCTGGTAGAAACGGAGGAAGTATTGCATGTTTAATATTCTAGATTTTGGTGCGAGCGAGACACAGCTCAACACGGAAGCAATTCAAGCGGCGATTAATCAAGCCAATCAAACAGGTGGCGGACGAGTAGTCATTCCTGCAGGGACGTATCTGACTGGCGCGCTTTTCTTAAAAAGTAATGTTGAACTATATTTGACATCAGGTGCGGTTTTACAATTTTCTGATAACCAAAAAGATTATCCCGTGGTTGCTTCTAGGTGGGAAGGAGTTCATAAGGAAGTTTATGCGTCATGTATTTATGCCGAAAACGAAGAAAATATTGCAGTTACAGGCTTTGGCGTCTTAGATGGGAATGGGGAAGCTTGGTGGGATGTTTTCAGAAACAAACGTGAGGAGCTACAGTATCCTCGTCCTAAGCTGATTAGTTTCCATTCATGCAAACGAGTGACTATTTCAGGCATTCATATGAAAAACTCACCAAGCTGGACGGTCAATCCGATTCTTTGTGAGAATGTCACTGTTGATAACATTTTTATTAAAAATCCTGCTGACTCACCGAATACAGATGGGATTGATCCAGAATCGTGTAAAAATGTTCGTATCAGTAATTGTCATATTGACGTTGGAGATGACTGTATTGCTGTTAAGGCTGGGACTGAAGAGACAAAAGAACGAGTGTCTTGTGAAAATATCACTATTGTGAATTGTACGATGGTGCATGGTCACGGAGGCGTCGTACTTGGTAGCGAAATGAGTGGCGGTATTCGAAATGTTACGATTTCTAATTGTGTTTTTCAAGATACGGATAGAGGCATTCGCTTAAAATCGAGACGTGGACGTGGCGGCTGTGTAGAAGATATTCGCGTGAGCAATATTGTCATGGATAATGTCATCTGCCCATTTATTATTAACCTTTATTATTTCTGTGGTCCTAGAGGGAAGGAACCTTATGTCTGGGAAAAAGTTCCTTATCCAATTGATGAACGAACTCCTTGCTTTAGAAGAATTCATTTTGCGAATGTGACAGCAAGAAATGTTCACGCTGCAGCAGGTTTTATCTATGGTCTTGCTGAAAAATCAGTGAGTGATATCACCTTTACAAATGTCGATATTTCAATGGCTGAAGAGGCGATTCCCGGGAAACCTGCGATGATGACAGGAATTGAGGATATGACAAATAGAGGATTTTTTGTCGGTTTTGCAAAGGATATTTTATTTGAGCGTGTGTCTATCGAAAATCACGAAGGTCCAGCCTTTTTACTAGAGGAAACCAAAGATGTAGAGACTTTCCATTGTCGTTCCTACCATACCAAAAAGACAGAAGAATTAATTGTTCAGAAAGTGTGAGAACGATGAATGTAATCGACTTATTAGGTAAGCGCTCTGTTCCTAAGAATCCCCAACACAAAAAAATTAGTTCACAGAAACGAGAGAGCTATTTAGTTGAACAGTATCAATTAGAGTTGAATGCAATTGAGTCTGTTCCAGCTTTATGCGTCAAGCCGTTAACAAAAGGCTCTCATCCTGTCGTTTTGTTTCAGCATTCTCATGGTGGCAATTTTGAGGTTGGGAAAACGGAGCTTTTAGAAGGTTCACCCTATCTGGCTACTCCTAATTTTGCCAAAACATTGACAGATAAGGGGTACGCAGTGTGGGCGATTGATGCATGGGGTTTTGAAGAAAGAAGTGGAATTGCTGAAAGTGAATTGGTCAAAGAATTTCTTTTAACTGGCCGAACACTTTGGGGGATGCGTTTGTTTGATATACAAGCACTGATTGATTATTTGCAGACAAGAGAAGATATGGATGTCTCTTCTCTTGCGACAATTGGTATGTCGATGGGCGGACTACTGAGCTGGTGGTTGACTGCTATCGATCCACGAGTTCAGGTATGTATTGATATTGCTGCACAGGTGGACATTGAGACTTTGCTCGTGCATAGAAGGTTAGATCATCATGGGTTCTATTATTATGTGCCCAATCTATTGACTCATTTTTCTACTGCTGAGATTCAAGGAATGATTGCCCCCAGAGCACGCATGAGTTTGGTGGGAAAACAAGATACCATGTGTTTGAACGAAGGGGTCGAGAAATTAGCTAACTATCTCCGCGGTGTTTATAAAAAACACAATGCCTTACAGGCTTTTGTATCTAAATCACTAACAGGTGGTCATATGGAAACCTCTGAAATGCGTTATGAATGGTGCCAGTTTTTAAAGGAGCATACAAAATGAAAGAAGTCATCATAGGGAATCAGACATTCTGTCAATTTCCCTCAATCCAAGAAGGGCTTGATTATTTAGCAGATATGCCAGAAGGAGAGGAAAAACAATTAACCATTCTGGAAGGAACATATAATGAAACACTAACAAGTTATGTTTCGAATTTAAGGATCCAAGGAGTTGGACAGGTCAGAATTGTTGGGCACTTTGGAGCAAGAGAGACACTTCTTGATGGTTCTGAGCGTGGGACCTTTCGAACAGCGACCTTTTTTGTAGAAGGTGAGAATATCATCATAGAAAACATAAGTATTGAAAATCAAGCTGGACCAGGAACGATAGCTGGTCAAGCGGTGGCGCTGTTTAATTATGGGCACCAAGTGAGTGTCAGAAATTGCCGACTTCTTGGTCATCAAGATACGCTTTGTACAGGTCCGCTTCCTGACTGCCAAAAAGATGGGACACCTTTTTTGAGCCCAATTAAGAAGCCAAGAACTTGGTGTTATCAAAAATATGAGCATTGTTTTATTTCAGGGACAATTGATTTTATTTTTGGCGGGGCCGATGCGGTGTTTGAAAATTGTCAGCTGCATAGTTTAGCAAAAGATGGTCGTGGATATATAACAGCGGCTTCTACACCAGAAAATCAGAATCACGGGTATTCGTTTGTGCAATGTTACCTTAGTGCCGAGCCCAACACACAGAATGTCTATCTAGGAAGACCTTGGAGACCCTATGCCAAAACAATATTTAAACATTGTTTTTTGGGAGAGCATATCGCACCTGAGGGATGGAGTAATTGGGGCAACCCTCAAAATGAACAGACGGTTAGTTACTATGAAATAGAAAACTATGGTACGCAAAATAAGCGGCCTAGTTGGATAAAAAGAAGTGAGGAGACGTAGCTTATGAAACGAAAATGGGAAATAATAGCGGGAAGTGTAGGCGGCATCACGTCATTAATTTTCTTTGGTGGGGTTTCTGTAACAATGAAACAAATGTCATTAGAGGAATTTACGGCTGTTTATCGTGACTTTATAAAAGATAGTCGCATCTCAACAACAACTGCGTATGAGTTATTAACGAATATGACTAATTATTTTGCACTCGCACTATTTTTATCGATTATTTTATTAATGATAGGGATTTGTTTTTCTATTAAAGATAAATATCTAGTTATAGCAGTCGTTTTGTACGGTATGGCAGGAATAGTTCTCTTGTTTGGTACGCAGCTGCTTGCTTTCCCATTCTCGTTTTTCTATTTTGTTGCTTGCGTTTTAGCTGTCTATCGCTTAATCAAAAGAAGGGAAACGAATCATGTATAAAACAAAAATTAAAAATCCAATTTTAAGAGGATTTAATCCAGATCCTAACATAATACGTGTAGATGATACGTATTATTTAGTGGTCTCATCGTTTGAATGGTTACCTGGTGTAAGAGCGTATCAGTCAAACGATTTAGTTAATTGGACGCATGCTACAGATATTTTGACAAACCAAGTAAACTTACAAGGCAACCCACTGAATTGTAGTATTTGGGCACCTCAGTTAAGTTATTCAAACGGGAAGTTTTATTTAATTTATACCGACGTAAAAAGTACCGCTCGACCGTTTAAGGATTCACATAACTATTTAATTACAGCAACGGATATTACGGGGCCTTGGTCTGAGCCTATTTATCTTAATAGTAGTGGGTTTGATCCATCTCTTTTCCATGATGTAGATGGGCGTAAATGGTTACTAAATGAAATCTGGGATTATCGAATGACTACAGGAAACAAGTCTGCCGGAATTGTTTTGCAGGAATATAAGGAGGAGCAAGAAGAGTTAATCGGGCCTGTGTATAAAATATTTGATGGGACAGACTTAGCGAAAACAGAAGCGCCTCATATCTATTTACATGAAGGGTATTATTATTTAATTACTGCTGAAGGAGGGACGGGGACTGGACATACGGTCACTGTTTGCCGGTCAAAATCCATCACAGGGCCATACGAGCTTGATAAAAGACCCCTTCTGACAGCAAGTGACAAACCGGATTCACCTTTACAATGTTCAGGGCACGGTAGTTTGGTTGAGACTCCTAAGGGCAAATGGTACATGGCTTATTTGTGTACACGTCCTATGAATGGTGCAGCAATTTTAGGGAGAGAAACGGCCATTCAAGAGGTCGTTTGGAAAGATCAGTGGTTGCGCTTAGAGACAGGCGGAGATGGTCCGGCAAGTGAAACGATTATTGAGACTAACGAACCAATCGTTCAGCATTTTCAAACAGATTTTCATGATGATTTTTCTGGGGAGTTGTTGACCGAATGGAATGCTTTACGAATCATGCCTGACAGTAGCTGGTGCAGTACCCAAGTAAATCCGGGTTATTTACGGATAACTTCTGGGGAATCTATTCAATCGCTTTTTGACAATCACATCTTAGCCATTCGACAAAAGGATTTTTCGTTTGAAGCTCAGACTAGAGTAAAGTTTGAACCGCAAACATTTAATCAAATGTCTGGTCTAACCCTTTTCTTAAATAATCAGAATTATATGTATTGTTATATTACATGGGATGAAACGCAGGGGAAAGTGATTCGTTTTCTTTCATCAGTGGATGGCGAATACGAGCTATCAGAGGAAATGATTCCAATCAAAGAGGACTGGATTACGTTAAAAGTTGTCGTTAGTGGTCCTGTTGGGAAGTTTTATTATAGAGAAGATGAAAAACACCCTTGGCAACAAGTTGGGATGCCACAAGATATGTCGACTTTAGCTGGCGGCTTTACAGGAAATTTTGTCGGAATAGGCACACATGATATGGATAGAAAAAGTGGCTGCTTTAGTGAGTTTGATTATTTTATCTACAAAGGATTAGATAAATAGTTGGCACTACTTAACAAGTAAAGAGAGTAAGACAATCGTCAGATAGTTTCTGACGTTCGTCTCGCTCTCTTCATTTTTTTAGAGTTATCTAAAAAGCTGTTTTAAATGGTGCTAGTTTTTCCCAGTCGAAGCTGACGCCGATTCCAGGTTCTTCCGGAGCAACGGCCATTCCGTCTGTTTTGTCAATAACAAGTGGTCTTGTTGTATATTGGTCAATTGGGAAGCTGTGCATCTCCAGATAACCAGCATTTGGTTGAGCAGCTAATAAACTGACATGAAGTTCTTGCATCCCATGAGTTGAGACAGAAAGGTTATGTGTTTGTGCTAAAGCAGCAACCTTCAACCAACCTGTAATTCCACCGATGTTTGAAGCGTCAGGCTGTGGAAAATCAACATGACCATAATTAATCATATGCATAAATTCGATGGGTGTTCGTAAGTTTTCCCCACCTGCAACAGCAATGTGACCTTCTTCTGCAATTCGAGCATAACCTTCATAATCTTCTGGAATCGTGGGTTCTTCTAAGAACAAGATATCATATGGAGCCATTAATTTTGCTGCTTTGATGGCCTTTTCAACAGACCAACTCATATTTGCATCGACCATAAAAGTAGTTTCTGGGCCAATGAGTTCGCGAACTGCTTTTATCCGCTCAATATCTTCTGTTAAAGTTTTTTGTCCAAGTTTTATTTTAACGGCCTTTAGACCCATATCTAAGTATTTTTGATTGTTTTTAAGTAGTTTTTCAAGAGGGAAGTTCAAATCGATTGCTCCACCATAACATTTTACTTTATTGCTATGACCGCCAAGTAATTTATATAACGGCTCATTCGCTTTTTTCGCCCGTAAATCCCATAAGGCAATATCGCAAGCTGCAATAGCAAAACTAGCTAATCCACCACGCGCAACATAATGAATTCCCCAGTTCATTTTATCCCATAAAGATTCAACACAGCTAGGGTCTTTGTTGATTAAAATCGCTTTCAATTCTTTGTCAATTAGTTTTGCAATGGACTCGCCACCAAAACCGCCAGTGTAAGTATAACCAACTCCGGTCCGTCCGTCATCAGTTGTGATTTTTACAATAGGCACTTCAAAGTGTGTATGAAGACCATGTTTGGCGTCCTCCATAATCTCTGGTAAGGGGATTCGATAATATTCTGTAGTGACATCAATAATTTTTGACATTTTCATTCCTCCTATTTTTTTGAATGTTAACGTGTGCATTGTTATCATAACACATTTCTTATATTTTTAAAAGAATCTGCTTTATCCTAGAAAACATAGTTAGCGTAGGTGGTTTTGATTGTTATCTGACGCACAAAAATATAAGCCCGTAACATTTTTGATGAAAATGCTAAGGGCTTATAGAATGAATCTGTATTTAAAGGATTTTTATTTTTTCTTTCTTCTAAAAATCATAAATAGAATGACAATCACAACCAGAAGGCCTCCGATGACGGTTAACCAAACTTTTCTTTGTTCGCCAGTTTTTGGCAAGAACCCTGTTTTCTTATCATCTTTGTCTTTTTTGTTCTCTTTTGCAGGTGTACTTTCTTGTGCTTTTTGAGAAGAGCTTGTTTCCTCAACAGTTGAGCTCCCTGTGGTTGGTTGGAGAGCTGCGCCACTTAGCACGTCTTGGTTTTCAGAGTAGTTAATAATCCAACCAATCACACCTGGAAATAACCAACCTTGTTGTTCGATAATCTTTTTTTGAATAGGAGAAATATATTTTAAGATATTTGTTAATTCATCACGATCAAGTTTTGGCATTGCCATAAAAGAACTTGTCGTAGGGTAAAGCGCGTCTAAATAATTTTCTAATTGATCAATTGATGAAATCATATCCAATGTGTTTGTGTAATCACTTGGATCATAGAATAAAATAGGTTCAATTTCGTCCCACGAAAGAGTTTTATCTTTGTACAGAGCTTGAAGGACACGCGCGTAGCCGCCAATATCTAACCCATAGACATCTGTACTATATCTTATTGTAAGTGTCATCGCATTAAGTAATTGTTCATCAGAATAAGAATCTACTTCCTCGGGTAAAATAATTGATTTCATGTAGTCTGCTTTTAAGCTTTTGCGTAGATCTTCTGCTGAATCAAGATGATCAACTTTTTCAGAGGCGGTAGCAGCCTTTACGCCGACTTTTTCTTCAATGGTACTTTTTACATCTTCTTTTTCAGGTATTACATCAACAGAATCAGGAACAGTAGCTTCAGAATCACTAGTATCCGTCTCAGCTTTTTCTGTAGAGGTACTGCTAACTTCACTAGATTCAATTTCAGAAGAAAGCGCAGTTTCTTCAGTAGAATTTGTGGTCAGACTTTCCATCGTACTTGAGTCGACCGTATTTGCGATAGCGGTTAGTGGAAATAAAAGAATAAGTGCTGCTGATAATAAATATTTTTTCATTTTGTCATCCCCTTGATATGTTTGTAATATAAATGTAACACAAAAATCGTAGAAGTAAATAACAAATCACCTATTACTTTACTATTTTATTCGATATTTAATAAAATTTAAGGATTACTACGTAAAAACTAGTGAATGAATGGTACCTCACGAGTTCTCTTTCACCCAAAGAATAGAACAAATACATTTAGTCAAGTTGATAATCTCAAAAAAGGAGGTGTATCCGAAATCACTAGGAGGCTAGGACGTAACTTTATAAGTGATGTCCTAGCCTCTCCTTATCCGAATAAAAGCCGAGCACAGCAAGAAACTCCATCTGCAGTTGTTTCGCTCTCAACAACTTCTACGCATGAGACATGCTAGAATTGAAGGTTCTTATTGCTGTAAAACACAACGAAGTATGAGTTGATGTTGCACAGTACCTACCCGGTGCTGTAAAACACAACGAAGTATGAGTTGATGTTGCACAGTACCTACCCGGTGCTGTAAAACACAACGAAGTATGAGTTGATGTTGCACAGTACCTACTCGGTGCTGTAAAACACAACGAAGCATGAGTTGATGTTGCATAGTATCTACTCGGTTCTCGGAGTGAAACACTTCTGTTTCAATCTCGTTTTCTATTCACTGTCCTTGACAAAGGTCGTTTTACTCTGTTGTAAGGTGTTCAAGTATTTAAGAATATAGAAATCCATTGCTCAACTCATTTTCAATCATTCTTAGTGGTAGAAATGACACTTCTCACCTTTGAAATGGAACGATAAGACTCTTCTCGATTTAAGAATCTAAAAATAACATATAGGGAATCAATAATACTTAATTGAGAAATTCTTGAAGAAAGAGCTTCAGAACGAAATTCAATCTCCTCTGCAATGGAAAGGAAGACGATATCCCCAATCTTAGCTAACTCAGATGCAGCGTGGCTAGTGATGACAATGACTTTAGCCCCTGTTTCTTTTGCGACTGTTGCAAGCTCGATGGTTTCTTTAGAGCTTCCCGAATGAGAAATGCAGAATGCACAATCAGTAGGACCTAATAATGAAGCCTCCATTAATTGGACGTGGTAGTCAGAACTATGCGTTACAGGGATAGAGGTTCTTAAAAATTTATGATAAGCATCTGTTGCAATAATCTCAGATCCACCGACACCAAAGAAATAGAAGCGTTTGGAATGAGTCATTATCTCCATAGCGGTATTAAGATCTTTTTCCTGAATCAAATTCATAGTGTCAGTAAGTGTGGTGATATTGGAAGTAAAAACTTTTTTTGCCATAATCAGCTCACTATCATTCTCTTTTATATTTTCGTGTATAGAGATTGAGGTGATGTCGTTTTCTTGAATTAACATTGCGACTTTAAAATCTTTAAACCCGTTATAGCCTAACTTTTTTGTGAATTGAAAAAAAGTAGAATCTGCTACTTCCAGAGTGCTTGATAAGTCACTTATTGAGCTTTGACTGACAATTTTAGGATTTTCGAGTATGTAGTTAGCAATTTTTTGTTCTTTAGGACTTAAATCATTATAGAGTGTTTTTATTTTTAAACGAATAGATATATCCAATGAAAGACCTCCTAATATAGATTGTTTTCTCACTACAAGAATACAAAATAAAAATGAAATAATCAAACAAAAACTTTTTTTGTGAATTATATTTACAAAAAAATATTTTTTTGTATAATGAAGTCATGGAGATTGGAGGCGCTTTTATGGAAGTGGGTATTGTTGGTCTTGGGAAGATGGGTCTTAATTTAGCATTAAATCTTAATGAACATCAGCATGAAGTGAAAGGTTTTGATTCATCTGTAGAAGTTAGTAAAGTTGCTGAGAGTCATGGAGTAGCTGTGTATCCGTCATTAGAGAATATGCTTAACGCCTTTAGTGAGAGAAGAATTATTTGGTTGATGTTGCCATCAGGACAGATAACTGAAAATGTCTTACAGGTACTTTTACAACAGTTAAGGCCAAACGACATTGTGATTGAAGGGGGCAATTCAAATTTTAAGGATTCCATAAGAAGGGCAGCTGAATTCAAAGAAAAAGGAATCAATTACCTTGATTGTGGAACTTCTGGCGGTATTTCAGGGGCAAGAAATAGCGCGTGCCTGATGATTGGTGGAGACAAAAAGATTTTTACCGAAATAGAAGTGATTTTCTCAGATGTTTCCATTGAAAAAGGCTATCTTTATTCCGGTAAATCGGGGAGTGGTCATTTCTTAAAAATGATTCATAACGGGATTGAGTATGGCATGATGCAAGCAATCGGTGAAGGCTTCCAATTGGTGGAACAAAGTACGTATGATTTTGAGTTATCGGAAGTAGCTAGAGTTTGGAATAATGGTTCAGTTATTAGAAGCTGGCTAATGGAAATCATGGAGGAACAGCTAAGTAAAAGTCCGAGATTAGAGAAGTATAAAGGAGTTGTCGATGCGTCCGGTGAAGCTAAATGGACAATTGAAACCGCTTTAGACATGGAAGTGCCAGTTCCTACAATCGCGTTAAGTTTATTTATGAGAAATTTATCACAAGAGGAGGATAGTTTTTCGGCAAAGGTAGTCTCAGCGCTTAGAAATGGTTTCGGTGGGCATGAAATTATTGAAACAAAATGAATCGAGGAATTGAAAAATGACAGATTATAAAATTGCAGTAGTGAATTCCAGTAGTTTTGGTAAAGTCTTTACGAAACATTTAGATGATTTGAAAGAGATTGGAAAAGTTAAGTTTTTTACTGTTGATAGTGAGATGGATGGAAAAGAGCTAGCAAACTTGTTGCAAGGGTTTAATATTGTTATTGCAAGTGTCACACCGTTTTTTGATAAGGAATTTTTCAGCCATAAAGATGAATTGTATTTAATTTCTAGACATGGAATAGGGTTCAATAATATAGATATTGAAGCGGCAAGAGCACATGATACGGTGGTTGCGATTGTTCCAGCACTAGTAGAAAGAGATGCAGTTGCCGAGAACAATATCACTAATTTACTCTCTCTTTTGCGATGTACGGCACGTTCATATAGTGAAGTGAAAAATGATCACTGGGAGAATAGAGCAGCATTTGTCGGCAGGAGCTTGTTTAATAAGACGGTCGGTGTAATTGGTGTAGGGAATACAGGAAGTGCAGTAGTTGAGATACTAAGAAATGGGTTTCGCTGTGATGTTTTAGCGTATGATCCTTTCAAGTCTGATTTATACATCCAAAGCTTTGGTGCAAAAAAAGTTTCACTGGATGAACTATTAAACAAATCAGATATTATCTGTTTGTGTGCGAATTTAACAGAAGAAAATTATCATATGTTATCAAATGATGAATTAGATAAAATGAAGACAGGAGTATTTATCTCTAATAGTGCAAGAGGGGCCTTGTTAGATGAGCAAGCGGTAGTTTGTGGTCTGTCTACTGGAAAGATTAAAGGACTTGCAACAGATGTATTAGAAGAAGAGCCAGGAAGAAATAATCATCCCTATCTCGAATTTGATAACGTAATAATGACACCGCATACATCGGCGTATACGCATGAATGCTTAGAAAAAATGGGCGAAAAATGTGTGGATGATGTCAAGCGTATAGTAAAGGGGGAATTACCTGATCGGGCTGTCCAAAGTAGTAGTAAGTATTTAGTTAAGAAAGGAAGTGGTATTCCAACATGAAAGCGTTGGAGATAAAAGTAGGACCGCAGTATTTTGAATATGCAGAAGGTGCGATAGCCAGGATTCCAGAATTATTAGATGAGTATAAGGCTAAAAATATTTTGATTGTACATGGAACCATCTCTTGGGAAAAAGCCAAACCCAAGCTTAGTTTCCTAGAGGAGTCCCCTAACCATCATTTTTATTACCATCAATACACAGGAGAATGCAGCTATTTCGGCGCTGAGTTAGTTACGAGAATGATAGACCAACATGGGATTGATTTTGTGATTGGGGTAGGTGGTGGGAAGCTAGCTGATCTGGTTGGTTATTCCAGTCATTTAGCTAATGTTCCATTTGGTATCGTCCCGACTTTGGCAAGTAATTGTGCACCTTGGGCTCCATTATCGGTCATGTACAAAGAAAGTGGAGAAGCAGAAGGAAAGACAGAATATTATAAACGCCAAGCAGCATTTTTAATCACGGATCCTCATCTAGTTATTGATGCCCCCGTTTCTTATTTTATTGCGGGGCTAGCGGATACTCTAGCTAAATGGTACGAATCTGAATGTATATTATCGCAAGAGTGGGTAAAAGAAGAACCGTTTCTATTAATGGCAAAAGGTGCTGCCCAGATGTGTCGAGAGCCTATTTTGGAAAATTATCAAGAGGCTATTAAGGATATGAAAATGAAAAAAGTCTCAAATGAATTCATTCAATTATCTGAAATCATCTTTGGTGTGGCAGGTCTTGTAGGTGGCTTAGGTGACAAATATGCTCGTAATGCAGCGGCTCACGCCATGCATGATGCAATGAGTAAATATATTGAAAAAAGTCATGAATACTTGCATGGTGAAAAGGTGGCGTACGGTATTTTTTACCAATTGGCATTAGAAGAAAAATGGTCATTGATTGATGAATTATTGCCACTATACAAAAATTTGAATTTGCCTGTCTCATTAAAAGATATGGGGATTATTCTTGAGGAGGATGAATTGATGGATGCGCTCATTGGTTTTATTGACACCAAGGAAAAAGTTCATTTGCTCCCAATTAAAATAACAAAAGAACGTTTAAGAAGTGCGCTAATTAAGCTTGAAGAATATATGGTAGAAAAATAGGAGGGAAATTATGGAAACACTAAGTATTATGCAGAGTTTGTTAATTGCGTTATGGGTAGCAGCAGTTATGTCTCGTTGGTTAGGAGGCGGAGCGACCTTAACTTTGCGTTTTTCACCATTGATGACCGGTTTAATTGTCGGGATTGTTATGGGAAAAGTTGCGGAGGCTATGATTGTAACCGCCGCTTTACAAATGATTTATATGGGTGTTTTTTCTCCAGGGGGCTCAATGCCTGCTGAACCATCGATTGCAGCGGCGATTGCTGTACCTGTGGCATTACTAGGGAACTTGAAACCAGAGGCCGCGATAGCGATTGCTGTACCAGTAGGGCTCTTAGGTAGTTATTTATATCAAGTGCGCTTTTTTATTAATACATTTTTAGGGAAATATACAGATAAAGCTGTTGAAAAGTTAGATTCGAAGGCTATGACGCGTTCAATTATTTGGTACCCAACGTTTGCCTCATTTATTTTATTTGTTCCATTGGTTTTTGTAGCTCTTTACTTTGGTGCGCCTTTAATCGCTGATGTTATTACAGCTTTGGAAGGGACAGTTGTTATCCATATTTTAGAGGTTGTCGGTGGTGGGCTAGCAGCTATCGGTATTGCAACGACAGTGTATGTTATTGGTAGAAAAGATTATATGGTCTTCTTTTTCTTAGCCTACTTCATGAGTGTCGTATTCAAGTCGCTAGAGATAACTATGGTTACTTATGCAATATTTGGTATTTTAATTGCCTTGATTTTTGTTAAATCTCAAAAAGGAAAAGTGGTAGCAGCGACAGAAGCAGTAGACGTTTCAATTGAAAATGATGATTATGATGATGGCTTTTAGTTTGATAGGAGGATAAAAAATGACAGAGATAAAAAAGATGAGTCCGGGCGCACCAGAAGAAATTACAACTAAGGATGTTACAAAGGCATATTTGCGTTGGCATTTTGCCAATGAAATTCCCCATTCTTTTGAACGCTATTTAGCTCCTTCACTCTTATATGCGATGATGCCGATTCTAAAGAAATTATATAAAGATGAAGAGTCTCTAAAAGCAGCCTATAAGCGACAATTGCTTTTCTTCAATACGCAATTAAGTTGGGGTGGTGGGGTCATCACTGGGCTTATGTCGTCCATGGAACAACAAAGAGCGCAAGAAGAACATGAACAAACAGAAATTCTGATGCAGGATGACTTAATGTATAATACTAAAGCTGGTTTAATGGGTGCATTAGCAGGAATAGGCGATGCGATAGACTCAGGAACAGTTCAGTATATTTTTATTGCGATTGCGATTCCTTGGGCACAACAAGGGAGTGCGCTTGGAGCCTTGTTTCCTTTTGTCGCATTTGCGCTATATCAAGTGATATTAGGTCTGTTTTTTGCACGACAATCATTTGCTATGGGCCGAAATGCTTCTGGTTTAATGCAAAGTGCAGGTATTCAGACAGCAATCGAAACGTTATCTGTGTTAGGGCTCTTTATGATGGGCATATTGGCAGGTAATTATGTGAAGGTTGCTTCAACTTTGAAATTTGATATTTCAGGTAAGGAGTTTGTTATTCAAGATATTTTGGATAGTATTATTCCCGGCTTGTTGCCTTTAGTTGTCGTTATGAGCGTGTATTGGTTCTATACAAAAAAAGGTCTGAAAGTAACCCAAGCATTACTTTGGTTAACGTTGTTGTTAATTGTTTTGGCAGGAATAGGAATACTATAGAAGGAGTGGTGTGATTTATGGGATTAGTTAACTTAGCACGAGTAGATGAGCGTTTGATTCATGGACAGGTAATGATGACACTGTCACAAAAGAGTGGTGTCAACTCAATTTTCGTGGTTGATGAGGTTGTAGCACAAGATAAATTTATGAGAGATTTATATAAAAATGCGGGTAGTCGAACAGGGCAAAAGACGATTGTCGTAACCCCTGAAAAAGCGGAATTCTATTGGGATGAATATCAATTTAAGGACTATAACTGTATCTTAATTTCGAAAACAATTAGTGTGATTTATGATTTGGTTAAACATGGTATCCCAATGAAAGAATTGAATATCGGGGGGATCGCTCAAAAGAATGCGGAGAAGGATCTTTTAGTAACGAAGTCTGTGTATCTAAATAAAGAAGACGCTCAGAGATTAAAAGAGCTGAACGAAGCTTACGGAGTCGAAAATATCTATTTTCAAGCAACGCCATCTGCACCTAAGTCCACATTAAAAGATGTTTTAAAGCAGTTTGATTTGTAAAGTTTTAGGGGAAGAAAGTTGTTTCTTTTACTCTTCTTTCTTCCCTAATTATGAGGTGAGTTCTATGGAAGAGAAAACGATGTTCGCTGATTGGGTGTTCAGATATCAGTATCTACATCCCACTCGGATTACGGAAAAAACGAAACAGAAATTCTTAAAGTCTCTACTCACAGATATAATGCAAATGAGGACAGATATCAAAGTTATAGAATATGACCGAAAAAAGAACACGGCTTCTCATAATTTATATGTTGGTAATATTACTAATGCTGATAAGATTATTTGTACCTATTATGATACACCACCAAATCATGTGGGAAGTTATCATTTTTTTGATGCAAAAGTACAAAAGAAAAAAACGACTCTGTTTATATTGATTAACTCCCTCGCGCTTATCGTGTTAGGCCTTTTAGGGACGGTGGGCATGTTAGGCTTTTTCATAAATTTTGAAACGATCTTTTCAGTACAGACACTCTGCGTTGCGTTTATTTATGCCCTCTATTTTTGCTTATTAGGGAAAGTGACTAAGGGGAATCTGTTTCAAAAGACATTGGTTAGAAATTCTTCTTCGGTGCTAACTATATTAAATATGATTAAAGAACAAAAAGAAGATAAGCGAGTGGCGTTTGCCTTTTTGGATGATGGATGTTATGGCGAACGGGGACTTGAAGTGATGCGTGTAGCTAGCAAGAAAAATGCTAAAATATTCTATTTGGATTCTATAGGATCAAACGAGCCCCTCACACTACTAGGAAAAGATTTTAAAAAAGCAGTGATTGAAAAGTATCACTTGAAACAAATCGATAGTTCAAAGTCAATTAATTATTTGTTTAGCTCACAAGAAATTATCGAAAATAATCAATCAATTTTTTTGCTTTCAAAAAAGAATCTCAAACAAAAAAAGATAAATATGACGAACATAAAGATCGCCTTAGAGTTATTAAATTAAAATGAAGAAAAGAGGTTTACTATGTTAGGAATTGTTATTGCCACACATGGTAAGTTGAGTGATGGATTAAAAGATGCCGCTGAAACAATCATGGGCGCTACGCATAATATTCAAACGGTCAGTTTAAATGCTGGCGATGAAATCCAACAGCTTGGTAAAAAAATTAAAGAGGCTATTATCGAAGTGAATCAAGGGGGCGGAGTGATTGTATTAGTAGATTTAGTGGGTGCGAGTCCGTACAATCAATCAGTTCTCGCAATTAATCAATTAGAAGAGACAATACAAGAATCAGTTTGTGTGATAGGTGGTGTAAATTTAGCGATGCTGCTAGAAACAATTAACCATCAAATACTAGAGACCCCTTTATCAGAAATTGCCGAATTGGTTATTATACAAGGGGAAAATAGCCTAGATAAATGGGACAGTGCGATGCAATCAAAAGAGGAAATGGATGAAGATGATTTTTAAAAGAAAGGAGATTTTATAATGAAATGGGGATTTAGATGGTACGGAGAATCAGATTCAATACCTTTAAAAAATGTTCGTCAAATACCAGGAATGCATGGGATAGTCGGAACACTTCTCAACAAGTTGCCAGGAGATATCTGGGAAATCAGCGAAATAGATAGATTAAAAAAATCAATAGAAAAAGAAAATCTTTCCCTTTTAGGTATTGAGAGTGTCGCTGTTCACGATTCAATCAAATCAGGTGCAGAGGATAGAGATAAATATATTGATAATTATATCCAAACAATTAAAAATTTAGCTACTTGTGATGTACACATGATTTGCTATAGTTTCAAACCTATCTTCGGTTGGGCTAAAACCAATCTTTTTTATGAAAACTCTGATGGTAGTTTTTCTTTAGTTTATGATCAGTCAGTGGTAGATGATATGGAACCAAGTGAGATGTATACGCTAATTCATAGTCAATCTAAAGGATTTAGACTTCCAGGATGGGAAGAAGAACGGCTCAACAAATTTAATCAATTAGTTGAACTGTACGATGGAGTGACTGAAGAAAAATTATTTGATAATTTAGCATATTTTTTACGGAGAATTATTCCAGTATGTGAAGAAATGGATGTAAGAATGGCGATTCATCCGGATGATCCACCTTGGGAAATTTTTGGCTTTCCAAGAATAACTAAGAATTTATCAGACTTGAAAAAAATTCTTAGCATAGTCGATTCACCCTATAATGGGGTAACCTTATGCACGGGTTCCTTAGGTGCAGATCCTACGAATGATATGGTTGAAATTATTCATACAATTAGCGATCGAATCAATTTTGTTCACTTCCGAAATGTTTTATTTATGGATGACAGAAAATTTAAAGAATCGGCACATTTAAGCTCTGAAGGATCTCTTGATATGTATGGAATTATGAAGGCTTTGGTTGATGTAGGCTACGATGGCGTGATTCGACCAGACCATGGTCGCACCATTTGGGGAGAAGTCGCCATGCCAGGATATGGATTATATGACCGAGCGATTGGAATTAGCTATTTACAAGGATTACACGAAGCGGTGACCAAAAGTAAACAAGCAGAGAAGTGATAGTTTAGAAAGCAGGATTGTTAAATGACGAATAAAGAAATTTATCAAAAATTACTGGACACTAAATTGTTACCCTTATATACAGTAACTAACTTAGCATATCTAGATAAAGTAGAAGAACTATTGATTAGACATGATGTTCGATTTATTGAAGTAACCTTTAGAAGTGATTTAGCTTGTGCAGCAATAAAGCAGTTAGCCAAATCAGGGCAATTGATTGTTGGTGCGGGAACAGTAAGAACGGTGGAAGAAGCGAAACAAGCAGTTGAGAGTGGCGCCCAATTTATCGTCTCACCAGCCATCTCGCCAACAGTTATTGATTATTGTTTGACCAATGAGTTATTGATTTTCCCTGGAACCGCAACACCTGGCGACATTCAAAAAGCTTTTGAATACGGGATTAAAACAGTGAAATTTTTCCCAGCAAATATTTATGGAGGTCTAAATGCCATTAAAGCACTGAGTGGTCCGTTTAGCGATATTAAGTTTTTGCCAACAGGTGGCATTGATGAAGCTAATTTTATGGAATATTTAGAGTATGACAATATTGTTGCAGTAGGTGGCTCCTTTATTCTGTCTGAATCTGATGTAATGGATGATGGTGGGGAAAAAGCAGACAAAAAATTAGAGAGACTAATGAAAAAATTAAATCAATAGACTGAAAGAGTTAAATGAGGCTGGCTACCATAGTTAGTCTTATTTAACTCTATTATCACAAAGGAGTAGGTTAGATGTGACCTTAGTAATTTTCGATATGGATAGATTAATGTTTGATACGGGAAGACTAGCCTATCGAGCATACTATAAAACTGCTCAAAAATTCGATATAGAATTAAACCCTGCTGTCTATTATCACCTAACAGGAAGAAATGAGCGAGGTATAAGAGAAGAATTGAAAAAGCTTTATGGCGAAAATTTACCAACAGATACCTGGCGAGATTTTATGAATCAAGAAAAGAATCGAATATTATTGAAGGAGCAACGCGTGTATAAGAAAAAAGGGTTGTTAAAGTTATTAGCATATTTAAAAAAAGAAAACTATTTAATTGGACTAGCTTCTTCTACAAAGAGAGAGACTATCTTATGGTATCTTGAACTTGAGAAAATGCCTGCAGTTTTTGATGTGATTGTTGCTGGGGATGAAGTTTTAAAGGGGAAACCAGACCCAGAAATATTTTTAATAGCTTGTGAAAAGTTAGGGGTAACACCAGAGTCTGCGATTGTCATAGAAGATTCGTTTTCAGGGATTGGAGCGGCTTTCCATGCAGGAATTCCAGCCTTTTTAGTAGAAGATGACCTTACTGATTTACCTAATTTTGAAGGCAAACATAAAATTCAACAAACGCTCACAGCTCGTCAGAAACAATCTGACTATCCGATGAAAAAGTTCGACAGCTTACTGGATATTATGGCGTATTTCAAAGATAGGCAGAAGCTGTGAAACAGTTGACGGTCAAAAATGAATAGAGTATGATCCCCATACAATTGTATCCAACGTACCATTTTTTGAATTACGTGGGTGCTGTACTGGACTAGGTAAGAAAATATTTAGAGTACTATAACAATAAGCACGGAGTTTTTTTGTGATGTTTTCTACTTTGTCTTCATGGTATAATCTTGTTTGAGAAGTAAAAGGAAGTGGGGCACTTATGATAGAAATCATTGTGATAGGTGGAATATTACTTACAAGTGGAATCAGTATAATAAAGAATCGGTTGAAGGAGAACAAGGTACATAATACAAATATTCGAATGTATCAAAAAGAAAAGGGCTTAACGGATTCGGAGTTGAACTTGTTGAGGGAGACTCTTGGAGAAGTTAAATCTCTTATTTTAAGTTGGGAAAAGACGAATATAGGCATTAAGGACCTAAATATAGTAGAGGCACAAGAATCGGGTATAAAATCTGCAAAAGAAATTTTTCAAGAGCTGATGGAAAATCCTAAGAAATTGAATCAGTTGAACGAGTTTCTTTATATAAAATTGCCTGGGGTTGTTGATGCTTCAAAACGAGTACGTAAAATACGTGAATCAGGTCTGTCAACTCCTGAGATTGAAGAGTCGGTGAAATCGATGGTCCATACTATTCGAGTGATTTCAGCAAGTATCACAGACGACTATGAAGCAATTGTTCAAGAAGATTCAGAAGAAATCGCCTTAACGAAAAAAATTATTGGAGAAAAGTAATGGGGAAGAAGAAACAATTTTATGATGACTATGATGCGTTATTTCTAAAAAAGAAAGTAGAAACAAGTGAAATCTCTAAGCAAGTAGGAAATTCGAAGGCTCAGCCCAAAAAGCAACAAAAAACAAAAGCTTCTTTTTCTAATACTAAAAAAAAGAAATCTGTGAAAGAAAAGCAATCAGCTAAACATAAAATTAGCTTTCGAGCAGTTGGTTGTTTTGTGGCTATCGTGGTCTTGACTCTTGTTTGGCAGGGCTATTCAAAGGGGCAAAATAATTCTAATTACAAGGGGATTAAAACTGAGTATGTGGATATTTACCCATTAAAAGACGTCGGACTTGAACGATTGAAGGCAATAGATTTAAGTAATCCGTTAGTTGCTACAGTTGATGAGAAAGTGATTCATTTTAATAAAGGATATCGTATAAAGATTACGGGTGATGTTGATATTGAACAGAAAAAAGATGAGCTGTCTGTTTTGCCAACGAATAAAGAGTATCCCAATACACTAAGGATTGCTTCGTTATCCTTTTATGAAGGTCGAAGTTTTCTTCGTTCTGTAAATATAGGAATGTCGGGTAATTTAATTGAAAGCTTGAAAAATTATATGAATAAAGCAGATAATAAAAAGGCCTTCACAAAAGCTTACCCACAAGAAATGATTGACGATATTCAGACGGGTTATGTTGTTCAATATGAAGAAAATTCAAGCTATATTTCTTTGACTCTTCAGCGCTATTTTATCTTTTCGGATGGGACCGGTGTGTGGTTAGATATGTATACAGGAAGTTCGGATTCCATTAAACTTAATAAAAAAGATAGTTTCTCTGAAATAAAAAAAGCCTATCCTGAGGACTTTAAGTTTTTAGAAGATAGCTTGACATTTGAAAAAGAGACGGACGCAGCAGAGAAAAAATAAAAGCTAACCCAATAAACAACAAGTGTCAAAAATATTGGGATAACATCGAACAAGAAAAACAGCTACTCTCTTCCGTTATTTTAGAAGAAGCCGCAAGCTGTTTTTTTGTTTTATTTCGTGAACCCTAGAAGAATTTATGCTATCGTTGAGTTGTGAGAAAAATTTTATTTACTTGACCTCTGGAGGGAAAATCATGAAGTATTATGATCAACATCTGCACACCTATTTATCATTTGATTCTACGGAAACATTTGAAAATTATTTAGATAAGGGAGTAGAGATATTTGTGTCTACCGATCATTTTGATTTGAAAAATCCTTATACCGATTTTAATGACGATGTTCCGGATTATGACATTTATTGTGAGAAGTTAGCTGAGTTAGAATCAAAATATAAAACGCGTTTGCTAAAAGGAATCGAAATAGGCGTAGTTCCAGGACAAGAGGAAACAATCATCGACTTTTTGAGCCAAAGAACGTACGATGTCAAAATTTTGAGTATCCATCAAAATGGTAAAATCGATTTTATGGATCCGATTGTGAAAACGAAGCTGAAGCTTGATGTGGCAACAGAGTATTTCCAACAGATGGATCGTGTACTTGAGTCATTTCCAGAAGGGAACATTCTGGCACATTTTGAGTATGGCTTAAGACAGTTGGAATTATCAGCGAAAGAATTGGAGGAGAATTTTGAGCCTTTGTTGATCAAAATTTTCAAAAAAGCAATTACTCGTGAGATGGGATTTGAGTTAAATGCGAAAAGTTTTGTGAACTATCATAATGCCGAATTATATCGATATGCTGTGCCGCTGTACAGAAGTCTAGGTGGTAAGTTATTTACATTAGGATCAGATGCCCATGTAGCGCAAGACTATCAATTAGGCTTCTCGGAAATGACGGCGTTACTTAAGGAAAATGAGGTGAAACAGCTAGTTGTTTTTCAAGGTAATGAACGCTTTATGACCGACTTACCTGAGTAACGAGCAGTCGTGTCTAAATCAGGAATAGAAAGACTTTAAGAACAATCGAATGAAAATAGAGTGGTTGAATCGTATAGATGAAATACAAACAATTAAGTCAGAGATATCTTCTGGCTTTTTTGTTTGGGATACATTAACAGATAGCAGACTAAAGAAAGAATCTTAATCGGCAAAAAAGTATTGTATTATCAATGGGGCTGCGAGGCAACGTTCGTGTATGTAACGCTTTCTTTTTTAAATGAGTCAATTTTAACAAAAAATATCTTGTTTTATTGCGAATATACAAATAGAATAAAGATGTTAGTGAAAAAACACGAATGATTTGTTTGTCGAACGCTTAAATGATAGAGATTTCAAAAATGCAAACTAGGCTAAGTTGTTCATTAACGACTAAAAACGACTTTAAAGGGGTAGTTGAGATGAAAATCGGGTTTAAGAAAATTGCTTTAGTATCAATGATTGGACTGTCTTTAGGATTAATCGCTGGTTGTGGGTCTTCAAAAGACAAGGCAGCAGATGCAGAAAAAACATTAGAACTGCAATTTGTTCCAACGAATAACGATGGATCAATGGAAGCAAAGGCAAAACCTTTTGCAGAATATCTAAGTGATAAATTAGGCCGAAAAGTGAATGTGACATTAGCAACAGACTATTCAACGATTGTCGAAGCAATGGCTTCAGGAAAAGTAGATATCGGCATTATGCCACCAGCAGCATACGTTCAAGCGCGTAATCAAGAGGCTGCAACAGCTATTCTTTCTTCAGAATTAGGCGCATATAATCGTGAAACAGGTTTGCCAGAAGAAGGTAAATTATCTGGTTCATTTAAAGGAGAAGTTTTGGTCCGTACAGACAGCGGAATTGATTCATTAGCTGACTTGAAAGGGAAAAAGATTGCGACACTAAGCCCAACCTCAGCTAGTGGTTATATTTACCCAATCGCCGAAATGATGGACTTAGGGATCGATCCAATGACTGATTTGACTTTAACGACTGTAAACGATATTCCAAGTGAAATCACAGCAGTCCTAAATAAACAACAAGATGCTTGTTTTGTTTTTGAAGGAGCTAGAAATGTTTTTGCTTCAAGCTTTGCTGATAATGATTTATTTAAAGATTTGAAAGTTTTATATCTAACAGAAGGCGATATTCCAAATGATGCGATTGCTGTTCAACCTAAAATGGATGACAAGTTAAAGGAAAAAGTCAAAGAAGCTTTCTTAGCAATGCCAAAAGATGAAAAAGGCGCGGAAACAATGGCTATTTGGGGACACAAAGGGTATGTGGAAGCCGATGATAAAAACTATGATACGGTAGATAAATATACGAACAAAGTAGCAGAACAATAAAACAAGTAGTAGCTAGGAGATTGTGGTATCGGTTATTTTAGCTGATACTGCAATCTCTTCAAAGTATGGTCTAAGAAGTCAGAGTGGGTTTGTTGACGGAATGTTTTGATGGATAAGTCATTAATCAATCAAACGTTGAGAGTATCAGTCACACCTAACATAAATAAAACAGAAAATAAAGGAGCTCACATGATAGAATTTACAAATGTCACCAAAATTTATCCTAATGGTACTAAAGGATTGAACCAGATTAATTTGACTATAGAAGACGGAGAATTTGTTTCTATAATTGGTTTGAGTGGAGCTGGAAAAAGTACGTTGTTACGTTCAATCAATCGTTTAAATGAAGTCTCTGAAGGAGAAATCAAAATTGATGGAACCTCAATTACAGCAGCTAAAAAGAAAGAGCTTCGCCAAATTCGCCGCAATATTGGGATGATTTTTCAAAGCTTTAATTTGGTCAAAAAAAGTACAGTACAAAAAAACGTTATTTCGGGACGTCTAGGTTTTTACTCCACACTTAAAAGTATTTTTGGGCTATTTTCCAAAGAAGACTACGAGTTGGTCAATGATGCGCTGAAAAGAGTTGGTTTATCTGATAAGCTTCAATCTCGAAGCGATGAATTGAGTGGCGGACAACAACAACGAGTGTCTATTGCGAGAACTTTAGTTCAACAAGCCTCGATTATTTTGGCAGATGAGCCGGTTGCTTCACTGGACCCAATCACTACACAGATGATTATGAAGGACTTACAAAAAATTAATCGTGAGTTAAACCGGACTGTCATTGTGAACTTGCATTCTGTGGATCTTGCACGAGAATTCTCAACAAGAATCATTGGGCTTCGACAAGGAGAAGTAGTGTTTGATGGCACTCCTAATGAAGCGACTAATGAAGTGCTGACAGAAATATATGGAGCGGATATTTTAAAAGAGGACCTTGGTGAAGGCCAATGAAGATAAAAGATACGGTTCATCACAATTTATATAAGCATTTATTTTTAATTTTTTTGGTGATAGTTTGTGTGATAACTAGTGTTCAAGTCACGGGAGCAGTTGCTTCAGATGTTTTTAATAACCTTGATCAAATGGCATTATTTTTGAAGCGTTTCTTATCGCCGGATTGGGCCTATTTACCTAAACTGATGGCACCGATGATGAAGACAATCAAGATGTCTGTCGTTGGGACGACAATTGGTGTTTTAGTAGCGATTCCTTTTGCTTTTTTGGGAACCACGCTTGTTACTAGAAATCCCTGGCTCACAACAATCATTCGTTTTTTAATGGGGGTTGTTCGGACGATTCCCAATCTTTTATTAGCGGCTCTTTTTGTGGCGATGGTTGGAATCGGTGAGTTCACCGGAGTCTTGACGATTGCAGTCTTTACTTTTGGAATGGTTTCTCAGTTGATTTTTGAAGCGATTGAGACGATCGATTTGGGCCCGATAGAAGCAGCAGAGTCTGTAGGGGCCAATAAAATACAAATTGCTTTTTGGTCAATTGGGCCACAAATTTCTCATCAAGTTGTTAGCTATGCATTGTACGCTTTTGAAGTGAATATCCGTGCTTCAACAATCTTAGGATATGTTGGTGCTGGTGGGATTGGTGTTATTTTACAATCCTCATTAAGCTTGTTGAGGTATGATCGTGTCTCTATCATTATTTTCACTATTTTAGTGGTCGTAATTGTGATAGATGCGGTGAGTGAACAAATAAGAAAGAGGTTGGTCTAAGCGATGAATACAAGAAAATTGAAAAAAATCCTGCCAGTTCTGATTGTTCTCTTTATCGTCATGTATTCAGCTCTAGGAATTGACTATTCTGAGGTCAGTAAAATTACGTTTACGAATGTACAAGCTGTTTTTGCGGGTTTATTTAAACCAGATTGGTCCTATGTTTATGATGGCAGTGGAGAAGATTTGGTTGGGTTGCTCTTTTTAACGATTTGTATTGCACTTTTAGGAACCATTATTGCCACAATTTTGGCATTACCTTTAGCGTTTATCAGTGCGCATACGTTGTGGAAATCTAATCGAATTGTTTCACGAGTGGGCAAATTCTTTTGTAATATTTTACGCGCCTTTCCTGAGTTAGTTTATGCGATTATCTTTGTTAAAATGGTTGGTCCAGGTCCTTTTGCTGGGGTTTTGGCAATTGGTGTCCATCAGATTGGGATGTTAGGCAAGTTATACACAGAAGAGATTGAAGCGATGGATGAAGGTCCAGTTGAGTCAATGGAATCTGTGGGTGCTAACTTCTGGCAAACACTTTTTTATGCACGGATTCCTCAATTGATGCCGACGTTCATTTCGTTTTCATTAAATCACTTTGAGATTGCGGTAAGAAGTGCGGCGACTCTTGGTTTAGTTGGAGCAGGTGGGATTGGCGCACCGATGATTTTTGCGATTCAGTCGAGAGCTTGGGATAAAGTCGGTATCATTTTATTAGGGATTATTGTGACGGTCTTTGTTATTGATACATTTACAGGGTATTTACGTAAAAAATTACAATAATTGGAGAGTAGAAAATGACAGAAATTGTTGTATTAGGAACAAGCGATATCCATGGATTTTACTCAGCAACAAATGAAGGCGTAGGCGGGCTAAACTGCCTTGCATCTGTTTTTGAGAATGAAAAGAAGCCGATTCTTATTGATAATGGGGATTATTTGGTTGGCAGCCCAGAAGCGACTTTTTATAACGCAACACTTGATGTATCTCCGCTTATGACAATCGCCAACCAGCTAGGAATTGATGTGATGGTTCCAGGAAATCATGAATTTGATTACGGAATTGAGTTTTTGAAGAAACAAGCAGAGGCCTTTAAAGGGGCCTACTTGTGCGCCAACTTGGTAGATAATCAAGACCAATTACTATTTGAGCCGTATACGATTATTGAGCGTTACGGAGTGAAGGTTGGTGTCATTGGCGTCGTGACGAGTTACATGTCCCAACTGACCAACTACGAAAAAATTAAATCAGTCAAGTTTCTGGATGTTGTCTCGACTGTCAAAAAGTGGTTGCCGAAAGTCAAAGAGTACGCAGATATCATTATTGTCAGTTATCATGGTGGCATTGAGCGAGATATGAAGACGGGCAATCCTACACAGTATGATACGGGAGAAGATCAGACGTATCGGTTGATTCAAGAAATCCCTGAGATAGATGGGGTGATTTGTGGGCATCAGCACCGAGTGAATCAAGGGAAATTAAATGAGACGGTCTTTGTTCAGCCAGGTTATAGAGGACATTATGTCGGAAAGTTGACGTTTACAGTAGATGCTGAGGGTGTTCAACAAAGGACGAGTGCCTTAATCAATACAACCGTAAATTTTGCAAAACAAGAACTATTTGTCGATAATCAAGACTATCAAGCTTGGTTGCAACAGCCAATTGCACTCGATAATTTTGAAGCGTACCTTTCAGAAACATTTGGTCAGACCATTCACTGTATTGAGTTAAACGGCAAGACCAATGAGCAATTTAGGACTAGCTTCAAAGCGCCTTATATGGTTTCTTTGTATCATCTTTCTTATGATGAAACGCTAGAAATGTTAAACAAGGGAACCCTCTCAGGTTTGGCAATTGTACAAGGTGAACTCCAACCAAAACAAGCGAGTTATCGCATTTTGACGAATAGTACACAGTTTCCAAGCTATCGATTAGAAAAAACCTATGTTAATAACATTTGGGATGAGTATCGAGCCTTTCTTCGGTTAAAGAGTGAGCTTAGTTAGGATTATTAGTAGAAAAAGAATAAACGTTTGAGATTGAGGTTGGGACGAAAGCAACTCGGTTTTCGGAGGTGAACAGGTTTATCCCACCCTCTTTTTAACAGTAAAAATATAAACGAATATTAGTGGGGAATTTGTAACGGAGTACTCATTTGCAACAGTAATTTTGAATAAAAACAAACGAGTCATTCAACAAACCCGTGACAAGAGTTACCGTGCTATACTAGCGTTAGTACAAAAAAGGAAGTTGGATAAATGAAGATTGCTAAGCGGGTATTACAGTTGATGGGGACAGTGATTCAACTGCAGATAGAGCACGAAACGCCAGAATTACTATTGGATGAATCCGAAGAACGCTTGATTGATTATGAAAAAAGGTTCAGTGCTAATAATCCGGATTCGGAACTAATGTCGGTTGCACACCAAGCGGGGATTCAGCCGGTAAAAGTCGACATGGAGTTATTTGAGTTAGCTTTTATTGGGGCTGAACAAAGTAAAATTCCGACAAGCTTTTTAAATGTTGCTATTGGTCCATTAGTGCAGGAATGGCGCGTCGGATTTAGCGATGCAAAGTTGCCGGATGAAGAGAAAATTCATTCATTGTTGAAGCGAATTGATCCTGAAAAAATCGAATTTGATCAGATAAATCAGACGATATTTTTGCGTGAAAAAGGGATGTCTATTGACTTAGGTGGACTAGCAAAGGGCTATTTTGCAGATAAAATAATTGCTTATTGCCGTCAAATGAAAGCAAAGTCTGCGTTGATTGATTTAGGGGGGAATGTTCTGACTTTTGGACCGGCCCCAAATCACTCGGATGGGAAATGGCGCGTAGGGATTCAAAACCCCTTTTTGCCTCGAGGAAATTATGTGACGGTTCTCAAAACCGCAAATCAGTCAGTGGTAACATCAGGAGTTTATGAGAGACAGATGGAGTGGCAAGGGAAAAAATATCATCATATTTTTGATAGTCAGACAGGGTATCCTTTACAAACGGATTTGGCTAGTTTGACGATTGTCTCAGAAAAATCCTTAACTGGTGAGATTTGGACGACACGGTTATTTGGAAAAACGGCCAAAGAGGCTTTAAATGAAATCAATCAGACGTCTGAAATTGAGGGAATCGTGATGACCGTTGAAGGAGAGATTGCCTTTAGTAGAGGCATGACTGCGATGATTGAAGGCCAAGTAAAGTAAAGGAATAAAGGGCAGACAAAAAAGAAACGGCAGTCAAAACTAGGGAATAAAAAAACGAGGAATCACCGCCTAATTAATCGGTGATTTCCTCGTTTTTTTCATCTAGTCTTTTTTGTATATTTGTTAAAAAACCGTTCATAAAGGCCTGTTCAGTCTCACTTAGCGCACGATTATTGAGATGTGCGATAAAATAATTGAGCGAGACATCCTCTTGAGAAAGACGACAAATATTATAGTTTCCGCCTGTTTCATGTACTTGAACACTTTCAGGAAGAAAGGTTACGCCAAGGTTTTCTTGTGCGAGTTTGGCAATTGTAAAAATATTATTACTTTCAAGCACAACTTCAGGTTGAATAGAAAATTTCTGAATCAAATAATCAATTTGGTGTCGGATAGCCGAACCATGGATTGTTAGAATAAGTTTTTCATTAAGAAGATCTTCCAGAGAAATCGTCGAATTATTGACAAAACGAACCCCTTTTTGATAGAGCTTGGACGACTCAGGAATAATCGCATAATAGCCGTGTGGGCCACGCTCATGGGCAGTTAGCTGCGGAGAAAGGGTCTCAGGGTTTTGACCAATAAAAAAGTCGAGTTGACTATTAATCGTTCTTATCTCATTTTTATGCGGGACATCTTCGACTAATTCCACCTTCACCTGAGGATGCTGACTCAAAAATTCTGGTAAAAATAAAGGCAACAAATACGTCCCTAAACTAGAAAGAACGCCCACCTTTAGAATGGTTTTTTCTGGTGAAGTGTAGGTGTCTAGCTTCTTTTTGAAGCGATTCTGTTCGTTAAGCAAGCGGTTTAAGTAGTGATAATAGATTCTGCCAGCTTCCGTCAGTTGAAGAGGTGTCGTTTGCCGATCAATGATTTCAACGCCGAGTTCTTTTTCCTTTTTCTTAATGACTTGGGTGAGGTACGGCTGAGAAATATAAAGACTTTTTGCTGCTTTTGTATAATTGCCATGTTTTACGAGCATTTCTATAAATTGAAGCATGGTGAGAGAGTCCGTTTGTCCCACAGGAAATACCTCCAGTTCCTCTGTTTAATTTGGCTATAACAAAATAGTTATCGTTTGATAATTAAATAAATATTTCACAATCTAAACTTTCTGTCTTAAACTATGACTAAACAAGTGAATAGTTACATTTATTTTACCTGTATTTTTAAGGAATTGAAAGTTTATTTTTTTCTTCCTTATTGTTCAATAAATCACAAAAAAAGGAGAGTTTTATATGAAATTAGTTGGAATTGTCGGAACAAACGCGAATCGCTCAACCAATCGTCAGCTACTACAATTTGTTAAAAAACATTTTAGTCAACAGGCCGAGATCGAAATCTGTGAAATAAAAGAGCTGCCGGCCTTTAATGAACCTGAGGACAAAACAACACCAGAAAAAATTCAAGACTTGTCAGATAAAATCGTAGCCGCTGATGGTGTGATTATCAGCACGCCTGAGTATGACCATGCCATTCCAGCAGCGTTAAAAAGTCTGATTGAGTGGCTATCTTATACGACTCGCCCCTTAATTGATAAACCAGTCATGATTGTGGGGGCTTCACACGGTTCTCTAGGGTCATCTAGAGCACAAGCCCATTTGCGTCAAATTCTGGATGCACCAGAGTTAAAAGCACGTATTATGCCTAGTGCAGAGTTTTTATTAGGTCGTTCTTTAGAGGCTTTTGATGAAGCAGGACAATTAGTTTATCCAGAGAAAGTGAAAGAGTTAGAAGAATGTTTTGATGAATTTTTATTATTTGTTGAAATCACAAATCAATTAGTAAAAGATCATCGCTTTAAGACTGAACAAAATAAACAGTTTTCTTGGGAAACAGTGAATGGAGGAAACAACGAATGAAATTTGTCGGAATAGTTGGAACGAACGCAAAAAAATCATATAACCGGATGCTATTGGCTTTTATGCAAAAACATTTTGAAGCAAAAGCGGAGATTGAAATTTTAGAGCTAACAGACGTGCCTATGTTCAATGAGTCAGAGGATCAATCAGATAGCCCGATTATTCAACTGTTTAATCAAAAAATATTAGAGGCAGACGGAGTGATTATTGCAACACCTGAGCATAATCATTCGATTCCTTCCGCTCTAAAAAGTATCTTAGAGTGGTTATCGTTTAATCTGCATCCATTTGATGGTAAACCTGTAATGATTGTCGGCGCCTCTTATGATGTGCAGGGATCGTCTCGTGCACAGCTTCATTTACGTCAAGTTTTAGATGCACCTGGGGTTAACGCAACAGTGATGCCAGGCTCAGAATTTTTATTAGGAAGAGCAAATCAAGCGTTTGACGAAAATGGTCAGTTGAAAGAAGAACGAACGATTGATTTTCTAGAAAGCTGTTTCTGGCGTTTCTTACGTTTTACAGAGGTTGCTAACTTGTTGAATGAACCAGAAGAAGTCGTGTTTGAACCAGGAGCATTTACTGTTACTGCACCAGGACACAATGGTGATTTGCCAATGGTTGTGACTCTTTCAGAAGAGCGAATTGAAAAAATTGATATCGATACGTCTGGTGAATCTGAAGGGATTGCAGATGTCGTATTTACTCGGATTCCAAAACAAATTATTGAAGGCCAAACCTTAAATATTGATGTTTTATCAGGGGCTTCTGTTACAAGTAACGGGGTTATCGACGGAGTAGCCAAAGCAGTTAAGTTGGCAGGTGCCAATCCTGATGTACTTAGAAAACGGCCAAAACCAGCGAGCGCATTACGCAAAGAAGATGAAGAATACACGACAGATGTTGTTGTTGTGGGTGCAGGTGGGGCTGGTTTGACGGCTGCTTCGAAGGTCTTACAAGAAGGTAAAAACGTGATTGTCGTTGAGAAATTCCCGGCAGTCGGAGGCAATACAGTTCGTACAGGAGGACCGATGAATGCGGCAGATCCTCAATGGCAAAAAGAATTTGCGGCCATTCCTGGTGAAAGTCATACCTTAAAAGAAATGCTTGAAATGGATGAGAATCAAATTGATTCAGAGTATCGTCAAGATTTCAGAGACCTACAAAAAGAAATTCAAGCCTATTTAAACACGAATTCAGGACAAGAAGGTCAGTTGTTTGATTCAAAATTGTTCTACCGGATGCAAACTTATCTAGGTGGGAAACGAAAAGATTTGAATGGTCAGCCAATTTACGGGCAATATGATTTGGTAAAAATTTTAACGGATCGTTCGTTAGAATCAGTTGAATGGTTAGAAGAAATTGGTGTGGAATTTGATAGAAAAGATGTCACTATGCCAGTGGGTGCGTTATGGCGTCGAGGTCACAAACCATTGAAAAACGAAGGGTATGCGTACGTTTCTGCGTTAACTACGTTTGTTGAAGAGCATGGTGGAACAATCATCACAGACACACCTGTGAAAGAGTTATTAGTAGAAAATGGGAAAGTTTGTGGCGTGATTGGTGAAGGGATGAATGGCCAAGCAATCACTATACATGCGCAAGCAGTCGTGCTCGCTTCGGGTGGATATGGCGCAAATACAAAAATGTTAAAACAATACAATACGTATTGGTCAGAGATTGAAGATGAGATTAAAACCTCTAATTCACCAGCAATTACAGGGGATGGTATTTTATTAGGCCAAAGTGTTGGCGCTGATTTAGTCGGAATGGGCTTCTCACAAATGATGCCCGTCTCTGATCCAGAAACAGGCGCTTTATTCAGTGGACTACAAGTGCCACCTCAAAACTTTGTGATGGTCAACAAACAAGGGAAACGTTTTGTGAATGAGTATGGCAGTCGTGATACGTTAACGCAGGCCGCGATTGATAATGGTGGACTCTTCTACTTAATTGCAGATGAAAAAATTAAAGAGACGGCCTACAATACCAGTCAAGAGAAGATTGAAAAACAAGTGGTGGCAGGAACGTTGCATCGTGCGAATACGCTAGAAGAATTAGCAGAGAAATTGGGCATGGACCCAGTCGTTTTTGTTGAAACGATTAAAAATTATAATCATGCGGTTGAAATTGGTGAAGATTCAGAATTTGGTAAAGACGTGTTTGATTTGAAAGTAGAGCAAGCACCATTTTATGCGACACCAAGAAAACCAGCTGTTCACCATACGATGGGTGGCTTGAAGATTGATACGAAGACCCATGTTTTAAATGAAGCAGGTCAAGTAATCGATGGATTATACGCAGCGGGCGAAGTAGCCGGCGGGATTCATGCTGGTAACCGCTTAGGTGGAAATTCCTTGACGGATATCTTCACATTTGGTCGAATTGCCGGACAAACGGCAGTCGAAGAAATGACGCGAGCATAAAATTTTAATAGGAGGGGAAAAATGAATAAATCAATTAACAGATGGCTTATATTAGTAGCATCGACAACTGTTTTATTATGTACCGGAGCCATCTATGCGTTTAGTGTTTTCGCAGGACCTCTAAGTGCCTTAAAAGGCTGGAGCATGGCAGAAATTATGCTAGCATTTACGATTAATTCAGCTGTCGGTCCGATTCCCATGATTTTGGGAGGCTTTTTAACGGATAAAGGCTGGGCAAAAGCCTCGATTGCAGTGGGTGGTTTATTGTTTGGCTTAGGCTTTTTCTTATCAGGATTAGCGAATAGTCCGGAAATGCTGTATTTAACTTATGGCATAATCGGGGGAGTCGGTCAAGGGTTAGCCTACTCAGGATGTTTAAGTAATACCATTCGTTTGTTCCCTGATAAACGAGGGTTGGCTTCTGGGATCATCACAGCAGGTATGGGAGGTGCGGCGATTATTGCAGCGCCTATCGTTAACCTACTGATAGAAGCGCAAGATGCACTGCATGCGTTTCGTGTTCTAGGAATTGCCTACATGTTTGTTATTTCTGTGGCTAGCTTCTTTATCAAATCTGCTCCAGCCAATTATCAACCAGAGGGCTGGACACCGCCAACACCTAAGACTGGTGGAGGAATGGAAAATAAAAATTGGATAAAAATGCTTCAGACGCCACAATTTTACGTAATCTTTTTCATGATGTTTACAGGCGCTTTCTCAGGATTGATGATTGCGTCAAATGCCTCAGTAATTGGTCAAGGCATGTTTGGTATTTCTGCAACCACGGCAGCCTTTTACGTCAGCTTGTACTCGTTAAGTAACTGTATGGGAAGAGTTATTTGGGGAACTATCTCAGATAAAATTGGTCGAAACAATGCCTTAAGTATTATTTTTGGTGTAGTAATTGTAGCCTTTTTATTACTGGTGACCCTTTCTTCACAAATCGGTTTTGCCTTAGGAATTATCATTTTAGGTCTCTGTTTTGGTGGTGTGATGGGTGTCTTTCCACCGATTGTTATGGAAAATTATGGTCCTAAAAATCAAGGTGTGAACTACGGAATTGTTTTCTGTGGTTACTCTGCGGCGGCTTTCTTCGGACCTCGAGTAGCAGTTAGTATGGCGGCTTCAAAGGAAGGAGACTTTACCAATGCTTTTTATGTAGCCATTGGGATTGCTGCGATTGGTTTTGTTTTAAACTTGGTTTATGTTCAATTAAAGAAACAAGCCAAAAACCGTGTTCTTGCAAAATAAAGTATGACTAACGTATATCTTTCAAAGGGTGGTGTTTGCGCTAACCTTTTGAAAGATATTTTTTTGAACAAATTCGGTAGAACCGCCAGAGAATGTGCTATCATGAGATAGAAATACAACAGGAGGAAGTAAATGACACAACAATTAATACAACAGCTGACCGAACAGCTACAAAAAGCGTATATCTGTGAGTTTGCCTATGAACCGGAGAAATTTCTAACGTTTGATGGGACACGTGCTTACCATATGCGAATGAACCTTTCTTATTTTTATCTAAAAGATGGGGATAAAATTACTAGAGAAGTCTTAAAAAAAACCAGCGAATTTGTCAAAACAATGATTGATTTTATTTTTAAAGATGCCTCAGAGGTGCTTCTTTTTGAATATGTCTATAACCCAAAACAATTAAGGAGATTCATTCGACAATCACAAATTGTTAAGGATCATTTTGTTTTTTGTACAGCAGAAGATCAGGAAGAGACTATGTTAAGAACGGTTCGCTGTTCCATCAATCATCCAAGTGAGTTGTACAAATTGGTTATTTCTTCTGTATATCAAGATTTTCGGCCGTATAATCAAACAATTTCAAAAATAAGTAATACTGTGGTTTTGTTGAATCCAGATAAGGATATTCTGATTGATGTCTATGATGATCGAGGCTGTGATATTTACTGTCGGAGAAAAGAGGATTATCATGCCTTATTAAACTTCTGCAAAGAAAGAGTCGATCACTATACAAAAATGATGGAAAAACAAGACTATGAAATCATTGATTCGCCGTATGGGATACGTTTTAGAAAATAAAGTGCTTAAAAGAAAAGAACATCACTCGCTGAATGAGACAAATGGAGGAATAATCACATGCGAAATATCAAATTAACGATTGAGTACGATGGGAAACGTTACTTAGGGTGGCAACGACTAGGTGATTCTGATAAAACGATTCAAGGAAAAATAGAGAGCGTAATTGCGCAGATGACAGGAGAAACGATTGAAATTATCGGGTCAGGTCGAACGGATGCAGGAACGCATGCGAGAGGCCAAGTGGCGAATTTTAAGACAGAGACAGAACTCTCTGTTGAAGCCATGCGCACCTTTTTTAATCGTTATTTGCCACGTGATATTGTCGTAAAAGAAGTTGAAGAGGTGGCTGACAGATTCCATGCGCGTTATAACGCGCAAGGAAAACAATATAGTTATTATGTGTGGAATCATGAGGTCCCTTCTGCTTTGAACAGAAACTACAGCTTTCATGTTGCCCAACCATTGGATAGAGAAAAAATGAAGCAAGCTTGCGAAAAATTGATAGGGACACATGATTTTATCGGCTTTTCTGCTTTGAAAAAAACGAAAAAATCAACGACACGGACCATTCGTCAACTGACGATTCAAGAAGAAGGTGACCAGCTGCATTTTGTGTTTGAAGGTAATGGCTTCTTGCATAAAATGGTGCGTATTTTAACGGGCACATTGATAGAAATCGGTTTGGGAAAACTGGACGTCTCAGTGATTGATGAAGTGCTAGAATCCAAGGTCAGAAAAGATGCAGGCGAGACCGTGCCCGCGCATGCGCTATTTTTGGATAGGGTGGAGTATTGAGAGAGAAGGTCAGATGTTCAACAATAAGTATCTAAAAGAAGAACAGCCAGCTGTTAAAGAAAATCACAGTCTGGGCTGTTTTTTTTTACAGTAGTTTCTGTTTTTGTGTTAAAAAAATATAAACTAGCGATCACCCCTAGTCGCAGTGACAGCCTAAAATAAAACGCTTTGATAACCTGGAATCAAAAAAGCGGATTGACATCGGTTTCAGATAATGATAAGATTTGGTTTAAGGTTAGATGTTATTACTTCGGGTAAGCAGGACGAACCTTAATGTATAAGAGATTCAAATGTTGAAGAGTGGATGTTATCACAGAGATGTGAGCAGGACCTATTTACGTTGCACAGGAATGAAGTGCAGGTAAGTGGGCTTTTTTATTGCAATGGTTAGCGAGAGGGTAATTATGATCATAAAACGAGTGCTAAACAATAATACAGTAATATCTAGTAACAGTAAGGGGTTAGATGTCTTATTAATGGGTAAGGGGATTGCTTTTGGTAAGAAAAAAGGTGATCGTGTTGAAATAGAAAGTATCGAAAAAACCTTTATCTTACATGACAAGGCGGCTCAAAGTAAATTTACGGAGCTGATGATTGCGGTCCCTATGGAGCAAATTTTGGTTGCCGAAAAAATCATTAACTTTGGTAAAATCAAGCTAGGCAAACAGCTGAATGAAATTATTTATGTGAATTTAACAGATCATATTCATTCAACGATTGAGCGGTATGAAGAAGGAATTATTTTGAAAAATCCTTTGAGATGGGACATTGCGAGGTTCTATCCTGATGAATATGTGATTGGTGAAAAAGCGATAGAGTTGATTCGAAATGAGCTGAAGGTGAGTCTTGAAATCGATGAAGCGGCCTTTATTGCAACCCATTTTGTGAATGCAGAAATGTCGCAAGGCGATGGGCTGGCGTATGGGATTGCTGAAATTACCAAACAAGTGGAGCAGATTGTCAAAGAGTTTTATCGAACGGAATTTGATGAGAGTTCGTTAGATTACTATCGTTTCATTACCCATGTAAAGTTTTTCGCGCAACGGTTATTGTTAGGCGATCACTACGAAGATACGGATGCCGAGTTACTAGAAATGATGAAGAAAAAGTATCAAAAGGAGTATCAATGTGCCCTGAAGATTAAGGAGTTCGTTAAGGTGCAACACGAGTATGAGTTGAGCTGCACAGAAATTCTCTATCTTACGGTACATATTCGACGAATCACAAAAAATTTATAATGAAAATAGGATTGTTATCCAAACGGAGCATGACCTAAGACAACGCTGAGTAATCAGCTTGTTTTGGGTCGTTTTTTATTAGGAGGAGAAAAAATGAATTATTCAGAATCAGCAAAAGAGATTTTACAACATGTTGGGGATAAAGAAAATATTCAATCGGTCACGCATTGTATGACTCGTTTACGTTTTGTCTTAAAAAATGAAACCGTAGTAAATGATGAACAAATCAAAAAAATTCCAGGGGTCATGGGTGTCATGAAAAAAGGGGGTCAATATCAAATTATCATGGGCAATGATGTGGCTAACTACTACAAAGAACTGAGTAAACTTGGAAACTTTACGACTCAATCAGTATCAGAAGCGAAAGAAAAAAAGAACGTTTTTGATGCCTTTGTAGATGTAATTTCTGGCTGCATGTCGCCGTTAATTCCGGCTCTTATTGGCGGGGGTATGATCAAGGTTATCTTAATTTTATTGCCTTTATTAGGTTGGCTAAGTGAGACGTCACAGAGCTATCAAGTGCTGGCTTTTTTCGGTGATGCACCGTTTTATTTTATGCCAGTAATGCTCGCGTATACAGCAGCCCAAAAATTTGGTGTAACGCCGATGTTAGCCGTGACTATCGGTGGGATTATGTTACATCCTAACTTTATTGCGATGGTTACAACGGGTGATGCAGTCAGCATTTTCGGCTTGCCGATTACTCTGGCTACTTACAGTTCATCGGTGATTCCAATCCTTATGATGGTTTGGTTGATGCAATATATCGAAGGATTTTTTGATAAAATCATTCCAACTGTTTTGAAAAGTTTTCTAAAACCATTATTAGTAATTGTTATTTCAGGTATTTTAGCGTTAGTCGTGGTGGGACCTCTAGGGACATATGCTGGGGAGCTGTTGTCAACGGTCATCTTATGGATTCAAGGGAAAGCTGGTTTCTTAGCATTAGGAATTATGGGCGCATTGATGCCGCTAATCGTTATGACCGGGATGCACTGGGCATTTGCGCCAATTTTCTTAATTGCCTCTGTTCAAAATCCAGACGTTTTAATTTTGCCAGCGATGTTAGCCGCTAACTTGGCACAAGGCTCAGCGTCTTTAGCAGTTGCCTTTAAAGCCAAAGATAACAATACGAAAACGGTCGCTATGGCGGCTGGAATCTCAGCCTTGTTAGCTGGTGTGACGGAGCCTGCGTTATATGGTGTGACGTTAAAATATAAAAAACCTCTTTATGCAGCGATGATTGCTGGTGGTCTTTGTGGTATTTATATGGGCTTCACGGGGCTTGAATCTTATGCGTTTGCGGTGCCTTCACTTGTTGCGCTTCCTCAATTTATTGGCGGAGTAGGTAATGGCAATATCATTAATGCGGTGATTGTGGCGATTGCTTCAATTATTATTACCTTCGTTTTAACGCTGGTATTTGGAATCGACGAAGAGGTGGACGTGGTTGAATCAGCAGTTGTGCCTTCTTCTATTGAAGGTGGCAGTCATAACCCGAAAAAAATAGTTACCCCTGTTAAAGGAGCGGTTGTTCCTCTAGAAAAAGTTAATGATTCGGCGTTTTCTAGCAAAATGATGGGAGAAGGAATCGCTATTCTTCCGACGTCCAATCAAATAGTTGCGCCATTTAGCGGGACAGTTGCTGCCGTTTTTCCGACCAAACATGCGATTGGGCTAGTAAGTGATTCAGGTATTGAGTTATTGATTCATGTTGGTATTGATACGGTGGAATTAGAAGGAAAATATTTTGAAAGCTTTGTTGAGAATGGGGAGCGTATTGAAACGGGTCAGCTTTTATTAAACGCCGATTTCGAAAAAATTAAAGCAGCTGGCTATGATACTATCACACCAATCGTCGTTACTAATTCCAAGGATTATATTGAAATTGTAGCAAAAGATGAGATGAAGACAGCCACTGAAAATGAAACAATCATCTATGTGGTCTAAGTTAGGAGAAGAGAAAATGAGTAGATTTCCAGAGAATTTTTTATGGGGTGGCGCCATTGCAGCCAACCAAGCAGAGGGTGCTTATTTGGAAGATGGTAAAGGCTTGAGTGTCGAGGATGTCGCGCCTCATGGATGGAAAGGTCGTCCGACTAGTGAGCCAACGTCTGATAATCTAAAGTTGGTGGGGATTGATTTTTATCATCGATATAAAGAGGATATTCGTTTATTTGCAGAGATGGGGTTTAAAGTGTTTCGCCTATCGATTGCTTGGTCAAGAATCTTTCCAAATGGAGATGAAACGGAGCCAAATGAAGCCGGGTTAGCCTTTTATGAGCGAGTATTTGAAGAATGTGCAAAGTATGGAATAGAGCCTCTAGTAACCCTGTCTCACTATGAAACTCCGTTACATCTATCAACTACTTATGATGGGTGGCGTAGTCGGAAATTAATTGGGTTCTTTGAGCATTATGCGCGGACTGTGTTTGCGCGTTATAAGGATAAAGTGAAGTATTGGCTGACATTTAATGAAATTAATTCGATTACCCATGCGCCCTTTCTAAGTGGTGGCATTTATACGCCACTAGAGGAGTTGAGTAAACAAGATATCTACCAAGCGATTCATCATGAGCTAGTCGCAAGTGCCAAGGCGGTAAAAGCTTGCCATGAGATTATCCCCGATGCACAGATTGGTTGTATGGTCTTAGGGATGCCCATTTATCCACTAACACCTGCACCAAAAGATGTTCTAAAAGCCTTAGAAACGGAACGAGAAAATTATTATTTCTCGGACATTCAGGTTCGCGGATATTATCCAAGTTATACGAAACGTTTCTTTGAAGAGCAGGACATTCAACTGGAAATGACAGAAGATGATTTGGCTTCACTGAAAGAAACGGTTGATTTTATTTCCTTTAGCTATTACATGTCCACGTGTGAGTCAACAGATCCAAACCAAGAGACTGGCGAAGGCAATATTCTAGGTGGCGTACCGAACCCGTATCTTACGGCTAGTGAATGGGGCTGGCAAATTGATCCAGAAGGCTTGCGTTACTATTTAAATAATCTCTATGATCGCTACCAAAAGCCGGTCTTTATCGTGGAAAATGGGTTAGGAGCAATTGATAAGTTAGTTGAGCTTTCTGATGGTTCAAAAACGGTGAATGATGAGTATCGTATTCAATATATGAATGACCATCTTGTACAGGTCAGTGAAGCAATTAAAGATGGCGTTGAGATTATGGGTTATACTTCTTGGGGCTGTATTGATTTGGTCAGCTTCACAACAGCAGAGTTGAAAAAACGATACGGGATGATTTATGTTGATAGACAAGAAGATGGTAGTGGTACATTGAATCGTTATAAGAAAAAAAGCTTCTATTGGTATAAAGAAGTGATTGAGTCGAACGGCGCGACTTTAGTTGAATAAAACAATTCGCTGATTTAGAAGAACACTTAAATAATAAAATGAATCCTTTCAAACGAGCCTGCAAAAAAGCAGCAGATGTTCGTTTGAAAGGATTTTTTGGTACGCGTCAGCTTAATTTTTGTTGCCTTCTCTAAACTGAAATGATAAGGTTCAGTTCTTTGTTCTAGTTTTTAAGCAAAAAGTAAGTTTCAAAAGTTTAGGATTTGTGCGGAGCGTTTATCTTTAGCGACGAAAGTGGAAATGGGCGATGGGCTTATTAGCAGTTGGAGACATGCGCTTAAAAGAAACAATCATTCTACCATTAGTGAATCGAGTGATAGAAATATTAGTTGACACAACACGAGGAGGGAGCTCTAAATACGGTTCATTGATTTGGACAGACTATACGTATACGCTATTGGCGCATTGTAATCCAAACTACCCAAAACAAGTGGTAGGACACACGCCTGTTTCTGATATGGATGATTGGAATATCCTTATCGGCATTGATACCTTTAGTTTAACAAGAGAAGGTTATCCGATTGGTGAAGGCGACCTATTATTTATTGAAGGGGAAACCGCCTGAGCAATCCAACAGATTATAAGGCAGCTCTTATTAATCAGGCATTTTTTAAGCGGTGAACTGGCTGTTGTTTAGTAAGCTTCGTCAAATGATAAAGAGGTTGGGACAGAAGTGTTTAACTCCGAGAAATAAGAGGGAATCCACGAAAATTGCTCTTCAAATTTTTGTGAATTTCAGCTTATTTCCGAACCTTCAACTCTAGCATGTCCCATGCGTAGAAGTTGTTGAGAGCGGAACAACGTCCTTCAATTCTTAAGGTGTTCCACCTTTAGAGATTGATGAGATCGGAGTCTTTTTGCGCAGTGCAGATGGAGTTGCTTCTGCGCCCACCGTTTATTCGGGAAATAGGAGCATGGGCATAACTTTTTGAGTTATGTCCCATGCTCAGTCACTAATTTTTAATTATGAACACAAACATAATGTTTACGTTCATAATGTTGATAGGCCAGTGTTTATAATAGAGTACAGGAAGATTCTACTTCAAGGTAAGAATAAAAGAGGCGCAACTTTTGATGACTCACCGAAAGCTGCGCCTGTTTTTTTGTAAGTAGTAAGAAATTATGCTGACGCTCTTTTTCGTTTACTCCGCATTAATTTCAATCACACGGCTAACGATATCTTGGTAAAATTCTTGTTCGTGAGAAACGATGATGACCGTTCCTGCAAATGTAGCAAGACTTTTTTGCAAGCTGACTTTGGTTTCTTGGTCAATGTGATTTGTCGGTTCATCGAGAATTAAGAAGTTGCCTTTTTGCATCGTCATTTGGCAAAGCTTAACCTTGGTTTGTTCGCCACCACTAAGCGTTGATAGGGGTTCTTGAGCTAGTTGGTTAGGCAAACCAGCTCGTGAAAGATGTTTGCGGAGTTCCTTAATGGTCGCTTTTGGATACAAATCACTCAAGTATTGTAGCGGCGTTTCAAACGGGTTACTCCAGACTAAATCTTGCGAAAAATAGTTTAGTTGGGTATTTTCTGGAAAATGGAAGTCACCGCCTAGTTTGGGTAGTTCATCAATTAATGTTTTTAGTAAGGTCGATTTTCCAATGCCATTAAAACCACGAATAGCGACTTTTTCCCCATAACGAATCGTTAAATTAATAGGTGTCAACAGAGGGCGCTCATAACCAATTACAAGAGCCGTCGTTTCTAAAGCTAACGTTGTCACGATTGGCGCATAAGGAAAATCAAAATTAGGTTTTGCTGCACTTCCCGGTGGGGTTAGTCGATCGATTTTATCTAATTGTTTTTGACGACTTTTGGCCATCGTTGAGCGTGATCCAGCTTTGTATTTACGGATATAACTTTCTGTTTTTTCAATATGTTTTTGTTGTGCATGGTATTGTCGTAAATAAGACTCTCGATTTTGTTCTTTTTGTTTGAGCGCTTGAGTTAAGTTTCCTGTGTATTTGATTAAGCGACCAAACTCAATATCAGCTATATGTGTAGTGATTTGATTCAAGAATGCGCGGTCATGAGAGACAACTAGAAAGGCCCCAGAGAATTCTTGTAAAAACTGAGTGAGCCAGGTGATGTGTTCATCATCCAAGTGGTTAGTCGGCTCGTCCAAGATTAGGACATCCGGTTTTTCTAGTAATAATTTAGCTAAGATAATTTTTGAACGTTGGCCGCCGCTAAGATTTTTTAATTGAGAATCCATGCCTAAAACATCAATTCCAAGCCCCGTGCTCATCTCATTAACTAGCGTGTCTATCTGATAAAAGTCTCCTTGGTCTAATTCTGTTTGCAAACGGCCTGCTTTTTCTAATAACCGATCATCGAAGGTTTCTCCATATTCAGTATATAATTGGGCAATTGCCGCTTCTTTTTCAAATTCATTTTTAAAAGCCAAACGTAAAAATTCGCGAATATTGAGTGTTTCATCAACCTCTACATATTGATCTAAGTAACCAACATGGGCGTTCTTTTGCCAAGCAATTCGGCCATCATCGGGTAAGATTTCTCCCGTGATAATTTTAATCAGTGTACTCTTACCAGCGCCATTTTGACCAATTAAGCCCATGTGTTCGCCTCTATTTAATTGCAAATCAATTCCTTCGTAAAGAATCTTTTCTCCAAATTGTTGCGTAATGTTTGTTAATGTTAACATGTGTGTTCCTTCTTTCTGTCAATAAAAATAGCAGATAAAGAGACATGCTCTTTTCTGCTGGAATGAAAAAAGCTATCAACAAAAGCGATTGTTGATAGCGAAATATACAAGTCAATGATTTATAATCGAAAAATGGCGACAATAAATAAACCTGTCAAAATTGACCATTTTTCGATGAAGAAAGGGATAAAAATCTTATTGTATATGCTTTTAACAATGCTTCATCATCCAGTTGTTAAAAGCTGTTTCTCTGATTAGTGGCAGATTAATATGGCGATTCATCATTCTACACCTCGACTTCTTTGTTGTAATAGACTTTATCATCTGAAATTTTTTCTGTCAAGTAAGAGGGAAATTTTTAATGAAATTGAGCCATTTATTACCATCATTAACACTAACGCAAGAGCAATAATGAGTTTCTAGGTCTAGGCAGCTTACATAAGTCGACAGTGGTCTTTTTTACATCTTTATCAAAGCGCGTGGTTGTTTTATCGTTCAGCACGTTCTTCCTCGGAGGCTTCTCTATTCATTCTGGTAAAATAGCTGCTCAAGTCTTCATTGTTGACTAAGTCTTTATTTGTAATCAGACTGTCAGTTTCTTTGAAGGCTGAAACAGTCTCATCAGTGGGCTGAAAGGATAGCGTCTCAATGTCAAATGGAAATTTCCCAGTTTTAACAAATTTAGTTAAAAATAGTTTTACTGCGACGGATGTATTCATTCCAACTTCATCAAACATTTTATCTGCCTCATTTTTAAGTCATCGTCAATTCTGATAGTTGCCGTGATAATCCCTCCTTTTAAAAATGTTCTAACAAATATGATGGTCATTGTATACAAGCTACTCCTCGTGGCTTTTTTTCTAGGCATTTTCATTTCAATAGTCCTTGGCCTATATGACGTTGTATTGATTACAAAAAAGAAGGACATATTCTTGCGCTCTGAAAAAAACGATGGTATAATTGGACTATACCAAAAATACAGACGATAAAGGAGCAATCATCATGGAAATCATTCGTGTGAGAGATGCTGAAGAAGGCGGAAAAAAGGCATTTGAAATTATTCAATCAGGCATAAACAATGGAGCAAAGGTATTAGGCTTAGCGACAGGTAGCACGCCAGAAACATTATATAAAGAAATGAGAAATAGCGAGATTGATTTTCGTGAGATGGTTTCAATTAACCTTGATGAATACTTGGGCTTAGGCGGAGATGATGCGCAAAGCTATCGTCACTTCATGAATGTTCAATTATTTGATAAAAAACCATTTAAAGAAACGTTTGTCCCTAACGGCAAAGCGGAAAATCCAGAAGCTGAATGTGTGCATTATGACTCAATTATTGATGAGCATCCAATTGACATCCAAATCTTGGGAATTGGTACAAACGGCCATATCGGCTTTAACGAACCTGGTGCTCCTCTAGATGGTGGAACAGCTGTGGTGAACTTAACTGAATCAACAATTGAATCAAACAAACGTTACTTTGACAAGGTAGAAGATGTGCCGACTAAGGCGATTTCTATGGGCATTGGTTCTATCTTAAAAGGTAAAAAAATGGTTCTTATGGCTTATGGTGAAAACAAAGCAGATGCGATAAAAGCAATGATTAACGGAGCTGTAACGACTCACGTGCCAGCCAGTGCCTTGCAAAACCATCCAGATGTAGTCGTAATTATTGATGACGCTGCAGGAAGCAAACTGTAAGAGTCGGTTTGTCACACTGTCTGGTTGTTAAAAAAGCATAGTCTATGGCTGTGCTTTTTTTGCTGGAAAAGGTTTGCGTGCTAAAAGTATGAAGTTAAAATTGTCGCTAAAATGGATTTTTATTGACCTCTTCGTCAGGTATCTGAAAACTAGTGGGGCAGATGGATTTATTAGAAAAATCTATTTCTAAAAATGAAGTTTTTAAGTTGTACTTATTCATGAAAATGGTATTTGAAAAACATTTGTCAGGTTTTGGTTTTCCCTACAACGCTAGTGGTATAATATAAAAGGCAACTGCCACATAAGGTGGTGCTAAAATTGTTTGAGAAATTAATTTCGTTGGTTATCGCACCACTCTTAGTGGGACTAATAATTGCGTTAGTTAATCATTGGCTAGACGATTAGACGATAACCATGCAGTTGCTACTAGCTCCAACGCTGGTGTCGCAACAGTGAAAAGAAAAAGCCAACCTATTCCAGTAGGTTGGCTTTTTTGGTACTAAAATTGTTTTTAATTAATTTCGTATCGCAAAGTAATTGTATCATCTTTTTAAAGGAAAATCCATATTTTTAGTTTACAAAGTAAACGATTAGGAATTTTTATTTGAAATTTTTTGAAATTTGCGAAAGGGATATATCTTCAAAACTGGAAATTTTCAAGAAAAATATAAAGTACCTTGTTACGCATAGAAATGAGGCTTCATAAAATATATATCGGTTTATTTTTTATTTTCATATTCCTTCGTAAACGATTCGTTTTCTAGGAGGGCTCTTCCAGTTCCTTCAAGTTCAATCAATTTTATTTTGTGTAACGGCTTTCTCGAATGCTTGGAATAGATGTGAAGAACTTGTTAGAGCATATTGATTTTCGGAGTTTTTCACTACTCGACCTGAGTTTTTTACTGTCAAATTTATGAGTACGGCTGCTGTCAATAGTGAGCTGACCGGGATAAGAGTTCCTCTTACAAAAAATCAACTAAGCTCAGACGTCCACGTAAATCGCAGTTTCGCTTCTTTTGTTGTGAATTCTTGGTATGTTAGTAAGTGCTGCTATTCTCTGTGTGAAATTTGAGTAAAGGTTGACTAAAACTAGGGTTGTTAGGGTATCATGAGCATAAGAAAAATAAATAACTGTAGGACAACAGAAGGGATGTAGGATTGATGAAACATAAAATTGCTTTGTTTTCTGACATACATGGAAATGTAACAGCTTTTGAAGCAGCGATTGCGGATGCTAGACAAGAGGAAATAACCGATGCATGGATTTTAGGGGATATTCTGATGCACGGATGGGGAACATCAGAAATTTTCGAGTTGGTTGACTCTTTGAATCCATCTGTTTGGGTTAAGGGAAATTGGGATGATCTTTTGCTGATGGTGGATGAGAAGAATGAGCACTTTGATGTGAAGGACCCATGTGATATTTACATAGCAAAACTAGGGATGGATTTACTTAAAAAGCTGTCCAAAAAGAACGTCAATACATTAAGAAATCGACCGTTAAATCAGACGCAATCATTAAATGGGTTAACCTTCAGTATTGCACATAATTTGCCAAATAATAATAGCGGCGGTGCACTTATACCAACAGCAGACCAAGAAAATTTTGATGGATTGTTTAGTAGTCAAGCAATCGATGTTGCGGTATACGGACACGTTCACCATCAGTTAATGAGATATAGCCACACAGAACAATTGGTCATTAATCCAGGAGCCGTGGGGTATCCTTTTTGTGCAAGAAAAAATCTTCGAAAAGAAGGACGGGCTCACTATGCAATTCTTTCTGTTGATGAAGAAGGCGCACTAGATGTCAGCTTCCGGCAAGTGAAGTATGAGATAAATCAAGAACTTGAAAGAGCACAGAAGGCAGATTTAGCCTACTTTGAAGCGTACCAAGAAACTCTGGAAAAAGGTGGTACTCGAACGCATGACCGTGACTATCTTTTTGAACAGAATCAAAAATTTGCTTATGAGGAAGAGGTAAAAGCTTACTTAGCAACAGAAAACTAGAAGTTGTGGGAGCCGCCAAACGAATGGACGACTAGAAAATACTTATTTTTGTTTGTTTTCTATTTGGTAGCTGTCAGTGTGTACAGGTCTTTCTTTTTTACATAAACTAGCCGTTTTTTTGAAAGCAAAAACCAAATTTTCATGGGGTGTTCGGGTGATAATTTGGTCTAAGAGTGGTATAGTTAAAAGAGTGAGGTGACAGGAAATGGTTAGTCCATTAACAATACCTGAAATTATTTTACGGCTAGTCTTAGCCATTTTAATGAGTGGTGTAGTTGGATTTGAACGGCAATATAAAAGTCGACCGGCTGGCATGCGGACGCATATTTTAGTTTGTTTAGGGGCGACAATTATTGCGCTGATTCAAGTCGAGATTGCCAGTAGTGCTATTCAAGCAGCGATAGACAATCCTAGATTGGCAGGCGTGATTCGTTCAGATGAAGCTCGATTAATAGCTCAAGTGGTCAGTGGTGTTGGGTTCTTAGGTGCAGGAACGATTATCGTAACCAAACGTTCAGTGACCGGTTTAACAACCGCAGCTTCTTTATGGGCTGTGGCAGGAGTGGGTATTTCGATTGGGATGGGCTTTTATGCAATCGCACTTTCTAGCTTTTTAGCAATATTTTTTGCTTTGACCTTAGTTAAACGGATTGTTCACATTCCGACCACTAAAAAATTAGAGGTTCAATATATCCATCGAGAAGAGACAAAAAGTTTTATTTCTCAGTATTTTGAAGATCGCAAAATAGAGATTGATGACGTCAATTTTGATGTGAAATTTGTCGGGGATTATCGAATTTACACGAATATTTATACGATTGATTTACCAAGAGGATTAACGTATGCGGAAGTTATTGAAGAGCTTTCGACGTACAAAAATATTACCAAATTACGATTAGTAACGATTTAATCAAGAGGAGGATGTTAATGAATTTAGCGAATTTTAGAGAATTGGGTGGCTTAAAAAATAAAGAAGGACGCCAAGTAAAACATAATCGATTACTTCGTTCAGGAGAGGTTTTCCAGATTAACGAGACCAGCCGTGACGTGTTGAAACAACATGACTTGAACAAAATTATCGATCTTCGTGGCGAACACGAGATTACTACTCGACCCGATGATGAGTTGGATGCAGTGAGCTACCACTGGATTGATATCATGAAAGAGGTTCATGATAACGGCAGTATGGAAGACTTAATGGATGTTAGTGATTTAACTTTAGTCAGCAACCATATGAAAAAACTGTATACCAATTTGATTTTAAACGAAGGTGCGCAACAAGGTTATCGAGAATATTTCGATGAGTTATTAAAAACAGAGTCTGGCAGTGTGTTATTTCACTGTTTTGCCGGGAAAGATCGTACAGGGATCGCTGCTGCGTTAACCTTAGAATTTTTGGATGTTCCAAGAGAAACGATTTACGAAGATTATCTAAAAACAAATATTCAAAGACAGAAACCCAACGAAATCTTCTTGAAGGAAGCCGCTGAGCGCGGAATGACAGAAGGCCAGCTTGCCGGAATTAAGGTGGCGATGGAGGTTGAAAAAGATTATCTTGACCATGCCTACCAACTCATTGATGAAAACTTCGGCGGAATTGAAGGCTATGGAAAAGAAGTGTTACGCTTAAGCCCATCTGATTACCGTTTATTGAAGGAATTGTATTTGGATTAAGGTGTCTTTACCAGTTAGGTCGAAGAAAAGTGGAGGAGTAGATAAACTCCTTTTAACGTATACGAGCGAACTTAAATAATCAAAAAACTACTCTTTGCTTTTTAGCGTGGAGTAGTTTTTTTGTGATGGACTTAGAATCAGACCTGACTTAGGGGACACAGCATGCGAATAGACTTTTGCTAAACACTGGAAATAGAAGGGCTTGAGCTTCTTTCTACAAAAAAAGCTCCGTTCTTATCAATCTCTAAAGGTGAAACACCCTAAGAATTGAAGGGCTGCGTTCCGCTTTCGACAACTTTTCCGCAGGTCACATGCTAGAGATGAAGCTATTTGTTACTGAAAAACACAACAAAGAATGAATGGATGTTTGACAATACATACCTGGTGACGTTTGACATTACATACTTGGGTCTCGGAGTTAAGCGCTTTAGTTCGATTTCTTTCGCTTATTTCCAAAATTTCGGACTCTTTCTTGAAGCTTTTTGAAAAGTGTATTGGGTCACGATAACCAACCTTGGTACTAGTTTGTTTGATGGATAAATTGCCTTCAGAAAGTAGTTGGGCGATCTTGGATAAGTGATACTGAATAAAACCATTAAAGAGGCGAGTGCATTGTATTTAACTAATAGGAAACGAATAATCAAGTTAAAAAGGAGAATAGAGCAAAATAGAGAGGACCTCCTCTTTATTTTTTATGAAAATCATAAAGAATTTCACGCTTTTTAGTAAGCTTTTTTAGTAGTCTCCCTTTTTTAGTCACTCATTTTCTATATTTTAATTTAGAAATTAAAAATAGTAAAAAAAAGGATGGGTTTCTTCGAGTATTATTAGTAAGAATCAGCCCTGATATGTAAACAGATTAATTAATGAATAAAGAGATAAAAAGTACTTTAAAGAAGAAATAAACGTAGTGAAGGAGGAGGTTGGGCCCATAAATAAAAAAGTACCCGTTTCTGTTGTGCAACAACTGCATAACAGAAACGGGCACTTACTAGTTGAATACAGCACAAATAGCCAGGTTCTTATAAAAGATGAGCTATTCATATGTCCCTCAAAAAAACTCACTGCAACATTCTCCACAACATCCCCGCGACCACAATCGTTAGCAGTCCACTGAAAAAATTTACTTTATCATTATCTAACCAGCGAAGGCCTTTTATTAAATGTGTCTGTTGACCATGGTGGACGGTCTGTTCAGTCCACTGGTGACAAACCACACATTCATAACGTGCTTGAAGGCTAGCTCCTAATAAACTATCAAAAACAGAGGCCAAAATGCCACTGAAAAAAGGGATGAGAAAATAGCTAGCTGAGATCAACCCGTTCATTTGTGACAGGCTAAATAACAGCCAAAAACTGATTGAAATTAGAAAAGAAGCACCGACTGAGGCTAACGTTCCGAGTCCTGTGATGCCACCAGAGGTCCCGGTGGGAAGCTGTTTGAAGGTTAAAATAGAGCGTGGCGTACTAGGGCTTAATTGACCGATTTCAGAGGCCCAAGTATCTGAAGTGGCACCAGCGATTCCTGCGACGTAACCAACCAAAAAGAGTTCATTACTCGTGTAGGCGTAAAGCAGTAAGCTCAAAACAGCGGGAAGACTATTTGCTAACACTTGTTGGGCATCTCTGGTGTGGCCTTTTTCTGCGATAAGGTCTTGATGAGCCGTAAAGAAGCGTTTTTTGATTAGGTGAATGAGTCCAGAGCTTAGAAAGAATAGAAGCATTAAGCACCAGCTAATCCACGAGCCGAAAGTCGTTAGTAGGATACCGACAAAAAAGAGGGCGATGGTGCCAGATAAGGTTAACTGCTTGGTTAGGTAAGCGAAAAAGCCGAATATTATGCAGACGACTGCACCAAATAGTGCACGGTAAAACAAAAGTAACATCTAGCTACGCTCCTTTATCCATAATCTTGTATCAACTGTCTATAAAAAGTTCTTTTTTTACTTAACTCAAGCCAAAAAAGAACAAGGGGAATTTGTAAAATAATAGGTTATTCCTCAATATCATCGTGAATTTTTTCGTGAAGCTGGAAGGCTCGGTTATAAAAAGTTAGCCCTGTCACCATGATCCAAGCAGAAAGCACACCCAAAAGACTACCTAAAACAATGCCTAGAAAACGATATTGAATCAGCGAAAAAATATATTGTTGGCGTGCTAAGGTAGAAAGCATGAGGGTCATCGGTGTTGTGAAAAAGTTAGCAACACCATAGTTACGACGGACAAAAAATTCGACAGTTAAATAGAGTAAGGTAATCACGATAATGGATTGAAGAGTTGATAATGGTAAATTTAAAAGAAAGGCAGCAATAAGTAGGCCAATGGTTGTTCCAAAAATTCGTTGGATATTACGATGCATCATAGCACGAAGATTATCGCCTTGCAGGATGGCAGCGCAGGAAATGACTAGCCAATAAGGATTCATAAGATGTAAGGATTGGCTAAGGTAAACGGCGAAGAATAAGATTCCTCCATAAAATAAGGCATCCACAATCGCAGCAGGATCTGTGTATAAACGTTCCTGAAGGGAAAGCTTGGGTACTGGAACGGGGGCTGTTTTTTCTGTTCGCTGAACGACACATGCTACAATAATAGATAGGAATACGCCAATGAAAAAGCAGAGGCTCATTTTAACGGTAGACTGTAAAGGAATATTTGTACTAGAGCCCATACCCGTTACTAAAACAATAAAAAAAACGCCTGGTTTGGCAATTTTTAGTAGACGGAAAAGGAGTCTGCCCAAAAAGGCGACGGCTCCTACAAGAATAGGTGCGGTCCAAGAAATATGCGTAGAGAGCATCCCTAGAAAATTTCCGATTAGCAAGCAGCTACCGACTATACTCATTCGGGTAACCAATTGTTTTGCGGGAATATTTTGATAATAAAGGAAAGTAAAAATACCTAACGAGCCAAAACTACCAATAGTTAAGTCATGTAAGGTATAGCCAATTAATAATATCGCCAGCATACAGACACCAGCTCCTAATAGTCGAAACGGATTGTCTTGTGGTTTATGAAAAGTAGTTAGTTCTTTAAGAAATGATTGATTCATTTTTTTACGCCTCCTAGAAATAACCTTAGCACAAATAGAAATGGAAAAACAATGGAAAGTTAATAGGATTTTCAGAAAATGACAAAATTTCTCGAAAATAGGTTGACTTGCAAGAGAAATGACAGTATACTGATAGAGTTGAGAAATAAAAGTAGAGGCCGCCGCTTCTCGCCTTAGTCGATTTTGTCACTGGGCTAGATAGTTTCACTTACAAGTACAGTTAAGTCGTGTAAGTTGAAAATGTGCGGGTTCAGATAAGGAACTCGTTTTTTTATTGCCTAAAAAGGGAAACTTTTCTTTCTCTCAATAAACCTGGAGGTGAATGACCATAGCAAAGGATATGATGGTTAACGACGGCATACGTGCACGCGAATTACGATTAATCGGTTCAGACGGCGAGCAATTAGGTGTGAAAACAAAAGCAGAGGCTCTTCAAATTGCAGAACAAGCTAATCTAGACCTTGTTTTAGTAGCACCAGGAGCAAAACCGCCCGTTGCGCGAATCATGGATCACGGAAAATTCCGTTTTGAACAACAGAAAAAAGAACGTGAAGCGCGTAAAAAGCAAAAAGTGATCAATGTGAAAGAAGTTCGTTTAAGTCCAACAATCGATATCAATGACTTTAACACCAAACTTCGTAATGCCCGCAAGTTCTTAGAAAAGGGAGACAAAGTGAAAGCTTCTATCCGTTTCAAAGGCCGTGCCATTACCCATAAAGAGATTGGTCAGAAAGTTCTTGATCGCTTAGCTGAAGAAACAGCTGACATTTCAACTGTCGAACAAAAAGCGAAAATGGACGGACGCAGCATGTTTCTAACGCTGGCACCGAAAACTGAAAAGTAAGTTTTTATTGACTCACTGATTGTTAGAATAGGCAGTCATAGTCGGATAATGAAAGATTTTGAGGAGGAAATAAGTCATGCCAAAACAAAAAACACACCGCGGATCAGCAAAACGTTTCAAACGTACTGGTAAAGGCGGATTGAAAAGATTCCGTGCGTTTACAAGTCACCGTTTCCACGGTAAAACTAAGAAACAACGCCGTCAATTGCGTAAAGCAAGTATGGTATCATCTGGCGATTACAAACGTATCCGTCAACAATTAGCAAAAATGAAATAAGCCATACAAAACGGCTTTACCAAATTAAAATTCAAAGAAGATTTATTAGGAGGAATTAAACATGGCACGTGTTAAAGGTGGAACAGTAACTCGTAAGCGTCGTAAAAAAGTGCTTAAATTAGCAAAAGGTTACTACGGTTCAAAACATACCCTATTTAAAACAGCAAAAGAACAAGTAATGAATTCATATAACTATGCATACCGCGATCGTCGTCAGAAAAAACGCGACTTCCGCAAATTATGGATTGCGCGTATCAACGCAGCAGCTCGTATGAATGGCTTAAGCTACTCAAAATTAATGCACGGTTTGAAATTGGCAGAAATTGATATTAACCGTAAAATGCTAGCTGACTTAGCTGTAAATGATGCTGCGGCATTCACAGCGCTAGCTGACCAAGCAAAAGCTGCATTAGCTAAATAATTTATTTGAACCTGAAAAGAGGACGAACATAACCCATAAAGTTATGCTCATCCTCTTTTTTATTTGGTAAGAAACGTTCATCGTTCATTTGTAAATAGAGTAGAAAAAACTTAAAAACCATTTTTTTAAAAGTTTTTGCTGTTAAAAATAAGTTCTGATTCAATCAGTTTTTTTCTCTTTTTCTCTAAAAAAATTCAAGAAAACAGGAAAAAATTTAAAAATACCGCTTGTTATAATACACCTGTTATAATATACTTATTCGAGTAGATGAGGTCGTAGGGGACGATTTTTATTTATACAACTGTCCAAAAGGAGGGGAATAAGTGAAAAAATTTACAACATTATCATTAAGCTTGGTTACAGTGCTAAGTCCGTTTTTGATGTCTGTACAAGCAGTAGCTGAAACGAATTCATCAGATGAAATTAGTAAGTCATCTGTAATGGAGACCGGAGAGGGCCTATCATCGAACCAATCATCTACACAGAATTATAACTCTTCGGAATCAAGCGCAACTACTAATGAAGATGAGGGGAAGTCTTCACAAGAAACTGTTCCAGAAAGTAAGAAAGAAAAGAAAAAATTCAAAGTTACTTTCAAAACAGACACGAAACATAATTTCTCATCAGACACTACGGAGATAGAAGTCGAGAAGGAGTCTGATAGTACACTTTCTGCTGAGGAGATTCCGGCAACCGAAAACTTAGACGGTTTTGTTGGCTGGAGAATCAATGGCGCTTTGTATACAACTGAGGTATTACGTACTTTAGAGATTACGAGTGACACAGAGATTCAAGCAGAGTTTGAAACAGTTAAGGCGACATCTACAAAAATTAAATCGAATACCTCGATTAAAGACATCATTGCTCCGGTACGAGATAAAACGCAAGTAATTATTGTACCGGACCCTACTTCAGGAAATGCCTATAAAGAATATGCGGCAAGTGAGGCAGGGATTAAATCTGCAATAAATGACCTTTATCAAAAAGGGTCAGGTGAAGATTATGTTTTGTACATAGGAAAAAATACAACCGTGTCTGCTGATACGGTGGCTAAGACAAAACCAGCGACTGTTACAGCAGCTAACGCAACATTTTATTCGTTGCAAGGAAAGGTTGGAACTTTAACAATTACGGGGAACTCAGAGGATCCAATCAATATTGCAACAGAAGTGCCGGTTAATAGCAGTACATTAACGGTAGGCGGTCTGTCAACAGCCATTCATTTTGGGACAAATATTCAATTCAGAAATATTAAATATTCTGGCAAAGAAATGTTTATGAATGGTAATAGCTTGACGCTGAATGGCGGGGCTTCTGGAAATGGATTATCAATATATGGGGGAACGGATGAAGGGAACGTTACAGGTAATCCAACTATTACTGTAGAAACGACAGGAACGGGGACCTGGAACTTCTACGGAGGAAATAAGACGGGTGGGACCTTAACAGGGAACACATCAGTTGTAATTAAGAATGTTACGAAAACAATTGATACCGTATCAGGTGGTGCAGAGTCTGGCACCATCAAAGGCAATACGTCTGTTCGAATTGAAAATGCAGGGGCAACCATTTCTAATATTTATGGGGGCGGTAAAGGAACGGCAAGCAAGCCTGCCAATGTAACAGGAGATGTGGTAACAGAAGTTGTCAGTACAGTAAAATCAGCACCCAATAATCTAAAAGTTTATTATGGAGGTGTTGTGTACGGGAATATTGATGGTTCTGTAACGAATAACATTCTAGGCTATGGTTCATGGTCAGGGACAACAAACTACTATTATGGAGGGTCAAAGGTCGGAAATATTGGCTCGTCGAAGACAACTCCAGGAATTACAACTACTATTGATACAAGTCAATTTACTTCTGGAAGGGCATATTTTGTAGGTGCAAATGAAACTTCAGGTGTTATTAAGGGGCGTATCAATAATGTAATAAAAGCGGGGGGGACCAATCAAGGCTCATTTAATAGAATCGATGGTGCAGCGGGTAACTCTATAAAGAAAGAACCTTTAGTCCCAGGTGGCTTAAATCCTTCTGTGGCAGATATGAAAAAGTATGACGCAATGACTAATGAAGAACGTAGAGCTTATGCAAGAGAAACAGCCTCATTTTCAGTATATGGAGATATTTCAACCAAAATACTTGAAGGGTCAGTTAGTTATGCTTTAGGGGATAACGTATCCTATACAAGAGCTGCTGGATTTGCTGGTTATATTGAGGGAAATACGTCTGTTGAAGTTGGTGTTGTGGGATCTGCTGACGGGGTTGGTGGAGAAGGATTTGTTTATGGCCAAAAGGGCGATACTTATCGAACAACCCCCCTATCCTATTCAAACTCGACACCAAAAGCGTCACGTCCAACGTATTTTCATAGCGGTGAAATAGGATTTTTCGATATTGTCGGTGGTGGCGGTAGTACAGACGTTATTCATGGAACTGAGATGTATATCTACGGTGATACTAGTGCTGTCTTAAATAATGTATTGGCTCGCTGGACTTATGGAGGAAGCTTTGCTGGGGTTATCGAAGGAAATACGTCGATGACTATGAATGGTGGAATGGTAGACACCTTAGAAGGTGGCGGTTATTCCATGAGAAGAATTTATGGAAATTCCCGTGCGACTATCAATAATGGACAAGTCGATTGGTTCTTAACTGGTGGCGGTTGGGACGATGAGAAAATCGTTGGGAATGCCGGTGTAACTGTCTATGATGGGGTTATAAATGCTTCTGTTGGTGGCTCGTATGGTCTAGGGATTGTATCCAAAAATATAGTTACTGGAGATACGAAAAATTATATCTATGGTGGCGATTTTTCTGGAACTAATAGTGCAACTTTTGCAGCAACGAAAGAAGCACTTGCCTCAGGTCCAACATTCCAAGATAGTATTTATGGAGCAATAATTGAAGGGAATACCGAATTGACCATCGACTTAAGGAATTATGATGGTGAATTTAGATTGCCAACGGGTACTAGTATCAGTGCTGGGGTCCCTTATGGTAATAATAGGAGTGAAGTAGGAAAAGATTCATCTAAAACGATAACGCTGAATATTTATACGAAACCGGGCTCAGATGCTTTAGATGGAGCATCAATCTACGGGGATGGTGCAGTAAATGCTAGTCAAACAAAAAGTGGCTCGATTACTATGAATATTCAAGCTTCTGGTTCTAAGATTGGGCATCTTTATGCGACGAACTACAAAAATGTCCTTAATAATCAGATTTTGCGGGATGTTAAGATGAATATCCAAGGATTGTCTAGTATCCAAGGTCTATCTGGTGGAAATCCTACAGATAATTTCACGGATAGTATTGTTGCTAATAGTAGTAATAAATCAATAATTACTGTCGGTGCAAATGTTGATGGCACGAACCAATACCAAAAAGAGGATATAAAAGTCAATGGTGTTGGTATTGTTAACTTTACGTCGTTGGACATTACTAATGGGATGATGTTAACAGCTGAGAATGGAAATATTAAAAATGGTTCGGGTGCTACTGCTGCAAACCATGCAACTACCTACAACACTTTTGGTGATACTCACTTGTCTAAAGGTGCTGGATTAGGGATTTCCACTTCAACAGGGATGTTCTCACTTGGGAAATTAACTGTTGAAGATGAAGGAACGATTGAATCAGTCCCTGGTGCAGGGAAAATCAATATTACTGATTTTGAAACACCAGATGAGTCGAAAGACCGTTTGACATGGGTATCTTCAGCACCGAAGGCCAGTGCTATGGTCTCAAGTACAGGAACGTGGTTTGGCAAAGCGAATGCTTTCCAAGTGTTGACAGTCAATCCAACCATTAAAAATGCTACAAAAATCAAACCGGCGAACTTTACTGGCCGAGACAAAGAGACAGGAAAAACCTACATTGGTGATAATGATGTGACCAAATCAGGTAGTGGTTATGGAATTGCGATTCCAGGTTCGTTCATCGATTACGAAGTAGAAATGCCAGGAATTGCAGATGGTGATGGAACTATTTCACATGATGTGACACAAGTCAAGCCGAATAATCAGCCTTTAACTTTAGATGCATGGGGCACTGAAGTTGCGAATACACAGGTTAAAAAAGGTCGATTAGTCGTTCCTTTAGGGACTAAAGTGTTACCTACGTTAACCTTTACGCCAGAAACAGTAATGACTGGGTCTTGGCTATATTCGGCGAACATTACTTCCACAAAAATTAGGTCAACCGATATTAAAATCGATGAGAAACCAAATTCTGACCCGGGTAAGTGGACTTCGAGTGATGGCGAATACAGCTATTCAATTAAAGTTAAGTATTCTAACAAGGCAGAAGTTTCAGGTAAGCACGTTTTTGTGAGAGAATCTGAAGCGAAAACAATCACCAAAGACAGTATCTATGCGTATCTCTCAGCTGCAGGACGTCCGTCCTTAAAAGACAATATCACCGACAAATTAATTTCGGAGATTCAACAGCCTTTAGGACTGAATGATGTCTCAAGAGAACACAAAGTGACGTATACTTCTGGTAAAACAGCAGTAAATCAAGTGAGTGAAACTTATAATCTGGTCGTTGTTCGCGATGAATCAGAGATTTCTAAGGATCGTAGTACGGCACTTTATGCTAAATCAACACGCTTTAAATTAGAAGAAGCGAATGCATTAGCTGATGATGTGGAGCTAAACACACATACATGGGCCCGTGTTTTGTTTGCTGACGGGAAGGCTTCTGTTAAACCAACGATTGATGCCGCAGCCTTTGATGCAATCAAATATGTGACAGCTCCAGAGCTATCTAAAAACGTACCAACAAGGTATAGCTATGTTAATGAAGCAGGAACCATTGATCTAGTAAAAATAGTCAATGTCCTAATTTCAGGTGAGTTAAAACTTGTTGAAACGCCAGATGTGCTGAACTTTGGAAATCAAAGAGTTACAAATACAGAAAAAACCTATTGGCCGACCATTACAGGAAATCTGGCGGTGGAGGATACACGTGGTGGGGATAAAGGCAGCTGGTATATGACGGTAGCCGAAACAAAACCACTGACTTCTGCGACAATCGTTCTAGATAAAACAATGTACTTCGAAAATGGGCCAACGGATTATCTGATAGGTAAGGATGCAGTCGTAGTGGAAGCAACAACCTTACAAGAAGATGGAACCTATGTTATTTCGAATCAATGGGGAGAATCGAAAAACCAAGGAATCAAACTAAAAGTTCCAGTGGGCAAACAACGTTTAGGCTCTTATGAGGGAACGTTAACCTGGACATTAGTAACGGGGCCTGGTAACTAGGATTTAAATAAGACGTGCCGAAAAGAATGGTGGGTAGTTAGACACGTTCTTTTCGGAAACGACTGTTTGCAAATTGCTAGTGTAAAAAGACGATGGGGATAGAGTCATGGTGTTACTTCGTTCAAAAATACATAGAGCTAGTCAACTCAGGATATTCTGGGACATTACTGCCAGATAGGCCGAAACGATCAGTGAACAAATCGGGGACCAAGCAAGTGGATACCAAGGAAGTAACTCTTAATAGCTGGGATGAGCATTTTGCCCGTCTTTAAACACTAAGCATAGCGATTATTAATCGGGAACAAAAAAATTATACATAGATATGTTAAGGAGAGAAAAAACGTGAAAAAAACAACAGTATTAACAGCAGGGATCATTTTATTTGGTAGCTTACTAGGCGCATCAAGTGCCTTTGCAGGTGAAAAAGGTGATAGATTAGACTCTACAGCAAAAATTACCTTCCAAGCAGGAACGAGTGGTGAAAATCCATTGGATCCAAAATTACCAAATCCAGAAAGACCGATTATCCCAGTAAATCCAATAAATCCAGAAAAACCAGTTACTCCCGGAACTGATGGACCTTTATCCATTGATTATGTGTCTGACTTCCAATTTAATGTACAACAAATTTCAACAAAAGATCAAACCTATAATGCAGCACCGCAAGCGTATACCACTTTTGATGGCGAAAGTACAACGGGACCTAACTTTGTCCAAGTAACAGATACACGTGGAACACAAACGGGTTGGCAATTACGCGTAACACAGAATGCTCAATTTAAAACAGCAGAAAATGAAGAATTAGTTGGCGCTAAGTTAAACTTTGCGAACGGCCATGCGATTTCTAACCAACAAAATGATCTTGATGAAACACAAAAAGCAGCGATTACACCGACTGTACTTGCTGAAACAACTGATAAAGACTTAACTCCTGGAGTTGAGACAGTGATTATGACTGCTGAAGCTGGTAAAGGGGCAGGTACATGGTTATATGATATGGGGACTGAAGCAACAGCTGCCGAATCTGTAAAATTATCTGTACCGGGTAAATCATCGAAATTACTGAAGGCTTACACGTCTACATTAACTTGGACTTTATCAAATACACCTAAATAAAAAAACATGGATTTAGAAAGTAGGCTAGGACAACTTTGTTCTAGCCTAATTTTCTCAATCACTAGGAATAGAAATACGCGCTGCTTGGCAAAGGAGAAATAAACCAATGAAGCAATTAAAAAAATGGATGTGGGTTCTGTCAGTAGTCATAGGCATTTTGTGTGCAGCAGAAACAGCGACAGCCGCACAATTAAATTTTGCTGTGACCCCAGTGATACCAGAAAACCAAATCGATAAGGAAAAGACTTATTTCGAATTAAAGATGAAGCCTGAACAAGTTCAAACTCTTGATGTGGAGCTACGTAATGATACGGAAAAAGAAGTTAAGGTTAGCGTCCAAGTAGCCAGTGCAACAACCAATATTAATGGCTTGGTGGAGTATAGTCCCAATGGAATCAAACCTGACAAATCATTGAAGTATAACTTGAAGGATCTTGTTCAAGTAGACGAAGAAGTGACGATAAAAGCAAAGAGTAAGGTGAATGTTCCCTTTAAGGTTAGTATGCCTAAAGAGTCTTTTGATGGCATCTTAGCAGGTGGGATTACGTTCAAAGAAATACTATCTGAAAAAGATGTGGCAAAAGAAGATGAAGCTGGTATGGCGGTTAAAAACGAATATGCCTTTGCAGTGGGACTTGTGCTGCAAGAAACGGATGTCGCAGTGGAACCTGACCTGAAAATTCTAGAAGCCAGTGCATCACAAGTGAATGCTCGAAATGTGATTAACGTTGGTTTCCAAAATCCTAATTCAACTTATTTGAATCAATTACGTATGAGCCACGAGGTGACAAAACAAGGAGAAAGTGACGTTTTATACAAGTCATCTGCTCCTAGAATGCAGATGGCACCTAATTCAAATTTTGAATACCCAATCTCATTGGATGGGGAACGATTACAAGCAGGCAAGTACCAAGTGAAAACGGTAGCCTATGCTGGGTTAACGGACAAGGGGAAGTACGAATTCCTTGATGAAGAAGGCAATACCGTGCGTTACTTGTACAAGTGGGAATTTGAAAAAGACTTTGAGATTACTGCAGAAGTAGCCAAAAAGCTCAATGCTAAAGATGTCACAGTTGAAGAAGAAGAGTTTCCATGGCTGTATGTCATAATCGGTGTGCTTGTCTTACTCATTGCGCTGCTGTTACTAATTATATTCTTAAAAAGAAAGAAACAAGATGATGGGGCAAATACAAGAAGAAAAACGAATACAAAAAAAGAAGCAAACGCAGGTGCCAAAAAAACGAGAACGCAACAAAAAACAAACACCCAGCAAAAAGCAGAAATCCGAGCTAGCGCAAGAACCAAAACGAAATCCAAGACTAGACAACGTTCGGCAAGCCAGCAAAAAGAAACAAACAAACCGAACCCAAGCAGCCAACAAAAAACGAAGACCAAACAACCCCCAAGAAGTAGAACTAAAAAATAAGCGAAAAGAAAGTAATAGACTAGAGGTTGGAAAAAAACAAAAAAGTAAGGAATTAGCCGTAAGACCAAACCAGAAACGGAAAAAAAATAGTTCAAAGGTATCAAGTGTAAAGCGAAAATCAAATGAAAATCTAGAGCGAAGCCGAGGGAAACATCAGCAACCTGTCAAAAGACTCAAACAAAGTTGGGGGAATCGGATAAAAAAACTTCTACTCGAGATTTCAATTGATTTGTTACTGGTTATTGGGATTGGTGTGATTTTTTTTCCGTGGTTAGCAGAGAGCTTCGTTTACAGGCAGATTCAACGGACTGAAGTGGTTCAGAAAACGACTTTATCTGTAGACCCTCCTAAAGAAGAGTTTATCGAGCCCCCAAATCTCTCATTTGTATTAAACAAAAATCTGAAGTCAAAAAAAGAAGCGTACGGCATGATTTGGATTCCTTCCATTGGACTAGAACAACCGATAGTCATAGGACTAACCAATGAAACATTACTGTATGGTGGAGTTGCCATGTATCCCCAACGACAATTAGCAACGGATAATTTTGTTTTGTTTGGCCAGCATGTTGGATTAAGTGACTTATTGTTTGGTCGATTAACAGATATGAAAGTCAACGATCAACTCGTTGTGAAGTATTTAGAGGAAGAAATCGCCTACGGGGTAAGTGATATGACTGTGGTCGACGAGACAGAGAATGCAGTGTATGAAATGACGGAGACTGCCCAACTTACTTTAATAACTTATCCAGTCTCTCAGCAAGCAAAACAACGGTTAGTCATTCGAGCACATCCGCTCGAAGAACGACTACAAGATGAAGTTGTGCGTAGGATACTGAAAAGTGATGTCGAATCAGAGCAACGAAGAAATCAGACGCCAGAGAGAATTCAGCAAAAAATCTATAAATTTCCGCAGCTGGCACTCATGCTCTCGCTTGTATTAATAGGCAGTATCCGTATTCTATTTTTTATTATGGGTAGACATAAAGATTCGTGTGTAAGGAATTCACCATAATGGAAGAGCGACAAACATAACAGGGAATGATTGTTAAAATAAAATATCCAGTTTTTTTATTTGGAATATTGACATCGTATTTAAAATAACGTATGCTATAATAAATGGTGTTATTTTGTGGTGAGATGCTGTGAAATCAGCTGTTTTTTGATTTTTTAACTTATAAGAAAAGTTCATACCTATTATTTTTTTGAGTTGTTCTAGCGAAGCAATCAATAGTCTAGGTAATCTAAGTTGAAGCTGGTGCCTGTTTACATAGTTCGCCTCTGGGTAAAGTTAGCCAGTCAATTGAAAGAATACTATGTTTTTCTAAATAACTAATAATAAAAATGCTGCCTAGAATTTATGAGGGAAATAAAAGCCACACATAAGAAGTAAGGTTGACCAAAAAATTGACCAAAAAAGACCCTTTTATAAGGAGCTATATGAAGCATCTCATTGATGGGTTTGTCTCACAGCAGACAAAACACGAGGGTGTTCATTCTGCTTTGTTGAAAATATAACAACCGTTATAACGCGGGTTGAACTTTTTGTAGTCATTCATGGATAGAAGGGTTGATTCTTGTCCAATCAATTTTATAACGGAATACAAAATGAGTCATCATTGGTAAGAGTGGTTCAATGGACGAGGTTGAGTAGCCATCCTTGCTGAAAAAGTCGAAGACACCGATAAATACACTGCAACAGGGGAGTGAAAAGGTAATGGACCTAGGACTTCTAAACGCAAATGGGATTTTTATCAGGTGCCATAAGAAGGAGTGCCGAATAATGAAAAAATTAATTAGGGCTATGTTAGTTACCATGCTCTGCTCTTTTGCTCTGCTCATGTTTACAAACACTAATCATGCAGAGGAAAAGGACGGAGGAGCAGCCAAAAGTCAAGGGAATATTACTTTTGTAGAAGGGGATAAAAAACCAGGAGTGGTCAAGCCTACACCAATTGATAAAAAACCAACGCCAACTCCTTCAGGAAAAAACTTCCCGAAAACAGGGGAGTTAGTTACGAAAAGTCTCTGGATTAGTGGTGTTGTTCTCCTATTTATAGGAGCGTATTTTATCATCTTTAAACGAAAAAGTCAGGAGGCGAAAAAGAATGAAGAAACAATTTCTTAAATCGCTCTTACTTTCAACTGTTATTCTAACAGTTGGAGGCCCTATAGTCTTGGTAGAATCAGTGGAGGAAGCTGGTCCGGTAGTCAATAAAGGTACGATTGATTTTGAGGGAGAATATCCTTGGGAAACAAAAGATCCTGAAAATCCAGGGAAGACAGTTGACCCTGGGGAAAGCGAAAAAGCAGGGAAATCATTGCGAATCGAATATGTTCCGTCTTTTGACTTTAACCAACAGGTCATTTCTTCAAAAGATATGTTGTACCCAGTAAAAGCACAACTGTTCCATGATGATACACCTGCTCGTGCCAACTATGTACAAGTCAGTGATTATCGCGGGACGGGTAAAGGGTGGACGTTGCAGCTTGCTCAAGATTATCAATTTCGTAATCCAGAGGACCAAAATACCATCTTAAATGGTGCGGTGATTTCTCTAAATCATTCTTGGGCAAATTCAGCGGAAACTGGGACTGGCGCACCAACTGTTCAGAAAGATGTGATTGAGATGAATCCAGGAACAACCTATAACCTTGCGGAAGCAAAACCAGGGTCAGGTGAGGGCACATGGTTCATTTCATTTGGGGCTTCTGAAACGAACGATTTTTCAAAAAAGAATACACTTGAAAAAATGTTGGTTGATGGAAAAGCTGTGACGGATCCCGTCTATAAACAGGATGTATACGTGAACAACGCTGTTTCCCTATTAGTACCTGGGAAAACAGAAAAAAGAGCAGTACCCTACCAAACGGTGTTAACTTGGACCTTGTCCGAGCTACCATAAATATTTTTTATACATAATAGGAGGAAACAAGAATGAAAAAAAGAACTTTATGTTCAGCTGCACTTTTAGCTTTAGTAAGCACTGCAGTGTTAGCACCAGTATCTGCAGCAGCAGAAGCTGTTGCAGGACCTGTTGCAGGACCAGTAAACGCAGAGGGAACAGGATCTATTACTTATGAGCAAGGGAATGACCAACCACCTGTAACACCACCAGGAGAAGATGGTCCAAATATTATTGGTCCTGAGAAACCTGGAACTTGGAGCCCATTAATGGTTATTGGTGCTTCAAGTCTAGACTTCGAGACTCAAAAAATTGGTCAATTTACAGAAGCGCAAGAATATTATGCTGCACCTTTTACTACTAATGAAGAACTTGAATCAGGTGAAGTTGGACCAGCAATCACAATGGAAAACTTTGTGAAGTTCCGTGATATTCGTGGGGTTAAAAGCCATGACTTTACTTTATCAGCACAGTTAACAAAACAATTTACAGCATATAATAAAGAGACTAAAACATATGATGAAGAATTAGTTCTTAAAGGAGCTAAACTAGATTACTCTAATGCAACACTAGTAACTACTCAAGCTAACCAAGAAAACTTACCAGTTGTTGGTTCAGAAAATACTACATTAAAATCTAGCTTTACGTTAGCTCCTAATGCTGACACTGGTGTTGCTAACCCATTAGAAGTTGGTAACTCAACTCCTGTATTGACTAACAGAGGAGATCAAGGGTTTGGCGTATTTGATATCAAATTTGGTGAATTAGAACCAGCTGCAGGCGAAGAGTCTAAAGATGCTGCTAGATCAATTAAGTTAACTGTTCCAAATTCAAACAAATTAACAGAAAGCACTTACCAAGCTGTAATTACTTGGACTATTTCTGAAGTATTTACTCCAGGTATGAATGCAGATGCATAATAAATAAAAGCAAAAGAACATTTTTTGGTACAGGAGAAATCCTGTACCTATTTATTCACTAGAGAATGAGAGACAAAAACAGGCAGCTTTTGTGTCTTATCCTCCGAAACGAAACGAGGAAAATGGATGAAGAAAAAAGTATTTACTATGTTGATAATGATAGCTAGTTTATTTTTATTACCAACTAGTGCACTTGCAGAAGGCGATGAGGAAACAACTGATACGGGTTCTAACCCAACAGGCTTTGAGTATCGAGTAATCCATCCAGATAATCAAATTGGTGAGAGTGGTTATTTAGATTTGATGATGACTCCAGGACAAAAGCAAACAGTTGAAATTAAAATTAAAAATACGAATGACAATCCGTTAACCTTAACTGTTGAGTTAAATGGAACGAAAACAAACTCAATCGGTGTGATTGAATGGGGACCAAGTGCAGGAGAGAAAGATCCTTCCTTAAAGTATGCATTCGAAGATATTGTCAAAGCGCCAGCTGAAATTACAGTTGAGGCAAGAACTGAAAAGAGTATTCCAATCGAAATTACGATGCCAAAAGATTCCTATGATGGAGTTATTGCTGGTGGTATTCGGATGATGGTAAAAGATGAGGGAACGACTGATCCAAACGCGACAATTGTGAATCGTTATGCAAGTCTAGTAGGGGTGTTATTGAAAGAGACCGAAACGATTGTTAAACCTGAACTAAAGCTAAATAAAGTTTATGGTGGGTTAAGTAATTATCGAGGCTCAGTATTTATCAACTATTCGAATATTAATGCTGTTTTTATTGGTGGCATGAGTATTGAGGCAGAAATCTTCAGAAAAGGCTCTGATGAAGTTTTGTATGATAAGAAACAAAGTGGTATGGCGATGGCACCAAATTCTCAAATGACGTTTCCAATTAGTATGGAAGGTGATGAGATGAAGGCGGGGGATTACCGTGCACATATCTTAATCCAAGCAGGTAAAGAGAAGTGGGAGTGGACTGAAGAATTCACAATTACTAAAGAAGAAGCCGATAAATTTAACCAAGCCGATGTTGGCGTAATTCAAGAACGCGGAATTGATTGGCCATTGATTGCAACAATCGTTGGGGGTGTTGCTGTTATAGGAATTGGTTTGTTTGTAGGTCTTCGTGTAATGAATAAAAAGAAACAGGCCAAAGCCTTAGCTGAACGCAAACAAAAAATGGGCGTAAAAAATTCCACTAAAAAGAGTAAAAAATCAAGCGCAAGTTCTACTGAAAAATCAGAAACAAAAAAAACAACGAACCGTAAAAAATCACCAAAAGAATAAAGCGTTAAAGTACACAACAAGAAAATGAGGAGAAACCTATGAGTATTATCGATTGGCTGTTTATTGCCTGTATTAGTATCTCCATTTTAAGTGGTGTGTTTGGGGTGGTTATGTTTATTCAATCGTTTCGAACAAGCAGTCAGTTAAAACAGCTAAAAGAAATGACACCACCTAAACTCAAAAAAAAGAAGCGTTTATGGATGAGAAAAATCAAGCTATTGACGTTAACTGTAAAAAAACAACGAAAAAGAACGCTTCTTTCATTTTTGATAGGGATTATTCTCGTTGCTGGAGGCTTCTATGGACGGAACTATCAAGCCACAACCATCTCCAAAGAGGATTCCGCAGCTTATGTGACGGGCAACTTTTTGACAACAGAGATGCAAGGGCAACTTGCATTGATTACTGAGGATCCAGGACGTGCTAGAACCAATATCACTGAGCTTTCTGGTCGAATGGCAAGCTTTGGAATTAAGCGCGCGGATGGTCGACTTAATATAGAAGGTCAACGAATACTTAATCGTTATTATAAACAAATGAAAGAATTTGGGCTTAATATTGCTGGTCAGATGGAACAGGTCTTAACAGAAGAAGAAGTGCGTACAAACTATGAGAATGATTTAGCAACGATTATCGAGACGCAAAAGAAAGTAGCTGAATTCTATGAACTGAAAGAAGACACTTCGTCTCCCAAAAAATAAGTACGTAGAGTGGGAACCTAGAATTGAGCAATCACATATATAAGAAACTGCATACAACAACATTGAACAAAACAGAAATTAAGTTAAAGAATCAACCCTATAAGCGCTAGTCGTATGAGTTTTTTAGCAGTCTCTGGTATATCATTCATAGTTATAAAGGTATATGTGTAGTATGCTGCCTACCTTAAACAATGAAATAGGCCGATGTTGTCTAAATAAAGTGGAAGTTAAGTTAAAATTTCTCAAAAAAGTAATGGAAATTCTTTGCCTATCTTCTTAGATATCTGTTACATCGATTGTCATGATAAGACTTATGTCAAAAAGGTTGGGACAGAGCTTTATAAGTTATGTTCCAACCTCTTTTGTGGGTATAAATTCAATCTGTCGGCTGAAAGAAGGGTGATGACAATAGACAAGAAACGTACAGAAAATGTAGAAAAAGAGTCTAAGGTCAGCTTGTCAAAGAAGCCAAATAAAAAGAAAATAGATCAACAAGGCACACAATCAGACGAGCCAACGAGTGAGTTGCAAAAAAATCGACTACATAATGCTAAATCAAAAAAATCAGAAATGATTCAAGCAACAAAAAGTAAAAAGAAATCAAAAGATCGAAAAAAACGCCGCTCAAGCTTTGATGCACTAGAGAAAAAATACTCGCGGGCTGAAATAGTAAAGAATCCAAACGAAGACTCAGTAAATAAGGAGAAAAAGAGCCAAAACAAAAGTCAACACACTCTGAAAAAGAAACGGAACAAGCCGGAACTACCAAAAAAAGTAGCTGTATCCAAGAAAAAGAAGCAGGCTTATTTACAGGAGAAAAGTAGGGAACGAGTCCGAAAAAAGCGAGCGCGTCTTATTTTTGAGAGTGCACTATTGACGGTTGGTCTTATGGTTCTTCTATTTGCTCTATTCAAACTACGCATTCATAAGATTTCTGGAGCGTCGATGGAGCCGGTACTTAATGACAAGGAGCTAGTACTGATTGAAAGAACCAAAGATATTCAACGAGGGGAACTGTTGGTTTTTAAGCGTAAGGGAGAGACTGCACCTGAAATTAAACGAGTTATTGGATTGTCAGGGGATGCAATCTGGATCAGTGGCCAGACGTTATATCTAAATCCTTATGTAAACAAAGCAACGACTGTTGAATTAACAAAAGACAAGCTACCTAGTGGCACATTTTCAATTGAACTTATAATGGAAGACTTAGCAGAAGTTCAAGACGTCAATCGAATTCCAGCTGGTAGTTATTTTGTATTGGGTGATAATTCAGACAAGTCAGTGGATAGTCGAACATTCGGCTTTGTCACAAAAGAGATGATTCTTGGAAAAGTCTTTTAAGGTGAATAAATAAAAAATTACGTTAGTTCATTTGCTGTTAAAAAGTCTCCTTTAATGGAATCTATAGAAGACAAATAATTAAACAAGGAAAGAGTAGGAGGAATGAAGAGTGAATATGCATCACTCAGATTATGTAGGCCACTTCAAGACGATTTGCGAAGATGCTCATTTTCAAGAAAAATATCCTAAAATTTCGAAAAGAATGAAGGAGATTTGCACTTCTATCCAAACGATCATTCGTGAAATTGCTGAGCAAAATGCTTTTTGGAGCATTGGTAAATTGCAAGGTTATGATGCGCAGCTTCAAATTATTCTTGAGTTAAAAGATGAATTAGCTGAGGAAAAGGTATTAGAAATCGCTGATGATGGTTATGGGACCTTTGCCAAAGAACAGTTTGGTTATAAATTAAATGAGAAAGCGCCGGTGTCACTCTATATGCTTGCGCAATAGTTAAAAAGCAGTAGTTTACATATCTATAAAAGTTAGTATAGCTATAGAAAAAAATACAACTAGCAAACAAATCCGTTTGCTGGTTGTATTTTTTTGTTTTGATAGGTAATCGTTGGTAAAGATAATTTGTTGCATTCTAATAAAATTTCCTTGAAATTATAGAATTAAATCTGTTTCTTCCTTATTGAGTTCATAATTTTGAAAGTTTATTTGTTATGTAAGTCACGCTGTATATTTGGCTAACCATAGAGAAAATTAGCTCTTTAACTTTTTTTTTCAACAAAAAAAAAGTTATCCATAGTTATTTAAAAAAAGATATACTACAAATTGGCTACATATTAAAAGAAAAAATTTCTTAGAAGAGACTATTCCAAGAAATTTAGAAGAATATATAGAAAATAACAAATATTTTTTTATGAAATAAAAAAAAGAAGCAATCTATCTAAAAGATATACTACGTTATTTTAAAAAAACTGTCAATAACATTGTTTATTTTTATGTTAATTAATAAAAAAGGGATTTTTTTTCAAAAAAGTTTGATTTCTTCTTAGTTTTTTTAGCCGTCAAATAAGCCGTCAAATAGTTAAAAATGAAAGGAAGACAGAAGTATTATGGCACGTAAAGGGGAAAACATTTATAAAAGAAAAGATGGACGTTGGGAGGGGCGATATATAAAAGGAAGACATCTGAATGGAAGTGCACGCTTTGGTTATGTCTATGATCGAACCTTTCGGGGGGTACGCCAAAAATTACAGGAAAAAAAGTATCAGTATCGATTTATTGTGACTGCATCAGATGTTTATAAAGGAACAGTTGCTGAATGGATTAATGAATGGTTAGAAGGATCGATTCAGCGAACAGTGAAACGTTCTACATTTGCTAGCTATCGTTATAAATTAACTCGCTATGTTTGTCCCTATTTTGAAGCAGTGTCTCTTTGTCAATTGAGCCCAGAAATTGTTCAAGACTTTGTTGACTCTCTAGAAAAAAAGGGGCTAAGTGGAACGACAATTCGGATGATCATTCAAATTTTAAAACGTTCTTTACGAGGGGCTCTTCAACGAAATTATCTAAGGATAAATCCTATTCAAAATATAGTCTATCCCACAAAAGCACCCAAAAAAATTTTTGCTTTATCAGAAGAAGAACAAGTTCTTCTTGAAGAAAAAGCGAGGCAACATCCTAAAGGGCTACCCATACTCTTGTCATTACACACGGGGTTAAGAATTGGTGAGATTAGTGCGTTAAAGTGGTCCGATATTGATTTAACAAAAGGAGAAATTACCGTTTCTAGAACCCTTCAACGAATCTCACTTCCTTCAAAAAATCGCAACAGCACAATTATGGAGGGGAGTGCTAAAAGTCTGTCCGCTCATCGAGTGATTCCTTTGAATGATCGAATTTGGGGAATATTAAAAGAAAAAAAACAGACGGCAAATAGCCCTTATGTGGTAGGTAGTCAAAACCGTTTCTTCGAGCCGCGAACCATTACTCATCAATTTAAACAGATTTTAGCCCAAATTCAGATAAAAGAGATTCATTTTCATCAGCTACGTCATACCTTTGCCACACGACTTTTAGAGAAAGGTGCAGATATTGCTTCGGTCAGTGCGTTACTAGGGCATCAATCAGCAAAAATGACTTTGGATATATATATAGGTTCGCTTATGACTCAGCGAAAAAAATGGGTGAATCGATTATGAGAAAAAAAGCATAAAAATGAAAGCGTGTTCTTTTTTTATCTGTTTTTTTTTAAGGTGATTCTCTTTGTTTTATTAGCCGTCAGATAAGCCGTCAGTAGCTTATATATAAGCGATTTTAGTGGGTTGTTGGTCTCTTCTTGGAATAGTCTCTTCTATGAGAAAATTGATATTTTTTTGCGAGTATAAAGCTGTCATTAACAATATATTATATCGTGTTTTCGCTAGAAAATCTATGGAACGAGACGAGGGGAGTCTCAAGTGTAGAGAAGCAATCATCAAGTAATTGTGTAGGGGGTGTACATGTTTTAGGGATGGTTAATGAGGACAACTAATAGGACGAATGGTCAATGCCTGTTAAGAAATAAACAACTGGGGAGTTTATTTCGTAAAGTGGGTACATAAATGATAGGGTCCATATAATAAGAGGAAGTAAAAGCATGTCTTTTCATTTATCAAAAGGAAAAGCTAGCAATGAATGTAAAGATAAAAAAGAACATAAGGAGTTTTTATCAAAAATGAAATTTACTAAAAAGAATATTTTGGCACAAGCAACAGTGGCAGCAACACTATTTACAGCAGTAGGAACATTACCATTTGGGCAAGCGGTGGTTACGCAAGCTGAGGAAGTGGGCCAAGTCACTAGCGCAAATCCAACAGCGGATACAACATCAAAGCGTTCCATCTCTATTTGGAAATATCAAGTGAGAGATGCTTCTGAATTAGGTGAACGAGGCGAAGGAAGCTATGAAACAGTTGATAAAGATGTGATTCCAGGAATCAAATTTAAAGTACAACGTGTTTTAGCTGTAGGCGATGTCTCTCTAACGAATCCTAGAGAACAAAAGCTTGAGACAGAGTATACAATTGATTCAGAATACGCAGAACAAATCATTACTACTGATGTTAACGGAAAAGCTTATCTTGACTTAGGAATTGGCCGAACAAATGATGGCATATACTTAGTGACGGAATTAACAGACGATCGAACAGATTTGACAGCGACGGCAGGGAAAAGAGTAGAAACACCAGCAGATCCTTTCTTTGTGCATGTTCCACAAACGAGTCGTACAGATCTTAGTTCATTGATTTATGACGTTCAAGTACAGCCAAAAAATATCTTGGAAAGTTTAGTCAATCCAGATAAAACTATCAATAATTTAAAAGGGGATTCGGTTCATGCTGGACAAGAATTTCAATGGGAATTAGCAGCTAAGGTCCCTGCCGGGTTGTGGCAAATCGCAGCACAAGATGGCACGATTGATGTCTATGATGCACAAGGAAATATTGTGCGCACATCTGATATGGTGAAAGGTGAGCCGATTGTTATCCGTGATGCTACAGGTCTATTGCAGCCAAACTTCTCAATGACTGATCAACTAGATAATCAACTAATTTATAAAAAAGATAGCGCTAAGGTTCAAGTGAAGGCAGGAGAAACAGGAACTTGGACAGATTTAGAGTCAACAGACTACACTGTAAGCTTTGATGAGGCAACGAATACACTAAAAACAACCTTGACTGAAGCGGGGTTAGTAAAAGTCGGCACAGCATCAAATGGCTTTACTGATATTCGTACAGTATTAACAACGACGGTAAAAGAAAACTGGAATGGTATTTTAGATAATAACTTTACCATCAACTATCAAATTCCAGGTCAAAAACCAAAAACCGTGACACCGCCAGAAGAAAACAAACCAAAATACTACACAGGTGGATTTGATATTGAGAAAACAGCGGAAGATACAAAGGCTGTTTTAGCAGATGCAGAATTTATGATTGCTTTCACACTAGAGGATGCAGAAGCCGAAAAATTCATTGCAAGTGATGGAAAAGCTTATGACAAAGGCGCGACATTACCAGATGGTGTTCATTTCTTAGTAGCAAAATCAGATGCCAACGGACGTGCGGAATTTGATGGCTTAGCTCTTGACTGGAAAGATGCGAATGCAGATGGACTTGTTCAAGAAGACGAAGTCAGCCGTAAATACTGGGTAGTCGAAACAAAAGCACCAGAAGGATATGAATTACTAAAAGCACCCGTTAGTGTAACGGTTAATTTAACCACAGAAAAAAATGATTCAGTTGAATTGGACATCGTTGATAAACCAAAAACAGACCTACCATTTACTGGGGGGCAAGGAACAACGTTGTTAGTTGCGATTGCTTTAGGAGCAATTACAATTGGTACAGTTGCGATTTCAGTTGATAAAAAACGTCGTCAAGCATAATTCAAATGGGATGAAAGGATGGATAGACGATGCCAAATAAATTACCAATGAAGCAGATAGTCACCGTTCTTCTTCCAGCACTTTTACTTTTAGGGATTGTTTTAACAATCCCTAAAGGGCAGATATTGAAGGCTGATGATTCTGAACAACCCTTTGCTAACGTGGAATTAAATGGAAAAACGGTAACAATGTCAGATATCTTTGTGCAAGAGGAAACAGTTAAAGTTGAGTTGACAGGGAAAGAGACAATGTTAGTCCAACTTCCTACTAGTCTTGACTATGAACTTGTTCAATTTGATGAAGCAGGTCAAATCTTGCCAAAAATAGAAAAGAGCCAAGAAGAATTTAATCGATTGATTACACAACAACGTGCAGTAGAGGATGAAGACCAGACGACTTTAGAAAGCACCCGTTTATCTGAAGCTTTTGACTCCTCTGAGACTAGTACTTCTTTGGCACGTGACCTAGAGGAACCGATCGTATATTTTGTGACAACAGAGGATGGAAAGAAAAACACCTACTTGCAGCTAGTCAAAGAGCGGTCTTTACACCTTCAATTTAGGCATAAAACAGAGAAAACGATAGCCATTCACTTATCAAGTGTGGAAGAACCAGGCATAAAACAAAATTTGTTTTCATTTGAAACGAATCGTTCAACTAGGAGCACTACCTCAAATGTAACAGATTTATCCGAAATATCTGAAGAAGCCAATTCTTCAATGGCAAAAGAATCAGAATCGGATGGGTCTGCGCAAACAAAGGAGAGTGAAACTCTTTCCACAAATACGGCAGAAGAAAAAGTAGCTGATAACACAAAAGAGACACCCGTATCTGTATATGAGAATGCTCTAGAGGTCGAAACACTTCCTACGAATAAAACATTGGAAGAGTTAGAGAAGGCAAATTATGAAGGAAATGATTCGCTGAAAAAACCACTGTATTTAGGAAAGGACGAGTTGCCTAGTCTCAGCTCAAAAGAGACGAAGAATACAGGTGTAACGAGTCCAGTGATTGTCAGCAACGCCAAGCTTTCTATTCGAACAGGTACAGATAAGTTTGATGATGATAATGAAGAAGGACACGATATGGATGAGAAGAACGATATCGTCCGATCATTTGATCGAGTGAATTACTCGGTTTCCTTTTCGATTCAGAACACAGATCAAACAACTCAATATACCAAAATTCGGTATCGTGTGATTAGCGAATTGAGTAATGCCGTAACTATAGAGAACGAGGTTCCTTCTGTGAATGCAGAAATTGGGAATGGCAGTTACCTAGAGACAGATCAAAAAGACGGGTCTCAGTTGTCTAGTGGCGTCATGGAATCGATCATTGAAGATACTGGACAAGTACATGTTCCTGTAGTGGTTAATGTTTATGGTGCAAAAAATCAGTTCGAATTTACACCAACCTTTAAAATTGAGCTAGTTGATGCGGTGAACAAGTCTACCGGAGAAACAGAAACGTTTAATGAACAGTATACAGAGGTTGACTTTAACTCCTTAGAAGGGAAAAAAGTTAAGGTATCTGCAAGACGTTCAGTAGGAATTAAATTGGTGCAAGGGGAACAAACCGATTTCCAAATCTACAAGGCTGGCGCGGGAAATACCGATAAAGTCTATGATGTCGGTGTAGTTGCTTCCTTAGCACCAATTCCTGGTAGAGAAAATGGCGATTTGCGTGGCTCTACGTATCCTAATGGACCGATAACCTTTACTATTAATCAACAGGTTAACGCCTTTAAAAACGGGGATAAGTATGACATAGCCACATCAGAGTACCCTTCAATTAATACGCGATTTTATTCAATCACGAATACGGATAGAGAATCTGCGAATTGGTCATCAATAGGTGGTGGGAATGAGTTTAAAGATACCTTTAATCCCAGTAGATTAAAAAGCCCGTTAGCTGCGCCGAATGGTGTGACAAAAAAAATCTATACTTCTCAGCCAACTACTGACTTAACAAAGATTGGTGTGTATGATTCTGGAAAAATTTCACTTACAAATGGAAGCTACAAAGATACGGTCACTTTGTCAAATTATCAAGGAATCAGAAACCCCTACACATATACAACAGCTGGAGCCAACTATGCAAGTGAAGCGTTCGCGAGTGCTGAATTAATTGTCAATTGGTATGATAAGGCGTTATCCGATTTATCTGCGAATAAGAAATGGGACTATTATCAAGCCAATCTGTCAGTCAATAAAGTTAGTTACGATGGCTATGAAGATAATAACGAAACAGAAATAACGTTTACCGGATTTGGTACGAAACCAGGTTCATGGACAAGTGGCCCTAATTTCGTCCATTTAGAAGGATATGAACCCGAAGGCAACAAACTTTCACATTCGACAAATTTAGATATAGGAAATACGGGTTGGGCGAATAATGTAGGTCAACCACAAATGTTCCAAGGGCAACAAATTTATGCAGGAGGCTGGAATATAAGTTCTAAGGTTAATCCCGAGACACAGGTTCAAATTCTTGAATGGAATACGAAAGGTTTCCAATACGATACGAGTCGTCCGGCCTATTCCCAAAAAGGCATATTAGACAAAGAAAATGTCAAATTGGAATATGGAATTAGGAAAACGGGAGCTAGCAGTCCTGGGCTAAGGGTTCATGCGGTGAAAGAGACCAATGCAAAATATACGTGGTATAGTACATCAGAGGCAGCCATGGCCAAAGGGAAAATTGCCGCTGTGAGGTTTACCTATCAAGCTAAAGGGAAGAATCAGAGCCTATGGAATGGTGTGCCAGTCACAGTTATTGGCTCTCCTGGTAGCAAGGATAGTGATGGAAATAACTACATTTTATTAAGCAGTGCAGGGGCCTTTGATGCGAAAGGAAATAGTATAGTTGCTTCTCCTCATGCCGGAACATATTTAGACTATATCCCCACCGTTTGGAATGCAGATGGAACGGTGAAGACTTCTCATCGTGTTTCTAGTGGAAATCCGCTAAATACAGGAACAACAGCTTTCATCAAACCGTTTGGAATCCAAACAGTAACAGAGGTTGAAGAGACGTTGTATAAGTCTACAGATATTATTAATATCAAAGTGAGAGGAATTACAACAGGAAATTCGAGCTCTTCTTATTCGGGTTCATTAACTACGACGTTACCAAAAGGGATTTTGTATAAGGATGGAACTTCAAAGGATAGTACAGGAAACCCATTAGCTGATCCAAAATGTACTTTAGATGATAAGGGCATAACTACCTTGACCTGGACAATGACAAATTTTAAACTGGCAACCGGTCTTGAGGTGAATTTCCAAGCAACCTCTGATTTTTCGCAGCTGATGTTTAAAAGTAGTGGTGAGACAGAAAACCTTGTTGTAAGAACAGTTGGTGAGATGTGGCTTACTAGTAACTCGGCAACTAGAGATACTAGTCTAGTGGAAATCAGAACATCAAGCGATACATTTATAGAGACGTTAGTTCAACAAGTTATTGTGAATAAAACAACGGATAAACCGCTGATAGAGGTTGGAGAAACAGAGGCAACAAAAACAATTGATAATTCAATCACGTACAAAGTGAAAGTGACAAATGGATCAATTGATGCCCTTCCAGATGTTCGATTACTCGATGTCTTACCTTATAATAATGATTCTCGTGGAACAAAATTTACGGGAAGTTATACAGTGGAAACAATCACTGTAAATGATAGTAACGCGAAAATTATGTTCAATAATCTCTCTATTTCTGAAAAGACAAATCCGAATGATATAAAAGATTGGTCTATTTACAACCCAGAGACAACACCGAAAGAAACCTTTAAGAATGCAAAAGCTGTTTTGGTCTCAACGGAGTCTCTAGCAGTGGGAAAAACTCTGGAATTGACGATAAAAATCAGACCGATCAATCAAAAAGCGGGAGAGGTACTTGTTAATGATGCAGGGATGAACTCCATTTTGAATATGCCGGTCCGTTCTCAAGCCGTTTGGACGCGAGTGTATGGTCGGGAACTTTCTGGGGTTGCTTGGTACGATGACAATCACGATGGGCTGATTGGACAGTTGAAAAACGGATTACCAGAAGCCTATGCCAAAGAAATTCCAGTGAAGCTCTACCGAAGTAGTTTAGTAACCACTGACTATAAAAATCAGTTGGTGACAGAAAGCCTTATTGGCGAACCGTTTGTGGACTCCCAAGGAAATTCATTAGTAAAAACTAATACAAAGGGGCAATATAAGTTCTCTAATCTTCCTGAAGGGGACTATATTGCAGAATTTGTTGTAGGAGATATGGTGGTCCAAAAGAAAGTTCAAGTAACAAAAAAAGAAGTAGGAGATGACCCTACGAAGAATTCCAAGGCAGATCCAACTACTTATAAAACGGACACGTACACACAACCATTACTTAAGGATCTTTCTAGTCAAATGATACAAGCCGATTCAATTTATCATGTACCAAATCTTAATATTGGGTTAATTCGTGCTTCTCAAATTCGTCTTTTTAAATATGAGTCAGGAAGTGCAATTGATGCCAATCAAGATGGGAAATTGAGCGACGCAGAAAAAGCCTCGGGAACGGCTTTAGCTGGTGCAGAATTTGATATTTATCGAGGCAATCAAGAGGAAAAAATTGGGTCTGGGAAGACAGATTCTAGTGGACTATTGGTTTTTGATTTTCTTTTTTCAGGAGAATACACTCTTGTAGAAACAAAAGCTCCGGTAGGATACGAACTTGTAAAACATCCGATTTCTTTCACTATTTCTGAAGGAAATGAAGTCATAACCCTTTATCAAGAAGATGACAAGACAATGATTTTACCATACACAGGTGGTAATCGGATGTTACAACTTTTCTTGATTGGTTCCGGTAGTCTAATGATTTGTGGCTTACTAGGACTTGCTTGGGTGTATCGACATCCGAAAAAGAAAGGAGCGTCTTAACATGAAACGACGAATTATTTTGTTACTGGCTCTCCTTTGGGTTGGGTTGAATACATTTGTTCCCACTGTTCAAGCATCAGAAGCTACTGGTTATGGAATCACCATTCAAAAGTATAAACTTGATTCGGCCACTGATGTGATTAATTTTCCAAAGGATGGATCAAAAGCGGACACCTTGGTCGATAAAAAAGGCAAGGCATTAACGACTTTACCTGGAATTACGTACGAAGTGGTACGGGTGACACCGATGACTGCTGGTTCAGGTTTTCAAGTGGTAGAAGGTCGAGAGGCGTTTTCTACTACTGTGGTGACAGACGATACAGGGCTTGCACGTGTAACTGGGCTTGTTCAGGGAATGTATCGAGTGACCGAAAAACCTAAGGATGGGGTCTTAAAAGAAGTCATGGAGCCAGTTATTTTGGAATTACCTCTTCCGCAGCCAAATGGCAAAGCGGCACTTTCTGAAGTCTATCTATATCCTAAGTCTAGTGTGGTATCTGCCACAGGGACAAAATCGACGACTTCTTCAAAGAAAACAGTGACAAGACTACCGCAAACAAGCGGAAATATTGGCAATACACATCCATTTGTTTGGATGTGCACCGTTATTTTGGTCATGGGACTTGTTGGGGTACTTTCGATGAGAAAGACGTAAGAAAGAGACTGGGACGGAAGCGATTGACTCCGAGAACCTGTAAACTGTCAACTCGAGCATATCTTATATGTAGAAGTTGTTAAGAGCGGAATCTCTGCACCCACCATTTATTCGGATGCTAAGAGTCAGAGATATCACTTAAAAAAGTTATGTCTCTGGCTCTTTCTTCATCTAAGGAAGGAAGGAGAACCAAATGGTCGATCAATCCAAAATGGAGAAAAAAAAGCCGACAGTTTTGATGCTTTTTGCTTGCTTCATGATTCTTGTAGGGACACTTATTTTGATGTATCCAATTGTTGGGAATTATTTGGCGAATCGAGAACGAAGTGAAGCTGTTGCACGATATGATGAATCAATGAAAAAGCTATCAGAAGAAGAAAAAGAAGCGCAACTTCAATTAGCCAAACAATACAATGACTATATATACAAAAAGCAACAAGGCAAGCAGTCAGATCCGATTGTTTATACAGCAATTGCTAATGAGGGAACTGTCATGGGGACCTTAGACATTCCTGCATTAGATATTACCGCGCTGCCATTTTATCACGGAACATCGTACCAGACCTTGGATAAAGGACTGGGGCATTTTGAACCTTCCTCCATTCCTATCGGTGGGAAGAATACACGTTCAGTGATTACTGGACACAGTGGAGTTCAAAATCAGGTTCTGTTTACCGATATTAAAAACCTTAGTGAGGGCGATTTGTTTTTTGTGAACATCCTTGGCAAACGCCTCGCATATGAAATTGACTCTTTCGAAGAAGTTCTGCCTAGTGAAGTAGAAAAAGTGAAAGTCATTTCCGGAAAAGATACGGTCACCCTATTAACGTGTACACCACCAGGAATTAATACCTACCGTTTACTTGTTACAGGGCATCGAATTCCTTATGAAGAAGCGTTGACTAGAAAAATTGTTAAACGGAATGTCTGGAGCTATCAAACAATTGTCCTTCTTACTTTAGGAATGAATGTTTTCTTTTGTTTAGTTCTACTTTTAAGTTATCGGAGACAAAAAAAGCGAGTGCAATCAAATGACCCCGTCGTTTCTGCTAAAGGGAAAAGGAGTTTGAAACGCTTGCTTGTAGTGACAAAAACACTGTTTGTATTATTATTTCTCACGATGATGACTGTTTTAGGTATTGCTATCTATGGTTATCTTCATATGCAAGAAGAGACTAGAATCGCCCCCATTAATATTGGGGTTGAAGAAGAGCTGAGTGCCTTCAACTTAGACAAGATTCAAAAAGCAAACTATGAAGAAAAACAAATTGCAAGTGTCAATGTAGCCAATTATGCAGAAGCAAAAAATGCTTTTCAGCAAACCACTAATACTTGGGGAATTGGTAAATTAGTGATTCCAAAGGTTGCGATTGATTTGCCTATATTGGCTGGCTTAGCGAATGAAAACCTATTATCTGGGGTTGCTACGTATCGTGTGGATCAACAATTAGGTAAAGGGAATTATGTATTGTTGGCGCATAATATCTTTGATAAAGATGTGCTATTGCATCGGATTCAACAGCTGACAACAGGAGATACGGTATATACGACGGATTTTAAAGATGTCTATGTTTACCGGGTGACAGTCAATAAAGTCATAAAAGATACAGAGGTTGAATACGTTGAAAAAGAACAAAACGGTCGTCAAGCTTTAGTGACTTTACTGCGATGTGAGGGAGATATTGGCACAATCTATCGACGGGTGGTCCAAGGGGAGCTTAGTAGTGTTCAACCATTAAAAACGGCAGAGGATTCACTTGTCAAAGAGTTAGGGTTGACTCATCAAAAGATGAAGAAACAATTACTTGTTGAAGATCCAATCACTTCCTTCGAAAAAACAAGTATGCATTTAGCTGCAAAGATTATTTCTGAGCCGATGCAGACAATCGTCCCATTATTTCTTCTGTTTTTAATGCCAATCTTGTGTTTGAATATGGTTCATTAAGATGAGAGAAACACAGACGCGAGGAAAAAACAATAAGAAGACGAATAAGAAAAACAACGAGAAGACGAATAAAAAAAGAAACCAAATACAAGCGAGCCAAAAAGGAAAACACGCGTCACTAAAAAAGAAGGATCAAAAACGAACTCTGAAGAAGCAGAGAGACATCACTCTGGAGGAGAAAAAAAAGAAACAGAGGAGCAAAAAAACTGGTGTAAACGAGCAAATAAAGAAAAAATCTATCAATCAAGTAAGACAAATGAAAGAAAATAAACAAGAAGAGAGGATGTCTCGACCCCAGCATAAAAAAAAGCGGCGGCGTAAGCAACATACTGTGCAGCCTAAAAAAAGGGGCCCAAAAAAAAGGCGACAAAAAAAACGTGTCGTCTATGTTTGGTGGAGTATTGGACTCTTAGCTAGTTTATTCGGATTTTTTCTGTGGGTATTTTATGTTTCCTATACGGTTCATCCAGTAGTTGGTACTTCTATGGATCCGGCAGTAAAAGATGGTGCAACCGTACTATTAGCCAAAGAAGAACCCTTTATTCGTTATGATGTAATTGGATTCTCTGTGAAAGGAGAAGACAATCATTTTGTAAAACGGATTATTGGTTTACCAGGTGATCCTATTTTTGTGGCAGGGAATCGATTGGTTATTGATTTAGAGGGAGAAGGAGCCTTTACGACGACGTATAGTGTCACGCTGACAGAGACTCTGGCCAAAGCCTGGCAAGACCAAACACGGATTCCTAATGATTGTTATTTTGTGTTAGGCGATCATCTTCAAGTATCAAAAGATAGTCGAAGCTTTGGCTGGGTTAAACGTTCCTCTATTAAAGGACGTGTGCAATGGATACAAAATTAAGTATGAAAAGAGGTGTTTTATGAAATGGCTGAATTGGTCAATAGGACTCACGCTAGTAGGAATGCTTTTACTTATTTTACGGAGGTGGCAGAGACAGTTTCAACTGAATCATTATAAAAATAAGCAACAACCTGCGTTTCAAAAGAAATTTTTAGCCGTTCAGCGACGGGAGACAGTTAAGCATGTCCGCGTATTATTGATAAGTAGTCTAGTTATTCTTTTGACTCTTGGTATATTAGTTGGTCAGATAATACAACTAGAAGCTTACTGGTATCAGCTAAAGGTTGAACAGAGGCGGATAAAAGAGGAAATGATAAAAATGAAGACACAGCAAGCGTATTTTTTTGAAGAACAATCAGTAAAAGCGTATCCACAAGAAGGTCTTGGCTTAAAAGGAGACGCGTGGCAACGAGTGGTTTCGAGCAATGAATCACGTAAGGTACAGGGGCAGTTGGAGCAACAGATTTCGCAGAAGCTTTCCCCCTATTTTGGAGGGCTCTTAGCGGTTATTCGTGTGGATGTTAAAGAAAAAGGTGCGATACTTTCTCTTCAAATAGAAACAAATTCTGAAGAGGAAGTGGAAAAAAATATCACAAGTCTACTGAGGGAACTTTGGGAAATTCCTACAATAGCAGAGGTTGAAATTCAATTGAGCTTTCCAGAAGGCACAAAAAAAGAAATGAGCGTCCGACGATTGATTCGAGAAGAGGGAGCATCGAACTGGACAGCTTTCACAGAAACAAAAAAATCTTAAAAAAAGATCAAGCAGTGAGCATAAATAAACCAAAGAAAGGGGGATAGAACGTATGAATAAACAACGATTTACCTCAGAAATTATTTTAAAAGAAGCGTATCAGTTAGCTGTACAGGAGGGAATTAGTCAAGTGACTGTTCGCAAATTAGCTCATCGAGTGGGGATGTCTACACAGCCAATTTATTACACGTTCAAAAATATTGAGCAAATACGTGAAATAGCTATCGAACAAATATTTATACAAATAAAGGCACATTATTTTAAAGAATCTTCTTCTTTAGGAGGATATATCAATGATTTAGGTACTTTTTTTTATGAAGAGTCTGCGCTATATCTTTCGTTAATTACTGATCGTTTGACGTATACACCTACGCAACAATTTTTATATCAAACTTTTTGTCAAAGTGTGAAAGAGCTTGAACTGACAAACGAAAAAAAGCAGCTGATGTGTGGGCACATTGTAGGCGTGTTTACTTCCTATTTCATTTTAGAAAATGTGAACAGAAAGTCAGAAAGAGAGAGTTGGTTAAACTCTATGCAGCAACAAGTGAGACAGATGTATTTAAGCGAAGAAGAAAACAAAAAGGAGAATGGACTTAAATGAAAAGCAAAAAACTTGCAGTGGTGTCATTGCTTACGTTAATAGCACCAACATTATTGAACACACAAACAGTTATTGCGGAATCAATAACAAATACAGTGGAGGAACAGCCAGCAACAGAATCAGTTTTAGCTGAAACGGTTCATTCTGAAGAAGCGTATGCTGAAAAGCTTTCAGTGGAAGAGGTTGCTGAAAAAGAACAGGCAACAAAAGAAGCAACCAAAGAAACCGTGAAAGAAACGACAACTAGCGAGTCTAGCCAGCCAGAAACAGCTTCTCAAACAGAAGAGACAAACGCAACGACTGAACGAGAAGCGGCACCAGCTGTACAAGAATCTGAAGAACCATCAGCGAGTGAAGCACCAGTGAACGAAGCACCAGTGAACGAAGCACCAACTAACGAAGCAACTCCAGAAGTAGCACAACCAGAAGCAGCTACTTCTCAACCGGCACCACCAGAAGTAGGAATTGTCCTTCCAGATGAACCAGCGGCGGCAAACCAACCTCGTTTTTCTGGTTTAGCAGCGAAAACAATCAAGTTAGGTGGCCCGTTCAATCCGCTGGCAGGAGTTCACGCAACGGATGATAAGGATGGAGACCTTACAAGCAAAATTACTCAAACAAATAACGTGAATGTGAATAAAGTAGGTAGCTATAAAATTACATATTCAGTCACAAATTCGGCTGGAATCACCGCAACAAAAACAGTGGATGTTTATGTATACGATGAGAAAGCAAATGGCAAAGCCTTAAAGATTTCTGTAAAGGATGTAACGGTCACGGATTCAGAAGACGTGCGTGCAAAAATTCTTGCTGGAGTGAAAGTGACAAAAAGTGACGGTACTGTAGCGGATCCTTCAACATATGATATTGCAACGATTGGTTCTGCAGGTGGCGGGGTTGTTGGAAATTATACAGTGACAATTGTTGTTCAAGATAAAACCACAGGCATTGTGACAGAAGCGACAGTGAAAGTGACAGTTATCGCAGGTGTAACTATCAAAGCAACGGATAAAACGATTTATGTGGGACAAGCAGTTGATCCGTTAAGCTTAGTTACTGCGGTCGATCAAGCGACAGGTCAAGCATTAGGTAGTTATGATGTGACTAAAGATACAGGAATTTTCTATACGGGAGCGGTTGATACGGCAACACCAGGTGTCTATACAGTGAACTATATTGCGAAAAATTCGACAGGTTCAGTGGCAACAGCGACAGCTAACGTAACGGTAGTGGAAGCAAGTGAGCCAACGATTGTGGCCTCAAATCAAACAGTTGTAGCGGGAACAAAACTAACGGATGCAACTATTTTAGGTTGGGCGAAAGCCAATGACGTTGTAGATGGTGAAAACTTAGCGGTGAAAGAGTACACAGTAGCCGAAGGGAAAATTGATACAAAAGCAGTTGGTTCGACCTACACCATCACCTATTCTTACACAAATTCTGCTGGTAAAACGGGAACAAAAGTGATTACATTAACCATTTCCAAGTATCCAGCACCAACGCTTAAAGTGCCAGCTGAAAAAGTGATGTATGTGGGTGATGTCTTAACTGAAGAGATGATTTTAAGTTGGGCAAAAGCAGAGAATGCAACGTACGTTGGATTTGTTGTTTCAAGTGGAAAAATTCTCGTAAATAAACTGGATAATACATTGGTTGAACCAGGTGTTCACACCATTGAATACTTAGCCGCAAATGAAGGGCGGCAAGAAGTAAAAATGACAATGACGTTGACAGTCTTGGAAAAACCAGTGGATGAGGAAAAGCCAGGAAAAGAAGCGGAGAAAGATTCAGAAAAAGAACAGAAAGATTCAGAAGAAACAACTGAAACGGACAAGGATCCAAAAGCAACAAATAATAAAAAGACAACAAACAATAAAAAAGCAACTGTTACACAAACAAAAGCCATCAAAAAATCGACAAAACAATTACCTAAAACAGGGACACAAAATGATGGACAACTTCTTTCTGTAGTAGGAGTGTTCGCTGTATTAGCGGCATTCTTCCTGAAAAGACGGAAGCAAAACTGATTTTTTATAACAGCAAGATAATCTAGGTGAGCTATGTTAAACGGGCAAAAAATTCTATGATGTATGTGGATGACGGACTCTATTTGAGAAACTCAAATTACTTTGTGGATTGCTAGTTTGAACTAGAGTGAAAAACTAATTAGCTATTATTGGTTATTTTCACCCTACTCATATTGAACCGACTGCCAAAATTAGACTAAAAGTCTAACTTTTAGCGGTCGGTATTTTTTATAATTGAAATAGAAATTTACTATCGATCAATCCAACTATTTTAAGTCATTTGATAGGATAATTTTTTTTGTTAGTATAGAATACAAGCAGGTGATTGTAGTTATGATAGAATAGATTTTGGGTTCGCTAGTTGTTTTAGGTTTACTAGCTAATTGATGGAGAAGAAGGAGGCAAGCCTTTTTCCGAAAGGGCTATTTTTTTATCTCTGTCTTTAATCAAAAAAATATAATTATTTTTTAAAAAAGGAGTATTTATTTTAAATAACGCTATTTCTTTAATTCGTTATGAGGTATGATTAAATAGCGTCCAAATAATAACTTAAGTTCATTTTATTTGTTAATAAAAGTAGCATTTAATTATTTGAAAAATAACGAATGTTTGTTATTATTTTATAAATGGTCGTTTGAAAACATAGAGTAGAAAGGTCGGGATTTATGAAAAATCAGCATCAAAATTTAGAAAAGAAGATTATCCAAAAAGAGGCGAAAGTAGGAATTATTGGTTTGGGATATGTCGGGTTACCTAATGCCATTTATTATGCGTCTCAGGGGTATCAAGTATGTGGGTTTGAGATTAATGCTGTACGAGTGAACGCATTGAGACGAGGATCCAGCTACATAGAAGACATTTCAGATGAAGAAGTTCAACAGTTTATCGCAAGTCACAAGGTAGTCGATACATTTACTTACATAGCTGAACAGGATGTTGTGATTATTGATGTTCCAACACCCATAAACGAAGATCGACAACCAGATTTGTCGTATATAAAACGTGCGGTAGATTCGATACTTCCGTACATTCATCCAGGGCAACTAATTATTTTAGAAAGTACGAGTTATCCTGGGACGACACAAGATTATGTCGTTTCACCTTTGAAAGAATTGGGCTTTACTATCGGTGAAGATATTTTTGTAGCGTTTGCTCCTGAACGTGTGGATCCAGGTAACACAATGTTTGAAGTACGAAATACACCAAAGTTAGTTGGTGGAATGACTACAAAATGTACCCAACTTGCACAAGCTGTGATTGGTGCTCAGGCAATTCCTGTAAGCTCTATGGAAGTAGCGGAAATGGCAAAGGTCTATGAGAATACGTTCCGGTTTATAAATATTAATTTAGCTAATGAACTTCGCTCAATTTGTGTGGCGATGGGGATTGACCCTTACGAAGTATTGGATGCTGCTAATACAAAGCCATTTGGGTTTATGAAATTCACTCCTTCAGTGAAAATCGGTGGACATTGTATTGGCGTCGATCCTTATTACTTAAAATGGCAAGCAAATCAGAGAAATGTCGAGGTTCCTTTAATTGATGCCGCCAGCTTAGTGGAACGAAAATCTCTGAATCAATTAATTCAAGAAGCAATCATTTTACTAAGTAAGAGACCGGTTCCGTTAATGAAAGCAAGAGTTGCTATCTTGGGTGTAGCTTATAAAAAGAATGTAGCAGATACACGTATGAGTGCGGCTGTTGATGTGACTAAGAAGCTGGAGGAGTATCAGCTGAAAGTTGATTTATATGATCCTCATGCTGAAAAATTAATGATTGATAATGAAGCACGTACTGTGATATCTCCAACTGTTCAAGAAGTGAAAGACTATGATTTAGTCATTTTACTAACAGATCATGACGGAATTAACTACGGAAAAATTAGCGAAGAGAATCACTTTTTTATAGATACAAAAGGTGTTTTATCACCTAAACTATAGATGAAAAGAGATCGGACAGAAGCGTTTAACTCCGAGAATTAAGACCTTCAACTCTAGCATGTCCTATGTGTAGAGGTTGTTGAGGGGTGGACGCAGCCTTTCAATTCTTAAGATGTTTCACCTTTAGAATTGATGAGATTGTGGAGTTCTATACCCATCATTTATACAAATAGAGCGTGAGCCATGACTTAAAAAGTTATGGCTCACGCTCTATTTGTATATCTGTTTCTTAAAGGAGAGTCTAAAAAATTCCTTCAAATTAGTTGTGAATTATTTTCTACAAGAGGGATATCTCCATATTTTTTGTTAGTAAACTCATTAAATTGGCCTATACAAATCGGATTTTCTTAAAATAATAAATTATATTTTTACAGAATAAAAAATCGTTAAATGAGACCGTTTCTAATCATGGGATATCTTAGATTATGATTTATTATTTTAAAATCTAATTATATATTAAAATATAATTAGATATAAGTTGTTTTGTAGGAAGATGACAACGAGTATCCTATAATTACTTTTGAAAACGGATACAAATTTATCGATGGAAAGGAAAGGTGGCTGTAGTGTGGGAGCTTTTAAAGAAAGGGAGATGAAGAATGGAACAACGTGTAGAAAAAAGCACTGAGGAAAGAATAAAGATTAATAAACGCAGTAAGCTGGTAAAGTCTTTCCCATTATATTTATTGCTATTACCCTCTTTATTGATTTTAGCACTTTTTGTTTACAAACCTATGTATGGATTAATTATTGCGTTTAAAGATTATTCTCCAGCACTTGGTGTATTTGGTAGCCCATGGGTTGGCTTCAAACATTTTGATCAATTTTTTCATTCGTATCAATTTATACGAACGTTAAAAAATACATTAATGATCAGTCTCTACAGTATCTTTGCAGGATTTCCTTTACCAGTGATTTTGGCATTGTTAACGCACCAGATACGAACGGGTAAATTTAAGAAAACATTCCAAGTCATTACTTACCTTCCACATTTTATTTCAACAATGATTATTTGTGGGATGTTAATTATGTTCTTATCACCAAGAACAGGACTAATCGCTATTGTGTTTAAACAAGTTGGTATTGAGGTGCCCAATATTCTAGCGATGCCGAATATGTTTAGTAGCGTAGTTGTATGGTCTGATATTTGGCAACATTTAGGTTGGGACAGTATCATTTATCTTGCTGCATTAGCTGGAATTGATCCGACATTATATGAGGCAGCTACAATGGATGGTGCTTCAAAATTTAAGAGAATGTTGTATATCGATTTACCCTTGTTAATGCCAACTGCAATCACCTTGTTGATTTTAAGAACGGGCGGCGTTCTGAGTGTTGGTTTTGAGAAAGTATTTCTACTACAAAACCAAATGAATCTACAAGTCAGTGAAATCATTTCTACCTATGTTTATAAGATGGGGATGTTGAATTCACAGTACAGCTTATCAACAGCTGTGGGACTGTTTAACTCAGTTGTTAACTTTATCATTTTGATATTGGTAAATAAGATTGCAAAACGTATGACAAACACAGGATTGTTTTAGAAAGAGGTGTATTATGGAGATTTCGAAATCAAAAAGCCATTTAAAACGAATGCCTTTAAGCGAAAGAGTATTCGACATTGGTATTAAGTGTTTATTCGCTTTAATTATCATCGGTATCTTATACCCTCTTTGGTTTATCATTATCGCTTCATTTAGTAACCCGCAAGCCGTTGCTAACGGAGAGGTATTGTTAATTCCTAAAAAAATTAATCTTGAAGGGTATAAGGCGCTATTTTCTGCTGGACTAATTTGGAGAAGTTATCTGAACACGATTATTTATACTTCTGTGGGCACATTATTTCAATTAGTGGTCAATTTGCCAGCGGGTTACGCATTATCCCGTAAAGAATTGGTCGGCAAAAAATGGGTGGTTGCTTTCTTTACGATTCCGATGTTTATTGGAGGGGGATTGATTCCTACTTATTTGAATATTAAAAGTCTTGGGCTGTTGGATAATCCGTTAGTATTGATTATTCCAGGTGCCGTTTCTACTTACAATATTTTTGTTATTCGAAGCTTCTTTAAAGAAAATATCCCAGAAACCTTATGGGAAGCAGCTCAGATGGATGGTTGTTCAACAATTCGTTACTTTATTAAAATTGTTTTGCCACTCTCAAAGGCGATTATCGCAGTTATTGGATTATGGGTTGCAGTTGGAATTTGGAATTCTTGGTTCGATGCAATGATCTATATCAAAAATCAGGACCTGCATCCTTTACAGATGATTTTACGAAGGTTGTTGATCATTAATGAGGGGATTGGCTCAGGTGCAGCATCTGCAGCGGGAAATGCATCCAATGAAATGATGAGGCAACGCTCGGAAATGATGAAGTACGCTGCGATGATTGTTTCTACGCTACCGATTATGTGCGTCTACCCATTTCTACAGAAATACTTTAATCAAGGAGCTTTGATTGGCTCTGTCAAAGAATAGGAGAAAAAAATATGAAAATGAAGAAGTTAGTAATGAGTGCGTTTATTGCCACAGCAGTCACATCGCTTGCTGGGTGCGGAGGAGGTACAAAAGAGAAAGCAACAAAGGATAAGAATGAATTTACGGTTGTCAATATTCGGTATCCTGAAAGTACAGATGTCTATTTGAAAAAAGGCTCGGTTGCTGATGCTACAAAAGAAGCTGGAGTCAAAATTAATTGGGATACGTATACCACATTGGAATGGCCTGATAAAAAAGGCGTTGTATTAGGTGGTGGCGACTTACCGGATGCTTTTTGGGGGAATACCGCTTTACAAGATGCGGATATTGCTAATAATGAAGCTTCATTTATTCCTTTAGAAGATTACATCAATGAAAAAACGATGCCAAACATGACTAAAATTTTTAAAGAAGATCCTAAAATGAGAGCTATTGTAACGAATGCGGATGGTCATATTTATTCATTGCCTTCAAGAATGACCGGTCGAGCAAAAGTTGGGAATCAATTAGTGATTAATCAAAAGTGGCTTAAAAATCTAGGTTTAGATATGCCCGAAACGGTTGAAGAATTGGAAAATGTATTATTAGCATTTGCAAAAGAAGATGCAGACGGTGATGGAGATAAGACGAATGAAGTCCCATACACAGGTTTAGGGTTTCGAATGTTGTTACCATGGGGAATTGAGGTAAGCTCAAGTCCAATTACTTGGATGAACTATGATGGAAAAGAGTTGTATTATCAACCGACAACAGATTTATATAAACAAACAATCCAGCATATGCATAAATTGTTTAAAGAAAAAGCTATCGACCAGGAATTCTTTACCCAAGACTGGACCTCGTTGATGAATAAAATCACTGAAGTCTCTGTTGTTGGAGTCGCTGACAGTTATAATCCATTAGGAATGGGTAAGGAGCGTGGTGAATATGTACCATTACCAGCCTTGACCGGACTCGATGGGAAAAAACATGTGCTGATGGATCAAGATCCGTATTCGCGTAATCAATTTGTTGTGACAAAAAACTGTGAGAATCCAGAAAAGTTACTCCAGTGGGTTGATAAAATGTACACCGAAGATGCAAGCGTACAAACGTATTTTGGTCCTTTTGGAATGTGTACAGAAAAAAATGATGATGGGACGTACACCTTATTGACGAATGATGAAGGGAAGTTGCAGGATGATTATGCATTAAATAACTCGATGCGTGACTGGGCCCCTCAGTACGGGAGTGAAGCACTCGATAAACGAATTAAAATGTTAGATGACCAAGGAGATGGTTATAAACACAAAATCTCAGCACCATTGGAATCTTATTTAGGAGAACAGTACCCAATGCTGAACTATAAAGCTGATGAGCAACGTGAATTGAGTACGATACAGGCAGACATCGATTCATTTGTGACTTCTAAACAAGCCGAATGGGTAACCAATGGAGGAGTTGAAAAAGAGTGGAACGATTATATTAGTCAGTTAAAACAAATGGGCTTGGATCGTTTCTTAGAAATTCAAAACAATGCATTAAAACGTTACAATGAGGAGCTTAAAAATTAACAGACAGAGACGTGATTGAATGAGAAAACTATTAAATGTCGACAATCCAGTAGTAAGAAAACTAGGAATTTTTCTCGATTTTTTTCTTCTAAACATTGTCGTTCTTTTCACTTCGTTGCCGATAGTGACAATTTTTGGGAATGGAATATCGTTGTATTACGTGATGAATAGGTACGATGCGACACTTAATCAGCCAATAATTAGAATCTATTTAAAGCAAGTAAAACAAAATTTTTGGACAGGAATTAAATTATTTTTCATTTTTATGCCACTAGGGTGTTTAGTCTTGCTTAGTTTTAGCTTTAGTTTCTCTTTGACTGGTTTTATTGCACTGTATTCTAAAGTCGCTGCATTAGTTGGGCTTTTGATTTTAAATGTGCTAGCAAGTTCAGCTTTATTTTACTTCTCAAGGTATGAAGCGGGCTTTGGTGTTTCACTCAAAAGCTCAGCAGTCATTGCTTCAAGAAGCTTTAGTGTGATATTGAGTGGGTTTCTTGCAATGATAGTGGAAATATTTTTATTACACCCAAGTGGCCTGCTAACGCTACTCTATATAGTAACCTTTGGCGGAATCTGTGGCGTTACTTATTTAAATTATAAACTGTTGTTCCCAGCGTTTAAAAAGTATGAGTGATAGTAATGGAGGAAAAAGAAATGAAGATTTTATTTAATGGCGATAGTATTACAGATGCATGTAGACGTGAAGATCCGGATTTTGGATTAGGATATGGTTACCCATTGTTCTTGACAGCGTTACTGAATGAGTATTACAACAATCAGAAAATTGAAGTAATAAATCGGGGGATTAGTGGAGATCAGATTGCGGGGATGAATTCACGTTGGCAGGAAGATTGTTTAGACTATCAACCAGATTTGGTTTCAATTTTGATTGGTATTAATGATGTTGGGTTTAATGAAGAAGCGGAAAGCTTTGGAACACTCGAGGAGACGGCACGTTATGAGACAATCTATCGAGAGGTCTTAGACAAGACTAAGGCTGCAGGCATCGAGAAAATTGTGTTGATGGAACCATTTGTAATGCCTAATGAAGTGGATCGTAGTCATTGGCGCAAAGACTTGGATCCAAAAATTCAAGTGGTTAGAAAACTAGCTGCTGAGTACAACACTGTACTGGTTAGTTTAGATGGTCTATTGAATCAACTTTGTTTGGCTAATGGCGCTGAGAAATATACCCGTGATGGTGTTCATTTGGTACCGTTAGGAAACAAGGTAGTTGCTGAAGCATGGATGCAGGCAGTAACTGAACGCTTTGGTAAAGAGTTTAAATAAGTTTTAATAGAAAGAGTCCCTTCTGTGCCCACCGTTTATTTAGATAATAGGAGCCCGGGGCATAACTTCAAAAAAAGTTATGTCTCGGGCTTTTCTACTATTATTCAGAAATATCTTTTACAGAATCGCCTTGTGCAAGGACGCCTATAGTAACAAACTTCTCAATTTTCGAGTTATCTTGAATTTTGCTATGGAGCATCCGAATACTTTCTTGGCCAACTTCATATTGATTTTGTTCAATATGAGTAACGATAAAGGGCTGTTTTAAGAAGTTACTTATAGGATGATCGTAACAAACTAGTGAAATATCATTAGGAATGTTCAAGTTTAGTTGGCGACAGGCTTCGCCTACCAAAAGAGCAGTCTCGTACTCGGTAGATAATATGGCTGTTAACTCCGGATATTTTTGAAGAAATTCTTTGATACGTCTGATGTCTACTCTCTTTTCTGTCTCAGTATTTTTTGAGTCAGAGGTAATGAAGTGTTGAATATATTCAGAATTTAAGGCGAGCCCGTTGACTGCATGGGAATTGATAAAACCCTTTTCTCGTTCTTGAACGGTTGAAATACGTGTACTAGAGCTAAGAAAGCCAATATTTCGATGACCGTTTGAGAACAGATAGTTTGTCAATGTTCGTGCTGTTTGTTCATTGTTTACCGTAACAGAATTTACTGGCAATCCATCGAGAACACGGTCAATCACAACAAACGGAAAATTGTTTGAAATCATTTTTAATAAGTTAGGTGATAAGAATTCAGAAGAAGTGGGCAAAAGAATAATTCCTTCGACACCTGCTTCAATGAGGTCTCTAATCAGTTCATCTTCTCTTTGAGTATCGCCATTACTTTTTTTTATGATTATTTCATAGTTGTTGGGGTTATTGTCAAGAATACCGTTTAGGATTTCTTCTCCAAAACTAGAGTCGAATCTAGTGAGAACAACGCCCACTAATGATTTATTTGTTGGGCTATCAACAATTTCTTTTTTTACGTGATTATTAATGATAATGGAGCCTTCTTTGGGTTTTCGAGAAATATAGCCACTTTCTTTTAACTCAGTAAGAGCTCGCTTAATAGTGATAGCGCTGACCCCATAATAATCAATTAAATTTTTTTCTGATGGCAGTGTTGTACCTAAGGAGTAATCTCCAGAAATAATTTTATTTTCGATGTCATCGTAGACTTTTTCGTATAATTTTTTTTTCATAAACTATCTCCAGTGTCATATTTTTTATAAATCAATAGTACACTATTTGATTATCAAATTCAATAATTATATTTATATATTTAATTACATAAAAATATAATTAAAAAACTAGAGGAATGTTTTAACTCGTGTGGCACCATGCTACACTAACACTTGTAAACGAATACATGATTTTACGAGGAGGAATAGGATATGAAAAAACAAATGATTTTATGCACAGTTGCATTCTCCGCGCTAATGCTGAGTTTGGCTGGATGTGGAAGTGGGAATGATAGTAAGGCCTCAGATGGAAAAACAAAAGTAACCTTTTGGGCAGCTCCCAATCCCCCAAATCTAAAGTATTGGCAATCGATGGCTGAGAAGTATGAGAAAGAAAATAAAGATGTCGACGTAGAAGTTACTCAAATGAAAGAATCACCTACTTCAGAAGCAACCCTTCAATCCGCGATTGCTTCTCAAACAGCACCAACATTATCTGAAAATATTACAAGAAGTTTTGGTGCTCAGTTGCAAGAAAGTAAAGCGTTAGTTGATTTTACTAAAGTTGATGGGTACGACGAATTGGTTGAAAAACGGAATATGTCTGAGACTATCAAGAGTTGGGAATTCAGTGATGGCGGCCAATATGTCTTACCATTAAGCTCAAGTCCTATTATGATTGCTTGGCGGAAAGATATTTTAGACGAGTTAGGATTTACCGAGGCACCAAAAACTTATTCCGATGTTTATGAAGTTGGAAAAAAATTGAAGGAGAAATATCCTGATAAATTTATTTTTGCCAACGATGGTTTCGCAGATCCTACAGCTTGGTTACGTTGGTTGGACTTCTTCCCGTTTTATGAAGCGGCAAGTAAAGGTGCTGGTTTTGTGGAAGGGAAAAAATATGTTGCTGATGAAGGAGCAACAAAAGATGTCTTAAGTTTTGCGAATAAACTAAAAGAAGACAAATTGGTAATTACTGAACAATTAAAAGATGCTTTTGAGACAGGTAAAGCAGTCGCTACTTTCTTTAGCCCTGCCAATTTACCTGGTTGGAATGAACGTTTCCCAGAATTGAAATATGGCGAAACCTACTATGTTACTGCACCAACTGTACCGGATAACATGAAGGATGAACGCGATATTTATACATTTGGGAACACAAAAGGCGTGGTTATGTATGCACAAGCTACGAAGGAAGAACAAATAGCAGGAATGGATTTCTTGAAGTTTGTCTACGGATCTGCCGACAATGATATGGAATTATTGAAAACAACGAGTTCTTTACCAAGTCGTGATGATGCTTTAACGAATGAGGCCTTTACGAATTTTTACAAAGAAAACCCTGTGTTTGAACCATTCGCAGAAATTACACCTTTTGGGGCACCCCCAATGGACAGCGCTAAATTTAATGAAATTCAAACAAAAATTGGTGAAGAGGCCTGGATTCCAGCTATTCAAGGGAAAAAAGAGGCGGATAAAGGTTGGACAGATTTGACTAAATCTGTTGAGGAGATTTTAGGTAATGAATAGCAATAGACAAAAAAATAGACTGGGCTTGATTTTGACTAGTCCGTACCTAATATTTACGACGACATTTTTTATTATTCCATTAGGGTGGTCGTTATGGTTAGGCTTTACCAATTGGAACCTTATTTCGCCAGATTTTTCATTTGTAGGGTTGAGTAATTTTCTACAAGCACTGAAAAGTAAAAATATTTTTGCCTCATTTGTCTCTACGTATAAATTTTTGATTGTGCTAGTCCCACTGTCGTTTGTGATGTCTTTAATGATTGCGGTAATTGTTAATAAGTTGCCACGTTTTAAAGGGATTTATCTAGTGTTGTTTTTCTTACCTTATTTGTCTAGTGGGGTTGTCTCTTCATTAATTGTCAAAGGGATACTCTCTTATGATTCCCCCATTAATCATTTTTTTAGAGATAGACTAGGTTTAGAGATTAACTGGTTAGGGAACCCTGTAACAGTCATATTCGTGATATCTTTTATGATTGCTTGGAAAATGTCAGGGTATTATGCATTGATTTTGGTATCTGGATTGAACAGTATTGATCCTGCTGTGTATGAAGCGGCAGAAATCGATGGCGCGTCGAAAATGAAACAGTTTTTTAGTCTTACGATGCCGCTAATGTATCCGGCGTTGTATACCGTTTTAACGTTAGCTGTTGGTCTATCTTTTGGTATTTTTATAGAAGCCTACCAATTGACTGGTGGAGGACCGGATTTGGCAACGAATACTTGGCAGTTAGAGATTTATAATCAAGCGTTTGTCAATTTGAATTCTGGCTATGCATCAGCAATTGCGATTATTGCTTCAGTTGTCACATTTGCAACTATTGGTGTAGTTAAATTTTTAATGCAGAAATGGGGAGAGAAAAATGGCTGGAGTTAAACAGATAAAGACTGGTTTGATAATCAGATATACATTGGCTACATTGATTTTATTCATCATGATCTTCCCCTTTGTTTATATGGTTTTACAATCCTTTGCACCTTGGGATCAGGTTGATCGAGTGTTGATACCTACTCAATTTACTTTCAGATCTTGGCAGTGGTTGTTTGGTAATGAGGTTACTTCAGGGGATGCCCCCTGGCTACAAGCTTTTTTTAATACAGTATTTGTTTCGACGGTTTCAACAGTCTTACAAATTTTGTTTGCCGTAATGGTTTCATACGCATTAGCGAAAATCCCGTTTATTGGGAAGGTTCAGATAAATAATTTCATTTTATTTCAAATGTTTTTTCCAGGGATTATTTTGTTAGTGCCACAATTTTTAATGACAACTAAAGTTGGTTTGATAGATACCTATGTCGGAATGATTTTACCTGGACTGATGAATTTATGGGCAGTCTTTATGTTTACTAATTTTTTTAAAGCAATTCCTGATACGTTGATTGAAGCGGCTAAGTTAGATGGTGCAAAAGAGAAGGACATCTTATTTCGGATTGTTTTACCGATGTCCAAATCGATTACGACGGTGATTTTTTTATTCTTATTTACAGCTCGATGGACAGATCTGTTATGGGATATGTTAATGACTAAGAGCCATGGAACTTTGACTCTAAACGTACTGTTATCACAAATGTTTGGCCCTTATGAAAGCTATCCTGGACCGATGTATGCAGGCTCTGTGTTGTTAACATTTCCGCTAATCATAATCTTCCTACTATGTTCCGGCCGGTTCAAAGAAGGCATGGATTTCGCATTGAAATAAAAATGACTAAATATTTTACTCTGAAGGAGAAGAGAGAACTTATGTTTTTTACAAATCAAAAGTTAGAAAAACGATTAGAAGAGATTCGTTTTCATATGTTTCGTAATCGTATGCCCATTGAGGGTTGGATGATGAAAGAGGATGAAACGAAGCAGATTAAATATCCACCAGCAGTAGATAAGACCTGGCAAGTAATAAAAGCCGGAGATCAATGGCAAGGTCGTGACTCTTATTATTGGTTCCAAGCAGATTTTCAAGTACCCAATTTTAGTGAGGAAGATCGATTTGCAATGATTTTTGATTTTGGGAAAACGTCTTTGGCAAACTTAGGAGGTTTTGAATCACTCTTATTTATTGATGGCGTTCCCTATCAAGGGGTGGATACTTTCCATAAAGAAACTTTTCTAGAGTTTAAAGAGTATAGCGGAAAGAAAATTACTTTGTCATTTAAAGCATGGTCTGGACTGGAAGCTGGAGGTCCTGAACGAGTGCAACAACACGTATTTAAATATGCAGATTATGCACTACTAGATGAAGCCACTAAGGATTTATATTATTTAGGTCATAACTTACTGGGCACAATCCTTGCATTAGGGGAAGATGCACCTGAGACGGCTATTTACAAACGTATATTGAACAGTGCCCTAAACAAGGTTGATTTAAGTTATCCAGGATCAGAAGAGTTCTATATTTCTACTCATCTGGCATGTACGTATTTAACTAATGAGGTATCAAAATTACCAAAAAATTCACCAGTTAAAGTAGATGTGGTGGGGCATACTCATATTGATGTGGCTTGGTTATGGCGCTTAAAACACACGCGAGAAAAAGCGGCGCGTTCTTTTTCAACGGTCCTTCGTTTAATGGACGAATACCCTGAATACATTTTCTTACAAACGCAACCTCAGATTTATGAATATATCAAAGAAGATTATCCAGACATCTATAAAAAAATTCAGGAACGAGTGGCTGAAGGACGCTGGGAAATTGATGGGGCTATGTGGTTGGAGGCTGACTGTAATATTCCATCTGGTGAAGCTTTGGTTCGCCAAATTATGTTAGGGAAAAAATTCATTTCAGAAGAATTTAATCAACAATCAAAATATCTTTGGTTACCCGATGTATTTGGCTACTCTTGGGCTTTGCCACAAATTCTAAAAAAATCTGGTATTACGACATTTATGACAACCAAGATTAGTTGGAATCAATACAATCAAATGCCTCATGATACGTTTAAATGGCGTGGAATTGATGGAACGGAGATTTTGACGCATTTTATTACGACACCAGAACCGGGTCGTTTAGGTGATCCATCTTTTTATACTCGTTATACCTATAACGGATTTTTACAACCGAACATTATAAAAGGTATTTATGACAATTATCATGATAAAGAGTTGAATCAAGAACTCCTCTTGGCTTATGGATATGGAGATGGTGGCGGTGGAGTGAATCGAGTGATGTTAGAAAACCGCCGACAAATGGATAAAATCGCTGGTTTACCAGAAGTGAAAACTTCTCGTGCAGATACGTATTTTGAGAAATTGCATGAAACAGTCGAACATTCTGAGGATTATGTTCATTTGTGGGATGGCGAATTGTATTTGGAATATCACCGCGGTACTTACACATCGCAAGCGAAAAACAAAAAATATAATCGTCGTCTTGAGTTGTTATTACGTAATGCAGAAATTATTAATACGGCAAAAATGTTGGTAGGAAAAGCCTATCCGGCAAAAGAATTGACGACTAACTGGAAAGTGTTGGCACGTAATCAATTTCACGATATCATTCCAGGCTCTTCCATTAAAGAAGTTTATGAAGACTCTGACAAGGAGTATGAAGAATCATTGAGAGCGGTCAAACAATTGATTTCAGAGGAGGTTGCGGTTGACCATCACTTTATCGTGACGAACACCTCTTCATGGGAACGTAATGAATGGGTAGCGTTACCTACAGAGTTTGCGGGATACGAAATCACTGATGAAAAAGGGCATCAAGTGCAGATAACACGTGCGCAAGATAAAAACTATCTCTATGCTGAAAACGTCGCTGCACTTTCTGATAAGACCTATATTCTTAAAGAAGCAAAAGAGTCGACTTCTAGTGAAACAGCAATAAATATCACTAGCGTTGAAACGGATTTTTATACGATTACTTGGAAAGAAACCGGTGAAATTACTTCTATATTTGACAAAATTGTTCAAAGAGAGGTTGTCGATCAATCAGCTAGTGGAAATCAGTTTTTATTATTTGAAGATAAACCACTTGAATTTGATTCTTGGGACATTGATATCTTTTATAATCAAAAATCTAAACAGCTAAAAGCCCAAAATATGAAAGTTCTGACTGCTAACGAACACCTTGTTGAAGTTCAGTTTGACTATCAGTTTGGTGAGTCTACATTGACTCAAGTAATGAGACTCTTCAAAAACTCTCGTCGAATTGATTTTGTTACGAAAGTATATTGGCAAGAACGCCAGCAATTACTTAAAGTAGCTTTTCCTGTAAATGTACGGGCAACTGAAGCAACATATGATATCCAATACGGAAATGTCAAACGGCCGACTCATTGGAATACTAGCTGGGACATGGCAAAATTTGAAACAGTTGGTCATCAATGGGCAGATATTTCTGAATCAAACTATGGGGTTAGCTTGTTGAATGATTGTAAGTATGGATACGACGTCAAAGATAATGTCATGCGTTTGACGCTGCTCAAAGGGGCTATTTTCCCAAATCCAGAAGCAGATATGGGTGAGCATGAATTTACCTATAGCATCTTTCCACATGAAGGAACGGTCATCGAATCAGGGGCAATTCAAGAGGCTTGGCAATTGAATGATCCGATGCTGTTAGGAACAAGTCTTATTTTAGGAGAAAATTTTATTCAGTTAGTGGGATCTGAAACGATTGCGATTGATGCGATTAAACAAGCGGAAAATCAAAAAGGAATCATTGTTCGTTTGCACGAATATAGTGGGGGACGACAAGAGATTAGTTTGAAGCCACAGTTTGAGTATACAAGTGTAAAAGAAACAAACTTGATGGAAGAAATCGAGTCAGAAATAGTCGATTTGGACCACTTACAAATTAAACCATTCGAAGTAAAAACTTTTTACTTTGAAATCTGATGAGGGTATTTTATGGAAGAGATAGTTATTAATCAAACAAAAAATGTGAAAATTAGAATCTTTTCGAAAGTGACTCATCCCAATAAAGTCGGGATTATCATTTTACCTGGTGGAGGATATGAATTTTGTAGCGAACGGGAAAGTGATCCCGTTGCTATAAAATTCAATGAAATGGGATTTCCTGCAGTGGTTATTCACTATTCAGTGGGACCATTTAAATCAGTTGAAGGTGCAATTAAGGATATTAATTCCACGATTGATTTGATTGAGCAACACCCTGAATGGGGGATGGATAAAGAGCGATTGGTATTAGTTGGGTTCTCTGCTGGAGGACATTTAGCAGCAGCGTATGCAAACATGCAACCGAAAGTATCTGTTCTTTCTGAAATCTTAGTTTATCCCTGTATTTTAGACTCGATGAATAAATTGTTAGGTAGTAACACGCCTTCCTTAGATCAATTAGTGACTGAAACGACACCGAAATCTTTTGTTGTCGGGACATTTTCGGATGAGTTAGTACCTGTAGAAAATGCGTTAGCGTATATGAAAGCTTTAGATCAAAACAAGATCCCCTTTGAAGGACACATCTTTCAAGAGGGACATCACGGACTATCCTTAGGTATTGCCGAAACTTCTTTCGGTGAAGAAAAACAAATTGATTCACACTATGCTCATTGGTTTGATTTGAGTATCGAATGGCTAAATAAGAATCTGGAGGATTTTAAATAATGGATGTAAAGAAAGCAAAGATAGATTTTGAACGCTCATTTCAAGTGATTGAAAATGCGACACAAGTGTTTTATGGTGTTGATGGTTATGATGTTTATAATTGTTCGCAGCCGTTTGAATGGAATGGTAAGTGTTATATATTTGGCCGAGTAGAACGAAGAGAAGAGTGGATGCGTTCTTGGGTTCGATTATTTGAAAAATCTGGTAATGATGAATGGACACTGGTTGAGGACTCTATGATTTATCAATTGGAAGATCCTTATATTGCTATCATCAAGAATGAGATTGTTTTTGGTGGGACGCATGTTCGCGTTCAAAAGAATGAATTGGAGACCTTTTATGGTTATTTCTATAGAGGTACGAATATTGATGATTTGTACTATTTCACAACGGGACCAGACTACATGAAAGATATTCGATTAGTCGAATTAGAAGATGGTCGCATTGGCGTGTTTTCACGTCCGCGTGGAGAAGATATCTTAGAAAAATATGGCAGTGAATCGATGGTAGGGTTCACCATCATTGACACATTAGATGAGCTGACAGCTGAAAGAATTGAACAAGCAGATTATTTGGAAGGGCTGTTTAAAGATGGGGAATGGGGCGGATGCAATCAGGCCTTTCTATTAGAAGACGGGATGATTGGTGTCTTGGGTCATATTTCTTATTTAGATGAAGAACAGGAACAATCCGTTTATGCCAATATGTCATTTGTTTTAGACCCCAAAACATTGGCTATTTATGATTATAAAATAATTGCCACTCGAGCTAGCTTTCCCGCTGGACCTAGCAAAAAAGACAATTTGAAAGACTGTGCTTTTACTTCTGGAATGAGTATGCGTGAAGATGGAAAAGCAGACTTTTTCAGTGGAATTGGAGATACTCAAGAGGGACGCTCAGTGATTGAATATCCATTTGCTGAACATGGCCGTATCGTACAAGAAAAAGACAATTAATAAACAGGGGGAGGTTGGAAAATAACTTTATAAGTTATGATCCCAACCTCTTTTTTGAAAGGAGAAAAGAGATGTATAGTAAAGAAATAATCAACTGGCTAAGCTGCGATTTATTAGATGATTCGATGAAAAGAGAGATACACAAAGCAAATGATAAGGAATTAAGCGAGATGTTTGAAGGCACGATAGGGTTTGGTACTGGAGGGATGCGAGGAATCATTGGACCAGGAGAGAGTCGGATTAATCAAGTGACTATATCGCGTTCGGCCTATGGGTTTGGTTGCTATTTAAAAGAAAAATTTTTGTCTGAGGAGATTACCGTAGTTATCGGTTATGATAATCGTCATTATTCAGCAGAATTTGCGAAAGTGTCAGCAGAGATTTTATCTGCACAAGGAATTAAAGTGGCGTTATTTAAAAGGCTAACGGCAACGCCCATTGTGTCCTATGCAATTAGAGAGTTAAAAGCACAAGGGGGCATTATGATTACTGCTTCTCATAATCCGCCACAGTACAATGGGTTTAAAATTTATGATGAAACGGGCTGCCAATTTTTACCTAATGAAGTGGAACAGGTGATAACAGAAATTAACGCGGTCCAAAAGGCGTTCTTATTTACTTGCGATTCGAAATTAGTGACTTATTTAGATGACACAATTGAAGAACAATATTGTCATGCTTTTGATAAATATGTTAACAAAGAACCAAAAGAAATTCGTATCGGCTATTCTGGACAGCATGGGACAGGTAGTATTCCAGTGAAAAAATTATTTGAACACTATGACTTTTCACAGGTTTCTTATGTGAAAAGTCAGGAGTCTAGTGATCCAGACTTTTCGAATACTAAGAGCCCTAATCCGGAAAATCCTGTAGCTTTTGAAGCGTTAATAAAATTAGGAATTGAAAAAGATTTAGAAATCCTTTTAACGACAGATCCAGATGCAGACCGAATGGGTGCGTATTATCTAAGTCATACGGGAGAATATGTCCGATTGAATGGAAATCAGATTGGTGCAATTTTTTCCCGCTATTTATCTGAAAAGGAGTCTAAAATTGCTCAGAAATATCTAGTAAAAACGATTGTCACCTCTGATTTAGGTGCTAAAATAGCTGAAGCTAGTGGGGCCCGTACAGTTGATGTGTTAACAGGGTTTAAATACATTGGGGATGTAATTAACCAGGAGGGAAGTGAAACATTTTTACTCGGATATGAAGAGAGTTTTGGTTATCTATTTAATCCAATTACTCGAGACAAGGATGGGTTACAAGCGGTGATATTACTTTGCGAAATCGCCAATCAATTAAAACAAAAAGGAATGACACTTGGCGATTATTTATCAGATATTTATCAAAAATTTGGGCTATATCTGGAAGAACTTATTTCAATCGAACTAGAAGGAGATACTCATGGAGAAAAATTAGAGAAGTTATTTTCTACATTTGAACAGTCCTTTTCTGAAAAAGCCACAGTCATAGAAAATTATGAAACCTCTCAAATTCATAACGTAGTAAATGATAGCTTTGAAGAAATCAAGTTGCCCAAAGAACGAGTGATTAAGTTTCGTTATAAGAATGGTTCGTGGATTTGCATTAGGCCTTCTGGAACGGAACCAAAGATGAAAATTTATCTGGGTGCTACAGGCACTATGCATGCTGAAGTTGAAAAGATATTACAGCAACTAAAACAAAAAGTTTTAACTGTTCAAAAGAAAGTAGGTTGAGTAAGAGATGGCTACTAGTAGAATTGATACACGTACTGGAATGCTAAGTATGGCAGAATTTTCTAATGGCATTTTTAATTGATTTGTACAGATGTCTGGGAAATGTTGTCTCAATTGAGGAGTGATAAATAAAAGTTTTTAGTAAGTAATTGGCACAATTAACCAGTTGCGAATAATCGACGAGGGATCTGTTGATTCTAGGAGAGCGATCTTTCCAGACAATCCTCCGACTTTCTCTTGACAAGCGTGCGTTTATTTTTGATAATATAGGTGGTTGTGTCTAATGGAGAGATGTTTGAATGGAGAAAACAAATGAGTGTTTAGATGCTGGTCAAATGTACTCTATTGGCGAGGTTGCGAAAATGTGCAATGTTTCCCGCAAAACATTACGCTATTATGAGCAACTCGGATTGTTGAAGCCGGATCATGTATGTTTTGAAAACGGTTACCGATATTATACTGAACAAACGATGAATAGTATTCCTGTGATTAAGTATTATAAGCAGATGGGCTTTAAATTACAGGAGATGAAGCTTGCCCAAAATACAGACAATTATTTTTATCAAGAACAAGAAAATATCTTTTTGACAAAATTAGAAGAGTTGAAACAAGAAGAAAGAAGAATTCGAAACAGTTATGGCGCAATCGCAGAGTGGTTAGGGATGATCAGAGAAGGAAACATAGCAGCTTCTAATCAGTTACAAGAGATTAACGTTAAGTATTTTGATGAAGAAACCTATGTCTACATGGAGCAAGAATTTAAGCGAAACTACATGGATGCAGTGATTAATATTCCGTGGGTCAATTATTTGGAATCTCAGCAATGTGAAATTATGGGCCCGGTTATCCTAGGCTTTGAAGGCTGTGAGGATGAGGCTGAATATCGTAGCTCAAGAGTAAAAATCATGCAAAAGCCAGTGGGACGAGTGGAGGGAAATATTCCAACCAAAACAATCGGTGGGCAGTTTTTCCTTTCGTGCTATCACATTGGGGACCTAGAAACGATTGATAAACAGTATAGCAAAATGCGTGCTTGGGCAAAAGAACATCATTATCAGTGTGATAACGAGGTTTACGAACGACATGTTGTAGATTATTGGTCAACAATGAACGTCGATAGTTTTGTTGTAGAACTGTTGATACCAGCAAAAAAAATCAAAAATTAATTGCTGTATAGTAGTACAGCAAGAGCTTGAATAAAAAAGAGCTCGATAACAAAAAATAAGTCGAAATTTATAAAAATGACCTCTCGTCTTTTTGTAAATTTTGGCTTATTTTTTTATAATGGCTCACTTAAATTGTTAGATGAACTTTTTTTATTAAATGATTTTTAGAAAGGATAATCAATAAAAACCCACTTATTTTGTGAATCAATTTGAAAAGGTTATCCCTAGGGGGAAGTCACTTTTTTTGTCTCCTTAATTAGATTGAATGGCTATTATATCAAGGTTTTTAGAGATTCACTTTTCTTTTTCTAAAAGAGCTTCCTAAAATGGAAAGTGAAAAAATGAGCAATTCAAGCAAATTTCTTGACTTTTCTAGTGAAGGATTTTTTTACTTGTGTACTAAATAAAAAAAAGTTTTTACAGTGAGAAGTAAAATAAGAATAATTATCAAAAGTTGATTTATCAGGGATTATAAAATAAAACCTGTTTCTTATTCTCAATTAGCTTGAATTATTGAGAATAAGAAACTGTTATACCCGCTTTGTTTTCTGTACTATAACAAAAAAACTCGTTGACTGTACCCTTAGGGGGAGCAAATATGATAGTCCTATAAAAATAAAGCGTTTTAATAAAATGCGAAAGGAAGAATAAAATTATGAAACATGATGCATTAGGAATGGTAGAAACAAGAGGATTAATCGGATCAATCGAGGCAGCAGACGCAATGGTTAAAGCGGCAAACGTATCGTTAGTTGGTAAAGAACTTGTGGGCGGTGGAATCGTAACTGTTTTGGTTAGAGGTGATGTTGGTGCGGTTAAAGCGGCAACAGATGCAGGAGCTGCAGCGGCAGAACGTGTAGGTGAATTATTATCTGTTCATGTAATTCCTAGACCACATGCAGAAGTAGAATCAATTTTACCAAATAAATAATTTTACTTAAATTTTCGATGATGAAAGGAAAATGAAAAAATGGATAGTGGGAAAAGTGTTTCATATGTCAGTGCAGACACAAAAATGAAAGAAGCAAGTAAAGGCTTTCGAGTAAAAGGAATTACGAATGGACTTGTTTCAGGGATTACTTATGGTATCTACTCAACATTGGTGGTGGTTGCAAGTGGTTATAATCCATTAATTAGTGCGACAGGGATTCTGGCAGCACCATTTGTTTGTTCTGGACTAAATGATTTTTTTGCTGGAATTTTTCTATTATTTTATAACGCGAAACAAGGGAAATTAAAAGAACTTCGTCGAATGCTAGCAACAAAACCAGGGAAAATGCTTGTCATTGGATTTTTATTAGGTGGACCTGTAGCTAATGGTGCTTACCTGGTTGGTTTGGCGATGGCTGGGGCCTATGCAATTCCAATCTCGGCAACATGTGGGTTGTTTGGTGCTTTGTTCTCTTGGATTTTCTTAAAACAAAAACCGACGCCACGAATTATCTTTGGGATGATTGTTGTTGTAGCCGGAGCAATTACTATCAACATGGTGAAACCAGAAGGCGCACCAAACTTTACATTAGGAATCATTTGTGCGTTTATTGCAGCAATTTCTTGGGGCTTAGAGGGTGTCTTTTCAAGCTTTGGCGGGGCCATGATTGATACAGATGTTGCTGTAAATCTTCGCCAATTAATTTCAGGCTTGTTCGTTATTGTGATTATTTTACCAATTATCGGTGGCTTGAACTTGTTTGTTGGCACATTGGCAGCAGTCACACCTGTTTTATGGTTGTTATTATCTGGTTTAAGCGCCGGCGTATCCTTCTTAACTTGGTACAAGGCTAACGCAATGGTCGGCACGGCTGTAGGGATGTCATTGAATGTAACATATGCTTTTTGGGGCGTAATTTTCAGTGTGATTTTCTTAGGTCAAGCAATGACACCAACAATGGTGATTGGTTCAGTGGTCATAGTGATTGGCGCGATACTAGTAACGATGAACCCACTAGATCTATTCAGAAAGGGGGAAGCTTAACATGCTTTTACCTAGTCGAACAGCTGTATTGAATGAATTATATGGCGAAAAAGAGCTGAATGTAAATCAAATTATGACCAGATTAGAACCTATTTACGGACAAGAAAGACAGTTTAATAAAAAATTATATGTCGAACATGTCATGGCACTAGAGGCGAATGGATTAGTCGAGCTTACTAGTTATGAGGTAGATGAGAAAGATGAATTGGTTTGTTTTTATCGTATGACACAAGAAGGTCAGTCAACTGTTGAAAAGTATGTTGATAAGAAATATCGAAAAGCATAAGGGGGAAATCACTTGAAGTATCGTGGTGAAGAAGCTTTAGGATTAGTAGAAACAATTGGATTAGTACCAGCAATAAAGGCAGCAGATGAGATGTTAAAAGCAGCAAATGTGGAATTAATTTCCTATGAAAACATTGGCTCTACCTTAGTTACAATCATGATTAAAGGCGATGTTGCAGCGGTAGAAGCTTCTGTAGCAGCAGGGGCTAAAGTAGCCAGCGAGATTGGCAAGTTAACCGCACAAAACGTTATGCCTAGACCTATTTCGTATGTTGGAGACATTGTCTGCGTTCATGCTGTAGAGGATTAAATGAGGGAGGAAATCGAGTGAAAACATATGAAGCAATCGGTGCGATTGAAACATTTGGATTAATTTTTGTGTTAGAAGCTTGCGATGCAATGTGTAAAGCAGCTGACGTAGAATTGGTCGGGTATGAGAATGTAGCATCAGGCTATATTTCCGTTATCGTCCAAGGGGATGTAGCAGCCTGTCATTCAGCTGTGGAAGCTGGAATTGCTGCGGTAGAAAAAATGAACGCAGAGGTGTATAGCTCAGTCGTGATTGCCAGTCCGCATGCCGATTTAAATAAAATTATTGAACGCTATCAGTTAGTCAACCTTTTACCTGAAGAGGAGGGAGATGCATCATAAATGCATGATGTAGACAAAGATTTATTATCTATTCAAGAAGCGCGGATTGTTTTAGAAACGGCAAAAGACGCGCAGTATTTGATGAAAGAGTATGAACAAGATTTTTTTCATAACCTTATCCGAGTGATGATTCGCGAAATACGACCGTTGATTGGCGCATATGTTTCTTGTGAGATACAAGAAACAGGCAAGGGGTGCCAAAAAGAGAAAGAAGCCTTTGTTCTACGATTTTTGGAAGCAATGGAGGCCGAGGTTGGAGATAGAACCTATATCGGTGCCACAGCAAAAGATTCTGCGGGGAAGATTTTGCATGTAGGCGTTCCGTTAGGGGTCATTCCAGTTCTCTTACCTTCAGAAAATGTGGTGATTAACACCCTTTATAGTTTGTTTGCGGGACTTCAATCAGCCAATGCGATGATTGCTATTCCTCATGTGAAAGCGACAAAAACGGCGACACAAGTCATCAAAAAAATTCAACAGATTGGCCTTTCTAATGGGCTACCTAGAGGCAGTATCAGCTGCATTGATTATTTAACAGAATGTGGCACAAAAGAGATTGTCAATAGTCCAATAGCCGCTATGATTTTGGTTTTAGGGCAAAAAAAATATACCGACACAACCATTCCTAAACGACCGATGATCTATGGTGGCTCTGGTGCGACACCTGTCTTTATTGAACGTTCTGCTAACACACAAGCAGCGGTAAAAATGATTGTTGAAAGTCGAGCGTATGATTGCGGGTTGTTACCTGCTTCAGAACAGTATCTGATTGTTGAAAGCACGGTTGCAGAGGAAGTCAAAAAAGAATTGATTCAAAATGGTGCCTATTTCTTATCAAAAGAAGAAGAGACAAAGCTTGTGTCCTTACTACAGCCAAAGAATGATGGTATTCATGAGAGCTGTGTTGGAAAAAGTGCCGTATGGTTAGCTAAAAATGCCGGGATTTCTTTACCGCCAAGTACACGGATTTTAGTTTCTGAACAAAGTTATTTACATGATCAAGACCCATTTGTGAATGAAATGAGTTGTCCAATCTTAGCTTTCTATAGAGAACCTGATTGGCAACATGCTTGTGAGAAAGCCATCCATTTATTACAAGAGAAGAATGATGGTCATACGTTAGCGATTCATTCTAATGAACAAATGATTATTAATGAGTTTGCTTTGAAAAAACCAGTTGCACGAATGGTAGTCAATGCCGCAGCTAGTTTTTCTAGTATGGGACTTGGCTCGACCTTGCCACTATCTCCTATTTTAGGGGGCTTTACCAGAGGTCTAGGAATTAGTGCAGAGAATATTACACCAGCGAGCCTGACCTACACGCGTGAAATTAGCTATGCGTCTAATGGCTATTTTAAAGAGGAATCGACACGAGATAACATACATGATATACAGGTTCAAACACAATTACTTGAAAAAGTATTGAAAAAAATGTTGGAAAAATAATTTGTAGAAATGTGAGGGAACAAGATGGATATTAAAGAGTTCTCAGCAAAATTAGCTGAAGCAACCAAAGAATTAAGTGCAGAAGAACGTAATGCATTAATGAAGATGTTTGCCACTGTTGCAGATCACACAGAGTCGCCTTCTGAAAGCTATTCAGTAGGAGATGCAACGAGCGTTCCAAATGGCATTACTCCTCGATTGAGTGCGTTGAAGGAAAACTATTTACAGCAGGTTCCGACAATTACGACACATCGTGCGCGTGTGATTACTGAGCTTGCAAAAGAAAATCCAGGGATGCCTAAGAACATTTTACGGGCAAAGTCATTCAAACGTTGTTGTGAAACGGCACCGTTAGTGATTCAAGAAAATGAATTGATTGTTGGTGCACCAAACGGAGCTCCTCGTGCAGGATCATTTTCTCCGGATATTGCTTGGCGTTGGATGGAAGAAGAGCTTGATACAATTTCTTCTCGTCCACAAGATCCGTTCCATATTTCTGATGAAGATAAACGAATTATGCGCGAAGAGCTTTTTCCGTTTTGGAAAGGCAAATCAGTTGATGAACATTGTGAAGATCAATTTCGTGAAGCGGGTGTTTGGGAACTTTCTGGGGAATCATTTGTTTCTGACTGTTCTTATCACCAACTAAACGGAGGTGGTGATTCAAATCCTGGGTACGATGTTATCTTAATGAAAAAAGGGATGTTGGACATCCAGAGAGAAGCACAAGAAAAATTAGAGACATTAGATTATGCCAATCCAGATGATATGGAAAAAATCTATTTCTATAAAGCACAAATCGAAACAGCTGAGGGTGTGATGATTTATGCGAAACGGATGTCTGAATATGCAAGACAGCTGGCTGAAAGAGAAACAAATCCAAAACGTAAAATGGAATTGCAAAAAATTGCGGAGGTTAACGCAAAAGTTCCTGCCAACAAACCGGAAAACTTCTGGGAAGCCATTCAAGCTGTTTGGACGATCGAATCTTTATTAGTTGTTGAAGAAAACCAAACAGGGATGTCTATTGGCCGTGTTGACCAATATATGTATCCATTCTTCAAAAATGATCTTGACTCAGGTCGTTTAACAAACTATGAGGCCTTCGAATTAGCGGGTTGTATGCTAATCAAAATGTCAGAAATGATGTGGATTACGAGTGAAGGCGGTTCGAAATTCTTCGCCGGATATCAACCATTTGTCAACATGTGCGTGGGTGGAGTGACAAGAGAAGGTCGCGATGCAACGAACGAATTGACTTATCTATTAATGGATGCTGTTCGCCATGTAAAAGTGTACCAACCATCTTTAGCTTGTCGTATTCATAACCGTTCACCTAGAGAATACTTGAAAAAAATTGTAGATGTGGTACGTGCTGGAATTGGATTCCCTGCTTGTCACTTTGATGATACGCATATCAAAATGATGTTAGCGAAAGGCGTATCTGTTGAAGACGCTCGTGACTATTGTTTGATGGGGTGTGTGGAGCCACAAAAATCAGGTCGTTTGTATCAATGGACTTCAACAGCTTACACTCAATGGCCAATCTGTATTGAATTAGTCTTAAATCAAGGGGTTCCACTATGGTATGGGAAAAAGGTTTGTCCTGATTTAGGGTCAATCACAGCCTACAAAACATACGAACAATTTGAAGAAGCGGTGAAAGAACAGATTCGTTATATCACAAAATGGTCATCTGTTGCGACTGTTATCACACAAAGAGTCCACAGAGACCTTGCACCAAAACCATTGATGTCAATTATGTATGAAGGCTGTATGGAAAATGGAAAAGACGTTTCTGCTGGGGGAGCGATGTATAACTTTGGTCCAGGAGTTGTTTGGTCTGGCTTAGCGACTTATGCGGATTCAATGGCAGCAATTAAGAAATTAGTCTTTGATGAAAAGAAATACACGCTTGAAGAATTAAACAGAGCATTAAAAGCGGATTTCGTGGGCTACGATCAAGTACGTACAGACTGCTTGAAGGCGCCTAAGTACGGAAACGATGATGACTATGCTGATTTAATCGCAGCTGATTTGATTCATTTCACAGAAGCTGAGCATCGTCAGTACAAAACATTATTCTCAGAATTATGTCATGGCACATTATCTATTTCAAACAACACACCTTTAGGTCAGTTAACAGGAGCATCTGCTAATGGACGTAAAGCATGGGTGCCACTATCAGATGGAATTAGCCCAACACAGGGTGCCGATTTCAAAGGACCAACAGCGATTGTGAAATCAATCTCAAAAATGGCTAATGACACCATGAATATGGGTATGGTGCATAACTTCAAGATTATGTCAGGGATGTTAGATACCCCTGAAGGAGAAGAAAGCTTAATTACTTTATTGAAAACAGCAAGTGTTTTAGGTAATGGGGAAATGCAGTTTAACTATTTAGATAACGACACATTGTTAGCGGCTCAAGAACATCCTGAAGAATATCGTGACTTGATTGTTCGAGTTGCAGGCTATAGTGCATTCTTTGTTGAACTTTGTAAAGATGTACAGGATGAAATTATTAGTCGAACAATGTTAACTAAGTTTTAACAACGGGAGATGAAGAGATGGATACTCAAAACACAATGCTCATTGAGCGCTCGGCAATGGTCTTTAATGTTCAAAAATATAGCTTGTATGACGGACCAGGGATTCGCACAATTGTCTTTTTTAAGGGTTGTCCGCTGCGTTGCCAGTGGTGTGCGAACCCTGAAGGAATTGAACGGAAATTTCAAGTTATGTATAAAGAAAGTGTTTGTAGTGATTGCCACGCGTGTATAGATGTGTGTCCAATGGGTATCCATTACATTGATGAAGAAGGTTCCCATCAAGTTCGACGTGATAGAGCATGTAACGGATGTCAGGCCTGTGTAGATGTGTGTCCAATGGCAGCATTGAATATTACAGGTGAAATTAGAACAATCTCTGAATTGATGGAAGTTATTCATGAAGATGATATGTTTTATGAGCAATCTGGTGGCGGTGTGACCCTTAGCGGAGGGGAATGCACCGCACAACCAGAGGCAGCTCTTGCACTATTGCAAGCCTGTAAAGCAGATGGATTACACACAGCGATTGAAACTTGCGGGCATTCAAGAATGGACCGAATACTGGCGATTGCCGAATATGTCGATTTGTTCTTGTTTGATTTAAAACATATGAATCCAGTTAGACATAATGAGCTTACTGGGATTAGCAATGAAAGAATTTTAGAGAACCTGAAAAAATTATTAGAAGAAGGGCATCAGATTCAAATCAGAATGCCGATGCTGAAGATGATTAATGATAGTCAAGAAGAGATTCAACAAATTATTGACTTCTTACTTCCTTATAAAGACTATTCCAACTTTGGGGGAATTGATTTACTGCCGTACCACAAGCTAGGGGTGAATAAATATGGTCAGCTTGGCATGGAATATCCTGTAGAGGGAGACCCCTCTTTGTCAGAATCAGACTTGGATCGAATTGAAGGCTGGATTAAGGATTACGACTTTCCTGTTCGCGTTATTCGACACTAAAGAGGTGAAAAAATGTCTGAAATTATAGCACAACGAGTCATTGAAGAATCGGTTCCAGGAAAACAAGTCACTTTAGCACATGTGATTGCAGCACCTATCCAAGAGGTTTATGAATCGTTAGGTGTCGAAAATAATGGTGCTATCGGAATTTTAACTATTTCTCCTTATGAAGCCGCAATTATTGCTGCCGATATTGCCGGAAAAAGTGCCGGAGTGACGGTTGGATTTTTGGACCGATTTACAGGCTCTGTTTTATTAAATGGTGATGTTGAAAGTGTCGAAGTGGCGTTGGAATCAGTGGTCTCCGGATTAAAAAATTTATTGGATTTTGAAGTAGTTTCTGTGACGAAATCATGAAAAAACGCCTCTTGATTATTGGTGTTGATGATGATGAAAATCGTAAGCTAGCTCAAAAAATTGAAGAAACCGATCAGCCAATTCGGAAAGTAGCCAATCTTCTCTACACCAATAAAACAATCCTAGTACCAGATGCGTACCTTGAGTGTCCATGGATGCATAAGCACATTATTGCCTTACAACAAGAAGCAAGTGAAGTGTTGTTTTTGGTTTCCTTAAACAACAAAAAACGCTATCCACCAGGTTTTGCGCGAGTCTTTAGAGGGCCTAGAAAAGGGATTATTGTGAGCGGCACAAACAAAATAGTGAAAAAAACAAAGAAGCAAGCGGAAATTGAGCTTGCAGAAATTGGTTGCTTACCGCCGTATCTAACAATCGAGTTCGAAGAGGAGTAGTAGCAAAACTTGTAAAAAGATGCGTTAAAAGTGAATGAAACATAACTAATGAATGAAAGGAGGAGATTACTTGACTAAGCAATTTAAAATGCCGACCAAAATTATTACAGGTGTAGGTAGCTTAAAAGAATTGGGGAATTTATCTATTCAACAGCCCTTACTTATCTGTGATCCCTTTATGGTAGAAAATGGTACGGCTACTAAAGTCGTTCAACTATTTGAAGACAACCAAATGACTTGTCCAGTATTTTCAGAGATTATTCCTGATCCAACTATCGAGATTGTGACTAAAGGTTTGGTTGAGGTCATTAAATATCAACCAGATAGTTTGATTGCACTAGGTGGTGGTTCTGCAATGGACGCAGCCAAAGCAATCCGACAAATGGTTCAAACGGCAGATAAAACAACAGAACTCCAACTGATTTGTCTCCCAACAACAAGTGGAACGGGAAGTGAGGTAACAGCATTTTCGGTGATTTCAGACCCAGCAAATGAGGGCAAATATGCCTTGGTGGATGAGCGAATGATTCCAGATTTGGCGATTTTAGACCCCGAACTTACGGTAAGTGTTCCAAAAAATGTAACGGCGGATACGGGTGTTGATGTTTTCACTCATTGTATGGAGGCTTTGGCTTCAACCGATGCGACAGATTTTACAGATGCCTGTGCTGAAAAAGCCTTGCGCATGATTTGGGAAGAGCTTGTTGGTGTGTTTAACGAAGGAGACGATTTGGCCTTAAGAGAGAGTATTCATAATGCTTCTTGTTTGGCAGGAATTGCCTTTAGTGAAGCGTCATTAGGTATTTGTCATAGTTTGGCTCATGCCTTAGGTGGAAAATTCCATATTGCTCATGGTCGCGCGAATGCCTTATTACTTCCTCACGTGATTAGCTATAACGCTGGATTGGATTTGACAGAAGAGTGCCCGAGTCTATTGGTTTATCAAAGAATTGCCAATTTACTTGGCTTCACTGCGGGGACTCCGAAAGCTACGGTGCATGCGTTTATTTCAGGCCTGAATCGCAAACTGAGACAATTAGACATTCCAAAAACAATTGGTGAATGTGGGCTTGATCTTGAAAGGTATGAAGCAGCAATTCCTGAGATGGCTGAAAAAGCGTTAAAAGATCCATGTACGTTAACGAATCCTCGAAAAGTAACGCAAGAAGAGCTAGAAAAAATCTATAAGGGGTTACTAAGAGGTGGCTATTAATGCATTTTATTACGGAAAGCGAGCTAAGAATCACGTATCGAAACGCACCTTTTCAAGAATTTACTTTAAAGCCTGAGGAACGGTTAACACCAGAAGGAAAACAGTTTCTGATTGATAAAAAAATCAGATTAATTGAGGCACAAGCGTTAGAAAACGGGCTGGAAACAGTCGGAGAGACACCGTTACCAGAGTTTTTGTTTTATAAAGAGTGGCTTTCTTGTGAGTTGTATGAAGCTGCGATTTTAGCGATGGATTATTCTGTGACGATGAGTCAAGAGTTATTACAGCTTGCACAAGAAGTCAACGAAGGTTTAACAAAAGAGGTGAACGAAACAAAAGTGGTCTGTGACAAAACAGACTTTGGGTCGGAAGCTTTTGAGTTAGAGGCAGTTCATTTATTTAGTCGTTATGGGAAGCTATTAATCAAATTTAAAAAAATTGAAGAATTCATTCGATTAATCCATACCAAGTATCCGCAATGTCACGGAGTTTTACAGAGAATCAATACACAGCTGAACGAATTTAGAAAACAATTAGTGGGAGCCGGTCAATGAAAGAGTATATAGAAGAATGTAATCAATTTGTTGCTGAATTTGAACAAACGATTCAAAAGCCAAAACTGCATCCTTCAAGCATTTATTATACAGGAGTCGATTTGGGAACAGCCTGTGTGGTGCTTGCTGTTCTAGATGAAAACTATCAACCAGTTGCCGGCGCTTATCGATACGCGGATGTCGTACGAGATGGCATGATTGTTGATTATATCGGTGCAGTAGAAATCGTTAAAGAATTGAAGGCGGAGATTGAAGAGAAATTAGGTACTGAACTTGTGTATGCGGCGGCTTCATTACCGCCGGGTACAGATGAGCTTGATGGTGGCGTCATAAAAAACGTCGTTCAAAGCGCCGGATTTGAGTTAACGAATCTGTTAGATGAACCAACTGCTGCTAACCAATTGTTAAAGGTGGCAGAAGGTGCCGTTGTTGATATTGGTGGCGGAACAACGGGTATCTCAATTTTAGAGAAGTCTGAAGTGGTGAAGGTGGCGGATGAAGCAACTGGCGGTACACATTTATCCTTGGTGATTGCGGGTTCTTATAAGTTTTCATTTCAAGAAGCGGAAGCCTATAAACGAAATCCTAAACATCATGATGAGTTATTGGTGACATTAAAGCCAGTAATCGAAAAAATTTCTTCGATTATTGTTCAACAAACGAAAGGGTATGAGGTGCCTGCTATATATTTGGTAGGTGGAACGGCTTGTTTAAAAAACATTGAACAAGTTATCCAAAAATCAACGGGGATTAAGACCTATAAACCTGTCAATCCAATGTTTATTACACCATTAGGAATTGCGTTAAGTTGTACAGATCAACTGATAGGATAGGAGGGGAATTGATGGATTGTCGAATTATCAAGTCACCTGGAGAAGGGACATTAGCGATTGTCAATCGTCGAAGAGGCTCTAAGGAAACACTTGAGAAGCCAGGTGCGATTGGTCTGGTTCAAGGAAAGCTTATTGAGATGGTCTGTGCAGCTGACGTTGCTGAAAAAGCGGTGGGCGTAACTGTTGAAGATATCCGTGGCAGCTGCCCACAAAACGTCGTGATGTTAGCAATATTCGGCGATACTGCCTCAGTGACTGCCGCTATTGAAGAGATTCAAAAGAAAGAGAAGGCCAAAACATGGTAATTGCAAAGTTGATGGACACAATTTGGGCTACTCGTAAGTCTGAAAAATTAAATGGTTTAAAGTTGATGATTGCAGAAATTTCTGGCGGTTCACGAGATGGCGAACGACTGATTGTCTGCGATGTGATTGGGGCTGGAATTGGCGATCGGGTCATTGTAACTACGGGATCTGCGGCCAGAAGAATGCTTGAAGATGATCTCATTCCAATTGATGCGGCAGTTGTTGGTATTGTCGACGAAAGTTGCGAATCTGCATAAGGAAAGTGTGACAGAATGAAAAAATTAATTAGCCTAAAGGAAATAGAAAGCTACCATGATGAAGGTGCGACCGTCATCTTTGTGGATAGTCAAACCATTATTACACCCGCTGCCAAAGATTTAGCTGAAGAGTATCATATTGAGTTTGAAGAACGAGCCTGTTCAGAAGCGGAGTGGACGTTAACAGAAACAAATGGTTTTTCAAAAGAAGCTTTAGTTGCTTTATTAAAACGTTTTTTAGCAGAAACGGGGAATCAGCCCTATGAAGCTAGCTATCATGAGAGTGGTTTAAAGATTGTTAAAGGAAACACGGTGAAATTACAGCCTGTAGCAGAAAATGGCGCTATCAGGAGTCAAGAAATTGTCGCTGCAAAAGAGCAGGGCTTGACGACGAATCTTCTCTCACTTGAAAACACTTGTTACCGTGAGAGAAGTGGTCAAGAGTCAGTCAATTATATTCTTTCAGGTACGGTTGAGCTGATGATTTCTGGCGAACGATTGATAGCTAACCAAGGAGATACACTCTTTATTCCAAAAGGCACAGAAACGGACTGGGTAGTCAAAGGTGCGGCCTCTGTGTTCTCAACAAAAGTCAAGGAGGCGAGTCATAAATGAAGCAAGCAATTGGGATGATTGAAACACAAGGCATGATTGGCATGATCGAAGCAGCAGATGCCATGCTTAAATCATCAAATGTTCATTTATTAGGCAGTAGCCAAGTTGGTGGTGGCATAAATACGGTCATGATTGAAGGCGATGTTGCTGCTGTAGAAACGGCCATTCAATCAGCTAAAGCGAGTGTCAGCCTGCTGGGAGAGAAGATTCTTCTTTCTGGACATGTAATCCCTCGACCTGAGATTACCCCAGAGACGTTTGTTGCCCGTAAGAAAGAGCAACCAGAGATCACTGAGGAGAATCAGATACAAGAGGGGAAAGCAACGTCTGGTGAAACAACCGTTGTTGCGCAAACAAAAGAAAATAAAGCAGCAACAAAAGAACAATCGAAAAAATCAGTGGAAAAAGCTAAAATGACTGATAAAAAAGCGGAAGAAACCGCCCAAAAAACGGCAAAAGAACAACCTAAGAGACAAGAAAAGATAGTCAAACAAGAGAAAAAGCCGACTGAGTCCGCGACGGTTCCTGAAAAAATTCTCAAGGTTGTGAAAGAAGAGTTGAAAAAAGAAACGACAACCTCGCTAAAACAAACCGAGACTCCTGTTAAACAACCAGAAAGCAAAGAACAGCTTCAAGAGAAATTTCAGAAAATGAAAGTCGCTGATTTGAGAAAATTAGCGAAAGAACAAAAAGGATTTAGTCGTCCCAAAAAAGAAATCTATCACATGAGCAAAGCGAAACTAATTCAAGCCTTGATTGATTCCTTAATTATAAACGAATAGAGGGTTTCAGATGGAAATAGTTGATAAAGATTTACGTTCAGTACAAGAAGCTCGTGACCTAACGAGAAAAGGAAAAGTTGCAGCCAACCAAATTGCAACATTTACAGAGGAACAAATTGACCGCATTTTACAAAATATGAAAGCTGCAGCAAGCAAACACGCGGTAGATTTAGCGAAACGAGCAGTTGCAGAAACTGGTTTCGGTAAAATCATGGATAAAGCTTACAAAAACCATGCGGCATCAACCTTGCTATATGAAGAAATTAAAGATCAAAAAACGGTAGGCATCATTGATGAAAACCAAGCAAACGGCACTTTTGATGTCGCTGAACCAGTGGGACTTGTATTGGGAATTATTCCTTCAACAAATCCGACTTCAACCGTTATTTTTAAAGCGATGATTGCTTTGAAATCAAGAAATGCGATTGTCTTCTCTCCACATCCATCTGCATTAGACTGTACAAAAAAAGCAGCAGATCTATTAAACAGAGCAGCTATCGAAGCAGGGGCACCAGAAGGAATTATCAGTTGTCTCTCTCTTCCAACCATGGCTGGCACGAATGAACTGTTGCATGCGAAAGAAGTAAGCATGATTATTGCAACAGGTGGACCAGGAATGGTGAAAGCAGCCTACAGTTCTGGTAAACCAGCATTAGGTGTAGGTGCCGGAAATTCACCTGCTTACATTGAAAAGACAGCAGATGTTAAATCAGCAGTAGCGAAAATCATGGCTTCCAAAACTTTCGATAACGGAACGATTTGTGCTTCTGAGCAATCAATCGTCTGTGAGCATTCAAATAAGGATGCAGTGGTTCGCGAGTTGAAAGCACAAGGCGGATACTTTATGTCTAAAGAAGAAACGGACAAGGTTTGTCAGTTACTCTTTAAAAATGGTTACGCGATGAATGCTAAGTTCGTGGGTCGCGATGCACAAGTCATTGCTAAAGCTGCCGGAATCAGTATTCCAGAAGATACGAAAGTACTGATTGGTGAGCAAGGTGGCGTTGGCGCAGGGTTCCCTCTTTCATTTGAAAAATTAACGACTGTCTTAGCCTTTTATGTGGTAAATGATTGGGAAGAAGCGTGTCAGTTAAGTATTGATTTGTTACAAAATGGGATTGGTCATACGATGAGTATTCACACAAATGATCGTGACATTGTTCTGAAATTTGCTGCAAAACCTGCATCAAGAATTCTAGTCAACACAGGCGGAAGCCAAGGTGGGACAGGAATCAGCACTGGTTTACCGATTTCATTTACATTGGGATGTGGAACATTTGGTGGAAGCTCAGTGTCAGAAAACGTGGGGCCTAAGCACTTATTGAATATCAAGAAAGTGGCTTATGGTTTGAAAGATGTGACGACCTTAGCACAAGATGATCCGACCTTTAACTATGAAACAGGCTGCTCGGTTGCACCAGAAGCTGGACAACAGCTAAGTCAACAAACAGCGGTTCAATCAGATCCTGAAATAGAAGATCTAGCAAAAATGGTTCGTCAAGTATTGGCGGCAATGAATCAATAACGAAGAGAGCGAAGACGATGGAAAACTATGAAGATCTACTAGGTGTGTTATTAGAAAAACTCGCACCAGCGCTTCAGAATCAAGAAGTGAATCAAGAGAGTAAAGAAATTCCAGTAGGGATTTCTAATCGACATGCTCATCTGTCTCAAGCGGATGTCGATAAGTTATTTGGTGTGGGGTATCAATTAACCAAATTAAAAGACCTTTCTCAGCCTGGGCAATACGCGTGTAAAGAAATGGTGATTATTGCAGGACCTAAAGGCGTAATTGAAAAAGTGCGGATTTTAGGACCAGTCAGAAATCAGTCACAGGTCGAAATTCTACAGAGTGACTCGTTCAAACTAGGGATTAAAGCACCTCTTCGTTTATCTGGAGATTTAGCAGGTTCGGCAGGTGCGACGTTGATTGGACCAAATGGCTCAGTTGAGTTGAAGGAAGGTCTGGTTGTTGCGAAAAGACATATCCACATGCTGCCTGAACAAGCGAGAAGGTTCGGCGTTACAGACGGCGAAGAAGTGACTATTAACTTCTCTGGCCCAAGAGGTGGCTCCTTAAATCAGGTAGTCATTCGCGCAGTTGAAAATTCAGGTCTTGAGTGTCATATCGATACAGAAGAGGCCAACGCACTTGGTGTTACACCAAGCACAAAAGTTGTTATCCAAAAAAATTAATATAAATCGGAGGAAATTATAATGAAATCAGATGCTTTAGGAATGGTAGAAACAAAAGGATTAATCGGATCAATCGAAGCGGCAGACGCAATGGTTAAAGCGGCTAACGTCTCATTAGTTGGTAAAGAAATGGTCGGTGGCGGAATCGTTACTGTAATGGTTCGTGGCGATGTTGGTGCGGTAAAAGCAGCTACAGATGCCGGTGCAGCAGCAGCTCAACGTGTTGGTGAGTTATTATCTGTTCACGTAATTCCACGCCCACATGCTGAAGTAGAAACTATTTTACCAGCACAAGCGTAAGCGTAAAACAAAAAGGTGAAGAACGTTCTCGTGCTTCACCTTTTTATATAGGAGGAAACGGATGAAGACGGTAATTATTGGCACAAACCACGCTGGAATTGCAGCGGCAAATGTATTGTTATCTCAAGGATGTGATCATGAAGTAGTCATGATTGATAAGAATTCCAATATTAGCTATTTGGGCGCTGGAACGGCTTTGTTGGTCGGCAGAATGATTGATTCACACGAAGAACTGTTCTATACAAACAAAGAAGAGTTTGAGAAAAAAGGGGCCCGCATTTCGTTAGAGACAGAAGTCGAAATGATCGATTTTTGTAATAAGAAAGTTTATTGCAAGAACCAAAAAGAAACCTACTGTGAAACTTATGATAAGCTTATTTTGGCGACAGGCTCCCGTCCTGTCTCACCGAATGTTCCTGGAAATGACTTGAAAAATATTCATTTCCTGAAGACGTTCCAAGATGGTCAGGCAATTGAGGCTTTGCTTGAACAGCCAAATATCAAAAATGTAGCCGTTATAGGTGCTGGTTATATTGGTGTCGAGATTGCAGAAGGATTGCAACGTCGAGGTATGAATGTTCATTTATTCGATGGAGAGCAAGGGGCTTTATGTAGCTATTATGATCCTGAGTTCTCAACAGAGATGGATCGAACTTTAGCAGAAAATGGCGTTAAGCTTCATTTTGGCGAAATTGCTACAGCTTATAAGGGGCGTGAAGCGGTTGAGGCTATTGTAACTAACAAACGAGAGTATCCAGTCGATTTGGTTGTTAATGCGATTGGCTTTTTACCAAATAACACGCTTGGGCAAAATCATTTGGAAACCTTTAGAAATGGCGCTTATTTTGTGGATGCAACACAACAAACAAGTGATCCAGATGTCTATGCAATAGGTGATTGTGCCACAATTTATTCCAACGCTTTACAAAAAGAAACCTATATTGCTTTGGCAACAAATGCCGTACGTTCTGGTATCGTTGCAGCACATAATATTGCTGGCATCAAATTAAATGCTATTGGCGTCCAAGGCTCTAACGGGATTTCAATTTTCGGATTACACATGGTATCTACTGGTGTGACGCTTAAAGCTGCTGAAAAATTCGGCATGGACGTGTCATACACAGACTACGAGGATTACCAAAAGCCAACCTTTATGAAAGAAAATGAGAAAGTAAAAATTCGCATTGTCTATGAAAAAGCGACACGTCGCGTAGTCGGCGCCCAAATATCTTCGAAAATGGACGTTTCAATGGCTATCCACATGTTCTCATTAGCAATTCAAAAACAAGTAACGATTGACGAGTTGAAACTACTAGATATTTTCTTCCTGCCACACTTTAACCAACCATATAACTACATTACAATGGCAGCAATGTCAGCAGAATAATTAGTAGTACAAATTCAAAAAGAAAAATGTAACAAACCAATTTTTATACCAAAATAAAGTCAGAAAGCCACTCGCAAAAGCTTTCTGGCTTTTTGCCAGTCCCGCTTGTATAAGACCCTCTAGCGGGATGGTAAGCGTGAGGCGATAAAGCAAAATGGAACATTTTGCCCCCACTTTTTTTAATTAGGTAAATGCTAGTATTCACAGATAAGTTCAGGAAGTGACACTCGTCTATTGGAGTTTTCGCTAATAAAAGTGAAGAATCGCATCCAAAATTCCTTCCACCAAAAAGTTTATAGTCTGGCCGCAAGCAGCTCACCGAGAAATATTGGTGATCTCATTGCTAAATGGACTCAAACCGGCTGTACATACTTGGGAAACAGCCGGTAATTCCCCATCTGCCTCTAGGGACTACAGAACTTTTTGGTTCCAGGAATTCCTCCTGCTAGATCTCGTACATTTTGAAGAAAGGCGGACAATTCGGGCATAAAAAAGCCCCTACTTTCCTGAATATATTTGTACAGATTGCCGTATAAAATCACATTCACCTGTTCCAAAATAGCTGTCATACACGTCGACGCACCGGTAGACTTTCGCACAACTAGCGAAAAAAAGGCCCTCCTATTCGCTGTAGGAGGGTCTTTGTACTTGTCTCGGAGGTGTTTGTTTGACTAAGATAAACGAAATTGTGCCCATTCAGCTTCACACGCAACCAGACCAGAAACAAAATCAAAAAGTAGCGAGTGCGAAGCTAGCTGCCCGAATAAAAAGAAAAGCTGGTTCTAAAATACATCGTTATAATGGTGTCAGTAATTATATTCTTGCCGTAGCGCTTAGGGAATTGAGAGAACATACTTCTTGATTTTACTAAAGTAAAGAATTTGTCTATCGTCACTGGGAAAACAGACCTTCGTCGTGGAATTGACGGATTGGCGAATCTCATCCAACAAGAGTACGAGTTAGATGTCTATTCAGATGCCCTCTTCCTTTTTGCGGTCACCGATGTGATTGCTTCAAGATTTTGTATTGTATTGGGTTGGTGTTGGATTTCTCCTGTACTACAAATGCTATAAATCTTTCTGTGGAAGAGAAATGACTTAAGGTCTCTCAGTGTATTCCAAATTTCACAACATGATTATTGCCAAATCATAGCACGTAAATTGGGTGCAGTAATTGTATTTACTATATAAATGGGAAGTATACTTGGTTATTCAGATAGCGTGTTGGGGTTGCTAAGCACATTTGTGGTGGATACAAGCAATTTTATCTAAATGTCATGAATATTACCTGAAAAATGAAATTAATGTTAGGTTTACTTTCCCAATCTAGACACCGCTAAAATTTTCTACAGATACTAAATAAAATATTTAGCAATTAGAACTATTGCCAAAATTAAGAGGGGATAAAAAATCCATTTATTCGAAAAATTCAGTGTATATCCGACGCCCACACCCATTGGAAGAATTAGTTTGTTCTTATCCTTAGGATCAAGCGACGTTAACTTACTCATAATTAACGCGGCGATAATTATGAGGGCTAAGCAAAATGGAGAAATATCAATCTGCTTCTCTACAGGCATTCTGTCATGATATACTTGAAGGACAATAGGAACCGCACAGATACAAGCTCCCAAAAAATAATAAATTAATTTTTTCATCTTCTCATCCCTTTGCTTGTTAGTTCTGATTTATCTGTAGTTTCTCCACATGACTCTTAAATATTTCTAGACTCTACAATGATCTTAGTTTAATCTTATTTACAAATCTTATTTGGATATCCTCAATAGCTTCATTGTAGTCCCTTAATGTAGCATTAACAATACTTTTATTGTTACAGATATAGGCACACATTTGGTAATGATAATAAAATTTTGGTATTTGGAGATTTGAATGCCACATTAAGATAGTGGAATGAACTAGTGAGCCTTAGCTGTTAGTCCTAGTTGTGCAGGATCATTTAATTGAGCCATGAGTAGTAACGAATAGACACATAAAGTCCAAGCAAACATTATGAGCATTTGTATAATATGAATATTCCCTGTTATAATAATTCTCATATATAAAAAAGAATCTAGGAAAATAGCAATCATGTAGCACAACGTTATAAAAGGTAAGTGCCTAATACCAATTCAATTGATATTATACATGACTATCTAATGAAAGTTGACAGTTGGACTCACTATGAAATTGGATTATTTAATAACTGTATGTTTGCATTTGATTTAGCTTTTATAGAAACTGTGCTCCCAAAGGCTGTTAAAAATTTGAAGAAATATCATAGTATTCGCTCGAATATCAGTGAGTCGTTTCAGATGCTTGGAAATCTTATGACTGTATATCTATTGAATCATCGCATTGGTGAAGCTAACAGACTTTTAAAGGTTATGAAGAGTCAGCCACTTGAAGAAGAACTAGTATATGAACGACTACTGTTGGAGTATTTTACAGGAATAGTGGACATTATTTTTAAACAGAATGAATACGGACGACAAATGGTTATGAATGTTTTTAACATTTTTAAAACCTTAGAAATGGATACGCATTATAATATGTATCAAAATTTCTATTACGAAATCTTATGCATATATAAAGTAAGTACCTAATAAATTAGTTTCTATAATACAGATATTCGCAAGACAACACAAATAGCTTGGTTTCTCCAATTTCTGGTAGAAATCAGGCTATTCTTTGTTTGTCTGCTTCCTCACGAAGTAGTTTTTTACATTTAACTTACAGACAAGCGCTAGCTGCCAGTCCCACTTATGCAGGAGCATTTAACTGAGCCGTGAGTAGTAACCGATCAGACGCTAGCGGAACATTTTCATTGGATAAGACTTAAAAATTTACTGAATGTTCACTAAACTATTGATTGTTATAGCTGATTAGTGCTATATTTTACTATATTAAAGGGAAAATAGTTTCATATCAGGAGATGACAAAATGAAGAAGGTGCAACCAGCCCAAGAGAATGGGAGATTTATGGTAGAAGCTAAAGCGATTGTGAAAATAGTCTTTGGAAATATTTTGTTGGGGTTTGCTTATGCAAAGTGGATGAAGCCTAATGGAATAATAAATGGCGGTGTAACAAGCATGGCGATGATTATAGAGAAAGTAACAGGGATCCCAATCTTCTATCTCACTTCTTTACTCACACTGTTGCTGTTATTGTTTTGTCTGGTATTTTTAGGGAAAGGAAATTTCTTTAAATCGATTATCAGTAGTATCTGTTACAATCTGTTTTTTGCCCTATTTTATCTTATAGACGTTAGCTTTCAAATGAATATCGTAGTTGATTTTCTTTGTGCTAGTCTGTTTATTGCAGTGGGCTATTATTGTTGTATCTCTGCAAATGCATCTACGGTTGGGATGGATGTTATTGCGTTAGCGGTCAACAAAAAATATCCTGAATTTAGTGTTGCTCGTGGAATTCGTTACATAAATTTTGCTGTACTAGCTTTAGGATTTTTCACTTATGGGGTAAAATCAGTAGTGATAGGTATTTTATTTAGTTTAGTAAATTCATATAGTTTGGATTTTTTATTAAAAAAAGGAACAGCAATCAAAGAATGAAAAAGAGGTGTCTAAATGGCGACAATTAAAGATATAGCAGACTTGGCAGGCGTATCAAAAACGACTGTTTCTAGGGTCTTGAATTTTGATAAGGCATTATCGGTTAGTGACGAAACAAAAAAGAGAATATTTGAGGCAGCAGAAAAATTAGAGTATACAAAGTACAAACGAAATCGGGTCATTGAGAAGGGGAAAGTCGCAATAGTTCAGTGGATGACAGAAAAAGATGAGCTAGATGATGTCTACTATCTTTCATTGAGAATGAGTGCCGAAAAGAAAATTTTGGATGAGGGGTATGAGATTGTCCGATATTTTCGCAATGATGAGTTCTCTTTTGATGAGGATATTATAGGCATCATTTCTATAGGCGAGTGTTCGCCAGAGCAACAGCAAACGTTAATTGATTTTACAGATAATTTGGTCTTTGTTGGCATGGATATTTTATCAGCCAAATATGACTCTGTTTCTTTGGATTTTGATCAAGCTGTCAGTAGTGTTGTGGACTTTTTTTGTGACACAGGACATGAGAATATAGGCTTCATTGGTGGCTTAGATTATGGGAAGACCTTGTCTAGTCATCCAATTGGTAAAGATAAACGGACGACTTCGTTTGAGAAATATGCTACGTTAAAAGGACTATATGTGCCAGAGAATGTTTTTCAAGGAAACTTTGATGTTGAAAGTGGTTATGAGATGATGAAAGAAGCGATTCATACACTAGGGGATAAGCGCCCAACAGCCTTTCTTATGGCTAATGACCCTCTTGCAGTAGGTGCGTTACGTGCGCTTCAAGAAGAAGGGATATCCGTGCCTGAGGAGGTTTCTCTAATTGGTTTTAATGATTCGAGTATCGCCAAATATGTCTTTCCTACGTTAAGCTCCGTTCGAATACATACAGAATTAATGGGTGAGGCCAGTGTAGAATTACTGTTAGAAAAACTGGAAACGGAAAGAACCGTTGCGAAAAAACTAATTATTGCCACTGAATTAAGCTTACGAGGAAGTACAGGGAACTAAGAAGTAGGTGTTTGCTGTCAAACATAAGTCTAAAAAAATAGCGTAACAGGTGAGAAAGTCCTCTAATAGTATGAAAAAGGATATGTCTATGACAGACATATTCTTTTTTTGTACAAAAAGTTCAGTAAATTTTTAAAAAAGTTCACTAAACTTATTGACTTTGTATTTAGAAGCGTGTATTCTATGAAATGAATAAAGCGTTTACAACTATGGAGGGGATATTATGAAACTGAAAAAAATGTTAGGTAGTGCGTTAGGATTGTTGCTGATAGCTAGTTTGGCGGCTTGTGGAGGCGGCGATTCTAAAGGCGCTTCAAAATCTGCAGATTCAGCAAAAGATCTTGCAAAAGAAGAACGTGTCGAAAAGGCAAGTATCGAAGTGTATATGCCAAAAGGAAAGAATACAGACTATTTGCAAAAATCCATTGAACTCTATAACAAAAAGTACAACACTGAATTAGAGTTAAAACCCGTTGATGTTGCACCGGCTATTCCGATGGTTCAAAAGGTTACACCTAAATTAGTGGCTAATGAAAAAATGCCAGATTTAATCTTTTTACAAGACAGTAACGCAGGTTCAGTGTTCGAGAAGTTTGAAGACTTGTTTTACTCATCAGAAGATTTTGGGTTTGTAAAAGATTACGGAAAAGACTTCTACAAAGCAAAAATGAACATGTTAGAAAACATTGCCCCATCGAAAAAAGTCTATGGTTTCCCGAATGACTGGGGAAATGCTTCAATGTTTTATAATGAGGCAGCTTTTAAAGAAGCAGGAGTTGATATGACGACTGTAAAAACTTGGGACGAGTTAATTGATGCTGGCAAGAAGTTGAAAGAAAAAACGGGTAAGAAATTATTGTTCATGAGAGATACTGGTGAGCTAGATTTAGTTAAATATTTGACAGAACAACAAGGTGTTTCTTTGTTTGATAAAGAAGGGAATTTGAATCTTTTAAACGATGCAGTAAAAAAATCGTATGAAATTATCCAAAAACTTCAAGATGAAGATCTGGTTGCTTATGGAAATTCCAAAGACTATACAGTAATCGGTCAAGACTGTGGCACTATTTTTGCAGGTGGTTGGTTAGCTTCTTATCAAGAAGGGGATTACCCTGATGATAAAGGTAACTGGCGAATTGGCGCAATTCCAGCTGTCAATCCAGATGAAAACTTTGCTCCTATGAGTGGTGGTTCAAGTTATTATGTGCCGAAAAAATCTGATAACGCGTTAGCTGCATTACAATTTATTACGTTTGCTTTGACCGATAAAGAAGCTTTAGATTCTTACATGGAATTAAGTGGACTACCAGCGAATACGAAAGCTTATGAAAGTGAAGCTGCTCAAAAAGAGTTTCCATATTATGGCAATCAAAAAATCTTGGTTACTTTAGATGAAATTAGCAAAAACAGTGTTGAAGGATATGCGTTCCCTTACTCAGCTGACTTAGATAATTATATTGAAGCTGCAAGCTATGAGATTAAGAATAACGGTGTTTCTGTAGAAGATGCTTTAAAGAAACAAGCCGATGATTTTGCTTCAAAATATAATGTAAAAGTAAACGAGTAGACAATTACGGGCTAGGATAGTGTAGGGACACTTTCCTAGCCTATTTCAAACGGAAAAGGGGTATAACTATGGAATCACCAAAGAAGAAAAAAGGGATTACGAATTATTCACGTTCAGCCTATATTATGCTAGTTCCATTTTTAGCATTGTTTATTATCACACTACTTATACCAGCCGTTATGTCGTTGGGGTTTAGCTTTTCTGGTGTCTCTACATCGATTGACTTTATTGGCTTAGATAATTTCGTGGCTATTTTCAAAGATCCATTATTTTTTAAATCTTATTTTAACGTATTCATTTTTATGATTTTTTCTATACCAATTACAATATTTTTAGCACTAATCTTTGCGGTTTTATTAAATATACCAACAATTAAAGGAAGAGGTTTCTTCCGAACGGTTTATTATTTACCCGCGATTACGTCAATCGTGGCTGTATCATCCGTCTTTTTAACCTTTTATAATCCCACTGGGTTGTTTAACTCAGTTTTGACGGCTGTAGGAATGTCGCCAGTTCCTTGGTTGACAGATCCGTTCTGGGCAAGAGTTTCAATCATTATTATTTCAGTTTGGCTAAATGTCGGTTACTACACGGTTTTGTTTTTAGCGGGCTTACAAAATATCTCTTCAGAAATTTACGAGAGTGCGGATATCGATGGTGCAAATAGTATTCAAAAATTCTTTAAAATTACGATTCCGTTATTAAAGCCTGTCGTGTTGATGGGGATGATTTTATCAACAATTAATGGCTTAGGCGCTTTTGAAGTTCCTAATATTCTATTTAAGAATGGATTTGGACCAGAGTCTTCAGCCGTCACAGTTGGCGTGAACTTGTATAAAACAAGTTTTGAAATGGTCGACTTTGGGAAAGCTTCTGCAATTGCTTGGACAATGGTGATTATTGCAGCAGTTTTATCAATCATTCAATTTATTGTGGGAGGAAAAAATAATGAAGCGTAAATTAAGTCCTGTACTTATCTACTTTGTATTATTGATTGGTTTAGTGGTTTTTGCATTACCTTACGTGTACATGTTAATTGCTTCGACGCAATCTAATGATGTGATTTTAGGAGAAAAAATAAATTTCACCATTGGCCCTCATTTTTTAAAGAATATCAAGGAAGTCCAAGAGAAATATGATTACATTCGAGTATTAATCAACTCGGCTATCATTACCTTAGTTGGAACGGCCGTATCGACTTTTATCACGACGTTGGCAGGATATGTGATGGCTAAGTATCGTTTTAAAGGAAGTAAGCTGATTTTTAACTTAGTTATGGTTTCGCGAATGATTCCAGGGTTTGCTACACTCATCCCGACCTTCTACATCTTAAGTAAATTAGGTTTAACCAATACGTTTGCAGGGGTTATTATTCCAAGTGTTGCTTCAACTACATCTGTTTTTATGATGAGACAATACGCGCAGCAATTTCCTAATGAACTGATGGAAGCTTCTAGAATCGATGGCGCGAGTGAATGGACGATTTTCTGGAAAATTGCTGTTCCGGTGCTAACACCTAGTATTATTACAACGGCGTTACTGACTTTTATGGGGTATTGGAATTCTTATTTGATTCCGTTAATTGTACTTTCGGATTCCAAAAAATATACAGTCCCATTAGTGATTCAAAATATGACTCAAAATAATTATGACCCATTAAATTATGGTGCGCTGATGGCAATTTTAGCAACTTCGGTCATTCCGATTGTTTTGATTTACATGTTTTTACAATCGAAATTCAAGTCAAATGGGTTAGATTCAGCTATTAAATAAACTGACTTTAGGAGGAACGGCAGGATGAAGTTTGAAATAAAAGAAGAATTTTATATAGATGGTCAAGAAGTAAAAATTATTTCAGGCGCGGTTCATTATTTTAGAATACCGCCAACACATTGGGAACATACGCTCTATAATTTGAAAGCTATGGGTTGTAACTGTGTGGAGACCTATGTTCCTTGGAATTTGCATGAACCACAAAAAGGCCAATTTAACTTTTCAGGAATAGCTGATTTAACGAAATTTATTGAACTGGCAGAAAAATTAGGGTTGTTTATCATTGTTCGTCCTAGTCCGTACATCTGCGCAGAATGGGACTTTGGCGGTTTGCCTGCGTGGCTGTTAGCAGCAGATGAAATGAGAATTCGTAGCCAGCATCCAGCGTATCTACAAGCTGTTTCGGATTATTACGCAAGGCTTTTACCCAAATTAGTTCCGTATCAATTCACTCAGGGTGGCAATCTCTTAATGGTTCAAGTAGAAAACGAGTACGGTTCTTATGGTGAAGATAAACATTATCTGAAATTCTTAGTAGATGAGCTTCGAAAATATTTGGACGTGCCCCTCTTCACCTCTGATGGTGGCTGGAAAGAAGTTTTAGATGCGGGGACATTACCAGAAGAAGGGATTTTAGCGACAGCCAATTTTGGTTCTGATGCGGATGAAAATTTCAAATGGTTAAAGAGCTATCAAGAAAAAAATCAGCTGGTTGAGCCTTATATGTGCATGGAATTTTGGGATGGTTGGTTTAACTCATGGCAAAAGCCCATCATTAAAAGAGACCCTGTAGAGACCGCGGAAGAAGTCAGAAAGGTGCTGGAAAAGGGCAGTATTAATTTTTATATGTTCCAAGGAGGGACTAATTTTGGCTTCTATAATGGTTGTTCAGATGCAGGAGATACAAACGAGCCGCAAATTACCTCCTATGACTATGATGCACCTTTAACGGAGTGGGGCGCACCGACTGAAAAATATTTTGCTATTCAAAAAGTGATCAAAGAAGAAGTTCCTGCTGCAGTGATTGCAGAACCCGTTTATCCCAAAGTCAGTTCGTTAGGGACTTATCCAGTACAAGAAAGTGCCGGATTATTTTCGGTTTTGGACGAGATTAGTTGTCCTGTTTTAAATGACTACACATTACCAATGGAAAAAATCGGACAAAACTACGGCTATACGGTCTATCGGAGTCAGTTATTAGAAAAACGTGTAATTCCTAAGTTAAAAGTGGTGGATGCCCTAGATCGTGTCCAGTTTTTTATCAACCAGGCGTTTGTAGCAACACAATATCAAGAAAGCTTGGGTGAAAATCTCACGGTTGAGCTAACACAAGAAACCAACGAATTGAGTCTTTTGGTTGAGAATATGGGCAGAAATAATTATGGTCCTAAGTTAGTTGCTGATTCACAGAGAAAAGGTATTCGAAGTGGTGTGATGGAGGACATTCATTATCTATCAGACTGGAGACATTATGCGTTAGATTTTTCTGCGGAACAGCTAGCCAAAATTGATTTCTCAAAATCAGCTGATGAGGCTACTCCAAGTTTCTATAAAGTGAGTATTGATTTAGCTGAGCCAAAAGATACCTTTTTAGATTGTTGTAAGTTCGGTAAAGGAGTTGTTTTTGTTAACGGGCAGAATATTGGACGTTACTGGCAAGAAGGGCCTGTGAAGTCATTGTATGTGCCAGATTATTTCTGGAAAAAAGGGCACAATGAACTGATTGTTTTTGAAACTGAGGGTGTTTTGATCGAAGAGGTAACCTTTGTTGATACACCGATAGTGGAGTAATAAAAATGGCTGATAAATTTAAAGGCTTTTTTAACTGCTCTACCAAAGAAGAGCTGCTGCAGTTTCAATCAGAGCTGTGGGCAGATTATGATGAAGAGTGTCGCAATCTGTTGAAGCGATGCCAACGTTTTGTCTCAGGGTGTTATCTGTTTGATAATGAATGGGACATGGAAAAAACGCAGGTTCCCGTGTATTGGACCATAGATGAGATCAACTGGAGAGAGAGTCCAAATGGCGATTTAGAATGGAATTATATGCTAAATCGTCAGCGTTTTCTAGTGGATATTGCCTTGGCTTATCTACTAACCAATGAGTCTTGTTATCAACGCTATTTAGAGCGCTTTTTAGAAGCGTTTTTGAAGGATAACCCGCTGAATAAAGAAACGGAAAAAGTTAGTTGGCGGACGATTGATGTTGGTTTACGTTTGGTGAATTGGCTAAAAATTTTCGAAGTTCACCGCTTTGTCCCAATCTTTTCTGATTCAATTTTCGCAAAACTAGAAAAAGAGATGGTGACACAGGCGGAATATCTTTATGAAAACTTGTCGATTGAAAGAGGGCAAAGTAATTGGCAGGTGATAGAGATTGCCGGTTTGTATGCTGTAAGTCAGGCCTTTACGCATCTTCCGCAAAGTCACAAATGGCAAGAAGCTAGTTTGTTCTATTTGGAAGAATCTTTAAGGCTGCAGGTGGAAGAAGACGGTCTGCAAAGAGAACAGTCCTTCACCTACCATAATGAGGTTTTGCTCTGTGTTCTTCAAGTGATTCAGCTAACTCAAAGAGCAAATAAAGAAGTTCCTGCGGCTATTCTTATATACGCTGAAAAGTTAATTGGTGCAGCGAGTCTGTTTGTTAAGCCTGATGGACAACAACCAGCTTTTGGTGATAGTGACAAAGAAGAGATGACAGGTCTTTTACAGTATGCAGAAGCGCTATTGACAAAAGCCACAACGAAAACGATGGCGCCTAATTTTTTTGCAAAATGTTCTTTAGGTAAAGGGCTGTTTTATGTAACAAATCAATTTTTAATTCAAAAAGCAACGTATCATTTTCCGCAGGCGGGAATAATGATTGCCAAAAATCCCAAAAGTTATCACTTGTTTAAATGTGGTCCATTGGGTGGTGGTCATGGACATGATGATTTATTGCATTTTGAGTATGCCTATGAAGGAAAAGAGTTAGTCGTTGACTCAGGGCGTTATAGTTATGAAGTCAGTAAGAAGAGACTGGCTTTTAAAGCGGCAAAGGCACATAATACAATTGTTGTAGACAATCAAAATTTCCATCAACACACAGATGCTTTGGGTAGTCAACGAGTTGCCACGCCTCTGAATCAAAAATTAGTTGAAAAACAAGGGATTCAGCTGTTTGAAGGTGGGCATTTGGGGTATTTTCATTTATCAGATCCGGTCTATGTCAATCGGAAGCTTCTTCACTTTCCAGAGGGATTTAGTGTGATTAGTGATAGCTATTTGTGTCAAAAAGCGCATGAAATTCAAACGTTTTATCATTTTCATTCGATGGATGTACAAATCAAGCGACAAAGCTTCTATTCAAGTGAGTTAGATTTTGAACTTTTTAGTCTAGATGAAGCAAGTCGATTGGAAGTGGAAGAAACGGTTATTTCTCCTGAATATAATGCGTTACAACCAATCAAATGCGGGATAGTAAAGAGGGCGATTCAAGGAACCTCGGTTAGTACGTATGTGATGAGTCCTCAAAACACCGTCAAAAAAATTGAGCGAGTTCCTGTCTATTCAGATCATTTAAAATTAGACAATCATGTAGTAGAGGCACTGCGCATTCATTTGAAAAATGGTCAGCAGATGTTGGTAATCATTCAACACTTAGAGCCTAATAATGGCAGACGTGCCTATCAAGTTGAAGGCAATTATTATTATGGACGAGTGATGATAATAACAGAAAATAAAACAATTGTTTTAGATTGAGTGGAGGCTGAGCATGCTAACAAAAGAAAGAATTGAACAAGAGATAGAGTATGTGTATAACAAAATACTAGATAACTTAGATACCTTTGAGACAAAAGTACCTAAAGCAGTCTCAACTGATTATGTTTATCCAGCAGTAGAAAATGAGGACTGGACGGATGGGTTTTGGATAGGGATGTTACACTTAGCGCAATCCTATCGTTTTGATGAACGAATTCAGCAAGTGATTACGAAACAATTAGCTGTCTTTAAACAACGTCTTGATGATGAGGTTGTCCTAAATCACCATGATATTGGCTTTTTATATTCTTTATCGGCTGTAGCAGATTATAGAGAAAATAAGACTGCATCTTCTAGAGAATTGGCGCTAAGAGCAGCAGATGTGTTAATGAGACGCTATGATGAAACGGCAAAAATCTTTCAAGCGTGGGGAGATGTTTCTGATTCCGAACAACAAGGACGGATGATTATTGATTGTAATATGAATTTGCCACTTTTGTACTTTGCTTCTGATGAAACGGGAGATGCAACGTATCGAACAGCCGCAGAAAATCATGTTAAGCTAGCTCAGAAATACCTTATTCGGGAAGACTACTCAACGTTTCATACCTTTTATATGGATATTAAAACCGGCCAGCCGAGATATGGGGCAACGGCACAAGGCTTTTCTGATGGTTCCTGTTGGGCGAGAGGTCAAGCATGGGGAATTTATGGGTTTCCTATCAGTTATACACACATAGGAGATGCCTCTTTACTTGAATCGGCTAGTCATTTGGCGGACTACTACTTGGCCCATTTGCCAGCTGATAAAATCGCTTATTGGGACCTCGTATTTACTGAGGGCTCAACAGAAGAAAGAGACACTTCAGCTTCTTCAATCACTGTTTGTGGATTGTTGGAGTTGGCGAAACAACTGCCTTTGACAGACACTAGAAGAACACGTTACGAACAAGCAGCAGGTGATATTTTGACTAGCTTGTTTAACTATACGACAAAAGACTATCCTGAATCGAATGGTCTGCTTGTTCAAGGGGTCTATTCAAAACCGGGGAATCTTGGGGTTGATGAGTGTACAACTTGGGGCGATTATTTTTATTTCGAGGCATTAATACGAATGGTCAAAAGTTGGTCAACTTACTGGTAGGAGGATAAAATTATGAAGCTTCAATATTTAGGGACAGCAGCTGCTGAAAGGATCCCAGCTATTTTCTGTAATTGTCGTGTTTGTAATTATGCTCGTGCACAGGGCGGAAGAGAATTAAGAACGCAGACGCAAACACTGGTTGATGATGGAGATTTGCTTATTGATTTTCCAGGAGATAGTTATCTGCATTTGCGAGAGTTTCAGTTGAATTTTAATGAGATTGAACATCTATTAATCACGCATTGGCACAGTGATCATTTATATGCGGAAGACTTAGCGTTTCGGATGGGAACGTATGCCAATGATTTAGAGAAAAAGTTAACTGTGTATGGGAGTAAGGTTGTTCATGATTTTTTTGATCGCGCATTTGAATTGGAAGGCATGACAGACGAACGACGTATTGAGTTTAAAGAGCTGGCTCCTTTTAAAAAATATAGCATAGGGAACTATACTGTCCATACTTTACCAGCCGTTCATGGAAAACAAGAGGCAGATTGTTTTATTTATGTGATTGAGAGAGATGGGAAACGCTTATTTTATACGCATGATACTGGTTTTCCGACTGATGAGGTACTAGATTATTTAGGAGAACATCAGTTGAAACTAGATATGATATCTCTTGATTGTACAGGTCAAGGAATGGACTATGTGGGAGGGATTCACATGAATATAAGTGAAAACCTGCGTTTGATTGAGGCGTTAAAGAAGTGTTCTTTATGCGATGAACAAACAGTCAAGATAGTGAGCCATTTTTCACATAATGGTGGTTTGACCTACAAAGAGATGAAAACGTTGGCGGACAAACATCAGATGGTGACAGCCTACGATGGAATGATTATCAATAGTTAGTTTTTAGTAGATAGAGGTGAAAGCGTGTGTCCACTGTAAAAGAGATGTCAGCAGTTCGTCCAGAAACACGTCAAATAGCTTGGCAAGAGACAGCATTCTATGGTTTCATTCATTTCGGAATGAATACGATGACAGATAGAGAATGGGGATTGGGCGATGAGTCATTATCTCTGTTTAATCCGGCTGATTTGGACTGTCGCCAATGGATTCAAACGTTAAAGAAAGCAGGAATGAAAGGCGCTATACTGACCTGTAAACATCATGATGGGTTTTGTCTGTGGCCGACTGAAACGACCGACTATTCCATAGCTAATACGCCTTTTAAACAGGGGCAAGGTGACATTGTCAGAGAATTTTCAACGGCCTGCCAAAAAGAAGGGCTAAAGTTCGGTGTGTATCTTTCCCCGTGGGATCGTCATGCAGATTCTTATGGTCAAGGAGCGAGTTACGATGAATTGTATGCGCAACAGCTGACGGAATTATTGACAAATTACGGGGATGTATTTGAGGTCTGGTTCGATGGTGCAACAGGTGCAGAAGTTGGGAAACGCCAAACGTACAACTGGGAAAAATATTTCTCGTGTGTGCGAAGCTTACAACCAGATGCTGTAATGGCTGTTTGTGGACCGGATGTTCGTTGGATTGGTAATGAAGCTGGTAAAACGAGGACGGACGAATGGAGCGTTGTCCCGGAATCTTTAAGGTTAGCAGAAAGAACAATTGAAAAATCTCAAACAGTTGATGATGGTAAATTTGGACAAGCCGAGGTTACTTCTGATGCTGAGGATATTGGGAGTCAAGCCGTACTTGAAGCAAATCAAGATCCTTTGATTTGGTATCCTGCAGAGGTCAACACATCGATTCGTCCTGGCTGGTTTTATCATGCTGAGGAGGATAAACACGTGAAGAGTAGTGAGGCATTGTTTTCCATCTATAAAAAATCTGTGGGTGGCAATGCGACGTTCCTTTTAAATGTTCCACCCATGAAAAACGGCTTGATTTCAGAGGTGGATCAACAAGTATTAGACGAATTAGGTAGAAAAATAAAGAAGCTAGAGACAAATGATTGTTTCTCAGCTGCTGTTGTTCATTTGAACGGTTTGATTCAACAAGACGATGGATTTTACGCTGATGGAAAGGAAGGTCTTTCTGAAATAGTTGCGAAATGGTCAACACCTCAAGAGATTAGTGGGGTGATTTTGCAAGAAGATATCCGTCTTGGGCAACAAGTGGAGCAATATCAAATTTTCTCTGATAGAAAAGGTGAGAGGCTTCTTTTATATGAAGGGAATGTGCTGGGATACAAAAAGGTGGCTACTTTTCCGAAAGTAAGAACGGAAAATCTGGTTATCCGTATCATTAAAAGTAGAGGTCCCTATCGATTAAAGGGGCTCAGAGTGGTTAGTGAGTAAAATAAAACAGCGCAAATAAAGATGAGACTCGCGACTTTGAGTTTTTCATCTTTATTTGTTTTTTTCTTGATTTATTTGATCAGCTCAGTTTGCTGAGCGATAAATTCAAAATATGCAAACAATTTAATTTTTATGTATTATTTGTTGAGTGAGAGGTTGCGTCATATATAAGTGGTATATGTGATATTTTTGATTATTTAAGCTTAAACTATTGACTTTTTATGTAAATGGTATATATTATATGTGTAGAGATAATTATTCATCTTTACTAAAGGAGGAGAGAGTCATGAGAAAATTCGTCGTAGCTTTAAGTACAGTAGTTTTAGGATTTGCCTTAGTCACACCGGTCACCGTCTTTGCAGCAGAACAAGAAACAACACCGGCTGTACCGACTGAAATGGTTGTTCAAACCATTCCAGAAGGAGTTAAAAATATCACAGCAATTAGCTTCGAACGTGGTTTCTTCTCTCCAGATGTGTACTTAAGCAACCGGTTGATGAATGCGGTTACTTGGGCGGGAGGCGGCGCAGTTGCTGTTCTAGTTGCAGCAATCCCAGGATTGGGTACACAAATGGCTGCTACAGTTATCCAAGCCGTTAAAGAATATACAGGTACCGTTACTGATGGTATCGTGGTTCATATCACCAATGGCTTAGTAGAATATGTAGAAGCGCAATAGCGATATAAAAAAATCATCGAATGAATGTGCTTGATTAGACTAAATATTCAGATATAGTGTAGAGATAATTATTCATCTTTACCGAAGGGGGAGAGAATCATGAGAAAATTCGTCATAGCTTTAAGTACAGTTGTTTTAGGATTAGCTTTAGTTACACCGGTCACCGTATTTGCCGCAGAACAAGAAGCGACACCTGTTGTACCAACTGAAATGGTTGTTCAAACCATTCCAGAAGGAGTTAAAAATATCACAGCAATTAGCTTTGAACGTGGTTTCTTCTCTCCAGATGTTTACTTGAGCAACCGATTAATGAATGCGATTACTTGGGCTGGCGGCGGCGCAGTTGCAGTTCTGGTTGCAGCAATCCCAGTGTTGGGTACACAGATGGCTACTACAGTTATCCAGGCAGTGAAAGAATATACAGGTACTGTTACTGATGGTATCGTGGTTCATATCACCAATGGTTTAGTGGACTATGTGGAGGCGCAATAAGTAATTTGAAGAGCAACTTTGCAACAGGAGATTTTGCGATACAATGACGCCGATACATGAGGAATAAGTTCAATAAGTAAGGACATTTTCTTATCAAATGAAGAAGCAAAGGTATGAAGTGAAAATTCAATAAAGCAATGCTAGGAATAGCTTGCAAATGATAACAAGTGTAGCACTAAGAGAGAGGTTGGAACCATAACGCAAAAGTTATGTCCCAGCCTCTCTTTATCCGAATAAACGGTGGGTATAGAAGTAACCCCATCTGCACTGCGCAAAAAGACTCCGATCTCATCAATCTCTAAAGGTGGAACACCTTAAGAATTGAAGGACGTTGTTCCGCTCTCAACAACTTCTACGCATGGGACATGCTAGAGTTGAAGGTCTTTACTCCGCCCATCAATTTCTAAAGGTAGAACACCTTAAGAATTGAAGGACTGCGTTCCGCTCTCAACAAATTCTACGCATGAGACATGCTAGAGTTGAAGGTCTAACCATACTCAGAATGCTCTTAGTAAGGGACAGAAAGCTTAGAAGGGGATTTTGGTTTGAAATGAGAGGTATCTTTCTATTTCTAATGGTCCAGGTAACGAAGGAGTATAGGCTCAGATTTGAGAGACCTCTAGTATATAAGACAAGAGACTAGTTTCGTGCTTTAGACTTCTTTCATAGGACAACTGGAAGGCTTTAAAGTAGGTTAATTTAGTTATTTATTAACAATTGGGTTTAAAAGAATCAGTCGAATAAAAGAAGAGGAGCGCAAGCACAGAAAATGAGCGGAGTCCTATATTTTACGCAGTATTCACAAGAAATTAAAAGAAAATTTGCATGTTTTGATTAAAAATTTTAGCAAAACGGCGAAAATGCTGAGTTCTTGCCTTTTAAAGCGCAAAAATGGTTTGACAAATTCTTTGCTACTTGATACACTTTAAACGCAGTGTTTTGTTCATAAATGGTTTTTTTTATACTAAAAATAACCCCAGGTATTAAAACGACCGCTTTTTTTGTGTGTAATAAAAAGGCGCAAAACTAGATTAATTAAACGGTCGTAAGTGAAGGGGATTCTTAGTTTAAAAGACAGAACTACTGAACATCTTATTACTTAAATAAAGTGAATGGGTAAGAATGAACTGGGGGATAAGTCTAGTACTTAAGTTCCAAATACATAAGGGGGAAAGCAAGGGTTGTTTATGACGATAATTATAAGTAGCTTTCTTTTACTTGGCGGAATGTTCCTACTCGGTTACCGATATCTTGTTCATAGCCGGCTCAGTCAAATTAAAGATGTCGAGAGTTTTTCACCTGCTTTTCAACGGAAATTCGCTTATGTGAAACAAAAAGAAACTGAGAAGCATGTGTTCTATCTATTACTTTTGAGTACTTTGTTGGTTTTGAGTTTGGTTGTAGGGACGGCTTCTACGTATCAATTGACGAAAGCCTCAACTGATTCTCAAAAAGAAATTCAGCTGTTGAAAAAAGAAATCGAGCAGCTAAAAACACAAACACAGACACGGCTAACAGATAGTTCTACTCAGGCAACAATTGGTGAAGGTCAGCCCAATGAGAGTAAAGAAATATCTAAGACTGAATTGAATCTAACCGCTTATAAGTGGCAGGATGTCTTTGAAAATAAAAAACAAAGTGAAATTAAAAATATAGAATTCGGCTTAGCGAATACTTTAAAAGAGTATTTTCAGGTTGATACGGTTAAAGTAACTTTGGAGACTGACAAAACAATGCACCTCTTTCTAATTAGTAATCCGAAGGCGAGTAAAAAAAGTCAGTTGTTAGGGGAAAGAATTACTGAATTTGTTAAAGAAGCGAAAGAAATTCCTGGGTTAAACCAGATTCGTTTCGAGTCAGACAAAGCGATTAAAAATGATGATACGAGTATTTTATATTCTAGGAAATTGAATCAAGATAGTTTTAGAGAACAGCGCGACAATACTAGTAAGATGAAGGAAGGAAAAGGGTAATGGCTGATAACAAAAAAGAAAGATGGTTTTCTCAAAAGAGTTTGATAGATGAGGTAAACAAAGTATCTGATGAAGTGATTGAATCATTGTCACAAGAAACAAAAGCATCAACAGTAGACACAACTTCAGGAGACGCAGAAGAAATGGAACGTAATATGAAACGATATGAAAGACAAATTAAGATTCTTCAAGCTGAAATTATCCAAGATAAACAGCTACATGAACAAGAATTAAGTAACATGAAAGCTGAGTTAGAAGAATTAAAATCAGGAAATACAGATACGTCTGCTCAAGCAGAGATTGCTGAACTAAAAAAAGAAAACGAGCAATTGAAAGCACAAGCGTCAGAAGTAGTGGCCACAGAGACTGTTGATCTATCTGGTGAAGTTGAAGCCCTTAACAATGAAATCGTTCGCCTGACAGCTGATAAGATGGAATTAAACGAGCAAGTTCGTCAACTAACTTCTAAAAACCAAGAATTACAAGTTTTATTGAAAGAAAAAGATGTACAAATTCAAAAATCAAACGAAGGTGAAGTGGATTCGGAAGCTTTACTGAAAGCGAAACGCCAAATTAATGATTTAGTTGAACAAAACGAAGTGTTAAAACAAGAAGTCGTTGAATCACAACAAGAGATTGGTGAGGTATTGGTTTCTGCGAAGAAACAAGCGAACCAAATGTTAGAAGAAGCTCATGTTGAGGCGAAGCATATGATTAGTACAGCTGAGTTGGAATTGGAAAATATCGGTAGTCGTGCGAAAAAAATCTTTATCGAAGTAGAAGATTCTAAAGAACAAGTAGTGAATATGTATAACGAAATGCAGTCAAAAATTAATCAATTGGTAGAAGGAAGCTTGCTTTCGGATTATCAATCAAAAAAGTAGGAAGTACTTACTATGATATTTACACCTATTAATACGTAGTAGGCACGTTTTTTGACATAGTGTTCTAACTTAGAAATTTAGGTGGATTAACACCAACTGTCGTGAACACAAAAAGGGGAAGTTTTAAACTAACCATTTGAAATGAACAACTCTCCAAAAGCTAGATACTTTATCTACTATTTCGGAGAGTCGTTCATTTTACTAAATAGGTCTTTTTATACATTAGCTAGTTTAATTGTTCAAGTTGAACAATTTAATTTTATTCTTATAAAATAACGTAAGGTATCTGCAGGAAAATAGTTAAATTGAAATTACAATAGAAAGTGAGCGAGATTATGGGGATTTTTAAACGCAAAAAGAAAAATAAAAAAGCTTTATTTGATGAATTTGACGATTTAGAAGATGACGAATTTGATGATGAAGAAGATGAGTACGATGACGATGAATTTGATGATGATGAGTACGATGACGATGATGAGTATGAAGAAGATGATGAGTATGAAGACGATGAAGAGTTAGAAGAGCTGAAAGAAAAGAACAAAGCGTTAGAAAGAGAAAATAAAAAATTGGCCTCTGATAAACAAGAGTTACAAAGAGGTCGTATCAGCTTAGAAACAAAAATTCATGACTTGGAAACAGAGCTTTCTTCTGTAGAGGCGATTCCATCAGATTACTCTGAGCGTGCAGTTGAACTTGAAGAGTACAAAAAAATGGTCGAACAATTAACTGCTGAAAAAGCGCAGTTAGCTTCAGAAAAAGAACAACTAGCTTCTGAAATAGCAGAAATGTCTTCTGATTCAGCAGATGTTGAAGCACTTAAAGAAGCATTCGCAAAAGAAAAAGAAGATTTTGAAGCAGAGGTTGAGCGTTTAACAAGCGAGCAAGAAGCATTGCTTGCAGAAAATAATCGTTTAGTTGATGCTAATGAGACTTTAATTGCTGAAAACACTCGTGTAACGGCAGAAGTTTCAAAATTAGCAACTGAAAATGAAAAGCTTTCTAATGAAACCATTCGTCTATCACTAGAGATGAGAAAATTAGAAGAAGGCGCACCTCAAACATCAGAAACACCAAGTAAGGCTGCGATTAGCGATGTTGAATCGCCTCGTGTAATGATTGAGAAAGAACGATTAGAGTTAGAAAATGAAACATTACAACATCGTATAGAATTATTGGGGCAACGTAATGACCAATTAGCTGAAACATTAGCTAAATTGGAAGTTGCTATGCAAAATGGACCAGATGAAGTAATTGCTGTAACTGAAACAACAGAATATAAAGAGTTACTTGCGCATGCGCAATCTCTTGAAAATGAAATCGATCAATTGAAATTACAAGAGCCAGAACAAGAAGAAGATTATTATGCGTTAACCAAAGAAGAAATGGCTGAAGTAATGTTTGAAGCGAAGGCAAAAGCCAAAGACATTATTAACAAAGCCGAAGTGGTTGCTTACGATATCAAATCTGAAGTTCAAGAAGAATTACGTGCTCTTAAAGCAGAAGCCCTTCTATATCAACGAAATATTGAACGCGCACGCGACGATTCTGCGGAATTATTCAATAAATTAATTGAACAAGCAAGCGATTTAAATCGTACGTTTTAGGGGGATAAAAAATGGATTATAAAAAGGTTGGTATAGTCAGTAGTGTCGTCTTGGCCTATTCGGGCTTTTCGGCAAGTATCTCCGTTGAAGCAACGACTGTTTCAACTGACTCGTTTAACCTTCAAGATGAACAAGAAAAGCCAGTAGATTTAACGATTAAACAGCCAAGCCAAGAAACAGGCTCCTCTTCTATAGAGGAGTCTACTGGCTCAACTGAGAGCACAGAGCAGAAGAGCTCAGACACAAGTGAGACGTCAGAAAGTAGCACAAGTACGACAAGCTCTCCAACGGAAAATTCAACAACGGCTTCTTCTACAACTAGCTCTAGTTCAAAACCTGCAGCGACGAAACCAAGTACTAGTACTTCATCTACGTCTAGCGGGAAATCTACGGAAACAACTCGTTCGAAGGAAAAAGACACTAAGTCAACAGAAACTTCTGACAAAAAAGAAGAGAAAAAGGAAAAGATTCCAACGATTATTGCTTTTTCGCCCAATTACTCCACACAACAGTTTGTTAATCAAATTGCCGAACAGGCTCGAACATTAGGCCAAGAACGTGATCTGTATGCTTCTGTGATGATTGCCCAAGCAATTTTGGAAAGTGGCTCAGGAAATAGCGGATTAGCGAGTCCACCGAACCATAATTTATTTGGTATTAAGGGTAGTTACGGTGGCAAGACAGTTCGGTTTGAAACTTCTGAAGATGATGGTTCAGGAAAACTACATAAAGTAAAAGCGAATTTTAGAAAGTATTCTTCTTATAAAGAGTCTTTAGAGGATTACGCGGATTTATTAAGCCGAAATTTATACAGTGGTGCTAGAAAGAGCAGTACAAGTAGCTATCAAGACGCAACGAAGTATTTGACAGGACGATACGCAACGGATACGAGTTATGGGGCAAAATTAAATGGCTTAATTGAAGCCTATGATTTAGCACAATACGATTATCCTGCAGATCAAGTGCCAGAAAAAGTTGCAGCTGAGGATAAAAAGCAGTCTAAGGTAACTAAAAAAATAACAAAAGAAGCTAAGCAAGAGGATGAAAAAGTGTTTGAAGCTGAAGCGAATGTTGAACAGGAGTACACTCTACATGAAGTCCAGTCGGGTGAATCACTGAAAAAAATTAGTGAACAGTATCAAATCTCAATCGCTGATCTTGTTGAACTAAATCAGCTGAATCGATATGTCTTAATGGTTGGACAGGTCTTGAAAATAGAGCCAGTTGTTCGTCCAAGTCAAATTGATCAAACCTTAATTGAATCCGATACACGCTATAAACAAGATATTCTTATAAATAAAAAAATAACAGAAGTCATTCCAGAGTCAGTCTTTAAGGCTCTTGACTTGCGCTATAAGATTACAGCAACCTCTGCAGTGCCAGTAGATAGCTACAAGGTCGAACGAGGTGATAGTTTGTTATCCATCTCTAAAAAAGTAGGCTTATCTGTTCAGTCACTTAGAGAGTGGAATCAATTAGAAGGATATCTACTGAGAGAAGGACAGGTTCTACGAATTACTCCAACCTTAGAAGTATAGCTAAATGAGTTTATTATAGAAAAGAAGCTAAGCAACTAGCAAAAAAATTACAAATAAACAACGTAGTAATTTCCCCGCTACATCCCTCACCAATAAATTACCTACCAATACATGATGTATTAAAATAACTTTATATTCTTCAAAAAATCACTCTCAAGAGAACACCTAAGTGTCCTTTTGAGAGTGATTTTTAATTATACGATAGTAAGCGCTTTACAAAAGATGTCAAGCATGAAAAGTAATGCACAGTAATTATTGTTCGAAATAAGAGACTGAGTTAAAAAATGACAACTGAAATTAATACGTTATTTTTAGGTGATTCTCAAGATTTATTTAGCCTCTCTGCCAAATTTTTTCGTAAATATTATGCCCAGCTCATTGTTACGTCTGCACTAGCTTGGTCGAAAAATAAATAATAGATATCTTTCATTAAGTGGTTTCCTGCACTTAAAATTTGCGTATTTATAGAGTGCATGCTGCTTTTATAGTGAGAATGAGATTGGGACTTGACTTAAAAAGTTATGTTCCAGCCTCTTATTGCTAAATGAGTTCAAATCAGTTGTACATACTTGGAAAATAGCTGGTTTGAACTGATTTCTCTATTAGGACTGCAGGACTTTTTGCATAAATTTCATGAAGAGAACTATTTTTTTTAAATTGAATTCAATAATTTTTTTTTTGAAAAAAATTATTGCCCTCTGTTAAATTAGCTACAAAGCTATACTAAAAAAAAGAACTTAAATAAAAAAAATTTCTTAGAAGAACTAAATCTAAGAAAAAACAGGTTGTTTAAACAGAATATTTTCTGTTTTTTTATTGAAATGACTAACTAGTCCATAAAATATAGTACGTTATCTTTGGATATTTGTCAATAACATGTATTATTTTTTATTTATTTGTTCTTTTTTTACTAATTAACAAAAATTGTTCTTATTTTAATTTGTTTTTTTAGCCGTCAATTAAGCCGTCAATAAAAAGATGAGAAAGGAAGTAACAATTATTATGGCACGCAAAGGAGAAAACATATATAAACGAAAAGATGGACGCTGGGAAGGCCGCTATATTAAAGGAAGACATTCAAATGGAAAGGCCCAATTTGGTTATGTATATGATCGAACATTTCGAGCAGTTCGACAAAAGCTTCAAGAAAAAAAATATCAATATCGTACACCAAATCTCTTTTCCAGTAACTATCAAGGAACAGTTGCACAATGGATTAATGAGTGGTTAGTTGGACCTGTTTGTCGAAACGTGAAGATGTCCACTTATGCAAGTTATCGCTATAAACTAACACATTATGTATGTCCTTATTTCGAATCATTACCATTAAAAAAGCTTAACGCAGATAGAGTACAAGCCTTTATAGATGACCTGAATGAAAGAGGGTTAAGTGCTACGACTATTCGGATTGTCGTTCAAATTTTAAAGAGAACTTTAAAGGAAGCACTACAACAAAATCTTTTGTCGACTGATCCCACGCTGAAAATTGTTCTTCCAAAGGAAACAAAAAAGAGAGTTGGCGCATTATCTGAGGCAAAACAAGTGATTTTAGAGAAAGTGGCCAATAACCACCCAAAAGGCTTACCTATCCTTTTGGCCTTGCATACGGGCATGAGAATTGGTGAAATTAGTGCGTTGAAATGGGCAGACATAGATTTGGAAAAAAAAGAAATAGAAGTATCTCGAACGTTGCAACGTCTTCCGTACATTGACTCAGAGCAAGGGAGTAAAATTATGGAAGGAACAGCCAAAAGCTCTTCTGCACATAGAATTATTCCTTTAAATGATAAAATTTTAGAAATCTTAAAGCAGAAGAAGAAAAAAGCCACTAGTCTTTATGTTGTGGGTGAGAAGGGGCGTTTCATAGAACCTAGAACGATTACTTATCAATTCAAGAGAATTTTATCTATTCTTAAACTATCAAATATTCATTTCCATCAGCTTCGTCACACCTTTGCTACACGATTACTAGAAAAAGGAGCAGATATCGCAACTGTTAGTGCATTGTTGGGACATCATTCAGCCAAAATGACTTTGGATGTGTATGTTGATTCACTCATGAGTCAGCGAAAAAAATGGGTAAATCAATTAATTTAAAAAAATAAAAAAAATGAAAGCGTTAGTCAAATGAACGCACTTTGTTTTAATAGCCGTCAGGTAAGCCGTCAGCTCTTTGCGTATCCCTTGTATATCAAGGAACAACCTGTTTTTTCTTAGATTTAGTTCTTCTAAGAGAAAAATTTAAATGTTTTTTTATGAGTTCAATTAGCACAGATAAGTTATTTTATCTCATTTCATTGAGAAAATCTATAAATTGAACTGGTGAAAATTGTGTAGTATTTATTCGCCGAAAATTAGGGTATTCGCTTAATTTTCTTGTTTTGTGGAGCTAGAATTTTCTTAAGTAATTTTTATAAGTAAATTAGTTATTTTTTGTTTTTTTATAAGTATATCGTCAGGATATAGAATTTTTATAAAAGATAGGGGAGTGGTGATACTTGAAAGGAGGTGAAAAAATGAAAAAGAATGGAAAAATCTATTATTTAAGTCTTGTAGCATTTGTTGCATGTACATTGATTGGGCTATTTTTTGTCAAAGGGATTCAACCAATTCAAGCAAAAGAAGAGCCGTACCAGTTGTCTCTAATTGAGACAGAGGATGGCTATGCTTTAAAGCTTACGGTAGAAGAGAATGACGAAAAATACATATTGAAACTAAAAGGGATGGAAGTAGACGAAGAATTCGCTGCAAAAGAAGAAGCTGATGAAGCAGACGTAGTAGAATCTGAAAAAAACTTTTCAAGCTTCGAAGTAAACAGAGAAAAAGGCTTAGAAACAATTACCTTTACCTTCTCTAATACACAAAAAGAGCATCTAATTCCTGTTGTGTCAGAAGACTTTTCTAAGGCAACGGCAGCACTGATTTCTGGGGAGAAAGAGGTTGTCTCTTGGAAAGAACCTAAAGAAACTGAGTCTTCGTCCAGTAGAATTGAGAGAAGTTCGACAGTATCTGAGTCTACAAGTGAGACCACAGAAACTACAAAGACTGAAGAGTCTGAAAGTCAATATTTACCAAGCAAACCTTCAATCAGTGAGCATATTCAGTCGATTGGTGATAAGACAGAACATGCAACACCAGCAGCTATCTATGCTGAGGCAACTCAAAGTAAGTTTATTCCTGCAACTGCGGCAGAGATTGCCGCACGAAATGCAACATTTAATTCACAACATGGAAATTTTAATCCAAATGCTAATGTGAAAAATGTGTCGACTTGGGCTCAGTTTTACAGTGCCTATAATGATCAAACAACGACAAAAATTGTTTTGCAAGGGAATATCACAGATCCTTCTACAGGAACTGCTACAAGGTTAACTGAGAGAACAAAATCTATCGAGATTGATGGACAAGGATATACCCTGTATCTAGAAAGAGGGCATAACTTGAAAACCCATCTTAAACCAAGTTCATTCACTGAAAATGGAAAGGGTCGCGCGGTTTTCCATATGCATGATATTGTGGCTGCTCAAGGGATGCATGAGTATGGTGATTCAAGTACTGTTTCTGGTTGGAGAAAGCTGTCAATTCCTGAACAAGCTGGTTCATGGTCATTTATCAGTGGTGATGGAATTGCAACCAATACTGGTGAAAATTGGTATTATCGTTTTGGAAATATCAAAACGATTCATGATCCTCAAACTGCTCGTGGGGTAGCTCGTTTAGCGCGCGCTTATTCTGGCGAAGTGACGATGTATGGTCATAATGAAATGCCAACGATTGCAGAAAATTTCTATGCAGGGAGTGTTATTGCTGAGCCCGGAACGTTTTGGCTGAATACTTGTACACACTACGATTATTCTACTCTATGGTTTGAGCATCCAGCTGATGCTGATGATACCGGTGGAACAAGAGAATACACTGTAGGTCAAAATTCGTTTATTTACTCTCGAAATACAAGTACGGGGCCTACATATCCTGCTATTTACCAACATTATGGAACAATGACTATTGGGGAGAATGCCACTTTCAACGCTAACATGCAAGGGAATGCGGTACGTTTCGATGATAATAAATCTGGGTTTGTTTTAAAAGCAGGAGCTACGGCTAATCTTTTAAGCCGTGGTGGTGGTTCTGTTGTGGCTTATGAAGCAAGTAACGCGACTTTTGAAGCAATGCCAACTTCTAGACTGTACGTTGTTGGTCAAACAGAGGCAAAGGCAGCTATTATATCTGGTCAAGGAATAATTGATATGGATGGCTATGCAAATGTCCAAAAAAACAACAAGTTTATCCTTAATTCGCCTGAAGCATTTGATATTCGGAACAGAAATGGTCATTTGGATGTTAAGAGTCGAGTACTTGATTTAGGGTCGGATGCTTCAAACTCATTCGAGATTATTTCTTCCGATATTGACATCTGGAAAAATTCAAGTGCTGTTTTAGGACCGTCTGATTATACATATGAAAAAGTTGCAAGTGCTAAATATGTTGGCGCAACGCCGAGTTCAAGTGATGCAGGGCTACGGGGTGTATTAGCCTCGCTAACCAATAAAGGATTTAGACGGATTTCTGGAATGAACATGGCACCGATGACTGAATGGTTACCGGTAACTGATGCGGATAAAACTTATGGGGTTAGAGTTATCATAGGTTATACGCCAAAAGATTCTTTTGACCAGTATGGAAATGCTGTTATGATGCCAGTCTATGCGTCAAAAGATCAAGCAGAAGTAACCTTTGTTGATACCTTTGGGAAGACACATGTGGTTAAAACAGATGCTGATGGTTATGCCAAGGTCACAGATACCAAATTTAACAAAGCTGGTGGGAAAATTACAGCTTTAGCCAAACGTGGTCCATGGATTCAAGAAGTCATAGATGAGACGACAGTTGTCGATGTTACCCCACCTGAGCCACTCCGAGTGACTGGAAATGCAATCGCAGCAGGAACCCCAACCTTAACGGCAACGGGTGTTGAAGCGCAAACAAAAGTGAAAATTTCAATTAATGGTGGGACTCTGATAAATGCTGGAACTGTGGCGGCTAATGGAACATGGAGTTATAAAGTAGCACAATCACTTAAAAATGGCGATACAGTAACTATTTATTTAGAAGATACTTCGACATTGCCAAGTGGATTTGATACGACAGGATTAGAGAGAACTAGAATAAGCTCTGGAAACCGAAATCCAAGCCAAGCGGTCAATTACCATGATGCAACATTCAAAAAAGCAACGACTTATACAGTTAACAAAACTGAGATGTCACCTGAAGTAGAGTGGCTACCTGTGACCGATGCTGACAAGAGTTATGCAGTGAAAGTAATTGTCGATTATACAGATAAACCTGTCTATGCGACAAAAGACCAAGCTGAGGTTACTTTTGTCGACACGTTTGGGAAAACACACGTAGCAAAAACAGATGCGAATGGTGTAGCAAAAGTGACTGATACTGTCTTTAACAAGGCAGGAAGTAAAATTTCTGCATTGGCGAAACGTGGAACGTTGATTCAGAATCAAAAAACTGAAACAACCGTTATAGATGTTACTCCACCTGAACCAATCAAGTTATTGAATCCTCAAATTACTAATGCGGATAAAATGATTTATGCACTTGGTGCAGAACCAAATGCAAAAGTGAAGATTTCCATTAATGGTGGTTGGTTGATGGATGCAGGGACAGTAACCTCTTCTGGGTACTGGGTTTACAATTTACCATTTTATTTGGAATTTGGTGATATGTTGACGATTTATCTTGAAGATACGTCAACACTACCGGGTGGTTTTAACACGACTGGCTTAGAAGCAACACGTACTGCTACAGGAAACCGAAATCCAGAAATGGATACAGTTTATCATGACGCAACATTCAAAGCTGCTTCATCTTACTTTGTTATGGACGTTCTACCAGACTCTGCGACGATTACGAAATCTGTTGCTTTAGAAACTGGTGGCAAAACTACGCAAGTCGGGGATACGTTACTCTATACCATTAAGGTGAAGAATACCAAGGACGCGTTCTTTAAAACGACCTGGAAAGATGTCAAGATTGAAGATATTTTAGATGAACATCTTGACTTTGATCCAACAAGTGTAGAAACAGCAGGGATTACTCCAGCTGGTACAGCATTTGTCTATGATGAAGCAACACGTAAGCTAACTATTTCAATCGGTAATCTGGCAACACAAGCTGAAAAAACAGTAACATTTAAAGCGACTGTTAAGCAGAGTGCGAATGGACAGATTATCCCAAATAAAGCTAAAGCGATTGGCTTCACACCACAGGAAGCAGGGACTTTTGTTCCAGGTAATGTAACGAATCCGACTTACAATACCTTTGAGGTTGAGACTGCAAAAGCCGTTGAAAATCCTGGCGGGCCTGTTATTGGTGGTTCGTTAACTCTTGTTTCTGCACCGGAGAAAATTGATTTTGATATCCATAAAATCAATGAGAAATCGACATACGTGACAGCGCCTGTCTACAGCAATCCTTTAACTGTTGAGGACACACGTTCAGCTAGTCAGAAAGCACCATGGCATATTACGGTGAAATTGACGCAAGAATTGACAGTAGTTAATGAGAACGGCGTTTTAGGTTCTTCTATTTTGAAAAACGCTATACGCTTCAAAAACGGTGATGATTTAATAATCTTAAACGAGCAAGCTACGCCAATTCTCGGCAATGAGTACACCCAGCCAGATGCCTCAGGGATATTTAACCTAAGCAATGGTTGGTCAGATACCAAAACAACAGATGGCTTTGAATTGTACGTCCCTGCTGGAAAAGTAGAGAGCACAGGGAATTATCAAGCGGTGATGGAGTGGAATATTGAAAATACGCCACTTCCAGCAGCTGCTAATAGTTTGCCTAAAGAATAGATAAGGGGTATTTATAATGAAAAAAATCGTTCAGTCGATGCTTATTATCGTACTCTGTTCTTTTTCGTTGCTCTTGTATACAAACTCTAGCTATGCAAATGAAAAGGATGGCGGTTCGGTAAAAAGCCGAGGAACCATTTCCTTTGTGGAAGGAAGCCAGAAACCTGGGGTAGTCAAGCCAACTCCCGTCGATAAAAAACCGACGCCGAGTCCCTCAGGGAAAAGTTTTCCAAAAACTGGGGAATTGGTAACTAAAAGTCTCTGGATTAGTGGAGTAATTCTCTTATTTATAGGGTGCTACTTCATAGTTTTTAAACGAAAAAGTCAGGAGGATCAACAGGATGAAGAACATCTCTCTTAAAACATTCTTACTTGGTTCACTAGCAGTTACGTTAGTGGGTCCTCTGGCTGTAACCGTTCAAAGTGCTTCAGAAAATTCAAGCGTGTCTAATAATGGCACAATTACGTTTTCTGGCGAATACGATTGGGAGAGAGTCGACCCAGAAAATCCTGGGAAAATTGTCAATCCAGGCGAGAGTGAGACAGCTGGGAAGTCATTACGAATTGATTATGTACCAACATTGGATTTTAATCAGCAAGTTATTTCTTCTGAAGATCAGTTGTATCCAGCCAAAGCCCAATTGTTTCATGATGAGACGCCAGCCCGTGCGAATTATGTACAAGTTAGTGATTTCAGAGGAACCGGTAAAGGTTGGACATTACAGCTTTCACAAGACTATCAATTTCGTAATCCAGACGATAAAAATATCATCTTGAATGGCGCAGTGATTTCATTGAACCATTCATGGGCTAACTCAGCAAACCAAGAAACTGGAAAGCCAGAGGTCCAAAAAGATGTAATTGAAATGATGCCAGGTACGACCTATGACTTAGCGACTGCTAAACCAGGAGCTGGGGAAGGCACATGGTTAATCTCATTTGGCGCTTCTGAAACCAACAATCAATCAATGAATTCTTCATTGGAACAACTGTTGGTCGATAAGAAGCCCGTGACGGATCCCGTCTATAAACAGGATGTATACGTAAATCATTCTGTCTCCCTACTCGTACCAGGAAAAACAGAAAAAAAAGCAGTGCCTTACCAAACGGTGTTAACTTGGACCTTGTCCGAGCTACCATAAATATTTTTTATACATAATAGGAGGAAACAAAATGAAAACAAGAACACTATGTTCAGCAGCTTTACTAGCATTAGTAAGCTCAGCAGTATTATTACCGGTAGGAGCTTCAGCAGCACCAGTAGAAAATCCAGTACCAGCAACAGGAACAGGATCAATTACTTATACGCAAGGGAACGACGAACCAGACGTGCATATCCCTGGTAAAGATGGTGAAGAAGACAAAATTGATGAGCCAAGCACTCCAGAAGACTGGAGCCCATTAATGGTCATTGCTGCATCACCACTAAATTTCAAAGAACATAAAATTGGTACATTCACACAAGAGCAAACATACTATGCTAGTAACTTTACTACAACTAGAACAAATTCTAAACAAGAAGTAACTATGGAAAACTTTGTGAAATTCCGTGATATTCGTGGGGTTAAAGACCATAATTACACAGTATCAGCACAATTAACAAAACAATTCACATCAGCTACAGATCCAGAAGTTTTCCTTAAAGGGGCTGCAGTAAATTTTGCTAATGCTGAATTAGTAACTACAGAAACAAATGGAGAGAATAAACCAGACTTTACTGGAGCAGATGATGTATTCATGACAGCATTCACTGTAGCACCGAATGCAGCAACTGGAACAGTTTCTGACACACAAGCTGGCGACTCAGTAACGGTATTGTCTACGAAAGGTGAAAAAGGCTTCGGCGTATTTGATATCAAATTTGGTGACATCACTAAAGCTGGTTCAGTTGAAGGAAAAACTCAGTCTGAAGAATCTGTGTCATTAACTGTGCCACATACAGCACAATTAGTAGCAACTACTTACCAAGCTGAAATTACTTGGTCAATCGCTGAACTTCCAGCAACTGGTTCAGAAGCATAATTTTAATTTAGTTAAAAAGAAAAAAATAGTTGGTACAGGAGAAATCCTGTACCCTATTTATTCATAGTAGGTTGAGAGACAAAATCAGGCAGCTTTTGTGTCTTAATCTCGAATGAAAAAGGAGGACTTATGAAGAAAAAAATTATTGTATTGCTCACAGTCCTATGTGGCATATTTTTAGTACCTAGTGTTACTCATGCAGATGAGAAGACAAAGGAATCAACTAATACAACTACCGAGAACAACCCGACAGGATTTGAATATCGAATCGAGTATCCAGAGAATCAAATTGCTGAAGGGGGAGGACTGGATTTAAAGATGACCCCGAGTCAAAAGCAGACGGTTAACATTATCATAAAAAATACAGGTGATAACCCACTGACTTTAGTAGTTGAATTAAATAGTACAAAAACGAATTCACAAGGAGTCCTAGAGTGGGGACCAAGTATCGTCGCAAAAGATTCATCTTTAAAATATGATTTTGTTGATTTAGTGAAGGTTCCATCAGAAATTACAGTGAAAGCAAAAAGTGAAGGGAAGATTCCTGTTGAAATTACCATGCCTGAAGTGTCTTACGATGGGGTGATTGCGGGAGGAATTCGTATGATGATGAAAGATCAGGGTGAAGTCGATAAAAATGCGACCATCATCAATCGTTATGCGAACTTGATTGGTGTCTTATTAAAGGAGACTAGTACGCCAGTTCAGCCAGAACTAAAAATGAACAAAGTATACGCTGGATTGAGTAATTATCGTGGTTCTATCTTTATTAATTATTCAAATATCAATGCCATCTTTGTTTCTGATATGAGTGTAGAAGCTCAAATCTTTGGTAAAGATTCAGATGAAGTTTTGTATGACAAGAAACAAAGTAACATGAATATGGCACCAAATTCTCAAATCACCATTCCTGTAAGTTTAGAAGGCGAAGAGATGAAAGCAGGAGATTACCGGGCCAAAATAGTTGCTAAAATCGGTGAGAAGAAATGGGAATGGACCGAAGAATTCACTATTACAAAAGAAGAAGCTGACCAGTTTAACCAAGAAGATGTTGGTGTGATTCAAGAGCGAGGGATTGATTGGCAATTAATCGCTATGATAGCAGGCGGTGGAGTGGTCCTTTCAGTAGCGGTATTTTTTGGGATTCGTACTTTGAATAAAAAGAAACAGAGAAAACTTGCAGAGGCACGCAAACGTCAAAAAAAAGCCCACAAGTCTGTAAACGAAAAAGAATCAAGACCAGAAAAAAAGAAAACAAAGAGTGCAACACGTCAAGCAAAAGAAACAAAAAATAAATGACGATAGGCACCCTTTCTAAAGTTAGAAACAAGAAGATGAGGAGAAGAATATGAGCATTATCGATTGGGTATTTATTGCTTGTATCAGTATTTCTATTTTATGTGGTGTATTTGGGGTGTTCTTTTTCATCCGCATAGTTTACACAAAAAAAGAGCTCAACCGACTTTTAGGCATAACGCCACCAAAAAGAAAAAAGAAAAAGCGTCTGTGGATGAGAAAAATTAAGCAGCTCAAACAGACGATAAAAAAGCAGCGAAGCACATCCATTTCCTTGTTTCTGATTGGTTTATTGTTGGTAGGTGCTGGCTTTGGTGGACGTTATTATCAGTCTACGGCTCTTTCAAAAGAAGATACAGCAGCAATTGTGAGTGGGTATTATTTAACGACAGAGATAAAGGGGCAGTTAGCTTTAATTGAGGAGGATCCGAGTCGAGCGCGAACCAATATTACAGAACTTTCTGGTCGAATGGCGAGCTTCGGGATTAAACGGGCAGATGGCCGAATCAATGTTGAGGGGCAGCGATTATTAAATCGATACTACAAACAAATGAAAGAATTTGGGTTAAATATTTCTGGTGAACTGAACTATGTATTGGAGGAACCGGAAAGGCGTCAGAGTTATGAAAAGGATTTAGAAGCTATCCTAAAAATTCAGAAACAAGTGACGGAGCACTTTAACTTGAAAGAAGACGCATTATCGAAACGAGAGTGATCGTCTATGAAGGAAGAATGTAACGAACAACTGAGTAAGGGGCCAAGAAGTAAGAACATCCATTCAACTAGATGCACGGGGCAAAAGAAAGCTGAGTTGACTAAAGAACAGCGGTTAGCCAAACGTGAACGGGCGCACTATTTGCGCAAAAAACGCTGGCTGATAGAGAAACGTCGGAAACAAGCACGCAGGCAAACGATTCGTCTTGCACTTGTTTCCATCGGCAGTGGCTTACTTTTTATGGGAGGAGTGTTTTTCTACTTCTTCTCAGTCACTAAGGTATATGGATATAGTATGTTGCCTACCTTAGCTGATGGAGAGTTAGTGATTATCAACCGTCAAAAAGAAATAGGGCGCTATCAGTTGATTGCTTTTTATACAGAAAAAGGGGATATAATAGTTCGCCGCGTGATTGGTTTACCTGGTGAAAAAGTCGAGCTACGCCAAGACAAACTGTATGTTAATGACGAAGAACGAGTTGAGTTTTATCTGCCCAAAGAGTCTATACAAGCAGAAAATTCTGTACAGTCTAGTGAGGCTTCGGACCAAGAAGTCGAAGGGATTCAGTCAGTCCCTGAAAATACTTATTATGTGTTAGGTGATAACAGAGCTTATGCGACAGATAGCCGATACTTTGGCCCTGTGTCAAAAGAGAAGATTGTCGGAGTGATTTTAATGCAGACAGCTAGAAGGGAGTAACTGAGAGGATGGATAATGAAAAGCTATCAAGAAAAAGGCCAAAAAAGAAGCAGCTAGATAAAAGCATGCCAATAGTTACAGCCCCTCTTTCGCTTACGACAGTTACTAAGAACAAGGACGCACAAAAACGTAGAAAAAAGAAACGTCAAACCAAAGAAGAGAGCATTACGTACAAAAAACGTAAGGCTGCTTACTTAAAGGAAAAAAAAAGGCGTCAAATTCAAAAAAAACGGCTGAAACGAATTTTTGAGAGTCTACTAGTAACTTTGGGTGCGTTCATACTTCTATTTATCTTGTTTAGATTGCGTATTCATCGAGTATCGGGAACTTCTATGATTCCGACATTAAATGATAAAGAAATTGTCCTCACAGAAAAAACAAAAACGATTCAACGTGGGGAGCTTATACTGTTTAAGCTAGCAGGTGAGAAAGAAACCTATGTCAAGCGAGTAATTGGTATGCCTGGGGATGCTATTTGGTTAGTGGAAAACACTTTGTACATCAATCCTTATATTAAGACGGCTACAGTTGTCTCTACTTCTGAAAATAAGCTACCAAACGGAACGACTTCAATCGAGTTGAAAATGGAAGAATTGAAAGGTATTCAAGGGTTTAGTCGAATTCCCGCTGATTGTTACTTTGTTTTAGGCGATAACGCGGAGCACTCTATTGATAGCCGGACATTTGGATTTGTTACAAAGAAGATGGTAGAAGGGAAAGTTTATTAGAACAGTTGAGGACTATGGGAGCTGCTCAATCAAATCTATACTTAGTATACAAGAAACACTGTAGCAGTAGGGGGATTGGAAATGGAGTTAACTCATTCAGATTATTTAAAACACTTCAAAATGATTTATGAAGATGATCATTTTCAACAAAGATATCCTAAATTATCAAAAAAAATAGATGAGATTTGTGAATCTATCGAAGTAACTATACAAGAGGTTGCTAGTCATAACATGTTTTGGAGTATTGGAAAATTACAGGGATATGATGCGCGACTTCAAATTTTACTTGAGTTAAAAGGAAAATTAGCAGAGGAAAAAGTAATAGAGATTGCAGAAATGAGCTATGAAACGTATGCAAAAGAGCAATTTGGATACAAACTAAATGAGGAAACGCCAATTTCAATATATATGATAGCACAATAAATTTTTGTAGGGGGCCCTTTAAGTTTAAGTAATCAGAAAAACATTAGAATTGAATTTATTCATAATGAATAGGTCACAGAATGGAGGACTAGACATGAGAAGAAGAAAATTTACATCGACCCACATTATCGATGCTGCTTATAAAATAGCTATGCAAGAAGGATATAGCAGTATATCAGCTAGAGGCCTAGCAAAAGTGATGGAAAGCTCAACACAACCTATTTACGTTGAATTTGAGAATATAGAAGTATTGAAAGAAACTTTGATTCAAAGAATACTTTCGGGTATTCATCGAGAATATTTTTCTCAGAATGTATCACTGATGGATTATATCAGTGCTTTGGGTAGTTTTCTTTATGAAAAACCAACAGTCTATTTATCTTTACTTACTGATCGAATGACAAATGAACGAATCCAGAAATTTTTATATCGCCAATATCTTCAGAGTATTGATGGACTAGATTTGTCTCAGCAAACAGAACACTTGATATATAGTCATGTGTTAGGTGCGTTATCTGCTTGTCTAAATATAGAAAATAAATTAGATAAAGAAACCTGGATTCAATCAATTCAACAACAAGTCATGCAAAGTTATTTTTAGGGAGCACATTGGTTTTGTTTTCCTATATTTGATCGTATTAGCGAAAGGACAGAATAGTGATTGAAAAGGCAGTCCATTATTTTCAAGTCACGAATGACCATCAGATAATTTGTTCAAAAAATTTTGTTTGGTTATCTCGGATGAAGAGGATACAAATTAGCGTGAATTGTGCGATTTATTTATAAGCTACAGGATGTTTCGTATCTTTATAAGAGACGTCCTGTAGCTTATAAACGTTTTTACAAGAGAGAATCCGGATTTTTTCAGCAGCCTCAAGATATAGAGGCTCTTTTTTATGGACTCAGATTAATTAACCATCGAAGTTAGGAACAGGGATGGTTTGTTCGTAAGTGCCTAATAACTAGGTACCTATAATTAAGCAACACCTCCGAGTATACTTGGCTTAACAAGTAAATTGGAGGTGTTTGTTTGACCAAGACAAACGAAATTGTACCCATTCAGATTCATACACAGCCAGACCAGAAACAAAATCAGAAAGTAGCGAGTGCGAAGCTAGCTGCACGAATAAAAAGAAAAGATGGCTCTGAAATACATCTTTATAATGGTATCAGTAGTTATATTCTTGCCGCAGTGCTTAGGGAGTTGAGATGACGTGCTTCTTGATTTCACTAAAGTAAAGAACTTGTATATCGTCACTGGGAAAACAGACCTTCGTCGTGGAATTGACGGATTGGCGAGTCTCATCCAACAAGAGTACGAGCTAGATGTTTATTCAGATGCCCTCTTCCTTTTTTGCGGTAATCGATGTGATCGTTTCAAAATTTTGTATTGGGATGGTGACGGCTTCCTCTTATGTTATAAAAGGATTCAAGATGGCCGACTCAAGTGGCCTAGAAAAAAAGAAGAGGTTCGACAACTAACTAGTCAACAAATTCGTTGGTTATTTGAAGGGTTGGACATCGATCAACCCAGGGCGATAAAGCCAGGGAAAAGAGGCCAATTCTAATAGATAAAAACCGTAATAAACATTGATTTAATGCGGTTTTTATCTGTTTTTTTGTTCTAAAAAATGGTATAATAAAGGGAAGGAAAATAGATAGAATGGTGGTGGATTTTTTTGGATATATCGACAGATGTAAGTTCAACAAATAACGTTGAGATTGATGTAAATGTCTTACTTGAACTTTTAAAAAATCAGACTGAAACGATTGATTCTCTAAAGAAAACCAACCAAGCATTAACCACCGAAATTCAACTACTGAATGAAAAACTCAACTACTTTATGAATCGCCAATTCGGGCGCTCAAAGGAAACTATTTCCTCAGATGTTAGTGGTCAATTAAATTTATTCACAGAGGAACTCGAAGAGGCCTCTATATTTACCGTACCCAAAGAAGAAAAACCGGCCCCTGAAAAAAAGTCTAAAAGGAAGAGTGGCCAAAAAGCTGAGAAAATCGCGCACCTTCCTTTAACTGAAATACACCATGAACTTCCACAAGAAGAACGTTCTTGTGAACAGTGTGGTACTCAAATGATTGATATCGGTACAACAAAATTACGTGAAGAGGTCCGATTCCATCAAGCAATGTTGGATCGATTGGCTCACATTCAACACACTTATTGTTGTAAGGCATGTGAAAAGGCAGATGTTTCTTCCTATAAGAAGGCACCTGTTCCTAAACCAGTCGTCCCAAATAGTTTAGGCTCAAACAGTATTATTGCGGAAACAATCCGTCTAAAATTCGGTCAAAAAAGTCCAGCGAATCGCCAAGAAATTTATTGGCGAGAAACACTCGGACTCGATATCTCACGCGATAATATGACAAACTGGCATATCAAAGCTTGTCATCATGCGTTAGATCCGGTTGCCGAACGATTCAAACATTATTTGAATCAAGAAGAGATTCTTCATGCAGACGAGACGAGCTATCAAGTGATTCAGAGTAAAAAAGCAAAAACCTATTACTGGCTCTTCTCAACCGGGAAACATAGTGCACAGCCTATTGCCTATTACCATCATGCAGAGTCTAAATCTGGGACAGTACCGAAAGAGTTTTTGTCTGACTTTAAGGGGTATCTTCATTGTGATGGCTATGCAGGGTATAATTATGTAACGGATGTGAAGCTCGTCTATTGCCTTGCGCACGCACGTCGAAAGTTTTTTGAAGCCATTCCAAAAAATGGTAAGGCCGAACATACGCCAGCAGTTGTCGCTGTGAAAATGCTTGACATCTGGTTCGAGCTGGAACGTAAATGGAAGGAAGTCACCATTGAGGATCGTTTTGATAAGCGTCAAGCTTATCTGAAGCCATTAGTGAATAACTTTTATGAATGGTTAGATACGTTCGTTGCCGTCCCCAAATCGAAGCTAGCGAACGCCGTTGAATATGTACGGAAGATACGAAGCGGTTTTGAGCGAATCTTTGAGGATGGACGATTGGAATTAAGTAATAATTTGGCCGAGCGTCACATAAAAGAGCTGGTGATTGGGCGAAAAAATTACATGCATTCCTGTAGTTTAGAAGGCGCACGAACATCAGGCGTGATTTTGAGTATCTATCGAACGGCAGTGGCTAATGGTCTCGACCCGATTCGGTATATAGAATTCCTATTTGATCGCGTGCCAAATATGGAGACGCTATCAGATGAAGGGTTAGATGCCTTACTTCCTTGGAAACCAGACGTTCAAGCTTTATGTACAACCACTTACAAATAGACCAAATAACCTAAGCTTAGTATAAGACTTGGGTTATTTGGCGTGTAGGTACTATTTTATTAGGCACTTACGTTTGTTCGCCATGTGTCTGTTTTTACTTATTTTTTGTTTAGAAAGTTTCCGATGTTCTTCATTGTCACATCTTTATACGCTCGACTAACGGGAAGCTGTAGATCGCTAGAGGCAGTTAGATTTGAACGTATTTCAGAAAAGGGATTCTCCATAAGGATGTACGTATAGGTATAACACCGGATGTAATTTAAGTTAATGATATAAGCAGAATGGATTCTGATGAATGCCTTTTCATCTAATTCGTTTAAAATAGCCTGCATAGTCATATTGGTTTTTAGCAGACCGTCCGCATGATAAATATAGGCTGTTCGACCTTTCTTTTCAAAATAGATAATTTTTGAAATATCAAGAACATAACCGACTCTTTTGTAGGTAAAGTGAAAATATTTTTTATCTATTTCAAGATAATGTGCGGCTCTCTGTAACATTAAGCTAATCTTTTGTTTCGTGATAGGTTTTTGGAGATAATCGAATGTTCGAATCTCAAATACTAAAGGCATGTATTTATTGGAATCAGTCAGGAACACAATAAGAGAGCTGGGAGAAATATCTCGGATTTGTTTAATCCTATCAATCATCTGATAGCCCTCTGATTCGAGGCTTATAATATACAATTCAAATGTTTTGTTGTTTTCCTCAACATCGCGCTTTAAACGATTTATATCTGAGTAAGCCGTATATTCTACCGTGTTTCGATTTAAAATATCTTCCAACAGATTTAAATCAAAAAGGTTTTCTTCATAAATAGCGATTTGCATAATTTCCCCCCAATAAAAACTATATATTTACTTTCATATGTGTCTTATGTAATAAATAATTTGTAAGCCGTCATATTTGGTTACTTATCGAAAAAATTGAAATTATGTATGTAATAGGGGAGCTTCTAATTGAGGTAAATAATTTAGAGAGTGATGTAGAATATGTATATTTTATTGGGACTACTTGATTAAAGAGAGCACGCTTGGTTGGTAAACATTAACGATATCTATGTAATTAAAGTTCAGTGTCCGTTAAAGTGAGTATGAACTAGAAATCACTAGAATGCAATGAAACAAGTAGTTTCTAATTCTATCTTAATGTTTACCAACTGTTACTGATTAGTGGTTATCTATTACAGTATAGTTTTTTTATAGAGAGTGATGATACACTATGTTTGAAAATAATATTTTCGAGTTAATATGAAAAACAAACATTTTTTAAGCGTAACTGATAGGAACAACCGCTATTGATTGGTCATTGGATTATTAACAGTGAGATTGAAGTGGTGACTCCTTTGAGGTTTGGGACGAGGAGAAACTATCATATTTACCAAGTTGGAGCATACACATTACTTGCGGTAAGTGTGATTTCAATTTTTCTTGGATTGTTTGTAATCAATAGTCTTATGATTGGTTGGCCCGATGATTTATCAGGCATATTACTCATGTTGAACTTTATTGATTGAAGGACTATTATAAAAGAATTCAGGGTCATGAAGTATTACAAAATATCAATCTTATGTTGAAATCTGGCAATATTTATAGTTTTATTGGTAAAAATGGGAGTGGTAAATCCATGTTGTTGCGAGCAATTAGTGGCTTAATCTACCCGACAAGTGGGTCGGTCAGTATTGATGGACAAGTGCTAGGCGACACTCTTTCTTTTCCGCCAGAGATACGAATTCTGATTGATATGCCAAGATATTTAAACAATCTTACAGGATTTGAGAATTTACAATTTATTGCCTCTCTTCAAAAAAAGTTACAGATGAAGAGATAAAAATGGATGAATCGGTTTTCATTGCCTGTAGATAAGCAAACATTTCGTAAATATTCAGTTGGTATGAAACAAAAAGTATTATTCAAGCCTTAATGGAAAACCTCAGGCTGCTACTTTTGGATGAACCATTTAATACTTTGGATGAAGAGAGTGTTAATCAGTTAAGAGACATCCTCTTAGAGTTGAAGAAAGACAATGTTCTGATTGTCATGATCTCACATAACAGGGTGGATCATGAGTTACTATAACTATTAAAGAGGGAGACTTAGTCGAGTGAGCATGGCAAAACAAGTAGTAGAGGGTATATTCCAGATACATAGCGTCTAAGACATTAAATGATGGCTGTCTTAGGCGCTAAATTTAATTGTAAGGAAAATTTTCAGAAAGCCCAATTTATCTGTATATTTGGTGGAAGCACAGAGGCTGGAACATAACTTGTGGATTTATGTTCCAGCCTTGTTTTATCCGAATAAACGGTGGATACAGAAGCAACTCCTTCGGAAATAAGCTGAAATTCACAAAAATTTGAAGAGCAATTTCCGTGAATTCCTTCTTATTTCTCGGAGTTAAACACTTCTGTCCCAACCTCTCGTTTTCATCGTTGTTTATAATTTTTTTTAAGGAATATGACAAATTTTTCGTGAGCGAAAAAAATTCTTTTTCGATCCCCTAAAAATTCCTTTGAGCTCACTCATAAATTGTAGTAAACTAGCTAGGTGATTAATTTTTCTGTTCTTTTGTGAAAAATGTAACTAGTTATTTTTTAAAAACTTTTTGAGAATCTTAATGATAGCCATTATTTTCGATAGACTCAGAGAATAGTAAAGATTAATAACCAAGTGATGCAAACTATGAGGAGATGTCAAAATGTTAAATCCAAGCGAAATTTTAGAACAGAGTATAGGAATGGGAAGACAGAAAATTGAGAAACCTTTACTAACCAAATTAATTTTGGGCTTTATTGGTGGAGCGATGATTTCACTGGGCTATCTAGCCTATATTCGAGTGTCGGCTTCTATTTCAGTTGAGCTGCCGAGTATTGCAAGTCTAGTTGGAGCGAGCGTTTTTCCTATCGGACTGATTGTTATTTTATTGGCTGGAGGCGAGCTGATTACAGGGAACATGATGGCTGTGAGTACGGCGTTTTTTGCAAGAAAGGTTTCCTTGATGGAGCTTGTAAACAATTGGGTGATTATTACTTTGGCTAATGTCGTGGGTGCTATATTTGTCGCTTTCTTCTTCGGTCATTTCGTTGGGCTGACACATTCAGGAGATTTTCAAGCGCAAGTCATCAGTGTGGCGCAACATAAAGTAGAAAACTCATTTCTTCAATCGTTTGTATCAGGGATCGGTTGTAACTGGTTTGTGGGTCTTGCTTTATGGTTATGTTATGGGGCAAAAGATGGTGCTGGGAAGATTTTGGGTATTTGGTTTCCAGTAATGATCTTTGTTGCAATTGGCTTTCAGCATAGTGTGGCGAATGCATTTGTGATTCCAGCTTCAATTTTTGAAGGTGGGAGCACGTGGATGGACTTCCTCAAAAATTTTGTGCCCGTTTATTTAGGCAATATCGTTGGAGGCGGACTATTTGTTTCTGGTTTTTATTATCTAAGTTATAATCATCATTAATTTGGACATGCTATAGAACGGATGCTCTAGTTTTTGGCAGACAACTTTTAATTAATGAATCGACTGCCAGAATACTTTTTTGTCTGAAAGCAGATAAAATAGTTAAGCAGTCGATTTTTTTGTGGAATATTGGCGAGGTTAGGCGCCATTCTCGCTATTTGTCAAGATCCTTCGATTGACAAATAGTCATTTAAATTTATAATAAAGAAAAGAGACAATGAGGTCTCTTTGCGTATTTAAAAACTAGTTGTCAACGAAGATACAATATTGTACTTATGAAGTGTCAGGGAAAGAGGTGTGAATCCTCTGCAGACCTACCTACTGTATAGTGGATGAAACCAACAAAACCACAGAATTTGTCTGGAAGGGTTGGGAGTAAAGTGAAGCTAAGCCAGGATACCGGCTCATAAGTCTAATCATTCTTTTGTAGGAAAAAGAAGAGGCTTCGGTGATGGCATACATTTATTTGTAACATTCGATACCTGCTTTTTTCTATCAATCAGAAGAAGGCAGGTTTTTTGTATGCAAAAATCGTATTTGGAGGAGATAATGTTGCAATACCGCGATATTACATTGGTACCTTTTGATTCGCAGAGCTACCTTGCTGTTGCCTGTGATAGTAGTGCAGGGGTGGGTGAAAAGCCAGGTGATTGTATCCAATCAGATGCGCGACTAGTTGCTGCAATGTGTTTGCGTGTGCCACTGTTGGAATTGTTATGTATTGGCGCGCAACCTGTCATGATTGTGGATACATTAGGCAATGAAATGTTTCCTACTGGAGAGCAAATGATTCAAGGAATAAAAGCAGAGCTAGCAGCAAGCCCATTTTCTGATTTGCCACTGAATGGAAGTACAGAAGAGAATTTCTTGACTCAATCAACGAGTATTGGGGTTACAGTTATTGGCAAATGCTCCACTTTACCTAGTCCTCAGCTAAAGGCAGGGGCCCTTCTTTGGCTACTAGGAGAACCGCTAGTAGGAGCAGAGGTGCTAGAGCATTTAGATTCCATCGTTGATTATGCTTGTGTTCAAGAGCTATTTAGTCAACCAGGCGTTTTAGATATGTTGCCTGTGGGGTCAAAAGGAATTCAATATGAAGCAGGTGAAATGGGCAAGCCCCATCATTTGTATGTACGATTTGAAGACACCGAGGTTGATTTAGTGAAGAGCGGTGGACCTTCGACGTCTCTATTGATTGCGGCGGAACCAGAAGTTGATTTATCGACAGTTCCTCAAGTCAGATTTCTTGGAAGGTTTGTAAACTAGTTAGAAGAAAGAGTAGGTTGGTATGATAAAAAGTATGATTGCTTATTTTCAGTTTTTTACACGTCTAGTGATTCCGATCGAGTTGGATGAACCGCTCGTACAACTAAAAAAAGGAAGTAAGTTTTTACCTATTTTTGGGTTGTTAATAGGAATAATCGAAGGGTTTATTTATTGGGGGGCAGCCACAATTTTTACGCCGATTATTGCTTTCGTATGTGTTTTGTTTTTTGATGTTTTGTTTACAGGAGCGATGCATCAAGATGGGTTAGCAGATATGGCGGATGGTTTGTATTCTTCAAGGACGAAAGAGCGAATGCTCGAAATAATGAAAGATAGCCGCCTAGGGACAATGGGGGCGTTGGCCCTGCTTTTTTATTATTTATTTATGTTCAGCATTTTTAGTAGTTATACGACATATTTTGTTGGAGTAAAGGGTGTTTTATTGATTTTGGGAATGAACATTGCAGCAAAAAATAATTTGACCTTACTGTTTTTTAAGATGACCTATGCAGGAGCATCTAAAAGTGGGTTAGGAAAAACTTGGGAAGGGGTCTCTGTTTGGGAAATTATTTTGGCTCAAGTTATTTCGCTGGGACTGTTGTTAGTTATTTTCCAAATAGCTGGGCTAGTGGCTTATATAGCCGGCGTCAGTGTTACTTTGATTTATCGAATGTTTGTATATAAAAAAGTTGAAGGAGTCAGTGGGGATACTTTAGGTGCTATTGCTCCGATTAGTTCGGTGGTTTTCCTGTTAACTATTTGCGCAGTAGGAGGTATTGGATGAGAATCTCTTTTATCCGTCATGGTCAAACTGATTATAATAAAAAGAAACTGTTTTATGGCTTAACCGATATTTCTATCAATGAAACAGGCCGAAAGCAAGCGCATCAAGCAGCTAATAAAGTTGTGGCCTTTCCAGTTAAGCAAGTGTTTAGCAGTAAAATGAAACGAACGATTGAAACAGCAAAGATTCTTTATCCGACACATCGCATTCAGGAAAAAGATTACTTGAATGAATGGGGGTTTGGTTTATGGGAAGGGCTAAATGCAGATCAAATTCAAGAACGTTTTCCCATAGAATGGCAAGCATGGTTGGATGCCCCTTTTGACTATACACCCCCAGGGGCTAAACCATTTAAACTGTTCGAAGAAGCTATGCTTAATGGATTTCAAGAGCTAATTTGTTTGAAGCAAGATATTGCCATTGTCACTCACCTAGGGACCATCCGTGTGTTATTGCATGGAATTTTTCCAGAAATTGATTTTTGGGCGATTGATTTGGATCAAGGAAACGTGACGGTTATTGACTGTCAAAAAGAGGGCTTCCAAAAAGTTAAGTGGAATGAATGAAGAAAAGCGCTACGTAAACGAGCCTATTCGTTAACTAGTTAAACCAATCAATTAGTTTGGAGGAAACAAAAATGAGTTCTGTAAAGATGAATAAAGTTCAAAAGCTTACGACCGTTAGTTTATTATTAGCGTTGATGATTGTCGGCTCGATGATTAAATTTTTCGGCTCAATCGCCTTAGATTCATTAGCGGCTTTTGTTGGGGCGGCGTTGTTTGGTCCTGTAATAGGACTTTTTCTAGGGGTAGCAGGACACCTGTTGACGGCAGTGATTTCTGGCTTCCCCTTAAGCCTCCCTGTCCATTTACTGGTAGCAGCAATGATGGGGGTATGCCTATTTGTTTATGGTTCTGTTTGGCGTAAAGAAAGAGGGCGCCGTTTGTTAGCGGATGGATTGGCTTATTTAATTAATGTACCACTAGCTAGCCTTTTCTTAATGCCTTTACTAGGTATGTCCGTTTGGTTATTATTTGTTCCGTTGAGTTTAGCGACGCTGAGTAATCTGATTTTAGCAGAGGTTGTACTATCTGGACTAACAATGATAAAACCAGTAGAAAGTCGAGGAAGAAAATTTTGAGTTTAACATTAATTACCGGTGGGGCAAAGAGTGGAAAATCAAGTTTTGCAGAGGAACTGCTTGAAGGAAAGAATATTTCTTATATTGCGACCAATGTCCCTCGTTTCTTTGATTCTGAGATGGAGGAACGAGTAGCACGTCATCAAAAACAACGAGATAAAAATTGGCACACAGAGGAACGTTTTTTGGAGATTGGTTCATATTTAAAAGAAAATTACGCAAGATATGATGGATTTTTACTAGACTGTGTGACCTTGCTGACCACGAATCTTTTTTTTCACTATTTAAAAAAAGAGGAACAATCCATCGAATTTGAAGAGTTAACCACTGGTCGTCTAAACCAGTTAGAAGAACAAATTTATGAGGAGTGGGAAACGATTCTTCAAGTGATAAGTGAGCAAGAAATTCCGATTTTAATGGTCACAAACGAAGTCGGTTCAGGTGTCGTACCTGAAAGAAAAATGGGGCGCTGGTTTCAAGATGTATTGGGACGTGTGAATCAAAAAATAGGAAAAAAAGCAGAGCATGTATATTTTGTTGTCTGCGGCATTCCGCAAAAAATAAAGTAAATGAGGAGAATAGGAATGAAAAAAATTAAATTAGTTATATTAGCAATGAGTTTGTTTGTAGGGTTAGCAGCCTGTGCAAAGGCAGATACAGAGGCAACAAAGGAGTCGACTTCTGGGCAAACGGAGGAAGTCGTTTTGCCAAAAGAAGATCGTGGAGGAAATGCTATCTCTCTGCCTGAGAAAGTCACAAAAATTGTTTCATTAGCCCCCTCTATGACACAAGTGATTGAGGATCTTAATCGCGGGAACCAACTATTGGCGATTGATGCGCAAAGTGCCACACTATTTCCCGACATGGCTGACTTGCCGCAGTTTGATATGATGGCGGTGGATGCAGAAAAATTAATTGCATTACAGCCTCAAGTGGTTTATATTACGGATGTAAATGAAGCCGCCTCTGAAAATATTTGGAAACAGGTGGCAGATGCAGGAATTACGGTGGTTAGCATTCCGACAAGTACCAGCATCAAGGACATTGAACTAGATGTCCAATTTATCGCCGACTCTTTATCTGAAACCAAAAGAGGAGAAGCTTTGGTTGAAACAATGAAAAAAGACATTGATGAAGTACGGACAATCGGTGAAAAGATTACAGATAAGAAAACCGTTCTGTTTGAAATTAGCGGACTTCCTGAGATTTACAGTTTTGGTAAAGGGACCTTTTTAAACGAAATGATTGAGATGATTGGTGCAGAAAATGTCTTTTCTAAAGAAGATGGCTGGATTCCTGTAACAGAAGAGGCTGCGATTGCTAGTAAACCAGATGTGATTTTGACAAGTGTGAATTATATGGACAATCCTGTAAACGAAATTTTAAATCGTAAAGGTTGGGAACAAGTTCCAGCAATCAAAGAGAAAGCTGTTTATGAGGTGGACAATGCATCTAGCTCATTACCAAATCACCATATTGTCAAAGCGTTAAAACAAATGGCAAAAGAGATTTATCCAGAAGAATATAAGGAGGTTGTCAATGAATAAGGTGAGAAATTTACTCATCTTGGTTATTTTAAGTCTAGTCGTTCTTTGTTTAGGTATTAAAATAGGAAGTGTCTCAATTCCTCTTTCTGACTTGGTGAAGATTCTATTCAATCAAACGGCAGGAGTTGATGAGATGGTTACGAGCATCGTTAAAAATGTCCGATTACCACGTGTTTTGATGGCTTATTTGGTTGGCGCTGGAATTGCGGTTAGTGGAACAGTGATGCAATCCTTATTAGGAAACCCACTCGCTTCCACCTATACTTTAGGTGTCTCGTCAGGGGCTTCATTAGGTGCAGCACTTATTATCATTACAGGTGTTACAGTCTCTTTTGTCGGCAGTTTATTATTACCTGCGACAGGCTTCCTGTTTGGTTTGTTGACCGTTCTGGTTGTTTTAGTTTCTACGCGGTCAATGGATAGTCAAATGTCTAATCAGACAGTGGTGTTAGTTGGGATGATTATGACCTTATTTGTTGGGGCGATATTGACGATGTTGACCGCTTTATATCAAGATCATTTAAAACAATTGGTCTTTTGGCAAATGGGTAGTTTCTCTGGGAGCACTTGGGGGAAGATACAAATTTACTTGCCAATTGCTCTTGTGAGTATCTTTTTACTATGGGCGAATGCTTCTTCATTAGATGTCTTAGGATTAGGAGAAGAGCAGGCGATGATGGCCGGTGTTGAAGTGAAAAAAACAAAATTTCGAGTGATTCTCTTGTCGACCTTATTAGCTGGAAGTGCGGTCTCTTTTGTTGGTGTAATTGGGTTTGTGGACTTAGTTGCGCCTCATGTGGTTCGTCGGTTTGTCGGGTCGACACATCGTTGGTTAATCATTGGCTCAGCTTTACTTGGAGGGATTTTGATGGTGGTAGGAGACCTTATTTCTCGGACTCTTTTATCCCCCAAAGAAATTCCGATTGGGGCCGTGACTGCTCTGATTGGTGCGCCGTTTTTTATGTATGTCTATTTTAGAAAGAGAGGGCAAGAAGGATGATTCGTTTAGAAAAAACTTCTGTGACTATTCAGCAAAATAAGATTCTTAAAAATCTCTCTTTACAAATAGAAACGGGTGCGCATGTCTGCATTCTAGGTCCTAATGGCTGTGGTAAAACGACCTTATTAAAGACGATAGCTGGAGTGCTTTCTTATGAAGGAAGCGTCTCTATTGACGGTAAAGAGGTTGCTCGGACGAAACGAAAGCAATTGGCAAGCAAGGTTGCTATGATGAGTCAATTTACGAATGTTGCGTTTGACTACACAGTTTTTGAAGTTGTCATGATGGGGTGCTATCATCAACAAAAAGGATTGTTTCCGCAGAATTTAGCCGAGGAAAAAAAGCGAGTCTTAGATTGTTTAGAACAAATGGATCTACTTGAGCTCAAGGATAGGATTGTCAATCGTCTGTCAGGAGGTCAACAACAGCGTGTATTTTTAGCACGACTATTTGTCCAAAACCCCGAAATCATTTTATTAGATGAACCGAATAACCATTTGGATATCCGCTATCAACGAGAATTGATTCAAAATTTGAAAGAGTGGGGAAAGCAAGAAGGAAAGACGATTATTGGTGTCTTTCATGATATTCGATTAGCGATTACGTTAAGTCAAAAGGTGATTTTTGTGAAGGATGGCGAAATCGTTCAACAAGGAGACTTTTTGGAAATCGCCACCAGAGAAAACTTGCAGGAAATTTTTGAGTTGGATATCGTTACCTATTTCCAGAAGCAACATGAAGTTTGGCAAAAGATTCAATAGATTTTGACAATGGATTTTAAAACAGGTAAGATGAAGAAAAGAAAAGCACAATGAGGTGCGATAAAATAGTGGCAATGAGGCCTAAAGAATGGAGCAGTGACTCTTTCTTTAGGCTTTTTTTGGAGGAGAGAAGAATGAAGCGGATTATTTTTATGGGGGCAATTGGCTGTGGAAAGACGACCTTATGCCAAGCACTCCAAGGCAAAGACTTGACATATGATAAAACGCAAGCAGTTGAGTTTCATGCCGAAATGATTGATACACCTGGGGAATTTATCTTACATCGACAGTACTATAATGCACTCAATGTAACTGCTGCTGAAGCGCAGGTGATTGGATTGGTCCAAAGCGTGACTGAGCAAGAACAAATTTTTTCACCAGGATTTGGGACGATTTTTCCGAAGATAATCATTGGAATCATTACCAAAACAGATTTAGCGACAGATGAAAAACAAATTCAACGAGTCTATAACCAATTGAAAGAAGCAGGTGCGACTCGCATATTCGAGGTATCTTCTTTTGACAAAGTGGGAGTAAAAGAATTAATTGACTATTTGGAGGAGGATGACAAATGAAAATTTATACGAAAACAGGCGATAAAGGGATGACTAGACTTGTCGGAAGTAGCGAAGTCTCAAAGGATTCAGATCGTGTAGAAAGCTATGGAACAGTGGATGAGTTAAATTCTTGGGTTGGTTATGTGATTACACAGCTTCCTGTTGGACAGACGGAGGTTCAACAAGAGTTAAAGGTAATTCAAAATTTTTTATTTGATGCGGGTACAGATTTAGCGACACCGCTAGAAGCCAATCGTCCTATGAAGCTTCAAGCTCAAAGTATCAAATGGTTAGAAGAAAGAATTGATTATTATACGGCCCAATCTCCGGATATCGATCGTTTTATTTTACCAGGAGGAACAAAGGGTGCTAGTGTGGTTCATGTGGCACGAACCATTGCTCGGCGTGCAGAGAGATGTATTGTTCGGTTGAATTGGACAGCGAAAACAAATCAAGAAGTGTTAATCTTTGTTAATCGGCTTTCAGATTATTTTTACGCGCTGGCTAGATACTTGAATGTCCAAGAAAATCAACCAGACGTGTTCTACGAGAGAAGTGAAAAAGTTTTCCATAAAATTAAAGAAGAGGGAGTATAATTTTTTTATGAAAAACTTGTCCTATTGACTGTTGCAGGTTGTTACAGAGGTTTATGAATGATTTTTTTGTTTTTTGAGGACTATCGTAAGGTGTATGCTGACACTTCAAAATAGAATCTTAGTCTAATGAATGGTTATTTTTGGATAAGTGAGTCTCTATTTATCCGAATAAACAGTGGGTACAGAAGCAACTCCATCTGCACTGCGCAAAAAGACTCCGATCTCATCAATCTCTAAAGGTGAAACACCTTAAGAATTGAAGGACTGCGTTCCGCTCTCAACAACTTCTACGCATGGGACATGCTAGAGTTGAAGGTTCTTATTGCTGTAAAACACAACGAAGTATGAGTTGATGTTGCACAGTACCTAATCGGTGCTGTAAAACACAACGAAGCATGAGTTGATGTTGCACAGTACCTACCCGGTTCTCGGAGTTAAACACTTCTGTTCCAACCTCAATTTAGAATAGGGTTGCTTTTAAAAAAAAATTGTGATACATTTCAAGTAGATTAATCAAATATTTTATGAAGAGTTTGAATGGAAGCCAGTGAGAATCTGGCACGGTCCCGCCACTGTGAGAAAGCAATGCTGCTTTTAAGTCAGGTCTTTTCAATTTTTCATTATTGGGCATGCTGTTTCGAGGCAAAACAGGATGTTTGTTGACCTACCTTGTGTTGAAAATCCAGCCCAAAAATATTTGTATTAATCCCATATTTATGCACGATGGCGTGCTATTGGGGATTTTGGGCTGGTCTTTCAAGGTAGAAAGAGATTTCAAGTACAATGAGGTACTGCTATATTCCCATTTTTTATTGACAATTTATCTAGAACGTTGTAGTCTATGACTAAAGTTACGTGTACAACGGAGTATACATAAAGAAGCAAAGTCGCTTCAAATAAACGAGCTCAGCTCGCTTATTTGAAGCGTTTTTTGTTAGCCAAGAATTATGGAGGATAAACAGCAAGGAGTAACTTGCGAGTGACTTGTTTCTACTTGGTTATATTTGTGTAGCTGAAAGAATCGTTTCGTTTATAGATTATAAGAAGTGATTACTTTACTCTTTGGTAGCACAGCTTTATTTTATTTAGAGGAGGAAGGAACGGACATGGAAAAAATTCATTTTCCCACTCAGTTATGGGTCGGTGAAGATGCACTAGCAAATCTTGCAGTGCTTAAAGGAAAAAAAGTCTTTATTGTGACGGATCCATTTATGGTTGAGTCAGGACTAGTTAATCAGGTGACCACGCATTTAGAAGATAGTGAGATTCAAATCTTCAGTGATATCATTCCCGATCCACCAGTAGACAAGATTGTTTCAGGAATCAAACAGATGGCTGAATTTGGTGGTAACACAATCGTTGCCATTGGTGGGGGTTCAGCAATCGATGCAGCAAAAGCGATGAAGTTTTTTGGGAAGAAAACGATGAACTTAGACATTGAACAATTTATTGCGATTCCAACAACAAGTGGAACCGGATCAGAAGTGACTAACTTTTCAGTCATCACTATTGCTGAAACGGAAACAAAGATTCCACTAGTAACAGATGAGATTCAGCCGGATATTGCTATTTTAGATACTAGTCTTGTGATGAGCGTTCCGCCAAAAATTACGGCTGATACAGGTATGGATGTGTTGACTCACGTGATTGAAGCTTATGTTTCAACAAATGCGAATCCAATCGTTGATGCACTTTGTGAAAAAGTAGTAAAAATCGTTTTTAACTATTTGGAGATCGCGTATGTGGATGGGTCGAACAAAGAAGCAAGAGAACAAATGCATATCGCCTCTTGTATGGCTGGCATGGCATTCAATGTGGCATCATTAGGATTAAATCACGGAATTGCTCATGCGGCAGGTGCTCGATTGCATGTCCCTCATGGACGAATGAATGCTATTTTATTACCAGAAGTGGTGGCTTTTAATAGCGGTTTGGAAAATGGTCAAGCGCATCAAACGGAAACTGCGAAACGTTATATGGCCTTAGCTAATTGTCTGGGGCAAAATCAGACAACGAATCCTCGCCTGGGCGTTCAAAACTTGATTCGTCAAATCAAACAATTACGAAGCAAACTTAAAATGCCGAGTACCTTTATCGAGTATGGCTTAAGTAGTCAAGAGGTCAAAAATCATGCAGAAGCTATTGCAACAGCAGCACTTTCTGATGGGTGTACCAAAACAAATCCTCGAGTCCCTACACAAGACGATGTGTTAAAAATTTTGGCAACCATTTCATAAACAATCAAGATTGCGATTGACAGTCTATGAGAGATAACATATAATTGACGTAGCACAACGGCGTGCTTCAAAATTTAAGAGCAAAGATGCTCCTTAGTAGAAAGCGAAAAGTTAATCTTTTGCGTTTTTTATTGAGGATTTTTTATTTGCCAAATTAAGGGAGCGAGTCTGGTTGGAAGAAAAACAACGAATGATTCAAGAATATGTTCCTGGAAAACAAGTGACATTAGCGCACATTATCGCTAGTCCAAACAAAGAAATTTATACGAAGCTAGGCTTACCTGAAGGAACGAGTAATGCATTAGGAATTCTTACGATCACTCCAAGTGAAGCTGCAATTATCGCAGTTGATATTGCAACGAAGAGTGGAGATATCAAGATTGGTTTTATTGACCGATTTTCTGGATCAGTAGTTATTTCTGGTGATGTTAGTTCAGTAGAAGCTGCTTTGCAAGCTGTCTTAGATGGGTTGCAACAAATTTTGAATTTCTCTGTCACCTGTAGCATAACCAGAACATAGGTTTTGAAAGGCGAGGGCGTGAAAAGATGGATGGAAGAATTGTAATAGTCGACGATGAACCTATTACGAGACTAGATATTCGTGATATTGTAACAGAAGCAGGATATGAAGTAGTTGGTGAAGCGGCAGATGGCTTTGAAGCAATTGAAGTTTGCAAAAAAACGCGGCCTGATTTGGTGTTGATGGATATACAGATGCCAATCTTAGATGGGTTAAAAGCAGGGAAAAAAATTGCGCAAGACCAATTAGCAGGAAGCATCGTGTTTTTATCTGCCTATAGTGATGTTAGAAATACAGAAAAAGCGAAAAAACTTGGCGCATTAGGGTATTTGGTAAAACCTTTGGATGAAAAATCATTAATACCTACAATTGAGATGAGTATCGAAAGAGGCAAACAAACCAAAACCCTATTAAATCAGATTGATAAGTTGAATCTAAAACTAGAAGAACGTAAAGTGATTGAAAAAGCAAAAGGGATTCTAGTAAAAGAGAATGACATTTCTGAGGAAGATGCCTATCAAATGTTGAGAACCTTGAGTATGAATAAACGAGCACGTATGAGTGAAATTGCTGAGTTGATTGTAATGGATGAAGAGTAATGGAACGAATAAACGCTTTATGCCAACAATATACGAGTTTGTCCGAAGCAGACATCAAAGAGCTTCGACGAACAGCAACCTACTTGTCAGAAACGACACTTTATCAATCCGCAGATGTCTTCATTGATGTGTATAATGAAGTATCTCAGCAAGCGCTTGTTATTTATCATAAACCACCACAGACCATGCCCTCTCTTTATAATGAAGATGTTGTTGGAATGGAAGCATTGCTAAAGAATGAACCTGGTGTTCTTAGAACCATGCAGACGAGTTTAAATAGTATTGGTTTATTAGCGGTGACACAAGAAAATTGTTTAATTAAGCAAAATATTTATCCTATTCGAAATGAGCATCGAACGATTGGTGTGATTATTGTGGAGATGGCTGCTGAAGAGGAAATAAAAGCAGATTTAAAAAAAGAAGAACTCCACAATTATGGAGAGATTGCTGATGTGGTCAAGTCAACGAAGCAAATGGATGCTTTGTTTATTGATCAGATAGAAGAAGCGGTTCTGATTTTTGATGCAAATGGTAATTTATTGATTACCAACCATAATGCCAAGAGACTTTATCGCAAACTAGGTTATCGGGACAACATTATAGGTATGCATTATGATAATTTGACGGTCGATTATACAACATTTGAATATGTTTTATATCAAATGAAGTACAAAATGGAGGGCTCATTTACTGAAGAGGAGTCCACAATTCTTGAGAATGAGATTGTTGAAAATGAAACAACCTATCTAAGCTATTTCTTTAAAATTCGTAAGGTTTGGATAGAGTCTGAATCTCGACTGATGGTTATTATCCAAGACAACACAGAGTTTAAAGCGAAAGAAGCAGAAATTATTTCCAAATCAGTGGCGATTCGTGAGATTCATCACCGAGTGAAAAATAATCTGCAATCGGTTGTTTCGCTTTTGCGGATTCAAGAACGGCGGACACAAAGCTCTGAAGCAAAAAAAGTTCTTAAAGAGAGTGTGAATCGAATTATGGCCATTGCCGCCACTCATGAATTACTGTCAAAGCAAGTCGAAGATGATGTTGCGTTAAGACAAACGATTGAAGCGGTTATGTATAATTTTCGCCACTTGTTCCAAAGCTCAGATTTAATTGATATGACACTTGAGGTTGATGAATCGATTATGGTATCGAGTGAACAAATGGTTACTATTTCGTTAGTGATTAATGAATTGCTACAAAATATTTTTGATCATGCGTTTGCTTCAAATCAAACCGGTTCGATAAAGGTTTTAGGTACGATTGAGAACAAGTTGATTTCAATTACGGTTACGGACAACGGCAATGGATATGACGTTCGGCAAAAAAACGAAAACAGTTTAGGTCTGATGATTGTAAAAAGTTATGTCAAGGATAAGCTGAAAGGTAAAATTAAAATTGAATCCAGTAAACAGGGAACAAAAACCTGTTTCTATTTTGAACAGAACACCAGTGATGTTGTTCGTTGAGTAAGCAATGGCGCTTAAAGAAGAGTAGAGAAATTTTCTATGGCTTCTTTAGGCGTTTTTTTATGAGGGAAGATCAAAGGACTGCCAATCATAAGCAGTAGCTAGTGATTTGAGTGAGATGTTTTAGTAAGAAAGGAGGAAAATACATGGCTAAAGAGACAATTTTGACTGTCGGGATTGATTTGGGCACATCAACAACTCAACTTGTTTTGGCTGAGCTGACGGTGGAGAACTTTGCTTCAGCTTTTACTGTGCCAAGAATTACTATCTCTGATAAAAAGGTTGTTTATCGAAGTGATATCATGTTTACCCCTTTACTGAGTCAAACAGAGATTGATGATGAACCAATTAAACGATTTGTTTCCGAACAATATCAAAAAGCTGGAATTCAAAAACAAGATATCCAGATGGGCGCGGTCATTATCACTGGAGAGACAGCACGTAAGTCGAACTCTAACAAAGTATTACAAGCGTTAAGCGGTTATGCTGGTGATTTTGTTGTTGCAACAGCGGGGCCTGATTTGGAAAGCATCATTGCTGGAAAGGGAGCTGGTGCACAAGACTATTCGGTTCACCAAAATGCACCAGTTGTTAATTTGGATATTGGAGGAGGCACCACGAACTTAGCTGTTTTTAAGGAGGGTGAAGTAACAGATACCGCCTGTTTTGATATTGGTGGGCGTCTGATTAAGGTGGATGAGAATCAACGAATTGTCTATATCGCACCAAAGATCAAGGAAATCATTGCAGGGAAAAACCTTTTGATAAAAGAAGGTGACCAAGCAAGTACCAAGAGTTTAGAACCAATTATCTTGGAGCTAGTGAAGGTTTTAGAAAATAGCATCAATATTGGTGAGAAAAGTCCTTACTATGAGTTACTCGTGACAAATCACGGCTTACGTATGATAGAGACTTTGCCAACAGTAACTTTTTCTGGTGGAGTCGCTGATTGCCTAACGAATCAAGATGACAATCCATTTAAATATGGTGATATCGGATTATTGTTAGGCCGCAGCATTCAAAACTCGCAGATTTTCGCACAAAAGCAGGTGCTACCTAGTATCGAGACGATTCGAGCAACCGTCGTGGGCGCGGGTTCACATACAGCTGAAATCAGTGGTAGTACTATTGCTTATCGCGAACAGATTTTACCTGTAAAAAACATTCCTATCCTAAAATTGACAACGGATGATGAAAATTTATCAGTTGACGGTATGGCGCAACGAATTTATGAAAAATTAGATTGGTATCGCTTAGAAGGAACCCCACAAATTGCTTTAGCGGTTAAAGGATTAGGCAATCCAAGCTTTGCGGATATTCAACGATATGGAAAAGGCATTGTTAAAGGGCTTGACGAACTAGTTCAGGCAAACATTCCCGTGATTGTGATTGTAGATGAGGACATGGCGAAAGCTTTAGGACATGCAATTAGTGCCAACCTGCCCGCTAATTATCCATTCATCTGTATTGATTCAGTCAAGGTTGAAAATGGTGATTATGTTGATTTGGGAATGCCAGTAGCAGAAGGTGCGGTATTACCAGTCATTGTAAAAACGTTAGTATTTAATTAAAAGGAGCGATAAAAGGCATGATTTTAAAGACAAATTTATTTGGAAAAGCGTATCAATTTTCTTCCGTAAAAGAGGTCTTGGCAAAAGCCAATGAAGAAAAATCAGGTGATAAGTTAGCTGGAGTAGCAGCGAATTCCTCTGAAGAGCGAGTAGCAGCAAAAGTCGTATTGGCTGAGTTAACTTTAAATGACTTATTTAACAACCCAGTGGTCGATTACGACGAAGATGAAGTAACACGAATTATCATCGATCAAGTCAATATTCGAATTTTTGAATCTATCAAGCATTGGACAGTTGCAGAGTTACGTGAATTTATTTTATCGGATCAAACAACTGACTTTGATATCAAACGAATTTCTCGTGGCTTAACTTCAGAAATGATTGCAGCTGTTTGTAAACTAATGTCGAACATGGATTTGATTGTTGGTGCGAAAAAAATTCATATCGAAAAAACAGCCAATACGACAATTGGTAGACAAGGAACCTTCTCAAGTCGTTTGCAGCCGAACCATCCAACTGACAACGTTGATGGGATTATGGCTTCTGTCATGGAAGGTTTGTCTTACGGTGCAGGAGATGCGCTGATTGGATTGAACCCGGTAGATGATTCAACAGAAAGTGTTAAACGAATCTTAGACAAATTTGAAGAATTCCGTAGTGACTGGGATATTCCTACTCAAACCTGTGTTCTTGCTCACGTGACAACACAGATGGAAGCGATGCGCCAAGGGGCTTCGACAGGCCTTGTGTTCCAATCTATTGCAGGATCTGAAAAAGGAAATACTGCGTTTGGTTTGAATGCTGAGACGCTTGCAGAAGCGCAAGACCTTGCATTACGTAGTGGTCAAGCAGCTGGACCGAATGTCATGTATTTTGAAACAGGTCAAGGTTCTGAACTTTCATCTGAGGCCAACTTCGGTGCTGATCAAGTCACAATGGAAGCACGTTGTTATGGTTTGGCTAAGAAATTTGATCCTTATATTGTCAATACGGTAGTCGGGTTTATTGGACCTGAGTACTTATATGACTCTAAACAAGTGATTCGTGCAGGGTTAGAAGATCACTTTATGGGCAAATTAACTGGGATTTCAATGGGCTGTGATGTGTGCTACACCAACCATATGAAAGCTGACCAAAATGATATGGAAAACTTGGCTATTCTATTAGCAACAGCCGGTTGTACGTATATTATGGGCATTCCTCATGGAGATGATGTGATGTTGAACTATCAAACAACTGGATTCCATGAAACGGCGACTATTCGTGAAACATTCGGTCTACGTCCAATCAAAGAGTTTGAAGAATGGATGGAAAAAATGGGCTTAATGGAAAACGGAAAATTAACAAGTCGTGCTGGCGATGCGTCTGTATTTATTAAATAAGAGAGGTGACAACAAGAGATGAACGAAAAAGAATTAAAATCAATGATTGCATCTATTTTGAGTGATATGGTGGATGAACAAAAAACGTCGACTGAAACGTCGTCAAAAAATGGACAGTCAAGTGCTTCTGTGGCAACGTCAGTTAAGCCAACAGCGTCTAGTGAAATTGAAGAAGGCGTGATTGCAGACATTACAGCTATCGACTTACGTAAACAGTTATTGCTAAAAAATGCAGAAAATCCTGAGGGACTGCTAAGAATCAAAGCTTATTCTCCTGCACGGATAGGTGTGGGGCGTGCGGGTACACGTTATTTAACTTCATCTACTCTACGTTTTAGAGCGGACCATGCGGCAGCACAAGATGCAGTCTTCTCTGATGTGAGTGAAGAATTAGTTAAAGAAATGAACTTTGTCGAAACACAGACTATCTGTCAAAGTAAGGACGAATATTTAACTCGTCCGGACTATGGTCGCCAATTTGATGAGGAAATGGTGGAGGTGATTCGAAAAAACACTACACCTAAAGCAAAGGTTCAGATTGTTGTTGGAGATGGCTTAAGCTCTGCTGCTATTGAAGCCAACATCAAAGAAGTATTGCCTTCAATCAAACAAGGATTAAAAATGTACGGGTTAGATTTCAACGAGGTTGTTTTCGTGAAATATTGTCGTGTACCAGCGATGGATAAAATCGGCGAAGTGACCGACGCAGAAGTGGTTTGTCTGTTAGTAGGAGAACGTCCAGGATTAGTTACAGCCGAATCGATGAGCGCTTATATAGCTTATCGACCAACAGTTGGCATGCCAGAAGCGAGAAGAACAGTGATTTCAAATATCCATAAAGGCGGAACGCCAGCTGTTGAAGCGGGAGCATATATTGCAGAAGTCATTAAAAAGATGCTAGATAAGAAAAAATCTGGGATTGAATTAAAAGAAGCCGAATAGGAGGGAACTTCAGTGAAAAATGATCGCTTAGGAGCAAGTGTATTAAGTATGAAGGTGATTCCCAATGTTGATCCTGCATTGGCAAAAGAGCTAGGATTAAAGCCGGAGCAACGTTCTTTAGGAATTGTTACATCTGACTGTGATGATGTGACTTATGTGGCATTGGATGAAGCGACAAAAGCAGCAGATGTTAAGGTTGTATATGGAAAAAGCATGTACGGCGGCGCAGGTAATGCTTCAACCAAGCTTGCAGGAGAAGTTATTGGTATTATTGCGGGTCCTAGTCCAGCAGAAGTGAATAGCGGATTATCAGTAATTACGCAAGTGATTGAAGAAGAAGCTAGCTTTTATAGCGCAAATGAAGAGGATAGTATCGTCTATTTTGCTCATGTTGTTTCTCGTACAGGAAGCTTTTTATCTGAACAAGCCAATATCAAAGAAGGCGAAGCAATTGCTTATCTGATTGCCCCACCACTAGAAGCGATGATTGCTCTTGATGCTGCCATGAAAGCAGCCGATGTGCAAATGGGTGTTTTTTATGGCCCCCCATCAGAAACAAACTTTGGTGGCGCATTATTAACTGGCAGTCAATCGGCTTGTAAAGCAGCTTGTAGTGCGTTTGAACAAGTGGTGCAATCAATTGCCGACAATCCTTTAGGATATTAAGGACGTGTATAGACAATGAAAGCATTAGGAATGATAGAAGTTCGTGGGTTCTTAGGAGCAGTTAGCGTAGCAGATGCGGCGTTAAAAGCAGCAGATGTGACGCTATTAAAAGCTGAAATCATCAAAGGTGGGTTAACCACTGTTGAACTTCTTGGCGATGTGGCAGCAGTTAATGCGGCAGTTGAAGTGGGCGCAGAGGTTGCCAAAGAGTTAGATTGTCTAATTGCTCAACATGTGATTTCTCGAATTGATCAACAAACGGAACTGATTTTATCAAAAGAAGAGCCTGAGATGGATGAAAAAGCGAATGCTTCAACAGTTACTGCTATGACAGCTACAACTGTTGAGGAAGAGCAGTCTTCACTAGCCATAGAGAGAGAGAGTAAAGAATCAGTGATTACTAGCTCTGAGGTAAAAGGGGAAGGGAAAAAAGAATCAGCAGATCAGCTCTTATCTGAATTGAAAAGTCAAAAGGTTGTCGACTTACGAAAGAAAGCCTACAAAATGAATGTTTCAGAACTAAAAAAAGGCGAAATTAAATTTGCCAACAAACAATCGTTAATAGATGCCATTATGGCTGAAATAGAAAGAAGTGAAAGTGATTGGAATTAGCAGATAAAGACTTACGTTCCATCCAAGAAACTAGATATTTACTCAAAGAGGCGAAAGTAGCACAACAAGTATTAGCTACTTTTTCACAACAACAAATTGATAAAATTGTTCAAGCTGTTTCAGAAGCGACCTTTGCTCAACGCGAAAAACTTGCAAAAATGGCGAATGAAGAAACTGGCTTTGGGCTATATGAAGATAAAATCATTAAGAACGCATTTGCTTCGAAGGTTGTTTATGATGAGATGAAAGACAAGAAGACAGTTGGCGTTATCAATGAAGATGCAAGTAAAAAAGTTACAGAAATCGCTGTACCAGTTGGTGTTGTTGCTGGACTAATCCCTTCAACCAATCCAACTTCAACAGTTATTTATAAAGCCTTGATTTCATTAAAGGCTGCAAATGCTATTGTCTTTTCACCACATCCCAACGCATTAAAATCAATTGTTGAGACAGTCAGAATTATTCAGCAAGCAGCAATCTCAGCAGGAGCACCAGAGGGGTGTGTATCTGTCATTACGACGCCAACGATGCAAGCAACCAGTGAATTAATGAAAAGTAATGATACGAATTTGATTCTTGCAACAGGTGGGAATGCGATGGTCAAAGCGGCGTATTCTTCTGGTACGCCAGCAATTGGTGTGGGTCCTGGGAATGGTCCAGCTTACATCGAGCGTAGTGCCAATATTCCAAGTGCCGTACGTGACATTATGGATTCTAAAACATTTGACAATGGGACGATTTGTGCATCAGAACAATCAATCATTGTTGAAAAAGTAACTCGTGAAGCGGTTAAAGCAGAGTTAATCAAACAAGGGGCTTATTTCTTAGGAGCAGATGAAGCGGATAAATTAGCGAAATTTATTCTTCGACCAAATGGGACAATGAACCCACAAATTGTTGGGCGTTCTGTCCAGCATATTGCTTCATTAACTGGTTTGTCTATCCCAGCCGATCGTCGAGTGATTATTGCTGAGGAAACCAATGTCGGCCCTAAATATCCATTTTCAAGAGAAAAATTAGCACCAATTTTGGCTTTTTATACAGTGGAAAACTGGCAAGAAGCTTGTGATCTTTCAATTGAAATTTTGCAAGGTGAAGGAGCCGGCCATACGATGTGCATTCACACTGAAAATAAAGAAGTGATTCGTGAATTTGGTTTAAGAAAACCTGTTTCACGCTTATTAGTTAACACACCTGGAACATTAGGTGGGATTGGTGCTTCAACGAATATCGTTCCAGCTTTAACCTTAGGCTGTGGCGCGGTTGGTGGAAGCTCGACTTCAGATAATATTGGGGTAGAAAATCTATTTAACTTGAGAAGAGTGGCTTATGGAGTGAGAGGATTAGCAGAAATTCGCCAAGAGTTTGGCAGTACTACTGAAACAACTTCTGACCAGCTCTCAGGAGACAAAGATGCGCTCGTAAATTCTATCGTTGCGCAAGTATTAGCTCGATTACAATAATTTGTAATATATAAATGTAAACAAACACAAACACTTAGGAGGAAATTATAATGTCAAGTACAAACGCTTTAGGAATGATCGAAACTCGTGGTTTAGTAGGTGCTGTTGAAGCAGCAGATGCAATGGTTAAAGCAGCAAACGTAACACTTATTGGAAAAGAACAAGTAGGTGGCGGTTTAGTCACTGTAATGGTTCGTGGGGATGTCGGTGCTGTAAAAGCAGCAACTGATGCAGGTGCAGCAGCAGCAGAACGTGTAGGAGAATTATTATCTGTTCATGTAATTCCTCGTCCACATACAGAAGTTGATGCTATTTTACCGCACGCAAAAGAAATTTAATTAGACTTCGAGCTGAGGTAACCTTCATGTTGCCTCAGTTCATTTCTATAGACGTAATTTTTTTGAAACAGGGTTTGTTAGTCAGAGAATGGCGAAAGTTATTGTTGAGGACTAATTTGCGACTAAAAAGGCGCTTGATTTTGTTGCACTTTTCTTGAGGAGGAGAGTTATGTTGGTAATTACAGAAGAGATACTTCGTAAAAAGTTCTTGAAGAAGGAACTTTTTGAGGGGTCTGAATTTATTGTGGATGTTGACAGCTTTCTAACCCCAGCCGCAAAAAGTTATCTACGAGAGCATCAAATTCATATAAAAACTGGTGAAAAAAAGACTATTTTTTCAAATGCAAGAGAGAAAGAGCCTTACGTTTCAAAGGGGAAAACAGAAGCAGTTACAGAAGCTAAGTATGGACGAGACGATGCTAATAAGCAATGTAGACAATCATCTCAAGTCTCTCAATTATTGAACGTGTTGACTCTTGCTAGCTTTGAAATCCGACAATTAGCGAATTTATTTTATTTTCCGCTTTTAGAGGATACCAGTTTTACTTGGGAATGGTGGTTCTATTTTGAATACCAACAAAAATGGTTAAAGAAGTTCTGCTTATTTCAAGAGGATTTTGAGGCTAAAGAAGTGATTTGTCCGAATACAGAATTGACACTAAATCGGGTAAATCAACGGCTATGGAAGTATTCGAGAGACGAAATAGATAACCAAATAGATAAAATTCAATGTTTGCTAGAAGAAGTCCCCGTGGCTTCAGCTATATTTAAAAAATGGTCACACCAATTGCGTGAAGCAATTCATCTGGCTGAAAATAAGTAGGAGATGGAACAAAAGTGGATTCATTAAACGAAATTGTAGAAGAAGTTGTGCGAAGAGTACAAGCTCAAAGCCACTCTTTTGAAGTGGAGGCTTCCGGGCGTCATGTGCATTTATGCCGAAAAGATATAGATATATTGTTTGGTGAAGGATACCAACTTACTAAGGTGAAGGAATTATCTCAGCCGGGGCAATTTGTTTGTAAAGAACGGATCACAGTAGCAGGACCTAAAGGTGTCTTTCAAAATGTCGTTATTTTAGGCCCAGAAAGAGCCGAGTCACAAGTGGAAGTATCTATGACGGATACACGTATCTTGGGAATTAATGCACCAGTTCGAGAAAGTGGGAAAACAGAAGGAACGCCAGGTGTTGTATTGATGAATGGCGCTTCTGTAAGCAATCTTAAACAAGGTCTAATTGTAGCAAAACGTCATATTCATATGACACCAGAGCATGCACAAAAAAACAAGGTTACAAATGGTCAAATTGTACAGGTCAAAGTGGAAGGTACTCGCTCACTCATTTTTGATGATGTGGTGGTTCGAGTAAGTCCTAAATTTGCTACGTACATGCATATTGATTATGATGAAGCAAATGCTTGTGGGTTAGGCAAAGGAACACGAGGGTATATTATTTTATAAGTGAGGTGAAGAAAGATGAAAGTTTCAGAAATTGAAAAAATTATTCAGAGCGTTTCTGAACAACTTTTCGCAACCCTATCACTACCAAAATGTGTACTCGCATTAGACCAAGAGGCGACTCTTTTTCCCAAAGAGTTATTTGCGGAATTTCCGGAAGGCTCCTCATGGACGACGGCTAATCAAAAGAGGGTGAATGGGTTAATTGTTAGAAGGTTATCCATTTCACAATTATCAGCTATTGCCAATCTACAGGTCATTGATGAGGTGACACAAAGGGTCTCTGCTTATTTACTTTCTGGAAAGCCAATATTGGTGATGGAATCAGAAAGCATTCAATCGAGACGAATGAAAAAAAGATACCATTTAAGTAAAACAATCAGTGAGATGGAAGAGCGTTGCCATTCATATGGTCTGTATTTTTACCAAACACGTGGTTCTTCTGAGGCTTTTTTTACTGAATGTCAGAAAACAAGAGCCGTAACTGATTTACAAAAACGTTCTTACATTACAGAGAGTCAATTAATAAGGATGATCCAAAATCAAGAGGCGATTCCAACTGATAGTCACTTAACACCTTTAGCAAAGGATTATGCGATTGCTCATCATTTGCTTAAATAAGGAGGAAACAACATGCTCTTGGGGAAAGTTACAGGAAGTTTATGGTCAACGAGAAAAGATGAAAAATTGAATGGCTGTAAGTTTATGATGGTTGAAATTATCAATCAAAAAGAAGAAGGACAAGGATTTATGGTTGCTGCGGACAATGCAGGTGCTGGAATTGGAGACCATGTGTTGATTACGCAAGGAGCAGCAGCACGAATTTCAGCTGAAAATTTAGAGGTGCCAATTGACGCGATGATTGTTGGTGTCGTGGATTCAATGGAAAATGAATAAGGAGGACTGTCATGAGTATTAATGAAATTATTATGTATATAATGGTTCTTTTCATGATTATTGGAGGAATCGATAAGTGTATCGGGAACAAACTTGGAATTGGGGAGAAATTTGAGGAAGGAATCATGTCTATGGGGTCTCTTGCTCTATCCATGGTTGGAATTATTACCCTAGCCCCCGTTCTGGCGAATATCCTTAGTCCGATAATTGTACCCGTTTACGAGATGTTAGGTGCTGACCCAGCTATGTTTGCAACGACTTTACTTGCCAATGATATGGGCGGATTTGCTTTAGCGCAACAATTAGCCAATGATCCACAGGCAGGGTTATTTGCAGGCGCTATTTTGGGGGCAATGATGGGTCCAACTTTGGTCTTTACGATTCCAGTAGCGTTAGGAATCATTGATAAAGAAGATCAACAATACCTAGCAACAGGTGTTTTAAGTGGGATTATTACCATTCCGATTGGTTTGTTAGCAGGTGGGATTACAGCAGGAATGCCATTGTCTTTAATTTTGCCTAACCTAGTCCCAATCGTTTTAGTCGCAGCATTGATTATTCTTGGGCTACTATTAGCACCAAAAGGGATGATTAAAGGATTTAACATTTTTGGCCAAGGAGTCGTTATCGTGGCGATTTTTGGGTTAGTGATTGGGGCAATTCAGTTATTGGTAGGCGTTACCGTGATAGAAGGAATCGCTCCTGTAACAGAAGGAATCGAAGTAGTAGGTGGGATTGCATTAACTTTAGCTGGTGCTTTTTGTTTAGTTGCAGTGATTACTAAAGTATTCAATAAACCATTAATGAAATTTGGTAAATTATTAGGAATGAATGAAGTCGCTGCTGCAGGTATGGTTGCGACGTTAGCTAATAATATTCCAATGTTCCAAATGTTAAAAGATATGGATACTCGTGGGAAAATTATCAATATTGCGTTTGCGGTATCCGCTTCATTTGTTTTAGGAGACCATCTAGGCTTTACAGCAGGTGTTGCCAAAGAAATGATTTTCCCAATGATGGTTGGGAAATTAGTCGGCGGCTTTACAGCGATCTTTGTTGCTATTTTTATGGCAAACCGATTAAGCAAAGAAACAAAAGGAGAGATAGATAATGACTGAATTAAATCGTGAAATGATTGAAGCGTTAGTTCGTCAATTAGTGACGGAAAAACTAATGCCAACCAAACAAGTGGATCCAAGCGGAATTATGTCTATCAAGCTTCCTGAAATAGATGTTTCAGAAGAAGACCGTTTAGATACTGGGAATCCAGCAGATATTGTCTATACAAAGGATTTATTTTCACTACAAGAAAGCCCACGCTTAGGTTGCGGGTTGATGGTAATGAAGGATACGACGTTTGATTGGACACTAGAGTATGATGAGATTGACTACATTATTTCAGGGCAGTTGGATATCATCATTGACGGACGAACGATTTCGGCAAAAGCAGGCGAAATACTTTTGATTCCAAAAAGCAGTTCTATCCAGTTTTCAGTTAAAGGCGATGCTCGATTTGTCTATGTCACTTATCCAGCAGATTGGCAAAGTCAATAATAATCGGCATTTCTCTATTGCCTTTAGCAATGGATGGATGCTGGAAAAAGCCCTACTCTATCTCGTTTCATGAAAGACAGAGTGAGGCTTTTTTGACTATTCATAAGCTTATAGGTAGATATGAGAGAAATTGCCTTTTCTATGAGTTCAGTTTACCAAAAAATTAAGTAATGGATTGATAAGAGGGAGCAGGTTGAATGGCAAATTTGTTATTTTATCACTATCGGATAATGAGGGAGTACGCATAGTCACTTTCATAAATGCCCTCTTCAATATAGTCAATTCTTTTTGTAAATAGTGGCCCATCAATTACTAAAGTATGGTATTCGCCGTTTTCTCCACAGACATCTAAGTCATGTTCATTTAAGTAACTAAAAAACTCTTGGGTCAAGGGTTGTCCGAGAAAATGAAGAGGAATATCGGAAGCCTTACTTATTGTTTTGATTATAGCTATAAATCCTCTATTCATAAACTCTTCAACAATTTGTTGTCGAGGTTCTTGCCATAAGGGTAATAAGGGGATGAGTCCTGCTTTTTTTGCTGTCTCACTATCCCATTGTCCATTCTGTTCAATGTCAATATCACCGAATCCACATACTGTGGCACCTTGCGTCCTCATTTGTTTCAGGGCAGAAACCATTTTGTCTTCATAATTTTCAGCATTATTTACAACTTTCACTAGTGGAATGTTTAAGCTGTCAGAAATTTTTTCTAAGATTTGTGGTGGAATACCATGAAACCAAGAATAATCAACTGCGTCATTCATACTGGTAATTAACCCAATAGGTTGGCCACCCTCTCGTAGCATTCTATCTAAGGCTAGCATACTATCTTTTCCGGAACTAAAACATAAACAAAATTTTTCCATCAAATGTACTCCAATCGTTGTATTATTAGTAAATTTTAACATATAATGGAAGGATAGAGAATGAAACCGTTTGAATTGACAAAAGGGAATTTTTGAACTCAATTGAATAGACAACAATAACCTTAGAAGGGAGTACAGATTTTATGTACACAGTCCGAGATAACTCCTCGATATAGCTGATTTTGATAGGCTCTATATCGAGGGAAGATCGTTTCCTATCAACAGAATTGGCTATATCGTTTTTGTTCAAAATTAACATTATGAATGAGGAGATATAGAAATGAACAATCAAAAAAAATTAATCAATTGGAAACAAAGTGAAGAGAACCAGAAAAACTTTCGAGGGTGGGATTTTTCTTACCTTGATGGCAGATATGAGATGGGGGAAACGCCATGGGATTATCGTTCGTTTGTACGGAACTATCTAACAGCGGAATCTCAGCTATTGGATATGGGAACAGGTGGTGGTGAGCTCCTTCGTTCATTTGAGCATCCGATGAAGCAAACGGCGGTCACAGAAGGTTGGTTACCGAATTACGAATGGCTAAAAAAAGAGCTATCGCCACAAGGAGTCAATGTGCAATTTGTCGATGAGGATGACCGATTGAATTTTGCAGATGAATCGTTTGATCTTGTCAGTAATTCTCATGAATCATTTTCTATAGATGAAGTGTTGCGTGTCTTAAAACCAGACGGCTATTTTGTCACCCAACAAGTGGGAGACTTGAATGGTATTCAACTTTCCTCAAAACTGATTCCGGGATTTCAAAAGCTTTCTTTTCCGCTACATTTATCGACGGTTGTAGAACAGCTGCGACAAAAAGGCATGACCATTCTGTATGCAAATGAGTGTTATCCAGTACAGCGGTTTTATGATATGGACGGGCTGATTTATTATGTAAAAACAATTCCCTGGGAGTTTCCTAATTTTTCTGTTGAAACAAATTTTAAGGAGCTTCTGGCTATTGAGGAAGAATTAGTTCGCCAAGGGTATATCGAAAGCAGAGAGCATCGGTTTGTTGTGGTAGCTCAGAAAAACGTCTAAATAAATCAAATATAGCACCTCCTTAACGCTTAATCAAATCGTTTAGGGAGGTGTTTTTTGGTATAGATTCTGCTCTTTTTTCTTCTTGTTTTTGTGAATAAATAATGAGCAAATTTTAATTTGAAAAGTAAGTGAAAAGCCGTGCTTAATTTTTGTAAGTGTTATAGAATTGGCAACAGGGTTGTATGGAATTTACAACGAATAAAATGGACACGTAGCCCATTTTTTTTGGAGGGTAATCAAATGAAAAAGAAAAATAGTATGATGTATTTGGCGATTTCGAACTTATTTTTAGTCTTTTTAGGTGTTGGATTAGTGATTCCAGTGATCCCACAATTAAAAGAGCAGATGAACTTTTCGGGTGCGACGATGGGGATGATGATTTCGATCTTCGCAATTGCCCAGTTAATTACTTCACCTATTGCGGGGATTTTATCAGATAAAATTGGGCGAAAAAAGATGATTGCCACAGGGATGTTGATATTTTCTCTCTCTGAATTGCTTTTTGGTCTGGCGCAATCGAAAAATGGTTTTTTTGTTTCTCGTGGCTTAGGGGGGATTGCAGCAGCGTTGATTATGCCTTCTGTAACGGCTTTTGTCGCAGATATGACGACTATTGCTGAGCGACCAAAAGCGATGGGGATGGTCTCAGCGGCGATAAGTGGTGGCTTTATTATTGGTCCTGGAGTCGGTGGGTTTATTGCTTATATGGGGATTCGAGTGCCCTTTTATGTCGCTGCTGTTCTGGCGTTGCTGGGGTTTGTGTTAACATTGACTGTTCTCAAGGAGCCAGACAATCGTCAGCTAGCAGCCATCGAAGCGAAAAACAAACAAGGATCATTTAGGACGATTCTAAAAAATCCGCTGTTCACCTCATTATTCGTGATTATTTTGATTTCTTCTTTTGGTCTGCAGGCTTTTGAGTCAATCTACAGCATTATGGCAACGATTAATTTCTCATTTACGACCGGAGAGATTGCCTTAGTGATTACAGTCAGCGGTGTGCTTGCGTTGATTTGTCAGTTGTTCTTTTTTGACGCGATTGTCCAAAAAATCGGTGAGATGGGTCTGATTCAGTTAAGCTTTTTTGCCAGTGCCTTATTTATTGCTATTATTGCCTTTACAAGTAGCCATTTAATTGTCATTCTATCAACGTTTATTGTCTTTTTGGCGTTCGATTTGTTTCGCCCAGCAGTTACTACTTATTTATCAAAGCATGCAGGAGATAAGCAAGGAACGATTAATGGCTTAAACTCGACTTTTACCAGCTTTGGCAATATTTTAGGTCCAATGGCAGCGGGGTATCTGTTCGATATTAATCACTTTTTCCCTTACTATATATCAGCAAGTATTCTTTTGGGAACAGGCTTTCTGTCCCTGTTTTTGAATCGGAAAAAGAAGACACACATCGATGCAAGTTAGAATAGTCAACGAAGGAAAGGCAACATCAATTGTTGTCGTGTTAATCTGAATTTCATCTTGATATAGGTTATGGATAGGAATGTGAAAAAAGCGTTTCATTGGAGAACATACGTGCTATATGTGGGCAGTAGAATAGTTTGTGGCGGTGGCTACTCAGGGGGTGGTTATTTATCATTATGATAATCTTCCTACTTCTCGAAAGGAGTAGCAGGTTTGTCTGTTGCTGAAGCAATCGGATGAATGTTCCAATTTGGAATGTTCACCCTTCTATTAGTTGCCTTAATGGTGACTATAAGCAAAATGAACAAAAAATAAGACCTGTCACAACTTTAGCCAGTTGACAGGTCTACAATAAATAAATCTAGCTACCGTCTAAAACGGTTCTGCTTAAGAGAGGTATGTTGACGCATATCTCTCTTTTCATGTACATAGTAACACGTTTTAACAGAAAAAACTATTTGTTTTGATCAACTATGGAAGGCGTTTTATTGAAAATAACAAGTTGTTCAATCATTTGTAACAAAGTTGTCGGCGAATTGTTAAACGGTGAAAAAAGTAGCGACGATTTTGGAAGCACGAGGTGGCTATTCATTGCTTTCTACAGCTCTTTTTTGCTGCTCTTTCATAAAATTTACTCTGTTATTTGTAATGGTTCTAGAATTTTGGTATAATTTTCTGAAAATTACAATATAAATTTTATAGGGGAAATGGTGAATGTTTAGATGAAAGTTGTGAAGGGGTGGAATCGGTTTTCACTGATTCAGCAGATTATTGTCGGAATTGTTGTTGGGATTATATTAGGAATGTTGGTGCCAACGTGGGGTGCGATTGGCGTGTTGGGCGAGATATTTATTGGGGCATTAAAAGCAATTGCGCCGTTGTTGGTCTTTTTCTTAATCGTTGAGTCGTTGTCCAAACATAAAAAAGGCACAAAAACACATATGAAAACAGTCTTTGTGTTGTACATTATGGCGACACTTGTCGCAGCATTTGCGGCTGTTTTGGCCTGTTACATATTTCCAGTGAAGTTAGTTTTACCAGATGCTTTTACGGGTCAAGAAGCGCCGGATAACCTGGGTGCGATTTTAACAGGAATCTTAACGAATGCGGTCTCTAATCCGATTCGGGCATTGATGGAGGGCGAATACTTAGCCATTCTGTTTTGGGCTAGCTTGATTGGTTTTAGCTTGCGTAGCTTTAGTGAAAGTACCAAAAAAAGTTGTTAGTGATTTGTCTGGAGCTATTTCAAACGTTGTCCAAATCATTATTCGTTTTGCGCCGTTTGGGATTATCGGTTTGGTCTTTAATTCAGTCGCAGAAGTTGGGGTCAGCGGACTGGCCGAGTATTCAAAAATTATCTTACTAGTGGTGGGCACAATGTTGGTCGTTTCGTTCATCGTTTATCCATTGATGGTTTTTGTGCTACTGCGTCAAAATCCCTTCCCATTAACGATTTACACAATGAAGGAAAGTGGCATTCCGGCCTTCTTTACGCGAAGCTCGGCAGTTAATATTCCAATCAATATGAAGCTTTCTGAGAAATTAGGCCTAAACAAAGAATCCTATGCGATATCTATTCCTTTAGGCGCGACAGCCAATAGCGGTGGGGCAGCGATTACGATTTCGATTATGACGCTCTGCACAGCACATACGTTAGGCATGGAGATTCCTTTTACTCTGGCTTTCCTACTGTGTTTGTTGTCGGCTATTTCTGCTACGGGTGTCTCTGGAATTGCCGGTGGGAGCTTATTGTTAATACCATTAGCTTGCAGTTTATTCAACATTTCCAATGATATTGCCATGCAAGTGGTGGGTGTTGGTTTTGTGATTGGTGTCATTCAAGACTCGGTAGAAACAGCGGTAAATTCAGCCAGTGATTTATTATTTACGGCAGTTGCCGAATTTTATGATCTGAAAAAAGCTGGCAAGCCCGTGAATATTAATCAGCGAGTGAAGGATGCAATAGCCGGTGATGAGAGATAAGTAATTAGCCTACAAATTAAAAATTGAAGAGCACAGATAAGGATTGTGACCTAATTAAAATAGGTGGCAATCCTTTTTTTGTATGCCAATGGATTAGACCAGTCAGTGGAGTCTACTTATAGAAACAGACAACTTTTTCTGAGACGTATACAGGCATCTGTGGGATGAGATCGTCGAATGAGACTTTCTAATTCATTTCTTATATATTCTAAACAAATAGAAATGAACTAGTTTATTGTCAGCAAAAAAATTTGATTTCACAATGGTAGTAGGAGGTGCACATTTTCAATTTGCGGAAGGAGTGGAAGTTTAGCATAGATAAAGGAGGTAATAAGGAATAGTCTATAGAATCAAACTGGGGATTTGTTTATTTTGTAGGGGAACAGAGAAAATCAAGTTTGACTGGGAAATAGCGTGATTTATAAGTTGTTATTTTATTTTTGCATGTTCTATAAACAAAAAAACTTTCTTAGAACCATTACTTCTAAGAAAGTTTGTAATATTTAGGTATAATTTATCCTCATTTAGAATGATTATCCATTCAAAGCATATTATATACACCCTGTTTTTTTATGTCAACCATTATTTTTGCTAAAATATGAAATATTTTATTATAATATGAACATTTTTAGGTATTTTCATTCACCGTCAGAATCGCCGTCAAAAATAGGATGCAGTAAGGAGAGAGTTAAATGAGTCGTAAAGGAGAAAATATTTATAAACGCAAGGATGGACGTTGGGAAGGTCGTTACATTAAAGGCCGAAAGAAGAATGGGGAAGCACATTATGGATATGTTTATGCATACTCCTATCGAGAGGTTCGCGAAAAACTGATTCCTTTAAAAAAACAAACGCTTTATGCTAAACCAGTTGGGAGTCAACAATATGTCTGTCATTGGCTTCAGCAGTGGTTAGAGGAACAAGAAGGAGAGGTTAAGCCCTCGACTATTTCAACTTATGGGTACAAGATGCAGCGGTATGTCCTGCCAGTGATTGGACAAAAACAGCTGTGTGAATTGACTAGTGAAGGGCTTCAATCGTTAGTAGCTGTTTGGAAAAACGAGTTTCAGCTGGCACCGGCAACTATCTTAAGTACATTCCAAATTCTCCAGAAGGCCTTAAGATGCGCCTATCAAAAAGGCTTTTTATTAGTCGATGTGTGTAAAGGCGTCTCGCTACCAAAACGAAAGAGAGGTCGAATTCATGCCTTGACTCGTGTGGAGCAGCAGCGCTTGATGAAAGCTGCGGTGAAGGACAAAAAAGGGCTCCCGATTTTATTGTCGCTTTATACAGGTCTTCGAATTGGTGAAATTGCTGCATTAGCTTGGAAGGATATTGACTTTGAGAGTCAAGTGTTGCATGTTCAACGGACCTATCAACGAATTCCTAAAGCAACAGCGAGGCAAAAGACCGAGCTGTTATTAAGTGAAACTAAGTCGATTACTGGACAACGCCCAGTTCCATTGACTAAAAAGCTAACTCGTTTATTGAAAAAGTGGAAAGACCAGTCCAAAGGGCCCTTTTTATTCATGCAAAATGAGCGCCCGATGGAACCTCGTTTGTTGACGTATCATTTTAAAAAGATTGCTGAAAAAGCTCACTTAGCTCATATTCATTTCCATCAGCTACGTCACACATTTGCGACTCGCTGTATGGAAAGTTCAGGTGATGTTGTTTCAGTGAGTGCTTTATTGGGACATTCTTCAACGAAAACAACCTTAGATGTCTATGTAGATTCGTTTCTAGAGCAACGGCGACAAGTGATTACTATGCTAGAAGGTGTGGCTATTTAAAAAATACGGTCGTTATTATAATTTTCCCTACCTGTAAAAAGAAAGCGCTAACCAATGGCGGTTTTTATTATTTTTTACGTATTGACGAAGGGATTAAAGAGTAAGGATTCTCTTTTCGCCGTCATTTCGCCGTCAACTTTTTCCTCACTTTTAGAATACACAAGTCTTTTCAATCTATTCTTAGAAGTAATGGTTCTAAGAAATAAAAGGCTTATTTTTTTCTAATTAGAATAACCCTATCTATTTAAAAATTTACTCATTGGGCGCCTATTAATAACCGAATTACTTTGTAAAATAAATCCGTTTATTTTACAAAGTAATTCGGTATTGGATTTCCCCATTATAAAAAACAATAAGGGAGAAGTCTACTAATAAATTGATAGGATTAACCGAAACTTTCAGTGAATAGGAGGATGCATATGGAGATTGAACGGTTCAAACCAAAAGTGAATGTCTTTCATTATGAGGCGAAGGAAGAGTATAAGGAGTACCAAACACGTTTTGATATTCATATTACCCCATTACGAATTGCGTATCCTTTGGGGCAAGAAGAATCGTGTACTTTGGGTGTTCGAATTGATTATACAATGGTTTTTGATGAATTTCTAATCTCTGGCAGTATTAGTCAAGTGAATCAGTTATTTGGTCGTCAAATTGACACTCAGGAAGATGTCACGAATGAAGAGCTAAATGAAATTATCGCGCCGATGTTTGAACTTTTACAGCGATTAACATATGAGGTAAGTGAGATTTCTTTAGATGAACCTGGTGTGACTATTCAGTTTGACCAAGTGAGTTCTCAAGAAAATAAATAGAACAGGATGGTTATGATGAAAAAGACCTACTATATTCGAACAAAACCAGTGATTTATCGCTCAAGGAATACACCTCAAGCGGTAATCACAAGAAAAGGGGTCAAGGGGGCGACCACACTTCTGGGATCGGCTTCCATTTTATTAAACAGTGTGCCTGTTTTGGCAGCTGCTGATGAAGGGATAAATACAGAAGCAACGCCACAAACTGTGGAACAAGTCGAACCAATTGCCCCACAAATTCCTATAGAGACGACGCCAGAAGTGCCGGGTGAGCGTATGCCAATAGAGTCTGGGGAGCCAGCGTTACCAACACCAATTATCCCAGAAAATCCGGGTCAATCAGGAGAGGAGTCCACTGAACCTGTTCAGCCAGTGACACCTGAACAGCCTATAGAATCTCCCGTAACGCCAGAAGTACCAGAAAATCCTGGTACGCCAGAGATACCTGAAGTACCGGAAGAATCTGAAATACCAAAAACACCAGAACCGTTTGAGCCTGAACAGCCAAAACCAAGTCAGCCGACAACTCCAGATACTTCGGAAAAACCAAGTCAGCCGACCAAACCGGCGAATGCTGGAAATGGTCAACAGCAAGAGCAACAGTCAGCCGGGAAAACTGGTGGGAGGTCTTCTGGTTACTCTTCACAAGAACAGTCGAATGAGAAAAGTCAACCCGTAGCACCTACTACCTCACCGAGTATCTCAGAAACAGAGACAAGGGGATCAGATAGTTTACATTTTGAGAAAAATGAATCAGTTGAGAGCTTTATTCGGAAGATTGGGGAATCTGCCCGGAAAATCGGTCAAGAAAATGATTTATACGCTTCGGTGATGATTGCGCAAGCGATCTTGGAGTCAGGAAGCGGGTCGAGTGAGTTATCACAAGCGCCCCACCATAATTTGTTTGGCATGAAAGGTACATATGAAGGAAGTGGCGTTACTTATTCTACGCAAGAGGATACGGGAAATGGGGTGCTTGTCACGATTCAAGCGAGTTTCCGTACCTATGATACGTATGATCAAAGCTTTGAAGATTATTCGAAGCTGTTCACAGAAGGGCTGACAGGCAATGCGAATTTTTATCGCGGCGCATGGAAATCAGAGACGACGAATTATAAAGAGGCTACAGCGTTCTTAACGGGACGTTATGCAACAGATACGCAATACAATAAAAAATTAAATGGCTTAATTGAAGCGTATGATTTAACCACGTATGACCAAGCGAAAGAAGTCAAAGGAGTCCACTCAAAAGGATACATCTTACCTGTTGAGAACTACACCATCTCAAGTGTGTATGGGCCACGAGGAGGGGAATTCCATCGAGGACTGGATTTTGCTGCGAATCAAGGAGAGCCAATCTATGCGAGTAAAACAGGCACCGTGTTAACAGCTGAGTACCATGATTCATGGGGGAATTATGTGGTACTTGGTCATGAAGATGGGGTAAGTACTTTGTATGCGCATCAAGCAGAATATGTCGTTAAGCCGGGTGAAACGGTTGAACAAGGACAAATTATTGGTTATGTCGGTAGCACGGGCAATAGCACAGGCAGTCATTTACACTTTGAAGTTTGTGAAGATGCCAGTCTAAGCCAAGCACGATTGATTAATCCTGAAAAGGTCCTATTTTAGGAGGATAAGATGAAGTTTACAACAGAACAAATTCGAAACATTAGTTTTCCATCAGGGACTCGAGGGTATAAACGGCGAGATGTGGAGGATTTCTTATCCTATGTCGTACGGGATTATCACAGTTTTGAACAGCGGATTAAAGAATTGGAAAAAGCTGTTCAGACGGAAGAAACGCGGCTGACTGCTCAAAAAGAAGCGAGTGAAAAACAAACAGAGCTATATCAAGTACAGTTGAAACAAAAAAATCAAGAAGTGTTTGAGTTGAAGCAACAGCTTGATCGCGCACTGATGGGAACCTTACATCAAGAGGATGAAGTGGACCAACAAAAATTATTGTTGTCTCAAAAAATTGCGATGAGCTTAGAGGAACAAGCCGAGGCGCGAGCTAAAGAAATTGTCAAAGAAGCAGAAAATTATCATGCGCAAGTAGTCACCAAGCTACGAAAACAAGAAGAACAGGTGGGAAAAGGGTTAAAAGAAGGCACCCGACGCTTACGAGAAAATGAGCGACTGGTAGGTATTTCACTTTCTCTCATCCAAGAAGAGGTAGTCAAAATGTCTAGCTACTTAGATGAAAGCTATCGAGCGATTCAAAACGAATTGACGACAACAACAGAAGAGTCATAAGAAAGAGGGATGATTATGCATTTTACACCAACAGATCTCCGAAACTTAACCTTTCGAAAACGATTGTTTGGTTATAAACGTGCGGATATCAAAGATTTTGCTCGACACATTGTAGAAGATTATGAAACCTTTGGAGAAAAAGAGAGCGAGTTAACGGTTCGTCAACACGAAATCGAAGAAAAAGAGGCCTTACTGGATCAAAAAGATCAGGAAATGGTTGAGCTGTTCGCAAAAATGACCGAGCTGATGTTTGAAAATGAACAGTTAAAAGAGCGAGAACGAACTTTTACTAATTTGGAAAAGGTCAACCAAATTGCTGAAGAAACAGCAAAAACAGTTCAAGAAGCAGCGGACAAATTAATTATAGAAGCAGAAGAAAAGAAGAAAAAGTTATTAGAAAAAGCAGAGTCTTCCAAAATGAATCATTTGTTAGATGCTCAAATTGAATTAGGGCAGTTACTGAATGAGCAGGAACGAATCCGAGTAGATGTCGCTAATAAACGATTAGAACTCGTCCAGATAGAACAGAAATATGAAGAAACCGTGAGGAAAAAAGAAGCGGCGGAGAGAGAAACAGTTTTATTAAAAGATGAATTTGTTTCCCTTCGTAGCAAGCTCCTTCAGAAATATACAGAAGGCGTCGATGCGTTTATCAAAGAGAACGACTTGATGAAACGTGAAGGAAACGAACCGGATTCCGAAAAAATTACACATTTAGATAAGAAACGCATTGGCTAATTTATAGGAAACAGACGTCTGAATAATCCGGTAAAGTGGACGTCAAATATATACAGAGAGGAGCAGATGTGTGGAAAAAAAGAACATTGAGCAGCTGGAGAAACAAATAAAACGTGTGCCAGTCGAAACCAAAGAGAGTCATCTGTTTTTATCCATTTCAAACGGTAAAGAGCGAGCAAATGTAAAAAACGTTCGAGCAGTGAATCGAGAGGAAGGCTTGAAATGGCTAAAGGAACAGTTAGTAAGCTTAGATTCGACAACCCCACATATCCGAGTTGATATTGTAACACGCTGTCAAGAATTATCCTATGGTGCACTCATGAGGAAGTTAGCAATCGTTCCTCGGAATAACTACTTCCGATTGGGACTGGCATTTAATCGCAAGTTCTCCATTGCCTTTTTATCAGAGGAGCTGCTAGGAAATGCGATATTGAAGCCTACGAAGGACCATGTGGTGGGATTTAATTCCCCTAATCTTCAGATAAACGAGCAGAATCTACAAGGATATATGAAAAGAAAATACAATCGTTCACTGACACAAAAATTAACTCAGAAAACATTTATTGTGTTTGAAACGCAAGGCTTTTATTTAGAGGGGGATAACTGGGTGATGTTATCCACTCAAAAGGAAAAAGAGGGGATACGTGAAAGCACGCTTCAATTATTTCCGGAGAGGGTTCATCAAGGAATTGCGCAAGGAGAAGCCTTCTTAAATAAACAGATTCAGGCATCAGGCCAGTTTATTTATGGGTACTATCCAACTTATGATTTTATGATTACTGGCTATAATTCGGTGCGTCATTTTTCTAGTGTCTATGCTTTATTGGAAGCACAAGAATATCTTGGCTTATCAGAGGAATTAGCCAATTCTGAGAAGGCTTTGGATTGGGGATTGCAACATCTGACCTTAAAAGACAATGAAGCTTTGTTTATTAAGGAAGAAAACAAGAACGGTACGTCTCTCAAGTTAGGGGCCCAAGCTTTAGCTATATTAGCAATGGCGAAGTTTCAGACGATTACTGGGAATGACAAATATGAAGCGACAATTAACGCCTTGATTTTAGGAATGGAAGAGAGATTTGTGTCCCCAGAAGGTGAGACAACGCACGTCTTAGATGAGCAGCTTCATCTGAAGAAAAAGTTCAATATCATCTACTACGATGGAGAAGCGGTGTTCAGTATTTTACGTGGGTATGCAATTACTAAAAATCCTCGTCATTTGGCTTTAGCTAAAAAGCTGTTCGATCGATTTGTCGAAAAAAACTATGAAAAATATCACGATCATTGGTTGAGTTATGCGACAAACGAGATTTTGTTGTATGTGGATGAGAAGGCCTATTACGAATTTGGTTTAAAGAATGCCTTTGAAAATATGCGGTTTATCGAACAGCGAGATACGGCTTATCCAACCTTATTGGAGCTATTAATGGCTGCGATTAAGATGACGGATAAGCTAAAAGAAACTTCTTACTACGGAAATAATGAGTTGACTCATTTTATTTCAACTATAGATTTTTGGCGCCTGAAGCAAGCGGCGACCAAACGTGCCACCATTGAAATCGAAAAGGGGGTCATGTATCCAGAGCTTGGGATGTATATGAAACGCCCAGACAAAATTATTCATGGGTTCTACACACGTCATGACAAGTTTCGAATGCGCATAGACGATCAAGAACATTTTTTAAGTGGTCTGATTAATTATTATGGGTATTTTTACAAGGCAGACGAAAAATTAAAAAAAGGAGTTCATACATATGAGTAGTAGCAACAATCGCAAAATGATTTACCGTAAAGAGCCGGTAAAAAAATATAAAATGCACAAGGTCAAGAAAAATTGGGTAGTGAAAGGAAGCATTGCTGGGGCAGTCATGGTTAGTGCGGCAGGAATTCCTGGGACAGTCCAAACCTTTGCAGCAGAGATGGAAAAGAGTAGTGTGGTCGATTCTGATGTGGGGGATACAGGGGTTGGCGAGAGACAAGCCTTTGCAGCACCAGATGCACAAGCTGTTGAAAATGAGGATGGAACGAAGACTTGGACAGCGAATGTGGATGAAGGGATATCAATTGATAAAAATTCGATTCAAAGGCTAGATAAGGATCTTAATCTAGCGCCTAATGAATATTCAGTTAACACAATTGATGCAGGACTAGCGTTTGAATTATCAATTGATAATTCAAATTCTAATATTAGTGTTGGAGATATCATAATAGTCCCTTTAACTTCTAATATACAGTTATACAAGGCTATTGGTGCAGAAATACCTGATGTTGGTGTATTGGATTATAACGATAACAATAACCAACTTGAAATAATAGTAACAAAGGAGTTCAATGAGAAAAAACTTATATCTATAAAATTACCAAGTTCTACTAATAATCCTAGATTTCCATTACGTTATGATAAAATCTCTGGCAATATGGTCTGTGAAACGGTATACATATATTTGAATAATAAAGTCATTGAGACTGTTACCTCAACGGGAGCATTTGTTCCTATACCAGGATATATTGATTCAGGGTCAGGTGTTAGTGCCTCTTCAAGCTCGTTGAATTTGAATAGTATTTATACAAATACAGATGTAGTAAGCTCGGTTATTACTGGAAAAGAGCCTGTAGATATAGGCCAAAATTTTATTCAGATAGATGATATTACTATTGAGTCAGACGCACAAGTAGTGGAATATAAAGCTAGTGGTAATTGGGCACATGTATTTTTACCTAGCCCAGATGGTTCAGGAAATGTTGCTTTTGCAGAACTAACATTAACTGATTTTCCATATAGTGAAGTTCAAGCTCCAGAAGATGCAACGAATGAACAAATTATTGATATATTAAGTTCTCATGGGTCTAACACTTACGTACTAATTAAGAGAGCTGATGGTACTTTTACATATGCAAGAAATATTGGGAATAGCAGAAATGGTGTAAAGCTAACAGATTCAAAACAATATAAAGAGAGTGGAGCAACTACACCGGTTGAGTTCTTTGAAAAAGTTATTGGTGTAGTTTATGAAGATGCAGAGTTAATCAAAAAGATTAATGAGGCGTATAGCAACTATACTGTTGATGTCAGGTCAGGCGTTTCTTTCTCTATGTCAGATAACACAGTACAGCATACTATAACTAGACATACAGTTGATACTTTAGGGAATACGGGATCTAATAGCGTTTCTTCTACTCCTAGTCAGGTTGGTGTCGAAGGACAAAGCTATGTCCAAGTAAAATATGTTGATCAAGATGGTGAGCTAATTAAGGGTATGACGACTAAAGCTGGATGGCCAACAGATGCTTCTTCTCCCGAACAAGCACAGATTACTGCAGAAGATTTAGCCATGACTGGCTACACTTTAGACCTAAACAATCTACCACCAGGTGCAAACCCATTAACAGGGGAGTTAAGTGTCGACTTCCCAGAAGAAGGAAAAACAACACCAGTTACATATACTTATATAGCCAATAGGTCTTCTGTTAACATCAAATATATGTTAGATACGGATGGGGATGGAATTGGTGATGAAAGTATTAATGGTGGCGCAGATGACGATAAGAAAGAAGGAAGATTTAATAAACCTTATGTATCCAATGCGAGAGACTATCGAAATAAAAATTATGTTTTAACAAAAAGACCCATAAATGCAGTTGGAAAATATCAAGAGCCAACACCAGATGTTGTTTATGTGTATCAAGAAACAGGAAATTTAGTCATTGATACAACGGCTTTTGATAACAATGCGACAGGCTCAACAACTAGATATGTAGTTGGTGAAGATTTCACAAGTATTGAAGATTTAATCGTTCCAACTCCACCAGAAGGGTATCATTATGTGGATGCGGCTGGAAAGACATTGACACCAGGTGCTGCTATTCAACCAAAGGATAAAGGAAAAGATACAACTTGGCATCTAGAAGTGAACGATGCGCAAATCATTTATCATTATGTAGATAAAGAGGGTAACGCCATTGCACCAGATAAGACAGTAGATGCAAAAGTTGGCGCAACAATAGCTGAACAAATTGATGTTGTAAATGGCTATCTGTATGTAGAAAAAGCGACTTCTTCTGATTCAGATATGATTGTGGATACAGATGGTATATCTGAGATTACGTATGTTTATCGTACGATGGGGAAATTTGTCCCGGATAGTGATAATCCAGCATTCCCAGGTGGTGAGAGCATCACCTATCCAAATGATCCCAACGATCCAAGTAAAATGCTTGATCAAGATGATCCTAATTTCCCAGTAATTCCATATGTTCCAGGTTATACACCAACTGATGAAAATGGAAATCCATTGGAACTAGTCGACCCTGATGATCCGACAAAGGGCTATAAATTCCCGAAAATTGATGACCCAGGCGATGATACAGTAATTAAATATGTAGAAGATGATGAAGCAGATAGTGATGCGGATTCGGATGCAGATAGTGACGCGGATTCGGATGCAGATAGTGATGCAGACTCAGATGCAGATAGCGATGCAGATAGCGATGCAGATAGCGATGCAGATAGTGATGCGGATAGTGATGCAGACTCGGATGGAGATAGTGATGCGGATTCGGATGCGGATAGTGACGCAGATTCGGATGCAGATAGCGATGCGGATTCTGACGCAGATAGCGATGCCGACGCGGATGCGGATAGTGATGCGGATTCAGATGCGGATAGCGATGCAGACTCAGATGCAGATAGTGACGCAGACAGCGATGCGGATAGTGATGCAGACTCAGATGCGGATAGTGACGCAGACAGCGATGCGGATAGTGATGCGGATAGTGATGCGGATAGTGATGCGGACACGGATGCAGATAGTGATGCCGACGCGGATGCGGATAGTGATGCAGATAGTGATGCGGATAGCGATGCAGACTCAGATGCAGATAGCGATGCAGACTCAGATGCAGATAGCGATGCAGACTCAGATGCAGATAGCGATGCAGACTCAGATGCAGATAGCGATGCAGACTCAGATGCAGATAGCGATGCAGACTCAGATGCAGATAGCGATGCAGACTCAGATGCAGATAGCGATGCAGACTCAGATGCAGATAGCGATGCAGACTCAGATGCAGATAGCGATGCAGACTCAGATGCAGATAGCGATGCAGACTCAGATGCAGATAGCGATGCAGACTCAGATGCAGATAGCGATGCAGACTCAGATGCAGATAGCGATGCAGACTCAGATGCAGATAGTGACGCAGACAGCGATGCGGATTCGGATGCAGATAGTGATGCGGATAGTGATGCCGACGCGGATGCGGATAGTGATGCCGATTCAGATGCGGATAGCGATGCAGACTCAGATGCGGATAGTGATGCCGATTCGGACGCAGATAGTGATGCGGATTCGGACGCAGATAGTGATGCAGACTCAGATGCGGATAGTGATGCGGACTCAGACGCGGATAGTGACGCAGATTCGGATGCAGATAGTGATGCGGACTCAGACGCGGATAGTGATGCGGATTCAGACGCAGATAGTGACGCGGATTCGGATGCGGATAGTGACGCGGATTCGGATGCAGATAGTGATGCGGACTCAGACGCGGATAGTGATGCGGATTCAGACGCAGATAGTGACGCGGACTCAGATGCAGATAGTGATGCGGACTCAGACGCGGATAGTGATGCGGATTCAGACGCGGATAGTGATGCGGATTCAGACGCAGATAGTGACGCGGACTCAGACGCAGATAGTGACGCGGATTCGGATGCGGATAGTGATGCAGATTCGGATGCGGATAGTGACGCAGATTCGGACGCAGATAGTGATGCGGATTCGGACGCAGATAGTGATGCAGACTCAGATGCGGATAGTGATGCGGACTCAGACGCGGATAGTGACGCAGATTCGGATGCAGATAGTGATGCGGACTCAGACGCGGATAGTGATGCGGATTCAGACGCAGATAGTGACGCGGATTCGGATGCGGATAGTGACGCGGATTCGGATGCGGATAGTGACGCGGATTCGGATGCGGATAGTGATGCGGATTCGGATGCGGATAGTGATGCAGATTCGGATGCGGATAGTGACGCAGACTCAGACGCGGATAGTGATGCAGACTCAGACGCGGATAGTGACGCAGATTCGGATGCAGATAGTGATGCGGACTCAGACGCGGATAGTGATGCGGATTCAGACGCAGATAGTGACGCGGACTCAGACGCAGATAGTGACGCGGATTCGGATGCGGATAGTGATGCAGACTCAGATGCAGATAGCGATGCAGACTCAGATGCAGATAGTGATGCCGACGCGGATGCGGATAGCGATGCGGACTCAGATGCGGATAGTGATGCCGACGCGGATGCGGATAGTGATGCAGATTCAGATGCGGATAGCGATGCCGACTCAGATGCGGATAGCGATGCGGACTCAGATGCAGATAGTGATGCAGATTCAGATGCGGATAGCGATGCGGACTCAGATGCGGATAGCGATGCAGACTCAGATGCAGATAGTGATGCTGACGCGGATGCGGATAGCGATGCAGATTCAGATGCGGATAGCGACGCCGACTCAGATGCGGATAGCGATGCGGACTCAGATGCGGATAGCGATGCGGACTCAGATGCAGATAGTGATGCCGACGCGGATGCGGATAGCGATGCCGATTCAGATGCAGATAGTGATGCCGACGCAGATAGTGACGCAGATTCGGATGCAGATAGCGATGCGGACTCAGATGCAGATAGCGATGCGGACTCAGATGCAGATAGTGATGCCGACGCGGATGCGGATAGCGATGCCGACTCAGATTCGGATAGCGATGCCGATTCAGATGCAGATAGTGATGCCGACGCAGATAGTGACGCAGATTCGGATGCAGATAGCGATGCGGACTCAGATGCAGATAGCGATGCGGACTCAGATGCAGATAGCGATGCGGACTCAGATGCAGATAGCGATGCGGACTCAGATGCAGATAGTGATGCCGACGCGGATTCAGATGCGGATAGTGATGCCGACGCGGATTCAGATGCGGATAGTGACGCGGATTCAGATGCGGATAGTGACGCGGATTCAGATGCGGACTCAGATGCGGATAGCGATGCGGACTCAGATGCGGATAGCGATGCGGACTCAGATGCGGATAGCGATGCGGACTCAGATGCGGATAGCGATGCGGACTCAGATGCAGATAGTGATGCCGACGCGGATGCGGATAGTGATGCCGACGCGGATGCGGATAGTGATGCCGACGCGGATGCGGATAGTGATGCCGATTCAGATGCGGATAGTGACGCAGATGCGGATGCAGATAGCGATGCAGATAGTGATGCGGATTCGGATGCAGATAGTGACTCCGATAAAGACACCGATGGAGATGGTCTAACAGATAAAGAGGAAGAAGAATTAGGCACAGATCCGAAGAATCCAGATACAGATGGAGACGGGGTGAAGGATGGAGAAGAAGTCAAAGATGGCACGGATCCAAAAAATCCAGATACAGATGGAGATGGCTATACAGATGGTGAAGAGAAAGACGCGGGTACGGACCCACTAGATCCGAAAGATAATCCTGGAACAAAAGACACCGATGGAGACGGTCTAACAGATAAAGAGGAAGAAGAATTAGGTACAGATCCGAAGAATCCAGATACAGATGGAGACGGGGTGAAGGATGGAGAAGAAGTCAAAGATGGCACGGATCCAAAAAATCCAGATACAGACGGAGATGGCTATACAGATGGTGAAGAGAAAGACGCGGGTACGGACCCACTAGATCCGAAAGATAATCCTGGAACAAAAGACACTGATGGAGACGGTGTTACTGATGAGCAAGAGAAGAAAGACGGAACAGATCCGCGTAAACCAGACACAGATGGAGATGGCTATACTGATGGAGAAGAGAAACGGGCTGGTACAGACCCGTTAGATCCGACTGATTATCCAGGATCTAAAACAAATGGAAACAATAATAATAAATCAGGTAACACAAACACCAATACAAAGAAAAATCTTCCGAAAACAGGAACGGAAGAGAATCAACTGACATACTCTGTCGCAGGTCTTGGCTTAGTAGCTATGGGCTTGAGCTTCTATGGTGGTTCAAGAAGACGTAGAAAAGAAGATACAGAAGAAGCATAAGAATGAATAGCGAGTTGCGTTGAGTTTCGTGCAACGCAACTCGCTTTATTTCAATAAGAGGTGAAAATGAATTTTTGGGAGTGTGACTAAATGAGGGATAAAAAGTTTTCTTTGGTTAATGGAACAAAAGAGGTTCAAAAAAGTTATCGATTACATAAAGTAAAGAAACATTGGGTAGTAAAAAGTAGTTTGCTTAGTTCATTATTTTTAGGATCTATCATGGTACATCCTCTAGTTTCAGCAAATACTATAGAAGAGCCCATAGAAAAAAATGCACTAGACGTAGGTCAAATAACAAAGCCGTTCAAAACACCATTGGAAAATAAAGTGGATGTGGAAATTGTACAGCCAGCTCTAGCAATTGCTCAGCCCGTAAAGAATGAACCTGAAATTTATGCATTAATTCAAGCTTTATTAGAGGCGCAGATTCAAGATTCCGTAAATTACACAGGGGTTGTGAAAACGGCGGCTGACACCTTACGAGCCGCTGTTCCAGAGGCAGTTAAAAAAAGAGATGCAGCAATCTCTATGGCTAATCAAGCGCTCAATGATTTTAAAGACTACTTAGACTTTGTACCAGGAGAGTGGACTTACCACAATTATTTAGATCAAGCATATGAAGCATTACGTGCGGGACGAACAGGGGCAACGGCCACTGAGCCTTCTGTTACAACCGCTGAATTAATAGTTTTGGCCAATCAATTTGAAGCATCGGGCTTAGCCGTGGAAGATGAAATTTTGACCTTAGGAAAGCCGGGGCCATTATCTGATCAAGGCGGTACAGCTGTACAAACGACTTTTACTTATCGTTACATCAATGAACAAGGAACGCTGATTCTTCCAGAACAAAAAGTAAATGCTGTTTCTGGAGATCGGATTCCTGAAGAAAAAATAGCGATACAAGGATATACATACGCAGGGAAGGATACCTCTTCTGATATAGATATGTTAGTAAATGAAGATGGTAGTTCCGTTGTTACCTATATCTATCGAGCGAATGATGCGAAGGTTACCTATTATTATAAAGATCAAGAGGGAAATCAACTTCGAGAACCGTTAATTATTTCTACAAAAGTAGATGCGGTGATAGAAGAACAGATTCCAGTGATACAAGGATATATTTATGCCCAAAAGGATAGTCAGTCCGATGCAGATATGGTTGTTGATCGTGAAGGAATTTCAGAAGTTATCTATACATATAAACAAATAGGTGGATATGGATGGAGCGATGTTTACTTAGAAGAAGATGTCGATGGTGGATATACCTATCATCCATATGACAATGATCCAAATGACCCGAGTGCCGCGAAAAAACCAGAAGGGAGTATTCCCTATTTTCAAGGTTATGAGGCACGGGATAAAGAGGGAAATCCTTTAGAACTAGTTGACCCAGAAAATCCAAGTAAAGGTTATAAGTATCCTGAGATAGCAGACCCTGGAGAAGACACCGAAATTAGTTTTGTAAAGGTTGAAGATCCAGAAGGTGATGCGGATAGCGATGCAGATGCGGATAGTGACGCAGATAGTGATGCGGACAGTGATGCGGACACGGATGCGGATAGCGATGCGGACAGTGATGCGGATAGTGATGCTGACACGGATGCGGATAGTGATGCCGACACAGATTCGGATAGTGACGCGGACAGTGATGCGGATAGTGATGCCGACACGGATGCGGATAGCGATGCGGATTCGGACGCGGATAGCGATGCAGATAGTGATGCGGATTCGGACGCGGATAGCGATGCAGATAGTGATGCGGATTCGGACGCGGATAGCGATGCAGATAGTGATGCGGATTCGGATGCAGATAGTGATGCAGATTCGGATGCGGATAGCGATGCGGATAGTGATGCGGACACGGATGCAGATAGTGATGCGGACTCAGACGCGGATAGCGATGCGGACTCAGATGCAGATAGCGATGCAGACTCAGATGCAGATAGCGATGCAGACTCAGATGCAGATAGCGATGCAGACTCAGATGCAGATAGCGATGCGGACACGGATGCAGATAGCGATGCAGACACGGATGCAGATAGCGATGCAGACTCAGATGCAGATAGCGATGCAGACTCAGATGCAGATAGCGATGCGGACACGGATGCAGATAGCGATGCGGACACGGATGCAGATAGCGATGCAGACACGGATGCAGACACGGATGCAGACACGGATGCAGATAGCGATGCGGATTCGGATGCCGATAGTGACGCAGATGGCGATGCGGATAGTGATGCGGACACGGATGCAGATAGCGATGCAGACACGGATGCGGATAGTGATGCGGATAGCGATGCAGATAGTGATGCGGATAGCGATGCAGATAGTGATGCAGATAGCGATGCAGATAGTGATGCGGATAGTGACGCAGACACGGATGCGGATAGCGATGCGGACAGTGACGCAGATAGTGATGCAGACACAGACACGGATGCAGATAGCGATGCGGATGCGGATGCCGATAGTGACGCAGATGGCGATGCGGATAGTGATGCGGACACGGATGCAGATAGCGATGCAGACACGGATGCGGATAGTGATGCGGATAGCGATGCAGATAGTGATGCGGATAGCGATGCAGATAGTGATGCGGATAGCGATGCAGATAGTGATGCGGATAGCGATGCAGACTCAGATGCAGATAGCGATGCAGATAGTGATGCGGATAGTGACGCAGACACGGATGCGGATAGCGATGCGGACAGTGACGCAGATAGTGATGCAGACACAGATGCGGATAGCGATGCAGACAGCGATTCGGATTCGGATGCCGATAGTGACGCAGATGGCGATGCGGATAGTGATGCGGACACGGATGCAGATAGCGATGCAGACACGGATGCGGATAGTGATGCGGATAGCGATGCAGATAGTGATGCGGATAGCGATGCAGATAGTGATGCAGATAGCGATGCCGATAGTGATGCGGATAGTGACGCAGACACGGATGCGGATAGCGATGCGGACAGTGACGCAGATAGTGATGCAGACACAGATGCGGATAGCGATGCAGACACGGATGCAGATAGCGATGCAGACACGGATGCGGATAGTGATGCGGATAGCGATGCAGATAGTGATGCGGATAGCGATGCAGATAGTGATGCAGATAGCGATGCAGATAGTGATGCGGATAGTGACGCAGACACGGATGCGGATAGCGATGCGGACAGTGACGCAGATAGTGATGCAGACACAGATGCGGATAGCGATGCAGACAGCGATGCGGATTCGGATGCGGATAGTGACGCAGATGGCGATGCGGATAGTGATGCGGACACAGATGCGGATAGCGATGCAGATTCCGACTCAGGAGTTGACAGAGAAGAACCAAAACCTACAAAAACCGGGTCACGTAGTCAAAAGAATTCAAAAGGTAACCAAAAATGGTTGCCTAAAACAGGTGCAGATGTTGACCCAACAGTAACACAGATGCAAGGTTTAGGCTTACTTGGATTAGGTTTTGCGTTCTGGCGTAACCGAAGAAATCGCTCATCAAAATCAGAAAGATAATTTTAACTACTCTTGTTGTTACTCGATAGCTAAAACTGAGATAGAAGCGAATTTTAAGCGAATTCGCTTCTATCATCAGATGAAAAAAAACTTTGAAAGGATAAATCTATGAAACTTATTGTACGTATTCTTGCAGGAATATTAATATTTGTGGGTTTACTATTTGTTTTTCATAAGCCCTTAGTGAACGGAGTGATGAATCATACTATTCAACAATATGAGCTTTCATCTGTAACTAAAAAAACATTGAAAGAAAATCAAAAAAAGACAGCTAGCTATGATTTTGATGCAGTCGAGCCAATCAACACGCGACGAATCGCGTCGTCTCAACTGAGTGGTGCGACAAAAGATTTACCCGTGATTGCTAGCGTAGCTGTTCCTAGTGTAGGCATTCGCTTACCCCTTTTTAAAGGACTTGCTAATGAAGGCCTCTATTATGGAGCAGGGACACTTTCTGAAGATCAGGTGATGGGTGTGGGGAACTATGCGATAGCGAGTCATCGATCCGATCAACCAGACTTATTATTTACGCCCTTGGAAGAGGTGAAACTCGGAGCAACCATTTATTTAACGGATTTGGATAAGGTGTATACCTACGAAATTATTCGTAAAGAAAAGGTGGCTCCCTCTCAAGTCGATGTTCTAGATCCTTTACCAGGACACACATTAGTGACGCTCCTTACCTGTGGCGATTTGTATGCAACCACTCGTTTGGTTGTTCAAGGGGAATTGTTGTCAGTCGTACCAATTGAAGAGATGGAACAAGCGGCTTCAGAAGCATTTGATCTTCCTATACGAACGTACTGAAAGAAGTGAAAGAAATGAAGTGAGGAGTGAGATTTGTGACAGGGCTTGAAATGGGTTATGGACTTTTTTTTCTCAGTGGGTTGTTCATTTTTCTCTCACGACTGATTATTATTTTTCGAATCAATCAGTTAGAAAGTACCATGTTAACAAAGCAGTTTCGAAAAAAACTTGATTACTATAAAAAGAAAGTCGAGAAGACAAATCAGTTCTTGATACTTGGTTATGGCAGCGTTGGACTTCTGCTTGCAGGAAAGCTGTTTTTGCATGTGAATCAGTTAACTCAACAAACCAATCAGATAAGGGTCTCTGTTGGTCAAGTGACGAAAGATTTGAAAGAATGGCAAACTTTTCTTAAACAACCGGCGACTTTAGTATCTTATCCGCAAAAGGGGTTGGAACTAGCATCCTATTACCCTGGAGAAAGTTGGCGAAGTCGAGGGTTAGTTTTGAAAGAAAAGGACCAGTTTGAAAAAGCGCTTAAAGAAAAGTTAACGCCCTATTTTGGAGAGGTTCAGCCAGTGTATTCGGTGGGAGAGAGTGGGCAAGGGCTAGCACTTCATCTGATGAGTGAGGTAGCTGATTCTGCTGAAGATTTGCTTATGCTGGGCAAAAATTTATCTTATTTTTTGGAGGATGCCACGCAAGTGAACGGACTTTTCGAAATCCAGATTCGGGTTACTACGACGGGAGGACAATCATTATATAAAGGATCCTATCGGAGAGCAACAAATGAAGAAGCGTTTGTTTATCAAGAATATTCACAGGAAGGAAAAGGGTAATGGCGAAGAAAAAAAGCTGGTTTTTTAATAAATCTCTTGTTGAAGATATTGAAGCGGTCACCAATGAAGAAATAGAAGAAGTCATTGATAGAGAAGAAAATCAAACCTTAAAACAGGTGAAACAAGAGTTACAGGCATTAAAGGTTATTTATCAGACAGAAACCAAGGAGAAGGAATCCATAAAAGAAGAACTGTCTGCCTTACAAGCTGTACAACATCAACAAGTTGAACAGCTATATTCAGAGAGTTGGGAAACGCAACAACTTCAAGAAAAACTTCGGAAAAGCCAAGAAGAATTGCATCGTAAACAAACAGAATTGCTAGAAACAAAAAAGAGATTAGAAGTCAGTCAAATTCAGGAGAAAAAGCAAACAACTCGTTTAGTGGAGTTTAAAAAGGAACAACTGCGACTGGAGGAGAAGCTGCGTTCGGAAGTGGCGAATCTACGACAGACGAATATTCGTTTAGTCAAAGAAAAGCGTAAAGTGACTGTGAGTTTGGAAGAAAAAACAAATCAAGGAGAACATCTTCAAGCGCAAATCGCGCGCGTGTCTAAGACAAGTGCCGCTAATGAGGAGCTAGTGAAACGACAGGCTGAAGAGCTGAGACAGTTAAAGGAAATGGCCAATAAGACCTCAAATCTTTCTAAAAAAGTGAATACGTTGACTGCACAAACACAAACACTTATTGAAGAAAACCATGAGCTAATTGAAGAGAAAGTGAAGCTGACTGAAGAGCATCGAACAAATCAAAAAATTCTTCAGCGTTTGGAAAACCAGAGTCATTTCCAACAAGTGAAGCTAAAGACGTATGAAGAGGAGCTGGCAAATCTACGTCAAGTCGAAGCGACAGTGAAGGGCAAAGCGGCTGAAGCGATTCGTTTGGCTAGTGAGTTGGAAGCCAGTCGTTTATCTCTAACTAAACGAGAAGAGGAGCAAGAACGTTTGATGTCTCGTATGCGTGAATTACAGACAGCTTTGAAGCAGACGACCCAAGAGCTTGAAGAAATAAAAGCACAAAAAATGACCGAGATTGTGACCAAACAATCAGAAAAAACGAACGAAATCAGTCAGCAATTAGAATTGGCCAATCGTGAGCTACAGCTGACTCAAAAAAACGTTCAAGAAAAAGATAGGGAGCATCAAAGACTCGTTGCACAGATTCGCAAGCTTCAACAGGCCCTGGCTTTAGAAGAAAAGAAAAATCAAGAACTGATTGCTAACCAAGAAGTTCGTCTGCGCACACTGCAAGAGCAATTGACACACGCCCTTCAAAAAGAAGAACAGGCGCATAAAGAAACGATACAACAACTTCAAGAAGTAAAAACGCAGAATCAAGAAGAACAAGCGCCTAAGTTAATCGCGGAAATACAGGCAAAAGAGCAACAATTATTTGAGCAGGGTCAAATGCTAGAAGACATACAAAAAAGATTAGCGCAGGCGGAAGAAGCGAATAAAGAGTTGGATGTTTTCTCCAAAAAACTTCAGGAAACTCATCAGAAATTTTTGGAAAAAGAGAGCGAACATTTGACGGAAAGACAAGAAATGCGGCTGTTACAGAAGCAATTAGAGGAGAGAATAGAAACCATGGTGGAAACGAATCAACAATTAACTGAAACACAAACTCAGATGGAGCAATTGACCACACAATTTACAGAAGAAAAGAATGCGTTAAATCAAGCACTTTTCCAAGCACATGAAAAAATTGCGCGTCTAGAAGAGAAGCTTCAGACACAACCAAACACAGATGAATCCAATTCAAAGCTTGAACAAGAACAGGAAGAACTTGCTGCGTTTTTAAAGGAGAAAGAATTAACTGTTCAAGAGCTTTTAACAACTGTCGGCCGAATCACAGAACTGGAGATGCAAGTAGACACCTATGAAACGTCACTAAAGGAAGTGGCTGATCAAGTACGAGAATTGGTCATGGAGAAAGAACAGCTTCAAGAACAAAAAGAAGAAAATTTCAGTCAAATTGAGAAACTCCAAGAGCTAGCTGATACACGGGCAGAAGAGTTGGCCACGCTTGCCCAAACCTTTAAGGCTTATAAAGAAAGTAAGTCAGACGATTCAGATGAAGTGATTCATTTAAAACGTCAAATTAGTGAACTTTTGGATAAGAATGCGGAATTAAAACATGAAGTGATTCAAGCGCAACAGGAGATTGGAGAAGTTCTGATTTCTGCTAAGAAACAAGCAAATCGTACGTTGGAGGCAGCCCAAGTAGAGGCTAAGCATCTGATTGATTCAGCAGAGTTAGAAGTGGAGAATATTGGTCACAAAGCGAAAAAAATCTTATTGGAAGTTAATGAATCACGCGAGAGTGTCTTGGGCATGTATAGCTCGCTTCAACAAAAAGTGGCACAACTAGCTTCTGGCACACATATTGATTATTCCGCTGAAGAGCCGGAAGCAAAATAATCTCTAGGTCATTGACTTGTGGATGACCGAGAAAGTGGTTTTTTGTCAAAGAATTTTTGATTGTCAGTTTTAGGAAGAAATGAGAGGGAGGAAGAAGAGATGATAAGAAGTAGTGAATTAGACCGGGTATGCCTAGCTATAGATGATGTGGATGGTTACTTTTCTACCTATGATGAGACGCTAAGCCGACGATATGAACTCGCACAAAAAGCCAAACTGTTGAATTATTACTGTTATCTAAAAGAGACCTTTCAAGAACAGATTGAGGCAACGGATCAACAGGATTTTTTGAAAGCCACCTATGCCTTCTTACTACTCGATGCGAAGCTACAGATTTTATTCTTCTTTTGGCTGAATAAAAACTTGTACGGCTGTACAGAAGAGGCAGTCATAGAAATGGTCGAGTCTGATTGTTACAGCTATTATCAGGATACATGGAAGGAACAGCCAGCAAGTGGACTTCCGCCTTCTTTATTAGCTCAAGTTCGTCTATTGAAATGAAGACAAACACAAAAATGAATAAACTCGCAGAAAACAATATGTAGAGAGGAGAGGGAATATGAAAACCAAGTTATATGATACTTCTTTAATTTTAAATGGTGCTTATCGTTTGTCTCTGAAACAGGGAATAGGCAAATTGACCGCTAGAGGACTCGCAAAAGAGCTGGGAATTTCAACACAGCCCATTTATGTGGCGTTTAAAAACATGGAGGCTTTGCGGGCAGCTGTCTTAGAGGAGATTTTTCAAAAGTTAATCAAACAATATTTTCGCCGTAACCGAAATCTTGTCGAGTTTTTAGACGCTTACTATCGTTTTGCGAGAGAGTATACCGAATTATATCTGTCATTATCCCTAGATAGAGACACACGTCGACAAACAGAGGCCTTGTTTTATGAGCTGTTTTTAGAATGCTTGGAGGAAAAGAATCAGCTGACACCCGATGAAGCGAAGTTCTTGTTCATTCGAATTCGGGGGATGATCGCAGGATTGATTGATGCCAAAGAGTTTTTTACCGATCAACAAGCGATTAATCAATTGTTGTATCGAACAATCTTAGCGGATTTAGATGTGCTGTTAGAAGAAAATCAGGCAATGGCGTGAGTCAGAAAAAAATAACAAAAAAAGGGGATATTTTATGGATAAATTCAACCAATCAGAGATTCAAATTTCAGTGGTTATTCCAGTGTATAATCGTGAAAAAGAAATTGTCCATTGCTTATCTAGTTTGGTAGCTACGACATTTGATAAGAAAAAACTAGAGGTTATCGTGATTGATGATGCTTCGACGGATCAAACGGTTGCCGTTGTTCGAAGTTTTGCGGATAAATTTAACCATTTCCAAATTCATACACTTCTTGAAAATTCTGGTGGTGCTTCAGTGCCTCGAAATGTAGGCATCAAAGAAGCAACTGGAGAATGGCTGTTGTTCATAGATTCAGATGACGCACTGACTTCTTATGCGCTAGAGGAAGCGTATCAGCTAGCTACCGCAAATGACAAAACAGATTTGGTTTGTCTGCCTTACTATCGAGCAGAAGGAGGAAAACGTCCACTGAGTAGTTCATGTTTTCAATATACCGAACCAGTTAATGGGTTACGTTTTATAGAGACAAAGCTGTTTAACAGTTTGAATATTATTGGAAAGCTTATGCGTAAATCTTGTGTGGATAGGTATCAACTCTCGTTTCCTGAAGGAATTCGTGTCCGTGAAGATAATTGGTTTTCAATGAAATTATATTCTGTGGTTAGAGAAATTGCCTTTCTAGGTAATCAAAAAGATTATTATTTTTATGGGGAACGAGATGAACTTTCTTTGTCAAAGATAGGAACGCCACCAAGAGATGCTTTGGCTATTTATGTGACAGTCTTTCACTTCATATGGCAGTTGGAGGAGCAAACACAGAAAGAGAAGCAAGACTACCTAGCGATTTACTTAAACCGCTATCGAGCAATGATTCAAAGGGGGAAATATTCTCCTAGCAGATTATTCGATAAGACACAAACGCAGCTTCCTACATTACTAGAAAGTGACTTTCTTGATAGTGAGACAAGGCGGTTTATTCAAGAGCTTATGGCCGGGAAGTATAGTATTAAATAGCTTCTAAATGTAGAAAGGAAGAGACGGATGGAAGAAATCCTACAAGTGGTAGTTGAAGCAATCAAATTAATTGGTTTTAGAAAACTAATTTTTATTAGTTTTGTACTAGTTGTGATGTTCACCTATTTGCGCCAAAGGGAAAATCGATATCACTCATATCGAAAGCGAGAGCTGGTGGAAGAGACGTATGAGAAGAATGAAGAAGGTTTATACCCTTGGGAAGCGGACACGGATGATTCGCCTGAACGAATCGCAAAAGATGCGAAACGGTATGTCAATACTCATGGGCCAAAACGTGGACGTTGGTAAGTAAAGAAGAGTAGGCGCAGTGATAGATGGATAGGATTGCGCTACTTCCTTTTTTCCTTACCTAACATACTGCTAATTACTAGAATATATCAAAATTGAAAGACTTTAAAAGACTATGCACTGTATAAAATAAAGGAGAATTTAAAGAGTATGGACACATGGAAACGAGCTAAACCATTGAAAAAAGAAGATTTTAAGCATTTTGATGGCTATTTTTTAAATGAAGAACTTGCTAATAATATCCACATAACCAATTTTGATAACACTTTGGAACGTGTGAGAACAATCATTGATTCCGGAACAGGCTATATTTCATTTACAGGAGAAAGAATTCAAGCATCTGTAGGTGGAGCTAAGCGAAATTGGGTAAACGGGGCAAATGTGGTAAAACAATATATCTCGGTGCTATCTCTTTACGTAACCGAAGAACCTGTACATGAATTAATCCATGAAATTCCACAATTTATTGTTCCGAATACTTGGGAATTTATGTATCAAGTAGGAACATATCTACGGAACAATATGGATAGTCCCGTCGTTGCAATTACTGGGTCTGTAGGGAAAAGTTCGACACGGATGATGTTAAACAGTGTTTTAAGGGAAGACTATCAAGTGCTCTCAAACTTTAATAATCACAATACACGATTAGCTATTCCGTTGTATATGAATAAGCTCGTTCAATCACCTGATATTGTCTCACTTGAAGTGTCATTGAATAGTCTAAATCACAGAGGGAAAGGACCTCAGTCAAACTATATTCGGCCCACAATTGCAGTGGTAACATCTGTTAGTCATGCTCATATGAGTTCTATGTCAGGTTTAAATGGATTAGCTCATTTCAAAGCGAATATTTTTGAAGGTATGGATGAGAATGGAATAGCAATTATCAATGAAGATATTTCAGAGGAACAAAAAAAGATTATTTTAAATAAGGCCAATGAGAGCACAGAACAACTGTTAACATATAGTATGAAAAATCCTGAGGCAGATGTATCTCTCGTTTCTATGAAAGAACTAAAAGAGATTACAGAAGTTACGGTTTCATATGGTGGACAATACTATACCTATTTACTTCGTCTATCCAGCCCAGGAATGGTAGAAAACTCTTTAGCAGTGTTCTCTATTCTCGTTGCTTTAAAATTGGATGTAAGAGCCTATATGCCTAGACTAGAAAATGCGCAAGTACTTCCTAAAGTGATGAAGTGGAAAAAAGGGTACATTGATAACAAACAAGTAGATATTTTAGATGATACGCATAACGCTGCTATTTCATCAATGATTAATGCTATTAAGAGTTTTACGAATAAGGTTCCTTACTACACCGGCAAAAAAATATTAGTTTTAGGGCAGGTAGCTGATTTGGGCAGTTTTTCCGGAGAATTACATCAAGAATTATTACCATTTATAAATAATTCGGGAGCTGATTGTTTATTGGGTTATGGAGAAGAAATGAAAAAAATAGTGGAGCAAGCAACTCTGCCAAGTCAGTGGTATGACAATTTAGATGATTACTTATTCGCTATTCGAAAACAAATTACTGAAGGAAGCTTTCTGTTATTAAAAGGCTCAGTATCGGGAAGTGATTATAATAAAATAAGTCCGTTACTAGATGGGCTTTTAACAGATAATAGAAACGAAGGGATAGGAGCGAGACCTAGTGTATAAGAACCAACCTATACTATCGATTGGAACTGTCTTACGTCAAAGTCATCAGGATTTACTTCATATGAACCGGTTGGGCAAAAATTCATTTTGGCAACTCAATCATGGAAACCATGGAGATTTTTTGACAGAGTCGGAATTGTTTGTATCCCCGAATGAGCAAAGTCAGGTGTCTCAGTATAAACGAACTATATATGTTGAAAAAAATCACACCTATCTATTATATGCAGAGATTTCATGTACTTCTTATCAAAAAGGAAAATTAGGAATAGGAATTAATGGATATGGCCAGACATTATCTTTAAAGAAAAAAAGTGACGGATATGTGCCCATGGCTAAAACAATTACTTTTAAAGAATCTGGGAATTCGTACTTATTTATTGGTGGGCTAAAACAAGCAGATTTATCAGGGAATATTCGCAACTGTCTATTGCTTGATATTACGAAAGTTTATGAGGGAAGCGAGCCGATTTTTTATACATCTGAGTTGTTCATCAGGAATTAAAAGGTGTCAATACTGTGTCCATGATTATGTCATCTACACAAAAAACAATAGATAAGAAGTTGGCCTTAGTAAAAACAATCCTATTTATTAATAGCTGTTTTTAGGGATGGAAAGTGGAAATTGGATGAAAAATAATGAGAAATCAGGGGAGAGAATGAAAGCCGAAAGTGAAAAACGAAGTGGTACAGGAAAACTATTGTTGGGATTAATAACTTGTGTGTCGATGTTTCTGATATTTACATCAATAAGTATTGCAGAGGAAAATGAGCATGAGATAATCAGTGAAGAGAGCATCGATGAGTGAGCATCGGGCGAACAAGAATTAAAAGGAAATAAGAGAACCATTGCAAAAAAGGGAGCAAAAACAGTTACAGTCAATAAATTTAATATGAATGTTTACGATGATACCTATAAAAGTCAAAAAGCAATACCGTTACCTGACACAGATTATCAAATCAGTTACACATCTCCAACAGATAGTAAGGAGGTAATTCTTTTTGAAGGCGTTACTAATGAGAACGGAGAAATTCTAAATTTAGGTGAAAAATAGATTCCAGACGAAATACTATCCGACTTGATATCGCTCTACTACTTAATGGAGTGGATAGTGACGGACGATTCATTTTAGATGAAACCGGACAAAAAATTGTATACTAATAGCCGTAGTTCTATTAAAAAAGGGAATCGTTCCATTTTCTACCTGTAGCACCGAAAATTAGTGACACTAAGAAATATATCGTGAATCTGATAAGAATCGGTCGTAACATTCTTATCCACTAGTCGAAGGTACATTATCAAAATTTTAAAAAAAGGAGTATATATTGCGTTTATGTCTCTATCATCTGTTCATAAAAAACGCTATACAAAAAGTTATTTTATTGAAGAAATACAACGTTACTATCAGAGATATCAAAGGATTCCTTGTGCAAGAGAGTTTCGATGGAAAGCAAGTGCGATTAAGGAATTTGGGACTTGGAATCATCTGTTAATTCAAGCAGGTCTCAACCCCAAAAATAAACAACGAACCAAAAAATATACGCGGTCTGATTTGATTGAGAAAGTTCAACTGTTTGAGCAAGTACACAAAAAATCTCCTCGTGCAGTAGATGTTCCATGGCGAACGACGGCTATGAATGAGTTTGGTAGCTGGAATAACTTGTTGATGGAAGCGGGATTGGAAAGAAGAAAACCTGGTCCAACGAAACAATATAATGAGACCTTTTTTATAGAGGCCGTTCAATTGTTTGAGAAAACTCACGGGGAGCCGCCTACAGCCAAACAGTTTCGTTGGTCCAGTACAGCGATTCGTCGATTTGGTACGTGGAATCGATTAATTGAACAAGCTGGATTTACACCAAGGGAATCCAAAGCGCAGGAGATTAAGGGTGATGTTTAGCGTATGAAAAATCGTCACCCATAAACCTGTGGAGGTTGGGACAGAAGTGTTTAACTCCGAGAAATAAGAGGGAATCCACGAAAATTGCTCTTCAAATTTTTGTGAATTTCAGCTTATTTCCGAACCTTCAACTCTAGTATGTCTCATGCGTAGAAGTTGTTGAGAGCGGAACGCAGTCCTTCAATTCTTAAGGTGTTCCACCTTTAGAAATTGATGAGAACGGAGTGTAGATGGAGTTGCTTCTGTGCCCACCGTTTATTCGGGAAATAGGAGCATGGGCATAACTTTTTGAGTTATGTCCCATGCTCGTACACACTTATAGACCGAGTTTGTATTCAAATCTTGCATAGAGAACATAAGCGAGACTGCTAAAGAGTGTCGGTCCAAGGATAAGTGTGGCTAGGTTGGCATAATTTCCTAGTTTGAGTGGTTCGTAAAGCTGGAAACTGATGGCTAGGAAGATGCAGGCACAGACACTGAATGACAGGAGTTGGTTGATCCATTTGTTTTGAATAAAAAGCTCTTCATAAGGGACGATTTTCTTTTTCAAAAAGAACGGGAAGCTTACGGCTACAATAAAATAAGGAAGCGCGCGTGAGACATTCGTCATATAGGTGAGCTGATTGAATAAGTCACCTAGGAATTGATTGTTGATAGATAGAGCGACAATGCAGAGCGAGAGAGCAATGGCTTGTATACAAAGGGCTCTTGTTGGCATTTTTTGTGTATTACTACGCACAAGTTTTGGTGACCAGATTTCTTTTGGCGTTCCTTTAATCAGGCTTTTTAAGGGCCCATAACTGATGGAAGAAAGCAGTCCTAAGTAGGCAAAGGCGATAGTGAATGCCGTGTAACGAGTGTAAAACTGTTGTAAAAGAGCACTGGTCGAGGCTGTAAGATGAAGTGTTTGGGCTAAGTCTTTAGCTAGAGTGCCCATTAAACTGTACATCAAATTGCCCAAATGAACTTGTTTGGTATCTCTAAGAAGAGCCAAATCATTGGCACCACTCCATAAAAGGATACCGAAACAATAAAGAAAAACGATGACCCCCGTGCTTATGATTAAGGCTTTGGGGTATTTTTTTTGGCTATCGTTTGTCTTATCTGAGAGGCTGGCAACAGTATCAAGTCCCCCAAAGGCCGTGATAGAAAAAATAAAAAAAGGTAGCTGTGAAAGAAATTGATGGTTTGTTCCTTTAAAATAGCTGGGTGCGTGATAACTTTTTATAACGTTTGGCCAAAATTGATCCAAGTGATGATAAGCGAGTGTTAAATTGCTCACCAAAGATAATATAAGTAAGCCCAACATAGCAAGACTACTGATTTTTAAGAAAGTCATAATAGCCTTGAAGCCGCGACTGATGAGCCAATGAATCACAAGCACTAAGCAGATGGAGAACAAAGCAAGTAGACCATTTGTCGGTATAGAAAACCAAGTGGCTTGTTGCGTCAAGTCTTCACCAAAGACCAGAATCGAGAGCGGAATGGTTAATTTCATGAAGAGGCTAACCATCCAAGTGAAGTAACTACAGTACCACAGAAATACCGTGATAAAGGCTACTTTAGGTGTGAGAGAATCTTTGAGCCAGTCATAAATGGTTCCGGCTTTGTGAGCGTATTTTTTGGTATATTGAGCGACGATTAGGGCATATGGAATAAAGTAAAGGAGTGCGCTAATCAAAAACCAGGGCAATGATTTACTGCCCATCATAAAGAACGCCGTAGCCATACTTGAAAAAGAATAGACGGTCGTGGTCATAATTAAAATAAGAGATGAGATAGATAGATTCTTGGACATAAAATGACGTCCCTCCAACGAAGTTATGGTATTATATTAGTGAGTTTTCTAACAAAGTTCAATCGAATTTAAAGAATATAGGGAATTGGAGTAGTAAAATGGGTGAGATTCAAAAGTTAATTGAAAAAAAACGAAAAGACTGGCAAGTGGATTTTGTGGGGCTCGCTGAAAATGTTGCGCCAACTCACGCTCCTAAGGAAATTCATTGGCTTTATGCGGCTGGAAATCAAAGTCTGGCTTATAAAAATATCCGCTTACAGGTGGGCCGCGGGATTGCTGGTTTGGTTTGGAAGACAGCTAGGCCTCAGATGGACCGAGATATTTTGACAGATGTGGAGAAGCGATTGGAATATCCGATTGCGCGAACAGAAAAGTTAGTCAATGTTTATGCGGTTCCTGTGATGAATAAGCATGAAGTGATTGGTGTCTTACTGACAGGCTATAGAAGTCAGTTGGATGCTTTTGATAAATTGGAAATAGGCAAGACGGCAGAGGAATTGGCTTCATTAATCCAAGGAGATGAATGAGCAAATGAACGAGGAACAAAAATTTTTTCGACACATTCAAAAAGCAATCTGGCTGTTAACGGATGGTTATGAAGTGCTTTGTCGAACCAAGTTTGCTGAAGAAATGGAACAACTGTACCTGTTTGACCTAAAAAAAATAGTCGAAATCAGTTTAGGAGAAGGGTGTGCCTTACATAATACCCAAAAAAAATGTTTGCAGTGTCCTTTGGAAGAGAGACTCTCGCCCAAGGGGTTTCCTTTCAAGGCGTTTACCAAAACACATGAACTGATTGAGTTCTGGGGCCGAGTGGATTTTTCGGAGGACCAGCTGATGCTCCAAATTGACTTAGTGACCAATGAAGCAGAAGCTACCTCAGATCACTCTATGTTTGATTATTTGAATGGCGTAAGAGAAATCGAACGAAAAAAAATTGCTCAGGATTTGCATGATGGGATTGCGCAAAGTGTCTATAGTTTGATGCTGGAGACAAGAGGCGTGAAGTGGATTGAAAAGGCGCAACAGGAGGACAAGCTTCGTGAAATTGATCAACATTTTTCAGAAGTCTTGACTGAGATTAAAAACTTAGCCGGGGAGTTACGACCGATGTCCTTGGATGAGTTTGGTTTGATTCCAGCCTTGGAACAATTTATCAAACGGACGATTGAAATGACTGGCTTTGAGATTGAATTTTTAGTGACAGGGGTTGAACGACCGCTAAGTGAGACTTTACGAACGGCTGTTTACCGAATGATTCAAGAGGCAATTGCCAATGCCATGAAGTATTCAGGCGAAAATCAAGCGAGGGTGACATTGGATTATCAAGAGGAGACTCTTTTTGTTGTGATTGAGGATTCCGGTCAAGGCTTTCGTTTGTCCAAAGAAGAAAAAGGCTTTGGGCTCATGAATATGAAGGAGCGTGCACATGCCGTTTCTGGCGAGTTGACTATCGAATCTCAGCCAAATCAAGGGACAAAAGTTTCCTTCACTATACCTGTAAAGGAGTGAGTTAGATGAACATTTTAATTGCTGATGATCATGCGATGGTTAGAAATGCCTTAGCGTTTTTTATTAATGCGCAAAAAGACATGCAAGTGATTGGAGATGCTGCGGATGGTCATGAGGTATTTATGAAACTAGAGAGTTTACCAGTAGATGTCGTGTTGATGGATATCAGTATGCCACCTGGTGAAAATGGGCTACTCACGACGCAACGTGTGAAGGAGTCCTATCCAAAGGTTGCGGTCATTATTTTGACGATGCACGATGAAGAGTCTTATGTGCGTAAATCTTTGAGTGCGCATGCAGATGGCTTTATTTTGAAAAATGCTAGTGATGATATTTTACTTGAGGGGATCCGCAGTGTCTACCAAGGAGAACGTTATTATCATGGGTATACGGAAAAAGAGTTGAGCGAAATTGAGTTGTCAGAAGGCGACCCTCTTTATGCGAGTCTTTCAAAGCGTGAAAAAGAAATCTTACCGTTGATTGCTTTGGGCTACAATAATAAAGATATTTCTGAACGGTTATTTATTTCTGTGAAAACGGTGGAGGCCCATAAAGCGAATATCCGAAAAAAGTTAAATATTGAAGGATATGCGGGCTTGCTTCGTTATAGTTTGAAACATCATTTGGTCGATTTTTAGCTTAGGAGGGACAAAATGAAAAAAGGCATTATTTTTGTATTGCATGGTCGAAAAGAAAAAATTTCAACAAAAAATCAAGCAGTAGTTCAGTCAGTGATTGACGAGTTACCAGTTCCAGGAGTAATCGGGTTATTGGAAGGGGAACAACAGACCTTAGAAGAGGCGATGGCGACTTTACTGGAACAAACAATAGAGGAAATTATTTTTGTCCCAGTCTTATTGTTTCCAGCGACGCATGCGAAAGAGGATTTGCCTGAGCGAGCGTCAGCCTTTTTAAACGGAAAAGCAAGGATTCGAATTTTGGAAACGCTGGCTACGACACAAGCTGTTGAAGAGTTTTTAGTTCGGACAATACGAGAACAAGCAGGCGATGGGCGCGAGGTTCTAGTGATTGCGCATGGGACACCGCACTATGAAGAGCCTTATGAACAGCTAGAAACGCTGGCAAAGTCAGTCGAACGAACAGTCGGAATTCCGGTTCACACGGCGAATCACTTAGGGCAGAATCTGTACATGGACTTCTTAGCCGGACATCCAGAAGGGGTAGTTATCCAACCACTTTTTTTAACAGATGGTTTTTTGATCAAAAAAATAACGACAGCTATCCAAGAAGCGCGTGGGTTAAAAGATTTTTTCTTGCCAACGATGGAGGAGAGTCCAGAGTTAAAAGCAGCTATTTTAGAGAGAGTTCGTGAAGTCGTATGTATCCCATCTTAGTTGATTTATCCAAACTGACGATTGTCGTTATCGGCGGCGGTCAAATTGCTTCACGAAAGGTTCATTCGTTGGTCGAGGCAGGCGGTCGACCGCTCGTGATTGCGCCAGTTCTCTCAAAAACCATCCAAGAACTTTTTGAAATGGGGCAACTCCTTGTGAGACAAAGAGCTTATCAAGCAGGAGATATCAGTCAGGCACACCTGGTTTTTATTTGCACAGATGATGAAGCGGTCAATCAACAGGTGATGAAGGAAGTTAGGCCCCATCAGCTGATTAATGATACCACCAAACAAGCCCACAGCAACTTTTTCAATATGGCCTTTTTAAAAGAAGCGCATCTCGGGCTGGCAGTTACAACTTATGGAAAGAACCCTAAAGAAGCCAAACGATTGAAAAAAGAGCTACAAGCATTTGTCCAAAAAGAAGAGCAACGGATGAACGAAGAATCACAGAAAGAAGAACAATAGTATTTATTAAAGAAATAAATAGGATTTCTAGTAGCTATAGGAGATATAAATTTAGTCAGAAAAATTCAGTAGATACGCGATAAAATCAAATATCAATCACCAAAACAGAGCAGAAGATTTCTCAATTAGAGAAGAAATCTTTTGTTTTTTTGTCGATATAGGGGATTCCCTAATATAAATAGCTAGAGTTATCCACTATATTGTGAAGAGGATAACAAAAGAAAACTATAAAGAGGTGGACCCTATGAGCGAGCGTTTAGTCGTTATTGGAAACGGAATGGCAGGAGTTCGAACGGTTGAAGAAATCATTAGCCGTGATCCAGAACGTTATGAAATCACAATTATTGGTAAAGAAGAGTACCCAAATTACAACCGAATTATGCTGTCTAATGTATTACAAAAGAAAATGACTGTTGATGAGATTATCACCAATCCGTATGAATGGTATGAAGAAAACAAGGTGGTCTTACTGAATAATGATCCGGCAGTCGGTATTGATGTTGCAGATAAGAGTGTGACAATGGAATCTGGCGTTCGAATTCCTTATGATAAATTAATTATGGCGACAGGGTCACATCCGTTTATTTTACCTATTCCTGGGGCAGATAAAGAGGGCGTAGTGGCCTTTCGAACGATTGATGACACAGCTGAAATGCTTGAGGCAGCGGCTAAATATAAAAAAGCAGTCGTTATCGGTGGTGGCTTGTTAGGGCTAGAAGCAGCAAAAGGCTTACAAGAACAAGGGATGGACGTGACAGTGGTTCATTTAGCCAAGTGGTTGATGGAAACGCAGCTAGATGAAAAAGCAGGCAAGCTTCTTCAAATGGAGTTAGAGGACCAAGGCTTACATTTTTTGATGGAGCATGCAACACAAGAAATTTTAGGTGAGAAACGTGTGGCAGGATTGAAGTTTTCTGATGGAACAGAAATTGAGACAGACTTGGTAGTGATGTCTATCGGAATTCGCCCCGCTGTTGAATTGGCGCGTGAGATGGGCCTAGAGGTTAATCGTGGGATTGTTGTGAATGACTTTATGGAAACGAGCTTGCCAGATATCTATTCTGTCGGTGAATGTACGGAGCACCAAGGCATTTGTTACGGGCTGGTTGCACCATTGTTTGAGCAAGGCAAAATCTTAGCGGATGTGTTGACGGGTAAGGAAACAAAACCTTATCAAGGCTCAACGACCTTTACTTCGTTAAAAGTTTCAGGAGCTGATTTGTATTCAGCGGGGAACATTTTGAACACTGATGATATGGATAGCATTGAAGCTTATGATAGTAGCACGAAACAATATAAGAAGATTTTCTTAAAGGATGGCAAAATCCAAGGAATCGTTTTGTATGGGGATACTGAGGATGGTAGTCGTTATTATAACATGATGAAAAAAGGCCAACCCATCGAGGACTTACAATCAATTGCGGTTTTACAAGCGGTTGGTGAAGGCGCAGGCATGGGTGATGATGTGCTTTCGTGGGAAGATGATGAAACGGTCTGTGGTTGTAATGGCGTGTCAAAAGGGGATATTTTACGAAATATCCGTGAAAAAGGGTTAACGAGTGTGGCTGAAGTTGGAAAAGTGACCAAAGCGGGAACCTCTTGTGGAAAATGTAAACCGCAAGTTCAGACGTTACTAGAAAGTGAATTAGGTGATGCGGTGACGACGGCTTCGGGCATTTGTTCTTGTACAGATTTGAATCGTGATCAAGTTGTGACTCAAATTTATGCAAAACATTTAACGAGTACGAAAGAAGTTTTCGAAGCGTTAGATTGGAAAAATCCCGAGGGCTGTTCAAAATGTCGTCCAGCGGTTAACTTTTATTTGAATGTTGCGTGGCCTTTAGAGCATGAAGATGAACGTGAATCTCGTGTTGTAAATGAACGGATGCATGCCAATATTCAAAAAGATGGCAAGTTCTCTGTGATTCCAAGAATGCGTGGTGGGCAAACGACACCACAACAATTGATGAAGTTGGCTCAAGTGGCTGAAAAATATCAGGTGCCATTAGTTAAAGTGACGGGGTCTCAACGAATTGGTTTGTATGGTGTGAAAAAATCAGATTTACCAAAAATTTGGGAAGAGTTGGATATGGTTTCAGCTCAAGCTTACGGAAAAGTGTTCCGCTCAGTAAAAACCTGTGTCGGTAAGAGCTTCTGCCGTTTTGGAACGCAAGATACGATGGGCCTTGGCGTGAAATTAGAGGAACGTTTTGAATATATCGATACACCGCACAAGTTCAAGGTTGGTGTGTCTGGTTGTCCAAGAAGCTGTGTTGAATCGGCAGTTAAGGATTTTGGTATTATTGGTGTCGAAAACGGCTTCCAAATTATGATTGGCGGAAATGGCGGGACAGATTTGGTGGAGGCACAGTTATTAACGACTGCGGAGACCGAAGAGGAGGTCATCGATATTTGTGGGGCAATGCTACAATATTACCGTGAAACAGGCATTTATGGTGAACGAACAGCACCTTGGGTTGAACGGATGGGCTTTGAAAATGTGAAGACCGTTCTTTTAGATGCGGACAAACGAAAAGAATTGTGGGAAGCCTTGGATAAAGCAACTGAAGCGAAAGGCCGTAAAGATCCTTGGGGGCCAATCACCAAAGATGTCGATTTACGTGAAAAAATGTATACCATTGAAAATCCTGAACTCGTAGGGGGAAGATAAGATGACGAAACTATTAGCGACTAAAAAATCAAAGCTCATTCCTCGTGTTGGCCGGTCTATAACGATTGGCGACAAAAAAATTGCTATTTTTGAAACATCTACGGGCGCGGTTTATGCACTAGAAGACTATTGTTCGTTAACGCAATCACCTATTTTGGAAGGAATTGTTTCGGGTGAATTTTTGTATGAACCGATGCGTGAATACAAAATCTCTCTAGTAACTGGCGCGATTCAAGAACCAGATGAAGGCCAAGTTACCATCTATCCGGTTGAAATTTCTGGAGATGATATTTATTTGGAGGTGTAGGTATGATTTCCTTTGTTGGTGCAGGTCCGGGCGATATTGAATTATTGACGGTGAAAGGGCAGCGATTGTTAGAGACAGCCGATGTTGTGATTTACGATCGCTTAGTTAACCCTTTGTTATTGTTTCATTGTCAAAAGACATGCGACTTCGTTTATGTCGGGAAAACACCGTATCAACCATCAATGAAACAAGCGGAGATTAACCAGCTACTGATTGATTTACCCAAAACATATCAACGGGTTGTTCGTCTAAAAGGCGGCGACCCGGAGATTTTTGGGCGGTTAACTGAAGAATTAGAAGTGGTACACAATCAGGGCTATCCTTTTGAAATCGTTCCAGGGATTACTGCGGCGAGTGGTAGTGCCGCCTATAACGGTTTATCATTAACTAAACGTGGGATTGCTCGAGGGGTGACGTTTCTTACCGGATATGTCAAAGAGAACCAAGTCAATCAATTGATTGAACTGCCTAAAGAACAAACACTTTGTCTGTATATGGGAATTGAAGCATTAAAAACTGTTCTTCCTCAAATGAAAAAGCAGGTAGTAGAAAATACGAAGATTGCTATTATCGAGTGGGGAACTTTTGGACGACAAAAAAGTATTTTTGGAACGCTTGAGACTATTGAGAAAAAGCTACAGGCAACCAATATTCAAAATCCAGCGATGATTTTGATAGGGGAAGCGGTCGATGAAGAAGAAGCTTATCCTTGGTTTGAAACACTGGAAAGAGCGGGACAAAGCATTCTAATGGTATCGACTAAACGACCAATGATGGCTGATCTAGTCGAATATACCAGTCAGGGTGCGGATGTTTGGTGGCATCAAGTTGGTCAGAACCGCGACAAACGTTTTATTGAAATTGATGAACGAGTTAGAAGTGAGCATAAATTTTCTTGTGTTTTGTTCAAAAGTGAGCAAGCGAGAGAGCTATATGAGTTGGAATAGTCCGCCAAAATCTAGTGGAGGATTGGTGGAATGAACTAGAGATTTGTACGTCTGAACGAATTGAATGAACTAAATCGATAGAATAATGAAATCAAAGAGTAAATAAAAAAATAAATAATTGAATAAAGGAGCACGAATATTATGTCTTTATCTCCAAAAGAATTAGTCGATGACACAATCAAACGAGGGCAAGCAAAAGCTAATTATAGTGTTTTAACAACTGTAGTTTTAGCAATTATGGCAGGTGTTTTTATCGGTCTTGCAGGGGTGGCGATGATCCGAACGATGGGTTCAATGCCAAAAGAATGGGGGACCTTTGTTAATTTGATGGGCGCACTAATTTTTCCATTTGGTCTAATTTGTCTATTATTAGTTGGTGGCGAACTAGTTACTGGGAACATGTTAGCTGTTACGATGGCACTTTACGCAAAAGCAATTACCTTCAAACAATGGGCACGCAATATGTTTTTGGTGACGCTCTTTAATTTAGTTGGAGCAGTCGGTGTGGCAGTCTTTTTTGGCTACTACTCTAATACACTACAAGGGGATTTTGTCGCGCGAACGATTGCCGTGGCTGAAGGACGAGTGGCAGATGCTCCGATGGCAACTTTTTTATCAGCTGTCGCTTGTAATATACTGGTTTGTACGGGTGTTTACATGAGTTTTGCAGCAAAAGATTTTATCGGTAAAATTGTCGGAATCTTACTTCCAATTACGGGATTTGTTCTAGCAGGTTATCAGCACGTGGTCGCAAATATGTTCTTGTTGTCAGCAGGTTACTTGGCTGGTGGTGTTACTTTAGGCGAGTTTTCCTCGAATATGCTCGTGGTTTGGTTAGGGAACTTAATTGGTGGAGGCGGAATATTAGCTGGTATGTATTTCTTAGCCTTTAAAGTGGGAATGAAGGATACAGCCAAATAACATAACAAGCTAACTAGTTGAAAAAACGAGTAGCTCTTTTATAATAGAACTAACGAAAAAATATATGAGTGGGAAGAGGATATTATGCGAACGCTGAAGGTCGGAAGTCGAAAAAGTGCACTAGCGATGAAACAGACACAGCTAGTGGTCGATGCTCTAAAAAAAAATCATCCAGAATGGTCATTTGAAATCATCGGGTTTTCAACGAAAGGCGACCGACTTCAGCAGGTTCCTTTGGCTGCAATTGGTGGGTCAGGTGTTTTTGTGAAAGAGGTTGAACGTCAATTACAAGAGAAGGCAATTGATTTTGCGGTTCATAGCCTAAAAGATATGCCTGCTTGTCTACCTGAAGATTTAGTTCTAGCTGCTACACCAAAACGGGCGACGCCGTTTGATTGCCTTATTTTAAAGGATGAACAGGCACTCCATCATGGCGGTCCACTTGTAATTGGGACGAGCAGTGTGAGGCGCGCAAAGCAGTTGGAAGAAGCCTATCCACAGATGTCTTTTACACCGATACGAGGGAAGGTCGAGACGCGTTTGGAGAAATTAAAAACAGAGAACATGGATGGGACGGTCTTAGCTTGTGCGGGCTTGGAACGTTTGGCTTATTTTGATCAGCTGCCCGCTTACAAAATCCTTTCTCCTGAAGTTTGTGTGCCGGCAGTCGGACAGGGAATTTTAGGTGTGGAATGCCGAAAAGAGGATGCAGAGTTGATTCACGTATTAAGTGAAATTACAGATAAGCTTACACATGAAGCAGCAAAATCAGAGCGGCAATTTCTACGACGAATGGATGGTAATTGTGAGATTCCTTTGGGTGGTTATGCAGAAAAACGAGACGATGAATGGGTATTTCATGCGTATTTAGCAGAAACTCGCCAAGCGAAAGGATGTTATCTTCGTTTGGCTGGAGAAAGTCCGTTTGAGTTAGCGAACCAGGCGGCGGATCAACTTTTATGATGAACAAACCAACCCTTTTGTTGACTAGAGGAGCAGAGTTGAATCAAGCAGACCAACAATTTTTTGAGCGATTCTATCAAATAAGAATTGTCTCTTTAGCAGAAATCATTCAGTTGCCTCTAAGTGAAAAGGCACTGAGAGAGCTTGAGGACTCAGAGTGGCTCTTTTTTACGAGCCAAGCGCCCGTACTATCCGTATTGAAGCATGCAAATAAGCAGAGTAAGATTGCGGTTATTGGCAAAAAAACGGCGGCGAAAGTTCAAGAAGCTGGATTCTCAGTAGCGTTTATCAGTCCAATCGAGACCAAAGAGGCGATGGTTGTTTCTTGGCAACAAAAATACCCGCAACCAACGACTCTATTTTATGCAAAAAGCCAACTGGCAGATACGTATGTTGAGCAACAGTTAAATAAAAAAGACACGGTCTATGCGCAGATAACTTATGAAAATTGTTTACCAAAAGAAGCAAAACAGGCGCTTAAAGACGTGACCCAAGATTCGGGCATTCAAGCCGTTTATCTGACTAGTCCATCTGCTTGGCGGCGGTTTTATTCCATTTATGAAGGAGAGATAAGCGACCTTCAATTGTTGGCAATCGGTCCGACGACGCAACGAGCTATCAAAGAAGATGGGTTTCATGCAATGTTAAAAAGCCAGTTAGCCTAAATTAGCTGTGTGGTGTATGAATTTGCGCGAGCCTAAAAGAACCTCAAGTTGAACAATAATTGTTCAGCTCGAGGTTTTTTTATAGCTCATCATTTTGGTGCCCATTTATGGTATCTCTGTATCTATCTCTGAGTGAGAGAATGCCGAAAGTCAGTAAAATACCTCCGTAGACAATGGTCATAGGCGAAGCATAGATTCCGAAAATTAGAACAACCCAAGAGGCAACAAATATATTTCCGGAAGAAACGAATAACTGCACCAAGATAGGTCCGATTATCGCAAGCAAAGGAAGGCAGGCCAGAATGCCGTCAATTATTAAGACAGGCTTCAGTTGTTCTTTACGGAGCACGAGCAGATGAATTAATACTTTCAGAAGAAATGGCACAATAAAAACCAGTGATGATTTAAATAAAAAACCGAGTAAAGCAAATAAAAAAACGTCAAGTATAATAAAAATTGTTGCTATTTTTTTGTAATTATGTTTCAAAAATAAGTCCTCCAAGTTGATTTTATTTATGCTCTTTCTCAATGCTTTGAAAAAGAAGGTATCTATAGTTTACCTAAATTTTGGTATGAACACCAACTATTTTTATTATTGACTCAGGTTTGTAAGAATTATGTAAAAAAGGTGGATTGATGGGCAAAAATAGCTACGATAAATTTTAAAATGAAATTACCCACTTTATAAAATAAAAAAACGTCATTGCCCAATTTCATGTATTATTGAAGTTCCTACACAAACAATAAAGGATGAAATGACAATGACGCAAATTGAGAATACCATATTTTTACGCAAAGGCAAACACCTTGATTATGAAGAACGAAATAAAATTGAAGCCTGTAAACAATTAGATGAACCTCTTTCGAATCGAGCAATCGCGAAACTACTGGTTCGTGCTCCTCAAATGATTCATAGCGAGGTAAAAGACGGTACGGTTCGCCAAATCAGGTGCCAAGTCCAAAACAGTAAAACCTACGAATATGAATCGTTTGTTTATTCCACAGATGTTGGTCAAGCCGCTTACGAAAATGCCCGAACGAATTCTCGCAAACAGCCGAAGTGGGTTGCTTTACCGAATTTCATGGCGTATGCCGATCATCAAATGAAGAAAGAAAAGCAATCACCAGATGTCGTCGTTGGTCGTGCAAAGAAACTAGCATAAATTCTAAAAAACATTAGGTTTTAGAAATTAGTAAAATGAGCTTTGAAAGCCTGATATAATAATGTTTTATAGTTTCAAAAAGTCGTTGTAAAAACGATTGATAGGAGGATGTAAAAATGGCAAGGAAAACCAAATATCAGGAAGGTATAGATGCTAGTTACATTTCTTGTGCAAATGCAGTATTGCATTTTATGTCCAGTACGGATAGACAGCATGTACAAAACCTAGCTGAAAGCTTAGGTGTAACACATGCAGACATAGTGAAGGTTGAAGGAGAAGATGAACTATACTTTGAAGAGGATATACCGTCAAATTCAATTTATTGGAAGTAGTTTCATTTCCCAAAAACGATCACTAACTGAAGGAGAATGTTATGGAACATAAATTTAGTGAATATAGTGATCGATACGAGGAACCACTTAACAATTGAAAACGAGAGGATGTTGGTATTTTGAGTACGTTGAAAATAAAGAAAGGAATAATTGTACTTTTTTTGACGTTATTCTTTTGTATAGAAAGTATGATTTGTGCAGGAATTATTATTCTAGGACAATCAAATGAGTATACATTTTTCAAAATTTTAATTGGAGTTATGGCATTTTTATGTATATTTAATTTATTTTTGTATCTATTTATGGGAACTTTTGTTAAATCTGTAACGACAACTGATGATGCATTAGAAATTATCACGTGCAGAGGTAAGCTATACTCATACAAACTTTCAGAATGTACTATTAAGTCTGAAAGAGTAATAACTGGTAGAGGTGAGAATAAGAGTACGAACTACTATTTAATCGTTTCAACAAAAAACAAAACAAAATATTTTAAACTAGGTCTATTTACTCCAAAGCAAAGAGAAGAAATAAATAAAATTTGAATTTTCATAAATGATCACAACTGAAGACAAGGAGGAAAAATTTCTAATGCTAATTCATGGTCAAGAACACGTTAATACGCATGGGTGTTTTTACTCTATCAAGTTTTCTAATGTGGTAATAGTAGTACAGATGGTGTGGGAAGATGATTTCTTTACCTACAATAAAGATGAAATTAGCGATATTTCAGTATATTGAGAAAACAAACTCTTTATTTTTCTTATTATATAAAAAGCGGAATTAAGACTACCAAAAAGGATGAAATTCATGGACCATAAATTTGAAGTAATAGATAACGTTAAAGATATAACATTTTTAGATATCGAGAGTACAGGAGGACTTAGAATAGGGGATGGGCTTATTCAATATATGTTAGATTCGTTTCAATGGTTAACTACTTATTGGAACAAATTAGGTAATGAAAGTAATGGATTAAATTATCATGGTGTAACGTTTATTACGATTCCGTCTGAGATTCTTCAAATGAAAAATATTATATCTGCATGGAGAAGTTTATTTGAGTTTGCGCCGAATAATTTTATTGTTCATACTGAATATGATTTAGAGGAACAAGAATTTATTGAGACAAATTTGAAACAGAGCTTAGTAATAAATGAGTTAGGAAATTTAATCATTTTGTGTGAAAAAGCGTTGGAAGAAGAGAAAATCCTTGTTCATTTTGGAATATAGTAGCATGATTCCTAACCAAAAAAAGATTGAAAGAGGAAACTTAATGAATTAAAGATAAAAGTAAACAACTCCAAGTATGATATACTAATTAATGTAGAAAAGTTATGACGGTGGCTACTTCTGAAGGGTGGTGGTGCTTATGAGAATAAGTGTTAAAATCTATGAAAGGAGAAAGCCATTTGTCCGCATTAGAAACAATTCAATTGATTCTAAGTATGGGTATGTTTACCATTGCTTTGATTAAATTGATTGTGGATATGCTTAAAAACGACAAAGAAAAATAACCGTCTTATCTTTGGCCAGATAACGGTTATTTTTATAACTAATTAAATTCTGCTACCGTCTTAAACGGTTCTACATAGGAGAGGTATGTTAGCGCATATCTCTCTTTTCTTTGTCATTATATCACGGTTTTATAAATTTAGCTAACAAAATTAGCTAATTTATTAACTTGTTAAAGGTAATTCAGCACGCAAAAGTTATTGCTATAAGTAGCTTTGTGCCAATATATTAGTTTTAGTAGGCTACCTCTATCAGCTAATTTGAATAAATTAATATTCCTAAAAAGGATGCTAAAACAACAGAATCATAAAAATTTACAATTGCTTCAATTTCCAGAGCGGATTTCTTCCTCGTAACGATCTAGCTGATGATTGAATCGGTTTCGGTCATCTGTCGCATGTTGATCATTAAACAAGTAATGTAAATAGATTCGTCGCTGTTGGTTTCCCTGCTCAAATGTTTTTTCCTCTGTGTAAGACCATTTTTCGATAAAGCTACGAACGTATAACTGAATATCTGAACAATAGTTGGGGCGACTGACAAAGGTAGATAGAATCTCATCTAGTTGTTGCTTCACAAACTTAAGTGCTGATTTCACACTAATCACGAATTTATGATGGTGCCTCATTAAATCATTGATATTCTTTTCACTGTAAAATCCTCGATCTAAGACTAGATTCACTTTTTCAGTTGTAGAAAATCAATATATTCCATCAAATTTTCAATGAGGGTCACATCGGAGATATTCCCAGGTAGCTTTCGATAATAAATGGGCAGTTGTGATTCTTCACCATAAAGTATTCCTAAATTGATTTGTGGGAGAGAGTCGCCTTCTTTATTTTTTCCATATTTTACTTGTTTGATTAAGGTAGAGTACGAAGAGATGGCGGTTGTATCAAACGCGAGATATTCTTTTTCAACTCGACGTTTCACTTGAGTGTGAAAATAGGCCGTTTTGTCTTCCTCGGTAATCCTAGCAAACGGCTCACTAATTCATTGAGAAGAAATGACTCGATCAAAAGGATGCTTGTGGGTGGTGCCCCATTTAGGAAAACGATACATAGCTTGTCCTTTTTCTGAGACGAGGTAGTAAACAAGTGACAGTAATTCTTGACGGATATCTGGGGAAATTTTACTCAAATCTGCGGACATACCGATGTTCTTGGCAATTTCATCAAAGCGGTGGGGGGACCAAAAAATTGTCTTTGACAGGTTTCGATAGCAACAGGACCACACTTCCTTGTTTCCTCTCGAACGGCTAATTGTTGGCGGTAAAAGAAAGGCATTCGAACAAATAAAAAATCGTTCAAACGCCTTTGATTTCAATGCTTCAAGTAGCTGTTTCAGTATTCATCGGTATAAATTCACGGGAGCACAGGTTGAATGGATAATTTCTCTTCGCTGTATTAAATTTGAAATACCATGCTGATCTCTTCATCGCTTGGTATTTGATAATGCTAAATTGAATAGTTAATAGATACAAAACAAAATCCTCTGACAGCCGTCACTATAATTACTGTCAGAGGATTTAGGAGTTGAAGAGAATGTAAAGCCTAAGTCAAAAATGACGATAGTCAAGTATGATTATTATCTTCTTTGGTAAAAGAATTATTTGTATGAACTATGAGATAGAAATTTTTTCAAAATGACTTCATCTTCATTTAATTCACCTGTTTCAACAAAGCCCATCTTTTTGTATAAATGGATTGCGCGCTGATTCTCAGGTTTTGTTGATAAGGTAATAATTTCAACGCCAAGGTATCTGAATTGATTGATGAGTAGTTCCAGCGCTTTTGAAGCATGCCCTCTATTTTGGTATCGTTCATCTATCAAAAATTGCCATAACCAATAGCGATTTTCTGGGTCAGGAATTTGCTCATCAAGGACAATGGCAGCATAACCAATAACTTTATTAGTTAAGCAAATAAAATAAGGAAATACAGTATCCATTCTTTTAAAAGCTTCCTGAATAGCTAAAGGAACTGCCAATGTGTAGTTTGCTTGGACTTGCTTATCTGTCGATTTGAGTGTGCCACCCAAAAAGGCGTTGTCTTCATTAACAGGCAAGAGGTGAATAAATTCGGCTTGCTTAGAAAATGAATCCTTCTGTAACTCTAGTTCTATAGAAGCCGAGTTTATTTGATTTTCTTTATAGACCATGACAATCTTATTAAATCCAACTGATTGCCAGAACCTCAGACTAAGATAATTGTTTGAGGAGACAACTAATTCAGCCGTTGTTGCTTTCTTTTGATCCTCTCTCTTTTCCAATTCTCTTATCGCCAATCTACCGAACCCTAAATTTCGATAAGCTTCACGAATATAGAAATGAAGGATGTAAAACCTTGTTGGAGAATCATTATAGACCCATAGATACCCAATGAGTGTATCTAGGTAGTAAATACTCAAGCAGTGACGTGCAGTTGCGGGGATCCCGGGAAGCATCTCATCACTGACGGTTAAAGGCGGAAGTGGATCACGCCTTTCTATTTTATTGAAATACGGCTTTGCTTCTTCGTAAATAGAAGTAAGAAGCTCTCTTTCATGTTCGGTTGATTTTTTTATGGTTAGTAAGTTCATGTATTTTCTCCTTATTAAATAATATAAAATTATCTAATAATATCTGTTGGCTCCCCCATATGGTGCTCCTTTCATAAAACGTTTCCCTTAGTTTACTATATTTCTATCCGAAATAATAACGGTTTCTTTTTTTGGGTGTTATGTTCCGAGAGAGTTACCCAGCGCAAAATTTTTTTCTATCTGTCAGAGGAAGTTCCTTAAATTTACCTAGGAAATGTGGTACGATTTACCCAGCAAACTTAGCATTCCACCTACAAAAAATTAAAAGTATCTAGTGATGGATGAACAGCTCTTGAATAGATAAGTTCAAGAAAAAGCCTTGTTCTAGGCGATGTACACAACTATATACAGAGAGAATCGATCCTTTGTAACCTACCATAGACAGAAAAAAAAAGGATTGTTTGATAGGCTGAATTTACTAGGAGGAAAACCAAAATGAACTTTAGTAAACAATTAAAAAAATATCGGGAACAACATGGACTTTCCCAAGAAGTCTTAGCTGAAAAAATATATGTGACACGGCAGACTATTTCTAAATGGGAGAATGATCGTAGTTACCCAGATATTCATAATTTGGTCGCGCTAAGTGTTCTTTTTGATATTTCTCTAGATGAATTAGTCAAAGGAGACGTGGGAAAGATGAAACGTATGATTGGAAATGAGGAGATGGAGAAAAATACAAAAGGAATGGCTATAGCCCTAGCTTTGACACTTATCATAGGGGTTCCGAGCATCGTTGTTGGAAATTGGGGATTTGTTCCGTTTGGACTTTTGTGGCTGATTAGCATGTACTTCGCAATGAAGCTTGAAAAATTAAAGAAAAAATACAATGTAAAAACTTATAAAGAGATTGTAGCATTCACTGAAGGTAAGATGGATTTTGATGAGTTGAGTAAACAACGAGATCGAAAAAAGTACATCCTGGAAAAGGTTGTAATTGTGTTGGTCTTTACAACAATATTTGCGCTTCTAGGATTTGTTTTAAAATGTCTGACTGTTTTCGTTATGAATCTTTAAAAGAAATCAAGTAGCAGCTGTTAGGCTCTGAAACAGTCCTTTTTTTAACATCGTTTAGTTCTTGTATTAGATTAAGAGATAGAAGAATAGTAGAAGAGGCTGGGACTAACTTGTAGAGTTATGTCCCAGCCTGATTTGTCCGATGGTGGGTACAGAAGCAACTCCTATCCCAACCTCAGCTCTATGAAGCGTGTTAAATAACGTTACTCGATTTTATAGCCCACCTGCTGTTTTACCGGCAATTCGACCAAATGTAATAATGTCTGTAATGGCATTTCCGCCTAGACGATTGGCCCCTTGGATAACCCCAGTTAATTCACCTGCTGCATACAAACCAGGAATTGCATTTCCTTTTTCATCAAGAACTTCTGTGTTTTCGTTGATGACAACGCCACCCATTGTATGGTGAACAGAAGGGATCGCTTTTTCGATATAGTAAGGACCTTTTTCTAATGAAACAAGTCCACCGCGGTGATGGAAATCTTTGTCATCGCCCGTTTTAGCGTATTCGTTGACTTTTTTAAGTGTTGCTTTCAACCCCTCAACATCAATATCGAAGAATTCTGCTGCTTCTTCAATAGTATCTGCCTTAACTAATAGTTTTTCTTTAATCAATTCATCGTATTCTGCACTATGCGCTTCTTTTGTTTTTGAAATGGCATCAATATCATCATTCCAAATTTGGTAACAATATTTGCCTGTCTGTGCAAGAATTGCTTTAGAAATCACGTCACGACGATCTAATTCTTCCACGAAACGAGTTCCCTCTTGATTGACTAAAATCGCACCATCAAAACGTGTGTCAGCAAGTAAAGAAATCATTCCTGTTTTTGGATTGGCAATTGGATAAGTTTGGATACTTTCCATATTGGTTAAAGCAGCACCAACTGATTGAGCCATCACAATCCCGTCGCCAGTTGTTCCTTCAGAATCTGTTGAAAGGTAACGCTCATCATATTCGCTATTGTATTTTTTACGCATATCTACGTTTGAACCAAAACCACCTGTTGTTAAAATAACGGCATCATTGGCATGGAATGTGATAGCTGTTTCGGCACTGTCTTGCGCTTTAACGCCTGTCACTTTTCCTTTATCGTCTTGAATGAGCTCATTTGCTTTCATATTAAGGAAAATCGGAATTTTTAATTCATCAGCTTTTGCTTTTAATTTTGAAATTGGTTCGGCACCAGTATGGCCAATTGGAATTAGTGCTCGTTTGTACGTATGGCCACCAAATTGGAACAACTGGTCTTCTAAGAATTCTACTTTGATTTCATCTTTTAACCATTCAGCTGAATCCAAAGCGTTTTCTGCCATGATGCGGACCATTTTCGGATCCCCGATATTGTCTCCACCTTTCATGGTATCTTCATAAAAGCTTTCAACGGAATCACCTTTGATGCCTAGATTTTTTTGAACCCAGTTACCAGGTGCATTCATTTCGCCACCGGAAAGAAGCGTATTTCCACCAACAGTTGGCATTTTTTCAATGATTGCGACTTTTTTACCAGCTTCAGAGGCTTCAATCGCAGCACTGAATCCAGCCCCACCTGAGCCGACAACTACTACGTCAAATGTTTGCTCAGCATCAATCTTATCTTTTTCTTTTTTATCTTTTCCAGCTGCAACGAGCGTAATACCAGACTTCTTAAGCGCATCTTTTACGGCATTGATGTACCCTTCACTTGTTGCAGTAGAGCCAGAAATGACATCGACATCTGCTGAGTTATCAGCGATGATTGTTTCTTGCAGCTCTGTATAAACGGGTTCAGCTAAGACTTTGTTTTCATCTTGCTCTAAGACTTTGATTTTATCGATTTTTCCCTCTTTAATAGCTACTTCCACTTTGATATCGCCATGTTTTCCACTACCTGATCCTTCGAAGGTCCCACTATCCTTTGCTGCGTTTCCTGAAGAACAGCCAGCAATCGTCAAGACTGTCACTAGACCAACAATCAGAAATTTCAGTTTCTGTTTCATTTTTTTCTCCCCTTATGTTTAATTTGTTTTCCCAACAGTTACAGTTATGAGTATAATAAAAAGTAGTGCTAATTTCTTTGGACTAAGACGCACTTTTTTGCATTTTAACGAACATGTGAAGAAAATAACAATAAGGGGTAGAGTTATGCATTCAATAAAACGCCAGATTATCTTTCTCTTTTTATTCGTTTCAATTAGCTTGATAGGGGCACTTTCGTTTACTTTACACCGCGAGTTGAAGAAAAGTGTGATTCCCTTAAATACATCGATTACTCAACAGTTTGTGAATAGTAAAACACAAGAAATTAATAGTTGGTTTGGAAATCGAATTGCTGAAATTGCAATGATTGCCGATGCGACCAGCGGGGAAGCACAGACACGCGAACAGTTGTTTACGAGTATTCATGCACTTGAAGCGCGTGAAAAAGAGAATTACGTATCTATTCGGCTTGTATCGACAGAGGGAATTTCCTTTTCTGAGGAGTATCCGCAATTTTCTATTGAAACGCGCAATTATTATAAAAAATTACTTGCCAACCCAAATCATAAATACACCGTCAGTAATCTAGTAACTTCCAAAGAGGACGACCAGTCGATTGTGATTATTTTGTATCGTTTAACGAAAGTTCTACCAGATGGCACTGCCTACATTGCAGCAGCCGTTCCGCTAGAAAAAGTCATGAATTTGGCAGAAGACCTTTCAATCTATGATGGACGAGGCTCACTTTTATCTAGTGGGGATCAAGGAATCGCTATTGATGATGAAAAACAGTTGCTGTTTACGAGTAACCTCTCACTATTGCCTGACTGGAAAGTCCATTATGTGATTGAGAAAGAAAATTTAAGCGAAAGTACAGCAAAGCTTCAATACATAGTCCTGTTTATCAGTATTCTTGTTTTGGTTGTGTTAGGTGTTTTGCTATTTTTCTTAATGAGAGGCATTATCCGGCCCATTTTATCGTTAAAAGAAACAATGCGAAACGTTCAAGAGGGGAATCGAGTGGTACGAGCGGATGTTGCAACAGAAAATGAAATCGGGGAGTTAGCTGAATCATTTAATCAGACACTCGATAAGGTTTATGAAAATGAGGAGAATTACCGAAACGCCTCGATGAGATTGTTACAAGAACAAATTCAGCCACATTTTTTGTATAACACGTTAGACATGATTCAATGGCAAATTCTAGGGGGGGCATCAAAAGAGGCTGTTAAAACGGTCGAATATTTGGCCTTGTTCTTTCGAAGAGGGCTAAACCAAGGCAATGAGCTGACTACGGTTCAACAAGAGTTAGAGCATGTACGAAGTTATTTACAAATTCAAAAATTGCGCCACGAAACCTTACAGGAGGTTCAAATTGACTGTCCAACTGAACTTCAAGGTTTTACAATGCTTCATTTTATTTTGCAGCCATTAGTGGAAAATGCGATTCAACATGGGATTCGTTCAGCGAGTCAGAAGGATTTGTGTCTCTTTATTTCGGTGAGCCACAACACTGAAAATTATTTAGTTTTTACAGTTGAAAACAATGGACAGTTACCAACTAAAGAAGTTTTAGCACAACTAAATTCGAACACTTCTGTCAAACCTGAAAAAGGCTTTGGTGTGTTTAACGTCCGTCATCGCTTGAAGCTTTTTTATGGAGGAACGGCTCATTTGAGCTATCGAATAGAAAATGAGAGGTTGTGTGCAGAGATAGCTGTACCAATTAGAGAACTGGGGTAGTGTGATTGTGATGGAATGGAATCTATTAATTATTGATGATGAAAAAATTATTCGAGAAGGAATGGCGAACTATTTGCCTCTTCTGGCTGTCAAAAAAGAGCGAATCTTTTTGGCAGCTACAGGGCAACAGGCGCTCGATTTATTAGAAAAACAATCGATTCAAGTTGCATTTGTTGATATTAATCTACCAGATATGAACGGTTTAGACTTGATTCAGCTGATTAGTCAACGTTTTCCCAAAATTTTGATGGTAGTTATCAGTGGCTTTGATGAATTTGAATTTGCCCGACGTGCGATTCAGCTACAGGTGTTTGATTATTTGTTAAAACCGGTCCCTAAAACAGATTTAGAAAAGATGATTCAAAGAATGAATCAGCACATGGAAAAAAGTCAGGGCCCAGAACACCTCACCATAGAGGAAAATGAAGAATATGAAAACTTGGCACAAAAGGGCAAACAGTACATTGAGAGAAATTATACGGATGCGACACTTTCTCTTACGAAGGCGGCCAGCAGTTTGTTTGTCAGTGGTTCATATCTCAGTAAGCAAATGAAGGAGACGCTCGGCTACACCTTCTCTGAATATCTGACCGAGTATCGGCTGACCAAAGCAAAAGAATTACTCGCTAATCCGGAGCTTCAATATACAATTGCTGAAATTGCTCGAAAAGTCGGCTATAAGGACCAACATTATTTTAGTCGCCTGTTTAAGAAGGTCTATGAATGCTCACCGCTACAGTATCAGAAGAAACAAAGATAGAGGTTGTGGGTGTATGAATAAGAAAAAGGAGTCACTTGATTAGAGGCTAAACTCAAATCAAGTGACTCTTTTTTTTAGGGCTGAAAACTTTTCCTTATCACGAGTTCGGAACCCAGCAAGACGGTTTTTGTGATCTTTCTAGGATAAACGATTTGATCAACGAGCATGTCAATCGCAGTTTTGGCAATCTCCTCGACATCGATACGAAAAGTAGTTAAGGGGGGAGAAACAAACTTAGATATTTCAGTATCATTCACACTAATCAGCTCAATTCGATCAGGAATAGAAATATATTTTTCGTTAAAGGCTTGAAGAGCACCCACTGCAATCGTATCAGAAGCGATAAAGAAGGCTTCTGGCAAATCATCGCCTAATGTTTTAATCAGTTCTAAAGTCAACTCATATCCTTGGTTGACCGTAAACTTTCCTTTAGAAAAGATATAGGAGTCATTGAGTAGTCCTTTTCGATCCATATACTGACGAAACGCGATTTCACGACTGTCTGCCTCGTCTTGATCAATCATTGGGTTATGGAAGGCTCCACCAATAAAACCAATTTTTGTATAGCCTTTTTGAACAAAGTAATCAATTGCCTGGCGTGTAATTCTGTCAGTATCCGGCTTCACCGTATCGAACAAATCAGGCTCAGGGTTTAGTTCAAGCAAGACCCCATTTGGACAAGTCTCTTTTATCATCAGAAGCTCCTCGCTAGTAAATGAACCCACACCAACAAAACCAGAGACAGAATCAGGAATTTGTATTGTATTTTCTTCATGTTTGATTAGTTCAATCTCCATATTACTAAGCTGAGCATATTTTTCTAAAGACAAACGTAGCTGTTGGAAGTAGACATCTTGTAGCTCTTCTTGTTCAGTGAGCCAAAACAATACGGCAATTTTCTCCAAGGTTGTTTTAATCTTCGAACGATCATAGCCCATGGAAAGAGCCGTATGGATAATTTTTTGTTTTGTTTCGTTTGTGATTGATAGAGAATTGTCTCCTTTAAACAAGCGCGAAACAGTTGCCTGTGAGTAGCCAGAGTGTTCAGCAATTTCTTTAAGTGTCACCATCGTTATTTCACCTCAAATATAGTATATACTTAGTTGAGAATGAAAGTAAAGAAATTTACTAAATTTCATTACTTTTAAATAAAATAATTGTACTTCTAGGAATAAAAATATCCAAGAAAAGAGTGAGGGATTGCGTCTTATCCTATAGTTTAATCAGTTGTCTAGGCGGAGGATTAATATGCAAAAGTAAATTAATTTACTTAAACGGTAAATTAATTAGATAAAATACTTTACATAATGAGTAAAATAATTTATTATTAAAAATGTAGAGAGCGTTTTCAAACAAAAAAGTGAAAAGGTGGATAAAAAAGATGAAAAAAATGACGACATTCGTTCTAGCTAGTTCAATGGTACTCGGTTTAGCTGCTTGTGGGCCAAAAGGAGACTCATTAAGTAGTTCGCAAGACAAGTCAGGAAATAAAGAGTATGACCTACTTGTTTGGGAAGATCAATCAAAGTCATCAGGAATTGAAGAAGCGGTCAAAACATTTGAAAAAGAAAATGATGTGAAAATTAAAGTCATCGAAAAAGCGTATGGAGGTCAAATTGAAGATTTACGTTTGGATGGACCTGCAGGAACTGGACCGGATGTCATCACGATTCCTGGAGATCAAATTGGAACAGCCGTAACAGAAGGGTTAATCAAGGAATTAGCTGTAGATAAAGCAACCCAAGATATTTATACGGAATCTGCCATGCAATCTCAGATGGTTGATGGAAAAGTCTATGGGTTACCGAAAGCTGTGGAAACTCAGATTTTATATTATAACAAAGCATTAATGAAAGAAGCTGATTTACCAAAAACCGTCGATGAATGGTTTGCTTATTCAAAAGAAGTGAAAACAGATGATAGTTACGGATTATTGGCACTATGGGACCAACTTTATTATGCACAAGGGGTCATGAGTGGTTATGGTAGTTATGTCTTCGGTCAAAATTCGGATGGAGGTTACGATTCAAGTGATATAGGGTTAGCCAATAAAGGAGCCATCGAAGGAGCTGAGGTTATTCAAAAGTTCTATGATGAGGGTGTTTTCCCTTCAGGCATTGTTGGTGAGCAAGGAATTAACGTCTTGGATTCTTTATTTACAGAAGGCAAAGCGGCGGCTGTTATTTCTGGTCCATGGAATGTTGAACCATATAAAGAAGCAGGCGTTGACTACGGCGTGAAAGAGTTGCCGCTACTTAGTAATGGCAAACACATGGGCTCATTTATCGGTGTGAAAAGTTATAACGTCAGCAGCTACTCAAAAAATGCTGAGCTAGCCGAAAAATTTGTTACGTTTATTTCTAATGAAGAAAACTCAAAAGTTCGTTATGAAAAAACTGGAGAAGTTCCTGCTGTAGCAGCCTTAGCAGAAGATCCTTCCATCAAGGAAAGTGAGAGTGCACAAGCCATTGCTGAACAATCTAAATATGCAGAATTAACGCCGGGTATTACAGAAATGAATTCTGTGTGGAAACCAATTGATGCAGCCTTACAAACCGTCGCAACTGGTAAAGCGAATCCAAAAGAAGCATTACCACAAGCCGTAGATCAAATTAAATCAGCTATTGCAGCGAATGGAAAATAGAGAATAATAAATCAGTAAAAAGTGAGGGGTAAGGGTGTGGGACATAACTCGACTAGTTATGTCCCACACTCCTAGTACCGAATAAACGGTGGGTACAGAAGTAACTCCGTCGGAAATAAGCTGAAATTCACAAAAATTTGAAGAGCAATTTTCGTGAATTCCTTCTTATTTCTCGGAGTTAAACACTTCTGTCCCAACCTCTCACTCTAAAATAGGTGAGATATACAAATAGATTAAGCTTATTTACTTATTCAAAAAAAACAAGGGAGATTGCTTTATGAATGATACAGTGAAACAAACAGGCTCTCGGGCCAAAAAAGCAGCATTGTTTTCAATTATCCCAGGCATCGGTCAGTTCTATAATCGACAAAAAGTAAAAGGCAGTCTGTTTTTCTTCTTTTTTGTTATGTATCTGATTGTGTTTAAAGATTTGTTTAATATGGGGCTATGGGGAATCGCTACACTGGGTACAGAAGTCCCAAGGGATAATTCAATATTTTTACTAGCAGAGGGGTTAGTTTCATTAATTGTTATCGCGTTTGGATTGTTATTTTACTATTTGAATTTGCGTGATGCTTACAAGAATGGCGAACTTGTGGATCAAGGCTTAGAAGTTAATTCTATCAAACAAAGTTATCAGGCCTTGTTGAAGGAAGGCTATCCTTATTTAATGAGTAGTCCAGCATTTATTTTATTGGTTTTTTCAGTGATTTTTCCAATTCTTTTTAGTATTGCCCTTGCGTTTACAAATTATGATTTATATCATTCAGCTCCGGCAAACTTGGCGGATTGGGTGGGACTAGAAACGTTTAAGAAAATCTTTACAGTTGATATTTGGCGAGACACCTTCTTTAATGTGTTGGGCTGGACGGTAATTTGGACTTTAGTTGCGTCTACTTTACAAGTCGCAATTGGCGTGTTTTTAGCAGTCGTTGTTCATCAAAAAGAACTTCGCTTCAAAAAATTCTTTCGGACGATTCTCGTATTACCTTGGGCAGTTCCAGGATTTGTGACGATTCTCGTTTTTGCAGGAATGTTTAATGATAGCTTCGGTGCCGTGAATAATACCATTTTGAATTTTTTTCATATTTCACCGATTCCATGGTTAACTGATGCGAATTGGACTCGCCTTGCCCTATTAATTATTCAGGGCTGGCTAGGGTTTCCTTATATTTTTATTGTTACTACGGGAACCTTACAATCCATTCCAGAAGATTTATATGAAGCTGCAACCATCGATGGCGCGTCGGCATTCCAAAAATTTAAAAAAATTACGTTGCCGCTAATCCTATATTCAATGGCACCGATTATCATCACACAATACACGTTTAATTTTAATAACTTTAATATTATTTATCTCTTTAACTCAGGTGGACCAGCTGTACCGGGATCAACTGCGGGTGGGACGGATATTCTGGTTTCATGGATTTATAAACTAACTATGCAAAACAGTCAGTATGCACTGGCAGCTGCATTGACTATTTTACTTTCGATTGTTGTTATTGGGATTGCACTATGGCAGTTTAGACGTACAAATTCGTTTAAGGAGGAAGTTTAGTATGAAAAATCATCAGTCAAGTCTTAAAACACAGCGTCATATTAAATTGACTCTTACTTACTTATTATTACTAGTCATGGTGGTCGTGATTATCTATCCACTACTTTGGACGATTGGTGCAAGCTTTAATCCAGGAAATAGTTTGGTTAGTACTAGTCTGATTCCTAAAAACCCAACACTTGACCACTTTACAAGACTCTTTGTCGGTGATGGGACACTACTGTATGGGCAGTGGTATATGAACTCATTAAAAATTAGTTTCTTTACCATGATTTTATCCTTGATTTTTGTGTCTATGACCGCCTATTCCTTTTCAAGATTCCGTTTTACAGGGCGAAAAAATGGATTGATGCTCGTTCTGTTACTACAAATGATCCCTCAATTCTCTGCCTTAATCGCGATTTTCGTATTAGCACAGATGATGGGATTGATTAATAGTCACTGGTTACTGATTCTAATCTATGTAGGTGGACAAATTCCGATGAATACCTATTTATTAAAAGGATACTTTGACTCAATTCCGCTAGATTTGGATGAGAGTGCCAAGATAGATGGTGCGAGCAACTCTCGGATTTTTTGGCAAATTTTAATTCCTTTGTCACGACCAATGTTAGCAGTGGTTGCGATGAATGGATTTACTGGACCTTTGGGTGATTTTGCGCTCTCATCAGTATTACTTAGAAACCCGGAATATTATACCTTACCGATTGGGTTATATAAATTAGTGACGGACAAGATGGGGGCTAGTTATACGACGTTTGCAGCAGGTGCAATATTAATTAGTATTCCGATTGCCTTGGTCTTCGTCTCATTACAAAAACATTTTGTTTCAGGCTTAACAGCTGGAGGAACGAAAGGATAAGGAAGTACACATTATGACACGTTTTAATTTAGAAGATCGATTTTTACATGGAGGAGATTATAACCCCGATCAGTGGTTAGACTATCCTGAAATTTTACAGAAAGACTTAGAATTAATGGATAAAGCACAGGCCAATACCTTTTCATTAGGCATATTTGCTTGGAGCACGTTAGAGCCAGAAGAAGGGGTCTTTCATTTTGAATGGTTAGACAAAATCATGGACGATATTTATGCACATGGGGGCAATGTCATTTTGGCTACACCGAGTGGGGCTAGACCTAGTTGGATGTCGAAAAAATATCCAGAGGTGTTGAGAACCAATGCTTCTCGCGAAAAGAATCTACATGGAGGACGTCACAATCACTGTTTCTCATCACCTGTTTATAGAGAAAAAATCGCAATCATTAACAAAAAACTAGTGGAACGTTATGGCAACCATCCAGCTTTATTGATGTGGCATATCTCAAATGAATACTCTGGAGATTGCCATTGTGATTATTGCCAAGAAAATTTTCGTCACTGGTTAAAGAAAAAATATCAAACCCTAGAGGAACTGAATGAAGCTTGGTGGGGACCTTTTTGGAGTCATACGATTACAGATTGGACTGAGATTGAGTCACCATCGCCACTAGGGGAAACGATGGTCCATGGGCTAAATTTGGATTGGAATCGGTTTGTAACGGATCAAACGATTGATTTTTTTGAACATGAAATTAAAGATATCCGTCGTTTGACACCAACTATTCCTGTGACAACCAACTTTATGGCGGATACGTATGATTTAATTCCGTTTCAAAGCTTGGATTATGGGAAATTCTCTAAGCATGTCGATGTAGTTAGCTGGGATTGTTATCCGGCTTGGCATAACGATTGGGAGTCTGTAGCAGATTTGGCCAGTAAGGTGGGCTTTATCAATGATCAATACCGCAGCTTTAAACAGCAACCTTTTTTAATTATGGAATCGACACCAAGTGGAGTGAACTGGCATGATGTTAACAAAACGAAACGTCCAGGTATGCATCTACTTTCCTCTATGCAATTTATCGCGCATGGTTCAGACAGTAATTTATATTTCCAATGGCGTAAATCTAGAGGCTCATCTGAAAAATTCCATGGCGCAGTTGTCGATCACGATAATGATGAACAGAATCGAGTATTTAAAGATGTCGTGCAAGTTGGACAAGCTCTTGAAAAAATTAAAGAGATCAAAGGTAGCTATAAAAGGGCTAAGGTCGCGATTATTTATGATTCGGATAATAATTGGGCGTTAGGCGATGCACAGGGTTTTTCTAATGCAAGTAAACAATATTCACAAACCTTACAAAAACATTATCGTTATTTCTGGAATCAAGATATCGCGGTTGAAGTCATTACAAAGGAACAGGACTTGGCAAACTATGAGCTGGTTATCGCACCGATGATGTATTTAATATCTGAGGCTACTATGAAAAAATGGCAGGATTATGTAGCAAACGGTGGACATCTTGTTTCAACGTATATCACAGGATATGTCAATGAACATGATTTAACCTATATCAATGGTTGGCCGAGGCCCTTACAAGAATTGTTTGGTATCAAGGTTACAGAGACAGACAGTTTGTATCCAAAAGATCAAAACTCGCTTCATTTTGAGAACCACGAGTATGTCGTTCAAGACTACTGCAGCTTATTTGAAGTGATCGATTCAGAGGTCTTAGCAACTTATGGTGCAGACTTTTACCAAGGGCAAGCTGCCGTAACCAAAAATAAGGTGGGAAAAGGCACGGCCTATTTTATCGGAGCTAGAACAGAAGCAGCTTTCTTAGAGATGTTTTATGGAGAACTTACGCGACAATATGGCTTAGAAAATCAGTGGGTTGTGCAAGGAGACTCAGATGTTTCTGTACAGGCGCGTGATTTTGAAGAAAAAAGTTATTATTTCGTGATGAATTTTTCACAAGAGAAAAAAGAAATCCAAGTGTCAGAGGAGAGTCAAGATCTGTTAACAAACGAAACGGTCTTACCAACGATTTCTTTGGCCCCTTACGAAGTGAAAGTTTTGTCACCAATTCGTCTGAAATAATTTGCTAAATAAGATTCAGTAATAAGAACAAAACCTGTTAACAGAGGGGTTTTGTTCTTATTTTATTTTACTTACAAATTGTAAGCATAATTCTTTACTAACAAAAAGTAAGGATGTATACTATGTCTTGTAAGTTAATAAAAAACAATTTAAAGGAGATAGATCATATGAAATTTGGAATTATTTTAGGAAGCACAAGAGACGGACGCGTTAGCCCACAAGTGGGAGAATACATAAAAGAAATTGCGTCAGCACGTGAAGGACATGAGTTTGAAATCGTGGATATCAAAGATTATAATTTACCATTCATGGGAACTGAGGCACCTAACTTGGCTTGGAATGAAAAAATAAACGAATTGGATGGCTACATTTTTATCGCTCAAGAATACAACCATGGAATGTCTTCATCATTAAAAAATGCATTAGATAGTGCACGTGATGAGTGGTTTAATAAGGCAGCCGGGATTGTTAGTTACGGTTCAGGCGGCGGCATTCGTGCAGCAGAACAAGTTCGTCTAGTCTTGGCAGAACAAAAAGTGGCAGATGTGCGGACAAACCCAGCCTTCAACTTGTTCACAGACTTTGAAAACTTCTCTGACTTCAAACCAGGCGAGCACATGGCAGCAGGCGTCAACGACATGCTAGATGAATTATTGTTATGGTCTCAAGCATTTAAAGGACTTCGCGGGTAGGGTAAGTACAAATAAAAAGCCCCAAACAAAAAACGTCACTCAACCAGTGACGTTTTTTGTTTGGGCACGCATGTCTGGATATTCTCCTTTGTTTCTTATTTTATCTCCATGTACATAATGAGGGTTCTGTCCCACTCGCGTAGATATTCTTTGTCGAATATTACGTTTGTGTCACTGTAGCCAACTTCACCATCGTCAATCCAATATTGAAGTACATAACGTTTGTTTAGTTTGAGAGGACCATCTTTAAGCAGATGACTGCGGCTCGCAGCGTTATTAAACGGATTTTCTGTTGTTCCGTATCCTTCAAAGGTGAAACCACCACTAGCTAGAACTCCAGCATTTGCAAACTGTATCCGAACTTCCGTTGGGGCGTTCGCTGTTTCGATAACGCCCCAAGAAAGAATTGTCGAAAGCATTTGTGTCTCCTCCTGTTGGCTTCCTGCCATGATATCATGGCGGATACGTTTATCCTTTTCGTAGTAATCGGCATAAATGATGAGTTCTTTTGCTTCGATATTCAAGCCGTAGCTTTCAAAATTTTGCATAAGTAGAGTGGAGAGGGTTTCTGTTTCTTTATTTTGAAACGCACGTATCTGACCGTCAGGAACTCCAGCTACTTTATTTCCCTGAAATGGACCCAAGTTCCAATAAAACCAGTAGCCAGATAAGATGAGGCCTAATAATATGATTATCGCTAGTATCGAACTAAAGGTGGATTTAAGTAACCGTTCGCGTCTTGCTTTTTTGACTAATTTTTCAAATTCTTTGTCTTCAAAGTTCATCTGATTTCTCTCCTTCTTTATTCATTTTGCGCCATCAAAACAGCTAATTTTTTTCGAGCACGATACAATTCGTTTTTTAAACTTTCTTTTGGTCGGTCTAAAATGAAGGCCATCTCCTCGATTCGCAAATTCTGTTCGTATTTCATTAAGAGGAGATTGGCAGAGTTTAAATCAAGTTTGTTTAAGGCTTGATAGAGCTCCTCGTATTCATTTTCTATAGGTAATTCCCAAAACTCGGAGTGCGTGGGCATGATATGTAGTCGAAGGATCTCTTGGTATTTTTTCTTTCTATTAAATAAATTAAAATAGAGATTGAGTCCAACACGAAATATCCAGGGGCGGATCATCTTTGCAGGAAGAACGGTCTCGATTTCTAAAATCTTGATAATGACGTCATGAGCAATATCTTGTGCATCTTGTTTATCTGCACCTATTTTGATCAAATAACCAACGAACTCATTAAGAATACTTAACAATTTTTTTTCGTAAGCATCTAGCTTCAAATTTTCCCCCTCCTCTTAGATAAAACAATCGAAAATGCCAAAAGTGAACAAATTATCTGATTTTTTTGAGTATATCATGAAACGAATCGCTGTATTTAGAAATCTCTTTTTTGGGTGGGAAAGCGCGAAGTCCTTTTTGTGAAAAATCTAACGAAAATTTGATTGAAAAAAGCAACATTATTTTCATAGATATGGTAAAATGTGTACGCTGTCTATTTGTTTTGAAAATTAAAAGGAGTCATTTACATGAGTAGAGATAAAACCGTAGCATGGCGCGAAGCAATACGTGCTGTGATGCCACTATGTCTGAGCTATATTCCAGTGGGGTTAGCCTGTGGTGTCTTGCTGCAACAGGTTGGATTTAACGTATATTTAACAGCAATTTTATCAGTTTTGGTATTTTCTGGTGGTGCCCAATTTTTGGTCGCTTCCATGCTGAGCATTCAAGCACCTATTTATTCAACGATTCTGATGACTTTTTTCCTTGAGCTTCGGTACATGTTACTGAGTTCAAGTATGTCTTTGTTCATGAAAAAAGAGAAAAAACGATTTATTGCGTTGTTCTCTCAATCGTTAAATGATGAAAACTATGCCGTAAATTATTTGAAATATTCTACGGACCCAACGTGGAATTCAAAAAAAGCTTTATATGTCAATTGGTTTTCTTTAATCTCTTGGCTACTGAGTAATGTTATCGGCACGTTACTAGGCTCGATGATTACACTTGACGCAGATATGGTTCACTTTGCTTTAACAGCTATGTTTATCTTTATGTTTGTGATGCAAATGAAGGATGCAACGTTGATTTTTACGGGTATTTTATCAGGTGTTCTTGCAGTCATTTTTATGTTGGCCTTTCAGAACACTTTTGGGCTAATTGTCGCTACTATCATGGCTTCATTATGCGGTTATACAGCAGAGCGTCTGTTTAAAAAACGCGAGGATAAGAAAAAGGTGGCCAATGAATTGAATCCCCCGATTTTCCCATTTAGCGAACAGGAGGCGAAAAAGAATGACTAATCTGTCGTTATTGTTTATGATTGGTGGTTTATTTGCGGTTTCCTATCTGCCACGTGTCCTTCCGTTATTATATTTTACAAAACGCAAGGTGCCCACTTGGTTTAGTGAATGGATGAAATATGTTCCCGTTGCTTTGTTTGCGGCATTATCGTTTAAAGATGTGTTTATCACGCATGAACACTTGGACTTAGCATGGAATGTCAAAATTGTGGCCATGCTGCTCGTGGCAGGTGTCGCTTATAAGACACGTTCAATGGCCTTTTCTGTTATTACGGGCTTGTTGGCCATCTTCTTGTTGTCACTTTTATAAAAAATCGTTGCTAACAATCTTTTGATTTTTGATTGTTAGCAATTTTTTTATTTTGTAGCGTTTCTTAAGGTTACGCTGTATTTTTCCAAAAGAAAGAGTATACTGGTACTTATCAATAGAATACTTTTTAAGGAAGAGGGTTTATGGCAGATTATCAGATGGTTAAGACAATCGGCAAGTGTTTCCGCACAAATACGGAACGTTATGTTGGAACGGTCCGTATTTTAGGTAGTTGGTATGATTTTAAGGTTGTGGAAGGCATACCGGACAAAGGGGCGATGCTAGAGGTAATTGATTTTACTAGTAAAGAGCTTCTCGTTCGCGTAAATAATTATTTATTTGAAAGCGATGTGAATTATATTGGCAATTTTTAGTTTAGTTATCGGGGTTTTACTATTGGCAATTATTGTGACTTTAGTCATCAAAATGGTGGTTATCGTTGATCAAGGGCAAGTGAAGGTTGTCGAAAGCTTTGGGAAATATGACCGGACGTTAGAACCAGGTCTGCATTTCTTAATGCCTATCTTATATAACGTCAAACAACGCGTGTCTCTGAAGCAAACACCACTTCAAATTGAATCTCAAAGTGTTATTACACGAGATAATGTAATCGTTGAAATTGATGAAGCAATCAAATATCATGTGACGGATGTTCGGGCGTTTGTGTATGATAATGAAGACTCGGTTACCTCGATGATTCAAGATTGTCAGTCTAATTTACGAGGGATTATCGGGAAAATGGATTTAAATGAAGTGTTAAACGGTACGGAAGAAATCAATGTAAATTTGTATGAAAGTGTTAAAGATATTACGGCAGGTTATGGCTTGTCGATTGACCGAATCAATATTGGTGAAATTTCCGTTTCAGATGAAATCATCAATTCGATGAACAAGTTAATCACCGCTAGTCGAGACAAAGAATCATTAATCACGATTTCTGAAGGAAAAAAACAATCGACTATTTTGGAATCTGAAGCTCGGGCCTCTGAGATGGAGATTGATGCAGCTGCTCGTGCCAAACAAACACGAATTGACGCGGAAGCTCGTGCGGATCGTACACGTATTGATGCAGAAGCCGAAGCACGCCGGATTCAAGTCATCACAGAAGCAGAAAAATTGAGAATCAAAGAAATCAATAAGGCGATTGAAGAGAGTGCCTTAAATGAACAAATGTTGGCCTACCTCGGAATTGAAGCCTTCAAACATGTCGTTGAAAACAATAGCAACACTGTAATCATGCCAAGCAATTTAACGGAATTAGGAAATATTCCAGCGATGAAGGAATTATGGCAAGCAACAGAAAAAACAAAATAAACAAATCAAATAACTAACAGATTGTCAGTTCCGTAGAATCGTTTATAGGACTTACTGAACACATCTGAGCAGTTGAGTTAAAAACTAGAAGCTAGTCGTTTTTTGACAAAGCTTCTAGTTTTTTGAGTTTTAATGTAAAGTTAGCTTGACATTTTTTTGTAAATCCGTATACTAAATGTAAAGCTGGTTTTACATTTTTAAAGGGGGAGACTCGAGTGCCCGTTGTAAATCATGTCAAAGAATTCCGCAAAGAACGAAAACTGACCCAAGAAGAATTAGCAAAATTAGTTAATGTATCCAGACAAACGATTATTTCTTTGGAAAAAGGGTCATATGTTCCATCTTTGGAGTTGGCGTTAGATATCTCTCAAGTTTTTGAAACGACTGTGGAACAATTATTTAAAAAGGAGAAGACCGCCTATGAAAAAAATTAAGCGAGATACGGTTATTTTACTAAGTACATTTTGGTGCGTGGGTTTGGGTCATATATTCTTTCAATCATTTCATCAGATTGAACAAATGTTTTCAACCGAATGGATTTTAGTAAGTTTGATTGGAATACTTCTTCTTTTATTTGTGGCACTGTCTGTACTGCTTACATACTTAATAAAAGGCTGGATTGAGTTTAAAGAGACAAAACAAGCGAATTTTTGGCTATTTCTTTGGACAGACTCATCAATCATTGAAGAAGATGAACGAAGTATTAAGATTAGTGAACATGCCTTAAAGAAATCTAATGAATACACGGAGGGGTTTATTGCAGCCCTCATACTTATTCTTATCGTTTCAGGGGCGCATTCGGTGAGTGCAAATCAGATAATTTTTGCCGTCCTATTGGCATTCTCAATAAAAACATTGAGTTATTATTTTCTTTCAAAAAAAGGTTACTATTCCTAATTAAAAATGAGGGCCAGCCCTCCTGTGAAAGAGTTATTTAATTTTTTTCATTTTAAATCAAACTTTTTCCCCAGTTGTTCTATATGATGATATACTTAACAAGATATTAAATTCGTTTTGAGAAAATACAGAACGAGCTAAAAAGGAGCGTTTTATTGGATATGAAAAACTTTATAAAAAATTGGGGATTTATGATTGTCTTACTGATTGTTGTCCTTGCAGCTAGATATTTTATATTTACACCAATTACCGTGAAAGGTCATTCGATGGATCCAACATTACAAGATGGACAGAAGTTGATTTCATCGAAAATTTCCAGCTATAATCGGATGGATATTATCACAACGGTCGAACCAGATGATCCAGATATCTTAATCGTCAAACGATTGGTTGGCTTGCCAGGAGATACGGTAGCGATGAAAAACGACACACTGACGATCAATGGCAAGGAGTACAAAGAGGAATATCTTGATGAATTTAAAAAGGAATTTGCCAATGATAAACTTCAAAAGGAATACTCTTATGATGAAAAATTCCAAGCAATAGCAGAACAAGCGACACAGTTTACACAGGACTTCGAAGTGACGATTCCAGAGGGCAAGTATTTAGTCTTAGGGGACAATCGTCTCATCTCAAAAGATAGTCGTATTTTTGGTTTGGTAGACGAGGATTTGATCCACGGGAAAGCCGTTTTCAGATACTGGCCACTAAACAAAATTTCGATTTTGAATTAAACAGGTAACAGGCAAAGGAATAATAAAAAAAGAGTTTCACAGCTTGAGTGTCTGTGGAATTTTTTTTTTGTGGAGACTTGGTATTACCGAAGCCGTTTTTCATTGAGTGACGGAGCTTTCCTAGTATGAAGCATAAGCGCATTGTTTTGGTAGAATAGCTGCAGAATTTTTTTCAAATGAATAACTCTCAATTTTAGTGACTAAATGGACGATTAGCTAACAAAACAAACTTGAACGAATCCGCTTGGTGCCAACTTTCGTTATATTGGAAATGTGTGTAATCATCTAAATAGGCCCAATTTCTAACAACAATCATATTTTTATCTCGTTCACTAAGATTCAGGTATTGTGTAACGGGGGGAATAATATCTTCTACTGAAATCTCTTTTTTAGAGAAGTTCAACTTCAAGTGGAGATCACTTTCAAGATAACGATAGAGCGAGTAGCTAACAATTTCTTGGGTTAAACTAGGAATAATTGAGACTCTTAAATAGTCAAGAATCCTCTGATATAGATACCATTAGACAAATGGCAATCAAAAATAAAATCTGTGGCGTCGACATTCAACATATTGGCGATGCAGGCTATTCTGGCATTGCACCAGTAGAGAATATTATGGCGATGAGTAGAGCAATCCGTGGAAATAGACACACAATTTCTATGATGGCAAGATCAATTATTCGGTAATGTTAGAAATGAAACAAAATGTGTTAGTCACCAGTAGAGTATCTGTGGGCTAACACCTTTTTTGTAATTCAAAAGGAGGGAGTTATCATTTGCAGCTGTTTAACCTCTTTTCTAGATTATCCCACAAAGATTTAAACTAGGCGCTATAAATTATCTGCGAGAAGCACTTGGCACTCTCATTAAATTTTTACTTTCTCATTTTCTTATCATATAATGAAGGCAGATAAGCTTTCTATCAAAACTTTTTTACTGAAAAGGAGTGAGGAAAATGTTAAAAAAAATCTCAACCAAAATAGCAGAAAGAAAAACAAGAAAAAGAGAAAAAATTTTAGAAAAAAATAGACGACTCCGTGCTGAAGGGAAAGATCCGCTAAAAGGCTGGAATAGGATGGTCAATACAGGTCTAGGTGGCTTGAATCGTGGGGGAACGGTGAGTAATACTGTCGTAAATCCCTTGGATAAAAATACTGAGGGCACCTATAATTATTTTGGAGAAGAACAAAAGAATATCGCTAAAGAGGCAGAGCAACGTCAAAAAAACAAACCTGAATCAGATCGCTAGTTTTGTTTATCCGTATATAAAAATGTCGAATTTTTTTAAAAAAGAATTGACAAACAACAAATTTATTAGTAGTCTATTTCTAAGAAAATAATTAAAACACTGTGAAAAAGAAAGTAGAATTGCACGAATTTCCAAAGAGAGTCTCGGTAGCTGTGAAGAGATGAGAGGACGGTAGTTTGAAAATGGCTTTTGAGTGGATTCTCTAAAATAAGTAGGAGAATACGGAAGGTCCCGTTAGACGACAACGAGTCTCCAAGTGATTGGGTACTTGATGAGGAAGTATCTGTGAAGGTACTTCAAATTAAGGTGGTAACGCATATATATATGTCCTTAGGTGTCTATTCAGACGTCTAAGGATTTTTTTTATAAAAAAACGAGGAGTGATGAAAATGAGTAAGGTTCCCTTTCGGTTTGATCAAGTAGGTAGTTTATTAAGACCTGAGCAGTTAAAAAAGGCTAGAGAAGAGTTTGCAAAAGGCACGATTTCTAAAGAAGAGTTAACGAAGGTCGAGGATGCGGCAATCATAAAGGTGATTGAGCAGCAAAAAGAAGTTGGTTTGAAGGCTGTCACAGATGGCGAATTTCGGCGTCGTTGGTGGCATTTGGATTTTATTGCTGGCTTGAACGGTATCACAGTTTATGATTTTGAAACGACAGCATTTGGTTTGACGACACAAGCGCAAGGAACGTATGTGAGCGGACAGCTTTCATTTTGTGAGCTTCATCCGTTTCTAGAGCATTTTGCTTTCACTAAGGAGCATGCGGGAGCAACGTTAGCTAAGCAGACAATCCCGGGGCCGAATATGATTTATCTGGACTCGTTTATCTTGTCAAAACAATACCATGAAAATCCTGCTTATCAGACAAAGGAAGCTTTTGTAGCGGATTTAATAGAAACGTACAAACAGGCGATTCAAGCTTTTTATGATTCAGGCTGTCGTTATTTACAGTTGGATGATACAAGTTGGGGTGGACTGTTTGATGAGCGCTTCCGTGGACTTATCACTCAAAATGGTTATAACCCAGATGAGTTAATTCAGGAGTTTGGCGATATTACCGAGGCCGTTTTGGCGGATAAACCTGAAGATTTAGCGGTGACTTTCCATTTTTGTAAAGGAAATTTCCAATCGCATTGGTTATACAATGGTTCGTACGATAAAATTGCGGAGCGTTTGTTGGCTATAGAGCAGTTTGATGGTTTCTTTTTGGAGTTTGATGATGAACGTTCAGGTAGCTTTGAGCCGTTGAAAAATATCAAAGACCAGCGAATTGTTCTAGGTTTAGTTACAACGAAAACACCTGAGTTAGAAGAAAAAGAAGCGTTGAAGAAAAGAATTCAAGAAGCCGCAGAATTTGTTCCTTTTGAGCAGTTATGTTTGAGTCCTCAGTGCGGATTTTCATCAACACATGAAGGCAATAAAGTGACAGAAGAGGCACAATGGGCCAAATTACGTTTGGTTGTAGAGACGGCAAAAGAAGTTTGGGAAGGAGCATAAACCATGACAACAATCATTGAGAGCATTCAGTTTTTGAAATCACAGAAATGGGTCGATTTAACACATGAGGTGACCGCAGAGATTCCTTATTTTTCAGCATTTCATCCATTAAAAGAAAAAACACTGTTTACAGTAGAAGAGGATGGTTTTCTAGCAAAAGAATACCAATTAGTTACACAATACGGCACGCATATCGATGCGCCAGCTCACTTTGCAAATGGCAAACGTTTGTTAGAAGCATTGGATTTGAAGGAGTTCGTCTTGCCTTTATTTGTCTTACATAAAGAGGAAGAAGTAGCGAAAGATTCAGATTACCGATTGACGGTGGCCGATATTTTGGCATTTGAAGAAGCGTACGGCCAAATTCCTGCAAATAGCTTTGTGGCCTTTGCGAGTGGCTGGTCGAAACGTTTTGAAAACCATGAGGCATTTTATAATAAGGATGAGGAAGGGCAAGCACACACACCAGGTTGGTCATTAGACGCGTTAAAATTTTTGCATGAAGAAAGAAATGTCTGGGCAATTGGGCATGAAACCTTAGACACTGATGCCGCGGTTGATGCGACCCAAAATGCTGGCTTAATTGGCGAGCTCTATTGGTTGTCTCAAGATAAGTATCAGGTAGAGGTCTTAAACAATCTTTCTGAGGTTCCTGCGACGGGTGCGGCAATAGTGATTGGTGTGCCTAAGATTAAAGAAGCGCCAGGGTTTTCCGTCCGAGCATTTGCGATTGTTCCTGAATAAACGGGTAGGAAACTAGACAGTGTTTGTTCGCTGGTATAAGTAGGAAATGAGAGAAAGCAGTCGTTTTAGTTAAATAGACGGAAATCAGTAATAAGCATCTAGACATTCTTTCTGATGCCCGTTAAATTGAAGCAAATCTAGATATGATGGGAGAAAAGACATGCAAGAAGTCAAGTTTGGTGGTACTGCGCGTGAGCAAGATGAGTTAGCCAGATTAGTAAACAGTGGGGAAAAAGTGGCTACCTCTACGTTGAAGTTTTTTCAAGAGCAAGGCTTGTCAGCTCCTAGTTATGTAGGTGATAAATGGGCGATCATGAACAGTCAAGATAAGCCTATCTGCTCAGTTGAGGTGACCCAAGTCTTATCCCGTTCTTTTGGTGAAGTTGACGAGGCATTCGCCAAGGCAGAAGGAGATGGTTCTTTAGAGAATTGGCAGACAATTCATGCCAATTATTATGGCCAGCTTCTTTTAGAGCATCAGCAAAAATTAACCGAGGCAACCCTCTTGGAATGTATTTATTTCAGGAAATTAGGATAGATTGGATTCAGTGAGTCGTTTTTTTGGTATGTGAAAATAAAGGCTTCCGTTGTGGCGCTAGAAAAAATTCTAGTGCTACGAAGGAAGCCTTTTAAGTATCCAAATTTCAAGTTCAAGTTAGCCACTTATTGAAATTCATTGGTTATTTAGTTTTTGTTGGTTATCTAGTAGCTAAAGATAGCTCCGATAGTTCGTTCAATAGACACTCACGCGGAGTGGCGTAACCCAATATTCTTCTCGGCAAATTATTCATCCAATCCTGTACACGACGAATGGTGGTCAACGCTACGTCTTCCATGCGTGTTCCTTTAGGTATGAAACGGCGAATCATCCCATTGTGATTTTCGTTGGTCCCTCGTTCCCATGAAGAATAGGGATGGGTGAAATAAACTTCTGTAATATCTTTGAGAAGTGTGGATAGACCAGTGAATTCAGTACCATTATCTGAAGTAATCGTTTTGAAAAGTACTTCGAAATCATTGCCCGCTGCTTCTTTTAAAGCGGTCAGTGCACGATTAACTGGATCAGCTGCTTTTCCATCGATTTTGATAATCACTTCGTAGCGTGTTTTACGCTCGGTTAATGTAAGCAATGCTTGGTCTTTGCCAATGCGCAGTCCGTTCACTGTATCGATTTCCCAATCGCCGAAGCGCTCACGTGTATCGACAATATCTGGACGTTTTTCAATTAAATCACCGAGAATCTTTTTGTTTCGTCTGCTTTTTGGCTTATTGGTCTTCCGTCGAACTTTGAGATGGAGATCAATGTTCTTCGTTTCCATCAAACCGAAATCGATATAGTTGTATAGGGTTGTGGTACAAGGGATCGTTTCATTAGGAAACAGTTCTAGTTTCTTTGCACGACCAACAACGACATCTGGTGATTGCTTTTCTTTCTTCATCTGATGATCGGCATACGCCATGAAATTCGGTGAAGCGACCCACTTCGGTTGTTTACGGGAATTCGCACGTGCGGCTTCGTAAGCGGCTTGGCCAGCATCTGCGGAATAAACAAACGATTCATATTCGTAGGTTTTACCGTTTTGGACTTGGCGCCTGATTTGGCGAACCGTACCGTCTTTTACTTCGCTATGAATGGTTTGAGGAGCACGAACCAGTAGTTTCGCGATTGCTCGATTCGAAAGTGGTTCATCTAATTGTTTCCAGGCTTCAATTTTATTTCGTTCTTCATAATCAAGGTGTTTGCCTTTGCGTAAAAATGTGGTATTCTCAGTTTGCGTCATTGTCATTTCATCCTTTATTGATTGTATAGGAACTTCAATAATACATGAAATTGGGCAATGACGTTTTTTTATTTTATGAAGTGGCTAAGTTCATTTTAAAATTCGCCAGTCTTTTAAGTATCCAAAGAGAGAGGTTTAATCTAAAATTTGATAGGGAGCCCAAACTTCCTCGTTCAAATAAACAATGGAAGAAAATCCCAGTTTATTTGAAAAGGAACCAATTGCTCGAAAGACTTTTTTGGTAAAATAGAACGCCTCTAGCTCAGGGCGATTAATCGCTTCATCGCAGGAAAAATAAATTTCTAGTATATTCTCTTGAAGCTTTAAGGAAATATCGTTGATGAAACACAGTTGACGCATACCTGGAACCTGACTGCCAGCTTCAGCTACTCGTGTGTATTTAATATCCAGTTTGTCAGCCAAAATCAATACGAGAGCCATCAAGTTATCCGTCTCAAATCCGTCACTATGTATACGAATCGCTTCGATGACCTCTTTTTTATGAGTAAGAGTAATCTGATGTTTCTCCAGGTATTCTTTGGCAAAAAGGGCACCTCGTTCAGCATGTCCTTCTTTTCCTTGCGCTGCACCAACATCGTGTAGAATAGCCGCAATCTTAGCTTCTTCAATAAAATCTTCGTGTTCATGCATAGCTGTTAGAAGAGACTCAACCATGTCCGCTACATTTGAAACGTGCTGGAAATCATGGTGTGCCCAACCTTCGTCCAACTTTTCGAATAGCGCAACGGCTTCATAAATAGCTAAGATTTCAGGGTCTGTCGCAATTTGTATAAATCGATTCATGAAGGGTCCTCCTAACTGTTGAATAGATAGTGTAGCAAGGAAAGTCTAAAAATAAAAGAGGAAACTTCAAAAGATATCAGTTTCCTCTAGTAATTAACCTAATTTTACGGCTAAATATGTTCTGGCAAGTAAGAGTTAAGGTTAATATCCTCTTAACATAAAATAAACGACATAAGCCCAACTAAAAATACCATGAATAATTGCCCATAAAATACTATGCCATTTGACATAAGAAATAACCATCGCCAAGGCACAGCCAAAACTGATCCCGGTCTTAATCGAATCCTTCTTCATTCTTCACCCCTCCTTTATGTTTACTAGATAATTTCATTATAAGTGAAAAAAGAGGGATGAAAATCGGCCATTAGACTGAATTAGAAGCTGTAATGATATAATTGAGGGACGCAAGCGCTAACTAATTTTATCAGCCTATAGGTATCAATTATCTAAATATTGCTCAGCAGTTGTTTTTAAGCGCATTCAATTATATACTGAAAAGAATGAATGAAAGCGAGGACTAAGTGATGGATAAATTGAGAATGTTTCCTTTATAAAATAAAAAAATAAAGGAGAAGCGTATGATTACATATAAATTTGAAAAACAAATTGAACAACAGCAACTAGTTACTTTATACGATAGTGTAGGGTGGTTAGCCTACACGAAGGAACCAATTAAGCTTTCTGAAGCAGTTAAAAATTCTTTGGTTGTGATTTCAGCCTGGGAAAAGGGGACGTTGATTGGTCTCATTCGCGCAGTGGGTGATGGACAAACGATCATCTATATTCAAGATTTATTGGTTATGAAGGAGTATCAGGGGAAGGGACTGGGTTCAACCTTGATGCAGCGATTATTAAATCAATATCCGGAAGTTCGACAAAAGGTTCTTTTAACCAATGAAACGCCTACCGTTCGAAACTTTTATGAACAGTGTGGATTTGTCTCTTGCGATAAAGGGGACTTAGTAGCGTTTTTCAAGACTTACTAAGCCTAAAAACTGGCCGCAAGTTTTGAAATAACCAGTCAAGTGTTTGCTGATAGCTTGTTGATTGATTTTGAGGGGGAAGTGTTATGGAGGAATTAGAAAAATTAGCTGAGATGGCTGGCTGGCTTTCTATTGAGCCAATTAATAAAGGTTGGTCCTCAGATAAAAAGTTTTGTATTCAGACCAAACAAGGCACACAACTTTTACGTTTGTTTCCAAAAAATCAACTAGAGAGCAAGAGGCGAGAATTCTCCTTTATTGGTCAAGTGGCCGAGCTAAAATTGAATACGCCGAGTCCTATCATCTGTCAAAGTCTTCCTGATTCGGATAAGGCCTATATGCTACTTAGTTATGTGAAAGGGAAGGATTTATCCAATACGATTCATCAACTTTCTACAGCTCAACAATATAAGTTAGGAAAAGAAGCAGGGCGAGGGTTAAAGAAAATTCATCAACTACCGATACTGTCGATGGATTCACCAAAGATCTTTCAAACACTTTATGCCAAAAAGGCGAATCAACTTCAGCGCTACTTGGAAATAAACAAACAATTGCCAGGTCAAGAGTTAATGATTGACTATGTCTCTGAACAGTTGGCGAAAATTCCCAATCGTCCGGCCTGTCTATTGCATGGGGATTATCACATCGGGAATTTTGTCTATCAAAAACAAGCGCCTCTGGGGATTATCGATTTTGACCGTTCAGAAATAGGCGATGCGTATGAAGAATTCTTTAAAGTTCAATTTTTTTCAAGGGAACAGTCACCCGCGTTTGCACGTGGTCAAATTGATGGTTATTTTTCTAATCGAGTTCCCCAAGAGTTTTGGGAGGCACAAAAATTTTATTGTTTTCATGCAGCCCTTTATTCAATTGTTTGGGCAGCTCCTTATGGGGAGAAAGACGTCGAAGGTATGATTGAACGTTTCCACCAAGTACAAGAGGATTATCAAGAGGGACAACTCATTCCAAAATGGTATCAAGAATTAGACCGATATTCGTGGGATAAGGGATAGAAAAGTAGAGAACGATGGAAGGCTTCGCTGGCCCTAGAAAAAAGAGTAGTTACTGTTTTTGATGTCAAGAAACGGCGAGGTTAAAGGACTGCAACAGATATGTGCGCAAACGCAACAGGAGATAGATGGGAAAGTTTCTTCATTTTATAAATTTACTTTGGCACGGACCTTTCGAAAAAAAGACTACCAGCCCGAAATTATGTTGCAGGGAGTGGATGGTCATACCTTTTGGGGAGACAGCGTTCTTGCACTAGGTTGGTATAAGACTAGAGAGGACGCAGAGAAGGAAATTAAGGAAATAATGGCGGCAATGTCCGTGGGGGATTCTAGTTATGAGCTAAAATATTCTGTTTCAGTTAAATCTAGAGGTCTACTCGATATTGAAATGGAGTTGTAGAAGAAAACAACGGCGATTTTTCACGATTTTAAGTGGAAAATCGCCTTTTTCTGGGTTTGACAAGGACCGATTCCCTTGTTTTTATCTAGGGAAATGCTTTTGTATAGGGATTCGTAAATTTCCTACTATAAAAAAAGTTCAAAATCGAGTATAATATCAAAGAGTAAAATGAAGGGTGACAGGTGAAATGGCACAATTATTTTTTAAATATGGCGCAATGAATAGTGGCAAGACAATCGAGATTTTAAAGGTTGCTCATAACTATGAGGAGCAAAATAAACCTGTTGTTCTTATGACTAGTGGGTTGGACACACGAGATGGTGTCGGTATGGTTTCTAGTCGAATTGGCTTGAAAAGAGAAGCGACGCCAATTTTTCCAGAAACAAATGTTTACGAAATAATTGAACAAATGGCTATAAAGCCGTATTGTATATTAGTAGATGAATCGCAATTTTTGTTGAAAAAACATGTGATTGAATTTGCTCGCGTAGTCGATGAGCTAAGAATTCCAGTTATGGCATTTGGTTTGAAGAATGATTTTCGAAATGAGTTATTTGAAGGATCAAAATATTTGTTGCTGTATGCAGATAAAATTGAAGAATTAAAAACAATCTGTTGGTTCTGTCATAAAAAAGCGACGATGAACTTGCATTATATTGATGGAAAGCCTGTTTATGAAGGAGATCAAGTCCAGATTGGTGGCAATGAAGCCTATTATCCAGTTTGTCGTCATCACTATTTCCATCCAGAAATGAAAGAAGAGGGAGAAAAATAAATTATGTATGATCAGTTACAATCTATTGAAGATCGTTATGAAGAGCTGGGAGAATTATTAAGTGACCCAGAAGTCATCACTGATACGAAACGTTTTATGGCCTTATCAAAGGAAGAGGCGGGATCTAGAGAAACAGTTGAAGTGTATCGCCGTTATAAAACAGTCGTTGAAGGAATTAGTGATACAGAAGAATTATTAGGCGAAAGCTTGGATTCAGATATGGCAGAAATGGCCAAAGAAGAATTATCTGATTTGAAAAAAGAAAAAGAAGTGTTAGAAGAACGAATCAAAATTTTATTATTACCTAAAGATCCAAATGATGACAAAAACATTATTATGGAAATCCGCGGCGCTGCAGGTGGCGATGAAGCCGCTTTGTTTGCAGGAGACTTATTTAATATGTACCAAAAATACGCAGAATCACAAGGATGGCGTACGGAGGTCTTAGAAGCAAATGTTACAGGAATCGGCGGTTACAAAGAAGTTATCATGATGATTTCTGGTGACAATGTGTATTCAAAGCTGAAGTATGAAAGTGGTGCGCATCGAGTGCAGCGTGTTCCTTCAACTGAATCACAAGGGAGAATCCACACGTCTACATCAACGGTAGTTGTTATGCCAGAAGCAGAAGAAGTTGAGATTGAGATCGAAGACAAGGACATTCGGACAGATATTTATCATGCTTCTGGAGCGGGTGGACAGCACGTCAATAAAACGGCTTCGGCAGTTCGATTGACTCACCTTCCAACTGGTATTGCTGTTGCGATGCAGGATGAACGTTCACAAATCAAGAATCGCGAAAAAGCGATGAAGATTTTGAGGGCACGTGTGTATGATCAAATCTCGCAAGAAGCGCAAAGCGAGTACGATGCAAGTCGTAAATCGGCGGTTGGAACAGGGGATCGTTCTGAACGAATTCGGACATATAATTTCCCACAAAACCGTGTAACGGATCATCGAATTGGTTTGACGATTCAAAAATTAGACCAAATTTTAGCTGGAAAATTAGATGAAATCATCGATGCATTGGTTCTTTACGATCAAACATCGAAACTAGAAGAGATGCAAAATGGCTAAGAAAACTTATCGAGAAGTCCTTTCACGGGCTTCTTCTTTTTTAGAGGAGCAAGGAAAAGAAGGCTATGCCATCGAATTTTTATTTTTGGAAAGAAAAAATTGGACGAAGACACAGTGGCTCTTATCGATGAATCAAGAGATTGACGTCTTTGAAGAACAACAGATTCAAGCGGACTGCGAGGCGTTACTGCAAGATATTCCGCCACATTATTTGTTAGGTTATGCTGATTTTTATGACCATCGTTTTAAAGTAACAGAGGCAACCTTGATTCCGCGACCAGAAACAGAAGAATTGGTTGAATTATGTTTGCGAGAAACACCAGAAAGTGGCATGCTTAATGTCGTGGATGTTGGTACAGGAACGGGAGCTATTGCCTTGAGCTTAAAAGCAAAACGTCCAGAATGGCAGGTCACAGCAATTGAACTATCCCCTGAAGCCTTAGAAGTCGCCAAGGAGAATGCAAAAGCGCTAGATATTTCTGTGACATTTATTTTGGGCAATGGGTTGCAGCCGATAGAAGAAAAAATCGATATTCTGATTTCGAATCCTCCGTATATCAGTCAGGCGGAATGGTCGTTGATGGACGAAAGTGTCCGGACATACGAACCTAAGCTGGCTTTATTTGCGGAAAATGATGGGTTAGCGGTTTATGAACAACTCGCTGAGGAAGCAGTTAGTCGTTTAAAACCAGATGGAAAAGTTTTTCTAGAAATTGGTTTTCAACAAGGTAAAGCTGTTCAGCAGATATTTCAGGAAAGATTTCCCGAAAAGAAAATCGAACTATTACAAGATTTATCAGGGAAAGATCGGATGGTTTATCTGCATTCATAACCATAAAATACGTGGAAATAGAGGCACACATACGAGCTGTAAATAAGAGCGTAGATGATTTGTGGATAACTATTTTTTTTAATGACTGAGGCACGTAAAAAAAACGTGTGAAAATAAGTTTTCATAGAGTGAAAAAAGTTATTAACAGAGTTATGCACACTTGACAAATCGGTTGTCCACAATTCGTGGATAAGTCCGAGGTGAAGTGGAAAAAGACTCTGTTTTAGAAAAAAGGAGCTGTGGATAAGCTGTGGATACAAAAATATATCAAGCGCACGAGTTGGCAGAAGCTGCTGAACAAATAGTCGCCGGAGAACTGGTGGCATTTCCAACAGAAACAGTCTATGGATTGGGTGCGAATGCGTTATTAGCCGATTCTGTTCAGAAGGTATTTGAGGTAAAAGGGCGACCGAGCGATAACCCGTTGATTATTCACGTTGCAGACTTTTCTCAAGTAAAAGAGTATGTGGATAACTTCCATCCTCTGACAGAAAAAATTGTTGAAAATTTTTGGCCAGGACCATTAACGTTAATTTTTCAGATTCGAAAGGGGGCAATTCCTCTAGTGGCAACTGGCGGGTTATCCACAGCTGCTTTTCGAATGCCGGATAATAAAAAAACACTCGATTTCATCAAATTAGCGGGTGTACCAATTGTCGGACCGAGTGCCAATACTTCAGGCAAACCTAGCCCAACAACCGCCCAACATGTCTATCATGATTTACATGGGAAAATTGCAGGAATTTTAGATGATGGGGCAACTCAGATTGGTGTTGAGTCAACCGTTTTGAATTTGAGCGATCTGAATAAAGCACCAATGATTTTACGACCAGGGGCGGTGACCAAAGAAGCGCTAGAAGAAGTGCTACAAAGCACAGTTGAAATTGACGGTCATCTAATTAAAGAAGGGGAAATTCCTAAATCACCAGGAATGAAGTACAAACACTATTCACCAGATACACAAGTAATGATGGTTCACCCAGAGGATTGGCCAGAAGCGATTCAATGGAGTCGTGACCAACGACTAAAAATTGGGCTTTTAGCGAGCCCAGATGTACTGAAAGAGTGGGGACAGACAATAAAAGAAACCTTTTCTTATGACAATAACTCGATTGAAGCTGCGACTAGAGGATTATTTGCTGGACTTCGTGCCTTAGATGAAGGGGCAGACGTGGATTTAATTTTTGCACAAGCCTTTCCTGAAGAGGGCTTGGGAATTGCCTACATGAATCGCTTGAAGAAAGCGGCGGCTCAAAAATTTTTTGAAAAGTAGACAATTGTTTTAAGAAAATTTCAGTAAGTATGTTACAATTTATTTGCAACTGTAAAAAAATAATTATTGAGGGGTGTTATTTGTTTATGGATTACAAAGCAAAGGATACAGAGGTCTGGGAAGCAATTGCCAAGGAGCATGAGCGTCAAGAGAATAACTTGGAGTTGATTGCTTCGGAGAATGTTGTTTCAGAAGGCGTTATGGCAGCGCAAGGGAGTATTTTAACCAACAAATATGCAGAGGGTTACCCTGGGAAACGTTACTATGGCGGTTGTGAGTTTGTTGATGTGATTGAAACCTTAGCGATTGAACGAGCGAAAGAAATGTTTGGCGCAAAATTTGCCAATGTTCAGCCTCACTCAGGCTCTCAAGCAAATACCGCTGCTTACTTGGCTTTAATTGAACCTGGCGATACCGTATTGGGAATGGATTTGTCTGCGGGAGGACATTTGACTCATGGATCGGCAGTAAACTTTAGTGGAAAAACCTACAATTTTGTCAGTTATGGTGTAGACCCTACGACAGAAGTGATTGATTATAATGTGGTCCGTATTTTGGCTAGACAGCACAAACCGAAACTGATTGTGGCGGGCGCAAGTGCATATGGCAGAACGATTGATTTCTCTAAATTCCGTGAAATCGCAGACGAAGTTGGTGCAAAATTAATGGTCGATATGGCACATATTGCCGGCTTAGTGGCAGCAGGTTTACATCCAAACCCAGTGCCGTTCGCAGATATCACCACAACGACGACTCATAAAACATTACGTGGCCCTCGTGGCGGAATGATTTTAACAAACGATGAAGAATTGGCCAAAAAAGTCAATAGTGCGATTTTCCCAGGAATTCAAGGGGGACCTTTAGAGCATGTGATTGCGGCGAAAGCAGTCGCGTTTAAAGAGGCTTTAGATCCAGAATTTAAGGATTACAGCCAACAAGTCATTGATAATGCAAAAGCGATGGCAAAAGTCTTTAATCAAGCCCCTGAAGCACGTTTGATTTCTGGGGATACAGATAATCATTTGTTATTGATTGAAGTCACAGGTTTTGGTTTAAACGGAAAAGAAGCAGAAGCTATTTTGGACACTGTGCATATTACTGTCAATAAAAACTCGATTCCTTTCGAAAAATTGAGTCCATTTAAAACAAGTGGTATCCGTATTGGCACACCCGCTATTACGAGCCGTGGATTTAATGAGCGCGATGCAATTGAAGTGGCAAACTTGGTGGTCAAAGCGTTACGTGCCAAAGATGACGAAGCTGTACTTTCACAAGTTAGAACAGAGGTCAAAGAGTTAACCAACAAATATCCTCTTTATCGTTAAGAAGTTAGATTTTTTTTGGACTTTGTCTAAGGTCTGAAAGCTAAAAATGGGATAACAGAATAAATTTTTGGGAGAGCAGGGCTTGTGTCCTTCTCTCTTTTGTTTTACAATAAATAGAAATGAAAATACACAATATTAAGGAGAGTCAAAATGGGCAAATTTCAAGTAATTGATCATCCATTAATTCAGCACAAACTAACAATTATCAGAGAGAAGAACTGTGGAACAAAAGTTTTTCGTGAAGTCGTTAATGAAATCGCCATGTTGATGGCATACGAAGTTTCTCGCGACATGCCATTAGAGGATATTGTTATCGAAACACCAATGGTTAAAACAACGCAAAAAACATTAACAGGTAAAAAAGTAGCGATTATTCCAATTTTACGTGCTGGGATTGGCATGGTTGATGGGATTTTACAATTAATTCCAGCAGCAAAAGTTGGCCATGTTGGTTTATACCGTGATGAAGAAACTTTAGAGCCACATGAGTACTTCTTAAAATTACCGGAAGATATCGCTAGCCGTCAATTATTTGTTGTTGACCCAATGTTAGCTACAGGTGGTTCAGCAATTATGGCGATTGACTCATTAAAAAAACGTGGCGCTTCAAACATCAAATTTGTTTGTTTGGTTTCTGCACCAGAAGGAGTCAAAGCTTTACAAGATGCGCATCCAGATATTGACATCTATACAGCAGCCTTAGATGAAAAACTAAACGAAGATGGTTACATCGTACCTGGTCTAGGAGACGCGGGCGACCGTTTATTCGGAACAAAATAATAAATAATTTGAAGCTTGTGGATAAAAATTCCGCAAGCTTTTTTAGGGCTTTTCATTCCGTAACGTTTGTTATTTGCAAGAAGAACTCAGCTGATTCCAAAAAGGACGATTATTTTGAGGATAAGCAGATGAGACGCAACTAAAAAAAATAGATAGATTCAGATGTAGGGGGACATTAGCGTGAACAAGGTGTTAGATTTTGGTAAAGTAGTTGGTATTTCTTTTATAGGTATTTTTATTTTAGGTATGGCACAAGGACTGTCTAGTATCCTTTCCTCATTTAGCTTGTATGGCTTTCAATATCTTTTGCAGGGGATAGCTTACGTAGCTTTGACCTATGTATTCCTCAAATTGTTTGTTACAAAAGTCCTTCATAAGTCATTAAGTGAACTAGGGATTACAAAATTCCAGGTGAAAAGGGAATGGCTGATTATTTCCTTTGCTTTACCAATGATAATCATTTTAGTAACTGTTCTTTTGGTGCCAGGAAATTTTATCAACAATAACTACACTTTTAGCAAGAATTTTAGTTATTTTATGCGAGCTTTCTTTTTTGTAGGCCTATCAGTAGGTTTTGTAGAAGAAGCCATATTCAGAGGGTTAATTCTGTCTGTAGTAAGTCAGCAATATGGAAAAACAATCGGGATAATCATTCCGTCAGTAGTATTTGGCGCGTTACATTTATTGAATGGTCAGCTCGATTTAGCCAGCTTCTTGTTGCTTCTTGTTGGGGGAACTTCAGTAGGGATTATGTTCTCTTTATTAGCGAATAAAAACCAGACTATTTGGGCTAGTATGTTTGTCCATAGTATTTGGAATTTTTTGATGATAGGTGGAATCTGTAGTTTTGGTCTATCAAAAGATAAAGAAGCGATTGCGACTTATGTTTTTAAAAATGATAACTTCTTCTTAACGGGAGGGGCATTTGGTATAGAGGTTTCACTCTTTTCTATCCTAGGCTTTGTAGCAGTTATATTGTATCTGGTTTATGGTAGGAGAGGGGGAGAATAAAGTAAATTTTATTTTCAAAATATGATATTTACAGACTGTTCCCCTTTACAAAAAGAATGTACGTTCGTATAATTGGCGGTAAGGTTAAATTAATAAACTATAAAGCTATGGGAGCTTTTATTTTCCAGTACGAAAGCTTCGTATTTACTTGTAAGTACTTTATAGTTATACTTATACACGAAACAACTATCTATTGAGATTAATATGGAGGTGTAGATATGGGGAAGATTTCCGCATTATATGATCAAGAGTTTATGGATAAATTCAAGAATCAAAAAACTGTATTTAATGATATTGACAATACTACTGATGAGCCTCGTATTGATGTACAGCTGATAGCGGAGAAACTAGGGTTTGAAATAGTGCATGATATTTTAAATGAGAGTGGAAGACTAGAAGGTAATAAAATTTTTGTAAACATCTTGGATGCAGAGGTTAGGCAAAGATTTACGATTGCTCATGAAATTGGTCATTTTATACTACATGAGGCAAAAAAAACTAAGTATAGAGATTCGACGCTAGCACGGTATGAAGGCATTCTTGATAGAATTGAAGAACGCGAGGCGAATGGCTTTGCTGCAGAACTGTTAATGCCCGAAAAGCTACTGAAGCGTACGATTGATGAATATATAGCTAAGAATAGATGGACGAATGAATTAGACAACATTCAATATGAGGCACTATTATCTGATGTTGCCAATGAGCTAGATGTATCCAAAAGTTCACTTGAGTTTAGGTTGAAGAATGTTGGTTTTATTAAGGAGTAGTAGAGGATGAATTATAGTAATTTAAAAAGTGCCTGTTTACCAGAGTCTATATTTGAAACGGTTACAATTCAAATCACGATTGCTCCATCAAAACCAGAAGCAGCTACAGACATAGAGTATCATATACAATCCTTTAAAATCGATGAGGCTAAATCATCAAGTGTTGAATCTAATCTTTATAAAAGGTTGGAGAAACATTGTGCAATTGTGAATGAAAAGATTGTGAAGCATAGGCCTATGAAATGGAAAGTTTTTTATTTATATAAAGAATTGTTCCAAAAAATTGCATCTGACAAAGAGTTGGGAAACTTCAACTATTTTAGGGGACAAGCAAAAAACTGGGTTACAATTCCTGGAATATTTCGTTCCAATACATCAAGTGAATTTTTAGAAAAATTTGAAAAGATATATAAGGGAATAAGTGTTGAATTTCCCCAAGAAGTTGAATATGTAGAGTTTTCTGAGTCGATGGATGAACAAAGAAAACGAGCAAAACAATTGGCTCTATTACAACACTATGGGCTAAGAACAAGTTTATTAGATTTAACCAGAAATCCATATATTGCTTTGTTATTTATGGTCTCGGATTCGAGTAAACACGATTTTTCTTCTGGTGTAATTGAGGCTTATGCAATTGACGAAGAACTTCATGAAAAAAATAATATTTTCACTTTGGTTGAAAAAGAAGAGCACAATAGACGATTAAAGGCTCAAGATGGTGCGTTTTTATACTATGATAAATTAGATGGTATGGATACCGATAAATTGGAAAAGATTCCTAGAGTAGTTGTTGAGCTTTGTTATGATGCAGAGGAGTTAAAAAAAGATATCTCAAGAAAGATAAACGAATTAGAAGAAGTATTAAGATCACTAGGTGGGGATATTTCTGAAACGATAGAGTCTGCCTTTCGTGGAGAACTTATAAATTTAAGGAATGAGCATCAAGAATTAGAAAATAACATTGATAAGACAGGTATTTTTTCAATGATTCATGATGAAATAAAAGGGAAATTAAACGAATATTTCTATTTTGAGAAATCCTTGTTCCCCGATCTATATAAGTATATTGAGTATCTGCAACCACGGTATGTCACAGATTCGAAAGTAACAGTTGATACACATAAAAAAGTTAGGTGAATACACCTATTTTAATTGATTAAGGTGGAATTTTTTCTAACCTAATCTTTATAACTTATTAGTGTCCGAACGAATCTGTCAGTTAATTGTCTAGCTTATCAACACGATGAATGGAACGTGCAAACTCTGTGAATAGATTGCAAGAAGTTTTAGGTAAGGCAGATTTTAAAGAAGTTTATAAATCAGGTAAGTTTATTAAATAACAAAAAAATGCATTGAAACACTTACTTCTTTTTTGTAAGTGGCGAATTTTGGCGAATAGCTGAATTTTTAAACGAAAGAAAAGCTGATAGGACAAAGTGAGAAAACCTTGTCTTATCAGCTTTTTTAACTTATGCCAACTGCAGGGATCGAACCTGTGACCTACGCGTTACGAGTGCGTTGCTCTACCTACTGAGCTAAGTTGGCGAAACACATTATGAATTATAGTAAAAAAGAATAAGTTTGTAAAGGAATAACATTCGGGAGATATTTGCCAAGTTTTGTTTTCAAAGTAATATTGACAATAAAACTTGACATGGTATGATGGTTTTACCAAGTATACTTGTCAAAAAGGAGGAGTAAGTTTGAATAAAGAGGAACTATTGCAGCGAGTACAAGACTCAAAAAGAAGCGATAAAGAGGGAGTAGAGGAGCAGCAAGTTTTGAATGGTAGTAGATACGGTGGGTTTGTATTTGTCGTTTTAGCGGTCATTCTTATCGTTTATACATTACTCAAATGGCGAGTCACGGAGCTTTATATGATTTTGGCTCTTGTTTGGTTATATTTCCCAGCAAGCATATATGGAATGACAAAGTTAGAAAAGAAACCTGGCAAGCAAAGAGTAACTATCATCATTTGTCTTATTATAGGTGTAGCCTTACTATGTACGTATTTTGTAAAGAGCTGGTGAGTATTATGAAGGAAGAATTGATTTTAAAAAATCATTTAAAACAGGCTCGAAAAGAAAACCATCTGTCTCAGGCTCAGTTGGCAGAACTTGTTGGCGTTTCAAGAAATACAATTAGTTCAATAGAAACCGGACAATTTAATCCGACTGCTAAATTAGCGCTAATTCTTTGCATTGTTTTAGAAAGAAAATTTGAAGAGCTTTTCTATTTTTAGTAACAGGTACGCTAGAAATTTGTAAGCATGAATTGAACTGGTAAAAGTAGAAATACTTGGAATAAGGGGCAATTAGAGCAAAAACCATTCATTTCATTCTCCCAAATTATCGAAAGGGATTTCATCTTATATTTTCATTTCATGATATTTTTCATAAAATGTGCTATAATCATAAGTGAAAGGTAGGTTTTACGAATGGCTACATTTGGAAAATTTGATTCTACTGTCGTCCCCTCTGAATATGGAAAGGATTTTATGGTTAATACACACGTTACTTTTACGGTGCATGGCAAAACGCAGACAGGAACAATTACTAAACAGCTTAAAAACTCTGCCGTGGTTGAAATCGATCAGACTCGTGAGAATGATCAGCTAATGACACAAAGTAATGGTGTGGTAATTATTAATTATAAGCACATGAAAGAAATTTGATTGATGCCATCTCAACTAAGGGATGGCTTTTTATTTGTTTTCTTATAAAAAAATGAGAGGAATTTTCATGTGGGTTGCTTGTCACGCCATTGAAGAGAAGACCATTTTTATATGAAAATTGTGAATCCTTACAGATTTTTTAAGAAGCAGAGAGTCATTCATATGAGTAGCCGAATGATGAAAGTTAAATAAGAATTTCACAAAGTTGTTGATTTTTGGTATATACTAACTTATAATCAGAAACTGAGAAATGATTTTCTTTATTTGAAATAATTATTGCTAGCGTTATAGTAAGCCGTTCAACTCTTATTTTTTGGAAAGAGAGTTAGTAAATAGCTTAAAGACATCTGCTGTTTAGTTATAATAGTAAAGAAAAGATTTGCTAGATGAGTTTTAAAAAATAGTCAATAGATTTTAAAATTCATTTTGTGCATGCAAGTAGTTCAAAAATGGAATAACTTTCAAAATTTGTGAAACTTCTTGCTCATTTTTTCTCAAAAAGAATACATAGTTGATTTTAGGGGGAGAAACATTGAAAAGAAATAAGTTTAAAACTGTAGTTGTAGGGTTAGCAATGACATTATTATTAAGTGCATGTGGAAGCTCTGCTACAAGTGATTCAAGTACAGAAAAAAGCACAGATAAGAGTACAGGAAGTTCTGTTGAAGCAACTTCTGGTGCGTCGGCTCAAGAATATACAGATCCATCTGAACTAAAAGATGAATATGATGTTGTGATTGTTGGTGCTGGTGGAGCAGGGATGGCCGCGGCTTTATCTGCCAAGGACGCTGGAATGAATCCTGTTATTCTTGAAAAAATGCCGGTTGCTGGTGGGAATACATTAAAATCATCTGGTGGAATGAATGCATCTGAAACAAAATTCCAAAAAGAACAAAAAATTGAAGATAGTAATCAACTATTTTTTGATGATACATTAAAAGGCGGAAAAGGAACTAATGACCAAGAACTTTTACATTACTTGGTAGACAACTCTGCTTCTGCGATTGACTGGTTAGATTCTATGGGCATTACTTTAGATAATATCAGCTTCAGTGGTGGGGCAAGTGTGAAAAGAATTCACCGTCCTCATGATGGTGGAGCTGTAGGTACGTATTTGGTGGACGGATTAATTAGAAACGTTCATGAAAAAGAAATTCCATTATTTGTAAATGTGGATGTTACAAAAATCAATGAAAAAGATGGTCAAGTAACAGGTGTAACTGCTAAAGTTGAAGGGAAAGAAAAAACAATTTCTGGAAAAGCAGTTATCGTAACAACTGGTGGATATGGATCAAACGAAAAAATGATTGAAGAATATCGCCCTGATTTGAAAGGTTACGTAAGTACAAACTCAGAAGGTAGTACAGGCGATGGAATCAAAATGATTGAATCTCTTGGCGGCGCTGTTGTGGATATGGATCAAATCCAAGTTCACCCAACTGTTGTTCAAAAAACGGGAATGTTAATTAGTGAAACGGTTCGTGGAGAAGGGTCAATCCTTGTAAATCAACAAGGGAAACGTTTCTACAACGAACTTGAAACAAGAGATAATGTTTCTGCGGCTATTACAGCACTTCCAGAACATTATGCATACTTGATTTTTGATTCAGCATTAGCAGAACGTGCGAAACAAGTTGATTTCTACAAAGAGCAAGGCGTTGTCATTGAAGGCGCAACAATTGAAGAATTAGCTGGAAAAATTGATGTTGATGCGAAGACTTTAGAAACAACTGTTGATACATGGAATAAAGCAGTAAAAGATCAATCTGATAAAGAATTTAAACGTGAAACAGCGATGGACTACGATTTAACGAAAGGTCCTTTCTACGCAATTCAAATTGCACCTGGTATTCATCACACAATGGGTGGCGTGAAAATCAATACGAACACGCAAGTAGAAAAAGAAGATGGTTCAACGATTAAAGGATTATATGCAGCTGGAGAAGTGACTGGTGGAATTCATGGTCAAAACCGTATTGGCGGAAATGCCGTTGCAGATATTGTTGTCTTTGGACGTCAAGCAGGTGAACAATCAGCAAAATTTGTTGAAGAAGCAAAATAAAAGTGATTTTACTTAGTAGAATCGATTTTTGATAAAAAGTAAATAATGAAAGTGACCCTAAACGATAGATGTGAAATCTAAGGTTTAGGGTCACTTTTTCTGCGGGTAGAAATTATGGCTCTTTGTCAAATGGGGCTGACGAAATTATTTGAAAAAGGCTTGGAAAAAATCTTTTGATTGCCCATACTTATATTTTGTAACCAAAGATGCTGCATAAGAGGGGCTACAGTTCTGGATGTAGACTAGATAATCTCTTAAGCGATTAAAGAGTGCCGCTTTACTGATAAAAAAGTAATTAGCGACCTTTCCAAAATTATCGAATTTTGTTAAGGCATATTGTAAAGCTTCGTCATTGGCCATTAAAATACCTGCACCAACGTTTGCCCGGTATTCTTTGGGATAATCTTCTGGTAGATAACCGTTTTCTTCAATCATATCTGAGAAGGTATGGTTCTCTTTTTCATAGGGAATATCTCGGTAATAATGAATGACTTCGTGCATGCAGGTGAAGTTTTTGCGTTCAAGCATTAACTCGGCATTAATAGATATAAATGTCTCCCCTGCAATTTTTGAGGTGGAGCCGAGCATCATCTTTCTTAGATGTTTTTTGAATGTGACCTCGATGAATTCAACCTCTTCAATCTCTTCAACATATAATTTCACATCAAAGCAGTTTATTCGCTCAATTGGTTTTGAAAGATAAGCAGCTGCTTCGTGACATAACTCGTTTGCGATATCTGAGGCTTCAAAATAAAGCCCCGCATCAACATAGTCCAATACGATCAACCACCTTACTTATTGCGTCTTTTCTTCTTGTCAATTGCTTTTTGGATGAGAAAGTCCATATAATCCTTCAGTTCCTCTTCAAGCTCTTCTGTATCCTCGACATTCATATTAGCCGTGTTAAGGCGAAAATGTGAAATGAAGCTATCTTTATCGATGCCAAAATCTTCAGCTATACTCGTCGGGTCATCCGTTCTCCCTAAAAGGTAATCGGTACTGACATGAAAATAATCAGCCACTTTTTCAAGTCGATCAGATTTAGGGCTTGATTTTTTCCACTGATAAAATAAATTTTCGCTAAAGCCTAAATCGAGGGCGACTTGCGAAACACTTTTTCCGCGCTGCTCAGAGAGCTGTTTAATTCTTTCAAATACAGACATGGGTAAATTCCTTTCTAAAATTTATAGAAATCTATAATTTTTATTGACTTTCGCTATAGTTTGTTATAATATTGATTTTGCCAGTAAGAGATAAGCAAGAAAAAATAGCTGGTGTATCAAGACTTATCACTAATAAAATGTTCATCACAAACAGATGATTCATTTTTCCGTTTATCTATATTTTATAGTTTTCTATAAAAAAGTCAATATATATTTTTGATTTTCTATAGATTGATTAACAATTTAGAAGAAAGTAGAGGGAGGATATGAACTATAAAACAATTTATGGTGTCACAGTTGAAGGCGTGTTTATCAAGGAGTTAGCGCATACCATCGTGGTCAAAACAAAGAACGGTGATCGGTATTTGGTTCATAAAAAAGATACCAATTTTGATTATCCGCATAGGCCAGAGTTTGATTTGAGACGATGCCAAAGAATAGGAAAACAGTTACTACCAGAAAAAGGAATAAAGGATCTGACTATTTGGTGAGTTTCATTCAGCCAGTCAAGGAAAAGCTGAAAATTGGATCAGAATGGGCGAACAAATTGATGAGATGTATTTGTTTGTGAAAGGAGAATCACGAAGCAATGAGAGCAGCAACCATGAATTAGTTGAAAGAAATCTTGGGTGATTATTATCGAACAGAAGACTACATATAAGAGCACAAGGAAGAGATAAGCATAATTCACTGATCTTTAATTGAAGTAAGAGTTCCTAGTTCAGCTTATGAAACAAGAATAAGTTGAAGCGGCTAATCGTATGGAGAATATTTTGTCCGTTTACTTGTAGTGGACAGTTTAAATAAAACTTGGGTATCGTCATACGGACGTAAAATGGTGACTTTCAAAGAGGAAGGACAGAAAAAAGATGACAGTATTATCTATAGATAGTAAAAATCAATATGTGACATTAGAAGAAACAGAAGTGACTGATGGCGTGCGTAGCTATTTTGACCAAACTGAAAAGAATAAGAAGAAAAAAGAGCGTCTTTTTACTCGTGGTGAGTTGGCTAAGATTGTTAAACAAGAGTCACAAAAAATAGCAGATAAAGCTCTATTACAATCAGAAAATCAAGCACATGAACAATTGAAGCAAATCCTCATCAAAGAGCAACAAAAAAACAGCCACAATGAATCGACTATTGAAGTGATGCAAATCCTTCTAAAGTACGAATTGCCTTATTCGCAAGCATTCATTCAGTACATTGTTTCCGAAGATAAGAAAAAGACTTTGGAGAATATGATGATTATCGTGGACTACATTTTAGAAGTAAAAGAACGGATTCAGATGCAAAAACAATAACGAGCAAACACTAGCAAAAATAGTGACACTCAAAATAAGAAAAAGAGAAGAAAGAGGTAAATAGATATGACAAAAAATAGAGTAGCAGAACCAACTGTTTTAGAGGGAAAGAAAGTTGTTTTGTTTTTCCGATTAGTGAAGGAACGTGGAACGAAAGCAGCAGAGCAATTAGCTTTTGAAATCAATCATACGTTAAATCGAGAACGTAGCACAGAAGAAACAGCAACGAAAACAGGAATGATTAAATCGGCGGGTGCTTCAAATGAAAACTTGGAAATGGAGTTTTTGGCATCAGACTCAAAAGTAATTGATATTTTAGAGTACGCGTATGAGAAAAATGAATTGGTTGAATTTTGGCGTATCAATCTAGATAAACGAAATGAAGAGGGAAAATATTTTGCGCATACTGGCGTTGGTTTATTAAGCACATTCCCGTTAGCCGCAGAAGTAGAAAGTAATGCGACGGTTTCGACAACATTAAACCTAAACGGAAGTATTGGGAAAATTTGGGCAACTGTTAGTGAAGAACAAGAAGAGCTTGCACAATTGTACTATGATACAGTAGCTAGCACACAAAATGTGGGTTCTTTAGAAACGTATAAGCCAGATTTGTCAGTTCCTACTGAACCTGCTGAATAAATTTTTTAGTTTAGTAAAGAACATATTTGGTACGTTTACAGCCAAAATAGAAATTATCTTTAATTAAATAGGAAAATGCGTGAGGTTTGAACCTCACGCTTATGGAGGAGAAAGAATGGCGAAACAGGTAAAAAAACCAATCATTACAATTAATGGGAAAACATATCCACTGATTTTTGGATTTAAATTTTTAAATGAAATTAAGGCATTACCAAAAAATAAAAAAGAAGACGATGAGTTAATGTTACTAGTTGGTGGGTTAATGGATGGCGATCCTTTTTCCTTAAAAAAATTATTATCAGCAAGTTTGAATACGTACGATGAGTTAACGCAAGAAGATATCTCCCATTATTTGGAAACAAGCGATGAAGTAGAAAGCTTGTTCGAAAATTTTCAACAGTTCTTGGTGTCAGCTCCTCTAACATCCAAGAAAACCAAACAAGTGAAACAAGTAATCAAAGAAGTGATGGATTTACAGAAATTACAGAAGAAAACGGCGATACAAAAAATGACAGAAAGCGTACTAGTTACGAAGAAATCATAATTGAATGTTTTCGGTATTATCCGACAATTACATTACTCGAAATTGAGCGAATGAGTTGGTCTGAGTACAACTATCGTATGAAAGCGGCGGCGTTAAAATCTAACGATCAACAGCAAGGACTCTACACGATTGCTTATGCGAATAAACTGTTTAAATTGTTGAAGAAAGATGGCAAACATTTTCAATATCCATTATTAACAGATTTATATAATCATCAAAAAATTGAACAGACGCTCATGTCGGAGATTGATGGAACAAAAGAGAATAAACAACGAAATGAGAAAAGAACAAGAAGTGCAGCTTTAAATAAAGCCAAACAGATAATGGAGGAAAGGAGGAAAAGAGATGGAAGATAAATCAATTGTTTCATCATTAAGAGAGATGAATAATGAGTTAAGTATATTAAATGCTAATCTAGATGTATTTGCCAATCAAGCAACAGCCTTACAATCAACGGTAGCTAGTATGACTGTCTCTATGGAAAGTATCAAACAAGCTTTCTCTGAATCGACGGAATTTATAGTAAGTAGCTTGTCAACTTTATATGAGTATCTAGTCAAACCAATTGGTGTAGATATCTACAAGAAAAATATTGAAGAGTTAAGTAAGGCAATCATGAGTGGTTTGTTTACGGATGCAGAACAGCAAGTTCAAGAACTATGGCTCACAAGAGTATTAGAGCCTATTGGAAGTGCGATTTTATCGGGAGCTGGAGCTATCAATTCTGTCGTAGAAACGTTTAGTTCAAGTATTGCGAAAAGTCTAGATGATCGATTAATTCAAATCGATCCTGAAAAATTCAAATCAAAATTTACTTCTATTGCAGAAGGAGCGCAGAATACGTTTCCTAGAATAAGTGGTGCTATTGCCCATCCTATATTTAACTTAAAACGACTAATGGGGAGTTTTTCTGAAACAAGCCAGCAATTTGGTAGGAGTGGTACAGTCATGAGTGGTATTGGTACGACCATACAAATGGGCATTAGCAACATGGCTTCTTCTGGTATTCAATCATTTAAGAGTTTGTCAGCAGTGGTACTTACGAATCCAATAACTATCGCACTTCTCGCAATTGTAACAGCGGTCGCTTCGGTTGCTGCAGCTTGGCAAAGTAATTTTATGAATATTCAAGGGTTTGTAAAATCTGCATTTGGTCAAATCGGGAATTCTTTGAAGAGCTTGGGAAGTTTGTTTACAGGCTCCATTCCTAGTCTAGAAACATTAGGGAATGCGTTTAAAACAGTTGGTGTGATTATTACAGGGACGCTCGTAGTGGGTGTTGCGCTTCTTGTCGATGGCTTTCGATTCCTAGTGACGACAGTCATGGCAGTTGTTCAGGGACTCATTGTATTAGGCAAGATGGCGGTTATGGCTGCTCAAGCTATGACTGGTAATTGGGAAGGTGCTGGAAAAACCTTCAATAGTATGGGTGATGATATTCAAAATATAATTGATGGATATACAGATTTGGGTAAAAATTCGGCTACAGTAGGTGTATTGACCGAATCAACTAAAGAGCTAGGGAAAGAAACAGCCAATGTGGTAGCGAGCACTATTCAAGGATTTGATGAGATGGCTGCTAAAAGCTCAGATTTAGCAAACAGATTCAGTGAGTCAGGTCAGAAGTTAAAGGATGCTTTTACTATGGAGGATTCAGATACTGGTGAACAGAAGCTTAGCGCAAGAATGGCGGAATATTTTGACAATACAACAGCTCTTGTTGAGAATTCACAACAGAAGAAACAAAAAATTTATGATACCTATAATCAGCAAATAGAGGAAGCTGCTACTAAAACAGAAGAAGAAAAACAGAGAATCTATGCGGATGCCAGTACACAGATGATGGCAGATTTAGATTCACAAAATAATGGGATGTTAGCAGTTTATAGTGGGTACTCCAAGCAGCTAGCAGAAAATAAAAGTGTTGACAATGAAGTGTTGACAGAGGCCCAAAGAGAACAACTGCAAGCTGAAACTGAATTAATTAGAGAAGCTCTTCAAGAACAAAGCGAAGCGTATGTTCAGGCGGGAATCAGCAAACTGGACAATATGGAGGCCTTATCTGTGAGTGAGCAGGAATCTATGTTGGCAAATATGGAAGTACTAGGAGTCACACAACAAGAAAAGTTAACTGAAAACGAAGAAAAAATCAAGGGATTAAAAAAACAGTTTTCTGATGCTAAGACTGAAGAGGAAAAGGCTGGATATGCGCAACAAATTGGTGACCTTACGGAACAAAATACATTGATTCAAGAAAAATATGCAGAACAAGGCACTCAGATTCTTGAGACATTAGTGAATAATGGTGAGATGAATGCAGAGACTATTTCAGCAAGCCTCCAAAATGTTGGAACGATAACGGATGAACATTTGATGGCATTGTTGAATTCCTACGTTGAAAACGGAGCAAGTCTAGATGAGCAATTTATTTTAATGGCTGGAATGATGGAGAGTCGTGGGCTTGAAGGGTCAAACAAACTTGTCCAAGCGCTACGTAGCGGAGATTATACAGCTGTAGGAACGATGTCTAGAGAAGAAATCATGAAAGGGCTAGAATTACTACCCGAGGATATGTTTGCTGGTGGTGAGTCCGGTGTTCAGTCTTTTTTAACAGCTATTCAAAACGGAAATACCAATTCAGAACAGTTAGGTAAACAACTAAGTACGTATTTGAAAACAGGAATTGACACTTCCTCAATAGATGTCTCCAAAGCAAGCGAAAAAAGTATGGAAAAAGCCAATGAAGCTGGGAAACAGAAAGCTGCAGAAGGTCAGAATTCAGGGAAAGCGCAAATAGAGGCAAGTGTCCAAGGTGTGAATGAGAATGCTTATTTACTTAGAGATGCAACCCAGTCAGCTGCTAAGGGTGCGAAAGAAGCGGCTAATAATGTGAGTTTTTATAGTGTCGGAACGAACATGGTTACTGGTATCGCAAGTGGGATTAATAATAATTCGGGAATTGTTTTAAGTGCGATTAGTCAAATAATGGCTAATGCTAAGAGTGCCGCCAATCAAGCAATTAACGCAGCTTCTCCTTCAAGATGGTTTAGAGATAATACAGGGAAATTTATTTCACAAGGGGTGGCAGTAGGTATAAAACGTTACGGAATTGAGGCGGTAGAGAATGCTAAAACAATGCTTTCTCAAGTGAAGCATGCGGTTGGTGGTCCAGAAGGTTTTGATCAATCCCTCTCGTTTGAAGCACAAGTAAATCATGTAGTAGAAAGTCCTGTACAAGAACGATTATTAGAGGCTTTCCATGAAATCAAACAACTAAAAATTGTAATAGACTCAGGTGCGTTGGTTGGGGAAATTGGTCAGCCAATGAATGGTTATTTAGGGAACAAGATGAATTATGAAAGTAGGTATAGATAGATGGTTTTATTATTTAATGATGCTCCATCTTTTCAATTTGGAAAGTTTGATAGTAAAAAAGAAGGCTTTTACCTAGTTAAACATGATGCCCCTACGCCAAGCGAAAAAGAGATAGTAGAAGAGATTCCTTACATGCAAGGGGTGTATGATTTTTCTTTCCTGTTGGGTGAACGAGTATTTAATAATCGGAAAATTACATTTCGATTATATGCACCGTCGATGGCCTACGAACGGCGTCAGGAGATTCAAGCGAGTGTCAAAGAACAACTGATGATTAATCAAATTTTGCCCCTTTATGATAGTTATTTATCAACTAGTCATTGGGTAGGAAAGTGTGAGAGCGTTTCAGTAGATGACAGTCAAGAATATGACTCTCTGTCTCTAACAGTAGTGTTTGATTGCTACCCGTTTGCAATAAGAGATAGAACAAGCTATTCGGACGTATTTAATGAAGCGTATTTAACAGATGGCGTTGATCAATGGACTGGTTTTCATGTGGATGGAAAACGAGAGATTCTACTTGTAAACGAGGGGGTAAACGCCGTCAGCCCAATGATAGTTTCAACGAATACGATGGTCGTTGAGACGAAGGAAGAAAAATTTTCTATCTCAGTGGGTGAGAACAAAGATCTATTCTTCAAACTATCCAGAGGGGGAAATAAACTAACTGTTACTGGCCAGGGCCATGTCAGCTTTTTCATAGAAACGGAAGTGATGGCATAAGTGTATAAAGTAATTTATTATGGCGAAGAATTTGGCAATCAAAAAAAAGTCATTCATGAACCTTACAATTACGGAAATAAAATTTTTAACGGTCAGCTAGAGCTATCATTAGAAGGATTAGGGATTAGTACGTTTGAGTGCACGATTGGACCGCAGCATGAGTTATATAAGAAGATTCGACCCTTTAAAAATCGAGTAGAGATTTATGATAATAATAAAAAAAGGGTGTTTGACGGTCGAGTGGTGAATATCCGAAATGAGATGAGTTCTAATGGTCAGTTTGCTGAAAAGATTCTTTGTGAGGATGCTAAGTCTTATCTCTATGATAGTGTTCAAAGTTACCAGAAGCCGACAGCTCGTTCTACAAAAGAGTATCTAGGTCTTCTTTTACAAGAACATAATAAGCAAGTGGAGAGCCATAAGCAGATTTATCTAGGCAAAGTCACTGTCGTAGAAAAGAAATTGATTGCTATAGGGATAGATTATAAAAAAACTGCAGATATAATCAAAGAGTCGTTATTAAACGAACTTGGTGGTTATCTGATTTTGCGACAGCAAGAAGGGCGGTTCTATTTAGATTATCTTAAAGAATATGGTCGAGAATCAAAAACACCATTACAAATTACTCGGAATTTGAAAAGTGCCAATCGAGAGCTTGAAATTGATAATTTGGTTACACAAGTTGTTCCATTAGGTGAAGAAATCAAAACCGCGGACAGTGAGGAAGCGAACTCTAGTTATTCGAAACCTAGAATAGATATTTCTTCAGTAAATGATGGGAAAATATATTTAGAGGATAAAAAGTTGGTGCAAGAATTTGGTGTCATCCGAAAGAGTATCGAGTTTTCGGATATTAAAAACAAGCAGCTTTTGAAGGAAAAAGGATTGGAATTTTTAGAACAACAAAAAACTTTGCTGGTTAATTGGTCGGTTGAAGCGATTGAGCTAGGTCTTTTAGATAAAAACTACGAGTTTATTGAATTAGGAAATTCATATCCCGTTGATAATCCTCTGTTATATGAGACAGAGACATTACAAGTAATTGAGAAAAAGGTTGATTTGCTAAATCCTCAAAAGATTGTTTTAACAATTGGCGTTAGGAAGAAGACACTTTCGCAGATGCAAGGGGATTATAAGAAAATGCGCTCACTGATGAATCATGTGAACACGGGACTTATGGCAAACAGCAAACAGATTTTGGAGATAAAGAAACAGACAGATCAAGTGAATGGAGAAACACAAGTAATAAAAGAACAAGTCAAAGTTATCCCTTTCCACCAAAAAAAGATTCAAGAGATGGAGTTGTCAATTGATAATCTGCGTCAACAGATAGAAGGGACTGTGCGTCCGCCACTTCAATCTCTGTATCGGGGAAGTAATATTTCTGAACAGAATAAAGAGATTGATTGGATGGTGTTGAAGGCAACAGGGCATACTTTTGTTATGCTACATGTCGCTTATGGAACAGTTCAAGATCAATTAATTGAACAACATATTCAAGACGCTATTGCAGCAAAAATGAAGGTAGGGCTGTATTTAACGAGTTACGCGATAGATGAATTGCAAGCAGTGTCAGAAGCTGAATTCATTTGTAATGTAGCAGACAAATATAAAGAAATAGTCACATTGCCAGTTGCTTGGAATTGGGGGGCAGTCAGCGAGCGCTATGCTTTGAATCAGGGAGTAATTCCTACGAAGGAGTTAGTTTCAAGTATGGGGGTTGCTTTCCTAAAACAAGTAAAACAACGGGGTTATCTACCAATGAACTATAGTGATTTGGATTATTATACTCGTTATTTTGACAATCAAGTAAAAGAATTTGATTGGTGGCTCTCATATCCTGGTGAGAAATTTCCAAATGGAACGTATGCAATGTGGCAAAACGAACGAGAAGTAGATGGGAAAAGCAGAGGGATAAGTGGGAAAGCAAGCTTCAATCTCTGTTTTGTAAATTATGAATAAGGAGTTGAAAAAAATGGCAGAGAATCAATCATATTATGATACTCAACCGACTGGAGAAAATCATTCGGTAGACTATACTGATCCGACAGATGTTGAAGAGGTTGAATCAATATTAAAAAATGGCACCATTGATCCGTTAGCTAGTAAATTTGCTTTATGGATTCGAACAAAGATGTATCGGCGTCATGTTCGAGAAGCCTTGGCCAGAATGATGGAGTATATGAGTATTTTATATCATCAAATGCTATCTGTTGCCGAAAAGGTTAAAAATAGACAAGATGCAGTTGAAAAGAAATTTGAAAAATTGGATGAAAAATTTAATAGTCAATTGTCAGAATCGATGAAAGATGGAGAAGTGATCGCTGCAAGAACATCCTCCATTACGGGAAAAAGATATTCTATACTAGGTCAACGATTAGATGCTATTGAATCTAACCAACAGACGATTAAGGGGCGAACGATTGAAGCTCTTGTTACTTTACAGGATGACGCATTTAGTCAAAATTATGAAATAACTAAGCTAGATTCAGTGAATGAGGAAACACGACCTTCTGCTTTATTTATTGGTGAAATCGGAAACGTCATTCAAGATACGTTTTATTTAACTAAAGTAGGTGAAGTGAGTGAGTAATCAAGTAGAAGTCCGAAAACTTATGCGAAAGGACGAAAAAGGGGTACAACGACAGTTTATGCCGGAGACTAGCGTGAAGGCAATCATTGATATCGAAGAGATGATTGCAGGAACATCGCCTGTATTGTCGGTTAATGGAAAAGTCGGAAATGTTCAGATCACCAAAGAAGATTTAGGCCTTACTCATGGTCCGGAAAACCCAACATATGCTTCTGAAACAGCGGATGGAATCATTACCAGTGAGTTGTTTATGAAGCTCAAGGAGATTGTCAGTGATTATAATAAGGGTTCGTTAGGTGGTTCTGCGATTACCATTGAACCTATAGAAAAGGAGAAGTAGATGACAGATATTGTAAAAATAAAAGTGAATGATGCACAGGTCTATCCGCAAACCCACGCAAGTGCAATCGTTGGTCTAACAACAATTAAAGGGGATAAGGGAGATCAAGGCCCCCAAGGACTACAAGGACCAAAAGGCGATGCGGGTGCAACAGGCGCACAGGGGGCAAAAGGAGCAACAGGATTGACGGGTCCAGTTGGTCCTCAAGGGATACAAGGACCCAAGGGTGATACGGGAGCAAAAGGGGCGACAGGATTGACTGGTGCCACAGGAGCTCAAGGACCAAAAGGAGACACTGGTGCAACTGGCCCTCAAGGTCTCAAAGGTGATACAGGAGCAAAAGGCGCAACGGGTGCCACAGGAATACAGGGACCCAAGGGTGATGTAGGTGCAAGAGGCCCAGCAGGAACAAATGCGACGACAACAGCAGCTGCAACGGCAACTGCAAATGGCTTAATGTCTTCAACAGATAAAAAGAAATTAGATAGTGTAAAAATCTTAAATATTATTTTTGAAAAGGTAGGGGAAGCATAAAATGGCAGATATCGTACAATTACAAGAAAATGGTGTGAAAAAATATTTAAAAACGCATGTAAAAGCAGTGGACGGACTAGCTGGAAGTTATGTAAATAAAACAAGTAATGAGACTATTGACGGCATAAAAACATTCGCAAAAACGCCATTAGTTGGTAGCAAAAAAGTAGCAGTGGTAGAGGATACAGGATGGGTGAATGGAACATGGGTATCAGGTATTTCTAACCATGCCAATGTTGCTAGTAATTTAATTAAATTTCGTTCCGTTAATGGAGTGGTGGAGTTCCGTGGAATAGGTACAAACACAAAAATTTTACTAAAAAATGATAATATTGCAATTGCCAACATACCAGCACAATTTATTGGCTCGAATACAGGGCAAATTCAGATTGGCTTGATGCAAGGGTCTATAACAGCTCTATGGCAATTATCGATTAACTTTAGCCAAAAAGTATTGATGCTTTCGCGTTATAGACAAGTGACGGACTCAACATTGACAGATATTCCAGCTAATCAATGGCTGACTATACACGGAACCTATTTACTGTAATATAAGCAAAAATAGTGAGAGCTGTTAGCTGAAAGACTGGTTGAGTTTAGGTCTCTTTATGAAGGAGGAAGTGATGACAGAAAATATGATTAAACTGAGTGCTGCTACTCTTGGAGGTGTTTTTGGAGTTGTTTTTGGGGAGTGGAGTACAGTGATGCAAGTTGTAATAGGGATTATTATTGTGGATTACCTTACTGGTATTTTGAGTGCGACAACTAATGGTGCACTCTCCAGTAGGGTTGGATTTAAGGGGATTGCGAGGAAGATGGCGATATTATTAGTAATCGCAGTCGCGCATCTCCTAGATACTTTACTAGGAGATAAGTCGATGTTACGTGATGCCGTTGCTTTTTTCTATATAGCCAATGAGCTGATTTCTATTTTAGAAAATGTCGCAAAAATGAATGTCGGAGTTCCGGCCAATTTACAAGGGATGATTAAGAAATTACTCTCTATGTCTGGAGAAACCGATTCATATAATGGAGATCATGAGTTTACTGATTCTACGGCTGTCCCTACGGAAGACTCAAAGAAAGGAAAAAAAGTCTGATGGTTTTAAACGGAATTGATATCTCAAGCTGGCAAGGAAATATTGATGTTTCTAAAGTGCCTTGTGACTTTGTTATCGTGAAAGCGACTGAGGGAACGAGCTACGTGAATCCCTACTGTGACACCCGTTATCAATTGGCAAAGAAGGCTGGCAAACTGTTGGGTGTCTATCATTATGCAAAAAATGGCAACCCAGAAGCGGAGGCAGACTTTTTTTACAAGAATAGTAAAGGCTACGTTGGAGAGGCGGTTCTCTTTTTGGATTATGAAGAAGGGTTATCTGTAAGCTCGCCCACATGGTGTCGAAGATTTTTAGATAGACTAAAGGTGTTAACAGGCGGTGTGAAAGGTTTACTTTATACGTATCAGTCAATGCTGAACAGTCAAAACTGGCAAACGGTAAAGGACGGAGATTACGGATTATGGTATGCCTCATATGGTGCGGATAATCCAATTACTGGCTATAAACGGCCCTCAGCACCAGCTGTAAATTATTGGGGGAATCCTACAATCTATCAATATAGCTCGAAAACAAGGTTGGCCAATTATAACGGAGCGTTGGATGCAAATAGTTTTTATGGCGATAGGACAGCCTGGTTAGCCTACGCCAAAGCGCAATCGTCAACGGGTGGAAGTGCTCGTAAGTTAGATGATCGTTCATTTGGTTCAGGCACCTATTGTCGCTTAAGAAAGACAGCGACTAATTGGTATGGTGGCCAAAAAATAAGTAGTGATGAAAAAGGTAAGGTTGTTGTCGTGACGTCAAAAGAGATTGTCAACAGATATGGAAGTAAATACGTCTATTCAACGACGTATGGTAAAAAAATCTTGGTCCAGGATATAGACTATTTATGTTGTCCTGGCTGGGATGTTTTAGGAAGTAATTAAAAGGATAGGTTTTTCTATCAAATGAATACAAATTAATTATAAAAGGAGAATGTAAACAAATGGCAAGTATTGATAAAATGATTCAATGGTTTAAAGATCGTGAAGGGAAAGTAACTTACTCAATGAGTAATCGTTATGGTCCAAATAGTTATGATTGTAGTTCATCAGTGTATTATTCGCTGATTGCAGGAGGATTTTTACCTACTGGTAGTATGGGGAATACGGACTCGCTCTTCAGATTAGAAGGCAGTCTGCTGATTCCAATCGGCCGTGCAGAAGTGAAACGAGGCGATATTTTTGTCGCCGGATACAAAGGTGGATCTGCTGGTTCAGCTGGACATACAGGTGTGTTCTTAAGCAACGATACAATTATTCATTGCACATACCCTAAAAATGGAATCGCAACAACTCCAGCAAAAAACTGGATGGGCGATTATTCAGGACTACCAGTATATTATTATCGATTGAAAGGAGCAGAAAATAATTATCCTGCGGAATCGTTTAATAAAAAAGTGACCATTACAAAAGCAGATTGGACTCTTTGGGGAGATCTCGAATATAAAACAAAGAAAGGTCTTACTAAGTTAGGAACAGTATATGAAGCAAAGAAAATTTTTACAGTGAATGCTAATAAGTACTACGAATTATATGTTTCAGGGGAATTTTCTGGATTCTTAAATGTAGATGGTGCCAAAGAATTGAAGTCTACTACAACAAACGACATATATGTATCTGCGATAAGTCCCAATTATAAACTCTGGGGTAACTTTTTCTTTAACAAAGAGCTTGGCAATACGGGAGAGTATAAAAAAGGATTGGTTTATAAAGCGAAATACAAATATACATTAGGTAACGGAGATTCATATTATTCACTTTATCAAGGTGGCGAGTGGAAAGGATACATTAATGTTAAGGCCGTACAGGTATGTTCTCCAATTGCGCAAAATGATATGTATATAACGGCAACCACATCAACTTACGCAATTTGGGAAAACTTATATTGGACTTCTAAGCTGGTAGAGGCAACTAAACAAGGCGATGTATACAAGGCTAGATATAAATATACTATAGGAAATGGCCACTCATATTATTCATTATACAGAGGCGATAACTGGAAGGGGTATATTAATTCAACTGGAATGCGAAAAATGGACTCGGTCTTGGTAAATAAAAAAGTGAAAATAGATGGAAGCAAAACATACAATATTTGGAAAGATCTATATTGGTCCAATTCTATTGGGAAATCAAACGAACCGAAATTTTCTGGCAAATTATTTACAGCAAAGTATTCCTACTTATTAGGTGATGATACGGTATATTATTCACTGTATGATGGGAGCACATGGATAGGCTACATTGGAAAAGGTGGAACGATTCTTCAGTAAAGATATACAACACAATAGACAAGCAGCGGCTTTAGAATGAAGAGCCTGTGATGCTAACTAAAAAATATCACAGGCTTACCTTTCGTTCATGGTGCAGGAGAATTATTCATTAGTATGGTAAACACGAATTTGTGGGAAATAGGTTGCCACTAGACTAATTATTCAAAGTATGAGAAAATTCTATTGTTACTGGGAGGTTACTCAAGTCCGGCTGAAGAGGACAGACTCGAAATCTGTTAGGCGGGTTAAACCGCGCAAGGGTTCGAATCCCTTACCTTCCTTATGTATGTTTTCTCGAGTTGAAAAGGCTCAAAGTCACTTTGTACTGGTGACTTTGAGCCTTTTTCATAGTAAGGAAAACTGTTATTTAAATGTAGACATTGTACATTGATGAATAGATGTTTTCTTCTAGCTGTCTAAATGAGTATTTACTACTGTAAAGAGGTTCGGTAGCCTTCAATTAAATCACTCAAGTTATCACGGTAGCTAATAAGGAAATCAACAAGGGAATCTTTGCCGACTAAGAGTTTATCGCCCATATCTTTATATTGAGTTTGTTGAGCTGCAAAAGCTTGATCATATTGGTCTTTTTGCATTTGGAAGCTTGCTTCATCATAGAGGACAGTGTCTTTAACAGTTTCTTCATACTCAGAGAGATAGTTTTCAATGATTTTATGATACATACTAAGATAATCACTGTATGTTTTAATAGATTGAATTGTATTATCAGACACATCTTTAGGCTGAAATGCTACTTTAGTTGCAGGGGTATATTCTGACGTTTCTCGTTCGATAGATGTGGATGATTCTGAGGGTTCTGAAGAATCATCTAGCTTGGTAGATTCAATTGTGTTTGCTTCGTTAGTACTTGAAGATTCAACTACTTCTGACTGGGTATTTTTGGATGTTGATTCTTTTTCTTTTGAATCACCGCAAGCGGTTAAGGTTAGCGACACTACGATAATAGTAAATAGGCCTAAAATCTTTTTTATTTGGATAATCCTCCTGTAATATAGTTCTTTTTAATGTTATTTAGTGAAAATTTGTACGAGCTTGCAAGTTATATAAGCAAAATAAATACATCCATAATTATGCTATCAGAACTAGATAATTAGTTTTTCGCTACATAGGTATTTATGCAAGTGTAAGAATAGAAACTGTTTCCTAATACTTATATCAGGAAGATTATCTATGCGTATTGAACCTGTTCCTCGGTGAACTTTTCATAAATTAATTGATCCTATAATCCTTGATATGAAAAGGATTGATAATCTAAATATTCTATAGCACTAAGTAATGCCTGCTGATTCCAATCCGTTTCAATACTATCTATCGCAAATTGTGTGGCATCTGCTGGATATTGTTCATATATAAGTTAATCATAAAATCCTAGTTTGGAAAAAGCACTGTAATCTAAATAGTCCTCTGCTGAGCCTATCGCATTTGTAAATTGAAGAAAGGGTAGTTTATTTTGTTTGTTTATGATTTTTGGATTTTATTTGAATAAAATAATCGTAACTTTAATAACTTTATTAGTAGCTTAATTCGGACACATAGCTGCCTTTCCAAATTGCGTCGTCAAGTCGAAAATCATAGTTTTCTTCTTCAGTAGGTATATCATAATATACTGAGAATCCGTAAAGTTCACCAGGTGCCAAAGTTTGAGCACGTGTAGGGCGCTTCTCATACTGCTTAATTTCTGCACCTGTTTCATCATAAAAAGAAAAATTTAAGGGAGAAAAACTAGCGGATACATCGCCCGAATTTACGACAGTGTAGGAAACCACAGAAAAAAATGCTCCTTCAGGCTTATAGTAGGAATTCCCCCTGCTCTTTGAGATATCCTCGACTGTTATATCGAAGGTTGTTCCGTCGAGTTCATCTGTATAAATTACTGTATCACCTAAGTTGAACGTATTTATTCCTTTGCTAGGCTTGTCTGATCCAGTTTCTTTTAACTGGACAACTGGCGTGGTGCCGTCCTCGTTTAAAAAGCTTCGAATAGTCGTTAGACTCACTTTGTCTGTTTTGGAGTCAATCCACACGAGTGAAGAAAGTTGAGTGTTCATTTCTGTGTTCACCGTGTATTGAAGTAGTATCAAATTCTCATTTGTTAAATTTTCTTCGGCTATTGTTGAAATATTTTTCTCTTTGTCTAGCTCCTCTGCTGATTTCTTTAGCGTACTCTTCATATCTACTTTCCTTTTTTCATTATCTAGCATTTGTTGAACAAAATCAGAATCCGAACGCCATTCTTTCAAAGGCTGTCCTAATGCTTCGTAGACTGTCTCCTTAGCATCACCTATTTCAATCTTTTCAGCATCTGCTACAGTCAGTTCTTTTACCTCGTGTATTTTTGATTCAGAAGTGGTGCTTGCGTTAGTTGCTGAGGGCTTTGAGTCAGTTGTTTTACACGCACCCATTACGAGTAAGAGGGGCAGGATAAGTACCCATGTGATTTTTTTCATTTTTTGCTCCTTTTTTTTGACACTTTGATTAAGAATCTTTTGACAACCAATAAATCTCATAATTAAAGTGTCGAATGTTATTATGTGATTAATTATAGAATAACAGAATACTCAAACATCTTCAAATTTGGTTTGCCTCGCCAAAAAATAATCACTTTTTCTCCCTCAAGCTCTAGCCCTTCTGAATAGAGTATGTTACGTTAGACTAGGACTTTTTTAGTAGAGGGTGGAATGATGAAAAAATTTGATATGCACTTATTTTTTAAGGATTATATTTATGTGACGATTGGGTCGCTGATTTTGGCGATTACGATGAATACTTTGTTATTGCCCAATCACCTAGTTGCTGGGGGAGCTAGTGGGATTAGTGTTGTTTTGAACCATGCGTTTGGTTGGAATGCAGCGTTGACTCTGTATGCGATTAATCTTCCGTTGTTATTGCTTTGCTTTTTGTTGCTAGGAAAAGCGACGGGGATCAAGACCATTTATGGGAGTTTAGTTTTTCCATTTTTTGTAGGGGTTACAGAGGGCCTACCGGTTGTCACTCACGATGTTTTGTTGAGTGCAATTTTTGGTGGGGTGTTTGCTGGAATTGGGATTGGTTTGGAATTTCGTGGAAGTGCCTCAACAGGGGGGACGGCGATTATTGCTCAGATTGTCAATAAATACTTTCATGTACCATTAGGCGCTTCCGTGTGGGTAGTTGATGGATTAGTTATTTTATCTGCCTTTATTGCCTTTGATATTGATGTTGTTTTGTTTTCATTAATTTGTTTATTTGTGATTGGTCGAGTGATCGATCTAGTTCAAGCAGGACCTGTTCGTTCGAGAAATGTTTTTATTATCTCAAAAGAGTATGTTTTGATGAAAGAGTTACTGACCCAATCGCTGGATAAAGGTGTAACCATGGTGCCAATAGAAAGTGGATTTCGTGGGCAAGAGGGCATGATGTTAATGACTGTGATTCATGAGAAAGATTTTTCTTTGGTGAAAGAAGCCGTTCAAAAAATTGATGGCGAAGCGTTTATTATTTCGATGCCAGCCAATGAAGTATTAGGTCGAGGTTTTGATTTGAAACGTGTGATGGAGTCTATTGAGTAAAACTAACCAGATATGTTAGTTATTACTAACTATATAAGAAAAAATACTCAAAAAGCTGATGTACTGAGTTTGGCTTATTGAGAATGTTATGAATAAGTGAAACGAGCCTTAAAGTTTGAAAAAAACTTTAGGGCTCTTTTTTTTTAAAATTGAAGCAAAAAGATGAGGAGAATGGCAAAAATAGTTTGCAAGCCACCGACCGAAAGCCCATAGAGAAGTAAACGAGGCCCTTCTTTCATAAATTTGGCAAAGTCTAAACGCAAACCAATTGCAGCAAGTGCCGTTATTTCAAACCAGCTGCTGACAAAGTGTGCGGTTTGATCAACAAAAGTAGGCAGGTTGACTAGACTGTTAAGGATACAAAATAATAGAAACCCTAACACATACCAAGGAAGAGATAACTTTTTCTTTTTTGTCTTGGTCTGAACTGAGGGGGGAGTGGGCATTTTTCTCTGAATAAACAGTTCAAAAAGAAAAACGACGGCGACTAATAGAACGATTCGTAAGATTTTAAAGAGCATAGCGAATTGAACAACGGCTTGATTGAGCATGCTAGCTCCTGCGACAACCTGTCCAACAGATTGTAACGTTCCACCGATTAGTGCACTTTTTTCCAATAGTTTTTCTCCGTATAAGAATAAGCCTAAAAATGGCAAGGTGAGCATCATGACAGTTCCAAGCAAGTTAACTAGAGTAATGACTTGTCCTTTTTCTTCGTCTTCTGCATGAATAGCTGGAGCAATAGATGCAATGGCAGAAGAGCCACATATCGCATTTCCACCAGCCATGAGGAGAGAAAAGCTGTCGGAGAATTTCATTTTTTTTCCGATAAGATAGGCGCAAATAATCGTAAGGGACATTTGAATAATGATAAAGATGATTCCTTTGAGGCCAATCTGTGCGATGGTTTGGAAGGTAACTGTAGCACCTAATAAAACAACAGAGACCTCCAATAGTTTGCTTTCGGCAAATTTGGTTCCGACCGCCAGACTTTTTTGTTTGAAGAAAGTGTTTCCTAAAAAGATACCAAGTAAAATGGCGATTGTTGCTCCTCCTAGTTGAGGCACGAGGAGAGCGAGTAATCGGCTAACAGCAGCCACCACAATGGATAGAGCCAAGCCGGGTAAGAAGGGCATAAATTTTTTGGTCATAGATTGAAAAACTTTTGGCATAATAAACTCCTTTGACTGGGGACAAAAAAGTCTCCAAATACTTAAATTTTTAGATAGTCAGTGGCTTAAAGCTTTTGAAGGGAACCGAATAAGAGCTGGATAAATAACAAATGACCTCCAAAAAAGTGCACCAATGAGCGAGCGGTTGAGATGATTCGTGTAAGTCAGTAAAAAATGAACTAGCTAGGCGATTGTTTAAGTCTTCATTAAGTATATAGGAAGTCTATCTATATTTGAAATAAATAGTTATTATAGTTAGTATCAATAAAAATTATGGAAGTGATTGCAATGTTCAAATTACTACAAACCTTTCGAGTTGTCTACGAGACGCGGAATTTCTCACAGAGTGCGGAGATTTTATTCTTATCCCAACCATCTGTTTCTCATCAAATCAAACAATTAGAGACAGAATTACAGGTGGTATTGTTTCAAAGAAATGGACGACAAGAGATGGTGGCGACAAAACAAGCGGACATCTTGTATCAACGAACATTAAATCTTTTGGATGATTGGCAACAGACGGTGGATGCCTTGGTTCAAGAAAGTAATCAAAAGGTCAGCTGCCGAATTGTGGCTTCTCATACATTTGCTGTCTATTGTTTGCCAGAATTAATGACGGAGTTGCTACAAAAATTTCCGAAGGTCTCGTTTGAAATTGTTATGGCAAATTCACATGACGCTTTGGATAAAGTTGCCAAGCATGAAGCGGATATTGGCTTCATTGAAAAGCCACTTGCGACAGAAGGGATTTTACGGCGAGCTATTTTGAGCGATCAATTAGTTTTGGCAGGGAATGTTGCTAGCTCTCCTTGGTTAATCCGAGAGAAAACATCGGGTGTTTATCACTATATGAAGCGTTATTTTGATGAGGAAAATATTACGGAGCCAATTTTGGAGGTTCAAAGTAATGAAGTGATTGTTGCACTGCTAAAACAAGGAATCGGCCGCTCAATTATTTCAAAACGAGCTGTGCCTACTGAAATAGCTTTCGAGCCACTTTCTAAAAGCTACCAGCGCCACTTCTACTTTATAGAAAGAAATCATTTAACTTCGCCTGTGATGAGTCAAGTTATCCAAGCACTGCTGGCCTTCTACGAGGGACGAGAATAGCGGCGGAAAGTTAAAAGGACCTTAGAAAAATGGAAAGCAGCTTGGTCAAAAGGATGTCGGGAAGTAGCTTGGACAAAAGGATATCGGGAAATGACTTGGCTAACAGGCTGTCAGAAGAACGGAAAACGAATTGGAAAGCTGGGCATTAATTAAGTCGAACAAAATACAGAATGGCCTAAACAAAAGGTCAGGCAAATTCGAATACAGGAGCGTTAGGGAAGATGGGAATAGAACGTTAAGCTGAATAGATGATAGAACTGACTAAGGGCAGACAGGTAAATTGTTGAAGAGAGCAACACTTACGATTTAGTAGGAAAAGAGAGTTAAGCTGCTTGGGTGTAGTTAGACAAAGGACAATCCTCCAGCAATAAGTTGGAATGGTTCTGCTAAAAGTTAATTTTTTTCCAAATCTAGAAGAGTCAGACTTTCTTTTATTAGCCGAGACGACTATAATATAAGCCAGTACGTTTTTTGTAGAAAAGGGATGAATAATGGATAAGAATAAAACGAATTCGTTAGATAATAAAATTGATTATGGTGTTATTTTGCCAGTATTTTTACTTTGTTTGATTGGACTGTTGTCGCTTTACGTTGCTTTAACACACGATGAACAGACCAAAGCGATTACGACAGAAATGTTGAAACAGTGTATGTGGTATGGGTTAGGTACGGTAGCAATTATCATTATTATGCATATGCGGTTAAAATGGATTTGGAAATTAACACCATTTATTTACGGCATTGGTTTGGCTGTCATGATGGCCTTGTTAAGATTTTATGATAAGGATATGGATCGTTTGACGGGTTCTAAAAACTGGTTTCGTTTTGGAGCAATGAGTTTTCAACCTTCTGAGCTGATGAAAATTGCGTTTGTTTTGATGCTTGCTTTAGTAGTCACACAACATAATGCCAGAACACGAGAACGAACGTTACGGACGGATGGTTTTTTAATTTTAAAAATGTTTGCGGTCACGGTGCCTGTGATTGTGCTTGTCTTACTTCAAAAAGACTTCGGGACGATGCTGGTCTTTTTAGCCATTTTTGGCGGTGTCTTTTTGATGTCAGGGATTTCTTGGCGGATTATTGTACCTGTATTATTATTTGCTGTGATAGTTGGTGGAGGGACCATTTTTCTGGTTACTACAGAGACTGGTCGTTCATTCTTGAGCGATTTGGGCATTTTCAAAGCCTACCAATTTGCGCGGATTGATTCTTGGCTAGATCCGTTTCACGATGCAGGAGGTGCGTCATATCAACCTGCCCAAGGTTTACTTGCAATCGGCTCTGGTGGGATGTTTGGGAAAGGCTACAATGTTAGTGATATTTACGTACCTGTTCGTGAGTCAGATATGATTTTTACCGTTATCGGTGAGAATTTTGGGTTTGTTGGTGGAGCATTTGTTATTTTACTTTATTTCATTCTGATTTATCGTATGATTCGTGTCTGTTTTGATACTAACAATGAATTTTATGCCTACATTGCAACCGGAATTATAATGATGATTTTGTTCCACGTGTTTGAAAATATTGGGGCAAATATCGGCTTACTCCCACTAACTGGGATTCCGTTACCGTTTATTAGCCAAGGGGGATCAGCTATCTTGGGTAATATGATTGGGATTGGGTTGATTTTATCGATGCGTTATCAATCGGTGAAAGAGCCGGAATTATAAACGAAACACTAAGTGAATGGAGAAAAAAATAGTTATGTACACATTATATTGGTATCCAAAATGTTCTACTTGCCAAAAGGCCAAAAAATGGTTAGAATCACATGATGTTTCATTTGAGACCTATGATATGATTCAAACTCCGCCCAAACCAGAAGTGATTGCTGGCTGGATGGCAAAGAGTCAATGGCCGATTCGTCGTTTTTTTAACACGAGTGGAATGAAATATAGAGAGTTAGGCTTGAAAGATCAGATAGAAAGTTTTACAGTAGAGAAAGCGAGTCAGGTTCTAGCCACCGATGGGATGTTAATTAAACGACCATTGTTAGTGAAAGAGAATCAGGTGGTAGCGATTGGCTTTAAAGAAATCGATTATGAAGGAGCGACCAGTTAAGATGGCAGGAGTACATTTAAAACGTAAAGACAACTTATGGATTTTATTTAACGGGAAAGAGTATTGTGTAGGTTTAACGAAAGATGCGCAAGAAGAGCTAGGAACGATTACCTTTGTTTCATTGCCAAAAGTTGGTCAAAGTTTTAAACAGGGCGAGGCGCTTGCTGAAGTGGAAGCAGAAAAAGCGGTCAACGAGTTCCCTAGTCCTCTCACAGGAGTGATTTCTTCTGTGAATGAAAAGATTGATGCGGATATTAATGTGTTAAACGATGAGGATGAGATGGTTGCTTGGTTAGTTAGCTTCAAAGAGGTTGATTCTGCGGCGTTTGACCAATTATAATTTGAATAGTTGAGTGAAGAATTTCTGAGTCCAATAGGGCGGTGAAAAATTTCGTTCAAAAAAAGAATTGACAGTTATTAAAAGTGTTGTTATAATTTTGGCAATATACCGAAAGCTTTGAAAAGAAGAGTACATGTCACAAACGTTTAAAGAGAGCCCTGTTTTGCTGCAAATGGGTAACGAGGATGAGATGGAAGATGGTCTTTGAGCAGAATGAGCGAGCGAAAGTGAACTTGTTACGGGAGCGCCCGTTAAAGCGCAGCAGTATGCGAGGAACAACTCAAGTACTGAATGAGGTTATTGTTGTGAAAGAATAACAAATCAAGGTGGTAACGCGAAAAGAGCAAACTTTCGTCCTTTTTTATGCAGAGTGATGCACAAAAAAGGACGAAAGTTTTTTTGTCGATTATAGACAAAAATATGCAGATGAGTAGTGACTACCATGAATAGTGAGTCCAAAAAGAGAGGAAAGAGTTAAAATGGCATTGATTGAATTAACCCATGTCAAAAAAGAGTTCTCCGGGAAATCCGGCGCAATCAAAGCGGTAAATGATGTAAATTTAACCGTGGAGAAAGGCGATATTTACGGAATTGTTGGATACTCTGGCGCAGGGAAAAGTACCTTAGTTCGTTTGTTGAACGGGTTGGAATTGCCAACTTCAGGTACAGTGGTTGTTAAAGGACAAGACATCACCACATTAAAAAGTAAAGAATTACGGAATTTTCGTAAAAAAATTGGCATGATTTTCCAACATTTTAATTTGTTGTGGTCACGCACAGTAATTGATAACATCAAACTTCCTTTAGAGCTTGCGGGAGTTAATAAAGCGGATCAGAAAAAACGTGCGGAGGAACTACTTGAATTAGTTGGTTTACAAGGACGTGGCGATGCCTATCCCGCACAGCTATCAGGTGGTCAAAAACAGCGGGTAGGGATTGCTCGAGCGTTAGCCAACGAACCAGAAATTCTTTTGTGTGATGAAGCGACTAGTGCGCTAGATCCTCAAACAACAGAAGAGGTTCTAGATTTATTACTCGATATTAATAAGAAGTTGAATTTGACCATCGTCTTAATTACTCACGAGATGAATGTAATCAGAAAAATTTGTAACAAGGTAGCGGTCATGGAGCTAGGGAGTATTGTTGAAGAAGGCGAAGTGCTTGATGTATTCCGTCATCCAAAACAAGCAGTCACCCAACGATTTGTTCAACAAGAGCTTCAACCAGAAGATGACACACAAGCGATGTTGGCAAGTTTTATCAAAGAGAATCCTGAGGGGCAGATTGTTACGTTGTCTTTTAAAGAGAATAACGCCAATGAGCCAGTTATTTCACAAGCTATCCGGGCCTACAAAATTGACATTAATGTCGTTTATGGAACGGTTCAACAAACAAATGGTAGTACGTTAGGCTCCTTGACTGTCTTGTTGACAGGCGAGCCGGCCGAAATTAAGCAAGCGATTGAATTTTTCAATTCAAAAGAAGTCGATGTGGAGGTGCTAACACATGAATAAGAGCTTCTCAGAACAGTATTTGAATTTTAGTCAGGTCAACCCTGAAACGATGCAAAAAGCGATTATTGATACCTTATATATGACCGTCATTTCAATGGTTTTAGTCTTTGTTTTGGGACTTGCCCTAGGATTGGCACTGTATACAATTGGCAGAAACAATAAGCCGTATGCGAAAATTATCTATGGGTTAGTTTCTATTATAAGTAACATTTTCCGGTCAACACCGTTTATGATATTGATGGTTTTAATCATCCCATTCACTAAAATGTTGGTAGGATCAATGATGGGGGCAAAAGCAGGAATCCCAGCGTTGGTTTTAACCGCAGCACCCTTTTATGCGCGACTGGTTGAAATTGCCTTACGCGAAGTCAGCCCAGGCGTGTTAGAAGCAGCAGATGCAATGGGAGCAAGTTATTTTGAAACCGTCGTAAAAGTGTTGTTACCAGAAAGTGTGCCAGCATTAATTTCAGGAATCACTGTGACGACCATTTCAATGATTGGTTTTACAGCGATGGCTGGAGCGATTGGTGCGGGTGGGCTAGGAGCACTAGCTTGGCAAGAAGGATTTCAACGAGGAAATTATACGGTGACCTTAGTGGCAACAGTCATTATTTTGGTGATAGTGTTCATCGTGCAAGCAATCGGGGACATCTTAACAAAACGAACAGATAAACGATAGGAAAAATGAGGGGGAAAAGGATATGAAAAAGAAATTATTTGGATTAGCAGCAGTATTATTGGTGGCAGTAGGATTAACAGCTTGTGGTAACGGCAAATCAGACACGGCTTCTTCTGGATCGGATAAAAAGGAAGAAAAAACCGTCTTAAAAGTGGGCGCTTCACCTTCGCCGCACGGAGAAATTTTGGAACATGTGAAACCTATTTTGGCTAAAGAAGGCATCGAACTAGAAGTTGTTTCTTTTGATGATTACGTGTTACCAAACAAAAGCTTAGCTGATGGCGAATTAGATGCCAACTATTTCCAACATTTACCATTCTTCAACAAAGCAATCGAAGACAATAGTTATGACTTTGCCAATATTGGCGGTGTTCATTTAGAGCCAATGGGATTATATTCTAAAAAAATTAAAGACATCAAAGACTTAAAAGATGGCGCAACAGTAATCGTTTCAAGCTCTGTCTCTGACTGGGGCCGTGTCATTAGTATTTTACAAAAAGCAGACTTGGTAAAAGTGAAGGACGGCGTGGATTTGGAAACTGCAACATTTGAAGATATTGCTGAAAATCCAAAGAACTTGAAGATTGAAAACACGATTGCACCAGAATTATTAGCAACAACATACAACAATGACGAAGGTGACTTAGTGGCAATTAACTCAAACTTTGCTTACGGCATTGATTTGAATCCATTAGAAGACGCACTTTTATTAGAGGGTGACGATTCTCCATATGTGAACATCGTAGCGACTCGTACAGAAGATAAAGATAACGATGCAGTGAAAAAATTAATGGCTGCGTTACATGAGCCAGAAGTTCAAAGCTGGATTGTTGAAAAATGGGGCGGCTCTGTAAAACCAGTTGATAAATAAGCAGCTGAATTAAGAGACGTTGCAAAATAATTGAATAACAATGAACAAGACTGTGAGGATAATCATGGTCTTGTTTTTTGTTCTATCTCTAAAAGCTGTTAGTCGTACTAGCAGATAAAAGACGGGTGAAACGCACGAAGACGTGAGACTACTCGATTTTTGAAAGATGGAGTACAATGGAAAAAGGCAAGAGGCGTTTATTAATAGTAAAAAAAATTGGCGTGGGTATCAAAAAACGTAACTGATGAAAAAGTCAGAAAGCTTGTGGCTCTAACAAAAATTGAGAGCTTTATAATAATTATTATTAATAGTCGTAAAAATGCTCTTTTTAATTGAAAGAAAATTAGAATAGTTATAGGATAAATCCAACATTCTCCGGCAAGAATATTGCGATTCATTCTCAATTAGTCTAAAATAGATGAGAACGTTAAAAGAATCTGGAGGGGATTGCATGTCAGTCTTAGAAATAAAAAATTTACACGTTTCAATTGAGGGAAAAGAAATCCTTAAGGGCGTAAACTTAACAATGAAAACAGGCGAAATTCATGCCATTATGGGACCAAATGGTACAGGGAAATCCACTTTATCAGCAGCAATTATGGGGAATCCTAATTATGAAGTGACAGAAGGCGAGATCTTGCTGGATGGTCAAAATATTTTAGAGCTAGAAGTTGACGAACGTGCGCGCTTAGGTCTATTTTTGGCAATGCAATACCCAAGCGAAATTCCTGGAATCACAAATGCTGAATTCATGCGTGCGGCAATTAATGCCAAACGTGATGAGGACAACAAAATGTCTGTCATGGAATTTCTAAAAAAATTAGATAAAAAGATGGAACTATTAAATATGCCTGAAGAAATGGCTGAACGTTATTTGAACGAAGGCTTTTCAGGTGGGGAAAAGAAACGCAATGAAATTCTCCAATTATTAATGTTGGAACCAACCTTTGCTATCTTAGATGAAATTGACTCAGGGTTAGATATTGATGCGTTAAAGGTCGTCTCTAAAGGGGTCAATGAGATGCGTGGCGAAAACTTTGGTTCATTGATTATTACACATTATCAACGTTTATTAAACTACATCACACCAGATATTGTTCATATCATGATGGAAGGTCGCGTGGTTTTAACAGGCGATGCGGAGTTGGCCAAACGTTTAGAAGCGGAAGGTTATGCTGGAATTAGTAAGGAATTAGGAATTGACTACAAAGAAGAAGAAGCGTAAGGGAGGGCAAGACAAATGGCAAAAAAAGAATGGATTGATTTTCTTGATGAAATCAACACCTTCTCCGTAAGCAACGGAGAGCCTGAATGGATGACCACTTTGCGCCAACAAGCTTTAGCTAAAGCAGATGAATTGGACTTGCCAAAAATTGAACGAGTAAAATTTAATCGTTGGCCACTCTTTAATGTTTCCACAGAAGAAATGGTGCCAGAATCAATTGGTGTGGTTGCTTTTGATGAAATGAAGGATAATCCTGTATTGGTTCAACAAGGAACAACCACCTCTTTCGAACAGCTACCACAAGAGTTGGTTGAAAAGGGCGTTATTTTTACTGATTTATTTACCGCGATGCAAGAGCATTCTGAATTGGTTCAAGAGTATTATATGAGTAAAGCGGTGCGTATGGATGAAGACCAGTTAACGGCCTTTCATGCAGCCTTCATGAACAGCGGATTATTCCTTTATGTTCCTAAAAACGTCGTGATTGAAGAACCACTTGAGGCGATTTTCATTCAAGATGGTGCAAGCACGCAACAATTTTTCAAGCACGTTTTGATTGTCGCAGATGAGCATAGTCAGTTTAGTTACTTAGAACGATTCCAAACTGAAGGCAACGCAGCGAAAAAAGTTTCGGGGAATATTATCGTTGAGGTGATTGCCAAAGCGGGTGCCAAAGTGAAATATTCTGCGGTGGACCAATTAGGTGGAAACATCACTTCTTACATGAATCGTCGGGGTTATATTATGCGTGATGCCTCAGTTGATTGGGCACTTGGCGTAATGAATGATGGCGATGTCGTGGCCGATTTTGATTCTGATTTAGTGGGCGAAGGAGCCCATTCAGAAGTGAAAATCGTCGCAATTAGTGCTGGTAAACAGACCCAAGGAATTGATACCCGCGTGACAAATAAAGCCCCTCATACTGTGGGCCACATTTTACAACACGGGGTGATTCGTGAGCGAGGTGTCTTAACCTTTAATGGGATTGGTCATATCTTAAAAGGCGCTAAAGGAGCAGATGCACAACAAGAAAGTCGTGTGCTGATGTTGTCAGATAAAGCGCGTGGTGATGCCAACCCAATTCTTTTAATTGATGAAAACGAAGTAACGGCTGGACATGCAGCGAGTGTCGGTCGTGTTGATCCTGAAGAAATGTACTATCTGATGAGTCGTGGTCTACGTAAAGAGGATGCGGAACGTTTGGTTATTCGTGGCTTCTTAGGCTCTGTGATTACGGCTATTCCTGTTAAAGCAGTTCAAACGGAATTTATTGAGGTTATCGAAGGGAAGTTGAATGCATGATGAATGCAGAAAAGCTTCGCCAGGATTTTCCTATCTTGTTTCAAGAGGTCAATGACGAACCGTTAATTTACCTGGATAATGCGGCGACGACTCAGAAGCCCAAACAGGTATTAAAGACGTTAAATCACTATTATGAAATGAATAATGCCAACGTTCATCGTGGCGTGCACACCTTAGCAGAACGTGCGACAAAAGATTACGAAGAAGCACGCGAAAAAGTCCGTCAGTTGATTCATGCAAAAGAAACAGCGGAGGTCCTGTTTACGAGAGGGACGACAACAAGTTTGAACTGGATAGCCAAGAGCTTTGGTGATGCATTTGTTAAAAAAGGCGATGAAATTGTGATTTCCTACATGGAGCATCATTCCAACATCATTCCTTGGCAACAGCTGGCAAAAGCTAAAGGGGCAACCTTGAAATACATTCGTATCACGGATGACGGCTTTCTTGATATGGCGGATGCCAAAAAACAAATGACGGATAAGACGGCGATTGTGTCGATTGCTCATGTCTCTAATGTGTTAGGTGTCATTAATCCACTGAAGGAGTTGGCTGAACTGGCGCATGCACACGGCGCGGTAATGGTCGCAGACGGTGCGCAAGCTGTGCCTCACATGCCCGTTGATGTTCAAGCATTGAATGTTGATTTTTACGCGTTTAGCGGACACAAAATGTGCGGACCGACAGGGATTGGTGTACTTTATGGCAAACGAGAATGGCTTGATCAAATGGAGCCGGTTGAGTTTGGTGGCGAGATGATTGATTTTGTCCACCTTCAAGAGAGTACGTGGAAAGAGTTGCCTTGGAAATTTGAAGCAGGTACACCGAATATCGCGGGTGCCATTGCGTTGGGCAGTGCGATTGATTATTTGACTGAAATTGGTTTGACTGAAATTCATCAGCATGAAGCCGAATTAGTTGCCTACGTACTCCCTAAATTACAAGCAATTGAAGGGCTAACCGTCTATGGCCCACAAGCGGTTGAAGCACACACCGGTGTTATTGCCTTTAATTTGGAAGGTCTGCATCCTCATGATGTAGCGACGGCCTTAGATATGGAAGGGGTCGCAGTTCGTGCAGGACACCACTGCGCACAGCCTTTGTTAAACTATTTGAATGTACCGGCAACAGCGCGTGCCAGCTTTTATTTATACAATACAAAAGAGGATGCAGATCGTTTAGTAGAAGCAATCTTAGCGACAAAGGAGTTTTTCAAACATGGGACTATCTAAATTAGATAATTTATATCGTCAAGTAATTTTGGATCATTCTAGTCATCCTCATCACCATGGAACTTTAGATGATTCGACGCAAACGATTGAGATGAATAATCCAACCTGTGGCGATGTCATTCAACTAGAGCTTTCGTTGGAGGATCATGTCATTAAAAAGATTGCCTTTGACGGAAGTGGCTGTTCAATTAGTACAGCGAGTGCCTCGATGATGACCGATGCGGTAGTAGGCAAAACAGTCACTGAAGCAGAAGCGTTGATTCAGAGCTTTTCTGAATTGGTTCAAGGAAAAGAAGTTGCCAATGAAGAAGCTTTAGGAGACGCGGCGATGCTCAGCGGAGTAGCTAAATTCCCAGCGCGAATCAAATGTGCAACGCTCGCTTGGAAAGCATTGGAACAAGCCGTCACTGATGAGTCTGGCAAGTCTGTAGCTCATCAATACCATAAAGAATAGGAGCGTGAGAACGTGGGAGTACCTGAGTTAGAAGAATATAAATTTGGCTTTCATGATGACGTGAAGCCGGTCTTTAGTACAGGAAAAGGATTAACCGAAGAAGTCGTGCGTGAAATCTCACGGATCAAAGAAGAACCAGAATGGATGTTAGAATTCCGCTTAAAATCATTAGAAGCCTTTAACAAAATGCCGATGCAATCATGGGGACCAGATTTGTCTGATATTGATTTTGAAGCAATCAAATACTATCAAAAAGCCAGTGACCGTCCAGAACGTGACTGGGATGATGTACCCGAAAAAATTAAAGAAACTTTTGAAAAAATTGGGATTCCTGAAGCTGAACGTGCCTATTTGGCCGGCGCTTCTGCACAATATGAATCAGAAGTTGTTTACCACAACATGAAAGAAGAATTCCAAAAATTAGGGATTGTCTTCACCGATACAGATTCAGCATTAAAAGAATACCCTGATTTGTTCAAAGAATACTTCTCCAAATTAGTTCCACCAACCGACAATAAATTAGCAGCGTTAAATTCGGCAGTTTGGTCAGGCGGTACCTTTATCTATGTGCCAAAAGGGGTCCAAGTGGATGTTCCTTTACAAACCTATTTCCGCATCAACGCAGAAAACACTGGTCAGTTTGAGCGGACTCTAATTATCGTTGACGAAGGGGCCAGCATTCACTATGTAGAAGGCTGTACCGCGCCAACCTATTCAAGCAACAGTTTGCATGCCGCAATCGTTGAGATCTTCACTCGAAAAGATGCCTATTGTCGGTATACAACTATTCAAAACTGGTCCGATAATGTCTACAATCTTGTTACCAAACGCGCCAAAGCTTATGAAGGGGCAACCGTCGAGTGGATTGATGGAAATCTAGGCGCTAAAACAACAATGAAATATCCAAGTGTTTATCTAGACGGTAAAGGAGCACGCGGAACGATGTTGTCAATCGCCTTTGCCGGTGAAAACCAAATCCAAGACACCGGGGCAAAAATGATTCATAACGCCCCAAACACGTCAAGCTCAATCGTCTCAAAATCAATCGCCAAAGACGGCGGTGAGGTCAACTACCGTGGCCAAGTAACCTTCGGAAAAGACAGTGCAGGCTCGATCTCGCACATCGAATGTGACACGATTATTATGGATGAACGCTCAAAATCAGACACCATCCCGTTCAACGAAATCCATAACAGCCAAGTCTCGCTAGAGCACGAGGCAAAAGTCTCAAAAATCTCAGAAGAACAATTATACTATCTGATGAGCCGCGGCCTATCAGAAAGCGAAGCAACAGAAATGATTGTCATGGGCTTTGTCGAACCATTCACCAAAGAACTCCCAATGGAATATGCAGTCGAGTTAAATCGGTTGATTAGTTATGAGATGGAAGGCAGTGTAGGTTAACTTTTATCTACCTCTTAGAATTGCTGTTATACCAGTAATTCTAAGAGGTTCTATTTTTGCTTTTGATTTAGTTGCACCAAATGTTGCACCATCAGAAGAAACTTTGTACCGAAGAGTCTTTGACTATTTTTGCTTTCCTGTAAAAAAATTTGTAGAGCTTGATAGTGAATGGTAAACCATGTCAGTAGTTGCAACTGGAACATATCCGGACGATTGAGTTGATAAAAGGGATGTTGTTATGTGGTTCCCATCAAAATGAGGGGAAGTTTATGAAAGAGAGTCTTCTTAAATACATCAATTTGCCATAGAAAATAGGAAAGAACATAGCCTAAACTTGATAAGTTCTTTCCTATTTTTATCGAATTATAAAGCGGTTTCATCATCAAAAAACAAAATCTCTAAATAATCTTGCTGGCTATGAATAATGCGATAGATAACAATAGAATCTTTCTTTATCTGATAGAAAATCAAATGCTTTTTACTCACCAGATAAAAATAGTTGGTTTTAAAGGGGATTTGAGTGGAAAGTTTCTTTCCTAGTTTTGGAAAAGTTGTCAATTGTTTATAGCTATTGATAATAGACTGAACCAGCTTTAATCCCGTTGTAGAATCGTATAATTCTGAAATGGAATAGTCATGAATCTGACGTAAATCATTTGCTGCTTTTGGTGTAAGCTCAATTTGATAGCTCATTTAGCTAGACCAAATTCTTTGTCAATGTCTTCTTGAGGGATTAAAGTGGTACCATCAGCAATTTCTTGTTCCGCTTCGGCTAACTCAGCAAGTAATTTCATGCTAGCTTGAATTTTTTCATATTCTACCAGATCAACAACTGCATATTTTCCATAACCATTTTTAGTAAGATACACTGGATTACCTTCAGAGACTTCACTTAGCACAGTGTTATAATTTCTTAAATCAGAAACTGGTTTAATGATTGGCATATTTATCACCTAGCTTTCTTTAGAGTCAGTATATCACATTTTACTTAAAATTAATCGTAAAGTTTCTTTTTGGACCTATTTCTAGTTCAATAATTATACGATTTTATCTATAGACTTTACCAAAAGAAGCTAAAAATAATAGTCTTCTAGTTAGTTATTGTAACCTTGACTTTTGGATTTTTTATGCTGAGTATGCTGCTCTTTGTATTTAGATAAGTAAGACTCAATATCCTTTTCGGTGAGCAAGTTTTCTTGAATTGGATCCCCATTATAAACCGATTTTTTGATTGAAATTTTCTCGGTAATGTAGAGGTTATGCAATTCAATCATAGACTCTCTAGTAAAGTAGAACTCTCTGAAGCTATCTCTTGTAAAGAGCTGATTATCAACTATTGCATATGGCTGAATATTGTGCCATTTCTTCTTTAATATTTGGAATTTGTTTAAACTAAAGAACGCAAGAAGAGCATCTCTAGCTTTTGTGAACGGTTGGATTTGCAAAGTGATTTCTTGTTCAATTTCTAATGGTCTCAAGTTTATGAGTCGGTCAGTTAGGGGGATATTCTTCCCTAATCTTGTAACGCTGACTTTGGATGGACGCTCAATTTTAACATCTGTTTTCTTTGAAGTTGTATATTCAGAAACTTTCCCATCAAATTGTATGAGGTCGCCTTTCTTGAACCAATCATATTTTAAAAATTGTTTCGTAAGATTCATCCAAAGATGGTCGGCAACATAATGTTCTACTCTTGCTGTATCGATTTGATAGACATCTGTTAACATGAAGGTTGGCTAATAGCGAATATTTCCCATCTTATCAATGTAGTCAGCTGACTTCAATCCGTTGTGTTGGAAGAAACCTCTAAACCTGTATCGAGATCCATCTTTTAATTTCTTTAACTTTTCTCTAGTCTCGCTCATATAGGTTCCAACTTTCTATAATGGATTGTGGTTATCATAGTGGCCATGTTAAAATTTGATTCTATTCGAAGAAAGCTATACTTTGTAGTTAACAAGCTCATTTTCAAAGTTAGGCAATTCACCACACTGGCTGAGTGGAGGGTGAAGTCTCAACTTCATGTTTATTTAATAGGACAAACCCTTCTATGTATAATACGCAAAAGGTTTGGGAATCTTTGAATAAACGTTCAGCTCATAATTAATGGAAAAAATGAGACTTTTTCAAGATAATTGAAAAAGTAAAAATAGAAGAGCATATAAGATTTGATGTATCATAGGCTAGATTACATGGCTTTAAAATAATGGGTGTAGGCGTTTTTAGTACTGCAATCCTATTTCTAGAACGGCCTTTTATAGATAAATCTCAAAGTAAAATAATGTATAGTAGAGTGAGCAAATTGATAAAGCCTCTGTTATTTGTGTCAAGTTTATACAAAAATGAGTTGTGACAAACAAGGCCGAATTATTCATAAAAAAATTATGGATTCTCAAAATCCTTAGAATGTCAAAGTGTTTGAGAGCCCTTTAATTTCAATCAATAGGTGTACTAAAAGAGCACACTTTCTGTTATTGCTTTGATAGTGAAAATAGCCATCTTTTAACGTTAATGCCTAACAACTTAAGCACATGCTTGATCCAATGACAATTATAAATATGCATGTTTTTCGGTTGTTACTGGAATATTATGAAGTCGATATGCTACACTCTTGTTGCTCATAAGTGAAACGAAGGCACTGGTGAACAAAAAATGCAAATAAAATTTAGAAGTAGGAGATGCGTATTATAATGGGTTATATCCTTATTTTTTTATTGACCATTTTTATAATGACCGGCTTCATTGTTTATTTTGCGATAGAGAAAGCAAATAAATATAATAAGCAGATGAGGAATTTGCTAGAGATAATAATTATAGCTTTGACAAAGCGATGGGAAGAGCTTCTACACAGAATCATTCTACAAAAATACATAATCTAGGTATAGAAGTTTTTTAAAATCCGATAATTGACGAATATGCAGAGTTTGAATCTTATCCGTTTAATGCAGGAACAAATAAGATGGTTTCATACGTAATTGAAGGCGTGTATAAGCAACAAAAATTTAGAGCATTTAACTATCAGTTTGTGAGGAGTGTCTTAGATGGGAAGGGTAGTGGCGGAAATTTTTCAATAACAATGATTTACTGTACAGATTATTTTAAAAGTGGCATAACGGATGACAATCTATTTTATGAAAAAAACTGGCTGTGCTACTTTTGCGAAGGCGACTTAGAGGTAAGTAACCTTCACAGGAATATTGATAGATTGAGATATGTGTTGAAAGCAGAATAGAGGAATTTAAATGTTAAGACTTAGCTGGAAATTTTCATAGATTTAAAAGGATTGAAGAAAGATACCTATCCTCTTGAAGTAGTGAACCTAATGAAATGGAGATTTGAATAGTCAGTTCTTGATTTTTACAAAAAAGCAATGAAGGTAGCGTGTATACATGAACGGAACGTTTCTTTTGAAGAAAAGACAAGGAACAAAATATAAGTTTTATTATGCGCCTATAGGATTTTCGACTAGAGACCTGTCTGTTTGGGGTGTAATTGTTTTAGACTTTTCTTGGAGAGTTGAAGATCCTAGACCGCTTCATCTGCGCCAAAAACCACTTGGCTATCAATTGATGAAGCCCTATCAAATTTTAAGACATTTCGATAGTGATAAAACGGGATTTGATAGGTCGACGGACTGGGGAATCCTTCACTTTGGCATGACGCATCTTTTTTCGGAAGTCGTGAGGAATCCGAATTTAAGAAGATTTTCTTATGCTGTGGGCTAGAGGTTGGGAATGCTGTCAGCTACTAAAATAGCAAGTTGAAGAAGGTCAAATATAGTCAAATTTGTCGAGTGAAAGTAACTCGAAGTAATAACTCTTTCAAACGTTTTTTATGATAGTTTATAGGGAAATGCTCTTTGATGATTGTGTCATAATGATTCAATTCTATCAATTTGGCTATCTCTTTTTTTGTACTTAGGATAATCTGCTGGTTGAATCTTTCCTCGATTTAGTCATTTTATCAAAAAAAACTCCTTTCCGGTTATTAAATAAAGGTAGGAACCTTTTAAACGAAGAGGAGTTTATTTTTTTGATTGTAACAGCTAAGTAAATCTGTAAAGCAATTCTGAGTATCGTATTGTGCTTATACACTCATCAGAAGAACCCAACAAAATCGGATAGTACGGGTTATTGTTTGACTAGTAAATCTCGTAATTCTTTTGGCGGTTCTTCTTTGAACACAGTTCGCCATGAACTAAGTAAGTTGTTGCGATTGACCATGATAGGTTCTATCCCAATAAAACTAGGTACTTTTTTGTTGAGGATTGATTGAGCAGCGGCTAAGGCGATTGCTCTCCCCTGATCAAATGGTTGTTGCGCGCTGACGCATTTGATTGGGCCGTCTTCTGCGATAACGAGTGCAGAGGAGAAGTCCAAATCGACTGTGCTAACAATGATATCCAACCGATCAATTGATTTCAGCGCTTTTATAACTTCTAGGGCTGGTCCATCCCAAGAAATATAAATTCCTTCAATTTCTGGATGTTCAGCAAGCAAACTCAGAGTTTCATCAAATACGCTGTCCTCACTTTTGAAGGAGGCTTTTCCGACAATCTTAATAGATGGAAAGTCTTCATCGATTAGCTGTTGAGCAGAGGTATCTCGTTGGTTTGTGGCGTAAAAGTCAGAGTCAAACGTGAGGAGTCCCACTTTGTTCTTACCGTGAGAAAGCAGTTGTTCACATAAGCCACGTGCAGCAAGCCTACCATTCGTTAATTCATTTACAGAAACAACAGATACATAGTCGGTCGGTGTCAAGCCTTTTGGCACATTGGTAATCAAAATTAATTGGCTAGGGCTGTCCACAATTTTTTTGAATGCAGTTTCTGTCTTAGAAATATCAGTTGGAATGGCGATGAAAATATCTGGTTCTAACGATAACAGACTCTCAATTTGTTTGTTCTGTAAATCTGAATCAAAGTGAGCATCAGTGATACCAATGATATTGATATTCAGCTCATTAAACACTTTATTAATCCCCGCTTCGTGCAGATTCATCCAAGAAGCGCCCATGTAATGAAACGAGATTACAGCTGTTCTCTTCGTTTGTTTTATCTCATCAATTTCGCTTTCGGTAAGCATAATGCTATTAATGGAAGCTGCTTTTTCTCCAAATGGCCCTTTTGCAATCCCTGATGTTGAGCTTTGCAAATGAAACTTAGTTGAGATGGTTTTATGATACTGCGGATTTGTTGAATAGTTGCGCAAGGCATTTAATGATTCGGTAACAATTTTTGAAAAATTGTGTTCGATACTGGTAATTGCTGGATTACATACTTTATACCAGTGTTCAGTGCCTAAAGAAATCAAAGAGACATCTTCAGGAATCCGCACGCCTGCTTCATTAAAGTAGTTAATGACCTCACTAACAATTGATGGGTCAACAAAAATTCCGGTTGGTTGTTCGAATTTATCTTGAGAAAATAATCTCTGCAATTTTCCATGTAACTCTGCTTTATTGAGCTTTCTTGTAGAAATAATCTCATCGTCAACAAGTAAATTGTTTTTCTTGAAGGCACGCCTAAACCCTGCTAATGAATCATTTTCTAAATGATCAGAGTAATCTATGTAGGCTATCTTCGAGTGGCCACTTCTTAGCAAGTGATTGGTTGCGTGTTCTACTCCACAATGGCTATCACTTGATATATAAGGCAGCCCTATCTTGTCATGATTGTCTGCGCTTACGATGACAAACGGAATCTTGTAGAATTTTTTTGGAAATGTTGGTTCAGTTTTGTCAGAATAGATGAGGATTTGGCCGATGACCTCCTCATGAAAACTGTCAAACATCACTTCAAATTTTGTAGAGATGTCCTGGTATTCGACAGGCATAATCAAGATGCTCTCATGCATTAATTGATGGCGAATTTCTGCTAGAACCCCTAACTGGAAGTTGTCAGAAAAATTAGATAGATAGACTAATAATATCTTTACTTTGTTCTTATCTTTTTTATTTTGTTTCAGTACAAAATTAGGAACAGAATCAAGTGAAGAAATAATCTCTTCTACTTTTTTTTCTAACTCAGGACTAACATATCTAGTTTTTCGAACAACGTGAGAAACTGTAGCAACAGAAACGCCAGCCATTTCTGCTACTTCTTTTATTGTCGTCAAAAAATCACCTTTTTCTCTATTTTATCTAATTCATATCATACTACAAGCGAATAACAAAGGGAATGACTTTGTTTTTTGCAAAGATACTGTAAAAAACGCCCTTTTTGTTTAAAAATAAACTTAGGAAAAAGTCTACAATTATTCTTTTATAACTGTACACATGGGCAGATGCCGACTACTTCATTTCGCTAACTGCTCATAAGCCATTTGGGAATTTAATGGTTTCGTTCTTTTGCGAAGACTCAAAACAAGCATCAATTAGAGTTGATAGTCGTAAAAGTTCCTCATGTTTAATCATAAGATCTGTCTGTCCATCAATTGCCAAGGCAAAGTTATCATAAAACTCGATTATGTTACTTGTAACAGAAGGTAAAGGAAACGTCTTAATCGAGTCGTCATTTCGTGGGGCCATAGTTTTGGTTAATCCAGCGCCGGTTTCTATAGGAATAGCTTCCTTCGCTAATTCTCCAGTTAATGTGACATATTTGCCATTGAGTTCGAAGTCTTCAATTACAGCAGAGCCAATCGAGCCAACAACATACCATTCTGGTAACTCAATAAAATTTGTGGTGCCGACTTCCAAATAGGCTTTCTTCAAGGAATCGAAGGTTACCTCTACTTTGAAGCCATCATCTACTTCGTGGCCTAAAAAATAGTTGAGGGTTGCGTGAATACTAATGACTTTTTGGTTTGGGAATAGAAATAGCATGCGATCTAATAAATGAACGCCCCAATCTAACAGCATTCCGCCGCCTTGATCTACATTCCTTCGCCAATCGTTTGGAATTCCTCGCGACCCTTGAACTCGGTTTTCAATGTAAAAAATATCACCCAATGTATTGTCTTCAATTAATTTTTTGGTAATGAGGTAATTTTCATCCCATCGTCTGTTTTGATGAACGGTAAAACATCTATTATATTTTTCTGATGCAGATAGGATTTCTTTTAATTCTGAAACATTCAAAGTGACAGGTTTTTCTGAAATGACGTGTTTTCCTGATGCCAATGCTTTTATAGCAAGATCTCTGTGTGAATCATTGGGTGTAGCAATCAAAATAATCTCAATAGAAGGATTAGCCAATAGTGACTCTAAGTTGTCATAGATTTTGATTTCCTTAGAAATAAAGGAATAATCTTTTTTTTCATCATTATCGTAAACACCAGTAACTTCTACGTAGCGACTCTCACTAATTCTTTTAATATGCTGCTTGCCCATGCCTCCGTATCCAATTAAACCAATTCTTTTTTTCATCATCAAAAATCCTCTCTTATAAGTTTAGTCTCTATAAATTTTTTTGAATCAATCAGTGTTTGTGTTGCTTCTTGTTTACTGGAGCTCTTGAACTCTAAAGTCAGGCTTTTATTGTATTGCTTGGCTTGTAGAGTTTTGAAAATATCTGTCCAACTAATACTGCCAGTACCTAGAGGCGCAGGTTTATACCAACCAAAATCGTAAGGATGGTTTCTTTCCACTTGTTTGCCAAAAATACCGTATCTACTTAAATTATCTTTTTCAACTTGAACTTCTTTTATATGGATATTAAATATTCGTTCATAGTAGTCACAAAGTACTTGTTTGTAGTCGATTTGTTGCCAAACAAGATGTGAAGGATCAAAATTCAATCCAAAATTTGCATTGGGGATTCTAGAAAACATTTCACTCCATAACTCAGGGCTATAGGAAATCGTCGATGGGAAACCATTCTTGTCCCACGAAGGCATTGAGCAGTTTTCAATAGCAATTTGAATATTTAGCTGTTCAGCATACGTGACAATCGGTTGGAAGACAGAAGGTAATAAGTCAAAATTTTCTTTTATAGATAAGTGCATGTCTCTACCAAGAAAGGTACTGATTAAGGAAATATCATTTTCATAAGAAAAATTGATTAATTTGTATAGATTATCAATATGTTTTTTTCGCAACTCTTTATTTTCGGTCAAAATATTTTGGTAATAGGCAAGAGAAGATATGCCTATATTATGTTGGACGAACTGTTTTTTTAAAGGCGGCTCGGTCATTGTTAATTGTTGTATAGAATCAGGAGTCAAAAAGACTTCTAATTGAGTGAACCCTAACTGGACAGCTAAATCAACTTTTTCTAGAATGGAGCCCTCAAAACAGTTTGTCAAAAAACCTAAATTCATGAAATTCCTCCTTTTGTTTATTACGTAAAAAATATATTTACAATTAGATAATACAATTTAATTCCCTGGTTTACAATAAAATTGTTGGGTTAATCGAAAATTTAGTTAAAAAACAGAAAAAAACAAGAATAAGTTGACTTAATTATTTCGAGGTGCTATCATTCGCTTGTGGAAAACGCTAACACAATAAAATTTACGTAAAAAGGAGTGACTTGAATGGAAGTTGGATATATGACAAATGGATTTGGTATGTTAGTAGGTTCTGGAGGCGGAGTAACTAGTATCAAAGAGGGACGATACTTATCGTTAATAGATGAAGCTGAAGTCCTCGAATCAATTTCTGATGTTGGTTATCAGTATGTTGAGTTGTTCGATGGGAATTTGGATAAATTTGATGCTGAGCCAAAACAATTGGAAGACTTATTGGCTAAGACAAATTTGCGACTTTTGGGTGTTTATACAGGTGCAAACTATATTTATGAAGATGCATTTGAAGATGAACTTTATCATTTGAAAGAAACCATTCATAAGATGAAAAAATTGGGGGCGAAGCATTTAGTTCTTGGAGGTGGGGCAGTTCGGCCAAATGGAAACTTGGAAAAAGATTATCAAGTGTTGGCCAAAAATTTGGATGTAGTTGCTCAAATAGCAAAGAGCTATGGTTTGATTGCAAGCTATCATCCTCATTTAGGATCTGCCGCAGAGTCACCTGAACAAATTGATCGACTTTTCTCATTGACAGAAATAAACTTTTGTCCGGATATCGCACACCTCGTGGCTGGTGGAAGTGACGCACTTGCGGTGATAAAAAAATATCGTCACCGAATTGAGTATGTTCATCTAAAAGATTTAAAAGGTTCAGCATTTGTTCCTTTAGGTGAAGGGGAAATTCCCTTAGGTGAGATTATCACTTATTTAAAAGAAGATGGGTATACAGGTGATTGGTTGGTAGAAATTGACGGATACGCTGGAGATCCATACTACGCGTGTGAAACGTCTTATAAGTTTTTAGAAAAATTTTTTTAACCACAGATGGGAGAGAAAATAATGAAAATAATAAAAAGGATTATTCCTATATTGACAGTCTTTCTTTTTGTAACGGGATGTAGTTCAACTGAATCAGCTAGTGAAGATACTTTAGCGAAAACAGATGGTAAAGATGAAATTGTGGTGGATGAGACGAATATAAAATCTACAGGCCCTAATGGAGAAACCGCTGCTCCGGCTAGCTCTTTGTCTCTAACAGAGGATGAAATTGCTCAGTTGAAAAAAGGTAATTACTCTGCGGCCATTTCATTCCACTACGCGGGAAATGATTGGTCATCCGCACAGCAAAAAGGCTTGGAAGACACCTTTAAAAAGTTTGGGATTGAGATCGTTGGAACAACAGATGCCAATTTTTCGGCAGAACAACAGGTATCTGATTTAGAAACTTTAACTGCCTTAAAGCCAGACGTAATGATTAGTATCCCAACCGACGCAACTGCGACGGCAGATGCCTTCAAACGAGTAAGTGATAGCGGAATTAAATTAGTCTTTATGGACAATGTGCCTAATAATTTTGTTGCTGGAAAAAACTATGTCGGTGCTGTATCCGCAGATAATTATGGGAACGGGATAATTGCAGCTGATTTAATCGGTGAAAAATTAAAAGGAAAAGGGAAAATTGGGATTGTTTATTATGATGTTGACTATTTTGTTACTAACCAACGATTGGAAGCATTTGAAAAGACGATTGCAGAAAAATATAAGGATATTGAAGTAATTGCAAAATCTGGCTTCTCAGATGTCAATCAATCAACGGAAGTCGCGGATGCGATGCTAACACAAAATCCAGATATAGAGGCCATTTTTGCTATCTGGGATATTCCAGCAGAAGGTGTTTTATCTGCACTAACCTCAGCAAATCGTGAAGATGTTTATGTGAGTAGTATTGATTTGGGGGATAATATCGCTAAAGAAATTGCCCAAGGAAACGTCTTAGGTGTTGGCGCTCAACTGCCATATGATCAAGGTGTAGCAGAAGCAACAATGGCAGCCTATGCTTTGTTAGGGAAAGAGACCCCTTCTTACGTTGCGGTTCCTGCGACAAGAGTTGAACAAAGCACCATTGTTACAGGATATGAAACGGTCTATCATCAAGATGCACCAGATTTCATTACAGAAGAGTTGAGTAAGTAAGAGGGGGTGGCTTAATGTGTGATGCGATTTTGAAAATGGAAGGGATTTCAAAGCGATTTGGCGAGACAACGGTCTTAAATGAAGTGGACTTTAGTTTACATAAAGGTGAGGTCCACGCACTCATTGGAGGAAATGGCGCGGGGAAGTCCACATTAATGAAAATCATGACAGGAGTTTATTCAAAAGATAGTGGAGATATCTATATTGAAGGCCAGTTAGTCAGCTTTAAAAATCGGGAAGATGCCTCTAAAAATGGGATTGAAATGATTTTTCAAGAGTTATCTTTAGTCCAATCTATGACAGTCGCCGAGAATATTTTTCTTGGAAATGAACTGCATAAGTCGATTGTTTTGGATGAGAAAACAATGAATGAAAAGGCAAAAGATGTCTTATTGAGTTTGGGAATAGATATTGATCCCAAAGATAGAGTAGAAACTTTGAGCGTTGGATTAAGTCAGATGGTTGAAATAGCTAAGGCGGTTGTTAAAAATGCGAAAATCTTGGTATTCGATGAGCCAACTGCCTCCTTATCAGATAGTGAAACAAGAAAACTTTTCCAATTAATTAATGAGTTGAAGGGAAAAGGAGTCATGATGGTCTACATATCCCATCGAATGAACGAAATTATGGATATTGCAGACGCCATAACTATATTAAAAGACGGAAAGAATGTATTAACAGATAAAATTGCTAACTTGCGTCTAGAAGAGATTGTTTCTTACTTTGTTGGGGAAAGTTCTTCCGGATTTGAATGGAAAAAGCGTGAGTATTCAAGTGAGGACCCTATATTGAAAGTAAACAATTTATCGATTAATGAAACAATTTCAGAGATAACCTTTGACGTAAAAAAAGGAGAAATACTTGGTATTGCAGGGTTGATGGGCAGTGGACGAACCGAGATTCTGGAGACATTATTTGGAATCAGAACGCTACAATCAGGTGAAATCTATATTGATAGTCAGAAGTGTTCTATCAACAATACACGAGATGCGATAAAATCTGGTTTTGGTTTAGTGCCTGAAGATAGGAGAAAGCAAGGTTTGGTATTGTCACATTCGGTAAAGGAGAATAATATTCTACCTATTTTGAAAACGTTATCCCTTTTTAAGTGGGTAATTAATGAAAAAAAATCTCAAAAAGTGACAAAAGAAAATGTTTCAAGTTTAAATATTAAAACTTCTAGTATCGAGAAAAAGATTAGTTTGTTGTCTGGTGGGAATCAACAAAAGGTGGTAATTTCCAAGTGGCTGAATACCAATCCTAAAGTGATGCTCTTAGATGAGCCAACAGCGGGAGTTGATATTGGAGCAAAAATGGAAATTATTAATATTATTCGAGACTATGCAGACGAAGGGAACGGCGTCGTGTTCGTATCTTCAGAGCTTGCAGAATTATTAGCAGCGTGTGATCGAATATTGGTTCTCTATGATGGAAAGATAATCAATGATATGAAAAGAGAAACTATTTCTTGTGAGGAGGAACTACAACATGCAATCCAAGCAGGCTAATCTAGAAAATAATTCATCCAAAAGTAAAAGCAGATTGAAAAGTATAGAGTGGAACAAATATATGGTTTATATCGTTTTTGTGATCGTCTTCTTAGCTTTTTCAGTAATTTTAGGAAATAAAGGTTTTTTAAGTGCTAACAATTTATTAAACATACTAAGACAGACTTCGATGATTTCTATTATGGCAGTCGCGGGAACTTTTGTTTTGGCAGCTGGGCAAATCGATTTAACAGTGGGAGCTGTGGCTGCTATGACGGCAATGTGTGTGTCTTTAGTATTGCAGAGTACCAATTCAATTCCCTTGGCTATCATTGTTGGGTTAGCCTTTGGAATCGTCAGTGGTGCCGTGAATGGGTTATTGGTAACTGTTCTAAAAATCCCAGCCTTTCTAGCGACCTTGGGAATGATGCAAATTATCCGAGGATCAGCCATGTGGATAACGAACACAGCTGCTGTACCAATCAAAAACAATCTTTTTAATTCAGTGTTTGGTGTGGGAAGTGTGGGTGGAATATCTGTGTTGATTCTATGGACGATTTTATTTTATATTGTGGGTGTTTTTGTTTTTAACAAAACACCTTTTGGAAGACACACGTTAGCTACCGGTGGAAATGAGTTGTCCGCACAATATAGCGGTATTAATACCAATCTTATAAAAATAAAAGTCTTCATCATGTCAGGTGCTTTTGCGGCATTTTCTGGAATTTTATATGCAGGAAGGATGCAATCTGGCCGTTATTCTTTTGGCGAAGGGGATGAAATGTCAGTTATTGCAGCAGTTGTTCTAGGTGGTGCTGCAATGAATGGTGGTTCAGGTTCTGTTATCGGAGCATTGGTTGGATCGTTGTTAATGGGGATTATTAAAAATGCTTTGATTTTAGCAGGATTGAGCTCTTCCCAACAGACTATTGTTCAGGGGATGATTATTGTGTTTGCCGTAGCCTTAAGTAACTTATCAAGTAAAAAAAATAAATAAGACAAGTAGAAGGAGAGAAATAAGTATGATTAAAAAAATTAATGTTGGATTAGTTGGCGCAGGATTTATGGGGAAAGCACACGTTGTAGCTTATTCGAATATGCCGAAGTTCTTTTGGCCGGCACCAGCAGTTCCTGTATTAAAAGTTGTTTGTGACATTGAAGAAGAGATTGCCAAAGACGCGCGTGATCGCTTTGGTTTTGAAGAATACGTGACGGATTGGAGAGAGGTCGTGAACAACCCCGAGATTGATGTGGTGAGTGTTTGTACACCCAATAATTCTCATGCTGAAATTGCGATTGCTGCTTTAGAAGCAGGAAAACATGTCTACTGTGAAAAACCGATTGCTAGCACACATCAAGAGGCAAAAGCGATGAGTGAGGCTGCAGAAAAAGCAGCCAAAAAGGGGATTATCTCAATGTGCGCTTATCAATATCGAAGAGTTCCTGCTTTAGTATTAGCGAAAAAATTCATTGATGAAGGAGCAATTGGAGAAATTCTGAATGTTCGCGCACAGTACTTGCAAAGTTGGTCAGCTGATCCGGATTCTCCATTATCATGGCGATTCGAAAAGGCCGTTGCTGGCGCTGGAACATTAGGTGATATTGCTACACATGTCATTGATATCTCTCAATATTTAGCAGGAAATATTACCGAAGTAGTTTCTACCGTAAAAACCTATATTAATGAACGTCCAGTCCAAGAAGGCGGCGTTGATTTATTAGGTACGGTAAAACTGAGCGGTGATGTGAAAAGAGAAGCTGTGGATGTGGATGATGAAGCCTCCTTCTTAGTTAATTTTGAGAGTGGTGCTGTTGGTAGCATTGAAGCGACAAGAAATGCATGGGGAAGAAATAACTTTATCACGGTTGAAGTGCATGGAACAAAAGGATCATTAGTCTTTAATTATGAGCGATTAAACGAGCTTCAAGTAATGTTCGCTGATGATCCAGATGACAGAAAAGGATTTAAGACCATTTACACAGGACCTGCGCATTTCTATGGAGAAGTGACTTGGAACATTCCTGGTATGAACATTGGGTATGGAGAATTAAAAACGATTGAAGCTTATGAATTTGTTAAGTCAGTCGTAAGTGGTCAGCAACCTTCGACTTCTTTTGCAGAAGGTTATCAAGTGGATTTAGTTACGAAAGCGGTCATTGAATCAGCAGAGACTAAATCTTGGACAAAAGTGTCAAAATAAGTCGGTTACCGTCTACTAATCAGTAAAAATAAAAACTACATGCTAAGAGTATCCTATCGACAGGTGGATAGTTATAAGGAAATAATTATAGTTTGTGAAGGATACTCTTTGCAAAACTACTATCAGAGGGATTTTGAAGAAAAAACAGCACAAAGAAACAAGTGATTTCTATATTTTTATGATAGAAGTTAGATTGGTTTAACGAATAGTCATAGAAAAGGAGTAATGTTATGAAACTCGGAATTGTTAGTGCAATTTTTGACCAAAGTAATTTTGAAGAAATGATTGATATCGTTGCAGAGAATGGTTTGGAATGTGTAGAAGTCGCGTGTTGGCCACAAGGGAAAGTAGAGCGCCGTTATGCAGGAGTTTCACATATTGATACAAAAAATTTAACAGATGAGAAAGCTCAAGCCATTTTAAGCTATTGTAAAAAAAAACAGGTCGAGATTTCTGCGTTAGCGTATTATCCAAACCCTTTAGATGAAAATCTGGAGAAACGGCAAGAAGCAATTAATCATTTGTATACATTGATTGATGCAGCTAAACTGCTTGAAGTAAATTTAGTGACGACATTCGTTGGGAGAATGACAAGTAAAAATATGGCAGAAAATTTAGAAGAGGTTGTTAAGGTATGGCCACCGATTGTTAAATATGCTGAAAAAAGAGGTGTCAAAATTGGTATAGAAAATTGTCCCATGTTATTTACTGAAGATGAGTGGCCAGGGGGACAAAATTTGATGACAAGCCCTAGTAATTGGCGGAAAATTTTTAAAATTATTGATAGTGATAATTTTGGTATTAACTATGATCCCTCTCATTTTGTATGGCAAAACATTGATTATATTCAACCTTTGTATGAATTTAAGGATAAGATTTTTCACGTTCATTACAAAGACATTAAGGTTTACCAGAATAAGTTAGCTGACGTTGGTGTAATGGCAACTCCACTAGAGTACATGTGTCCTAAGTTACCAGGATTGGGCGATGTGGACTGGGGTAAATATGTCTCAGCTTTAACGGACATTGGCTATAATGGCTTTACTTGTATTGAAATAGAAGACAAAGCTTTTGAAGAAGGTTATGAGCGTGTTAAAAAATCAGTCACATTGAGCGCGAAATACCTTAGAAATTTTATTATTTAAATTAGAAAATGGCGCTATCTGGAAAGCTCAAAGTTGTGAGCAAGAGATAGTGCCTTTTTTTGTCAACTTATGATGAAGTTAATACGAGTTAATGTTAATTTTTTTTTGTCCTTAGAAGTATTTATTTTAGGACCTATAAAAATAGTGCTTGTAGTCTGTTTTTTGACTATGATATTGTTTACGTACAGATTGTTGTTGTAAAAGGCAATACCCGATGTAAGAAATTACATTTATTTAAATATATCATGAATAAACGAAAATCTTTTATTGATTAAGTGTTAAACTTTACTTGAGAGAACAACAGGTCTGCGAGAAGCGACTAATTGTGAGAAAAAGGTTCAAAGCAATTATCAGGGATTCTAGCAATAACTCGAATACACAAGGAGGCACATAAAATATGGAAATAAAAGTAGCGGCTATATCAGAGTATACATTGGTTGAAGCCTTGTATTACGCGATTATCGAGCAGAAGGATAGCTTAATTGGCTGGGAGAAAGATGTTTATCCTTCGAAAGAGTCTTTGATTCAGTTCATTAAAGAAAAAGAATTATTGCTGGGAATAGAGAATAATGAAATTGTAGCGGCGATGGTTCTAAATCACGCCTGCAATAAGGAATATCAAGAGGTAGAATGGACAACAGAGGCAAAAAATCATGAGGTAATCATTGTTCACATGTTGGGGGTTCATCCGAGGTTTAAAGGAAAGGGTTATGCGAAACAAATGATTTATCAGGCAATTGATTATGCCAGGAAAAATAATCAAAAAGCCATCAGATTAGATGTTTTAGAAGGTAATATTCCGGCAGAAAACCTGTATACAGGTCTGGGTTTCAGGTACATAGATTCAAAAGAAATGTTCTATGAGGATACTGGTTGGACTAACTTCAAATTATATGAGTATAATTTGTCATAGAAATTGAGATTTTGTATAGGTAATCAAGATCTTTTATTGAGCATCTTGTAGAAGCCTAGTATATTGAAAAAGTTAGGAACTATATGTGTAACCAAACAATGAATTTCCGCCTTTTAGTTATCAAAAATAATCTATTGAATGAAAAAAATTACAGCTCCTTTGCTAAAGAGGGGCTGTAATCATTTTCTAAATTAAATACTTGTTAGTTTAGCTACAATTTCCGTTTCTAGATTCTTTTGATTTGTCGCGGTCAAGTTGTCAGAAGTTCTGACAACAATCGTTCCGAGGACCGTATGGCTACCCGTACTGAGTATTCCACCATCAAAAGTAGCTAGGTAATCATTTCTTTTAGTTGCTTCTTCAGCGGTTTTATAAACTTCAATGCATCCTCCCGCTAAGGTACCTTTACTGATTAAATCCATACCAGAAACCATACTTTGGTCCACAAATGTACTTGAAAAATAGATTGCGGATGTGTAACCTCCCGCTTTATTCAGATTGCCGTTAGGATCATTATCTTCGGTAACTGGCAATATATCTTCAATCGATTGTATCTCTTTTAGTTTAGGGATAACAAAATCTTGACTTGGATTGGTTACCTGTTTTAATTGTGTGATACTGTTATTCGCGCTAGTAATTGCGACTTCTAACTTAGAAGAGATACTTGAATAATCTAGTTCTTTTTGTAATTTATTTGTTTCATCTTTTACTTTGTCTAGTTTATCAGGAACCTTAGGGATTGTTCTTTTTGTTTCTTTAGCAGTTGAGATTGCTACTTGTAAATCTGTGAATGTACCTTCATCTAATGGTTTTTCACCGGCATCTAGTATTTTTTGGCCTTTTTCGATTTCTTTATCTAAAGTAGTGTTTTTTTCTGTGACTACTTTTGCGGCCTTATTAAAAGTACTAACAGCCTGATCATAAGGAACTTTTATTTGAGAGTACCAGTAATAACCACCTGCGCATAATACGACAATGACAAGTATGATTCCCAAAACAACCTTTTTACTTTTCATTTCTTTTTCCTCCATATAAAGCTATTTTCTTCGCTTCAATTTTAATTAAGTTATAGGTAAGTTAGGTAGAGAATGAACTGTCTTGGAAGACATGATAAATTCCTTCATCGATAGTTATTCATCCCAACCATAATTCCTCTACGTATAAATCAGTATACCCAATTTTTTCGGTCAAGGAAGCTATATTACGATTCACCCCCTACACTTGGATTATCAATTTTAGTTTCAGAGGTAGGAGGTATCGCAATATAAAAGGTCGTTTTGTTAACTCGTTTATTTCAAATTCACGCTTTGAATCGCTATTTTCCATTTTTTGTCACTTTTCCCCTTTAACACAGCCCATTGCAATCAGCAGAAGGATCATACAGAATATTGGAAATACCAGCAGTGAGCCGTTATGAAAGAGGCTAATTAAAAATGTGCAGAGACTGACAATTACATAATAACCTAGACTTAAGAAGGCTCCAGCTGTACCAGCAACTTCAGAAAAATTGGCTAGAGCAAGGCTCAAGCAGTTAGGCAATGCCATTCCGATTCCTGTAAGAAGGATAAAGATGCCTACTACATAGACAAATATTTGCATCGGTAAAGAGAGCGGTACAAATGGAATCAGACAGAGCACTAAACTACCAAAAAACGATAGCTGAATGCCATGTTGAATAATTAACTTGGGTGCGTTCTTTTTCAACGATTGGTTGGAGAGGAAAGCACCTAAAATTGCTGCAGTAGCAACTATGCCGCCCATAAAACCGTATTGACTTTGAGTAAAACCAAATGTTTCAATAAAGATGGTGGGGGCTTCGGAGTGGTAACTAAACAAGAGCCCATTAAAGAGGCCAATTAGTACTCCAAAGGCTATCGTATATCGGTCACAGAGCATGTGTTTACCAATCGTCAAGACTTGTTTTAACCGTATTTTTTCGGCAGTAGGACTGTAGGTTTCGGGCAATCCTTTCAAACTCCAAAATAGTAAAATCATGCCCATGATGACTAAAAAGATAAAAATCGTGCGAAAGCCATAAAATTCGCCGAGAAATCCGCCGATTAAAGGGCCAATTGCGGGTGAAAAAGCTAAGGCCGCTGAGATTTTGGCGAATAGTTGATGGCGTTGATTTCCTTCATAGTTATCACGTAAAATGGTTTGGGTAGTGACGGATCCAGTACTAGCCCCAAATGCTTGAATAAACCGACTGACAAACAACCACTGAATATTTTTTGAGATAACACACAGGAGACAGCCTAGAACATAGACGATGATGCCTAAATTCATGGCTTTTCTTCGACCAAAGTAGTCTGATCCGATGCCCCAAAAGAACACGCCTAAAGCAAAGGCGATAAAATAAATACTTAGGGTCATCTGCGCTGTATTTAATGAGACCGCATAACTATCGGCGATGTCCGTGAGCGCGGGTGTATAGATTGTTTCATTTAATTGTGGAAACCCGACGAGACAAACAAGTAGAGCTAAATTTATTTTTTGATTTTTTTCGATGTTTTTTTCCATGGATAGAACTCCTAGTTTAATTATTTACTCTGGGAAAAAAACATCTTTAACTGGAAACGGTGGGATCATAATTTTTATCCAATCATAAAAATTCATGGAATCACCTCTTTCTTTAAAGGATAGAACGGCTTTAGGACGTCCGTTGAATTATTTAAAAAATACCATAAACAAATAAAATGTATCACGGTTTCTTATCTGTGAAGTTCACTAGGAGTTAGTATAACATGTTTGTTTGGAATCTAGTAGGAAAGTCATTGTGTGAGAATGATTTTTTGAATAAGCAAGCAAGTTCATCAGAATGCTGTTAAAATATAAATCTACAAAAATACAGTATGAGTTATTTTTTTGATAATTGTCATAATAAGATAAATCAGATGTCAGTCTATAAATAAGGTTACAAGTAAGTCTACTAGAAAGTATGAAGGTATAAGGAATAAGGTTAGTCAAAAACTGAGAAGAAGGCTGTGATATGAATGTATTTAATTAGTGAGTTTTCTAAAATGCTAAAGGTTTCTAAAAGGATGTTACGGTACTATGAAAAGTTAAATTTATTTACCCCTTCACATATAAATGAACAAACAGGATATAGATATTATTCGGAGAGCGATATTTTAAAAGTAGAGAAAATTATGTTTTTAAGAGATTTGAGATTTAGTTTTCCAGAAATAAAGGAACTGATTTCTTATCCAGAAGCTGAGTTAAATAATGAAATAATAAAGAAAAAAGAAGAGTTGAAGCGTGAAATTGAGGTTATCGAAAAGGAAGTAGCAAAAATTGATATTTATCTAGAAAATAGGAGTGTTGTTGGGAATAATTCAAGCCATTTTTTCAAAATAAAAAGCTTACCCCCCTCTACAGTGATATCTTACAGAGATAGTGTAAAAAACTATAGTGATGAGACTGATCTATGGGATAAATTAAATGAATTTGTCAGGGAAAATAATATTGAAACTACAAAAAATCATTTTTCTATCTATGAGTTAAATCATAATGAAATTGAGGTTTGCATTGAATTAGTTACTAAAAGGGACTTGAGTCAGATACCAAGGACAAAAGATATTACTATTCAACAGGTGGATAATAACTGTCTAGTAGCCTGTAAGACTATTTATGGGAGCATGGAAAAGATTGAAGATACTTATTGTGAATTTTATAGTTGGTTAAGCAACAGCGAACAGTATACTACGACAGGGAAAAGTAAACACGTGTATGTATTTGGACCCCAAAATGAAAGAAATAATGGGAATTATGTGACAGAGCTACAGTTTGAAATCATCTATTGACATTGACAATATGTCATAGTCTAAAATCCTAATTACGTACTGAAATATTACTATAATTAGGATGGTGAGGAGCATGGAGAATAAAATTGAGATTAGGAATCTATCAGAGCATAATATTAAAGATATCTCTTTGGACATTTTAAAAAGACGATTAACGGTATTTACGGGTGTCTCAGGGTCAGGTAAATCAACAATTGTTTTTGATGGGATCGGAACAGAAGCACAGAGACAAATGAATGAAACTTATCCAGCATTTATAAGAGCTAAACTTCCTCAAAAAGCACGCCCTAAAGTTGATGCTATGAATAATTTAACACCTGTTGTAATTATAGACCAAACACCCTTAGGAGGAAATGTTCGATCGACAGTTGGAACTATAAGTGATTTATACACGAGTTTAAGACTGCTATATGCTCGAATCGGCATGCCTTTATTAGAGAGTGCGTCTTGTTTCTCCTTCAATGATCCAAAAGGCATGTGTCCTACTTGTTCGGGGCTTGGAAATATTACTGATATAGATGTGGATTTATTGTTAGATAAAACGAAATCCTTAAATGAGGGAGCAATCTTAGACTCTTCTTATGCGGTTAACTCATGGTATTGGAAAGTTTATGCCGAGTCTAATCTTTTTGATAATGATAAGCCGATTCGTCTATACAACGAAGAAGAATACAACTTGTTGTTATATGGTTCAATCAAAAAAGACGGAAAGAAAAAGCATCCGAAAGTTGAAGGTCTATATAATAAATTTTCGAAAGCGTACCTGAATCGAGATATTTCGCAGTTGAGTAAAAGTACACAAGAAAAAAGTAAAAGAATACTTTCTACGATTGAATGCCCGGCGTGTAAGGGAAAGCGTTTAAATAAAACAGCATTACTTTCTAAAATTTCAGATTACTCGATAGCGGATATGGCAGCTATGGAAATCACAGAATTGTATAGCGTAATTTCTTCGATAGAGAACAGGAAAGTTTCTTCTCTCTTGAAAGATATATCTAATCAATTAGAAAAGTTGATTGAGATTGGCTTACCTTATATCAGTTTGAATAGACAAACAATGACGTTGTCAGGTGGAGAAGCACAGCGAGTTAAATTAATCAAGCACTTGGGAAGTACATTGACAGACATGACCTATATATTTGACGAGCCGAGTACAGGGATGCATCCAAGAGATGTCAGTAAGATCAATAACCTGCTTTTAGATATTAGGGATAAGGGGAATACAGTGCTTGTTGTAGAACATGATAAAGATGTGATAGCAATTGCAGATGAAATTATTGATGTTGGGCCAAACGCAGGGAGATTTGGTGGTCAAATTGTGTTTCAAGGAAATTTTGAAGAGATCTTGGAATCGAAAACAATTACAGGCGACTTTATGAAGAAAGAGGTTAAGGTAAAAAAAGATGTTCGAAAATCTAGCGACATGCTATCCGTTATCGATGCAACGACGAATAATTTAAAACATGTGGACGTACAAGTTCCTTTAGGTATTTTAGTAGCCATTACTGGGGTTGCAGGTTCAGGGAAAAGCTCATTAATTACAGAGTGTTTATATAAAAAGTATCAAGATAAAATAATTCGGATTAACCAAAAGCCAATTACTGCAACAAGCCGCTCAACAGCAGCGACATTCTTAAATTTTTTTGACGGCATCCGCACTATTTTTTCTCGTGAAACAGGGCAAGAAGCTTCTTTATTTAGCTTTAATTCCAAAGGTGCTTGTAAAAGTTGTGGAGGGAAAGGAGTAATAGTAACAGAACTAGTTTTCATGGATCCGGTTATAACGGCATGTGAATCTTGTAAGGGTTCTCGCTATAGTAGTGAAGCAACCAAGCATAAGGTGAAAGGACATAATATTGTAGAGATATTGAATCTGACAGTAGATGAGGCATTAGTCTATTTTGAAGATAAAAAAATAATCAGTAAGCTGCAAATATTAAAAGATGTCGGGTTGAGCTACATTTCACTAGGTCAGCCATTAAGCACTTTGTCAGGTGGAGAACGGCAAAGAATAAAGCTGGCTCAAAAAATTAGACAAAAAAATAATATTATTATTTTGGATGAACCCACTACAGGGTTGCATTCAGCAGACGTTCATAACTTAATGGCTTTACTAAATAGTCTAGTTGACAATGGAAACTCTATTATCGTTATAGAGCATAATTTAGATGTAGTTAAGCAAGCCGATTGGATCATAGATGTTGGTCCGGACGGCGGAAAACTAGGAGGTACTTTGGTTTTTGAAGGGACGCCATACGAGATGTATAAAAATGCGCAGACAATTACGGCAGAGTGTCTTCGAATGAGTTTAGATAAAAGTTACGCTAGCCTATAATCCACCAATCACTACCAAATACAATCAAAAACCGAAAGCTGTCATTTTTCATTCAAACGTTCTCTCAAGTGAGATTCTTAAATAAATGATTCTTGTTATTTTTTGGCTATTGAGAGTATTGCTAACTTGAAGGCTTTGTGTGATACTTAATTAAAAAAGTATGGGGTAGGTAAGTAAATGGGGCGTATGTTTGATTTTGGGGGGTTAAAGAAAACGACCAAGGGTTGGTTTGTTCAGTTAGTTAGTTTTGTCGTAGTGTTTAATTTTATTCAGTTGTTTCTTATTCAGCCGTTACTCAATTTTATTTTCCGGATTGGGTTGAATACATCGGGGTATCAAGTGTTATTTAATAATGAGATGTTAGAATATTTTTTGACACCGGTGGGCTTTCTTTCAGGGGGTGTGTCAGTTGTGCTTGTGCTAGTGGTTAGTCTTTTCGAGTTTTCGATTTTAATTGAGTTCACTGCGGAAAAGCTTATGAAAGGTGAGGCCTTGATTTTACGACAATTAGAAAACTTTCGATTGTCTAAGAGGATGATTCGCCCGCTCAACGTGGTCTTGACATTTGTGTATGTCTTTCTTTTTTTACCGATTGTCAATTTAGGCTACACAAGCTCGCTGTTTCCATTTTTTAAGATACCGAACTTTATTACAGGCGAGTTGGCAAAAAGTAATTATGGGGAATATTTGATTTTGTTTGTGTTTAGCCTAATTTATCTGGGCTTTTTCCTAAGTCTTTATATACTCCCGAGTATGGTTTTGGAGCGAACCTCGTTAATAGCCGCCAATAAATCAAGTGTTAGGACGATAAAAAGAAATGTCTTTTTCTTTCTTAAGCTTGTGGTGGGTTACTTATTTGCCTGGGGGCTATTAAAAGGACTTCCAGAACTCGCGGCAGAAACGTTCTATTTACCGCTATCGGTCGTCGAATATAGGACGATTTTTCAAAGTGGTAGTATCCTTCAAATCATTGGCTGTTTTCTTTTTTATCTTTATTATCAAATTGGCCAATTGTTAGTTGCACCGCTGTTAATCGCGCTTCTGACGTTTGGTTTCTGTCATGAAAAGAAAGAGTTTGTGCAAAATCCACAAGATAGTTATTCATTTGAAAAAATTCAATCTAGTTTAAGAAAACTATTTTTAAAGAAAGTTCCTCGTGTAATTTTAGCGGCATTATTCGTAGCCTCAGTGTTCATGTTTACCTATCGGACGCTAGAAGATGGTGCAGATTTACATGAACCAATTGTGATTGGACATAGAGGAAGTGTTGCTGGCGTGGAGAATACAATTGAGGCGATTCAGGGCGCGATTGATGCCAAGGCTGAATATGCAGAGGTTGATATCCTTTTATCTAAGGATGGTGTACCCATGGTGATTCATGATGATTCGTTAGAACGGTTAGCTGGGGTTAACAAGTTTGTTCATGAGCTGACGGCCGAAGAACTTGGGAAATTACAGTTGAAGCAAAACGGTCTAACGGGAAAAATCTCAACGTTAGACGACGTACTGGCCTTTACAGAAGGAAAAATACAGTTAGCGGTTGAACTCAAATTACATAAGAACGAATCAAAGAATTTAGTGGATGAAGTGGCAAAAGTGATGGCTACATATGGTGTTTTGGAAAGTGCTGTTTTCTTGTCGTTGGATTATTCCTTAGTCGATGAGATGAACACGAAATACCCGAATACAACGAGTGGTTACTGTATTTTTGGTAATATTGGTTACTTAAATCCAACTGTTATCTACACTATGAATATTGATTTTGTTCTGATTGAGGAATGGATGGCCACAAGAACGAATCTGATGGAGTTTCGCCGGGCGTGGTTGCCGACCTATGTTTGGACAGCAAATGAGCCGGACGAGATGATTAAGTTTCTGAAATCCGGGGCGCTTGGTTTGGTGACAGATTATCCTAAAGAAGGCGTCGAGCAACGGGACTTGTTTGAAGAGGAGAGTTACCGAAGCTATTTGAAGCCAGAAGATTGGCAAGAGTGATTGAAAAGAGAAAGACAAGATGATTTGTTAGGGAATCCGCTGATCAGATGCCTGTACAGAAACTACAGCTAGAAATTAAATCAATTACTGCTCCCGTAATTGGAGAAAGTTCAGAAAAGAAGGCTTTCGACATTATGTTTACAGGATTTAAAAAAATAATGTTCTCTTTATAATTAATGGGCCTGTTTGTTAGATAAGTTGAATCTGTGTTTTGCTTGTGAGATTTATTTAATCAGTCCTTTTTTATAATATAAATAATTTTAGAAAAACTTCTTTGAAACTAGACAGTTCGTTATAAAACTCAAAAGCTGCAAGAGAGAGGTTGATAAAATGCTGATGAGTTAACTGTTCCGAGATACTGTTCTTTTTTCCAAAATCCGAATTGAAAGGAAAACTTTTATGCAAAAATGTCCTAGCTTGGTTATGAGCTCATAAGGATCCCTGACAATATTTCTGCCAGAATAACTGATTTTTACCATCAATTAAAAGTTTCTGAAGAGTCCATTAATACTATCCAGAATTTCGAAGAAACTTTAAGTAATGATGAATCCACAGTCTTTCGAGTTGTATCGATAAAGAAACTAGTGGTACAGTTTATAAATTATATTAACAGCCACATCGAGACATTTACTACCGCTTGCACTTATTGGGATTTTTTTGTTTGAAAATTATTCGAGTTATTCAATATTAATATGATACAATTGTTATTGTAATTAAAAGGACTATTATGTTATTTTCTACGATGAAATCTCTAGTTTAATTAAGATGTCTAGGGGTGAATTACTGGATGTAATTGTCTCAGAGCGTGGCATCTTCAGAAATCTTGCCCTACTCAGCGCTGTCAGCTTTAAACTAATATTTATGTCTCTAAATGTTAGTTTCGTTTACAAAGAGTGATCAGTTCTTTTTCAGAAGGAGTTAAGTCGCCTGCTTCTTTAATGAGCTGTTTTGTTTCGCTTGCGCAGCCGTTTATCAAATCAGGAGGGGGTCAATCGTTTTCTTTGAGAATATCTACTCTTGTTTTTTAGTTGTACAGGTCAATCATTTTGCTGCTTGAACTCTTTGGTAAGTGTTCATAGTGTTCTGTTTGATATAATTTGTGTCCTTCTAGTTTACACGTCAAATTTTTTTGTTTAGTGTAGCCTATATATTTGGTTTTAAGACAATAAAGCAAAAAAAGTAAGGGAGCTTTTAAATTAATTGATGGAGTGAAGAGTAATAATGAAAATGGAAATCTTAAAAAATGTTAATGTGTACGATTTTAAAGTTGAAGAGTTATTAAATCAAAATATCGATATGAATATTTTAGATGAGATATCCAATATTAGTTGCGTTTATATTCAATATACAAGTGATTTGAAAAAGTTTTATGTTGGCGAAAGTAATCGATACTTTGAATCTAATAGTTTTTCAAAAGGTAGATTTTGGGAACACATACATGAGTCTGCGGAAGCTACTGGGAATATAAATTATAACGGATTCGAGAACATCATGATGTTTACTAGCAAAGACTTAAAGGGAAATGCAGATATACTGGAAACCCTACTTCTTAAAAATTTAGATGTGGAATTTTTATCAATTAAAAATAGAAGATTAACAAACTCTCGGATAGAGCAAAAACATACTGAAGACTTGTCAATAGAAATTGAAAATGAGGTGTTTCCTGAAATTTGGAATTACTTAATCGAAAGGAAATTTGTAAAAAGTGAATTATCAGATGTAGCTAAAAATCAATTAAAGTATTATAGTCCTTATGGTAAAAGTATAGATGATATTGAAATGCAATCTGCAAAGAAAATTATTAGATTAGGAGAGGCTGATAGTAGTTACAGAAATTTAATCATCAATGGAGAGCCAGGAACAGGAAAAACTTTTATCACTACAATAGCAGTAATGGAACTGATAAACAAAAGAAAAAAAGTTGCAATAATAGTAAATCAAACGACTATAAAAAAATTATATATATCTTTTTTTAAAACATTCAAAGATTCAGAAAAACCATTTATTGGATCGTTGGCAAATTTTCATAATAAAGTAAATTCAGGGAAAATAGATATCGATGAGTTTTCATTGATTGTTGTTGATGAAGCTCACAGATTGAGACAATCTGAAGGTAAGCAACAGATGCTTCCAAGTGTTTATGTTCTTGAAAAGTCTAAGCCTGATTTTACAGAATTAGATATCCTATTAAATTATCAGAAACCCTTAGTATTAATGTATGATAAGTTTCAGTTAATTAGAGATAGCGATATTACTATAAACAAATTCATTTTAAAAACTTCTGGTTTCGACTCAATTACTTTAGAGAATCAATATCGAATAAAAAGTACATCAAATATTTCTCCATCTAATTATACAAAAGGATTAAGAAACATTCTTCAATTAGAAGAGTCTAAATATGATGTGAATATTTTTAAAGACGGATACGATTTTAAAATTGTTGATAGTGTAAAAGATCTGGTTGTAATGATTAACGGCAGGCTAAATTTAGGTGATAAATATAAGAATAGTCGTCTGCTGAGTGGTTACTATAAAAAATGGATTTCAAAAGAGAAAGGTCAGTTTGAATGGACAGAAGATTTATATAGTGTAAATCTCAAATGGAATACTCCTAATGATAAACTAGGTAAAAAGAACTGGTTGGAATTTACAAGAGAGAAGCAAGCTGAATTGCAAGAGGTAGGTTGTGTTCATGTAGTTCAGGGATTGGATTTAGATTATGCTGGGGTAATAATAGGTAAGGACATAAAAATATCGAATATAGATGGAAAAGATTTGGTTGTAGCTGATGAAAATAACTATTTCGATTCTAGTGGTAAACCAATAAAAGATACAGATATTGAAAATATAAGATTAAATGAGTATTTAAAAAGGATTTATTACATACTCTTAACACGTGGAGTATATGGAACTTACGTATACTTTGAAGATAAAGATGTTGAGAGATACTTTAAAAAAATGATGAAATTAAGTACAGTATCGTAAAACTACTTATATCGACTCGTGAATATGCTGAATAAGTCAATCGAATCTAGCTGTAAATTAAAGTTTAGAAAAAATCTTACGTATCTTTTTCTTTAAACAACACCTATATTATCCGTTTCAAGGTGGGTATTACGATTTGCCAATGTACTTACTAAGGTAGGAGGCTTTAGTTGCACTTGCATCCTAGCCTTTAAATCTCTCTAGTAAAGAGGATTTAGAAGGTTATATTTTCATTGATTCTTCTGAAAAAATTCTCACTAAGCGAGACACTGCCTAGAATTTTTTTGCAAGTTATTCATCCATTTTTGGATTTTTTAATATCTCATTACCAAATGGGACTGATAATAGAAGGCTGAAAGAATATATGTTCAATATTCAGTAAATGTCTAATAGCTATACACTTATAAACAAGCAAACTGAGGCTGGGCCATAACTTTATACGTTATGATATGCTACCCCTATACAGGACAGTGAAACATAATAAGTCCAGTATGGGGGTATTTATTATGACTAAAAGAGTGATGAAGCTAAAAGTAGAAGAGCGTGTGAAACTAGTAGAAAGCTGTCTAAACAATGAACTAAGTCTTTCAGAGGCAGCGAGAGAAGGAAATGTTTCTTTGCCTACCATTGTCAGATGGTTGAGACTTTATGAAAATGATGGAGGAACAGCCCTATTGACTGCGCCCAAGAATAGGCACTATTCAGTAGAGTTAAAATTATCCGCCACCATAGATTATCTCAATGGAAAAGGAAGTTACGAGGAATTAGCCAAAACATACAAACTTAGAAGTAGTAGCCAACTAAAAAAATGGGTACAGGTGTATAATACTCATGGAACCTTCAAATCAGAAAGTGGTGGAAGTTACATGAGAAAAGCAAGAGAAACCTCGACAGAAGAACGTTTAACCATCGTCTTAGACTGTCTAACACAAAACAAAAATTATGGTGCAATGGCTTTGAAATATCAAGTATCTTACCAACAAGTCAGAAATTGGGTCAAAAGATATGAGGAGAAAGGTGCTGCTGGATTAGAAGATCGCAGAGGTCGCCGGATTGGCACACAACCTAGTCGAACACCGGAAGAAGAATTACGAAACCGTCTCGCACAATCAGAAAGTAAAAACCGACAACTTCAAATGGAAAATGACTTGTTAAAAAAAGTAAGGGAATTAGAAAGGAAGTGGGAATAAGCTTTACCCGACACTTATTTGAGTATGAAGCTATCAAAAGCTTACACGAAGAGAAAAATTATCCAATTCAGCCAATGTGTCATTTCTTGCATGTTTCTCGTTCTGCCTACTATAAATGGTTGAAACATCCTGTAAGTCCCAGAGCCTATTTAAACACTGAGCTTGCCCAAGAAATCAGAAAAATATATGACGAACACCCTGACATGGGCTATCGTAGACTAGATGATGAAATTAGTACACGCTATCACCACAAGTTCAACGATAAAAGAATCTTGAGAATTTGCCGAGCTTTAGGGATTCAATCGACGATTAAACATTGGGCGAACAGTATCACACGTAGAGGTAAGAGACCTTACCACACGGCAAAAATGAGTTAAACCGGGATTTTCATGCCGACAAACCAAATGAAAAATGGTTGACTGATGTCTCTGAATTTAAGTATTACGTTGGTATGGACATACACAAAGTCTATCTTAGCGCTATTCTTGATTTGTATGATCGCCGCATAGTCTCCTTCGTTATTAGTGACCGTAACGATAATCCGTTGGTCATGAACACTTTTGATCAGGCAATTGCACTAGAACCTCATGCGCATCCTTTGATGCACAGTGACCGCGGCTTTCAGTACACTAGCCAACAATTTTGTGTACGTTTAAAAAATACAGGAATGAAGCAGAGTATGTCTCGCGTAGCCCATTGTATCGACAACGGACCAATGGAAGGATTCTGGGGCATGATGAAACGAGAAACGTATTACGGGCGGAAGTTCACCAACCGTGAAAGCCTAGTATCTATGATTTCTGATTATATAGATTACTACAACAACAGAAGATTACAGCGTAAATTATCTGTTATGACACCAATGGCTTATCATCAACACTATCTGGAGGTGGCTTAATCATCCTGGTCGTCTCATAAGCGAAATGGGCTTCGTTTCACTTGTGAGACGGACAGGCAAGTTAAGCGGTAGCGCGACTAGTCTTAGAAATAGAAACCAAAAAAGTCTGCCAAAAAAATGACAGACAATTGATAAAAATTTTATTATTTTTCACTGTCCACTTGACGGGGAGCACACCATTGTCCTAGCCTCTTTTTATCCGAATAAACAGTGGGTACAGAAGCAACTCCATCTTCACGTTGTTCCGCTCTCAACAACTTCTACGCATGAGACATGCTAGAGTTGAAGGTCTTCACTCCGTAAAAACCACTTCGATCTCATCAATCTCTAAAGGTGACACACCTTACGAATTGAAGGACTGCGTTCCGATCTTAACAACTTCTACGCATAGGACATGCTAGAGTTGAAGGTTCGGAAATAAGCTGAAATTGCTGAGAAACACTATTTACAAAGTAAATAGATGTAGAACAGTACCTATCTGGTCACAAAAACTTGAAGAGCACCACGTAGGAATCAATCAGCATCGAAAGAAAGTCTTTCGTGTTTCTTGTCATTTCCGTGAATTCCATCCACACTCCGATCTCATCAATTTCTAAAGGTGACACACCTTAAGAATTGAAGGACGTTGTTCCGACCTCAACAACTTCTACGTATGAGACATGATAGAGTTGAAGGTTCTTATTGCTGTAAAACACAACGAAGCATGAGTTGATGTTGCACAGTACCTAATCGGTGCTGTAAAACACAACAAAGTATGAGTTGATGTTGCACAGTACCTACCCGGTTCTCGGAGTTAAACACTTCTGTCTCAGCCCTATGTTTTTTTGACTAAGATAAAAAAGCTATACTCATTCGGCTTTATATAAAAACACCAAATAACCAAGCTTAGTATAGCGCTTGGATTATTTGGTGTGTAGGCACTCTTTTACAATCCCTCCCACATAAAACATCACTGCCATAAGTACCAGTCTGTGGACTGGAGTCCATAAGGTGGTGAGCACCTTGATTCTGCATACAAAGAGCCTTACATTTATGGAGAAGAAGGGAGAGAATGCAATGTTTTGGAAAAAGAAGTTGAAAGTATTCGCGCCGATTGATGGTAAGTATGGTGTTTTGTCGGCTGTCGAGGATGAGGTGTTTTCTAGCGGAATGATGGGGCAAGGTCTTGCCATCGAACCGCTAACTGAGACAATTGTTGCGCCGATAGATGCGGAGGTAGTTAGCGCAAGTGAGACGATGCGTCATGCGATTGGGCTTCGTTTGAAAAATGGTTGTGAACTTTTGATTCATGTGGGGATTGATACGGTTTCTTTAAAGAATCAAGGCTTCACAATTTTAGTAAATGAGGGAGATAAAGTCAAACAAGGAGATCCGCTGCTGAAGTTTGATAGTCGATTAATTAAAGAAGCTGGATTACAGCAGACGGTTCTCTTGATTGTGACTGATCAAAAAGGGCTATCGATAGAGCTATCTTCCAACATGGAGACAGTCAAAGCGGGCGAATCTTTGATGATGGTCCTTAAGTAAACAGAGACAGTAGTCTACCGCATGTAAACCGAACTATCTGTTATAAAATAAGACCTCATTTGTTTTTGGTCTCTATCCTTGGACTTGGGTCCAAAGAGTTGTAGAAGTGTTGTAACTGGTTTCATTAGTTGTTAGTCTAAGGATAAGAGATACGTATACTCAATAAAATGAATGGAGAGAGATGATGAAAAGTAAATTTTCTCAAACGATGCAAGACTTTTCTAGAGCAGTAATTGTTCCCGTCAAGTTTATGGCAGTAATGGGTTTGTTTTTAGCAGTTTCTGTTATTTTACAACTGGAGTTTATGCCAGATGTGTTACAGACTTTTGGTGGGTTAATCAAAACGATGATGGATAGTATGTTGAATAATTTGGCACTTATCTTTTGTGTCGGCATATCCGCTTCTTTAGCGAAAAAGAAAAAGGTTGAAGCCGCGTTGATTTCATTAATTGCTTTTTTGTTCTTTTTAGCAGCGAACAATGCTTGGTTAACCTTGACGAATCAGTTAGCGGAGACTGGCGAAATGGGGCTTTTTGGAACCGGACAAGCAATTGTTTTAGGTTTTCAAGTAGTCGATATGAATGTCTTTTTAGGCATGTTAGTCGGTTGTCTGGTTGCATTTATTCATAATCGTTTTTCTGATAAAGAGTTTGTTGATTTCTTAAGTATTTATGGTGGTTCTCGGTTTGCTTTTATGATTTTAATCCCAGTGATTTTAGTGACAGCAATCGGCATGAGCTATATTTGGCCAGTGGTAAATAGTTGGATTTCCTCATTATCAGGCTTTATTCTGACGACTGGCTTATTAGGTGTGTTCATTTATTCATTTGGAAATCGCTTCTTAATCCCGACAGGCTTGCATCACTTATTATGGATGCCGTTTTGTTTTACTGCTTTGGGTGGAACAGCTGAAATTGGTGGGAAAGTCTATAACGGGGCGGCCAATATCTTTTATGCAGAAATGGCCAATGCGGGTTCTATTACGGATTTAGATTCTTCTTTACGATTTGCAACATTTGGTTTTGTTAAAATCTTTGGTTCGATTGCTGTCTCCTTAGCAATTATCCACTGTGCCAAAAAGCATCGTAAAGAAGAGGTTAAAGGGATGATTTTACCGTCTATGTTTGTGGCATCGGTAGCTGGAATCACTGAGCCTTTAGACTTTTCGTTCTTGTTTGTTTCGCCGTTATTATGGTTGGTACATAGCTTATTGACCGCTGTATCAGAAACTATTTTATGGGCACTTGGCGCAAGAACTTACATGCTATACGGATTAATTGATACCTTTGTTTCAAATTCCGTCTTTAGTCCATCAGTTACGAAGTTTTATTTAGTTATCATTGTTGGCGTGATTATGTCTATTATTTGGTATTTCGTCTTTGTTTTCTTAATTAATAAACTGAACATTAAAACACCTGGACGTGAAGATGAGCTTATAGAAGAAGTCGCTCTAGCAAATGTTCCAAATGGAGAATTAGGACTTAGCGCCAATGATGATTTTGATTTGGTCGTGGCTGGATTAGGCGGCAAAGGAAACATTGAGAGTATCGACAACTGTTTTACCCGCTTACGAGTGACTGTCAAAGATGAGACGTTGGTAAATACAGCAGAATTAGAAAAAATTTCCCAACAAAAGGGTGTTGTTTTAAACGGTACAAATGTCCAAGTCATCGTTGGTATGGGCGTTCAAGTCTTTAAGGATGATATTTGTGAAAGACTAGGAATTAGCGAATAAATTAATGGAATTTTATAGTTGAAAGGAAGAAAACCATGAAATTAGAAAAACAGTCAGTTGTTATTGCAGGTGGAGGAAGTACCTATACTGCGGGTATTGTTATGATGCTTATCGAAAATCAAGATAAGTTTCCTTTGCGCAAATTAAAATTTTACGATAATGATGAGGCACGTCAAAATATCGTGGCCAAAGCGTGTGAGGTAATTGTTAAGGAACGCGCACCAGAAATTGAATTTTTGGCAACAACAGACCCAAAAGAAGCATTTTCTGATGTTGATTTTGTGATGGCTCATATCCGAGTAGGTGGGTTATCCATGCGTGAAAAAGACGAAAAGATTCCTTTGAAATACGGTGTTGTCGGACAAGAAACTTGTGGGCCTGGTGGGATGGCTTACGGTATGCGCTCGATTCCTGGCGTGGTAGAATTAATCGATTATATGGAAAAATATTCACCAAATGCCTGGATGCTAAACTACTCTAACCCAGCTGCAATTGTGGCAGAGGCAACGAGGAGAATGCGTCCGAAGGCAAAAATTATCAATATTTGTGATATGCCAGTTGCTATTAAAAAATCAATCGCAGATATCGTTGGACTAGCAAATGAAAGTGAGATTGTTGATCGTTATTATGGCTTGAATCATTTTGGCTGGTGGACAGAGATGACAGATAGACAAGGGAACGATTTGATGCCTGTATTAAAAGAGCATGTAAAAAAATATGGGTATGCCGCAGCGGGCGACGAAGAGAATCCGTTACTTGAAGAGTCGAGCTGGATGGATACATTCCAAAAAGCCAAAGATGTCTACGCGGTTGATCCAACGACGGTTCCGAATACGTATTTGAAATACTATTTATACCCAGATTATGTAGTAGCACATGCAGATCCAAACTATACTCGTGCCAATGAAGTTATGAATAACCGCGAAAAAAACGTTTTTGCGGAGTGCGAACGAATCGCGGCTGCTCAAACAGCTGAAGACACGACAATCGAAGCCGGGGAGCATGCTGAATTTATTGTTCAATTAGCCGGAGCTTTGGCGTATAACACCTATGAACGGATGCTTTTAATAGTTAAAAACGAAGGGGCAATTGCTAATTTGTCTGATGATGCAATGGTCGAAGTTCCTTGTCTGGTGAGTAAACGTGGCTATGAGCCTCTATGTATGGGGAAAATTCCTCATTTCCAAAAAGGTATGATTGAACAACAAGTGGCTGTTGAAAAATTAGTCGTTGACGCGTATGAAGAAAAATCATACCAAAAGTTATGGCAAGCAATGACTTTATCCAAAACGGTTCCTTCCGCTTCTGTAGCTAAACAAATTCTTGATGAAATGATTGAAGCCAACGCGGACTGGTGGCCAGAGTTAAAATAAAGTAAAAGAAGAAAAGTATTAATGATTGTTCCCAATCGTTAATACTTTTTCTTTTATATTTGACTCGTTGTTTTTTTGTCAGTTGAATTTGGTGATTGGTAAGGTAAAATATAACTAAACGATAAGGAGGATGGGTATGTTTTTTTCAGATATTGTTAATCAACATTATGATAGTTTAAACGAGGTCGACCTTCAAATGGTCAAGTATATTCATGAACATCCGAAAGAAATGACGACGATGGGAACTAATGATTTCGCGAAAATCTGTCATTCTTCAAAATCGTCGGTTATTCGTTTTACACAAAAACTAGGATTTACTGGTTTTAGTGAGTTGCGCAATTTTTTGAAGTGGCAAACTCATCCGAACGAGGCGAAAGAAGAAACAATATTTAAAAAAAGAGTCTTTTCTGATGCCCAGAGAACGATAAACTATTTGGCAGATAATGATTGGGAGGCAATTTACCGAGCATTAGAGAATAGCCGAAATGTTTACTTGTTAGGAACTGGGGTGACTCAACAAAACCAAGCAGCAGAACTTCAACGTTTGCTGTTGTTAATCGGAAAACCCGCCCAAATGATCCCAGTGTCCTCTCAATCAAATGAATTTAAACGAATCGTGGAGAACATTACAGAGGAGGATTTGATTTTTGTACTGTCCCTGTCAGGAGAAAATCAACATTTATTCAATGTATTAAATGTTCTTTCCACGCATCGTTCAACAATTGTTTCAATAACGAATATGCAAAATAATCTCTTATCCGGTAGGTCAGACTATTCCTTATATGCATCAAGTAGTCGTAGTCCTAACCCAACTGATTGGTGGTTACAAACTTCTTCTTCCTTCTTTTTGCTAATCGAAGCATTTGCGTTTGGCTATATTGATTATTGTCAAAAAAAGAACTAGGTAGTTAGAGTTGGGAATAATGAACACCAACTAAACAACGATTGGAAATAAAACCAGCAGTACACGCCCCCCAGTTGGGCAGGTACTGCTGGTTCTTTTTATGATTTTTCAACTAGTCGGACAGAGTCTCTAATGTTCAATTGAGGAACAATTTGTTGGTGAATAATTGGTTCATTTGGATGAGTAATCCGATGAACTAATGTGCGCACAGCCAATTGACCCATAAAATCAAGGTTGGTTGCAACATTGGTTAGTTGAGGCACAGCCATTCGAGTGAACTCTGTTTCGTCAAAACAGATAATGCTGATGTCATCAGGGATGATATATCCAGCTGATTGTAGGTAGCTATTCAGCATAAAAGCAAGCCCTGAATTGGCACAAAACCAAGCATCCGGCATCTCCTTGACATTTTTTAAACGACTGAACAGTGCCCCTTGGGACTCTTCAATTTCAGTGATTTCGATGGTCGAGTCAATAGACAGTCCTTGTTCATGCAACGCGCGATGATAGCCACGATAACGTTCAAGATAGCTTGGTGAAAACGAAGTATCTCCAATAAAACCAATACGCTTCATGCCATTTTTAATGAGTAAAGAAATTGCCTGGAAAGCCCCATCTGTATTTTTTGATAAGATTGCATCCGCTAATAGTTCTGGATCATGGTGGTCAATTAGCGTTACAGGGACACCTGATTCGATGACTTTTTTTATATAGTCGTTTTTACTATGAGAAAGCATTAAAATGCCGTCGTATTTTTTTAATGCTGACGGTAATTTTAGTTTATCAAGATTTTCATCTGTCAAAGTATAGGTATCAACCTTCATTCCGACTGCCTGGGCTTCGTTTGCTGCACTTTTAACGATTTCGCCAAAAAAACTAGTTTGGGAAAAAGCGAATTCGGTGGCCATTAATAAAATTGACATCGTACTCTCGTCAGTCGAAGTTTGATAATGGTAACCTAACTCGTTGGCTTTGTTTTTTACCAGTAATTTCGTTTGTTGACTAACACCAGGCTTGTTTCGCAATGCTTGTGAAACAGAGTTTTTTGAGATACCCAAAGCGTCAGCGATGTCTTGCATAGAAGCTTTTTTCATATGTTCACCTAATTTCTCATATTCTTACATAGATTATACCATACTGTCGATAAAATAATAAATAAAAATAATTACAAATGTAATTATGTAATTATAGTTACGTAATGTTGACAAAAATAATTACGAATGATATGATGTCTGTGTAAAAAGAAACCGTTTACTAATTAGGAGGAACGATTATGAAAATGAAAAAAATGATTTTCGGTATCACTGCAGTATTAGCAGGGACTATGTTACTTGCTGGATGTGGTAACAAATCTGATGGAAGTAATTCTGAATCAAAAGATGGCAAAACCAAAATTACTTTTTGGGCAGCACCGAATCCGACGCAACTAAAATATTGGCAGGAGATGGCGACGGATTTTGAGAAACAGAATGACGATATTACAGTTGAAGTAACGCAGATGAAAGAAAGTCCTTCTTCTGAGGCGACCATTCAGAGTGCGATTGCTTCCAATACAGCACCAACTTTATCTGAGAATATTAACCGTAGTTTCGCTGCACAATTAGCTGCGAGTCAGGCTATTTTGCCACTAGAAAAACAAAGTCAATTTGATACCATTGTTGAGGCTCGTAATATGAGCAAAACGATTGACAGTTGGAAATTCTCTGATGGAAATCAATATGTTTTACCAGTTTATTCCAACCCAATTTTATTTGGTTGGCGCTTGGATTTATTGAAAGAGTTAGGTTTTGATGAAGCACCAAAAACGTATTCTGAATTGTTAAAAGTGGTTGATAAGGTAAAAGAAACAGACAAAGCGCTCTGGGCAAAAAAAGATTTGGCAGATCCAACTGCTTGGATGCGCTGGTTTGACTTCTTCCCGTTATATGATGCAGCCAGTAAAGGAGCTAGCTTTGTAGAGGGAAACAAATTTTCAGCAGACGAAGACGCTATGAAGGAAGTTTTAGATTTGATGAGTACACTAGCAGAGGCCAAAGTAATTCGAACTGGTGAAGCGACAGATCCTTTTGAAAATGGCGACAGTATTATGATTGACTTGGGTCCATGGACATTCCCTAACTGGAAAGAAAAATATCCAGAATTGAAGTTTGGCGAAAATTACACAGTAACGACCCCAGTTGTGCCAGACGCTTTAGCAGATACAGAAAATGTCTCTACTTATGCAGATGCAAAAGGGATTGTCATGTATGCACAAGCAACAGAAAAAGAACAAGCTGCTGCGATGGAGTTTCTAAAATTCGTTTATGCGGATGAAAACAATGATATGAAATTCTTAGAAATGACGTCATTAATTCCTGCTCGGGATGATGCAACAGAAAATGATGCCTTTAAAGCTTATTTTGAAGAAAATCCTGTGATGAAGGTTTATGCTGAAAATGTTCCATACGCAGTTCCAGCTATGGATAACGAAAAATATAATGATATTCAACAGGCCTTTGGTGAACAAACATGGGTGCCAGTGGTTCGAGGCGAAAAAGATGCTTCCTCTGCTGTGAAAGATGCGAAGAAGGCTGTCGAAGGGGCGCTTCAATAATGAACAAGAACACTAAATTGGGCTGGTCTTTTACCAGCCCCTATCTAATATTCACATTGATTTTTTTCCTGCTTCCACTGCTTTGGTCATTCTGGCTAGCTTTAACAAGCTGGAATATGATCTCACCAAATGTGGAATTCGTTGGTCTTCAAAATTTTATTGACGCAGCGAAAAGTCCGGCAATTCAGTCTGCTTTTATTGTGACCTACAAGTTTTTGATAATTTTTGTTCCTATGGCGCTAATTATGTCTATGGGTATCGCTTTATTAGTTAATAGCTTACCGAAATTAAAGGGCCTTTATATGGTGGCTTTTTTTCTCCCTTATTTATCGAGTGGTGTTGTGACTTCGTTAATTGTTAAAGGTCTATTATCCTATAATGGCCCATTCAATACATTTTTACGTACAAAAATGGGCTGGGATATTGATTGGTTAGGGAATCCTCATACGGCCATTGTGATTGTTTCATTAATGATTGCCTGGAAGATGTCAGGCTATTATGCACTTATCTTAATTTCAGGATTAGGAAATATTAATAAAGAAGTGTATGAAGCAGCGGCGATTGATGGCGCTAGCCCATGGACTCGATTTTGGAAAATTACCTTTCCTATGTTATATCCAGCTTTTTTCACAGTAACTGTTTTGGCTGTAGGAATTAGCTTTGGGATATTTACGGAAGTCTATCAGTTAACAGGTGGAGGTCCGAATTTTGCTACTAATACTTGGCAGATGGAGATTTATAATCAGGCATTTGTGAATTTGAAATCAGGTTATGCTTCTGCAGTAGCTTTGATGGCGTCAGTAGTAACTTTTGCTTCAATTGGTGTAATTCGCAAATTATTAGAAAAATGGGGTGAAAAAAATGGTTGGTCATAAACGTTCGAAAGGAAAAACAGGTTTGCTTTATTTTGTGACAACAGTCGTTATGTTGATTATGACCTTTCCTTTTGTTTATTTAGTCATGCACTCTTTTGCTGAATGGAATCAAGTTGACCGTAAAATTATTCCAACTAATTTTAGTTTACGCTCGTGGACTTGGTTATTTGGTGGGTCTGCTACATCCGCAGATATCCCCTGGATTGGGGCCTTTGTTAATACAACGATAGTAGCGACGATTGCGACATTACTGATGTTGGTTTTTGCTTTAATGGTGGGATATGCGTTGGCAAAAATAGAGTTTAAAGGAAAGAAATTCGTGAATAACTTTATTTTATTCCAGATGTTTTTCCCAGCAATCATTCTTTTGATTCCACAATTTCTAATGATTACGAAAATTGGCTTACTGGATTCTTATGCGGGGATGATTATTCCAACAGCTATCAGCTTGTGGGCGATATTTATGTATACCAACTTTTTCAAAGCGATTCCGGATGCATTGATTGAAGCAGCCAAATTAGATGGTGCAACAGAACTACAAGTTTTATTTAAGGTAGTTCTCCCTATGTCAAAATCTATTACGACGGTTATCTTCTTGTTTCTTTTCACGGATCGTTGGACGAACTTGTTGTGGGACATGATTGTCTCTAAAAGTGATAGTACAGTTACTTTAAATGTCTTAATTTCACAAATGTTTGGCCCTTATGCAACGTATCCTGGGCCGATGTACGCAGCTTCGGTATTACTAACGCTACCTTTGATTATTTTGTTTTTACTTTTCTCAAAACGATTCCAAGACGGTATGCAATTTACGTTGAAGTAAGAGGAGAAGACTATGTGGTGGGAAAATGCTGTTTTTTATGAAATTTATATCGCTTCATTCGCTGATAGTAATGGGGATGGTTTTGGCGATATTGAGGGGATTAGAGAGAAAATTCCTTATTTAAAAGAATGTGGCGTAGAGGCACTTTGGTTAACCCCATTTTATCCTTCGCCTAGAGTAGATAATGGGTATGATGTATCCGACTATTGTGCAGTAGATTCACAATATGGGACGATAGAACACTTCAAGTTATTTTTAGAGGAAGCACACAGGAACCAATTAAAAGTAATTATTGATGTGGTCTTTAATCATACCTCAACGGAGCATCCATGGTTTATTGAATCAGCTTCCAGTAAGAATAACCCGAAACGCGATTGGTATATTTGGCGGGATCAGCCAACGAACTGGGAAAGTTTTTTTGGCGGCTCAGCTTGGCAGCTAGAGACAGTAACCAATCAATATTATTATCATAGTTTTGCTAAAGAGCAGGCAGATCTGAATTGGCAGAACCCTGAAGTGAAGCAAGCCATTTTTGAGGTTTTACTTTTTTGGTTGGACTTAGGTGTGGATGGATTTCGGTTTGATGTTATCAATAATTTAACGGTAGACAATCAATTTAGAGATAATCCAAATGAAGAAACTGGCGAGCAACAACACCTCTATGATGTGAATCAGCCAGGTATACAGTCAGTTCTTAAAGAGATGATTCAACAGATAAAAGAAATCAAATCCGATATCTTTACAGTTGCTGAAATCAGCTCAGATTCCCTACCTATCATTTCTGAGTATACGAGAGACGGACTTTTTGATACGGCATTTAATTTTAATTTGGGAAGTATTGAACAGTTGGACTTAAAAAAACTGACAAATGAATTCAAAAAGATGACTGAACAAAAAGGACGACCCACATTTTTTTTCAACAGCCATGATATGAGTCGTTCTTGGAATCGGTTAGCAAAAGAGGACTCACAGGTTTATCAACTGTTGGCCGTTTTTATGCTAATAAATAGAGGGATTCCTTTCTTGTTTCAAGGAGAAGAACAAGGCGCCTTAGATTATTTGCCTCAGAGTATTAAAGATGTAAGAGACGTCCAAGCAAAAAATAAATACCAACAACTTCTTTCATCGATGGATGAGGAACAAGCGTTAATACAGGCGAATCAGGTGAACCGAGACCGTTCGCGTGGAATGCTTACTTGGTCAGCTAAATCGGATATGGGTTGGATTGGGCAGAGTCCAAAAAATCCAGAAGGAGAGCAGATTCTAGCTGTCTACCAGCAACTCATTCAACTTAGGAAGTCAGAAGGGCCATTTGGAACGGTCACGGGTATTACTTTAGAGAATGAATGTCTAAGTTATCGTGTAGATAAACTTCAGATTGTTTTAAATTTTGGGCAACAAACAACAGAGCAAATATTTGAGGACGCTGCTCAAACGATTTTTGGAACTGGGCGAGTTAGTAGCAACGGGCAGTCAGTTAGTGTACCACCAAAATCATGTTGGATAGGAAAGGATAACGGATGATTTATAGCAGAGAATTACTTGATGAATATAGAGAGAATAAGAGGTTTGTTACCAAAACATCAGAGGTATTACACTTCACGGGTGTAGAGGGCTATGATGTGTATAATATTACGGCACCTTTTACATTGGCAGGACAAGTTGTCTTGGCCGGTCGAATTGAACAAAGAGACAGCGAGGTTTCCTCAGTAGGTTTGTTTAAACAAACGAGTGAAACTACCTGGGCAAAAATTTCAGAGGGCCTTGATTTGCCTTTACAAGATCCCTTCTACACAAAAATTGATGGGAAAATCATCCTTGGTGGAGTCGATGTTGTATTTTCTGAGGATGGACAGGCTAAGTGGCGTACGATGTTTTACCAACTAGAGAACACATCAGAGGTAAAACAGTTATTTGCGGGTCCTTGGGGAATGAAGGATTTGCGATTAAAACAGCTAAACACAGGTGAGATTATTGTCTTGACTCGACCGCAAGGAGAAAAAGGTGGGCGTGGGAAAATCGGGGCACTAGTCATCAATCATTTAAGTGAGTTGACCCTTGAGAAAATTGAGAATGCGCCTCTCTTGCTGAATCAATTTTGTGAAGAGGAATGGGGTGGTGCCAATGAGATTTACCAGATGGGAGAAGATATCTGGGTCTTAGGGCATATTGCCAATTTTGATGAACAGGGAAATCGACACTACTACGCGATGAGTTTTTGTTTTGATCGTTCGGCGCATGCGATGACCCAACCAAAAATTATTGCGGAGAGAAATGATTTCTCTGAAGGACCAACAAAACGTCCTGATTTGGAAGATGTTGTTTTTAGCGGTGGCTTATCATTTACAAACAAACGCGTTGTTCTTTACGCCGGTATCAGTGATGCAGGTGCACAAAAACTTGAAATAGAAAATCCATTTAAATAGAGGTTAAGATGATGAAAATAGAACGTTTTAAAGAAAACCCATTAGTGACACCTAAAGAAGTCAAACCGTTGCATGACGGTTATGAAGTAATTGGCGCATTTAATGGCGGTGTTGCAAAATATCAAGATGAAATTTTATTGTTATTACGAGTAGCGGAGCGCCCAATTTCTGAGGATCCGGATATAATAAAAGCGCCTGTTTATGATTTAGAAACAAAAACAATGGAGGTTTTATCCTTCAACCGTAATGATGATAGTTATGATTTCGAAGACCCACGAATGATTCGAAAAAAAGACAAGCTAGATGGATTTGCGTATTTGACTTCTCTTTCTTATATTCGAATTGCTAGAAGTCGTGATGGGCATAATTTTACGATTGATGATGAGGCGTTTTTATATCCATTTAATGAGTATCAAACTTATGGAATTGAAGATGCTCGTTGTACCCAGATAGGAGATACCTATTATATTAATTTCAGTTCTGTATCACCTGTGGGCGTTTGTGATTCATTAATCTCGACCAAGGATTTTCAATCATATGAAGATCTTGGGAATATTTTTGCGCCTGAGAATAAAGATGTTTTGATTTTCCCTGAGAAAATTAATAATAAATATTATGCGTTACATCGTCCTTCATTAAAAAGTATTGGGAATTATGATATTTGGATTGCTTCATCGCCGGATTTAATTAGTTGGGGAAATCATCAGCATTTATTGGGGGTTCGTGAAGAAAGTTGGGATAGTGGCCGAATTGGTGGTGGATTGGTTCCTATCAAAACGGAACAAGGCTGGTTAGTCATTTATCATGGAGCAACTGCTGAGCATCGTTATTGTATGGGGGCTGCACTTTTGGATTTGGAGGATCCTACTCGTGTGATTGCCAGAAGTCAACAACCGATTATGGAACCAGAAGCGACATACGAAAAAAATGGCTTTTTTGGAGATGTAGTCTTTGGCTGCGGTGGCATACAGGAAAAAGACCAGTTAACTATGTATTATGGGGTAGCCGATACCTCTATGGCTGGTTGTACACTTTCAATAAAAGATATTTTGCAACAATTAAATGAGGGAAAAAAATGACTTGGCAAAAAAAATATCAAGAATGGTCAAACTATTCAGGACTAGATTTAGACATGAAAGACCAGTTAACAAATCTTTCAGACCCTGTTGAACGAGAAGATCGGTTTTATGATTACTTAGCTTTTGGGACAGGTGGAATGAGAGGCGAATTAGGCGTTGGCATCAACCGAATCAATTCGTATACAATTCGGCGAGTCGCATTGGGGTTAGCAACTTATGTAAAAGAAGAACAGGCCTCAAAAAAGGGCGTAGTCATTGCGTTTGATAATCGTCATGGCTCTCAATTGTTTGCAGAGTGGACTGCGCGTGTCTTGGCTAGTCAAGGAATTCAAGTTTATTTATCCGATCAATTGAGACCAACACCAGAGCTCTCATTTCTTGTTCGTTCCTACAAATCATTTGCGGGAGTAATGATTACAGCGAGTCATAATCCAAAACAGTATAATGGGTTCAAAGTCTATGGTGCAGATGGTGGCCAGATTACTTTAGAGACAGCGGAACGTTTGATGGCTATTTTAAAAAAAATTAATAATGAATTAACTATTGACGCGGCACCCTTATCTACTTACGTTGACCAAAAACTTGTTTCTGTATTTGGTGAAGAAGTCGATGAACGTTATCTAGATGAGCTAGTTCGGGTGATTCAATCAAATGAAAAAGTCCGTCAACACGGGCATCAATTGTCTGTTGTCTATACGCCCTTACATGGAACAGGCAATGTTTTGATTCGAAAAGCATTTCAGCGTGTGGGGTTCACAAAGCTTCATGTGGTGGAGGAACAAGCTGTACCCGATCCAGATTTTTCGACCGTGACTTCTCCTAATCCCGAAGAGCAGGTAGCATTTGATTTAGCTTTAAAAGAGGTGGAGACTTACCCAGCACAGCTTATTTTGGCAACAGATCCGGATGCAGATCGTTTAGGGGTAGTGGTGATAAAAGAAGGAGCGCCTATTTTTCTGAACGGGAATCAAATTGGTGTACTTTTACTCGATTACTTGATTAAAGCAAAGCAGGCAAAACAAGAAAAGCTGACTAATTACTTCCTGGCTAAAACAATCGTGACCTCTGATTTAGGGGCTAAGATTGCAGAGTCGTATGGAATTCAGACAAGAAACACCTTGACTGGTTTCAAATTTATTGGTGAACAAATTCAATTATCGGAAGAGCGTGGTGATAAAAAGTTTCTTTTTGGATACGAGGAAAGCTACGGCTATCTTGTAGAACCTTTTGTTAGAGATAAAGATGCAGTTCAAGCAGCTGTCCTGCTTGCTGAAACAGCTCTTGATTGCCTTCTTTCAGGAAGCGACTTAATTGAGCGACTTGACGAAATCTATACACGGTTTGGCTATTATGAAGAGCGGTTAGAAACACAGGTCTTTCCTGGTAAAGAAGGTATTTCTAATATGAAACAGCAATTAGATAGTTTAAGAAGGATGACTTTCTCTAAAATAGGCGCGTTTGAATTAGCTTATAGAGAAGATTATTTAACTTCTGAGCGCTTGGTTGTAGGACAGCGAACAGAGAGAATTACTTTGCCGTCTTCTAATGTATTGAAGTATATCTTTACAGACGGTTCGTGGGTTTGTCTAAGACCATCCGGGACCGAGCCTAAATTCAAAGTGTATTATTCGGTCAATGCTGATACAAAAGAGCGAGCAACGTGCAAGTTAGAACAGTTGCAGGCGGCTTTTCACAACTTAATGAACAAATGAAATGGTTCATTGTAATAAAAGGTTAGACAGAATCCATTTATAAAGTTAGTTGAAGTGAGCAGCAGGGGCAACAAGGGATAGGGAATAGTAAGAAACGAGCGAACAACAGACAACGTAAGAACTATCAAAATTGGGTGTGGCGAATAAGACCAGCATTCATTTTTGGTAGTTCTTTTTGTTCCTAAAAATATTCTACATGTTAGAAATGTTGCTATGAAAAGATTTAAATTAGTTTTTATAGGACCTGTCACATCTAAGGGGCCGCCCATTTTAAATTCATGCTCAAATTTCATATACAAAACGTGATAGAATCTTTGAATGGTTTAAAAATCTGAGAAAACATTCAGTTGTTTTTCTATAAATAAATCATTTGTTTTGAGTTTTATTTCCTCTGAATCGAATTTAAGTGGGACTTTGTTAGTCTAGCAAGTAATATAAAGAAATCCTACTATAGCTAGCGACAAGAGGAAACGTGAAAGAGCAAATCTTAACACGTCTTCTTAAGAATAGGGGAGCTAAATGCGAAAATTTCTCTACTGCTTAGATAAAAAAGTGCCTATTTTTATTTCGCTATTTTGTAGATAACCTTAGCAATTCTACCAAAATATAAGGTGAAGTAGCAAAATATAAACTCTTGAACAAAAAAAGTGACAAAATGTTACTTTTAAGTTATACTCTAGAAACAGTAACAAAATGTCACTTTTGAAATAATTAATTTTTTGGAGGAGTTGTCTATGTTTTTAGCGTTGAAAGAGATGCGTTATTCGAAGCTACGTTATAGTTTGATTATAGGAATTATGTTTCTGATTGCCTACGTGGTGTTTATGTTGTCTGGTTTAGCGACGGGCTTAGCGTGGGAATTTAAGCAAGCGATTGTTGACTGGGATGCTGAGACCATTATTTTATCAGAGGATGCGAACAAGACGTTTGCAGCTTCACAATTAAAGAAAGAGGACTTGCAGCGGGTAGATGCTTCCCAAAAAGCTTCTATCGGACTATACAGTGCTGGCATCACAGGAACAGGTGAGCAAGTAAATGTTTCGGTGTTTGGTACGGAACAAGAGGCGTTTATCTTACCTAAAACAACAGAAGGTCGGATGTTTAAAGAGAAGGACGAAGTGATTATTTCTCAAAATCTTGCGGACAAGGGGTACAAAATTGGGGATTCTGTGAAAATTGGTAAGTCAGAAGAGAAAGTCAAAGTCGTCGGGATTTTTCCAAAGACGTACTATACGGTGACACCGGTTGTCTACACCTCACTTGAGACATGGACTGCCTTAAAATATGAAGGGCAACCTTTTGCTTCAGAAGAGGAGCAGCCAATGAATATTATTGTGACTAAGGATAAGGACGTTCAACTAGATAACCAATCGGGGACTAAGCTAGATAAGATGACGACAGAAGCCTTTATCGAAAGTATTCCTGGTTACTCTGCTCAAAATCTGACCCTGAATGCGATGATTTATTTCTTGTTTGTGATTGTGGCCGCGATTGTCGGAATCTTTATGTACGTGATGACTCTTCAAAAGACGGCAATCTTTGGCGTGATGAAGGCGCAAGGAATTGGCAATGGGTTTATTGCGAATTCGATTATCGGACAGGCGTTTATTGTGGGTATTTGCGGTGTCGTTCTGGCATTTGTGGCAGCTTACGCAACTAGTTTTGTGTTACCTGAGGCTATGCCGTTTTCGATAGAGTGGAGCCAGTGGTTAGCTTATAGTGGCATCTTATTAGTTGTTGCGGTGTTCGGCGGGTTATTTTCCATTCGAACGGTTTCAAAAGTCGATCCTATTTCGGCTATAGGAGGATAAGAGGATGAATGATATTTTAGTAATGAATCAGATTGTAAAAAAATTTGGCAAGGGCCATACAGAAATAACGGCGCTAAAGAATCTGGATTTTGTGGTCAAAGAAGGTGAATTTGTCAGCATTATTGGCCCGTCTGGCTCAGGGAAAAGTACATTTTTGACGATTGCGGGTGGCTTACAAACTCCAACTTCTGGAGAAATTCTGATTAATCAGACGAATTTTACGAACCTTTCTGAGAAAAAACGAGCCAAATTACGATTTAAAGAAATCGGCTTTATTTTACAAAGCTCGAATCTAATCCCCTTTTTAAAGGTCGAGGAACAGTTTTATTTGGTGGATAAGGTAACGGGACGAAAAAAAGAAACGTCTTACATGGAAGAGTTACTTGAATCACTAGATATTTTAGCGTTGAAAGATAAGTATCCAAAAGATTTATCTGGTGGTGAAAGGCAACGAGTGGCAATTGGTCGTGCACTGTTTAATCGCCCGAGCTTAATTTTAGCAGATGAACCAACTGCCAGCTTAGACACTGAGCATGCCTATGAGGTGGTCAAGCTACTAGTGAAAGAAGCGCACGAAAAGAACAAAGCGACGGTCATGGTGACACACGATTCACGAATGATTGAATGGAGTGATCGGGTGTATCGCATGGAAGATGGTCAATTAAGAGAAGAAAAAATCTCAGGATAGTTTCTTAGCCAATGGATTGAGTTTGGTCTGTGGAAGGTCTCCTTAAGCAACTGCAAAACGAATAAAAACGGAATATTTTTGCCGAATAATCAAAAAAAGCAAGAAAATAGTCGGAAACCTAGTTATAATAGGAGTAGAAGAGGTTGGATTAAGGAGGAGTCGCCATGCCAAGTCAAACATTTCTACAGCTAAAGTCACCTAAAAAAGAGAAAATAGAAGCGGTTCTGTTAAATATATTTTATCAAACGCCCATCAGCCAAGTGAAGGTTTCTGAGATTGTCGAGGCGACGGGCATGTCTCGAGGCGCGTTTTATAAGTATTTTGATGATTTAGAGGATGCATATACTTATGTCGTAAAAAAATATTCAGGCATCCTTCATGGAGATATTTTAGAGTCGATTAATAAAAACAAGAGCGATTTCTTTTCTGGGATTGAAGAATACCTTGATTGGTGTGGTCGACTAGATCATGCAAGTGAAGAGTGGAAAATTTTAAAATTATTAACGCAAAGTAACGAATTATCTGGTGTCAAGCGTGCCAAGATTTCCAGTGATTCACCAATGATTACTCAATGGACTGACTTATTAGGTAATAATCAATTCCAAATAAATGATACAAAAGAAGCGGTTAGTTTTTTATACTTTGTTATGGCGTTAGTGATGGATTCGGTTAAGGATTTGATTGCTAATGACTGGACGGCCGAAGAGTTAGTACAAGACTTTCATTATAAAACGGAGTGGCTCTTGAAGGGGCTACGCAAATAAAATAGAAAAAGTTCGTGTAGGATGGACCTTAAGAAGGCTATCGTATACGAACTTTTTTATTGCTTTTATGAAAGGAAGGAGTGTAACTATTTTAGAAGTTTTCAGATGGTAGTATCTTATAATAGAAAGGCTTATAAGTTATCCTGCAGTTGGGCTATTTTGTGTTTGAGATAACTGTACTGTATAATAAATTTGGTCATTAGGTTAAGCCTATCAGAGAAATTTATGATGTTGGGGAGCGAGTAAATATGATTGTTAGTAGCAATTTTGACACAGCAGAGTGCACTACTTTTTCAGAGTATCAGACACAAATTACAAAGTGCCTAGAACGTCCTTCTGGCAATGAGATTTGGTGTAACTGCAGTGACGGAATCGAGAACTACCCATGTCTTTCCATTCTTGTAAAAGGGGAAACAGCAGTGGTCAATTATTTTTCTGAAGGGAATACGGAAATGTATGTATCCTTGGGAGATCCGTCAAAAAGCGGCATAGTTGATTTTGAGGATGGGCAATATGCGATTGCTGCTTATCAGATTATATCGTCAACAAAGGCCTTAGAATGTGCTCTACAGTTCTACTATAATCAAGAAAAACCGTACTGTATCGAGTGGGACGAATTATAGTTTAAGTATGCAGGACGTCCATTATAAAACACGCTCTTGAAAGGGCTACGCAGATAAAATAGAAAAAGTTCGTATAGGATGGACCTCAAGAAGGCTATCGTATGCGAACTTTTTTATTGCTTTTGATGCTGAAAAGGTGCGACAACCATAAAGTCATGCCCCACCCTCTTAGTATCCGAACACACCATACTCTTGAATAAGTCTAGTTATAAGCGCTAATGAGCCCGCCCCTGCTTCACCGAAAAGTCGTTTTTGTTACTCAAACTCAGGTAGTCCTTTTGTCTGACTGAGTGTTTCTAACATTTGCTCAATCTGTGCCATGTCGACAGGAAATAGTCTTGAACGGACAAATACGATTGGCAGGTTTTGGGGGAGTGATAGGTCGCAGGCTGGCACGGTACTTATAATCAAATCGGCTTTTTCGAGTTCAGAAACGAAATGGAGTTTGAACTTATTGCTCAATGTAAAGAGGATATATTGTTTCATATGAGCGATAAAAATATCATTCAAATCGGATAAAAGATAAACCTTTATTTCTTTAAAAAAATAATCCAAGGGTAATAGTACTTGAAACAAAAGGAAGTTGAATCCTTTTAAAGGCAAGATTTCCTCTTGTCTTCCATTTTTGAAGCGTTCCCAAAAATGTTTGAATTCTTTTAAATGGCCTACTGAAGTTTGCCGAAGCATCCCAAGGTAATAATGAGAATACGCTTGAAGAGCCTCTGAATCTGTGATGGGTTCAAAATTGCAAAAGAGTGCGAGTATAAATTGTTGAAATAATTTTCTTTCGGCAAAGAGCCGCTGATCGTCGGATAAAGAAATAAGGCTAGTCTCGAATAAGTCAATCCAATCAGCGATGAAGGGAAACTTTTGATAGATTTCACGATTGGAGGGGACTAAAGAGAGTGGCAAGTCGAAAATACCAGCATGATAGACGAACATCATAAAAAATTCCCAACCTTCTTCTGTCCAATAATCCAAAAAAGCTGGTTTTTTAGGGATTTTGTGATAAGCAATTATGGTTGCTTCTTGTTGTGTAAAGGAGATTTTACGCTGTCTATAAGCACTTAATTCAAAAATATAGACCCAGATAGCGACCTGATTTGTATGAATGCTGTGTTGCGGTTGACCGAGGATATCGAAAATCTGCGTGGTTAATTTGACATAACGCTCAGGGGAGTGAATCCAGTCTATTGATGAAATTTGACGATGGATACTCCACAGAAAGAGGAAAAGGAAGACGCGTATTTTTTTATGGTCCCCCCTTAAAACCAGAAACTTGGTTCCAGATATATAGATGCCAAATACTTCTAAAAATGCATTAATCGGTCGGATTTTTTTGCGAAGGTTAGAATCACTTACGCCTAGTTCATCTTGGAGTTTAGGAACGGAAACAGTTCCTTCCAAAATAAGTGCTCGAATAATTTGATAACTAATGTCCTTTGTGTAGAGATAGGTGTAGAAACGATGAAGGTCAATGACCCCTCTTTCTAGACGGATTCCGTCATGTTGATTAATGAGTAAACGGATTTTATGAGATTCGTCTGAGTAAATTTCATTAAAAATTGATTGGATTTCTTTGCAACATTTTAATAGTTTACTGATGCTGACATGCCCCAGCTTCAGTTTTAGTTCACTTGCAGTCAAAAATTGAGATTCTTGATCGAGAATATCGACAATATTTCTTTTTAAAACGGTTTCCTTTTCTAAGCCAAACATAATGAGAGGACCTCCTGTAACTTCAAATTTATTGAAGTTTTTTTGAATAGTTGAGAGACTACATAATAATTAGTATTTTTTTATGATTATAACAATCAAATATTTTTTGACAGGCAGTTGAATAGAAATATAATAAATTACTTTAGTTCTTTAATTATCCGAAAACGTGTTTCTGTTAGGTAATATTTAGCATGTTCAATCAGCAATTTAGCGTGTATCCTCTACATGAGTATGCTCAACCCTAGAGGTGTTTTCATTTGGTGGGAGGATGTATTTGATGAGTTTGGAAAGGAGAGCGCTTTTTTATGAAGAAAAATTATCGCAGGATTTTTTTGCTGCTGTTGATTTCTCTTTTTCTTGTTCGAGGAAGTCCAATTTATGCAGAGGAGGGAAATTATGGGGAGAGTCGTGCGAGTATTACTTTTTACGGAAGTTTACCGCCGTCTCCTGACCACCAGATTCCGGATGGTTCGAAACCAGTGACGAATCCGCCAAAAACAAAGGATAGGCAGTCGCCTAAAAGGTTGCCTAAAACCGGAGAAAGGCCATCCTATTATCCGATTATTTACGGTAGTTTGTTACTTTTAAAAGGTGGCTACTGGTTGATTGGAAAGAGAAAAGAGGCGATTGAGTGAAAAAAATTTGTTTTGGAGGCGCTCTCTTATTGTTCGTTCTCCTTATGAGTCAGCCTTCTTTAGCAGCCCAAGAGATCACTCAGCCACAAATCAGTATCATTGGCAACTCGTCGGCTGATAAATTGACGATGGCCTCTCCACCTGCTTTTCATTTTGGCAAGTTTGAGATAACAGATTCTCCCTTAGTTCTAAAAGCCAAGGGTGATTCAGATTTACAAGTTATCGATACGCGAGGTCTAGGAAGTGGTTGGCAAGTTCAAACAAAAATTAGTGCCTTTGAAAGTGCTTCTCACAATTCGTTGACAGGTGTCGCGATGACCCTAGAAGCAACAGCGGTCAAGGCAACAGATCCAGAGAATCAAAGTGCGCCACCGAAAACGACCAGAATTCAGTTAAATGAGTCTTCTCAAACGATTTTTTTAGCAGATAAAATGGCTGGACTTGGAGGATGGCAAGCAGATTTTTCATCGAAGGAGAGTCTTCAATTAGTTATTCCTTCAGGCAATCGACCAGGAAATTATTCAGCAACCTTTACATGGGAGCTAGTAGATGTCCCACAATAAAATTAAATGGAGAGTGTATATTATGAAAACAAAAACATTACTTGGCGCAACATTACTTACAGTAGGCGTATTACTACCGACTGCTATCGTGCAGGCAGAAACGACCGTACCAACACCTGAAACGACCCAAGGAACAGTTGGATTGATTGTTAATCCAGATACAGATCACCCAGGTGCTGGCGATGGAGATGGTGGAGATACTGGTCAAAAAGGTGACTTTACACTTGACCATACCGTTTCTTATGATTTTGGTCAACAGGCAATTGATGGCAAGAAAATGACGCTAAATGCCACACAAGAAAAACCCTACGTTCAAGTCACTGACTTACGTGAACAATCAAGTGGCTGGCAATTACTAACGAAAATTACGGAGTTTAAGACCGCTGATGAAACCAATCCAAAAGTTCTTTCTGGTGCGCAGTTAACTTTGCCAATGGGGACTGCAGAAGCCGTAGATGATACAAATACCTCAGCTAAACCAACAACGGCACAGGTCGTCTTAAACAGTGAAGACGGCACCCTATTTGGAGCTAACGCTAATGCAGGGGTCGGTTCATGGATGGATAAAATGTATGATACGCCAACAACTCTCTATATTCCAGCCGGTGCGACTCCAGGAGCGTACTCAGCAACGATTACATGGACACTTCAAGATGCGCCTAGTGGGACACTATAGAATCCCTCTTTATGTACGACAGGCTAGTTAGGAGATAGGGAAAATAATCAGATGTTAGGAGAAAATAAGGATGAAAAATAAACGCCTAGTAGGGGTGAGCGCTTGTCTATTCCTAGGAATATCTTTAAACGCTTCTTCAATAGAAGTGTTTGCCGATGCATCCCAGTCACCTGAAGTTAGTGTCACAACGGGAACGGTGGTATTTACGCCGAATACAGACCCAACGCAACCTTTAGATCCGAATGACCCAAACCAACCAGCGGATCCTGAGCATCCAACAGACCCAGCAGATCCTAATAATCCTGGGACTGGAAACAATGGCCCATTATCCATAGACCACCTTTCTAATATTACGTTTGGCAGACATCAAGTGAATGGTTCTGAGACCACCTTTAAGTCAATTAACAAAGATCCCTACGTTCAGGTCAGTGACACCAGAGAAAATGCAGATGGTTGGACGGTTACTGTGGCGATGACTCAGCCGTTTACAGGAGAAAATCAAGCAACAGTAAAGGGAACGACTATGAATTGGCAAAATGGTACGATAAAAACGCCCTCTGGAAATACCAATGGCGCACCAGTCGGCAATAATATTTCATTAGACGCTGATGGGTCATCCGTTGTTTTATTAAAAGCTGAAGCGAATACAGGACAGGGGACTTGGCTAGATGTCTTTTTCGGTGGAGCAGAAGATGGGAAAACGGAGAACCAATATGTTACGTTGACGGTTCCAGGAGGACAAGCGACTTCGCAATCTTATCAAGCCGAGATTACTTGGACTTTATCAAGTACCCCACTATAATCGTTTCAACGAACTGGACCTAAATTTGGAGGAGTATTCTATATGCGTTTCAACAGATTAATCACAAGTACTATCTTTGTCTCTATCACAGGCATTATCACTATCTTGCTCGTTTTATTTGGGCTGGTAGGCTGGACAACGACAACACAAGCAGCAGAAACAGACGATATGGCCTACACTGTCACGGCGAAGATTCCTGATTCACAAGTCAACCCTGATGTTTCCTATTTTGACCTTCAATTAAGTCCAGCAAGTAAAGAGACTATTTTTATTCATATCAAGAATTCAGGGAAGGAGAAGGGAACGTATCATATTCTCCTAAATCAAGCGGGAACCAATAAAAATGGTGTGATTGATTATAGCGGCAGTCAAACGCAACTTGATGACTCCCTACAAAACAAACTAGCAGATATTGTTTCGCCAATAGAAAAAGAAATTACACTTGCGCCTGGAAAGGAAATGGATGTGCCTTTTGACATCACTATGCCTGCAAAAAAATTTGAAGGAATTATTCTAGGCGGATTTTATGTTCAGAAAAAAGTCAAAGAAGAGAAAACGACCGATGAAAATGTGATGATTAAAAATCGTTATGCTTTTGTTGTCGGGTTGTCTCTTCAAAACGAAGAAACCCAAGTTAAACCTGATCTGCAATTACTCGATGCTACTGCGGGATTGGATAATTCCTATACATCCGTTCTTGCCAATTTACAAAACCCGACAGCCACAATTATTCATAAGTTAGCCCTTCAAGCGACGATTACCAAAAAGGGCCAACAGGACGTTTTGTATCAAGTAGATAAGAGTAATATGGCGATGGCTCCTAATTCTAATTTTAATCTGCCTCACTAGTGTTGCGCAAATATAGTCAGAATAATCTGAAAACTATCTTTCGCTAAAATTTAAAAAAAAGTCGAATGCTTACGCAAGGGATGACTTTTTTCCAGAAAATTTTGGTCGTATTTAACTGAATCCTAAAAGCGTCGACAACGTATTTAGTCAAAATCACCCGGGTCTGTGGCGCTCTAACCAGATTTCTGCAGGCTCAAAACGTAGATAATGAAATGAGCGCTTTAACTGGAAAAGTGTCGCTACCGAATTCAATTCGATCTTTACCAAATAGGTTAACAGCGTCGCGATAAGGGTGAGAATCACTTGATTAATTGCACCTTGTTCGCTTCGTGAGTAAAGTTGCTTGATTGCCAGATTCTGTTTTAAATGTTTGAAAAACAGCTCAATTTGCCAACGTGCTTGATACATGTCGGCGACTTCATTTGGCGAAATATCAAAACGATTGGTAACGATTCGCAAGAGACGTTGACCTTTCGTCAAAACGGTCACAAGACGAAATCGTTCGGTGACGTGATTGTTTCCGCCGCCTAAAATGACGTGTTGATCACTGATAAGTTGACCGTCTGTTGTTTTTGGATTCACGAGTTCAATTTGTTCTAAGACTGTAATCGTCGTATTGGATTTTGTTCGTGTCACAAAGAAATAACCGTCATTGTGCAGGCGATCCAGCAGTTTGTAATCAAAATAGCCGCGATCCACAACATAGGTCGCTTCTGTTTTGTCCACTAAACATTCGAAATGATTCCGGTCATGTTCTTCGGCATTAGTAATCGTAAAATGTTCTGGGTATTGATTGGTTTTGTCCAGATAACAGAGGTTCAAATGAAGCTTGATACCTGCTTTAGTTTTCCGAAAATTTGCCCATGGAAACCGCGTCTTATTCAACGGGATCGTGGTTGAATCAACAAGTTGAAGGCTAGTTGTTTTTGAACTTGGTCGTTCTTTTGCCACTTTCTGAGCCAACTGCGCAAAGATCTCCATTAGAACTTCTTGACTGATTTCAGGAATTTTACGAGAAAGTGAACTGTAGCACAGCGAATCTATGCCTATTTCTTGGCGAAGACTTCGATCCATAAAGGATCTGTCCATTTCGCGAAAGCTTGGAAGCTCTTCATAAACGGCATGTAACAGAACTTTAATTGTGGTCGTGAAGTCCAGTTTTTTACTGTAAGAATTAAATTGTTGCATCCAATTTTTGGCTTCTTCCGATAAATTATTCAAATTTATTGAAGAAAACCATTTCTGAAATGAAGTTTTTGAGTTATACTTATCCATGTTGTGGTCCTTTTTATTGGTCTTGGATAAGTCATCCAAGAGTAGTATAAAGGATTTTTTTTTGTCTGGATAGCTTTATATCAAGTTTTAGATAGGTTGAGGAGTCTTTGCAACACTAGTGAATCTGCCTATCTCAATGAACAAGGAAGCCATTCAATCAGGGACCTATACAGTTCATGTCAAAGCATCCGCCGAGGATAAAAAATATACATGGGAACTGACGAAGGATTTTACGATTCAAGCTGAAAAAGCCAAAAAATTGAACGCGGAAGCAGTAGAAGTCAAAAAAGATAATTCTTTATGGATTTATCTGGGGATTGGACTCCTTATCTTGCTATTAATAATTATTATTTCCTTAATCATCAAATTACGCCAGAGTAAAAAAGATAATGCTCACTCTGAGCAATAAAGGAGAAGAATAGTTCGCGTTATAAGGGGATGATTCAAATGAGACGCTTAGTAAAAGGAATGGTCTGTCTACTGGTGTGGGCAATTATTTTCCCCAGCCAAGCAGTCGGTCTATCTGTATCTTGCAGACAGGCGAGTAGGCAGATGGGGTCTGGTAATTTCCAAGTAGCTTCACCACTTTCTAATCAAACAAATCAGAGTCAGCTGGCTAATCAATTAGGCACACCGTTAGCAGAAGGCTTCAGTGACTCAAAATCTATCCAGATGTTTGGCAATCGTGCCAAGCTGACATTATCTGTCGCCAAAACAGGCAGTAGTACCTCTACCTCTGTTGGTGATAAGGTCCATGTCGATGTGACACTTGAAAAGTTAGATATGGGCGAGTTGAACGGTCATGAAAGTAGTATGATGATTGTTCCTTATCCTAATGAAGAACAAGGCTTTACAATGACTCAAGGGGCCGAAATTAATTTTTCGAGTGCGTATGGTGAAAATACAACGTTGGCACCTTTGTCAGGTTCAGATCTCCAAACGGTGTTGATGTTCTATGCGGCTTCTAGAGGGCTGGATTTGGACACAATCACGGGGACTGCGACGCAAACTCCTGAGATGGGTGGGGGTGCAGGACAATCAATTTTTGAAAACCTCATTCTAACAGGAGATAAGATCACTGTAAGTTACGAGAGTGAGATTACGGAAGCAGCGATTGGAAAGGATTCATTTACATTGGCGAGTGGATTTTATGACAGTGCGGGGACAGGTGATTTTACAGGAGATTTAAGTATCACTTTGCCAGGAAACAAAATCACTGATTGGAATTTACAGCTTGATGATGAGGAGCTTTCGATGGTTGTTGACCCCAAGGATAGTCAAACATTGATTCATTCTGAAACAGGCAACTGGGCGAACTATCCGGGAAATAAGACAGCCTCTTTGGCCTATCAAGTTGACAATGGAGAGCTCCAAAACGTTCCCTCCGCTGATTTGAATCAGGCGGAAAAAACCTTCAACACCTCCTTTGATTTGTCAAAATCAGATCAACCCATCACACAAGATGGTGAGCATACAGTGACGTTTTTTATGACCATTGATGGAATTACTGAAGAAGATAGCGTACTTGATCATGTGACGCTCGTGAAGAACAGTCCGCCGACTCTATCGTTGAGTCCAACTGATGTGACTATGGAACAGAATGAGACGGGCGTGTATAACGTGACTCTAAAAGGGCTTTTTAAGGATGCCGATAGTGATCAGGTGATTCTTTCGGGAAATTATTCAGATAACACGGCCATTGCCTTAACGGATAATACCTTTACCAATGAAAATAAAGGGCAGGACACGACGTTTTCAGCAAGCTTTAAAACAACAGCCGGAAAACTTAAAACAGGAGCCAATCAACTCACTTTTTGGCTGAAGGATAATGAGGGGGCAAACTCTGAGATGGTGGTTTATACCCTTACGATTGTTGAAAAACAGAACGATCCGCCAAAACTGACCTTAGATTATAGTCAAGTGGGTTTGTATGAATCGGCTTCTGGAATCTATAAGTTTACTATAAAAGGTGTCTGGAATGACAAGGATAGCGACAGTGTAACTATTGAAGGCAAGTATCCAGATAATTCGGCCATCCATCTGTCTAATAATACCTACTCTAATAAGAATAAAGGAACAGATACTACATTTAGTCTGGATATTGAAACAGAGGCTGGGAAGTTAAAACTGGATTCCAACGTGTTAAAATTTATCGTGGTAGATAATGATAAAGGAACTTCAGAAGCTGTCGAATTTACCGTGAATATAGGAAAAAAGCCTAATCACGCGCCAGTGTTACACGTTGATAAAACAAACTATGAACTCATTCGTCAAGAGTCAGGAACCTATGATTTCACTATTGAAGGTCTCTGGTCAGATCAAGATAGTTCCACGGTCAAACTTCAAGGGACGTATAAAGACAACACGACATTTACGAGCGACACTTATCCGAATGAACATAAAGGACAGGATACGCCGTTTCATTTGACGATGGCCGTGCCTGTGGAGAAGCTAAATGGTGAGGGCAATAACCATATTATGCTTGAGGCGATTGACGAAGAAGGGGCGGTCTCTCAAGTGATTATGCTGAAATTCACGATTACGGAGGGAACTATTCAGTTTGAAAAGGTTGCTGAGACCGCGAGTTTCCAACCGACTGCCCTTTCTCTTAATGAAGTTATAAGCCAGCATAACAACGATTGGGTAGTTGCCATTAGCGATACCACAAAACCAGCTAATGATCTGCCCACCTGGCGACTAGAGGCCACACAAGAAGCAGCGTTGGCAGATGAGACTACGCAACATAGCCTTTCTTCAACGATTCAATATAAGCAGTCAAACGGAGAAGTCACCCCACTAGAAATCGGGGTTCCTATCCCCATCGACATGCACCAAGACACGACAGACAAATCGAAATATGATTTAGGGTGGACAGAGACAACCGGTTTCCAGTTGCCAGTTAAAAGTAGCGAGTACGCAGGAAACTACACGACGACTGTCAACTGGACGATCGTCGAAGCGCCGTAGTGAGTGCAATGTATAAGTAGAAAAAGACAGCCTTCGGGGTGTCTTTTTCTCTCTCTTGAGATGCTTAGACAGTAAGTGCCTAATAACTAGGTACCTATAATCAAGCGACACCTCCGGGTATACTTGGCTTAACAAGTAAATTGGAGGTGTTTGTTTGACCAAGACAAACGAAATTGTACCCATTCAGCTTCATACGCAGCCAGACCAGAAACAAAATCAGAAAGTAGCGAGTGCGAAGCTAGCTGCACGAATAAAAAGAAAAGATGGCTCTGAAATACATCTTTATAATGGTATCAGTAGTTATATTCTTGCCGCAGTGCTTAGGGAGTTGAGATGACGTGCTTCTTGATTTCACTAAAGTAAAGAACTTGTATATCGTCACTGGGAAAACAGACCTTCGTCGTGGAATTGACGGATTGGCGAGTCTCATCCAACAAGAGTACGAGCTAGATGTTTATTCAGATGCCCTCTTCCTTTTTTGCGGTAATCGATGTGATCGTTTCAAAATTTTGTATTGGGATGGTGACGGCTTCCTCTTATGTTATAAAAGGATTCAAGATGGCCGACTCAAGTGGCCTAGAAAAAAAGAAGAGGTTCGACAACTAACTAGTCAACAAATTCGTTGGTTATTTGAAGGGTTGGACATCGATCAACCCAGGGCGATAAAGCCAGGGAAAAGAGGCCAATTCTAATAGATAAAAACCGTAATAAACATTGATTTAATGCGGTTTTTATCTGTTTTTTTGTTCTGAAAAATGGTATAATAAAGGGAAGAAAAATAGATAGAATGGTGGTGGATTTTTTTGGATATATCGACAGATGTAAGTTCAACAAATAACGTTGAGATTGATGTAAATGTCTTACTTGAACTTTTAAAAAATCAGACTGAAACGATTGATTCTCTAAAGAAAACCAACCAAGCATTAACCACCGAAATTCAACTACTGAATGAAAAACTCAACTACTTTATGAATCGCCAATTCGGGCGCTCAAAGGAAACTATTTCCTCAGATGTTAGTGGTCAATTAAATTTATTCACAGAGGAACTCGAAGAGGCCTCTATATTTACCGTACCCAAAGAAGAAAAACCGGCCCCTGAAAAAAAGTCTAAAAGGAAGAGTGGCCAAAAAGCTGAGAAAATCGCGCACCTTCCTTTAACTGAAATACACCATGAACTTCCACAAGAAGAACGTTCTTGTGAACATTGTGGTACTCAAATGATTGATATCGGTACAACAAAATTACGTGAAGAGGTCCGATTCCATCAAGCAATGTTGGATCGATTGGCTCACATTCAACACACTTATTGTTGTAAGGCATGTGAAAAGGCAGATGTTTCTTCCTATAAGAAGGCACCTGTTCCTAAACCAGTCGTCCCAAATAGTTTAGGCTCAAACAGTATTATTGCGGAAACAATCCGTCTAAAATTCGGTCAAAAAAGTCCAGCGAATCGCCAAGAAATTTATTGGCGAGAAACACTCGGACTCGATATCTCACGCGATAATATGACAAACTGGCATATCAAAGCTTGTCATCATGCGTTAGATCCGGTTGCCGAACGATTCAAACATTATTTGAATCAAGAAGAGATTCTTCATGCAGACGAGACGAGCTATCAAGTGATTCAGAGTAAAAAAGCAAAAACCTATTACTGGCTCTTCTCAACCGGGAAACATAGTGCACAGCCTATTGCCTATTACCATCATGCAGAGTCTAAATCTGGGACAGTACCGAAAGAGTTTTTGTCTGACTTTAAGGGGTATCTTCATTGTGATGGCTATGCAGGGTATAATTATGTAACGGATGTGAAGCTCGTCTATTGCCTTGCGCACGCACGTCGAAAGTTTTTTGAAGCCATTCCAAAAAATGGTAAGGCCGAACAAACGCCAGCAGTTGTCGCCGTGAAGATGCTTGACATCTGGTTCGAGCTAGAACGCAAATGGAAGGAAGTCACCATTGAGGAACGTTTTGATAAGCGTCAAGCTTATCTGAAGCCATTGGTGAACAACTTTTATGAATGGCTAGATACGTTCGTTGCGGTCCCAAAATCGAAGCTAGAGAATGCCGTTGAGTATGTACGGAAGATACGAAGCGGATTTGAGCGAATCTTTGAGGATGGACGATTGGAATTAAGTAATAATTTGGCCGAGCGTCATATAAAAGAGCTGGTGATTGGGCGAAAAAATTACATGCATTCCTGTAGCTTGGAAGGCGCACGAACATCAGGCGTCATTTTGAGTATCTATCGAACGGCAGTAGCCAATGGTCTCGACCCGATTCGATATATAGAATTCCTATTTGATCGAGTACCAAATATGGAAACTCAATCAGATGAAGGGTTGGACGCCTTACTTCCCTGGAAACCAGATGTTCAAGCATTATGTAGAACTACTTATAAACAGACCAAATAACCTAAGCTTAGTATAAGGCTTGGGCTATTTGGCGTGTAGGTACTATTTTATTAGGCACTTACCTTAGACAAACCGGTTATGTGGCTATCCCGGTGATCTTTCTCACAGGGGACAAATCGTCTGTAGGCTGGCTATAATAAATGTAGAAAGATGGTATACTATCTATAACAAAAATGGCCAATGACTCAGATTGTTTGGACAACAATTAGTATTAGTTACTTAGATTCGTTTACCTTGATTTGGAGTCAGTTGTACAAGGAGGGAAAGCACATGGAGATTCAGTTGATTAGATATGAGAAGCAGTATTTACCCGCGATTATAGAACTGTTTAATCACACGATTCAAAAGGTCAACTGTAAAGACTATAGTCAAGCCGAACTGAATGAGTGGAAACAAGAGAAACCAGATATTATTCGGTGGCATGAGAAGCTGTCCAATACGTATTGTTTATTAGCGATTGAAGAACAAACACTCGCAGGCTTTGGTAATATAACGCCTGAAGGGTATCTGGACCTCTTCTATATCTCTCATACTAAGATCCATCAAGGTCTTGGGCGTAAGATTTATGAAGCACTTGAAAGTTATGCACACTCAAAAAAGGCGCCTTTTATCTATACAGATTCCTCAATCACAGCAGTCCCGTTCTTCAAAAAGATGGGCCTAAAGGTTATTAGAAAACAAAACAATCAACGCAACGCAGAAAACTTAGTCAATTATCGAATGGAAAAGAAAAGGCCGATTGACTCACTTGAACAATAAAGGAGAACGCAATGATCATTGAAACAAAACGATTAATCCTTCGCAACTTTTCAGATAGTCAGGAAGACATAACCGCCCTGTTCGTTCTTCTATCTGACAAAAAGGTTAACCAGTATTTGCCATGGCATCCCGTAGAAACCAAGGAACAGGCGAAAGCATTCTATCAGAAACGTATCCGACCAAACTACGAAAAAGACTTAGGCTATCATCTAGCCATCTGTCTGAAAGAAGACAATACCCCGATTGGTTATGTCGGCGTCAGTCGAGAAGAAGGTCATGATTTTGGCTACGGACTTAGGAAAGAATTTTTGGGACAAGGATTAGTGACAGAAGCCAGTGCAGCCGTACTCGAATTCTTAAAATCCACAGATGTACCATTCATCACAGCAACACACGATATCAATAATGTAGGAAGCGGAAAAGTCATGCAAAAAATCGGCTTAGACTATAAATATTCGTACAAAGAGTTGTGGCAACCCAAAAACATCATGGTCACCTTCCGAATGTACCAGATGAACTTTGATCAAGAACAAACCCGAGTGTATATGGGATATTGGGAACGGTATCCAGAGCATTTTGTGGAGGAGGGGTGAGTTGGGGAGTGAAAGTGGGAAAATAATTATCGAAGGTAGATATGTATAAGTAGGTTTATAGGATGGTGTAGTAAAAGAATGTTGTATAAAAACGGCGGATTTTATAATGAACTTAGCCACCTAGGAAAATAAAAAAACGTCATCGTAAAATTTCATGTATTATTGAAGTTCCTACACAATCAATAAAGGATGAATTTACGATGACGCAAACTGAGAATACCACAGAATCACGCAAAGGAAAACACCTAAGTTACGAAGAACGAGTAAAAATTGAAGCTTGGAAACAATTAGACAAGCCGTTGTCCAATCGAGAAATTGCCAAACAGCTTGGTCGAGCGCCTCAAACGATCCATACAGAGATCAAAGATGGACTGGCTCGTCAAATTCGCCGGCAAAAGCAGAATGGAAAAATATATGAGTATGCCTCCGTTCAATACTTTGCTAGCACGGGACAAGAAGCTTATGAACAGGCAAGAAAGAATTCTCGTAAACCTGCGAAGTGGCTTCAAGCGCCGAATTTCATGGCTTACGCAGATCATCAGATGAAGAAAAATAGTTGGTCGCCTGATGTCGTAGTTGCCGAAGCTAAGAGAGGGAACTTATTCCCGAACGAGAAAATCCCCTGCACGACCACCATGTATAACTACATTGATTTCGGCTTGATGACCACTCGAAATATTGACTTATGCCTTAAAACACGTCGGAATACCAAACCTGCTCGAAATCGTAAGAACAGAACGATTCTAGGTGAGTTAATTGAAAAGCGTCCAGATATTGTTGAGCGTCGCGAACGATTTGGTGATTGGGAAATTGATACAGTCAATGGATTGAGAACGAAAACTGACCAAGCCTTGTTAACCTTAACAGAAAGAAAAACACGCTACGAAGTCATCATTAAGATTGATGGAAAAGCTGCGAACCCTGTCAATCAGGCGCTCAATACGTTGAGAGAAGCTGCTGGGAAACATTTCCATTTATTATTCAAGACGATTACTTCTGATAATGGAACGGAATTCTCTGGGCTTTCTGAGTTACTCAAAGGCGTTACAGACGTCTATTTTACGCATCCGTATTCTTCTTGGGAACGAGGGACAAATGAAAATCATAATGGCATTATCCGACGTTTCATACCAAAAGGTACGCGCATGAGTGATGTGCCTTTATCAACTGTGCGTAAGGTCCAGGACTGGATGAATAATCTTCCAAGGAAAATCCTTGGTTATGCGACACCGCGAGAACGTTTCTTGGAAGAAATGTCTAAATTGACTTTAGATGTCTGAGCGCCGTACAAGCTTGACAATGAGTCTCCTAGGGCATGAATATGGTTGGGCGATTCTTCGGTCTACACTCAGAACTTTTGCCCAACACTGCTAGGTGCAGTTACCATGCCCTAGCTCATTGTCAAGCTTGTACTTGTACGACGAAAAATTAAATAATGAGGAAATTTCAATAAGTGGCTAACTTGCACTTGAAATTTGCGGTTGTATAAAAACTCATCATTTTTTGCTAGAAAATATAATCATGTGAGTTAGACTAATATGTCGCTTTAGATTTATGAAATATAGCAGATTTTTCGTGACTTATTTGATAAACTAATAATAAGATATTCTTGGAAACGTTTAATTAGATTCATAGATAAATTCAGGTTTTAAAAGCTGTACTTCAATCGAAATAGAAAATAATATTAGTGGAGGTTTATGACTGTTCGTAATTTTTTAACATTAGTTTTCTATAATACATGATTAATGCTAACAAGTTGGAAACAAAGTATTTTTTTAACCAAAGACTATAATTGAAACAAAACATGAATGGGAGATAAGATATGGGAGTTAAGAATAATACGCACTTTAGTGCGATGGCGCGAAATTTATATGAATTGATATCAAAAAAATATAATGTCCAAAAAGGTGAGTTCTCAAGAGATGCACTGACCAGTCTAGGTCTTACCTTGTCGAATAATCTGAAATCAATATCATTTGATGAGGGAAATAAAATAGTGAATGTTTCAAGAACTCTAATAAGTATCTCGGAAGAGGGGTATACAGTAACTAATCAAGAATTAGATGAGTTGAAAGAACTCTATGACTATTTTAAATTCGTGGATAAGGATAAGCAATCTAAAACGAGTAAGCTAGAAACCTTATTTAGAAAGCTATCCATGCAGTCGAAAGATGCAATTGTGAATGAGAACGAATTTGATGATTTTAAAGAATACATGCATATTAAGAGAGAGATTGAGAGTGAATTTGAAGATGCATTAGAAAACCATCTTCAAAAGCATAACAAAAGTATACTCTTTGTTGTAGGGAATGTTGGTGATGGAAAGAGTCATATTCTTTCTTATATGATGAAGAAGTACCCGACAACTTTTGCTGATTATAAGATTAAAATTCATAATGATGCAACTGAAACTGATTCACCTGTGAGTACAGCACTAGAAACTATGAAACGCATTTTAAGGCCTTTTTCAGATGGAGATATAGACAATAATAATGAAGATAGGCTTGTGGTAGCAATTAATCTAGGAATACTGACAAATTTAATTGAGGAACTGAAAAAAGATGGAGGTTTCAGTATTATTGTCGAATTTCTAGAGAAATCCCAAATTTTATCAAGTAGGACTATTTCTGGAGAAGTGAATTCAAGATTTAAAATTATTTCATTTACTGAACAAACAAATTTTCAATTAGTTAATGGAAAAGTTGAAAGTGTGTTTTATGAAGAAGTTATCAATAAAATATATAGTAAATCACCAGAGAATCCCTTCTATAGCGCATACTTAGAGGATTTGGAAAATGGCTTAAATAAGTTATTACATATAAATTATGAATACATGTTACGCAAAGATTTCCAAAGGACAATTATTTATCTTCTGACAAGATCAGAGATTGAGTATAAAACTATTATATCTGCACGGATGTTATTTAATTTCTTTTTTGATATTTGTATGCCTCGAGATGTTAAGAGTAATTATGATTCCTATCTGCCTTATCTACTTTTTAAGAGTGCGAATCGTTCTGAGTTGCTCACATTAATTAATACTCTGGATCCTATGAGAAATCAAACAAGAAAAATTGATGAAACTTCTATAGAACTATATCATGCACCAAATACATTTAAGAAGATATCTGAGTTACTAGGCGATGAATCTGAAACATTTTATAAAATTTTCCAATCTTTTAAAGACAAACAAGAAAGATTTGATAATTTTATCAATACCTATCTACGTATTAAGTTTTTAATGGATTATGAAAATGAATTATTTGATAACTCACTATTCGAAAAGTACTTAGAGTTTTATTCGATAGTTCAAAATGAGAGTCAGGCAGAAGCACTGTTTGAATTAGTTAATGAATCGTTTTCTAAATGGCATGGTGATAGTGGCCTCGAAGGTTATATAATTAAAAATCCCGGAAAAGGAAGAGTTAAAGTATTAGTTGAAATTATTCTAACCCCATTAGAGAATTTTATTTCGGGAACAGGAATAGGATTGCAGTTTGATGTAAACAATGAAGTATATGAGATTATCATCGATTATCGGACTTTTGAAATATTATCAAAATTAAATAAAGGGTACTTTTTAAAAGAAGAGGACCGTCAAATTGCAATTAAATTTGATTTATTTGTAAGTAGAATAGTAAATTCAGCGAAAGTTATGAATAAGAATATTTTATTGGATTTAACAACTCAGAACAGATATGAGCTAAAGCAATTTATGAATAAAATTACTTTATCGAAAGGAAAAGTATAATATGTCAGATGCAGTTAAACAATTAACGGACAAACTTGGAATGAACAGTGGTAAAAAAAAGCCAAAAGCAGAACATCATCTCGAGGGGAGAATATTTCCATTTCATACACGGACTCAAGAACGTGTGAAGTTTACAGATGATTTTAACGAGATTGTTGGAATTATTGCCAGGTGCTCTGTTGGAAAAATCCCTTTACTAGAAGATATAAGAGAAGAACACTTAACGAACATTATGAATAGACTTGAAATTGGCGATGGGATTTTTAAGGAGGATATTGAAGAATTATTTTCCGTGAATTTCGATATGATGAAAAATCCGATAATGTTTCAATATTTCCCAGTTTCAATGAGTACTAAAAATCAAAAAGATGAGGCAAGGGGGAAAGAGTTACTTGGATTTTTTATAACTAAGCTTCTTAAATTAGATGAGAATGAAACTTGGAAAGAATATATATCTAATAATAATGTCTCGGACTTGTATGCATCAGTATATGTAGAATGTTTACCAGAAATTCGGAGCATAAGCAAACGAAAAGATGTATTTCATTTTTTCAATCAAGATGAACTAGTAAAAAAATTCAATGATGACTTGAGTCAGTTAATGAGAAATGAAAAAATTTTTTTAAGCGATATCGGATTATTAATTAGTTATTACTTTTTTTATTATGTGTTAGTACAAGCTCACCAATTGGTATCTAAGAATGTAAAAAATATTAAACTATGGTTCGCTTATGACAAAGAGAAGGTAACTGCTGGTAGAGATTCTGTACAAAAAGGATATAAAGTATTTAATGATGCATCTAGGGAGTTGCTAATAAATAATGATCTGTTAGACTATCTGAATATCCTTTCAGATAAAGAAGGTTATCGTTCCTATGCAGAAATTATGACGGATGAAGAGAACATACCAGTTTTGGGAATGAATCTGATGGATTTTAATAAACAATTCGCTGATGCTCTGGATGAGAGTTACGAGGCTCAAGTGGACATTCAGTTTCAGATTAAACAATTACAAAAATATTTGAAAATCAATACTTCAAATGAAACAGCAAAACGATATCGCAAATCTTTTGATGAATTTTCAGGGTTAACTTTTATCAAAAGTCGTGGTAGATTGGGATATGTTTTGAATGCTACTCAAGATTTAATTTTACTATTTGTTGGAGTAATCATCGGTGATAAAGAGAAGATTCTATTAAATCGATTGTTTTATGAATTTGAAGATAGAGGGCTGTACTTTGATAAGCAAAGTAGGAAAGCGATTATATCGTTTTTTGAGGATGTAAATATTTTAGAAAAACTTTCAGATAGTGGGGACGCACAATATGTCAAATCGATATTATAATTTTTTATCAAATCGTCTTGTACAATGGCTAAATGGTAGGAAGGATTTGAAGGCTGGAGATAAATATTTTGTACTCTTAGATAATTTTGATGAGGCTACAAACTTCTATGACTCGTTGGAAGTAGTTGATTTTTCAAATAAATTAACCTTTCATTCAGATGAATTTGGTTATAGGACTATTGGTTTGAAAAAGGAAAATATAAATATTCTCTTTGTTGCACCGATAAAAGAGATTACTCAAGATTTTTTAGTTACAGTAAGAAATAGAGTTAATGCTAATCAAGGAGAGTGGGCTAACACCGCCGTATTTTTTGTTGTTTTCGATGCATTAGATTCAATTATTGGTGGAGCGTTTGACGTGAGTCAGAAAGATGCACCGTTTTATACTAGAACTATCCGTAACGAAGTGAAAGGTGAAATATTAGCTCAAAAGGCTTTATCAATGGGGAAGCGAAAAGCGCTTGAATTATATTTGGATGATATCACTGATAATAGCAGTACAGTTTTGAAAGATTATGAAACTGTTTTTTCAATTTTAGAAAAAGGGGAAATTGAAAAAGAAGATTTTAATGCTATGGGTTATTTTCCAGATGAGTCATTAGATTCGATTCCCGAGAATGTAATTGAAGACAGATTGTTAGATAATCAGCACATGTTTGCTAAAGTTGAAGGCCTACATAATTATTTGGATATCGAAGATAAACTTAGCGATGAGTTTTCTGGCGATGGTCTAATAAATAAACTAAGTAAAGCGGAGCAATGGAAAGAAGTTGAGTATCGAGAGGTAGAGAAGGGGGTACAGGAACGAAATAAGGATAAGAATGTGATTCTTAATTTTGATACAGCCAAATTTAGTGATAATGAAGAATATAACTGGGTTAGAATCGAAGGAGAGAAGGGAGCCAAAAGTAAAAGGATACATTTGTTAATGTCATCGATGCTAGATTCAACAACAAATGAGTTCTCTTTTGAGGTTTATTTTGATGACAATGTTAGTAAATCAAGTGTAGTTGATGCGAATACTTTTGTGTTTGAGGGACACGGAGTTCCTGTAAAAGACTTTGCAGTCACAGCAAAAGGGAAAAAGCTAATATTTACAATTTATAACTTTAATGCATTGGCAACCTATGGAGGGCTTCTTCGCTTTAGACATAAAGGGATTAATAAGCTTACGTTCAACACGTGGTTTATGATTGTTCCATTTCTCTTGACTGATGTTCAAAAAGTAAGACCAAATTTTAAAATTGAAGTACAAAAAAGTGCAAAAAAATTTTTCTATGGAATTTCTCCTGAAGTTAAAAATTATGAGTTTGGTAGTGATGTTGAAAATGTCATCGCCGCTCTTAGTCTTGATGATTTAAAAGGAAAGGACCTTTTAAATTCTAAAGTTGTACTAAAGGAGTCTGTTTTTGATCAAGAGGAGAATGGCGCGTTACGTGTGACAGCGAAAATTAAGGAGTACTTTTTTCCTATCTCGTTTCTAGATTTAACAGAGAAGCCACGGCCTGCTCTACCATTAAGTATTGAACGTCAGAGACTGGGGAATAGAAACTCACAATTTATTTTTGAAGATAATAAAATTGTTGCTGGTTCAAATGTAATTTCTATTGAAAAGATGTACAAAGATAGACTGTTAATAGAAGCCCAAATCGTTGAAGAGCATTCGTTGTATGGGAAAGTAATTGGGGAACGGTATTTCCATAAAGAAATGGCACTGCCGGCAGGAGTCATTACAGCATACAAAGAGTTATTTAAATTCTACAAAATTGAAAGAACTTTACCAAGCTTAGCAATTGCTAATAATCAGCATACGTTTCTTCTGACTAATGTAATAAGGGAAATCCGTCATGCAATGCAAGAGGGGTTGGTTGAAGGAGAGAAAACTCCTAAGGAAATAGCTAACCTATCATTGGTAGGTACGGTGATTGAGGGAGAGGGCATTTCATTAACTCCGTTACACCCATTAATGATTTCTTACCAATTGGAGTTGACTAAACAGCTAAACATCGAGGGTGATATTCCAAAAGAGAATATTTTATCCACTCTAAATCCGCAATATCTATTACCATATATGAAATTTGAAGATGAAGAGTATCAATTAGCCTATACTCGTTCTGTACCTCGCTGGCTGTTTTACAATAAAATGCAAGAACGGCAATTATCCGATTTGGCTTCCAATGTTATTACTCATAGATTAGATGATTACATTACACAATATAAGTTCTTATTCGAAACTAATCATGAGATGGCTTTGAATATCGCGGCAATTCGTATTGTGGATGAGGTGAACTTCTTTGATGCTATAGTGAACTTTATCTTTAATCGTTTGAAGGAAGTTGAATCATTGGACAGTATCAATCCTGTGAATATTTATTTTGATAAATTAGGGATTAAGATAGATTCATTATTTAGAGAATTATATGAAATTCGCAGTTTAGATAAGTTAAATGATATATTGAGAAATCCATATAAAGGCTCATCTTTTGAAGATTATGAGGTATTAGAATTACTGCAAAAGAAAATAAATATATTCAAAATGCCAGAAGCTAAAAATTTTGAGGCAATGGGTTTGTTTTTTCATGTAACTTTTTATCAATTTGTTCAGCGAAGAGGTATAAGCAATGCTAAAATGGAAAAATTAGGTAAGAATTATGCCTTGGGAGGGCTTTTAAGTAGTCCGCAATACTATAAAGAAGTAAATAGTTATTCTAATGGGTTCGGTGTAGGTAGAATAATGGAACGAAATCGTACAGAATTGGTAGATTTTATTTTTGAATGGAATAGTTTTATTGCATCATCTAACAAAGATACTGATATCTACAGGTACGGAGATACTCTTATAAATAATATTCCTCAACTTAATCAAGATGAAATTACGCCGGTTCTAAAAAATAGTAGTTGGGTGACGTTATTAAACTTAGATGTTGATTTATCATATTTTTTTGACGAGTCAAATGGAGAGATGCTTGTTATACATTATACAGATCAAAGCGCAACAAGTCAGTATGAATCAGTGACCGTTACTGATGATACCCAACAATATGACAGATTGCTAAGAGAGACACTTTTAGAAGAATTATCTGATAGGGATCAGTTTGATACCAAAGAAGTAATTAAAAACTTCAATGTGATTAATGGACAGTGGTTGTTGATGTTAATTTCTGATAAGGAAAAAAAGAGGGGGAACTCAAATCTACTTCGAGAAAAGCTAAGTATTATCTCAGCGTATAAAGAAATGTTAGGGATTCTTGAGCATCCTAATTTCTATTGGATTCCAATCTCACTTGAAGAAATTCTTAGAGTCTCTGGGATGGTTGGACTAAGCATGAAGGAAGGGCTTTTTAGTTCTAAAAACTTAGGCCAAACAGGAGCTACAAGTGATGATTTATTATTTGTTGGCATCGATTTAAGAGGAGACGATATCAAACTGCATTATTTGCCGATTGAAGTTAAGGTGGGTAATAATAGCAATTCTGTTACCGAGAAAGCGTTTAGTCAGTTAGAGCATACTTCAAATATATTACGGGAATTCCTAGGTGATGAGAACCCTGATGTATTTATGAGAAATTATTATAGAAATTTCTTTGTATCTATTATATTGGGGAATCTCGAAAAAATGATGAGTAGTGGAATATTTACAAAAAGTGAAATACCAAATTATCAAAATATCAAGGATAGATTGATAGTGGGAGATTATTATATTTCTTACGAGATGGAACAGTTTTATGGGCAAGGTGTAGTTTTTGAGTTCTCAAAAAATGAAATTGCAAGACAAGCTAGTCTTGTTTCTAATAGAAATGCGCTACTTATTAAAGTTCCGGAGAAAGATGCCTACAATGTCGTTGCAGATAGAACTACTGTGATTGTAGATAGCATACAAAAAGGAATGTTCGATTTTAGAAAAGATATGTTACTATCGTCAAAAGTTGACATAAGCGATGTGATAAAAGATTTTGATTCTCCAAAAGAAGAGATAGAGTTAAGTTTGAATCCTGAAATCTTAGACGACAATTCTGAATATGTTGATATTGATTTGGATGTACCTTTCGAAATACCAGTAAATAATTTTACTGAGGAACAAGAAAAAGATACTGAGGATACTGTTAAGTATGATGGAGAGGAAATAACCGACAGCACTATCAACGCTGATAGAGACGAAATAATTGATGAGACTATAAAAGTTGAGAAAGAGTTAGCTGAAGAGTATGTTGCGATTGAGAAAGAAGACTTCAAACATATCCCTACCCAGACGGAAGGGATGGCAGAATCGATACGACACAAAAGGGTATTATTGGGAGAGATTGCACATTCTTCTCGAGAAGTTTATTGGGAATTCGGTAATAAAAAGTTAGCTAATAGACACCTGTTCATTACTGGGAAATCTGGTCAAGGAAAAACTTATTTTGTTCAGACGCTCTTGGCAGAGCTTTCAAGACTAAGTATCGACTCACTGGTAATAGACTATACTGATGGATTTTTACAGAATCAGTTAGACAAACAATTCTTAACAGATTATGAGAATAAAGTGAGCCAACGATTTATACTTAGAGATAAAGTACCAATCAATCCTTTTAAGTTACAAGAAATAGACTTAGGCGGTTTTGTGATGCCAGAAAGTAATCAAGATATGGTCGATAGAGTTGTTCAAGTTATAGATTTTGTATTTGATCTGGGTGTCCAACAACGAACATTACTATCAGAGACCATTCTTCAAGGAGTTCATGTAAATGGAGAGGCGTATCGGTTTGCCAACCTAGCTGATGAGCTTAGATACAGTGAAGACAAAGCACTACAAAATTTATATGGTCGTATCAGTGCTCTATTGAGCAGAGACCCATTTTCTTATGAATCTGATTTTGATTGGGGCCAAGTTTTTGGAAACCAAGGGATAATTAATATCTTTCAATTAAAAGGATATCAGTTAAATATCCAAAAGGTATTAATTGAGTTTTTATTATGGGATTTATATCAGTATGCAACAAGGACAGGTAGTGAAGCTAAACCTCTTCCTGTTGTTTTGGATGAAGTACAAAATTTAAACTTTAGTGGATCATCTCCAGCTGTGAAAATGCTTAGAGAAGGACGCAAATTTGGCATATCTGGTATATTCGCTACACAGTCTCTTGATTCAATTAAAGGAAATGATGCAGAAGCAATCTACAATGCTGCAGAGCAACTTCACTTCTTACCACCAGATTCTCAAGTTTCAGCAATAGCCAAATCTATTACTTCAAATCCTAATGATAGAAAAGATGTCGAAAATTCATTAAAAACACTGCTAAAAGGCGAGACGATAGTTTACGGGCCTATTCAATTGGATAACGGTAATTTGTCTGAACCAAGAATTAATATAGTTAAAATATCGTCTTTTGAAAGTAGAAGAGCAAGGCTGCAAAAATTAACCTAATCGTTGGTATTTCTGAATGAGAAGTCTGGATTATTTTTTGACTCTTGTATATTCAATTTTTTTGAAAAGTAAGAGAACACATTTATAACATTAATCAAAATGCTCTGGCTATTATAGTTATAGTCAGAGTGTAACTTTTATATTAGCTCTGTTTAAAAATTGGGTAGGAGGTATAATATGACATCACCATATAAAACAAAACAAGCAGTTCATAATCGAGCGAGAGAAGCGGTAACTCAAAAAAATCTATGAAAACAAACCCAAAATGAGTTCTTTGGCAAAAAAATAGATGTTGGCGCCGAATCGCACTGGACAACCTTACAAAATGGCTTGTCAAATAAGTGAGGGCGACCAGGTGGACGAAAAAAATGCAGCACAAAGTTCACCCTCAGTAGGCAGTATAAGCCATTTCTTCAGGTGGTCAAGTGTTCGCTACGCCGATTCTCGTTGAGGGCTCCCGGTACCGAAATCTTTCTTTCAGCTTGCCAGTGATAAATTCACCAGACAATCTTCTGAAATCTGTAAGAGTCGGAGCCATTTTTGTGGCATGTCCTCACATAGTTCAAGCTCAGGTAGCTGGACAGGAACACGTCCTTTTTCAAGAGAGGCGTGTGGTCGCAAAAAATTAAAGTAGGTAGTAAACAGCTCAACGAAGGCAATGGAACCTGCTTCAGAGCCAAAGCCGCCGAGAGGTTTATAATTCCCTTTGAATGTTCGATTTAAGCGCTCGATGATTTGTTTAAGTGGACGGAATTCCGCAGAAACTTTATCTTCGTTGGTTAGCCCAATCACCTGTGTTACGTCAAAATGGATACCTTCACCGGCGAAGAAAATTTGAGCCAATTTGTAAATCGGGTTGCCATCGACAATGAGATTTAGATTTTCGGGTAGGGTATCAAATCGTTTGATCACATCATGAAATGCCTTGATAGCCGTAGCTGTGTCACGGTTTGGACTGACTCTATGAGAAAGAATAATTTTATTTACCGCATCAAAAAAGAAGTAAATGTAGTGCCATTTGCCTTGTACGCGAATGTACGTCTCATCCCCACAGAATTGATCAGAAAGTGCATAGGGATAGCCGTCAGTAAATGGTCGTACCAGACAAGCAACTGAACGTGCATAGTTGCGAATGGTTTGACCAGAAATTTTTACTTGATGGACATCAAACATTAATGCAGCGGTCTTTTCGGCGGATAAGCCATAGTTCACATAATAAGTCAAAATAAGCCCAAGCACTTGCGGTGAGCTGTGAATATTCGAAAGTTGAACAACTGTTGGAATCTCTCTAGGCGCTTGTAACTCAGAGAGCTTCAACTCGAATTGTCGATATAAGTAATGCATTTTAAAAAGATGCGGCTGTTCCTTAAATAGGCGTTGCTCTTTTGACGAAAGTTTCTTCAAGCGATTTTGGTAAAAAGAGCACGCAAAGTTGCGACACTTATAAATGACAAAGCCCTTGCGGTGTTTAATTTTATCAAGCGTTTGCGTGCAATGAGGGCAGCTCAAAACAACCTCTTTGGCATACTTGTTTTTGAGGTTGAACCGTTCCTGACAAACCTTGCATTGATACTGTCCACAATCGCCGTTATTGCGATAAAGATAGTCGTGAGGCGCTTGACACCTTGGACAACAAATATCGTTAGGAATCGGTTTGGAATTTTTGTGGCGCCTTACAGGTTGGATGACTTTCCCAGTTTTGTCAAAATGACCAGAAATCACTTGACGATAGTCGAGAGTTTGAAGTTTTTGAATCGTGGGTAAATCATCAACTGTTAGCTTACGATAGTCTAAATCAAGCGGTGTGGTAAGCTTTGGAGCTTTAGAGTACTTCGCTTGATTAAGTAAGAATTGAAGAAGAAATAAAATAATTTTCGTTTGGTAGTTGATTATTCCAACTAAATAGGTCAAAATTGAAGTGAACACTTGTATCTTCCTTTCTATTTCGGAGAATTGTGGTTTTGTCGCTTTCAATTCTAACCGATTTCGAGGGGGGATAGAAGTGTTCTTTTCTATTTCCCTTTAAATTCAAGGTTTTTTCAACTACTATAAACGATTTTTAGATAAAGATTTTGAATTAACAAAAATTGGGTAGGAGGTATAATATGACATCACCATATAAAACAAAACAAGCAGTTCATAATCGAGCGAGAGAAGCAGTTGGAGTAACATTATGGAAACTTTTAACTTCGGAAAATCAAGTTGATACGGATAGCAAGAACATTTCGACTGACCTTATCTGGAAAAAATGGTTTAAGGTTTCGAAAGAGCATGTAGATGAGTTGAGTATGATTGAAGCCGGAGTCGAAGCTATTACCGTTCCGTATAGGAAACAAAGCAATGGTATTGTTTCTGCGTTGCAACAGCTTGAAATATGTTCAATCGATGTTGCAGCGAAAGAAGAAGACTTCAAAATAAGTAAATTTTATAAAACAAGTAAGATTTTAGAAATTGCTTTCTATGAGTTTAACCCAGCTATTTCAAGAGCTCAATGGACAATCGATGAAGTAATTCAGTTTTCATTTCCAAAGAGAGACCTGAAAGTGATTCAGCAGGATTGGGATTTGATAAATTCTTATATCGTACAAGGTCGCTCTAAGGAGTTGACTGAAGGGCTGACTAACTACTTGGCAGCCAGCCGTAGAGTGAATAAAATGACTGGAGAAGTTCATTTGTTTTACTCTCTTAAGCCAAGCTATATGAGTTATCTAATTAGGGAATTCGTTTTTGGAAGTTCATTTGATTCTTCTATACGTAAGACTGCTTTCATTGAAGCGGAAGTCATAGATAAACCTGCTAATATAGAAAAGAATGAAGCAGTTGAAAGTGTGATTTCAGATGAAGAGTTTAAAAGAACAACCTTTGATAAGCTGTTAATTGAGAAATTGTCCAACTATATTGGAGAAACAGAAAGTAATCTAGGACGTAGATTTTTGGTTGAGCGTAAACACAAAAATTTTTATTCAGTTTTGGCATCAAGTATGCTGGGAATGAAAGGAAACTTAGAAAATGCAGAAGAAATTCAAAAAGCAAATATCCTAGTAAAGACAATTAGAGTATCAAAGAAGAATAGTGTAAGGGAAAGTATGTCATTTCCAACTCTAAAATTTAAGAAGCTTGTGGAGGAGGAATGGAATACATCAACATTGCGAACAATGTTTGAAACAAGTAGATTTCTATTCATTGTTTTCAAAGAGAATAGTGAAGATGAATATGTATTCAGAGGAGCTAAGTTCTGGTCGATGCCTGAAGCTGATCTGGATGGAAAGGTTAAAGAAGCGTGGGAAGAAACGGTTAAAACGCTGAAAAATGGAGTAAACTTAACATTTGATAAAGGAAGAGTAACGAATAATTTAGTCGGTTTAAAGGATAAGAAAATAATACATGTTAGGCCACATGCTTCAAAGGCAAGTTATATTGAGAATAATAGTAATGCAGATGAGCTTCCGACAAAAGCACATTGGACAAACAAACCAGATGGATACTCCAATTATTGGATGACTAAACAATCATTTTGGTTTAATAAAGACTATGTGATTCATCAAATTGAAAGTTTACTTTAAGTGGAGATAGAGATAGGATAAGCCTCTCATACTCTCTAGAGAACACGAGAGAAGAGAGGCTTCTTTTAGATGAAATATTTTTTCTTAGAAAAAGTGAAGACTTGAACTAATTATTCTATATAAATGGTCTATCATTCAGCATTTTGACTAATTCAGAACCTTTAATCCAAACATGTTGCCTATACATAGAAATCCCATTTAAAACGATTGGTTTATCATTAGAATCAGCGCCAGTTCCTCTGAAAAATACTCGGTGATATTTAGATTTGGGGAAGTTCACTGAGGTGCTAACTGTCCCATTTTTATTTATTACAGGGTTACCTTTTTTATCTAGTTGCACTGTTTCTTTTAACCGATGTTCAAATACTGTATTTCTGACTTCTTCCCACACAGCCTTCACATCATTATCTATGAAGCTTTCATCAAAAACCATTCTCTTAAACCCAATAAAACGATTTTCAAGTAATTTGTCCCCAACAGAAGTCTCTTCAAAAACAATGAAAAGAAATTGAGGTTCACTGAACTCACTAAAAACAGTTGATTCTTCAAAAGATTTATCTTTTCTCAGCCATTCTTCAAAATTGACAGAAAATAATTTTGTGTCTTCAGTTCTATTACCAGTTGAGGTTTGAGTTATAGTCTTAGCAAGGAGTCCAATCTCGCTGAAGATTTCGATTTTACTCATTTTTTTTGATTTTGCTCCAAACATTCTCGTAACTATTTGTTCCCCTACGGATTTAGATACATCTCCGTTTTTACCTAGCTTAATTGGAATCTTCAGAATCTCTAGTAATTCAGAAATTTTCAGGCCCTTATACTTATTTGTAAAGCTTTGTAGTAGTTTGTCTATATCTGAAAAGCTATCTAGTTTGCTATCCAGCTGTTCAAATTTTTTCCCGAAGTATTGTTGTACCATCGTGGTAACAGTAGATCTCTTTAGTCTGAAACGAGGTCTATTAGGCCATTTTGGTGCGGTATCAATTAACATGAGTTCCGGTCTTAACTTTGAAGAAATAGATGGGTAATGCTCTTCAGGATTGTCGAACGTTTCCTGTAAATCTTTTATGTAATTAAAGACTGTATGCCAATCATTCTTCAAAATTTCTTTGTTCTCTTCGTCGAATTCATAAAAATCGAATCCTTTTATTGAAAAATCTGCGTATCCTGCCGCAGGAACAGTAACCTCAGAGTCATATAGGTAGTATACAAGTAGTAACTTTCTTAACTTATGCCAAAAATTTGAAGACTCAAATTCCTCATAAACAATTTTTTGGGGTGAAACGGCAGTAATGGACATAGGTTCTTTTGCTTCAAATTCACCTTTTTTCTTTTTCGATTTTCTAATACCAGTTGTTTTTAATTCTACTTCTTCTCCGTCTACAATTAAGTCAGGTTCTTGAAAAGAGTCCGCAGGGTATCCCAAGATCGACTGTTCAACGACATCTCCTGCAATACCTGTGATTTTAGGATGAATTTTGGTTCTATCAAATATATGGTTTTTGTCCACTTCTCCTAGTGTTTTTTCAAGGACATCATTGAAGATTGTTTCTAACTGCTTTCGTGTAAAAATGTGATTATTAGTTTTCAAACTTATCACTCCTTGTGAAATAATCTAAAAATTTCTAATTATATTTTATTATAACATTGAAAGGTCATAAATTTGCGTATATTTGTTATAGCACGAGTAATTCGAATTTTGATCTACAATTTATTTTATTTTTAGTGTATAATATCTTTAGCAATCGAAAGGATGTTCGCAGAATGACAAAGGAAAAGTTAAAAGTTTTAGAATTATTTGCCGGTGTTGGAGGCTTTCGAGTTGGGCTTGAACGCTCAGATGCTAATTTTTTTGAAACAAGATGGGCTAATCAATGGGAGCCATCACGAAAATCACAGGATGCTTTTGAAGTATATGAGTATCAGTTCCCTGATAGTAAAAACATAAATAAAGATATAGAAACAATTCCAAATGATATGTTTGAAGAGATGGATGCAAATCTGATTGTAGGTGGCTTTCCTTGCCAAGATTACTCTGTTGCTCGGAGTAAGAAACATGAGTTAGGCATCGAAGGGAAAAAAGGTGTTCTCTTCTGGCAAATTATACGAGCCGTTAATCATATTCAACCACAATATTTAATTTTGGAAAATGTAGATAGATTGTTAAAATCTCCTTCAAAACAACGAGGAAGAGATTTTGCAATCATGCTTGCTGCCTTTAATGAGCTTGATTATTCTGTGGAGTGGAGGGTCATAAACGCGGCAGAATACGGTCGTGCCCAAAGACGTCGACGTGTTTTCTTTTTTGTGTATAAAAACGATACAAACTGGTCTAAACATCTAGATGCTCATTATGAAAATACTTCTTCTAATCAGTTATTTGAGAAAGACGATGAAAATAGATATGATAAATATATATTTGAAGAAGGTTTATTTGCTCGTCAATTTTCTATTATGCAGAGGCCATACAAAAGTCGGTCATCTTTTGGAGTATTATCAGATGATGTTGTAGAAGTTTCAGATAATTTCACAGGAACCATTTGGAATACAGGTGTTATGAGACACGGGAAATATTATACGATAGATACTGAACCCACGATGACTGAGAGTCCTATACCGTTAAAAGATATTATTGTACCCGATGATGAGGTCCCAAATAATTACTATGTATCTGATGAAAAACTAAAGAAATTCAATTATTTACGAGGGCCAAAAAAAATTGAACGTACATCCTTGGATGGTCATAAATATATGTATTCTGAAGGTGGAATGAGTCCGTACGATTCACTCGATTTACCGGGTCGAACTATGTTAACTTCTGAGGGTTCAATCAATCGATCGACTCACTTATTATTTGTGAACAACAAATACAGACTCATTACACCAGTCGAAGCAGAAAAATTACAAGATTTTCCGGCTGATTGGACAAAATATAAAAAATTAGCTACTGGTGAAGAAGTTGAGGTTACTGATAGAATGCGCATGTTCTTTATGGGAAATGCGTTAGTCACAGGGATTGTTACTCGAATAGGTGAAGAGTTAAAAAAAATTCATATGGAATATTGATTAGGTATCTGTATAGAGTTAAAGTGATTCTGAATATCAATTTTTTAATAAAATTGTTGCAGATGAATGACAGCAATGTTAGATAATCACTTCAAAGCTCCTTCCTGTTGTACATAAGCTCTATGTACAAGGAAGGAGCTTTTTTAGTATGTGGTAAAGCCGTCCTGAAAAAAATCTGTTGTAGTCGAACGATATTATTTAATCGCTTTCAATTTAGGCTCGATTCTTCTGTGAACTATTGGTAGAATAAAGATATGCTAGCTTCTAGCATAAAAAATAAGCGAATCTATTCTGTCTGCGAAGACTAGATTCACCCTATTTAATTTTGTAATCCTAGAAATTGGTAATGAGACTAAATTAAGTCAGAGACGTTCTGATTCAGGAGGTGGCAAAGAAAAAAGTTTAACTGAAACAAGGGAGTGGGTAGAAGGCTATCTTATCTGCTGTTAACAAGAGTATTTATTAGGATAGCAAGTACTAAGCGGAGAAATTTGATTTAAGAAAATGAATCAAGAAAATGATGGAGGTTTTTATGGCAAAGAGAATAACAAGTAATGAAGAGGTCAATATTGGGTTTGATATAGGAATCGCTTCTGTGGGATGGTCAGTTGTCAGTAAGCAGAGTGGGAAAATTCTTGAGTCAGGGGTGAGCATTTTTCCAAGTGGAACGGCTTCTAGAAATGTAGAGAGACGAAATTTTCGACAATCCCGTCGTCTATTACGGCGAAAAAAAAACAGGCTCTCCGACTTGAAGAAATTATTATCAGAGTCTGGTTTTTCTACAGAAGAAATGACTACTAGTAATCCCTATCAAGTAAGAGTGAGAGGGTTAACGGAAAAAATCTCTAAAGATGAGTTTAGTATAGCTTTGTTACACCTAGCTAAACGTCGAGGTATCAGCTATGCACTTGAAGATATGGAGGAAGAAGGATCTGAAAGTAGTTCTTCCTATAAGCAAAGTGTGGCAGCAAATTTAGCGCAATTAAAGGAAAAAACTCCAGCAGAGATTCAATTAGAGCGTCTTGAAAAATATGGTAAAATTCGTGGGCAGGTTAAAGATTTATATGAAGACAATAGTTCAGTTCTGATGAATGTTTTTCCTAATACGGCTTATGTCGATGAAGCGCAACGAATCCTTGAAAAACAGAGTGAATACTACCCAGAGATTTCTACAGATTTCATCGAGAGTGTAGTAAAAATTATTTCAAGGAAAAGAGACTATTTTGTTGGACCTGGTTCGGAAAAATCAAGAACAGACTATGGAATTTATCGAACAGATGGTTCAAAGCTTGATAATCTATTCGAAATTTTAATTGGAAAGGATAAAATATTTCCTGATGAGTATCGGGCTGCGGGGAATTCATATACAGCTCAATTGTATAATTTGCTGAATGACTTAAATAATCTGAAGATTCGCACCTTGGAAGAGGGGAAACTTTCTAGAGAACAGAAAGAAGCGATTATTAATTATTTAAGGAATTCAACAAAGAAAACGAACATGATGAATCTGCTTAAAAAAATGACTGGAGCCCCTGAAACAGAAATAACTGGTTATCGTATTGACAGGGACGGTAAGCCAGAATTCCATGTGATGAGCACATATATAAAAATGAGAAAAAGATTTTTGGAGTGTGGGGTGGATATTAATGAGTGGCCGATAGAATTTTTGGATGAATTAGGCCGTATCATGACATTAAATAGTGAAAAGGGAGAAATACGTCGTTCTCTAGAAGGATTACAAAAAGAATATGACTTTCTGACTGAAAGGTTAATAGAACAAATTCTTGATTCAAAAAATGTCTTTGCGCTAGAAAGTAGCAAGAAGTGGCATAGTTTCTCCTTAAAGACAATGAATATATTGATTCCAGAGCTCTTAAATACGTCGAAAGAACAAATGACGATTTTAACGGATTTGGGCTTAGTTCATGAAAATAAGCGTGATTATACAGAAACGAATAGAATTAATGTAAATGACTTAATAGAAAATATTTATAACCCAATTGTAAAAAAATCAGTTAAACAAGCAATGGGTATTTTTAACGAGTTAATCCTAAATTATAAAAATATTGCTTATTTGGTTGTAGAGATGCCTAGAGACGGTGCAGAAGATGAAAATAATCAAAAGAAGGAAGCTCAAAAATTTCAGAAAGAAAATGAGTCTGAAAAAGAGTCTGCATTAAAAGAGTTCTTAGCGTCTATTAATGCTAATGAGAGCCAACTGAATAATAAATTATATAAACAGAAGAAATTACGAATGAAGATTCGCTTATGGTATCAACAGTATGGTAAATGTCCATATTCAGGAAAATCAATTAGTGCAGAGGACTTATTCTCTCGTGACCATTTATTTGAAATTGATCATATCATCCCACTGTCAGTTTCTTATGATGATGGACAAAATAATAAAGTTCTATGTTATAAAGAAATGAACCAAGAAAAAGGGAAACAAACACCTTATGGATTCATGCAAAGCGGTAAGGGACAAGGATTTGATTCGTTGAAAGCCATGTTAAAATCCAATAAACGTATGAATTTAGGTAAAGTTAGGAATCTATTGTTCACAGAAAATATTAATGATATAGAGGTGCGAAAAAGATTCATTGCGAGAAATTTAGTTGATACGAGGTATGCTTCTCGCATCGTATTAAATGAGCTTCAACAATTTGTTAGAGGAAAAGGTATGAGCACCAAAGTTACCGTAGTACGCGGAAAGCTTACTAGTAAACTCAGAGAAAGTTGGAGAATCAATAAATCACGTGAAAGTCATCATCATCATGCTGTAGATGCGACAATTATTGCTGTAACACCGATGCTAAAATTATGGGAGCGTAACGCAGAAATCATTCCTATGAAAGTTTCTGAGAACATAATTGATTTTAAGACAGGTGAGATACTAGGTAATAAAACATTCCAATCTGAGATATATCAGTTACCGTATGCGCATTTTTTAGAAAATATATCTCTAATGGCAAATAAAATTAAGTTCCATCATCAGGTTGATAAGAAAATGAACCGAAAAGTAAGTGACGCAACAATTTATGCTACACGTTCAGCCAAGGTCGGAAAAGATAAAAAGAATCATGACTATGTGTTAGGAAAAATTAAAAATATCTACGACGCCAACGATTATGCGAGTTTTAAGAAGTTGTATGATAAAGACAAGTCAAAATTCTTAATGGCTCAAATTGATCCAAAAACCTTTGAAAAACTAGAGCAAATTATGAAAGACTACCCGGATTTTGATGAAATTCTTCAAGACAATGGAAAGGTGAAGAACGTAGCAATTAGTCCCTTTGAAAACTATCGACGAGAAAACGGACCTGTAACTAAGTATGCTAAGAAAAACAATGGACCAGCGATTAAATCGTTAAAATATTATGATAGTAAAATTGGCTCAAAAATTAATATTACACCAGATAATGCAAAGAATAAGAAGGTCATCCTACAGTCATTGAAACCATGGAGAACGGATGTCTACTTTAATTCTGAAACTGAAGAGTATGAGATTATGGGCATAAAATATGCTGACTTACAATTTATCAAAGGGGATTATGGAATAACTGATACTCGTTATAAAGAAATAAAACAAGAGGAGGGTGTTTCAGATAGCTCGACATTTATGATGTCGCTTTACCGTGGCGATCGAATAAAGGTGATTGACCAAGAGACGAATGAATCAGTGGAGTTATTGTTTGGTTCTAGAACGTTGCCTAATCAAAAAGGGTATGTTGAGTTGAAACCCATTGATCGCAGCAAATTTGAATCTAAAGAAGTAGTTGGGTTTTATGGTGCAGTAACACCCGCGGGTCAATTTATAAAAAAATTTATTAAGAAAAAATATAGATTATTAAAAGTGAATACAGATATACTGGGAAATCCATTCTATATCAGTAAAGAAGGAGTAATGCCTCAGAATATTATTATGTAAATGAATCACGAATTTTTTGAATAATAGATAACCAACAAGACATACTAATTATTATGGACTTATTGGTTGTCTATTTTTTTAATAAATTTGTAGTGCGTCAGATGGTAAATGTTATTCTTGACATCGGTTTCGAGAGTTGATAGAATAAATGCGTGAAGGACGCTTCACTACCATTACTGATTTTTTAGGAATCTACAAAAATAAGGCTTTATGCCGAATTTCCCGCTCAATTTGTTGAGTGGGTTTTTACTATATAAGGAGATGAGGGATATATTTGACGTGGCGTATTGTACATATAAAGGAGAGCGAAAGATTACAATTGAAATTAGATAATCTAGAAATTCATAAGAGAGGTGAAAGGTACTTAATTCCGTTGGCGGATATTAGTATGGTAGTGATTGAAGGGAATACATCAGTAACAACTAACATCCTAGCTCAATTCACTAAATACAATGTTGTGTTAGTGATTTGTGACCAAAAGTATTTACCGACAGGGCTTTTGTTGAATTACGGAAACTATCATCATAGTGCAAAACGAGTAATCGAGCAAACAAACTGGGAAATAGAAAGAAAGCAAGTGGTTTGGCAGGAAATTGTTGGGCAAAAGATTCTGAATCAAATTGAATTCGCAGAGTATAAGAATATTGATGAAAAGCGCTTGAGGACAATGAATGATTTATACCAACAGCTACAACCCGGAGATATCAGCAATAGAGAAGGGCATGTGCCGAAAGTCTATTTTAACTCACTTTACGGACTGGATTTTACAAGGGAGAGCGAATGCCTAGCAAACGGTGCGATGAACTATGGATATGCGATTATTCGCGCAGCAATTGCTAGAAATGTAGTAGGACAAGGCTTAATGACCATGCTAGGATTATTTCATCGAAACGAGTTCAATTCTTTTAACTTAGTGGATGATTTGATGGAACCTTTTCGACCAATAATGGACTATTGGCTCGACCAACAGATATTACCTGAGTATGAATTCTTAACATATGAAGCAAGATTAACTATTATTAATTTCTTAAATCAGCCCATGATTTATCGATCAACAAAGAGTAGTGTAGATCAAGTAATGCAAAAATATATCAGTAGTTTTTTGAAAGCGATGTCAAATAAGAAGAATGCCATTCACAAAGTTTCTTTATCCGATTTTATGGAGGCAGAGAGATGAGGTATCAGAGAATGAGGGTTTTATGTATGTTTGATTTACCAATGGAAACAAAGAGGGAGCAACGAGCCTATCGTATGTTTCGTAAAGAGTTATTATCAAATGGATTTGTGATGTTACAATATTCCATTTATTATCGTATTGTACCCAATAGAACAGCTGGGAAAAAATATGAAGCTATCTTGAAAAGGATGATTCCTAGAACAGGAGAAGTCCGTTTGTTATATGTTAGTGAGAAACAATTTGAAGAGATGAAATTATTAGTGGGAACTAAAGGGCATCAAGAACAAGTTATTGGTAATCAAAAATTGGTGGTGATTTAATGGATATTGCTATTGAGTATGAACATGGTAAGTATATTGAATTTGATGGTGATGAGATTACGTACTTTTTAGGTGTAAATCATGAAATTAAATGGAAATTATACAGGGGATTAAAGAGATTCTCGACAGGGAAGAATTTATCAGATTTTGAAGAAAATGTATATGGTGATGATGGAATAGTTATAAAGTGCGATGACAAGAAGATGAAAGCGAAGGACTTGCCAATATATTTCTTAGATTGTCGAGAAAGTTTTCTAGAACAGTATCGGTATAGTAAAGGAAGTATGGTTCAAAAATATATTGATTCAATGGAGGATGATTTTCAAGTCAACCGGCAGATTGAATCTATAAATGATGATTTCTTAAAACTTGAAGTGGGCTTACAGAATAGATTTTCCCAAGTTTTAACGCATGTGTCCCCAATAATAAAGCCGCTTACCTACAAAGAGATGATAAAGTATTTTTTAGAACTTAGTTATTATGAAAATGATATACCGTATCCAGTAGAAATGATGGATATTTCAATGTTAGTAGATGATTATTGCAGATTACTAAAAGCTGAATTAATTAGGGCACAGAAAAAGACTTGGTTTTGTATAAGCAATCCAAGTGCATTTATCTCAAAAAGTATTTTTCCTCAGTTTATTGAGAGTCTAAAAAAGATTGGTAAAGAGACAGGATTATTACATATTTTTATAATGAGTGATGATTATTTTGTTTTTCCTTTTAAAGGACAAGACATTCCTAATACGGTAATACTATATGATAGTTATCAACAATTGCCGGATTATGGAAACTTAGTGGAATCTCTTGCAAGATATTATCCGAATGAAGTAGAATTTAATGAATCAGATTTAACTCGATCCCTATATCGGATTATTCCTTACATTGGTTGGAAAACAAATACAAATGAGGTGTACTTGAAGCCTAAAGATATGATATTATTAAAGGTAACTAGTCAACTTTTAAATTGTTTTTCTCCAATAAAATGTACGGAACTAGAAGATGAATTATCTGAATTGGAAAGAAAATTTTTGCTAAGTTGACAAAAAACAGAAATTTCAAATTGAAGACGTTCATTTGAGGTTTTTGTACTCTTAAGAAATCAGTAATGGTAAAACTTGACGACATAGTTAACCAAGTAGCTGACAGTTTTTGTACTCTTAAGAAATCAGTAATGGTAAAACAACCTCATCATTGTTATATATTGCGTATCTGTTTTTGTACTCTTAAGAAATCAGTAATGGTAAAACTAAAGAAAGCAAGTGGAAAATCACAGCATAGTTTTTGTACTCTTAAGAAATCAGTAATGGTAAAACTGCTGACCCATTTCCAGTAGCTAAAGAGCAGTTTTTGTACTCTTAAGAAATCAGTAATGGTAAAACTATTTTATTTCAACGATATTCAGCTATTCGGTTTTTGTACTCTTAAGAAATCAGTAATGGTAAAACTCATGTCAAGACTGTACTTTTTTGATAACTGTTTTTGTACTCTTAAGAAATCAGTAATGGTAAAACATGTAAAAACAGATTTAAATGCACACCGAAGTTTTTGTACTCTTAAGAAATCAGTAATGGTAAAACAAAGCGGTGATGACTTACTTAATAATCCTTGTTTTTGTACTCTTAAGAAATCAGTAATGGTAAAACCCAGAGCTTATCTAATAAATTAATTTTAAGGTTTTTGTACTCTTAAGAAATCAGTAATGGTAAAACAAACATTTAGTCCGATGCAAAGGCACATTAGTTTTTGTACTCTTAAGAAATCAGTAATGGTAAAACCAAATCGTAGGCCGGTTTTCGCAATTAAGAGTTTTTGTACTCTTAAGAAATCAGTAATGGTAAAACTTTTTTTGACGAAGAGGTACTCGAAACGTAGTTTTTGTACTCTTAAGAAATCAGTAATGGTAAAACTTAATCATATTTTTAAAAATGGCATCTTTTGTTTTTGTACTCTTAAGAAATCAGTAATGGTAAAACTCAAGCCGATTGGCTCATTGTTACCTGTTCGTTTTTGTACTCTTAAGAAATCAGTAATGGTAAAACCAATCACCCTCACGGTTTCGCGTCACTGAGTGTTTTTGTACTCTTAAGAAATCAGTAATGGTAAAACTGCGTCCCAAGTTGACGTGACACAGGCGATGTTTTTGTACTCTTAAGAAATCAGTAATGGTAAAACATGATCGTTTGGGACCTGCACAAGTCACCCGTTTTTGTACTCTTAAGAAATCAGTAATGGTAAAACTCACTTTTTGTGATTTTAATTTATTTATCTGTTTTTGTACTCTTAAGAAATCAGTAATGGTAAAACTTTCCAACTTTCTAAATCTACAGTTCCTGTGTTTTTGTACTCTTAAGAAATCAGTAATGGTAAAACTTGACTGCCATTTCAATTACTTCGTTTTTGGTTTTTGTACTCTTAAGAAATCAGTAATGGTAAAACCTGAGTGATTAGATAGTCTAAGATGTGAGAGTTTTTGTACTCTTAAGAAATCAGTAATGGTAAAACTGAAATCTTCCGTATGTCTGCAATGATGCGGTTTTTGTACTCTTAAGAAATCAGTAATGGTAAAACAATACTGAGCTTAGTCGTCTTGGGTTGAGGGTTTTTGTACTCTTAAGAAATCAGTAATGGTAAAACCCAAGCATTGCAAGTGGATAGCCACTCGCTTGTTTTTGTACTCTTAAGAAATCAGTAATGGTAAAACTGGAGATTAGGATATCGATTAGCCAAATCTGTTTTTGTACTCTTAAGAAATCAGTAATGGTAAAACTATGCAAAAAAATATGGAGATAAATAATATGTTTTTGTACTCTTAAGAAATCAGTAATGGTAAAACTTCAAAAGGCAGAATAAAAGATTTACAAGGGTTTTTGTACTCTTAAGAAATCAGTAATGGTAAAACTTATGTCAAATTTGGACAATGGGCGTGCTGGTTTTTGTACTCTTAAGAAATCAGTAATGGTAAAACATTATTTTGAAAGAGCAATCTTCCCAAACAGTTTTTGTACTCTTAAGAAATCAGTAATGGTAAAACCAAATTCAAATTTTTCATTAACTGCTACTTGTTTTTGTACTCTTAAGAAATCAGTAATGGTAAAACTTCTACACCCTGGTTGGCAACCAAAATATTGTTTTTGTACTCTTAAGAAATCAGTAATGGTAAAACGGCACGGTAACTTATACTAGCCCGGCTCTAGTTTTTGTACTCTTAAGAAATCAGTAACGGTAAAATTAACCTATGAAAGAAAAAATCACGTATTATTTAATAGAGTCAATTTTATAATTAGTACTTTACAGAAGACAAACCCTCGACCAATTTCAAAAAAATCAATTTTTTTAATTAAGCGGCTATTTTCTTTTGTAATCGACGGAGTGCAAATTTTGTTGCATTATAAATCAATTGAATTAGCTGATGCTCTGCTTTTACTTTTTTGTCTTGAAAATGATTCGTATCATTCAACTGGAAAGATTGTTTTAAATAAGCGTTGACTCAATCAACTGCTGTTCGTTCCTTTACCAGAGCGGGCATAGCCATGCATATCTTTAGTTTGCTTAATCTTTTGTACTTTTTGACAGAGTCCTTCTTTCGCTAGAGGACATTCTCGGCAACGTATTTCTGAACGCATACACTCCACTACTTTCAATCGAAGAGACGCTTCGCATGAAAGGAATTGTAACAGACATGTCAGAAACAAAGGAACTCGTCGTCAGTGTAGATAAAATGTATTGGTTATGGCTGGATACAGCTAAATAGACTTTGTATCCAAACCAATAATTATGTCTTCCTTCACTGTTGGCCTTAATTCCCCAAGCTGGGTGATAAGGAAGCTCGTTTAAAAGAGCTTCTGTTGGTAACATTCGCTGTAATACAGTGCTCGTTATTTTCTTATCTTCTGTTTTCCGATGGCTCGTGTGAGTATCTACCGCTGTCGCATCAATCGAAACAGGTTCTGTAAGTACAGGGACCTCTTGGTTAATCGTTTGAAGAAGGTCTTGATTTAACCCTTCTAGTAGTGTGATATTTTCTGAAAGTACAGTGAGTACGCGAGAAAATGTCGACTTAGAAGGAACGGCTTCAGAATGTAAAAAGACTAAGCGCAGTTTGAAGGCCATGTCTCCTTCGACGTGTTTAGTTAGTGCATTCATTGTTAGTATTTGTTCTAAATATACGAGGATTGGCAGAAATTTTTCAGTTCGATACATTCGGGCTTCACTCCTGTAAGAAGACTACGCATCGAACCAATCCTGGTCAAATGAGATTGGAAATTTAGAAATAGAACAATAGTGTCTTCATCCGCGCCATAAAGGGACGGCTATTTGTGGCTCAGATGTGTCGACATTGAAAAACTAAAATACTGGTTAACTGACAAAAAAGTTCATCTTGAGAGGAAATTGCTCGTAAAATAGGTGAATTCAAATTATTTTAATATTGAATATTGTTCTAATTCATGATAGGATTTAAAAGTAGTTAAATAAGGTTATTGGCGTGTTACTGATAATGCAGGCAAGACCAAAACAAACAAGGATACTCACAAAGATGTTGAGTTTCAGTTTGTTTTGGTCTTTTTTATTGAAAGGAGAGCTACACATGGATTACAGAAAAGTCGGAAAAGAAGTATTACTATTAATTGGAGGAAAAGATAATGTTGTGAATGTCACTCATTGCGCTACTCGATTGCGCTTTGAGCTGAAGGATAAGAAAAAAGCAAATACAGCCCAGCTAGAGAAAACCACTGGTGTCATCAGTGTTGTCGATAGCGGTGGACAGTATCAGGTGATTATCGGAAATGAGGTACAAACAGCATTTAAAGAAATTCAAAAAGAGGTGGGTACTGGGACAGCTCGAACATCTAAAAACTCACAGGAAAAAGAAGGGCTTGTGTCTAGACTGATTAGTGTTATTTCTACTACTTTTACCCCGATGATTCCTGCCATTACTGGAGCTGGTATGGTAAAGGCCATTTTAGCTATTCTAACCTTGACAGGACTACTTTCTGATAGCAGTCAGACTTATATTATCTTAAACACAATTGCAGATGCGGCGTTTTACTTTATGCCGATTCTTTTAGCCTATGGAGCAGCAATTAAATTTGATGTTAGTCCAATACTAGCAATCACTGTCGCAGGAATTTTATTGCATCCAAACATCTCCCAATTGTTTGCTGGAGGAGAGCCTGTTTCATTTATGGGGATTCCAGTCGTTGCTGCGGATTATGCGGGCTCTGTGCTGCCTATTATCCTGACTGTGTGGATTATGTCCTATGTCGATCGTTTTGCTGAAAGGGTCTCTCCATCTTTTATCAAATTTTTCACAAAACCAATGTTAGTTTTCCTAATCATGGGTCCCTTGGCACTGATTGTTATTGGTCCATTTGGGACACTTCTAAATGATTTAGTGGCTACTGGTGCGGAATGGATTAACGGAAAAGCGGATTGGCTGATTCCTTTCTTAATGGGTGGACTGCAACCATTCTTAGTCGTTACAGGAACTGCTTGGGCTATGACCCCTATTGCAACAATGCAATTAAGTAAAAATGGTTCTGAAATGATTAATGGACCAGGTATGTTGGCTTCAAATATTGCCCAATCGGGTGCAACTTTTGCGGTTGCTATGAAAACTAAAAATAAAGAATTAAAACAATTAGCTGCTTCTTCTGGATTAACTGCTCTGATGGGGATTACGGAGCCATCTTTATATGGGGTTACTTTAAAGCTGAAAAAACCATTAATTGCGTCAATGATTGGTGGTGCGTTAGGTGGTTTGTATGCTGGTCTTAGCGGATTGGTACGTTATGCCTTTGTTTCACCAGGACTAGCTGCTTTACCAGCTTTTATTGGAGAAAATCCAATGAATATCGTTCATGCAATTGTGACTTGTCTGATTGCCTTTGTTTCTACTTTTATCATTGCTTACATTATTGGCTTTGAAGATATTCCAGAAACTGGAGAAGCTGCATATGAAGGCACTACTGACTCAACAATCGATATCCAAGCACCTGTAAAAGGAAGGGTTCTCCCTCTTGCTGAAGTAAATGACGGTGTATTTTCAAAAGAGCTGTTAGGCAAAGGTGTAGCCATTAAGCCTGAAAGCAATATGATTACCTCACCTGTTGCTGGAGAAGTTCTAACTGTGTTAGAGTCTAAACATGCTATTGGTATCCGTTCAGAAGCTGGTGTTGAATTATTGATTCATGTGGGAATTGATACAGTTAATTTAAAAGGTGCGCCTTTTGAGGTCTTTGTAAAAGACGGTGATTTTGTGACTGTAGGACAACCATTAATGAAGGTGGATTTTGAACAAATTAATGCAGCTGGTTATGATGAGACAGTGATTCTTGTTGTAACAAATAGCGAAAGCTTTTCCACTATTAATGAACATACTGGCAATTTAGCTGAGCTTGAGCCAGTTATAGATATACTTTAGGAGGAAGAAATTACCATGCATTACCATAAATTAGAGCAATTTCCAAAAGATTTTTTATGGGGTGCCTCTATTAGTGCTTATCAAGCAGAAGGTGCCTTTGACGAAGATGACAAGCTATTATCAATTATTGATAAATATAATCACCCCAAAGATGTCGCAAACTTTGAGGTCGCCTCTGACTTTTATCATCATTTTAAAGAGGATATTCAATTGTTAGCAGAGATGGGACTTAAAGCTTTTCGTTTTTCTATTGCCTGGACTCGAATCATGACGTTTGATGAGTCTCGCGTGAATAAAAAAGGAATTGCCTTTTATCATCAGGTCATTGATGAATGTTTAAAACATGGAATTGAACCAATTGTAACCATGTACCACTTTGACCTACCTTATTGTTTAGAAGAAAAAGGGGGTTGGGCAAATAGGGCGACTATTGACCAATTTTTAGATTACGTACAGGTGCTATTTCAAGAATATGGCGATAAGGTTAACTATTGGTTGACAATTAATGAACAAAATACGATGATTCTTCATCCGGGAGCTATTGGAATACCTGAAACTGGCGAATTGCCAACAAAAAAAGAACTATTTCAAATCAATCATCATGTATTACTAGCACAAGCCAAAGCGTTTAAACTGTATCATGACTTACATCTTAAAGGCCAGATTGGACCAGCGATTAACCTAACTGCTATGTACCAAGCAACTGCCGCACCAGCAGATGCTATTGCTGCTCACAACTGGGAAACGTTAAGAGGCTGGTCGTTCTTAGATACAGCTGTTCGAGGAACTTATAACTATCTATTTGAGAAATATTTAATGGATCGTAAACTATATCCTACGGTAAACAATGGGGATTTTGATATACTAAAGGCAGGAAAGCCAGATTTTATCGCCATCAATTATTATTCAACGGCAACCATCGCTGCTAGTAAAAATGACGGAACCGATCAGTCTGCACGTGCAGGTGATCAACAAATTATGCTTGGTGAAGAAGGGGTTTATCGTGCGGCTGAAAATCCATATGTAGATAAAACCCCTTATGGTTGGGTTGTTGACCCCATTGGTTTAAGATTAACTTTAAGAAAGTTATATGACCGCTACGGATTACCCATACTTATAACGGAAAATGGCTATGGCGCACCTGATACCTTAGAAGTAAATGGCTCTATCCATGACCCTGAGCGGATTAACTATTTGGCGCAACATATCTATGCAATTCAAGAGGCGATTACTGATGGAGTGCAAGTTATTGGTTACTTACCATGGTCTGCTATTGATGTTGTCAGCACACACCAAGGCTTTAATAAACGATATGGCTTTATTTATGTGGATCGGACGGATTCAGATTTGAAGGAATTAAAGCGATGGAAAAAAGATAGTTTTTATTGGTATCAAAAGGTGATTCAACGCAATGGACTAAATTAGAAAAAAGGGAGTCGAATCAAATGAAGGTATTGAAATCTTTGAATAATAGTCTCATCCTTTGTCTTGATAGTAATGGCGCTGAAGTCATCTTAATGGGGAAAGGGCTGGGGTTCCAACTCACAAAAGGTGACCGTGTTCCTTTAGATAAAGTGGAAAAAACTTTTATCTTGGATTCTCTTTCCCAATCTGTAAAAAATGACTATATCCATTTATTTGAGAAGGTCTCCGATGAATTAATTTTAAGTGTAAAGAAAATCATTGATTATGCCAATACTCAATTTGACTCCCCTCTTAGTAGAAACCTTTTCTTTACATTAGTAGATCATTTAAAATATGCCATTGAACGAAATAAAAATGGGATTATTTTTCAGAATAAATTATTAGTAGAGATTCAGAAATACTATCCAAAAGAATTTGCGATTGGCCTTTATGGAATTGATGTGGTGAATAAAGCTCTTGATATTGAGCTTCCAGAAGAAGAAGCTGGCAACATCGCGTTTCATATTGTCAACGGCCACGATGAACAAACAAATATGGAAGAAACGATTCAGTATATTCGTATGTTAAAGGATATTTTAATGCTGTTAGACTACCTTTTCCCTGAAAAAGAAGTGGAGAAGGAATCCATGCTCTACTTAAGGTTTGTTACTCATTTGCAATTTTTCCTGAACCGCATGCTAAAAGGAGAAGAGCTTCCTAACAAAGATGATTTTTTGTTAAACTCGGTAAAAGTTCGCTTAGTAAAAGAGTATGAGGCTGCAAAGAAAATAAAAGACTATATAGAAGAAGAATTACCTGTTAGTGTTAATAATGATGAGGTACTCTACTTGACTTTGCATATTTCTAGAATATATTAACTCACTAGCGTAGATATTATCTGAGTATTTAGATAATTGCTTATGTGTTACTCAAATATATGGTAGTGAAATACACGTTTTAGTTGAAAAATATGGCGGTAAGTCCTATAGTTGTTTTGAGTAAAGGGAATCTATTCTGGCCATGAAAGCTTGCTTCATCTATCTCAACGAACGAAAGGAGTTTTCCAGTGGAAGCATATAAAATAGAAAATACCGATATTATTCGTGTGAAGAGCGATGAGGTGTTGATTAAAGATACACAGTCGGCCTTGGATTTTGTTATGAGTGTGACTTTTGAGAATACGAGCAATCGAGTGATTATTGATCAAGCGGTTATTGCTGAGGAATTTTTTGATCTGAAGACGAGATTATTGGGCGAGGCGTTTCAAAAGTTTATCACGTATCAGATTAAACTCGCGATTATTGGTGAGTTTGAAAAGTATAATAGCAAAAGTTTGAATGATTATATTTTAGAATCAAACAAAGGCAATTCGATATTTTTTGTAGCGGATGAACAGCAAGCAATTGAGAAGTTATCTCACTAAAAAAGGAGGTAGAAGGCTAAATATAGCTCTTCTGCCTCCTTTTATATTGAATACCTCATTAGAAAGTATAAAAGTTGAGTCGTAATAAATGAATAATAACTACAGATCAACAATTACTATTCAACTAACCATTGACTTTTCGAATAACGTACGATACTTTTAAAGTGCACCAAGGCTTAATGCACGTTTATGTTTTATAAATGAGATTGGGACAGAAGTGTTTAACTTCGAGAAATAAGAAGGAATTCACGGAAATTGCTCTTCAAATTTTGTGACCAGGTAGGTATTGTTCTACATCTATTTACTTTGTAAATAGTGTTTCACAGCAATTTCAGCTTATTTTTCGAACCTTCAACTCTAGCATGTCCCATGCGTAGAAGTTGTTGAGAGCGGAACGCAGTCCACCAATTCTAAAGGTGTTCCACCTTTAGAAATTGATGGGGCGGAGTGAAGATGGAGTTGCTTCTGTACCCACCGTTTATTCGGATAAAAAGAGGGTGAGTAGGGTCTAGTTAGGTCCTATTATTTACTTAATCACTTAAATCCATATCTTACATAGGTGGGACAATTTCCCAGATAAAGCCACCAATTAAGCCCCAAATGAATGAACACATATTTTCTCCTCCTTCCTAATTACTGTCTCTAATTTATATGATTGCTTGTACCAATATATTTTTTTGTCCGTTACTTCGTCAAAAGAAGGTGAATACAATGGGGCATTCAAGTTTAGTGAAACGTTTGCGAATTGAAAGAGGATATTCTCAAGAACGATTAGCAAGTGGAATATCGAAACGTAGTACGCTAGCGTCCTTTGACAATAAGGCAACGAAAATTTCTTATGATACGCTTGTTCAATATTTAGAGAGGTTGAATATCACCTTAGAAGAGTATCAATTTTTGCTTGATAATTATAAGGAAAGTGAGAAAAAGGAGATTTCTGCGCGATTCTATCAAAAACTGAAACAAAAGTATGACAAGGAGTTCCAAGGGTTTCTCGAACATAAGTATTGTGAGACGGATAATCGATACTTTGAGTTATTGAAGGCTGTTTACTTGTTGGTGATGTCTAGAATATATCCTGAATTAGGACTCGAAATTGAATCAAGTAAATTAGTTGTTTCAAGTTATTTAGACCCGATTAAAACATGGGGACGATTTGAGTTATCCATCTTCATAAATACTCTTTTCTGCTTCGATAGCCAGTATATTCAGATTCATTTCAGACGATCAATCAAAAAAATGAAAGGGTATACAGATAGTTTGTATTATAGTCGAGACTTATTGGCTTTCCTAATGAATGGCGTGCAACTAGCTTATGAAAGAAATGAGAAGAAGCTGTTCGATGAATTTTTTTCTGAACTGAGATTTTTAGCAGATGAGCTGAATAATATGGAAGCTAATGTAGTTTGTAAGGTGTTTCATTTTTTGTCCTGTTCTGAATCTCGAAGTCAAAAGGAAAAGTACGAGTTGTTTTTTGTTCTTGAGTTTCTAGGTAAGGAAGATTATATCTTGTATATTGAGGAAATGCTAAGTAATAAAAAGGAAGAATAAAAAAACACAAATACTGACGGAATAAGGGTCATTTTCAGTTATAAAATTATTAACTGGGGATAATGATTGGTAAGGACAGGTTGCCATGGAACTTGTTCAAAAATATAGGAGGAAGCATCATGAAGAAAAATGCGTTAGTCTTATTTGTGGGAATATGCATATTGATGGGCTCTGGGATAGCAGCCCTTGCGGATTCTGGTTCTGGTCATTATGGCGGTTGGATCGGAATTCAATGAATAGTGGGTGTAATAGTGTTTATAATATGTGGCTGGAGACTAGGTGTTAGCTTATGTCATCAAATCACTGCTGTAGACCGGAGTGGTGCAAACACAGATGCGAATTTATGCATGGCTGAAGATTTCAGAGCTAGCTTGAATACTCCTACGTAATGAAATCTACAATAATACTAGAGTTTTTAGAAGATACTTCCTCTTTTGAAGTATCATCTACATCTATGTGATTACCTAATGTCGTATAAATATATTTATGAATGGAGAAGATATACATGAAAAAAATAGTAGTATCAATTTTTGTGTTATTAGCAGGATTTACTATTGGGGCAAAGCAAGTAACTGCATATGTCCTTAATAGTCAGAATGTTGGTTATACCTGCCAATATAATAATTTATCATCAGCAAGTGGGTATACCGGAAATCTTAATAAAGCCACCGCTTGGAACTATCAAGGTGCGTTGGTATATGTTAAATTAGGCTCTTCTGGGAAAATTAATATCTATCAAGGTGTGGTTAATACAGACAACGGAAATTATGGTGTATGTTATTACAATACGAGTTCCGAAAGTGATATCCGATATTATAAAGCTTTTATTAATGCAAACACTGATACCAGAAATGAAACGGTAGTTCATGAAGTTGGACACGCCATCGGATTAAGTCATACCCAAGCTCAAAATAATACAAAAGCGGTTATGAGAGCACTTGGATTCAACAAAAAAGCGTATCCATTGTCAGATGATAAGGCTGGTATGAATAAAAAATATAAATAATAAGCGACGGGAGTGCTATAAGCTATGAAAAAACCTATTTTAGTTGTTGCTGTTATTGGTTTATTTGCTGTAACACTAGGAGGCTGGTATGTTAAAAATAATTTTATGGAAGCAAATAAGGGGGATACTGTTGATCAATCAGAATTGCATGATAATGGGATGGAAGGGCACATTTTTGGTAAGGAAATGTATCTTGATGCCAAACTGGATGAGTTTAATTGTCTCGAGGATGTTGAAGCTACAGCAGATGAGATTGTAGTTGCGCAGAAAATTTCTCAAGACTAAGTGTAAAATATATTGCGGTAAGATTTGAAAAAAAGAAAGAAGACCATTATTCTAATTGTTAGGTTTAGCGGCCAATAACAATAAGAGGATGGTCTTCATGGAAACTATTGTAAACGAAATTGCAGAAATTTTAAAGAGTGAATCGCATTTTATTGCAAAAGAAAAAGCATTAGTCATTTATCTCGCCAATTTGATCCGAGAAATCATCACAATGGCCTTTGAACAAATAGATGATGATTTAATTGGAGAATACAAAAAACAAGGGTATCAAATAGAAAAAAAGAACGATCGGAAATTATTGACAGTATTCGGCGAAATTCAATTCCGTAGAAGGCGATACATCAAGGAAGGCGAGTCTTCAGTTTATGCGTTAGATGTCTTTTTAGGATTGAAAAGCCATGATAGGTACAGTCATTTACTCAAACGAAATGTTGCGGAGCTTGCCAGCAAAATGACGTATCGGAATAGTGAGAAAGCCATAGAACTCTTGACTTCCTTCACCATGAGTCATCGAAAAATAAACCGGTTGGTCTTACAGGTGGGTGAAGAAATTAAAAGCCAACAAACGGCGGAAGAACGCTATGATGAAAGAAAAGATAAAAAGAGAAGACCTTCAGCGATTTACATTGAAGGAGACGGTATTCAAATTAAAGGTCAGAAAAAAAACCAATTAGAAATTTATCGATTTCAAGTATGTGAAGGTTCAAGACCAGTCGGGAAAAATCGAAGACAGTTGAAAAATTATCATGAGTTTGTAAGCCTTAGCCGTAAGCAAGCACTAAAAGAAACACAAGAGTACCTAGCAAACACGTATCGCCTTGAAAAAACCATTGTCATCAGTAATAGTGATGGTGGTTCAGGCTTTGAAAAAAATGTATTTGAAGAGCTAGCGGGAAATTGTAGACGGCATGAATTCTTTTTAGACGCGTACCATGTTAATCGAAAAATTAAAGAAAGACTCTCTAACTTCAAAGATTTACAGCCGTATCTAATGGAGGCTATTTGGCAAGCTTATAGTTGGGACAAGGTCGTTGTAGCGTTAGATACGGCGGCGAGCCTGTTAGTGGACGAGCAAGACACAGAAAAAAACCGAGAATCTCTGCGTCTATTAGAAAACTACTTAACTAGAAACTGGAAGTGGCTACAACCTTTTGAACAACGAAATTTAGCTGGGATTCAAAAATGCATAGGCACCTGTGAAAGCAATCATAGAGTGTACAGCTATCGAATGAAACGACAAGGACGCTATTGGACAAAGAGTGGAGCTGAAGCCATGGTGCGAGTGATATCAAGTATAAAAAACAAAGAAATTGAACAATGCTTGATGACAGATTATGCACCAGCAGAAGCGGAAGACGCGTTGAAGAAACGCTGCCAACAAGCATTAAGAAATACGACTAGTAAGCGTTGGAATCGTTTTGAAGAGCATGTAGGCATTCAATACGGACATGTAACAGGAAAAGAAAAAACATCAACGGGCATGGGAAAACTGATTCGCGGATTATGTAGTTAAAAAAATTCATAATGCCCTACCAAATGGCAATTGTGTCAAGTAAATTATTTTTAGCAAAAATGATTTACTTGACACAATTCAACCAAGCGAAGCGCGGTAGGAAAGTGAAATAATATAAATAGAGCCGTACCTATCACTCTAAAATAATGGTTACCGCAAAATACTTGACACATACTTCTCAAGAGGCTCCGACAATAAAAAATGGAGCAGAGGGTAGAATAGATATTGCGTATACATTATCAAAATTTAGAGTGAAAAAGGTTATTTCTGGTGAAAGTCTCAAAGACGAGGATACGTTTACGATGCTTGAAAATGAAGCTTACGACCAGGAAAAGAAGATAACTTATCATATTGCCGGGTACAACTTAATAGAGGCGGATAAAAATTATCTTCTGATTTTGAGACACTCGGAAACGGATCCCTATTACATTGTTTCTGGCGTAAACTACGGAAAAGTCAGTTTGGAAGAGACAGAGACGGACTATCCTAAAGGTCTCAAAGATGCAAACACTGATTATAGTAAAGAGATTCTTTTTGAATATGCCAAGCAAGAAAAAATTCGAAATGATGCAAGAACTAAATATGACAAGGATATTAAGCCATTTATTAATTAAGTATTTAGTACAGATGAGAGAATAATGGAGAAGCAGGTACTAGTTATGGCGTCCTCATGTAACAGATTAGGCTGAAAAGCTATTTATGTAATTTCATTTCATCTCATCTTATATTCCCGATGAGTAACCAGGGGAGGTAACTTTGAAAAAACAATTGGAGTTTTCCCGATTTTTATTCTAGTGTTGTTATTTATCATGACCGTTTTTTTTAATGATATGAACGAACACATTATGATGAATTCAGTGGCTATCAACAAAAGTTTTTTAGTATATTAGAATAGGTGAGCTCACTAGTGTTGCAAAGACTCCTCAACCTATCTAAAACTTGATATAAAGCTATCCAGACAAAAAAAAATCCTTTATACTACTCTTGGATGACTTATCCAAGACCAATAAAAAGGACCACAACATGGATAAGTATAACTCAAAAACTTCATTTCAGAAATGGTTTTCTTCAATAAATTTGAATAATTTATCGGAAGAAGCCAAAAATTGGATGCAACAATTTAATTCTTACAGTAAAAAACTGGACTTCACGACCACAATTAAAGTTCTGTTACATGCCGTTTATGAAGAGCTTCCAAGCTTTCGCGAAATGGACAGATCCTTTATGGATCGAAGTCTTCGCCAAGAAATAGGCATAGATTCGCTGTGCTACAGTTCACTTTCTCGTAAAATTCCTGAAATCAGTCAAGAAGTTCTAATGGAGATCTTTGCGCAGTTGGCTCAGAAAGTGGCAAAAGAACGACCAAGTTCAAAAACAACTAGCCTTCAACTTGTTGATTCAACCACGATCCCGTTGAATAAGACGCGGTTTCCATGGGCAAATTTTCGGAAAACTAAAGCAGGTATCAAGCTTCATTTGAACCTCTGTTATCTGGACAAAACCAATCAATACCCAGAACATTTTACGATTACTAATGCCGAAGAACATGACCGGAATCATTTCGAATGTTTAGTGGACAAAACAGAAGCGACCTATGTTGTGGATCGCGGCTATTTTGATTACAAACTGCTGGATCGCCTGCACAATGACGGTTATTTCTTTGTGACACGAACAAAATCCAATACGACGATTACAGTCTTAGAACAAATTGAACTCGTGAATCCAAAAACAACAGACGGTCAACTTATCAGTGATCAACACGTCATTTTAGGCGGCGGAAACAATCACGTCACCGAACGATTTCGTCTTGTGACCGTTTTGACGAAAGGTCAACGTCTCTTGCGAATCGTTACCAATCGTTTTGATATTTCGCCAAATGAAGTCGCCGACATGCATCAAGCACGTTGGCAAATTGAGCTGTTTTTCAAACATTTAAAACAGAATCTGGCAATCAAGCAACTTTACTCACGAAGCGAACAAGGTGCAATTAATCAAGTGATTCTCACCCTTATCGCGACGCTGTTAACCTATTTGGTAAAGATCGAATTGAATTCGGTAGCGACACTTTTCCAGTTAAAGCGCTCATTTCATTATCTACGTTTTGAGCCTGCAGAAATCTGGTTAGAGCGCCACAGACCCGGGTGATTTTGACTAAATACGTTGTCGACGCTTTTAGGATTCAGTTAAATACGACCAAAATTTTCTGGAAAAAAGTCATCCCTTGCGTAAGCATTCGACTTTTTTTAAAATTTTAGCGAAAGATTGTTTTCAGATTATTCTGACTATATTTGCGCAACACTAGTGAGGTGAGCTCAATCAAAAATAAATAATAGAGGAACTATTTTCTGCCACGAAAGAAAAAGTGGCCAGAGATAGGAAAAACTCTGCACCAGAAATCGCTGAAGCATCTGACAGCGTTTCTGGGGCTATTTTTGTGTTTCTGAATTTTTTTGATGAATGTAGGAATGTCCATCGTTCACCTTTCTTTCGTTTATTGGATGAAAAGGAATAGGTTAAGCCTGTTACTATAATCTTTAAATTGTACTATTCATTTAATGAAAGCGTTTTTGTAAAATGAGTGTATTAAATTGTGAGAAAAGAGTGTGACCTATGCATCCAGTTTTTAACCTGTTAGATTTGTCCTCTCCACGACTTAAAGAGGTAGAGATGGCCGTTCGTGCAAATAATGAGTCAAAGGCACTAGATGAGTTACTTATGTATTACCAAAAAAGAACAGACTATCAAGGGTTTGTTTTTACTGATGAGCAAACACCAAGTGAGCTTCGTAAACAAATGGCGCAGATTCCAGAGTCAGAGAAGGCGCATATTTTTGAGGTTGCAACCCAGTTATCCAAAAAATTATTTTTGTTCCAAGAACCTTGGGATATGGAGAGGACGCAGGTGCCGTTTCAGTTTGAGACTGAGATTGATTGGCAAATGAATCCTGATTATGATCCTGAATGGACATTTATGATAAATCGAATGAATTATTTGAATGTGTTGGCACAGGCCTATCTTTTGACGAATGATCATCACTACACGGAAATTTATACAGGCTTGTTAAGTGACTGGCTTGAAAAAAACAGAGAACCAGATGGGTTACGTTATACGAGCTGGCGTAGTATTGATTCGGCTATTCGGTTGCGAAACTGGGTGAAGTCCTTAGAAATTTTTTTACTAGATCCGGAATTTCCCAAAGAGTTGTTAGCAGAGATTTTAGTTTCCTGTGTGGTCCATTTTGATTATTTACAAGAAGGCTGGACAATGAACCGCCTACAAACAAATTGGGTTATTTTAGAAGCAAATGGGGCTTATTTGGGTGCTTTATTTTTTAAAGAATTGATGTGTGCAAGTCACTTTGAAGCGGTTAGCTTGCCTTACGTTACGCGAGCGGCGCTAACCCAAGAAACCTCTGAAGGCATGCATTGGGAACAATCGTACCAATATCATCATGAGGTTTTACTGAAGCTAGCAGAGATTTATTTGTTAGGGCGTCGTAATCATAAAGAACTACCAAGCGACCTAAAAGCTGTCATTGATCGCATGTCAGTCGTCGCGGCTCATGCAAGAAAACCAGATGGCACGCAGGATAATTATGGGGATAGTGACCGTGAATCGGTGGATGAACTATTGGTCTTGCTGGAGCAAATCACAGGGCTAACATTGTTAGATTCGCATGAATTTGTAGGGCCAAATCGTTTTGTTCTAACGCATTTTGGTAAGGTCGTCAAAAAACGAGACGTGAAGGAGCAGTATCAAGATTCATGTGCGTTTGATGAAGCTGGCATTTATATTTTGAAGGATTCGAGCCATCAGTTTCATGCACAGTTTAAGTGTGGCTTTTTAGGTCATGGTCATGGACATGATGATCTATTGCATCTATCTGTTTTCGATGATGGAGAGGATTTTTTAGTAGATGCAGGTCGTTATAGTTATGAAGAGGCGCATCATCATCGATTGGCATTTAAATCACCGGAATATCATAATACAACGATGGTCGATGGACGCCCAATCAATGAACATGCTAACTGTTGGGATGCTAAAAAGGTCGCACATCAGGTGAATTCAAAGTATCGTTTTCACGAAAAAATGGCTTTTGTTGAAGGCGGACATTTAGGTTATCTAGATTTAACCAACCCAGTGTATACCAATCGAAAGGTACTCTACATCAAACCGGATATCTTAGTGATTGTTGATGAATTTTTAGGACGTGGGAAGCATCAGTTTACTCAGAATCTTCATTTTAAACTGGACCAGTTAGAAAAAGTGGCGCATAACAAATTGCGTTATACAAATAGTAAAAATAAGGAGTACCCAATTACTGTTTTTGTTTCAGATTCAGAGGCAGAATATGCGTGGGAGCTGAGTCAACAATTTGTTTCAGATGATTATAATGAACAGCATTTGACACCCAAAGCGACATTATCTGTCATAAGTGAGGCCCCGTTTACGATGTGTACTTTTATTGGGTTAGGTAATCAAGAGATGAATATTGAGCCAGTTGATGTTTTTAACGAATATGAAGGTCTTCGAAAGAGAAGTACCGCTTCGGCTTTTAAAATGAACGATCTTGATAACAAAGCAACGGATGTAACAAAATATGTCGTGGTTAATCATTATGAAGATGCTGATTCTAGGCGAGCCTATATTGTTGAGGGACATCAGGTGTATGGTCGTGTGGTTTTAGTTGAAGTTCAAGATCAAAAAGAGCAAGTGACCCGTATTTATTAGATAGAGAGAGGAACGGCAGTGATGACAAAATACTTTGAACGAATTTTATACGGTGGAGATTATAACCCGGAACAATGGCCGCAAGATGTTTGGCAAGAGGATATGCGTATATTTAAAAATGCTGCAATTAATAGTGCAACAATCAACGTGTTTGCTTGGTCAAAATTACAGCCTTCAGAAAATGAATATGATTTTTCTGAGTTAGACGCAATTGTCGCTATGTTAGAAAAAGAGCACTATGATATTATCCTAGCAACTTCAACGGCGGCAATACCTGCCTGGTTATTTAAGAAATATCCGGAAGTTGCGCGGACCACGTATGAAGGTCTGCATAACAAATTTGCGAGTCGCCACAATTTTTGCCCGAACAGTTTAATTTATCAAAAATATGCGAAAGCATTGACTGAAAAAATTGTCGCCCGGTATGCTTCCAACAAGCATGTGAAATGTTGGCATATCAATAATGAGTATAATGGCATTTGTTATTGTGACAACTGTGAAAAGGCCTTTCGAGTATGGCTGAAGGAGAAATACCAGATCTTGGACGCGTTGAATGAAGCGTGGTATATGGATTTTTGGAGTCATCGTATTTATGATTGGGATGAGATTGTGGTGCCAAATGCTCGCGCAGAAGGAGTGCACAAAACAAATCCGTATTTTGCTGGTATTTCATTGGATTATCAACGTTTTAATTCGGACTCTTTGTTGAATCTGTTTAAAATGGAACGAGATATTGTTCGAGCATCGGGTTCTAAGGCGCCTATTACAACTAATTTGATGGGAACCTATAAAGGTTTAGATTATTTTAAATGGGCAAAAGAAATGGATATTGTCTCATGGGATAGTTATCCGGCTTATGATACGCCATGGTATGAAGTGGCAATGAGCCATGATTTGATGAGAGGTTTGAAGGATCAATCGTTTATGTTGATGGAACAGACCCCGAGCCAACAAAACTACCAACAATATAATGCACTCAAACGTCCAGGACAGTTGCGTGCTCAAAGTTACCAAACGTTAGCACATGGTGCAGACTCGATTCTCTACTTCCAATTAAGACGTTCAAAAGGAGCAGCTGAAAAATTCCATGGCGCCGTTATTGAACATGGTGGTCGTGACAATACGCGAGTGCTCAGAGAAGTTTCACAAATTGGTCAGGAGCTAAGAGAATTAGGCGACGGCTTTGTGGGTGCATCTATTCAAGCGGAGGCTGGCATACTCTTTGATTGGGAAAGTTATTGGGGGTTAGAGTATACAAGCGGACCGACCAAAGATTTGTATTATGTTCCACAAATTAAATATTATTATAAACAATTTTATGAGAGAAATGTGCCTGTGAATTTCATTTCTACTGAGACGGATTTTTCAAGATATAAAGTCGTAGTTGCACCTGTTTTCTATATGGTGAAAGAGGGAATGAAAGAGAAACTGGAGGCCTATGTCAAAGCTGGTGGAATTTTGGTTACAACTTTCATGAGTGGGTTAGTGGATCAGTCAGATAATGTTCATCTAGGTGGTTACCCAGGACCGTTAAAAGACTTAGCTGGGATATGGGTGGAGGAGATTGACGCCTTGGCGAAAGATACACAGAATCAACTGCAGTTTTCAGATGGAACAAAATCTAGTGGGCGTCTTCTTTGTGATTTAATTCATCTGGAAGGTGCGGAGAGTTTAGCGGATTACACAACTGATTTTTATCAAGGAATGCCGGCCATTACAAGAAACCAGTTTGGAAAAGGAAGTGTCTATTATCTAGGTACGCAACTTGAGGAGGGGGGATTAGGTAAGGTCTTGCAACTGATTTTTGACGAAGTGGCCATTGAACCTATAATAAAAGAACCCTCAGCCTTAGAAATTACAAAACGTGTGATAAATGAGGATGCGTACTTTTTCTTATTGAATTTCACAGAAGAAAAGGTTGCTGTTCCCAAAGAGTTTATTGGTTTAACCGATTTGATTTCTAATCAGCCAATTTCTTCTGAGAGTAAGCTAGCCAAATACGAGGTAATGATTGTAAAAAAATAACTAATTTGAAAGCTGTGACTGTCTACTGAGTAATAGTTACAGCTTTTTTCTAAATAAGTGACAACCTTGACGTTAAGCACTCTGGAAAGTAGAATTAAAGCATTACACTTACAGAGAAGGGGCCAAAATGAGAAAGAAAAAAAACCAAGAACGTTTATTGTCCATGCGATATTTATTATTAATTTACTGTTTATTTATTGTAGTCATATTTGTTTCATTTGGCATCATGAGTTATCAATCTGTCAAACAAATTGAAAACGATGTCATAAACAATGCTGAACGCCAGTTGAACTATATGGATAAGCGTCTGGATAATGCATTTCAATCGATTCAGTTCAGCGTGGCGGGGTTATTAAAAAATCAGGACGTTGCAAACTACCGAAAGATCGCTACTACAGATGAGACGGATGAGGTCATTCATGGCCGAGAACGTGTGCGCTCTAGTTTACAAAACGCTGCAGGCTCTTCTCAGGTCCTTGGTTCAGCAATGGTCTTTTACCAAAGCGCGCAACAATATGTATTTTCAAATTCAATGAATGATGAGAATCAAAAAAAAATAACTGATTTTCTAAAAGAAGTCGATCAATCGGGTTGGTATCGAGTAGACGGGGTGTCATTATACTATGTCAATTTTTCACCATTTCAAGCACGAACGTTTCAAACGAATAGTTTTAATTACGCAATTGCTGGGAAAATAAGGCAGGATTTTATTTATGACTTGTTAGCTGATTCAAACAATGATGCGGATATCCATACATTTTTTTCTTTTTCGGATGGTCAATCTATTCAAGTGAATCAAATACCAAAGAGCCTGCAAGCGAAAATAGACACACTGATTGCTAAGGACGATTTGCCCGCTATAGTTGAACTACGTTTAGATGGTAAAAATTATCAAGTTTTGTCACGATATAATGCACGAACAGCGACTTGGTTGACGTCGTATTTGGATACGAGCATCTTTTCGAAACGAATGATTCGAACGGTCGTTTTCTCAGGGTCTATTCTAGCTTTATTGACGACCTTAGCCTTTTTGGTGTTGGCCTTGTTTTATAGTAAAATCTATCGAAATATGCAAAACATGTTTCATGCTTTATCGGCAGTTGAGAAGGGTGATTATTCGGCACGAATGCCAATGTCACGCGATTCAGATTTTAACTATGTCTTTTTAAAATACAACACGATGCTAGATCAGACAGAGCGTTTATTAATTCGCTTGAAAAAAGAAACTGTTTTGCGAGAGACTGCTGAATTCCGGCAATTACAAGCACATATCAATCCTCATTTTCTCTATAATAACTTGCTGTTTATCATGTCGATGGCCGAGACCTCGCCCAAAGCTGTAGTGATGATGACGAGTCATTTGGCTGACTATTACCGGTATGTGACAAAAAAGAATACGACCGAGGTAACGCTTGAGCAAGAGTTAACCTTAGCAGAGAACTACTTGACAATCTTGGCCTTACGTAAGGAAATCGATTTTTATGTTGATTATCCAGAAGCGTTAGGGAGACAGCCATTTATGCAGCTAGTCATACAGCCTTTAGTTGAAAATGCTATTTTCCATGGTGTAGAGATGCGCTTGGGAAGTCATGAAGTGAATTTGGTAGTAGAGCAGGAAGAAGAAGGTTATCGTATTTCTGTCATTGATGATGGAGTGGGCTTGAGTAATCAGAGAATTGAGGAGCTTTATGAACAAATTAGTAAGGATACACCCAGAACAGATGGTAGTGTAGGACTTTGGAATGTCCATCAACGTCTAATCAATCGTTATGGTGTAAAAAGTGGCTTGTTGATTCAAAGTGATCTGAAACAAAAAGGGTATGGAACGACTGTTTCAATGTGGATTCCAATTATTAAGGATGGGGGTACGTAAAAAGATGAGCGTTTTAATCGTAGATGATGAATCTTATATTGTCGAATACTTACAACATTTGATCAACTGGAAACATTACGGATTTACAGAGGTACTAGCGACAAGTCAACCTCAACAAGCACTACAAATTTTACAAGAAAAAGCCATTGATTTGGTTATCTCAGATATTCGAATGCCTGGTATCAGTGGCCTTGATTTGATTAAAATGATTCACCAAGACTATCCCAAGACGCATGTGATGTTTCTTTCAGGCTATTCAGATTTTGAGTATGCGCAAACGGGGATTCATTATGGTGTAGAGGACTATCTGTTAAAACCAATTACAAAGTTGGATTTAGAAACAGCTCTACAACGATATGTAACGCATCATTGTCCATCAAAGCCAGCAAATCCTGAACATTTAATTGATCATTTTAACTGGCTGATTACAAATGTCGGTTTTTATGCAACACCAGAAGTTAACCCGCAAATCATACCAGAGACATCGTATGTTTTCTTTAAACAAAAAGGGAGAGTGGTGCAGCCAAGCGAAGCGGTAGTCATTTGGTCCGCTAAAGAGACCTCTTTTGGTTTTCTACCAAAAGAGTATGTTGATCAGTTACCAAAAGCGACTGTCTCTCAGCCGTTTTCTTTTGAAAATAGTGATCAATTAAGACAAGTCTTCTATTGTTTTTTTGCCAATCAAAACTATCGCCAGAAAGATTTGAAAAAGGTGTTATTCCTTCCTGCCTTGCAACAATTAAAGACAGAAGAGCGTAACCTGAAGATATTTGAAGAAGGTTATGAGCAAGCGCAAGGTTCAGAAAAACTGATCTATTTACTAGAATGTTTACCTGTATTATTGGGGCAACAAATCCCAGTTGATCCTGGCATTCTGTTAGAAATGGCACAAACCGAGCTGTTTAAAGCGAAGCTCAGTGAATATTTTAAGAAGCTGTTTACTCAGGCAAACGAAAAAAACTCGGTGAAGCGAGTCATTGATCGGGTTAATGAGTACATTGGGAAAAATCTGAGTGAAAACCTAACATTAGAGGTAGTGGCCAACAAAGTCTATGTCCATCCAGCCTATTTATCAAAACTATATAAACAAGAAACAGGTGAAAACTTTTCTGTTTATTTGGCTAACAAACGCATGGAGGCTGCGGCTCAACTTTTAATGGATTCAAATTTGATGGTTTCTGATATCGGAAAACTAGTTGGTTATCGTACATCACAGTATTTTATCAAGGTATTCAAGGAAAAATATCATATGACCCCTCAGCAGTATCGGCGTGCCCATTTATGAGGAGAAGAAGTATCCATCTATAGAACTAGTAAATTTAGGCGCATCAATTATAAGCAGGGAGTCTATCCAATGAATGAAAGCGGAATCAAACAAGTTAAATTTGTCCTTATAATCTTAAAATAGTACTATTCGAAAGTTGAAAGCGTTTTTGTATAGTAATGATGTAATCAAAAAGCATAAATGGGAGGAACAAAAATGAAGAAGAAAAAACTTACCTTGGCTTTTGCTACACTTGCTTGTCTGGGGTTATTGACTGCTTGTGGTTCTAAGGGCAGCTCAAGTGAGGACAAAGGGGCGGAGAAGGCTGATGGTGTAACTTTATGGACGCCGTTTACTATGCCTTCACAAACCGTATCAAGCTGGCGCGAATCTCCGTTTCATAAAGGCTTGGCAGAGGCTTCGGGTGTGGATGTGGATTGGCAGTTTCCATCTGAGGGAACAGATTCAGTCCAAGCGTTTAATTTAATGATGTCAGAGAAAACCTTACCTGATATCATCTGTTATGGAGTAAGAAATGACGCGCAATCATATATTGATGATGATGTTATTTACGACTTAACAGATATGTTGAAAGAAAAGGCACCAAACTATTGGAAGTTCTTGCAAGAAAATCCTGATTTTGATAAGGCAATGAAAACGGATAGTGGACGATACTACGGCTTCGGCTTTTTCCGAGATCCGAGACAGCCTGCAACGTTCATTGGGCCAATGATTCGAAAAGATTGGTTAGATGAAAACAAGTTGCCTATGCCAACAAATATCGCGCAATGGGAAACAACGTTTAAGACCTTTAAAGATAAATATGGCGCAAATATGGCTTGGGTATACGATAAGATGGATCCAGGATTTGCAGGAGCATTTGGGGCATATGGAACAGCTATCCCAACATTTTATCTAGATGATGATAAAAAGATTCAATTTGCTCAAGCGCAACCCGAGTGGAAAGAGTATATGACTTGGATGAACAAGATGTATCAAAAGGGGTATATTGATCCGGATATTGTGACGTTAGATGATGAAGGCTTAAAAACAAAGGTGGCTAATGATAAAGTCGGGATTTCTAATTCTTACGCTTCACAGGTAACGGTCTTCAATGAAAATGCAAAATCAAGTAACACAAAGGCTGAATGGGTCCCAACAATTTATCCAGATCAAGCAAATGGGAAACCAAGTGCGGCAATCTTTGATGATGGCTCTGTTCAGTTTCCGACATACGTGATTACTAAGTCATGTAAAGGAAAAGATTTAGATGAAGCATTTAAATGGTTAGATTTTGCATTCACTGAAAAAGGTTCAAACTATTGGAACTTTGGTAAAGAAGGCGATTCATGGAAAATGGTTGACGGCGTTCCTAAATTTACAGATAAAGTCTTTAAAAATGAATTGGGTATTTTTGAAGCGAAAACGTTGTATACAGGAAATCGTGGCACAGGATTGGGCTTACAAAAGGTAGAAGCAACAGCTATTAGTGCAGAGGATGACCCATTAAAAACTTCTGTATCAACTACTTGGTACAATAAGAATGATGAAGCGAGAGAACACCGTTTGAATGTCCCATTGACGTTTACCTCAGAGGAAGGAAAACAAGTGGCCACCATCAAAGATACGTTGGATTCTTATGTAAAAGAAAATACGTATGATTTTATTACCGGAGATCGTTCATTGGATACATTTGACGATTTTGTTAATGAAATGAATGATTTAGGTCTTAAGGATTTACAAAAAATTAATCAAGATGCCTACGATCGTTATCTAAGTAGGTAGAAAATAGATGAGCTGTGACTGAAGAATAATCTTCAGCACAGCTCTTTTTGAGTGAGGTCGGGACCTAATTGAACCTAGGCTTGCTTGTTCTAAGTGTTAGAGACAGTCCTATAAAAGGCCGTTTGGAGATAGCTTTTTTATTTGTTTTAACGAGAAGGATAGAAAAGATTTGTTGGATAGAGACCAAAAAACTAAGCTAGTCGGGGTTTACTTAAATAGAGAAGAAGATTTGCTTAATGTTGTCCTTATAATCTTAAAATTCTACTATTCAGTAATAGAAAGCGTTTTCGTATGATACAGGTATGGAAAGACAATACAGGGTCAAAAAGGAAGTTAAAAAATGAAGAAGAGGAGTCATGATTATGTTATTAAATGCTGTACCAGAAAAAGCAATAAAGAAACAATCCTTCAGTTACAGAGTCAAACAAGATTTTAAATTGAACAAATTAAAATACTTGATGGTGTTACCGGTTATTATTTACTTTATTCTGTTTGCCTATAAGCCGATGTATGGCATCCTAATTGCGTTTCAAGATTTTAAACCACAACTAGGGATTGCTGGAAGCGAATGGGTGGGACTTGAAAACTTTACCCGATTTTTTTCAGATCCATCTGCTAAACGAGTGATTGTTAACACATTTCGTATCAGTATTTGGAGTATTATTATTGGGTTTCCGGCCCCAATTCTCTTAGCCTTGTTGATTAACGAAATTAAGAACAAGGTGTTTAAACGAGTTGTTCAGACCGTTACCTATATGCCTTATTTCATCTCGATGGTAGTTATGTGTAGTTTGATTAAAGTATTCACTCAATCAGATGGATTTATCAGTCACTTTTTAGGGAATTTTGGCCTTATTCAGACAAACTTATTGGCAAATAAAAGTCTCTTTTTACCTATCTATATCATTTCGGGTATCTGGCAGACGATTGGTTGGGATTCCATCATTTATCTGGCTGCTTTGTCAGGAATTGATCAAGAACAATATGAAGCAGCTCGTATCGATGGGGCAGGTCGCTTGAAACAAATGATTCATGTGACCTTACCTGGCATTCGCTCGACGATTATTATCTTATTTATCTTACGAATGGGTGGGATTCTAAACGTTGGATTTGAGAAGATTTTGCTTCTCTATTCTCCTTCTACCTATCAAGTGGCTGATGTTATCTCCACTTATGTATATCGGATGGGGATATTAAATGCCGATTTTAGTTATTCAACAGCAATTGGCTTATTTAACAATATCGTGAATATTTTGGTTCTTATCGTCACCAATAAAATTGCTAAAAAGACAACTGACTCAGGGTTGTTCTAAGAAAGGAGCATTTGCATGAATAAAACGAAAGTAAATGAAGGCGTAGCAAGCAAGACGTTTGATGTGTTGAATACGTTGTTTATGATATTTTTGATTATTGTTTGTTTTTATCCACTCTGGTATGTTTTGGTCGCTTCATTCTCAACAAGTGCACAGGTTACGGCAAGTGGAGGTGCTCTTGCATGGCCAAAGCCTCTTACTTTAGGTGCGTTTTCAAAAGCATTAGCACATCCGTTGATTGCTGGAGGCTTTAAAAATATTTTTTTGATTTTGATTCTTTCCTTACCTTTGAATATGATTATGACGCTTTTGTGTGGGTACTTTATGGCTGCTAGAAACGTCATGTGGAAAAATATTATCGTTTCCTTTTTCTTATTCACCATGTTTTTTGGTGGGGGTCTAATTCCTAGTTATTTGAATCAAAAAGGACTGGGATTATACAACAATATTTGGGCATTGGTCATTCCAGGCTGTTTGAGTATCTATAACGCGATTATTTGTCGATCGGCCATTGATGCTATCCCTGAGAGTTTGTTTGAATCAGCTCGTATGGATGGTGCGACAGACATGACTATCTTGTTTAGGATTATTGTTCCTTTAATCAAACCAACTCTAGCCGTTTTACTTTTGTATTATGGTGTTGGACATTGGAATAGCTGGTTTGCTGCATCAATTTACATTAAGGATAACGCCCTATTACCGATTCAAAATGTCTTGCGTGCGGTGTTGTTGGCAAATAGTAACATGCTAAATGACGGAGCAGATCCTGAAAATATTAATACATTTGCAGAAACAATCAAGTATGCCGCTATTGTGTTATCTACGTTACCAATTCTCTGTATTTACCCTTTCTTGCAAAAGTACTTTGTAAAAGGGGTCATGGTCGGTTCTGTTAAAGGATAGGAGTATTTACGATGAAATTATTTTTTAATCCGCAAAGTAAGATGTCTCTCTTTTTAGCAAAAGTGATTGATTTATTTTGGTTAAATGTCCTATTTATTGTCACAAGTCTGCCTATAGTTACCATTGGCCCAAGCTTGCTTGCACTTAATACAGTTGCCATGAAGCTGGCGATGAATGAGGATTCAGGCATGATTGTAACACATTATCTGAGCGCTTTTAAAGAAAATATAAAACGAGGGCTCCAATTGACTGGGGTATTGTTTATTTGTTCAGGGCTTGTTCTAACCAGTAGTTATTGCCTAAGTTATTTACAGAACAGTAGTGTGTTTATTGGAGCAGTTAGTCTAGTTGTCTTGTTGGCAATCATGAGTATTTTATTCTTGTTCTTGTTTCCGTATAACGCTCGCTATGAAGATGGACTGATTCATTCGATGAAGACTTCTTTACAGATTGCTGCGTTAAATTGGCAGAGAACGCTTCTTGTAGTGGGGTGTATAGGAATGTATGGGTTATTTTTGACTTGGAATACCTTCTGTTTCGCACTAGGAACTTTATTATTCTTACTTGTCGGTTTTTCAACAGTTGCCTTTTTTGTTTGTAAACAATTATTTCCAATTTTTATCCAATATGAGAAAGGAGCCGCTATATGAGTTCATTTGTTGCGCCTCTAAAGCAAGAAATTCAAGAAGCAGCACAGAACTATGTTCAACAAAAAATCGTCCAGCCTCTTCACTACAAAGGATATATTAGTTATGTTGATACAGGAAATCGGAAAACCTTTGAAAAGGAGTATTTTGCTCGACGTCGCCAACTAGCAACGTTAGCTCTAGCCGCTTATGACAATGAAGACCCTGCGACACTAAATGTATTAAGTGATGTGATATGGGAAATCTGTAATGAGTTTACATGGGCGGTTCCGGCTCATCTTCCGACACAAGTGAAGACCTTGTTTAACCAAGCAACACCATGTGTTGATTTATTTGCTGCAGAAACAGGGCAAGCACTAAGTGAAATCAAGCATTTACTCGGACACAGGTTTGATCCATGGCTCTTACATCGTATTGATTATGAAATTGACAAGCGAATTTTCCAACCTTTTCTATCACAAACTTGGTTCTGGGAAACAAGTGGGAATAATTGGAGTGCGGTAGTAGCAGGCTCAATCGGAATGGCGGCGTTATATCAGTTAGAGAAAAATTCTTCTTTTCAACAGGAGATTTTGGGGAAAGTAGCTCTTTGCATGCAAACGTATTTAGATAGTTTTCAAGAGGATGGTGCTTGCCTAGAAGGAGTCGGTTACTGGGCATATGGGTTTGGTTATTACATCTATTTTGCAGAGTTATATAAGCGAATATTAGGAGATAGTCATTATCTCACAGGGTCCAAAATCAAACGGATTGCAAGCTTTCCTCATGCAGTAATGTTAACAAATAAGCAGTTTGTGTTATTCTCCGACTATACGCAAAGCCTATTGCCGACAGGATTGTTAACCTTTTGCAAGGAGCACTTAGGCGTACCGATCCCGCCAGTTGTCACACCTAACCACTTAGATGATGACCATTGTTACCGGTTTGCTCACATTATGCGAAATGTTCATTGGGCAAAAGAAAAAATAGGAGATAGTTTGTCAGAAGGTGTTACTTATTTGCAGGATGCTCAGTGGTTATTTGTTCGCGATTCACAGAGCCAATGTTTTCTTGCGGCAAAAGCTGGGTCGAATGAAGAAAGTCATAATCATAATGATGTCGGTCATCTGATTGCTGGAATGAATCAAACAATTTTTTTAACAGATTTGGGCGCAGGAGAGTATGTAAAAAGCTATTTTCAAGAAGAACGATACGAATTTTTGGTTACTAGTTCAAAAGGGCATTCAGTCCCTGTAATTAATGGACAATACCAACGAGCGGGAAATTATCGAGCCCATCAAGTCTTTCAAGAGGATAGTCACTTAGAAATGGAAATAAGCGAGGTTTATCCTAAAGAAGCCGGAGTAAACAAATACATCCGAAAGATCGAGTGTGAGCTTTCTAAAAACAAAAGCCGAATAGTTGACTATTTCGAATTTTCTCACAAAAAGAATCATTTGGTTGAAAACTTCGTTACCTTTTATGAACCGCAAATAAATCAGTGTAGTGTAACGCTTACGACAGCAGAAAGTACCTGTTGTTTAGCCTTTGAGACGGACAAACTTACTATCCTAGCAGTCGAGTATCCAAGTCATGATGCACAGACGAAAACGGCCTATTTGATTCAAGCTAGTTATGAATTAGAGCAAAAAGCGGAGATAGAAGTAAACATTACTTTTGAATCGACTCATTAGAAAATGAATAGACAGACAATGAGCGAACGGTTTTGTTTATTGGATTTAAGAAAAGATAGTGACGTGATTATAGAAATAACAGAAGGAGAAGAGCGATGGTAGAGGTGAATAAGCAGTGGGTCAGAGAAGACCTTAAGAAATTTGAAAAGAAGTTTGCCATTGAATTGACTCGTCTACAAGATAAAATTCCTCATTTTGCCAAAGAGGGTTTTTATATACAAGATATGGAAAAAGAGGATATTACTTGGTGGACAAATGGGTTTTTGGGTGGGATTTTATGGCAGTTAGCAGATTATAGTGGCAATCACCAATATGTGGAGCAAGCAAAACGATTAGAAGAACAGCTTGATGGAGCGATGTCTGTGTTCGATGGATTACATCATGATGTTGGGTTTATGTGGTTACACACCGCTGTGGCACACAATCGCAGATTCGCCAATCCGCGCTCAAAAACGAGAGGACTTCATGCAGCGACTTTACTTGCTGGGCGCTTTAACCTAAAAGGTGGTTACTTGCGTTCTTGGAATGGTGACAATCAAACATGGGTGATTATCGATAGTCTTATGAATATTCCACTTTTATATTGGGCGACGCAAGAAACAAAGGATGAACGATTTGCATTGATGGCCCAACAACATGCAGAAAAAGTCTTAAATAATCATTTGCGAAAAGACGGGTCTGTGAACCATATCGTAATTTTTGATGATGAAGGAAATAGTAAAGAAACGCCAGGTGGACAAGGATATGAACCAGGGTCTTCGTGGACTCGAGGACAAGCATGGGCAATTTATGGTTTTGTACTGAACTATACGCATACAAAAGACAGTCGATATTTGGCTGCAGCAAAACAAGTAGCGCATTATTTTTTAGCGAATATCGATGATAGTCAAATTCCACCGGTTGATTTTAGAGCGCCCAAAGAACCTGTGAAATATGATACCTCAGCAGGGTTATGTGCCGCTTGTGGGCTTCTTGAAATAAGTCAGCATGTGCCCGATTATGAAAAAGATTTATATATGAAGGCAGCGACAGAAATGGTCCGAGCAATTAGTAATAAAGCAACAAACTGGAATGAAGACACAGATGGAATTATTGGCTATGGAACAGGCGCATATCATGATGAGTGCTCCCTACACGTTTCTCTGATTTATAGCGATTATTTTTATTTAGAAGCTTTGTTACGCCTTAACGGAACTTACCAACCAATGTGGTAGAAGATTTAGAGTCGAATGAAGTGGGCCTACTTTTTTATGATCATTTGATTGGTCAATTAGTAGCAGTACCGGGCCGATTGTTACCTTTATTTGGTACACAAGTTATAACAACGAACAGGAGTGAGATTGAATGAACGCACAAGAGTTACATGAATTATTGGGGGAAATGACGATTGAAGAAAAAATCGGCCAGCTTGTTCAACTAACACCAGATTATTATTCTGAGTCAGGCGAAATTACGGGTCCTATGGCTTTTTGGGAATATAGTCATAAAGAACGAAATAGAGCAGGTTCTGTTCTTGGAACGCGAAACGCCGAACAGGTTATTCAGATCCAAAAGGCTTATTTAGATAAGAGCCGATTAAAAGTTCCGTTATTGTTTATGGCCGATGTCATTCATGGATATGAGACAATTTTTCCGATTCCTTTAGCACTTGCTGCTAGTTTTAATCCAGAGGTTGTTGAATTGGCGGCGGCTTTATCTGCAAAAGAAGCTTCTGAAGCAGGGATTCAAGTGACTTTTTCTCCAATGGTTGATCATGTGAAAGATGCCAGATGGGGACGAGTGATGGAAAGTAATGGAGAGGATCCGGTCTTATCTTCGGCACTGGCAAGAGCCTATGTTCGGGGATATCAAGGGCAGAACTTGGCGCAAGATTTTACAAAGATTGCTGCTTGTTTGAAACATTTTGTCGGTTATGGCGCTTCTGAAGCAGGACGAGATTATAATCATGTGGATCTTTCTGATAGAGAATTATACCAAAACTATTTGCCAGCCTTTAGAGCTGCGATAGAAGAAGGCGCACAATTGGTGATGACATCTTTTAACTCAATCAAAGGAGTCCCTTCTACGGGGAACTCAGCAGTTGTAAAAGACATTTTGCGAAAAGAGCTGGAATTTTCAGGAGTTGTTATTTCAGATTGGTCTTCCGTTTCAGAGTTGGTGGCGCATCGGGTCGCAGAAAATCGTCAAGAGGCAGCGAGGATGGCATTTGATGCGACAGTTGATATTGAAATGGTCAGTGATTGTTATCAACATTATTTAGCCAATCAATTAACTGAAGAAGACGTGACTCAACTTAATCAAGCTGTGTTTCGTGTTTTGACTTTAAAAAATCGACTTGGCTTATTTGAAGACCCTTACCGTGGACTACTCTCTATAAAGAAGAATGAGTCGAGTTTTACCGCTTCTAAAGAACTACGACAGCAAGCAAAAGAAGTGGCTCATAAAACGATTGTATTGCTGAAAAATGATACACATATTTTACCTTTGAAGAAAAACAAACGAATAGCTCTAGTCGGATCAAAAGCGACCTCTTGTGATATTTTAGGTGGATGGGCTTATAATGGGAAATTCGAGGAAGCTATCCCACTTAATCAAGGGTTAAAAGAAAAGGATCTGCAGCTGACTGTGGTGGGAAGCAAAACTCAAACAATTAGTGAAATGGAAAAAAGGGCGATGTTAGAGGCCGCGGCGACAAATGACGTGGTGGTAGTTGCATTAGGCGAAACATCACAAGAAATTGGCGAAAATAAAAGTAAAGCCTCCCCAACTTTACCATCAGAGCAGATAGACTTGATTAAAGAATTGGCAGAGGTCAACCCAAATCTGGTTTTGGTTTTATTTAATGGGCGACCTTTTGTTTTGACGGAGATTGATACGCAGGTTAAAGCGATTATTGAAGCTTGGTTTCCAGGTTCAGAAGGGGGACGCGCATTAGCAGACATTTTGGTCGGCGAAGTGAATCCTCAAGCCAAGTTGCCAATGAGTTTTCCAAGAGCAGTTGGTCAATTACCACTGAGTTATCAACTTTACAGCACAGGTCGGCCTATGACCAGAGAAAGTGAAGACAAACCTTATGTTACACGCTACGTGGATGTTAAAAATAGCCCACTTTATCCTTTCGGTTATGGGTTATCTTATACGATGTTTGAGTACAATCAATTAAGTCAGTCATCAGATATTCTGACAAATGAAGAGCCTGTGACTATTTCTGTGAAGATTAAAAATACTGGCTCAATGAAGGGAACCGAAATTGTTCAACTATATCTAGAAGATTGTGTGACACAGGTAGTTCGCCCCATGCGAGAGCTTAAGCAATGGCGTGAAGTCGAATTACAGCCAAATGAAGAAAAAGAGGTTCAGTTTACTATTTATTCAACAGAGCTATGTTATGTCCATAATGACCTAACAAATGTCGCAGATTTTGGCACTTTTGACTATTGGATTGGCTCGGATAGTACAGCAGACCTAGCTGGTAAGTTTGTCTATAAAGAAAGTAGGTCAGAAAAGGCAGTGGATTGACATTGATATAGGCGGAGCACTTAGCAAAAATAAGGAATTTAGGCAAGAATTACAACAAATCGCTTGAGATTTCAAGCAAGCACGAAAAAATCAAATCAGCTCTCGAGTTTGGGGTTGGGACAGAAATGTTTAACTCCGAGAACCGGGTAGGTACTGTGCAACATCAACTCATACTTCGTTGTGTTTTACAGCACCGAGTAGGTACTGTGCAACATCAACTCATACTTCGTTGTGTTTTACAGCAATAAGAACCTTCAACTCTAGCATGTCTCATGCGTAGAAGTTGTTGAGAGCGGAACGCAGTCCTTCAATTCTTAAGGTGTTTCACCTTTAGAAATTGATGAGATTGGAGTGTAGATGGAATTCACGGAAATGACAAGAAACACGAAAGCCTTTCTTTCGATGTTGATTGATTCCTACGTGGTGCTCTTCAAATTTTTGTGACCAGGTAGGTACTGTTCTACATCTATTTACTTTGTAAATAGTGTTTCACAGCAATTTCAGCTTATTTTCCGAACCTTCAACTCTAGCATGTCCCATGCATAGAAGTTGTTGAGAGCGGAACAACGTCCTTCAATTCTTAAGGTGTTCCACCTTTAGAGATTGATGAGGTCGAAGTGGTTTTTACGTAGTGAAGACCTTCAACTCTAGCATGTCTCATGCGTAGAAGTTGTTGAGAGCGGAACAACGTCCTTCAATTCTTAAGGTGTTTCACCTTTAGAGATTGATGAGATCGAAGTGGTTTTACGGAGTGAAGATGGAGTTGCTTATGTACCCACCGTTTATTCGGATAAAGAGAGTTATGTCCCAGCCTCAACCTCCACTTGTTGCAACAAAATTAAGGATTCATGCGAGCTTAGTTGGTGCAGTCTATCAAGTGAAACAAAAAAAGCATAAGCATCACTTCACTAAGAAGAGTGATTGAGTAACAACTAGTCAATTGAATGTAGATTTGGCTTTGAGATTAAATTATTTTGCGAACTATTTTTAATAAATAAAAATCGATTCTCATTATTTTAGCCCTTGGAAATGGTTTTTCCAGAGCTAATGTAATGGGAACTTTTTGTTTATCAAGTGAAGTTGTTCTCTGTTATCAGCTAGAGTTTACTCGCCTTCAATTTCACTATCGATAGTGAAATTGAAGGGGTTTCATCAAAAATGCGTGTCACCTATACTTTATTTGTAGCAAACAAGTGAAATGGAGTGATTAGATGGGAAATGAAGCAGCAATCTTATTGATGAGTCATGGTGACTTTGCGAAGGAGGCTAAGAACAGTGCTGAATTAATTATTGGACCACAGGACAACGTAGAAACGTTAGGCGTTCATTTAGCAGATAATGTTGAGGCTCTTGTAGAGGAGCTGAAACAAAAAGTAGCGAAATTGGATGTTTCAAAAGGTTTAGTGGTTGTGACAGATATTGTAGGTGGAACGCCGATGAATCTGGCAGGAAATCTCATGGCTATAGATAATTTGTTGATTTCTTCTGGCTTAAATTTGCCATTATTATTGGAATTATTTTTAAACAGACAGCAAGAAATTGAGAAAATTAAGGAATTGATTCAAGTAGCTTATCAATCGGGACAAACGATTCGAACACAAGATGATTTTAGAGAGGAAGATGAAGAAGATGATCAAATTTTGTAGAATTGATGACCGTCTAATACATGGGCAAGTGGTAACGACATGGGTAAATACGTATAAAATTGAACAAATTATTATTTTGAATGACAAAATTGCTGGAGATAAAACACAGCAGAATATTTTGAAGATGTCGGCACCGCAAGGCATTAATGTTCGCGCTTTTGGTGTGAAAAAATTTGCTGAGATTGCGCAAAATAATCCGATTACTCGTCAAACGATGTTGCTTTTTTCAACAAGTACTGATGTTTTGGAGTTGGTTGAGAGCGGTTTAATGATTGACTATTTGAATGTGGGTGGCATGAGGTATCAAGAAGGTCGCGAGCGGTTAACCAAAACAGTTTCTGTGACACCTGACGAAAAAGCAGCCTTTGAGCGGTTAATGGCGTTAGGTGTTTCGATTGATATTCAAATGGTTCCAAATGATGAAAAAATTAAATTGAGCGAGGTGTTATAAATGATTTCAGCTATCTTAGTTTCAGCGTGGGCTGGCTTATGCGGGATTGACGACATGTCTACACAGATGATTCGTCGTCCGTTATTGATTGCCCCAATTGTTGGTTTGATTTTAGGGGATTTGAAGACAGGATTATTGATTGGCGCAACTTTAGAAGTTATGTGGATGGGCATCGGTAACGTAGGAGCCTATTCAGCACCTGATATTATTTCGGGAACAGCGATTGGAACAGCCTTGGGGGTTATGTCTGGTGGGGGTGTTGCGACAGCAGTAGCTTTAGCCGTTCCAACTTCATTATTAGCCCAGCAATTATTAATTTTGTATCGCTCAAGTATCGTCATGTTAAACCCAATTGCAAAACGAATGGCCAAGACAGGGGATTTCAGTAAAATCTTTACAATCAACTTTGTTCCTATGATTTTTGTTTTCTTGATTCGTGCATTACCGACTTTCTTAGCTATATACTTTGGTGCGGATGCAATTGAAACAGTAGTTGCCGCTTTACCTAAGGATATTATGAACGGTTTGTCTGTTGCAGGGAAAATTATTCCAGCAGTAGGGATTGCTTTGTTAATGCAAATGATGCTCAAAAAAGGCGAAATGTGGGTATTTTTATTAATTGGTTTTACACTAACTGTTTATCTTGATTTATCTGTCTTGCCAATCACACTTATCGCTTTGCCGTTTGCTTTGATTTATGATTTAGCATCAAGCAATAAGGCAGCTGTTGTACAAGGGAATACAGTTGAAGAGGAAGATGAAGGGGGATATGATTTGTAATGGAGGCAACTAAACAATTAACGAAAAAAGATTTAACGCGTGTGTTTTGGCGTATGCAAGTTCTAAATATCACGAATAATTTCGAGTCTATGCAGGCAATCGGCTTTTTATCAAGCTTTACACCAGTTCTAGAACGTCTTTATGAAGATCGTCCAAAAGAAGAGCGTATTCATGCGATGGAACGACATTTACAATTCTTTAATAGCCATGTCAATGCAGATGCGTTAATTTTAGGAATTACAGCGGCGATTGAAGAAACAACAAGTGAGGAAGAAAAAGAGACTGTTGTTGCGATTAAAACGGGATTGATGGGACCACTTGCAGGAATTGGCGATAGTTTATTGAAGTTTACTTGGTTGCCTATTTGTGGAAGTATCGGGGCATCATTGGCATTAACAGGCAATGTGATTGGGCCTATTTTAATGTTTGCTCTTTATAATATTGTGAATATTGCGAGTAAATATTATGGTATTCACTGGGGCTATAAAAAAGGATTGGAAGTAATCAATGGGGATGCTGGAACGGATATCATGCAACGGGTTTCTAACATGGCCAATGTGGTTGGTTTAATGGTTATCGGCTCATTAATTGCCTCAGTGGTAAAAGTCAATCTGGTAGCAGAGTTTTCAGCCGGGGAGAATACCATTTTATTACAAGAAATGTTAGACAAGGTCATGCCTGGACTGTTATCTCTATTGGTAACATTTGGGGTTTATAAATTACTCAAAAAAACACAGGGAAAACATGCGGCAATGATTATTTTGGGAATCATGGTCATCTCAATTTTACTGACTGTAGTGAAGGTAATTGGCTAAGAAGGGGATGGCAAATGTGGAAAATCGGTTTTCGGTAATAGAAACAGGTACAGGAATTTATGAACTAACAATAGACTCAGAGGTTAGGGAATCAACCAAAGTTTATGTGACAGATGAGCCCGTGGTGCTATCAGCGAATAAACGATTCTTGTTGGAAACGACAGAAAAACAGATTACAATTAGAGAGAACTTTAACACGCGTCCGTATTTTATTATTGAAAATGTACGTGAAAGTTATATCATTGGAACACGTAATCTACCAGTTGAAGGAATGAATAATTTTCGAGATATGGGTGGTTACGAAGGGAAAGATGGGAAACATGTCAAATGGGGGGTTCTTTATCGGTCTGATCAACCAGGGAATGCAACAGAAAAAGGGTTAGACTATCTGAATTCATTGGGTTTGCAGACGATTATTGATTATCGAAGCAGTGAAGAGATGGCGAAATATCCAAGCCCTATTTTTCCTGAAAATACACGAACATATCATCTAGATCCTAATGCTCATACAGCAGAACTTTCGGCTCAGTTTCAGTCTTCTAAAGAAGAAGAGGATGTGAATCTTATTGCGAGTATTACGGAGCAACAAAAAAAAGGAGCACTAGTTGATCGATATGATATCGTGATGGAACAATATCATAATTTTGTGACAAAGGGACAATCCAAACAAGCCTTCCGTGAGATGTTAAAAATCATTGCCCAACCTGGGGCGTCCGCGATTGATCAACACTGCCGAGGTGGCAAAGATCGGACGGGCTTTGGGGCAATGCTAGTCTTAGGTCTGTTGGGTGTCTCAAAAGCAGATATTATCGCGGATTATATGTTGACGTATAGTAATCGACTAGCTAGAAATGAAGCAAAAATGGCAAATTATCGAAATATTACGCAAGATGAATCTATATTAAACTATTTGTATTCACTTATTGAAACACGACCAGAGTTTATTGAAGCTTCTTATGAGCGAATCATCCAAGAGTATGAGACGATTGAGGAGTATGTCAAACAAGAGCTTTCGGTGACGCCAGAAGAAATAGCACAGATTCAAGCATTTTATTTAGAGTAGAGAAGACATAGAGGATGGGAGGAAGCTCCTGTCCTTTTAGTGCCAATAATACGATTGAAAGGAGTGAGAACATGGAGTTGAAATTTGATCGGTTACGTCAATTTTTTGAAGAAAATCTACGTTACAAGGCACTCTTTTTAATCTTACTTCGCTCTGATACGGACCTGACAAGTGAGTTTTTGGCAGAAGAATTAGATGTCACCTCACGAACGATAAAGTCTGATTTTAAAAATATGAAGCCAGCATTAGCGGAGTTAGGGATTCAGTTGAATTCGAAAAGAGGTATGGGCTATTCGCTGTCTTATCAAACGGAAAGTCTGTCTAATGAGCTGAAAACATACTTTCAAATGTATCAACCAAGAAAGCTTGATACAGAGACAGATTTGCGTGTTCATTACATAATGAAACGTTTATTAACCACGGCGCGTCCAATTGAGCTTGAGGATCTAGCCGATGAATTATTTTTATCCGGAACAGATGCTTTATCAAGAGAGTTGAAACTAGCAGAAAAGGTATTTGCTTTTTACCAACTAAGTGTGGTTCGCCATCGTCAGAAGGGGTTAATGATTGAGGGGACGGAATTTGCAAAGTTATTGTGTGCGATTCGATTGTGTCGTTATTTTAATGATCCACTTCCACAGATTTATCAGGTGCCAGACTTTGATGAAATCTTTGCTACGAATCAAGAAACCTTTTCGAAAATCCGTAATATTTTGCTTAATACACTAATTCCGCTTGATTTAGTTTTTTCGGACTTGTATGTGGAACGTTATATGTTGCTGTTATTATATTTTAATAATCAGTTGCTAAAAGGACAGACAATTCGTGTTATTTTACCAAGAATTGATTTTGCTTTTCAAGAGACCTTGGAATATCAATTTGTGGATGAACTGACCCACAAATTACGGAATCAATTACCTGGTTTTGAATTTGCAGATGATATCAAAGAAGTATTGACGAGCGTTGCAATCATGAGTATTGATTTGTATCGTTTTAAGGATTGCAGTCACGAACGGTATGGTGTTTTGATCGATTTAGCAGAAGAGACTAGAAACTATCTACTGAAATTTTTTTCAAAGGAATTGGGTGTGAATTTTTTTGATGATTTTACTGTAATGAAGGATTTATTGAAGATTATGATTCCAGTGAGTTTGAAAATCAGATTGGGCGTGTCTGATGATATTGATTTTGGGTTTCATGACTATGAAGAGGGAATGAAAAAGCGTCCGATTGCTTATTTTTATACGCAATTGTGCGCAAAAGAGTTTGCCCGTAGTTATGGGTATCATTTGTCTGTACGCGAGGAATATTTGGTTTTTGAAATAATCTTGGGCTCGATTAATCGAATTAAGTTGGAACCTAAAAAGCTGAAATTAGCCATCATCGCTTTAGATGGACGACTAGCTACTCAACAATTAAAATTCAATTTGCAATCTCATTTCTCTGAGTATATTGATCGAATTGATACCAAGGTCCTTTCTGAGTTGGAGATTATGGGACAACATGACTATGATTATTACCTTTGTATTGAGTATGGTAAAAATTTAGGGATTACTTATCGTCCCATGTATTATGCGGATGAGACCTTGAGCGAAACAGAATATGTGGCTTCTTTGAAGAATATTTTTATGTCGGCATATGATTACGAACTTCAATTACCATTCATTCAAGTTGAGCGAATTAATAATCAACTGTATTTAGAAGATTTTCCAGTAAATGAGTATGCTTCTTCTTCTTTAACAGAATATCATCATATACGTGTAGGGCAACAAGAGCTTGTATCGGTTTATTTCTCTTTGAACAAAGAGACTGAAAAAATTCATATCCTTCGTTATGAAAATCCGGATAAAGTGACTTTGAATGGAGAACAGCTCGTGGTAGTCGCGGATTTATCAATAGTCGATGGGAAAAAGTTGAAAATGTTCATGACTTTAATTGATAAGATTGCTGAAAAACCTCATCTATTGTTAGATGATACCAAAACTTTGCAAGAAACTTATGCGGAACTATTGATATAAAATGGTCGAAATGTAGAGATGCTCACCTCAAAAACACCAGCAACGGGATAGTATGTATCCACGGTGCTGGTGTTTTACTATTAAGAAATTTTAGGGAAATCACCTTAGGGAAACTGAGAAGATATCTGCTAGAGTCAATCCTTTTGACGAAAGCTGACTTAATTGTTGCGTGTCCAGTGCTCAATCTGTGTCTTGAATGCCCCATCGGAAAGAACAATCTTACGGTAGCCTCTTGGTAGGACGCCATAACAATTGTAGCCTGTGACGTTACCGTAAATACAGTGGATTCCCATAAATAGTCCTTCAAAGTTATTATCATGATCGTGGCCACAAAAGATAGCTTGAATGTGTTGGTTTCGCTGGAATCTCGCAAATAGACCAGAGTTTAGCTTAGGTGACGCAATCCGTGGATTCATCTCCCAGAACGAACCGTCAATGATGTGTTCGCCTGCTTGTTCAAACTCAGGGAGTGGGATGTGTAGGAAAGCTAAATCATTGTTAATATGACCGTTTTCTCTATAAAGACGAGCGGTTTTCTCATACCAATCAACTTGCTCTAGAGACACCCAGTCGTAGCCTTCTAGGTCGATCAGTGATTCAGAACCAGAATCAAAAAAGTAAAGAACATGTGCGACTTCATTGTTTTGTTTAATTTCGACAGTGAACGCTTCTTTGTCATCAGAATCTATAAAACTATGTGACTTGGTTACAAAATTTTTGATCATTTTTTCGTAATCCCTTAAAGTCGTTCGATTGAGTCCTTCCTCAGAGTCATGATTGCCATAAGTAATCACAACTGGAATTTGATAGTTATTCAAAATATCGATAATCGCTCGATACCCTTTTTCAGGATTAGTTACTCCCTCAGACCAGATTAGATCCCCAGTAATACAGATTAAGTCAGCCGGAGTTGTTTGTAAGGTCTCGTCAATTTTCTTAAGCGTCAGAAGATCTTCCTCGACAAATGGGTATTGTCCAATATGAATATCTGTGAACTGTAGGATAGTGAATGATTGGTTCTTAATAGTCAGCATAATGATCCCTCCATAAATGTTTATAAATTGAGCCTAGTGATTCTTTAGAAGAAAAGCAAATGTTTGAATGACTTTTTTTAAAATGAAAACGCTTATTTAATGTTATTCATCGACTTGAATGGCATTTTCCCATTTGGTACCATGCAAGTAGGAACTCAAATAAAACATAAATGAAAGGGTTGTCAATATGAAGAAAAGAAGTGTAAATGCGCCAACTGGTGTACTTGAACTTTCCCAAATTATTTTAGGTTCAAGTGACTACCTAAAGCTAGACCAAATGGAGAAAGTGGACAGAATGTTCTCTAGTTATGTCAGTGCTGGCGGCGATACGTTTGATACAGCCAGACATTATAGAGAAAGTGAACCTGTTATCGGAAAGTGGTTACAAGGAAAAAAACGAAGTGATTACAAGATTATCACTAAGGGCTGTCATCCTGTAAGAGAAGCACCACATACCGCGCGTGTTAATCCTCAGGCTATCCGTGAAGATTTAGCGACTAGCTTGGAAATGTTAGGCACAAGCTACGTCGATGTTTTGCTACTTCATAGAGATGATCCGACTGTCCCAGTAGGACCTTTAATGCAAACACTGAATGAACTAGTAAAAGAAGAAAAGATTAAGAGCTTTGGCGTATCCAATTGGACATTGTCACGTATTCAAGAAGCCGTTCAATATTGTGAAGAAAACCAATTGTACCCACCGACCTTTAATAGCCCTAATTTTAGTTTGGCATCAGTTAATGAAGCGAGATGGGAAAATAGTATCACTGCCGATGAGGAAATGATTGACTGGCACCGTGCCAATGATTTCCCTTTGATCTCATGGTCTTCTCAAGCAGAAGGATTTTTCGCTCATCGATTTTCGAAAGAGGATAGTGAAAATCCAGAGATGAAAGAATTTGTTGATGTGTATTTTAATGAATCGAATTGGAAGCGCTTAGAATTATGTGATGCTTTTGCAAAAGAAAAAGGCGTAAAACCTGTTCAGATTGCTTTAGCCTATGTTTTGGAACAAAAATTTCCTAGTTTTGCAACAGTCGGCCCAGAAGAAGAGTGGCAGCTGCAGGACTCTTTAGACACAATGAAAATTCATTTGAGCGATGAAGAATTGGCGACATTAAGAAAGGGGGAAAAATAGTGGAAGTTAAAAAGATTGCTGCACAAATGTATTCATTGAGACACGAACTTGAAAAAAGTCCTGAAGAAACCTTCAAAAGCTTGAAAGAAATCGGGTTTAAAGCCATTCAGCTTGATGGGATGCGGGGGCATGATCCTAAAGAAATTAATGAGTTAGTCAAAAAATATAACTTTGAAATTGCTGGAATGCACATAAAACATGAGCGATTTTTCAATGATATTGACGGCATTGTTGCAGAAGCACTGTTATTTGGTTCAAAGGTTATCTATGACAAGTACATAGATGATGAGGAGCAGCATAGAGAAGGTTATATCAAAACGAAAAACCAATTGTTGAAGGTTCAGGACATGTTGAGACCTCTAGGATTTCAAGTGGGGCTACATTGTCCAGAGTATGATTTTAATGAAAAAATTGATTCGAAAACGGTTCTTGATTATATTACTGCACCTGAAATAGGGCTATCGATTCTGTCTGAACCAGATACTTATTGGATGTCAGTTGCTGGGAAAAATCCAGTAGAAGAGATCAAAAAATTCCATAATAGAGCACCAATCATTCATCTGAAGGATTACATTAAGGGATTTGATCCAAAAGATATGGAACATAATTTAACCGAATTAGGAAAAGGAGATGTCGACTTTAAAGCGATTATTGAATGGGGCAAAGCGAGTGGTGTTGAGTATTACTGTATAGAGCAGGATTATTCACACATTGGCATGTTTAATAGTATGCAGGAAAGCTTCGATTATCTCAGAAATTTATAATAGGAGGATATTATGAAAAAGACAAATGTAGTAAAACTATTGGGAGTTTCGTTGCTTGGGTGTGTTCTTTTGGCGGGGTGCGGATCAAATTCTGATTCAGGCTCTTCGGGGAAAGTTAAGTTGTCAGTTAACTATTATAACGGTGCGATTGGCAAATCAGCGATGGAAGCTGCTAAAAAAGAATTTCCAGATTATGAAATCAGCTTTAAACAGATTCCAGCAAACGATGATTTTGATACCAAACTAAAAGCAAGCTTGAACTCTAATTCAGCGCCAGATATTACAGCAATTAATAGTAATATTCAAGATTATTTACCTTATGCAGACAAGTTTGTCAATTTAAAAGACTACGATACAGAAGCTTTAGCTGACCAATACGTCGAGTGGAAATGGGCATCTTGTTTTACCAACGATAAGAAGACACAAATTGCTATGCCAATCGATATTGGCCCGACAGCACTCTTTTATAATATTGCGGCATTTGAAGCGGCCGGATTACCAACAGATCCAGAAACTGTTAGTCAAACAATTAAAACAGAAGAAGACTTGATGGCTGCAGCAAAACAAATGAAGGAGAAAGCTGATAAGCCAATGTTCCAATCGGCGACAGCTTTGTTGCAAGAAAGAACACGCCGTATGACCAAACATGTCTACGACGAAAATGGGGAGTTGACCTTTGCTGATGGCGAGCTAAAAGAAGCGTGGGATTATGTTGTTGAAGCACAAAAAAATGGGTATACATTAGGAATTAAAGCCAATACTTCTGAAGGTGCAAATTCGACACAACAGGGATTGTTTGGAAGTATGCTTCAAGCATCATGGGGAATTGCCGACTTAGTTGATGTCGGTGTGAAACCAGGAGAATGGTTAATTGCAAAATCTCCAGGACAGGTTTCTAACTACGGAGGCTCATATCTAGCTGTTTTAAAAACAACTGATCATCCAAAAGAAGCAGCAGAAGTTATCAAGTTTTTAACAAACGAAGACAATCAACGATCAAACTATGAGGAATTAAGTCTATTCCCTTCTAACAAAAAAGTTTTCGATGACTCATTCAAGGATGTCAACAATGAATTGTTTGGAGACGAAAAATTCAATCAATACTTCATTGAATCTGCAAATGAACTAAAATATGTGCCATTTGATAGTCGTGAAACAGCAGCAATCAAGGTGTTCGAAGATCAAATGACCTTGGTCGATGAACAAGGAAAAGACCCAGAAAAAGCGTGGACAGATGCCACAAAAAAAGTAGAAGAGATTTCTTAATTAAATGATTACTGTAGCAAATATCAGCGGATGTTTGCTACGGTAAATTGGAGGCTAATATGGAGATCAAAGAACCAGTTTCAGAAAGTAAACATAGAACAAAAATTAATTTTGAACGTCTTTCGCCTTATCTATTTATTGCTCCGTTTTACATCTTATTTTTTCTGTTTGGCTTGTTTCCAATTATTTTTTCAGGTGTTTTAGCATTCAGCAAATGGGATGGGATTGGGAATATACAGTTTGTGGGCTTTGATAATATTGCCCGCTTATTACAAGATACTGACTTTGTTTTAGCTGTAAAAAACACTCTAATCATCTGGGTGGTTGGTACGTTTCCGATGTTGTTTGTGGCACTCATTGTGGCCTTTTTAATTAACTTAAAATTTATTAAGCATAAAGAGTTTTTGAAAACTGTTTTCTTTCTTCCTAACATCACTTCTGTTGTAGCGGTGACGATTCTATTTGGTTTGATTTTTTCAAACTTAGATGGCTTAGCAAATGGGTTACTAGGCTTACTCGGGTTACCGCCTATTGATTGGCTGAAATCCCCATTTTGGGTCCGAATTGTTATTGCCTCAATTAATATTTGGCAGTATTTGGGCTACAACATGATTATCTATCTCACGGGGATTATTAAAATTCCTAATGATTATTATGAAGCAGCTGTGATTGATGGGGCATCTAGTGCGCAGATTTTTTGGAATATCACCATTCCTCAATTAAAGCCGATTATTTTGTTTACAGTTATGATGTCGACTATCGGTGGACTGCAGGTCTTCTCAGAGGCGCAAGTACTTGTGCCATCGGGTGCCACAGCAGAAGGTGGGGCGATGACGATCGTTTATTATTTATATAATACAGCATTTGGTCGAAACCAATTTGGTTATGGTTCAACGATTGCCTGGGCATTAGTGATTATCATTTTAATCTTTTCACTTCTTAATTGGTACTTAACAACGTATAGGATAAAGGGGGAGTAGTTAGTTATGGGCAGTAAGCTTTTTCGAATAGTCACACGTGTGTTTCTATTGATTGGGGTATTCCTTTCAATCTTTCCTTTTTATTGGATGATTATTATGGCAAGTAAACAGAACAGTGAGATTTATAAAACTCCGCCAAGCTTGACTTTGGGGTCCGAGCTTATAAATAATATCCGTACCGTTTTTGAAGAAACATCCTTTTTTAATTCACTACTCAATACTTTATTTATTGCGATCACCTCAACCATTCTTATCTTATTTTTTGATTCATTGGCAGGCTTTGCGTTTGCTAAGTTGAAATTCAAAGGAAAAACTTTTTTATTCACCTTTTTATTAGGAACAATGATGATTCCAGGACAGCTGAATATTATTCCTTCGTTTTATCTGATGGATATGTTGGGCTGGGTAGGGACATACAAAGCGTTGATTATTCCAAGTATGGCGAATGCATTTGGGATATTTTGGATTAAACAATATTGTACGGATGCCATTCCAGATAGCCTATTGGAATCAGCAAAACTAGACGGTTGTACAGTTTTTAAGACGTATTATAAAATTGCGGTTCCCATAATGAAACCAGCAATGGCTTTTCTTGCATTGTATTCGTTTATGGGCGCATGGAATGATTATATGTGGCCTCTGATTATCTTAAATGATGAAGCGAAATACACCTTGATGCTGGCTTTAACACAATTACAAGGGTTATATAGTGTGAACTATCCACTAGTGATTACCGGAACATTACTTGCAACCTTGCCGTTACTTCTTATCTTTTTAATTTTCAGCAAGCAATTAATTGCGGGAATCACAGATGGAGCAGTAAAACAATAGAAATAGTGGGGGATAAGGTATGAAGAAAATACTCATTACTTTTCAAGATCGTCTGATGGATATTGTTATTTTAAGTGGCATTGTTTTGATTGGAACGCTGTCAGTAATTGGTGCCACTTATTCACTTGTTTTGGCATTTACGTATCTAAATGATGAAAAAGACCGAAAGTGGCAAGCGGTATTTAAGCTAAAAACTTTTGTGACAAGTGTTCTTATTGAATTGGGTTTGTTGTTGTCAATGGGGATTGTCTATCTGAACTTCCAGTTATTAAATCATTTAACTGGGATTGGCCGACTTCTTATTTTTTCTATGTTGCTTAGTGTGATACTTATCCTGATCCCGCTATTTTTCAGTATCTTGTGGTTGACGGCACAACATGGTGGACTTACGAAACAGATGTTCAAGTATGCTTTTTATTGCACCTTGATTAAGTTTCCTTTGTGGCTAGGCTTCACGTTAGTTTTGTTGCTGATGGGGTTGCTTGTTTATTTGGACAAAGCCTTAATTATTTTGATATCAGGCCTTATTGTCGCTCTCTTTAATCGTCTGATGAAGAGAACGACGAATCAAATCTCCGTTGTGAGAGAAAGTCCATCCCTATGAAGTTAACGCAAAGAGAAATTGATATTTTAGGTTTGATTGTTCATTCAAGAAATGACATCGACGTAAAGGAAATGTCTAAGAAGCTGGACTTAACGGTGGAACAATTTAAGTATGCGCTTGAAAAAATTAATCGCTATTTACGATTAAAGAATCGGCAAGTTATACAAAGCGAAAGAGGGAAGGTTCATCTTAGTAATCGATACGAGTTAAAAGAAGAGTATAACTTCCTGATTTCGCATACGACACCTGATATTTTTCGATACTCAACAGAACAAATTCAACAGTATATCTTTTTGAAGTTGTTAATTTCTGAGGAGCCTGTTCCAATCGGTTATTTTGTAAAGACGCTGAACACATCAAGAACAACGGTGGTCAACTCATTAAGCATCATTGAAAAAACTTGTGAAGAAGAGCTAATTCATTTTAGACATATTCTTCGACAGGGGTATCAAATACAAGGATATTCATACAAACGGTTTTTCCTGTTTATAGAAGTTTTGTTGAAGTTAATTAATATTCGAGAGTTATACGGGTTTTATTATAAAGACATGATTTACTCCAAAGCGGGTGAATTAATCTTTTTTGAAATGTTTGAACTCGACACGCTTTTTGAGGCGATTGATGAAACTATTGAATTTTCCTCAAAGACTGAGAATTTAGATGATACCAGTTTTCTCTTATTGATGGTTTTAAAGTATAAGTATTTTGAGTTGGATAAACTTGATTTGTCAGGTGACAACAAGGATAAATTAGAGATACTGAGACATTTTTTATATGAACTAGAAAATAATGAGCAGCTAGACCTTGAAAATAGACAATTAGGGGAGCGTTTGATTCTTGGGATTAATCATGAGTTATCGAAAAAGCTTGGTGTAACTCTCCGTTTTTCTGAAGCAAGTAATCGCGCTGTATACAAACATGTCGAGCGAATGATCTTTCGTGTGAAAAACGGGGTGGATTATCAAGATGTTGAAACAAAATCACTGATTGAAGGATACGAAGAGCTGTTTACAATCATGGAGACAGCGATTAAGAAATTTGGCGAAGGGCAGTTTTATCGTATCTCTCAAAGTGAGATTGTTTTATTGACTCTTTATTATATTTCAGAGCTTGAAAAAGCGTCTCCGAAGTATCAGAAAGCACCGAGAGTTTTAATTATTTGTGCAGAGGGAAGAGCCGTCTCGACCATTCTAAAAAAGAGGATTGCCAATTTTGTCGATAGTAAGATGATTCATACAAGTTCTGTCTTCGAGTTTGAAAATTCTTACATTGATTACTACGACTTAGTCATCACAACCGTCCCGTTATTGGAGGTTTCCGATGAAAAAATTATTTATTTGGAAAATATTTTTGAGGACGATGTGATTGAGAAGATTAAGAAAAAGATGCGATACAGTGGTCATCAAATGATTAATCAAAATTTAGGCAAGTTTTCTGGGATTATGGAAGCTATCTATGAAGAGACCGAGGTGGTTAAGGATTTGAGTCGCTTAGAGACCAGAATTCTTAAGATATTGACCTCAGAATCAATGACAGAAATGATCTCAGAAAAACATCAGCTAGTTGGCTCGTTTATCTTTGATGAAACATTGGTGACGTACCACAAACAAAGGCATACCTTCCAACAGGCCATCTTTCAAAGTGCCCAAGGATTGTTGGAAAAAGCAAGTATTCAGCAGAGCTACATTGATAAAATCATTTCAAATGCTGAACAGTTTGGCAATTACATGATGGTTTTACCAGGGATTTTATTAGCTCACGCAGGTGAAGAGGACGGCGTAATCGAAAATGGTTTTTCCATTTCAATGTTTAAACAGGCCGTGCAGTCACCAGAAACAAATGATTATCCAATTAATATCATTATGGTCGTGGCGATGAATCGACATGAATTTTATCCCGCAATTGAGCGGATTATTCAGTGGATCTCTAGTACACAGACTATTGCAACATTAAGTAATGAAGAAAACAAATCTACAATTGCAAAGACAATTAAATCACTTTTGGTAAATGAGGTGCAAGAATAATGACAGTTGACGAAATATCCTTTGAGTTAATCTCAAAAGCAGGAACAGCCTTTTCAATGATGGTTGATAGTTTGAATGATGCCAGAAATTATAATTTTTCTGAAGTCGAAAGAAAACAAGAATCTGCTGAAAAATTGATGAATGAAGCACATAATCTTCAGACAAGTTTGATTGTAAACGAAATGAATGATGAAGAAGTAAAAACAAACGTATTGTTGATTCACGCACAAGATACATTGATGAATACCATCTTAATGCAGACAATTGTTCAAGAATTCGTACGCGTGTACAAGAGAGAAGAGGAGAGAAGCTAATGGAAAAATTATCAATTTGTTTGGCCTGTAATCTGGGTTCATCAACGAGCATTTTAGTTAATAACATGAAAAAAATTGTGGAGGCCAGTGAAAAATTATCAGGGATTGATGTAACAATTGATGCCATTCCCGCTAGTAGTATTGATGAGAGCATCAAAAACTATCAAGTGATTTTATTAGGTCCACAGATTAGTCATAGAAAAGATGAGATTATCGAAAAAGTGAAACAATATAATATTCCAGTTGCTGTGATTGATCCAGCTGATTATGGAACGATGAATGCAAAAAACATTTTGAAAGAGGCAATTTATTTAATTAAGAATTCTTGAATTAGGTGGTGAGGTCCTTGCTGTATGTTTTAGAGAAGATTCAGCACATGCTAGAGAACTATCAACCGACCATTGTGGAGCGTTTGGGGGCTTTAGAGAAAAACAAACTATTTACAAGTACAAAACAAACATTTTTAAAATTAAACTTTCTTTTATTGCTCAGCTCGGCTCTTATGATGGTCAAGTTGGCCAATCGTCAGTTTATCAATTCTGAGCCTTTAGAGCAGAGTCTGACGTATTTAATTCACTTACTCACAAACAATTATGGGTTAGCTTTTGTGGTGGTTCTAGCAGTTGTCTATATGAAGTCTAGTCAAAATTTACATTTTTTATTGACGAATCTCATTGTGTATTCAGCAATCACTAGTAGTGTCAGCGAAACGCTTGCTAAAAGTGAATTCCAACTACTGATGGCTATGCTGACTGTCCTAATTAGCCTGCCTTTAATTTATGTGTATGAACGAATCAACCAGTTCTTAAAGAAAAAAATCCAGTTACCGATGGAGGTTTTGGACAATGTTGTGCTGATTATCTACTTTGGTTCACTATTTCTTTTAATCAAAGGATTAAGTACCTCCTTCTTTTTAACCAATGATCCGTCTGGCTTTTTTGAAGTTATCAATATTGATCATCCGCTAGCTGTTTTTCTGATTGTGTTTGTGGAAATGCTGCTATGGTATCTAGGAATCAATGGTTACGGGATTTTGGTCCCCTTTGTTTTGTTTTTTGCGATTCATAACTTAAATGCGAACCTTTCTGATATGAATCAAGGACTCGTCCCTAAATATATCTTTACGCCCAATTTTTGGGATTATTTTGTCAGTGTCACAGGTGGCGGTTTAGTGGGCGCATTGGCTGTTTTGTCTTATTTTAGCAAAAAGAAAAAGTTGCATACATTAGGCAAATCATCAATTGTCGGCAATCTGTTTTCTGTTTCAGAGCCGATTGTCTTTGGCCTACCGATTGTAATGAACAAATATTTTTTTGTTCCCTTCGTAATCGGTACGCCATTGATTGGTGTCGGACAGTGGTACGTCTTTAAATGGGGCTGGGTGAACTTGCCAACATTTTTTGTAGCAGATTTTCCTCTGCCTTTTTCTTCCCTTTTGGCAACTCTCGATTGGCGTTCTTTATTGCTAGTCGTTGCAACCTTGCTTGTGGCAATCGTCATGTATCTTCCCTTTTTCAAAAAATATGAGCAGTCAGTGGAAGAAGAGAAGGCTGAAAAAAAATATGACGACTTAGATTTAGATTTTTAAAAGAGATTGCTTTGTGTGTCCATCGTTTCTTCGGATACTGAGGGGACAGAAGTCTTACGCTTATAAGATGAAAAAGACTTTATTTGAGAAGAGTCAAAAAATGATTCGAAATGACTAACGAAAAAAGGAGACAACAGCATGGTTTTTATTAGTGAACGACCAAGGAGTACTTCAGGAATCCCACTGGGGGGCATTGGCACAGGCTCAATAGAGCTGCGAGCAGATGGCGAGTTTCATGAGTGGCAAATCGCGAATGTCGATCGATGGGCGAAAGTATGCGGGAACCAAAAAGGAGTAGATGACGGAGAGAATCTGTCAGGCGCTCTTTCCTTTTATATCCGTACACAAGGAGAAAACTCTGAAGAACCTGTTCGAATGCGCCGACTAGGATTTGGTTTTGGTCATGGACAAGATCGAGAAGAATATAACTATCGTATGTTTTCATGGCTAAAAACGATTCAACAAATAAACTATACAGGGGATTTCCCTTCAGCCAAACTTGAGTATGTTGATGAAGATCTACCAGTCGACGTTTCGCTTGAGGCTGTTTCTCCCTTTGTTCCTCATAATCATCAAGTATCAGGAACACCTGGGTTTTATTTGAAGTTTAAGCTAAAAAATAAAACACAACAGAAACTAGAGGTTTCGTTAGCGGGTAAATTAAAAAATATTCTTTCTGAAGAACAACGAACAAATAAAGTCATTCATTCAGAAAATCAAACGTATCTATTTATGGAAAACGAACAACTATCAAAACAGCCAAATAATGGAAATGTTTGTTTTTCTGTTGAGGGATCAGACCTTTCGTGGATTAGTGGTGAATATAGCGATTATATGAATGAGTTTGTTGCTTATGGTGATTTGGGGGTTACAGAGGAGTCCTTCTTATTCAATTTGAGAAGATGTGGTAAGTTGCCGAAGACGAACATAGACCAAAAACCAAACCAATTGAATCAAAAAGAAGCAATCGAGCATTTAACCGAACAAGAAGTGGATAGGTGCCTTTCAAAAATGTTGGAAAATGCTTTCGCCAAAGATTTGATGGATCGTCTACTGTTGATTGATCCCAATCTATATAAAGAGCTGACAACAAAAAGACAAGCATTAGCCTATTTAAAAGAAGTTCACGAAGCACTTCTTGAAGAAAGTGCTTGGGGAGATGGGGCATTGTGCTCAACCGTCTCATTACTACCCGGGGAAACAAAAGAAGTGGCGTTTACGTTTAGCTGGTATTTTCCTAATTTGATTAGTCAAAAAGGGGAACCAATTGGCCATATGTATGAAAACTACTTTACGGATGCGCAGGACGTTTGCAAATATTTGAATGCCAATCGACCAGTGATTGAAGAAAAGGCGCATCTATTTTCTCAAACGTTAAAACAAACGAGCTTCGATTCCTCCTTTGCACAAGCTTGGACCGCTCATCTGGCAACACTTATCAAAAATTCTTGGTGGACAAAAAGAGATGAATTTGGTATTTGGGAAGGCTTGGGAACTTGCGGGTTTCATACCACAGATATCACGTACCACGGCTCATTTGGTCTAGTTCAGCTGTTTCCTGCCTTACAGAAAAAGCAGATGCTTTTAGGTAGTCAGTTCCAACGTGAGGACGGCCGTGTACCTCACTTTTTCACTCCTGATTTTTCAAGTGTTGATGATGGATTTGATCGAGTGGATATGAATTCCCAATTCGTTCTTCTTGTTTGTCGGGATTATTTAGCGACAGGTGATAGAGAGTATTTATTGGCGTTATGGCCAAATATTCTTTCCGCGATGGAAAACCTCAAGCAACTGGACTCTGATAATGATGGCTTGCCCGACTTAGATACGAAAAGAAATACCTATGATTCATGGAATTTCTTTGGGAATTCCTCATATGTTTCAGGTCTATGGCTAGCGGCCGTTCGAGCATTTATATTTTTAAGTCAAAGCTCAGCTATCTCTCAAACGACTGATGAATGGCAAACCCTACTTGATTTAGGCATTAAGAGTTATGAAGAGAAATTATGGAATCAGAAGTATTTTAATTTATGGGAAAAAGATGGGGAAGTTGATGAATGTTGTATGACCGCGCAGCTAGATGGCGAGTGGTTCATTCGTCTAATTGGCTTGAAAGGCAATTTGCCAGATGAAAAAGTTCGCACGAGTCTTGCAACTATTTATGAAGAAAACTATTCACAAGAAGGGGGTTTGGTAAATGCGACTTATCCAAAGGGAGCGAAACCAACGATTCACACTTTTATGAATACACAAGCAGAGGCGAACTGGACGGGCATTGAATATATGTTTAGCTCTTTTCTAATTTTGATGAATAAGGTCGAACAAGCCCAAACAATTGTCAAAAACGTGGATGCGCGTTACCAACGTTTAGGTGTTTATTGGAATCATTCAGAATGTGGCGATCATTATTATCGACCGTTATCAAGTTGGGCACTGTTACAGAGTTTGACGGTTTTTTCATATGATGCAGTGGAGAAGTGTCTGCAGTTAGCTACTCGAGAAGCTGATTTTAATGCTCCTTGGGTAACCTCAACTGGTTGGGGACAATTGTCTCAAGATGAGGGCCGTTGGGAAGTCTATTGTCAATCTGGTCAGCTTATTATTCGACAAGTTGATTTACCGGAATCTATAAAGACGGTCTGCATAAAAATCTTTAGCCTGTCTGAGGATGGGGCGAAAGAAAACCAATCCTTGACGTTTGAAAACGGCTGTGGATTGCCAGAACGTCTTGTCATAAAAGAGAATGAACGGTTTATCCTAGAAGTTTTGTAAGACAGGACTTTGATGGTTACAAAAGACAACAAGCACTGAGAATGGAGGAGAAATGAGAAAATCTATTTTAAAAATTGTTTTTGGCAATCTATTACTGGGAATGGCTTACGCAAAACTAATGGTTCCTCATAAGATAATAAATGGTGGCGTAACAAGTCTGGCTTTGATATTAAGTAATTTTTTTGCGTTGAATGTGACAAACTTTGCCAATATTTTGACCGTTTGTTTACTGGCTTTGGGCTTGGTTTTTTTAGGAAAGTTTTTCTTTTTTTCATCCTTACTAAGTAGTGCTGCGTATCTCTTTTGGTTCAACTTTTTTTATGCAACGCAATTTTCTATTGAGATTAACTTAGTCGTGGACTTTATTCTTGCGGTATTGTTTATCGCAATTGGTTACTATTGTTGTTTATCAGAAGATTCATCGACGGCAGGGCTGGATGTGATTGCCATCATTTTACACAAACGCTACGCGAACTTATCAGTCGCAACATTTCTGCGCTATTTGAATATTTTCGTGTTAATCGTCGGAGCCGTTTCTTATGGTGTGACTTCGGTGATAGTCGGCATTCTTTTTAGTTTATGTTTTACAAAGGTTCTTACGTGGATGACTGAAAATCAGCGGGTGCCACAAAAGAAGAAATAGGAGGGGGAAATATAAATGAGTATGTTTTATTTGGAAAATAAGCTACAAGCGAGATTAACTGAGATGGAAAAATATCGGTTGATGAATAAAAAAACTTTACCAAATTGGAAAGTGATTGAGGACCAAGCGAGACAGGATAAATATCCGCCAGAATCTTTTGAAGAGGCGCGTGATTTTGCCTTAGGTGATCGATGGGAAGGTAGAGACTTTTATCTGTGGGTGTCTACAGAAATTGCGATTCCTGATTGCGACAATAACTTTTTATATTTGGACTTTGGTCATACAGGTGGAGGGTATAATTCAGGATTTGAATCGTTGATGTTTATTGACGGCGTACCTTATCAAGGTGTGGACTCTAATCACAAAGAAGTTCGAATAGACGAGGCTTACCGCGGAAAAACGATTCGCGTGGCACTAAAACTTTGGTCAGGTCTTGAAGGTGGAGGAGAAGAACAGATTCAAGTTCACCAATTTAAAGAAGCTTTTTTGTGTCAGTTAAATCCAAGTATTGATGATCTTTATTATTTCTCCGACATGATCCATAAGACGTTGGAACAAATAGGTGAAGGCAATCCGATTCGGTATAAGTTGTCAAAAATTATCGATAAAACATTGTCACTCTTGGATTGGAAAAAGCCAGGAAGTGAGGCCTTTTATGACTCCTTTGAAACGGCGGATGCGTTCTTAAATCAAGAAATCAGTGCCTTACCTAAAGAGGAGCTAATTACCGTCACTGCTGTCGGACATACCCATATTGATGTCGCCTGGTTATGGCGTTTGAAACATACCCGAGAAAAAGCAGCAAGAAGTTTCTCGACGGTGTTACGTTTAATGGAAGAATATCCAGAATACATCTTCTTACAAACGCAACCCCAGCTTTATAAATATATCAAAGAAGATTATCCAGAGATTTATTCGAAGATAAAGGAAAGAGTGGCTGAAGGGCGATGGGAAGTCGATGGCGCTATGTGGTTGGAAGCGGATTGTAATATCCCATCTGGAGAATCCTTGACGCGACAAATTCTTCACGGCGCGAAGTTTATTAAAGAAGAATTTAATCAGTCTGTAAACTACTTATGGTTACCGGATGTTTTTGGTTATTCTTGGGCACTACCACAGATCCTTGAAAAATCAGATATCCAGACGTTTATGACGACTAAAATTAGTTGGAATCAGTTTAATAGAATGCCCCATGATACTTTTTACTGGCAAGGGTTGGACGGCTCAAAAGTTTTGACACATTTTGTGACAACGCCTGAACCGGGTGAAGAAAATAGCTGGGAGTCTAAGTGGTACTACACGTATAATGGCGAATTAGAGCCTGAGACCGTTCTTGGAGTTTATGAGGCTTACCAAGAAAAAAATATTAATAATGAGTTACTTATTTCCTATGGGTATGGCGATGGTGGCGGAGGAGTCAACCGGGATATGTTGGAAAAAAGACGGAAAATCGATCAAATCCCTGGTCTACCAGAATTAAAAACCGGAACAGCCAAAGAATACTTTGAACAGCTCCAAACAACCTTTAAAGAAACAGATGAATATGTTCATACATGGGATGGAGAATTGTATCTTGAGTATCATCGAGGAACCTATACATCACAAGCCTTTGTAAAAAAAGCCAATCGAAAGAGTGAGCTAGCATTGAGAAGATTGGAAATCCTTTATTCTCTATTAGAAATTCAAAACAATCAGGCCTATCCTAAAGAGGAACTTTTCTCTATGTGGGAAACAGTCTTAAGAAATCAATTCCACGATATTATCCCAGGGTCATCGATCAAAGAGGTGTATGAGGACTATCGAGAAGAAATGGGTCAGGTCTTTGAAAAGGTTGGCCACTTAACGCCTAACTTAACAGAGGATACAAAAGCCTTTAAAGTGACCAACTTTACAGGCTGGCAACGAAATCTGTTGGTTCATCTTCCTGAATTTAGTACAGCAAAACAATTTAAGGGTGAGGACGGTCAAGTTCTGCCTTCTTATACAAATGAGTCAGGTAGCTACCTAATTGTGGCAGAAGCTCCGCCGTTTTCTAGTACAACCATTCAAGTGGTGGATGTTATCAATGAACCGGTTTTATTAGAGAAAAAAGAGGTTACTAACGGAATTGAGAATGAATTTTACAAGATTCAATGGGCGCAATCAGGCCAATTGACCAGTCTTTTTGATAAACAAAATAAGCGTCAAGTCTTGAAAGGCAAAGGCAATGTGTTCCAATTGTTTGAGGATAAACCGCTCGATTTTGATGCTTGGGATATTGATATATTTTATCAAGAAAAATATACCGAATTACGGGCATCAACAATCACTATTCATCATGAGAATCCAGTCTTTACTGCAGTTGATTTTGTTTATGAATTTGGCGAGTCTCAACTTGTTCAAACGATGAGAGTCTACAAACATACACGCAGAATTGATTTTGTGACGAATGTGGATTGGCATGAAAGACAACAGCTGCTAAAAGTCATGTTTGATGTAGCGGTTCGCACGACAGAAGCGACATTTGACATTCAATACGGGAACGTCAAACGACCAAATCATTGGAATACTAGCTGGGACTACGCCAAGTTTGAATCGGTGGCTCATCAATGGGTTGATTTATCCCAAAGAGATTTTGGGGTGAGTTTGTTAAATGATTCAAAATATGGACATGATATTAAGGGCTCCCAAATTCGCCTAAGCTTATTAAAAGGACCTATCTACCCAGATCCAACAGCAGATATTGGCAAGCACGAGTTTACCTATAGCTTGCTTCCTCACACTGATAGTTTCCTTGAAGGAAAGACGGTTGAAGAGGCTTGGGAAATCAATAATTCATCTATTCTTTTACCAGAACAGTATGAGCTACCAGAAATCAAGCTAGAAGGAGGCGCTTATGTTGCTTTTGATGCAATTAAGAGAGCCGAAGATGGGAACGGCTGGATTATTCGGATGCATGAATACTCTGGTGGGAATCAGCAGCTGAACTGTTCTATTGAGGGGATTCAGTGGTGGAATGAAACCAATTTATTAGAAAAAGATTTAGGAGCGCCGAACGGACAAAAAATTAGTTTGTCCTTCAATCCATTTGAAATTAAAACGATTCGAATTGGCAAATAGTTATCTGAATTGATTTGGATAAGTGTCATACGGATTATTGTAAGGAGAATTTCATGAAACAAAACGAGATACCACTTTCAGTTAAAAAATTTATGGAAGAAATTACCGCTTTATGTGGCGAACAACATAAGTCTTGGGCAGCTAATTTTAATGCCGCCTTTGCCGATACCTTATTGACTACAGTAGAAAAACAAAAGGATGGCACAACCTATGTCGTAACGGGAGACATTCCTGCTATGTGGCTGAGAGATTCTGCAGCACAAGTGCGTCCCTACCTTATTCTAGCAAAAGAAGATCAGGAAATAAGAGAGATGATTTTAGGCCTAGTTGCACGTCAGTTCAACTATATCTTAATTGATCCTTATGCAAATGCCTTTAATAAACAGGCAAATGGTCATGGGCATCAAGAGGATTTAACTCAAATGAACCCTTGGGTATGGGAAAGAAAATATGAAATCGACTCGCTTTGTTATCCAATTCAGCTAGCCTATTTGTTGTATAAGAATACAGGGGAAAAACGCCAATTTACTGAAAAATTTCATGATGGAGTTAAGAAGATTATTCAAGTCTTTGTAACCGAACAATCTCACGAAACCTCTGACTATCAATTTGAGCGTTTGGATGATCGAATAGAGGATACGTTACCTAGAAACGGTCGTGGGACAAAAGTTGCTTATACTGGGATGACTTGGTCTGGATTTCGGCCAAGTGACGATGCCTGTACGTATGGTTATCTTATCCCTTCAAACGCCTTTGCAGTAGTTGTTCTAGCCTATTTGGAAGAGATTTATTCGGAGATTTTATCTGATCCTGACTTGCTCGCACAAATTCAGCAATTAAAAAAGGACATACAGCAAGGAATTGATTCATTTGCGTTAACACAGAACGCAGCAGGCCAAAAAGTATTGGCGTATGAAGTCGATGGTCTAGGAAATCAAACCTTGATGGATGATAGTAATGTCCCAAGTTTATTATCGTTACCGTATCTCGGGTTTATCGATGAAAAAGATCCGCTTTATCAAACAACTAGAGAGACCCTTTTGAGTTTGGAAAATCCTTATTATTACGAGGGCAGTAAAGGGCATGGAATTGGCTCTTCACACACACCTGTTAACCATGTTTGGCCAATTTCTATCGCGATGGAGGGTTTGACTTCTTCTGATAAACAAGTCAAACAGGCGTGTCTGGATCGACTAGTCTCGATGGATGCAGGTACACACTTTATGCATGAGTCGATTCATGTAGAAGATGTCTTTGAGTATACAAGAGAGTGGTTTTCATGGGCTAATATGCTATTTTGCGAGTTAGTTATGGATTATTTTGAGTTCACCATTCAAATTTAATGAGTATATGAGTAGGAAGGAAATAATCATGGAAAAAAAGCTAGGATTACGTGCACGATTCAATTTTTATGAAACACTTGAGGCTTCTCTAGCTTATCAAGAGCATTCAAAATTCCTGACATCCTTAGCAGGCACTTGGGACTTTCTATTTTGTTCATCGATTCAAGCAACTCCAGCAGCCTTTTTAGAAGGGAAGTATGACCAGCTGGAATGGCAGACCATCGAGGTTCCAGGGAATTTTGAATTCCAAGGATATGGGACACCAATTTATGCGAATATCGACTATCCATTTGCTTTGGTTCCGCCTAGAGTCCCGTTTGAAAACCCGACTGGCTTATATCACTTGTCGTTTGAGTATCATAAAAAGTTAGACGGACAACAGATTCTTAGATTTGATGGCGTGGAGTCAGCTTTTGAAGTCTGGTTGAATGGCCGTTTCCTTGGAGAAAGTCAAGGGAGCCGACTAATGACAGAATTTGCCATTTCGGAGCTTTTGAAAGAAGGCAAAAATGAGTTGGCTTTACGGGTTGTTAAATGGTCCAAGGGTAGCTACATGGAGGATCAGGATATGTGGTGGCTCGCAGGAGTGACTCGCGATATTACCATCATTGAAGAATCAGAAATTCAATCAATCAAAGTGACACCTAAGTTAGAACAAGAACAGTGGACAGTTGAGATTAAATTAAAAAGAGCGCATCAGAAAAGGCTGGAATTTGGGGTTTTTAATGAGGGAGAAGTGGTTTGCGATTTTCGTTCTGTGAGTGAAGACGCGACTTTTGCTGCACTAAAAATTCAACAGCCGAAGTTATGGAACTATGAGACGCCCAATCTTTATACATTGGTTGCTAGAATCGATGGAACGGTTTATTTGCCGATTCGATTTGGGTTGAGAAGGATTGAAAAAATCAATCAGATTCTCTGTCTAAACTCAGAGCCTATCTTGTTTAATGGGGTTAATCGTCATGAATTTCATTGCCAGAAAGGGCGGGCTTTGACCAAAGAGTATATGAAAGAAGAGCTTATTCAAATTAAGCGAGCGCATATTAACGCAATTCGTACGGCGCACTATCCAAACCATCCTTATTTCTATGATTTATGTGATGAACTGGGTTTTATGGTGATTGATGAATGTGATATTGAAACGCATGGGTTTCCTGAACAAGCGTCACTTTGCCAAGATCCATTATGGGAAGAGGCGTTTTGTTCAAGAGGGTTACGAATGGTTTCAAGGGACTATCACCACCCAAGTATTTTGTTGTGGTCCTTAGGCAATGAAAGTCATTTTGGAATCAACTTTGTGAAAATGGCGGAAAAAATTCGAGCGTATGATTCTACCCGATTGATTCATTATGAAGGGGATAGAGAATGTCAAGTCGTTGATGTTTACAGTACGATGTATTCTTCTATTGACGAATTAAAAGCGCGAGCGAGCAAAAAGATTTCTCAAATGCCTCACATTCTTTGTGAATATGGGCATGCGATGGGCAATGGTCCAGGGAGTCTAAAAGAATATCAGGAAGTTTTTGAACAGTATGATTCTGTTCAAGGTGGGTTTATTTGGGAATGGAAGGATCACGGAATCTTAGTGGAGGACGGGACTCAAACTTCCTATAAAATAGGTGGGGATTTTGGCGAATATGTCCATGATGGAGATTTTGTTATTGATGGGTTAGTTTTACCAGATAACAGACCTTCACCCGCACTTTTTGAATATACTAAGATTATTCAGCCTGTAGAATTCTTTTACCATGGCAACCAGCTAGTTTTGCGCAACAAGTATAAATATAAACAGTTAACGGGCGTAAAGCTTGTTTGGGAATTTCAAAATAAAGAGCAGACGGTTGTTGGGGAAATTTCTTCTATTTCACCGATTGATCCTGGCACCTTGTCTGAGGTCTTGTCAATCCCCGCTCCAGCAGAGGTAAACGGCGTCATTAGTTTCCGTTTGATTCCTCTTGAACCAGTTGGTGTATTTCAACCAGAAGATATTTTTGCAAGTGAGCAGTTTGAGTATGAAGCAAGCTATCAAAAGCCAGGACGGACAGAAACAAGCTTGGAGAAAACAATTCAGTATACCCAGTCAGATTCATTTATCCAAGTGACGATGGAAGAGACGACTGTTACGATTAATCTGCATACAGGCAATATCAGTAGTTTTGTCAAACAGGGAACGGAGCTGCTAAATGCAGAAATGAACCTTTCCTTACATCGACAACAAATAAGTAATGATGCTGAAATTCAAAAAATCTGGAATGAAAGTTATTTGCGCGAGCTGTTCTCTTATTGCCGCAAGTTCGCTATTTCTAAGAATCAAACGACCGTGTTTCTTCTGATTGACCAATATATCGCGCCTCCTCAAGCACCATGGGGGATGTATGTAAAAAATAAACTCTGGTTACTTGATGGAAAACTGACACGAGATTGCGAAATTTGGTTTGATGGGCAAGCCCCGAGTGAAGTGCCACGAATTGGTTGGGAACTCCCCTTTCAAAACAAAGTGGCGCAAGTTTCTTGGTACGGTCGTGGTCCAGGGGAGTCGTATCCAGATAGCCATTATTCGAGCCACATTGGGCAATATCAGCTTGATGCTAAAGACTGGGCGTTTCCTTATGTCGTGCCGCAAGAGACGGGCAACCGTATGGCGGTGGAACAAGCAAAGCTATTGTTTGAGGATACCGAACTAGAACTGGTTTGTGCGCGACCGTTAAACATGAATTTAGTACCTATGACAGCCAATCAGAATATGAACTATCGTTTCAAACAACCTGAGGATCCTTTACAGCGTGTATTGAGAATCGATGGTGGGATGCGAGGATTGGGAAGTCACAGCTGTGGACCGAAACCTTTAGACAAATATCTACTGAAAAGTGAGTATCACTCTATGAAATTTACGTTGGCCTGAGACGAAGGTTGGGACAGAAAATTTACGCACAAGCAACGTACATTAAGAAGTACAAAGATAAATGAGTGGTGTCATAAGAATTTACAGCACTACAACAAGTATCAAAGCTAGATAACAACAAGGGAGTGGAGAAATCAGATGACAGAAATTAGAAAACTTAAAAATTATATCAACGGGCAGTGGATAGACAGTCAAGCAGTGGACTATGAACTCGTAGTCAATCCAGCCACAAAAGAGCCGTTATGTGAGACTCCTTTATCAACAAAAGAAGATGTTCGTTACGCAGTCGAGAAAGCCAGTGCCGCTTTTCAAATTTGGAAAGAAACACCTGTGCCACGTCGCGCGCGAATCTTGTTTACGTATCAACAGTTATTAACGCAGCATAAAGAAGAGTTAGCCAAACTGATTACTTTGGAAAATGGAAAGGCCTTATCAGAAGCACGAGGTGAGGTGCAAAGAGGAATCGAAAACGTTGAGTTTGCAGCAGGAGCACCTAGTTTAATGATGGGTGATACCTTGTCATCAATAGCAACAGATGTTGAGGCGGCGACTTACAAGTATCCTGTTGGTGTTATCGGTGGAATCACGCCGTTTAATTTTCCGATGATGGTTCCTTGCTGGATGTTCCCAATGGCTATTGCATGCGGAAATACCTTTATTTTAAAACCATCTGAACGCACACCATTGTTAACGGAACGCCTAGTTGAGTTGATGACAGAAGCTGGTTTGCCACCGGGTGTCTTAAATGTTGTGTATGGTGCGCACGAAGTTGTCAATAGCATTATTGAAGAGCCAGAGATTAAAGCAATCTCGTTTGTTGGATCAAAACCAGTTGGAGAATATATCTACACAGAAGGTAGCAAACATTTGAAACGAGTTCAGGCGCTGACAGGTGCCAAAAATCATTCAATTGTATTGAAGGATTGTCACTTAGAAGAAACAGTGACTAATATTATTGCTTCCGCATTTGGCTCAGCAGGAGAACGTTGTATGGCCTGTTCAGTGGTCGCCGTTGAAGAAGAAATCGCAGAGTCGTTCATCCAAGCGTTAACAACGGCTGCACAAAATGTCACGATGGGTAACGGCTTGGAGGATGGCGTATTTTTAGGACCTGTCATTAGAGAAGAAAACTTAAATCGAACAATTGATTATATTGATACGGGCATCAAAGAAGGGGCGGAGCTGATCGTGGATGGTCGAGACCAGCTGGATCCTGCTGGGTACTTTATTGGTCCAAGTATATTTGACAAAGTAACGACAGACATGACTATCTGGAAAGATGAGATATTTGCACCAGTTCTTTCCATTGTTCGGGTAAAAGATTTGAAAGAAGGAATTCGAGTAGCGAATCAATCAGAATTTGCCAACGGTGCATGCTTGTTTACAAATAATGCTGCGGCAATTCGTTATTTCAGAGAAACGATTGATGCAGGGATGTTGGGCATTAATTTAGGCGTTCCCGCCCCTATGGCCGTCTTTCCTTTTGCAGGTTGGAAATCCTCATTTTATGGGACATTACCAGCCAATGGAAAAGCTGGAGTAGAGTTCTATACGCATAATAAAGTTGTTACGGCGCGTCTTTCCAAAGCGAATCTATAATGATTATAGAAGGAGAAACTGATGACTGAACTAAAAAGAAAACCGCATCTAATCCCGTTAGAAACAGACCTGCAACAAGCACATGAAGTTACCTCTTCTAATTCACCCTTACAGTACCTTAGTGCAAGAGTATTAGAAATGCAGGCGGGCGCAACGTTTTGTGAAGTACTTCAAGAGTTGGAAAGTTGTTTGGTGATTTTAACAGGTCAAGTAGATGTCGTCACAAAAGAAGAGGTATTCCGCGGCATCGGGACACGGGCGTCTGTTTTTGACAAGGTGCCAACAGATAGTGTCTATGTTGGAAAGGAAGAAACTTACACGATTCAAGCGATAACTGAGACAAAAATCATGATTTGTTACGGGAAATCTACAAAAAAACTACCGAATACGTTGATAAGAGCTGCACAAGTTGAGGTCGAGCACAGAGGGATTTTGAATAATAAGCGAACTGTTCACAATATTTTGACTGATTCCAGTGAAATTGCAGAGAATCTTTTAGTTGTGGAAGTCTATACGGCAGGTGGCAATTGGTCGAGTTATCCACCACATAAACATGATCAGGATAATCTTCCGAATGAGTCGTTACTGGAAGAGCTTTATTATCACGAGATGAATCCTAAACAGGGGTTTGTGTTTCAGCGTGTGTATACAGACGATCGTTTGATTGATGAAACGATGACCGTTGAGACGGGTGAAATTGTACTTGTTCCAAAAGGGTATCATCCAGTGGCTGTTCCAGATGGATATGAATCCTATTATTTAAATATTATGGCTGGTCCTAAAAAAGTCTGGCAGTTTTATAATGATCCCGCGCATGAGTGGATTTTAAATAGAAAGAGTGAGTGAGATGAATAAAAAATTTGACCTGATTGCTATTGGCAGAGCGTGTATAGATTTGAATGCGGTGGAGTATAATCGCCCTATGGAAGAAACGATGACCTTTAGCAAATATGTGGGTGGTTCCCCAGCGAATATTGCAATTGGTGCAGCAAAACTGGGATTAAAAACGGGCTTCATTGGAAAAGTCCCTAATGATCAACATGGGAATTTTATTGTTGATTATATGAGGAGCGTTGGAGTTGATACTTCAGAAATGGTTAGAGATCAAGACGGTCATAAGGTAGGGCTAGCCTTTACAGAAATTAAGAGCCCAGAAGAATGTAGCATTTTAATGTACAGAGACGAAGTGGCCGATCTTTATTTAGAACCTCAAGAAGTTAGCGAAGCGTACATTGCATCTACAAATATGCTTGTTGTTTCAGGAACGGCATTGGCGCAAAGCCCTTCAAGAGAAGCTGTTTTGAAAGCTGTCTCACTAGCCAAAAAACAGGGTGTTACGGTTGTATTTGAATTAGACTATCGGCCATATACATGGAAAAACGAAGAGGAAACATCCATTTATTATTCTTTAGTAGCCAAACAGTCTGATATAGTGATTGGTACAAGAGATGAATTTAATGTCATGGAGAATGTCGTTCAAGGAGAGAATACGCAGACGGTGGAGCAGCTATTCCAATTTGAGCCAAAATTGATTTTGATTAAGCACGGCGTAGAAGGTTCATACGCGTATACCAAAGAAAATGAAGTGTATAAGGCAACAGCTTATAAGTCTAAGGTTCTGAAAACTTTTGGTGCAGGAGATTCTTATGCCGCAGCGTTTTTATATGCGTTAGTTTCTGAAAAAGGAATCGAAATGGCTTTAAAATATGCGAGTGCTGCCGCAGCGATTGTTGTCAGCCAGCATAGTTCCTCAGAAGCGATGCCAACTGTTGCGAAAATTGAAGAGTTAATCTTAGCTCAAAGAGAGTGAGGGAACAAGATGACTAAGAAAATCCGATTAACAACGGCTCAAGCGCTGATTAAGTTTCTGAATCAGCAATATATTCATATTGATGGAGAAGAATTTCCTTTTGTAGAAGGGATTTTTACAGTATTTGGTCACGGAAATGTTTTGGGCATCGGTCAAGCATTAGAAGAAAATCCGGGACATTTGAAGGTCTTTCAAGGGAAAAATGAGCAAGGGATGTCTCACGCTGCCATTGCCTACAGCAAACAATCATTGCGCAGGAAAATTTATGCAGTGACAGCTTCTGCAGGCCCGGGCTCTGCCAATATGGTGACCGCGGCTGCAACGGCCTTCGCAAATAATATTCCTTTGCTCCTACTACCGGCAGACACGTTTGCCAGTCGACAACCTGATCCAGTCTTACAGCAATTGGAAGTCGAGTCAAGTATTGCTTTGACGACTAATGATGCCTTCAGACCTGTTTCAAGATATTGGGATAGAGTTCAGCGTCCGGAACAATTAATGTCCGCGTTAATTCGAGCGTTCGAAGTGATGACCAATCCTGCAACAGCAGGGCCAGCAACGATTTGTATTGCACAAGATACAGAAGGTGAAGCTTATGAGTATGATTGTTCATTTTTTGAAAAGCGCGTCCATTATATGAACCGAACAGAGCCTACTTCTCGAGAGATAACAGGTGCGATTGAGCAAATTAAAGCCGCCAAATATCCAGTATTAGTGGTTGGTGGTGGGGCACGTTACTCAGGTGCGGGCAGTATTTTAGAGCATTTGTCTGAGAGGTGCAACATACCGATTGTTGAAACGCACGCGGGCAAATCAACCGTTGCCGACACGTTTAAAAATAATTTGGGTGGCACTGGTGTATTAGGGACTGCTGCAGCCAATGAAATTGTTCGTAAATCTGATTTAATTATCGGGATTGGAACAAAATACAATGACTTTGTAACGTCCTCAAAAACGGCCTATTCGTTTGGGAAAACGAACTTCTTAACGATTAATGTCAGTAGAATGCAGACCTATAAATTTGACGGGTTTCAAGTAGTGGGCGATGCGCGAGTGACGTTGGAGAAAATTTCTTTGCTATTGGGTAATTATCAAACACAATTTGGTACACTGATTCATGAAGTGAAAGAGAATTGGAAAAAGGAAAGAGAACGTTTAGCGTCGATTACATTTGATTCTGAGGCGTTTACTCCTGAGATTTCTGGTCATTTTACACAAGAAGTCATGAACGAATATGCACAAGCGCTCAATTCTCAATTCACTCAGACTGCTGCGTTTCTGACGATTAATAACGAAACGGCTTCAGATAGTATCGCCGTGGCTTCTGCAGGTTCTTTACCAGGCGACATGCAACGTCTGTGGGAATCGTCTGAACCAAATACGTATCACTTGGAATATGGTTACTCATGTATGGGCTATGAAATTGCGGGGGCTTTGGGTGTAAAACTGGCTCAACCTGAACAAGAAGTATATGCGATGGTTGGTGATGGTAGTTTTCTAATGCTTCACTCTGAGCTGGTGACGGCACTTCAATACAAACAAAAAATAAATATTATGTTGTTTGATAATTCTGGTTTCGGTTGTATTAATAATTTACAGATGAGTAACGGCAGTGGTAGTTATATGTGTGAGTTTCGAACAAGTGATAATGAAATCATGTCGATTGATTATGCAAAAATTGCAGAAGGGTATGGTTTAAAGGCTTATCGAGTGAGAAATCAAGAAGAGCTCGTTCAAGCACTAAATGACTCGAAAAAAGAGACGGGGCCTGTCCTTTTTGACATCAAGGTTTTACCAAAAACCATGTCAGACGGTTATGATAGCTGGTGGCATGTCGGTGTCGCAGAAGTTTCTGGGAAAGAAACAATAAAAAAAGCATATGAAGAAAAAGAATCTATGCTAAAAGATGCATGGAAGTATTAAAAATCTGAATGAAGGAAGCTATAATGGACATGGTGTAAACTTTGCTAAGGCAAGGTTTACACCATGTTTTTTGTTTTTAAGTACAGTATTTATTTTGACTTCATAAAAAAAACTTGCTATAATTTAAGTGTAGGTAAAAGGTGTTGGTGACACCTCTTACAAAATTGCTTCGGCAGTGGATTTTTTGGGTAGCTTAAAGGATTACTCCTTTGAGCTTTTTATTATTTTAACAATCTCTAACAATAACTTAGTTATTGTTAGGATTGCTATAATGTATTTAAACATTATAGTAATAATTCAACCTTCCTCATTCCACTGATATTCATTGGCGAAACCTCCCTTCAAACCAACGTTTCATTTTATAGTTGAAAAGTTGAGGGTGATTCACCACGACCAAATACAATACTACACTTAAATTAGAGTAAGCAACGGTGTAACTATACCATAGTTTTAGTAGGTCTGCGAAGAGAAATTTTTAAATATTTTACAGCGCACAATTTTTCTTGAGTAAGTAAGCAATACTCAGGAATAGGTGGGCTTTTTTAATTTCAAATTATCCCAGTAATACCTACAAAAATTAGAAAAATACTTTAATCAGTCGTGAATCGTGAGGGAGAGCAGCCTGTGATGTGTGATTTTACAAAATAGATTGTAAAATAATTTTCTGTGTAAGATAATGAGTGAGAGATTGAATGGTAGAATGTTTGAAAAGCATTGACCGATTGAATTCTAAAATAAACATCTAACCAATAGAAACTTCGTATAGGAGAGGAGTAAGTCAAAGGATGGAAAAGAACCTTCTTAGAGAAAAATGGCAGCATTATAATCAGAAAAGTACGATTAATTATAGTAGCATACAAGACAGAGGAGTTGAACAATATCCCGTCATTCGATTTGAAGCCAAAGAGACTGTTATCATGCGTGGCGATTTTCCAGAATATGTCTACTTTATTCTTAGCGGAATTGTTGTTGGTGCTAGGAATTATGCGGATGGAAATGAATATGATTATTTCCAATTAGGAAAAAGTAATGGGAGTGTCGGTTTACTTGAAATTTTGGCACAAAAGGAAGAGACAATTGCGACGATTACTTGTTTGACTAAAGTGGAAGCGGTACGAATTCCCTCTTCAGTTGTTTATGAATGGGTGATGCAAGATATTGAGCTGTTACGATTGAGTGCAGGACTTTTAGCCAAGGATTTATACGATCGTTCAGGAAATGATGGGTTATTGTATCGGTTTGAAGGAGTCAATCGCTTGCGTTATTTCCTTGTTTCATATTATGAGGAGCGGCAGACGGATGAGGATAAACTAGTTGAAGTACAAGAGATTCGCGAAAAAATTGGCAACAAGTTAGGCATGAGTGTCCGTACAGTAGGTCGTTCGTTAAGGAAGTTACGCGAGAATCATGAGATTATCAGCCAGCAACGAAAAATATATATCGGCGCAGAGGAATACCGCCGACTCAAAGAACAACTACAATATTTTTAAAAATAAATTTTATCGATTTTTATCACGAGGGGACATGTGACCTTTCGTGTTTTTTTATTTCTGACTATACTGATGATGAAATTTAGAAAGCTCTTACATTGTGTGAGAAAAAAATTGAAAGTGGGAAAAGGTATGAAACGAGGAATAAGATATGACTTTGGTTTACCGGCATTAATGCTCATTCCAGTAGGTGTTTCCTTAAACGTTGTCGGGTATCAGCTGTGTACAATTTTGAAATTCCCGGTCTTTATTGACCAGATTGGCACCTATTTAGTAGCCATGGTGGCGGGGCCTTGGGTGGGACTAGTAACAGGCTTTTTAGGGAATGTTGTTAATGGGATGCTAAATCCAGTAGCGATTCCTTATGGGATTGTCTCAATGAGTATTGGGTTATTTGCCGGCTACTTCTCGAGATTCAAATTTTTTAAGAATATTTTGGGTATCTTGATTGCCTGTGCTGTATTGACGATTGTTTCGGCGGGGTCAGCCGCGATAGTCACTGTTTTTATGTTTGGTGGGATTACAGGAGCTGGGACGGATTTAGTGACAGCGGCATTTTTGGCAGCAGGTCAGCAGCTATGGGACTCAGTCTTTTCTACCAATATATTGACAGGCACAATCAACACCATTTTAAACTTCTTTATTAGCTATTTAGTGGTTAAACGAATTCCACCAAGGTTCTTAATCAAGTTGAATTATGGACGTCCATATATTAAAAAGGAGGCGTTGAAGCATGGATAGTATGATTGGAAAATGGCATCCTTCGACGAAATTAATGATTGTTTTAACAGTCATAATTGTGAGTATGTTTTCAACTTTACCAACTGTTCAGTATGTACTGTTCGGAGTAGCTTTAGTTCTAAGCTTGTTTTCTGGAACACTAATCAATTTTTTAAACACTTTTTTTAAATCAGTTTTTGTAATTGTTTTATTTATTTTCTTAGTTCAAGTGTTCATCGTCAAAAATGAGGATAGTCAATCACTTTGGTGGTTCATTGGCTACTCTCAAATGGGCATGGAGACAAGTATCGGTTTATCTGCTCGAATTGTGGCGATTAGCTCAATTATTATCTGGTTCTTTCAAGTAACTAGCGTGAAAGATATTGTATCAGCTTTAGAAAAAGCCCGAATTCCTAAGAAGGTTACATTCGTGATAGCGGCAACTATTCAGTTGATTCCACAGATGTCAAAATTATCGCAAACGATAACCGATGCACAAAGAGCAAGAGGCATTGAAACTCAAGGATCGGTCTTTGTTCGTATGAAAGCCTTTGTGCCAATGATGGGGCCACTGGTTTTAACGTCCATTCAACAAACGGATGAACGAGTGCTAACTTTGGAGGCAAGAGGGTTTTCAGCACCAATGAAAAAAACAACGTACTATTCACTTAAAAAGACAGCTGCCGATTATTTGATTGACCTACTTTGTTTAGCTGTGTTGATTGTGTATTTTGTGGGAGGGCCATTATGAGTTTAATCGAATTAAAAAAAGTGACATATAACTATCCATTAGATAATGAACCAGTCATTAAAGAAGTATCTCTGTCTCTTGAAAAAGGGAAGGTATATGGACTTATTGGCAATAACCAAGCGGGGAAAACGACGCTTTGTAATATTATTCGGGGATTTATTCCCAGTTTATTTTTTGGTGAGTTAGCAAGGGAAGTCATGTATAAAGACAAGCCTGTTCAAACATACAATGTGGGTGCGTTAGCTGCTGAGATTGGTTATTCTTCTCAAAATCCCTTTACCCAAATTTCTGGGGTCAAGGATACAGTAGAAGAAGAGATTGCTTATGGAATGGAAAATATCGGGATAGAACCCGAGATTATGAAAGTTAAAGTCCAAGAATTGTTGAAGCTGTTTGCGCTAGAAGCACTAAAAGAAAAAAATCCTTATGAGTTATCTGGTGGTCAAAAACAGCGTGTCGCACTGGCTTCTGTCGTAGCTTTAGATCCAGAGGTGATTATTTTGGATGAGCCGACTTCCCAGCTTGATCCTCAAAGCACGGAGGAAGTCTTTCAAATTATTGCGATGTTAAAGGAGCAAGGGAAGACGATTATCGTAGTGGAGCATAAAGTGGATTTATTGGCGGAATATTGTGATGTTGTTATTTTACTAGAGGATGGTCGTGTGGTGAAATGCGGCGAAACGCATCAGCTGTTAAACGACAGAACGATTTTAGCGCATGGCGGGTCTTTGCCATAAGTTGCTTTGTTCTTTATGGAACAGCTTAAGTTTGATAAGCAAATTCCGATTACGATGGCAGAAGCAATTGCCAAACTAAGGGAGGTCACTTCAAAATGAGTTTCTTAAAATTAAATCAAGTTAGCTATAGTTATCCAAATGGTTTTGAAGCAACCCAAGAAGTCTCAACGGAGTTTCAATTAGGTGAAGCTGTTGCAATTGTCGGTCAAAATGGGGCTGGTAAAACAACCACCGTCAAACTGATGAATGGTTTGTTACGCCCAACAAAAGGGGAAGTTTTGATTGATGGTCAATCAACGAAGGGTCTCACTACGGCACAAATGTCAAAGCATGTAGGGTATGTGTTTCAAAACCCGGATGACCAAATTTTTCAAGAGACGATTGAAAAGGAAATTGCTTTTGGCCCTAAGAGTCAAAAACTAACTTCTGCGGAGATTCAAGCCAAAGTAAAAGAAGCTGCTGAAATCTGTGGACTGACAGATGTTTTGCATGAGCATCCGTATAATCTATCGTATTCTAAAAGAAAGTTTATTACGATTGCTGCAATTATAGCGATGGATCCAGAAGTGATTATTTTGGATGAACCAACTGCAGGACAAGATAGAGAATCAACAGAGCTGCTGGGTAGAATCATTAAAGAATTATCTAATAAGAACAAAGCAGTAATAACAATTACTCATGATATGGAATTTGTCGCAAAAGAATTTCAACGAGTTTTAGTTTTCGCCGATAAACGATTGCGTAAAGAAGGAACCCCTAGAAAAATATTCTGGGATGAGGGTTTGTTAACTTTGAGTGGGTTAAAACAGCCATATATCTGTCAGTTAGCTAAAGCACTGGGCTTCCAAAATGTTTTGACGATGGAAGAACTTGGTAAGGAGGTACTTGGACATGAAGGACATTCTGATTGATTGTGATCCAGGCCATGATGATGCACTCGCTATTATAGTGGCTTTGGCGAATGCTGAAAAACTAAATGTCTTAGGTGTGACGACGATTGGTGGCAATCAGACATTAGCTAAGGTGACAAAAAATGCACAGAACATGCTACATTTTCTACGTGCTGAAATCCCATTAGCGCAAGGACAAGAAGGGCCGTTAGTAAAGTCTTTGGCGACGGCACCTGAAGCACATGGTGAAAGTGGTATGGAAGGACCTTATTTTGAAGGAGCAGACTATCCCGTCAGCCAGATGAATGGGATAGAGTTTCTTCATCAAAAAATAATGCAAGCTGAGGGAAAAGTCGCGATTGCGGCGTTAGGTCCGTTGACGAATATTGCGTTACTTCTTAAAAGCTACCCAGATGTTTTTCCTTTGATAGAAAAGATTGTCTTGATGGGTGGGGGAATTAGCCACGGAAACCAAACACCGTTAGCTGAATTTAATATTTATGTCGATCCGGAAGCTGCGGAGATTGTGTTTCAAAGTGGGTTGCCGATTGTTATGGCAGGGTTAGATGTAACAGAAAAAGCAGTCATTACCGTAGCTGAAATTGATCAGCTACAAGGTCGAGGGCGGGTCAATCAATTGGCTTATGAACTGTTGTCTTTTTATAATACTTCTGGCCGTCAATTTGGGTTTATTGATTCTCCGCTTCACGATTTATGTACAATTGCGTATTTGTTAATGCCTGAAATCTTTACGGGTGTACTTTGTGACATCCATGTTATTACAGATGATTCCCCTGCCAGAGGGGTGACTTATGGCGACTTTAGACGTGCGTTTACATTACCGAAGAAGACTCTTGTTTTACAAGAAGTTGAGCGAGAGAAATTTGTGAAGCTGTTGACAGATGCATTAGACAGACTAGATGCACAGGAGAAAAGCATATGAAAAAAATTCTTGTGGTTGGCTCAATGTCCGTTGATTTAACGATTGAGACCCAACGAATGCCAGAACAAGGGGAAACGATGAAAGCCGAATTTCTTGAACTGTTTTGTGGAGGAAAAGGAGCTAACCAAGCTGTGTCAATTGCCCGTTTAGGGGGTGCGGTTGACATACTTGGCTGTGTCGGCTCGGATACTTATGGGGAAATGGTTATAGAAAATTTGAGGAAAAATCGAGTAGGAACAGAGATGGTTGGTAGGAGTTCATCGGCTTTAACGGGAACAGCCCACATCTTTTTAATTAATCATGACAATCGTATCGTGATTGTGCCCGGAGCCAACGATACAGTGACACCAGAATTTGTGGAAGTACAATTGACGAGGCCGTTTTCTAGTTATAGCATGGTCATTTTACAAAATGAGATTCCTAGTGAGACTATCCGTTTTATAGTAAAACGATGTCAAGAAGAGGGGGTTCCAATTCTGTATAACCCAGCTCCGGCTGACGTAGCTGCAGGAGATTTGATGAATGAGCTAACCTTTTTAACGCCTAATGAGCATGAATGCGGACAGATTTTTCCGCAATGGACACTCGCAGAAGCGGTCGGAAAATATCCCAATCAGTTAGTCGTGACGTTAGGCTCAAAGGGCGTTATCTTTCATGATGGACAAACGATTCGCTGTATTCCAGCGTATAAGGTCAAAGCTGTGGATACAACGGGTGCAGGAGACACGTTTAATGGTGCGTTTGCATTAGAAATCGTTCGCGGAAAATCAATTGCTGAAGCGATTCAGCTGGCGAATAAAGCAGCAGCTATTTCAGTCACCAAAAAGGGTGCACAAGGCGGAATGCCAACTGAGTATGAAAGACAACAATTTAACTCATAAATTAAAAAAAGTGAAAAGATGAGCTGTGGGAAAAAACCGAGGAGGACTTAATGAAAAATAATTTGTTACTTTGTATTGTAATCGCTTCAGTAAACTTAATAGGCACTTTGTTGATTGGCAAGCTAGCTATTGGTCAGTTTATTTGGATTAGCTTCCTAGCATTACAATTTTATTTTATAGGAAATGTTGCGATGCAAAAACGAGCTTGTCTTGAATTATTGGCTTCATTTACTGTCGGTCTTTTTTGGGGGCAGCTCTCTAATTTGCTTTGGTTTTACTTCTCTGATTCATTGTCTTATTTTACTATCAACTTTATTGATGGCGGCCTATTAATTTTTCTGTTAAGTGTTGGGGCGTTAATTTTGTTTGATAAAAAGTTACCTGGACGCCTACCTGCAACCTTCACTGGCTTAACAGTGACGGTTCTGCTGTGGGGACGTCCAGTACCATTTATTGGACAAGGGTTGTTAGGCGACCGGTCAGTTTTTGTTGGTCTGTGTATTGCTTGTGGAATGTATGCTTATGGGTTACTGATGGCTTTTATGATGGATGTCATCTACAGTAATTTGGTTAGAAAAATCTATAGAGAAGATGGGGAGTAAACGATGGACGTTTTTTCGTGTAGTCGTTTAGTGAGAACAAAAAAGCTTTGAAACAACGGAATAAAGAATAGATTACATAAATAATGAACAGAGAAGGAGAACGGACATATGACATTAATGGAAAACTTAGAAGAAACCGTCTTGTATATCAAGAATCATGGGGTCAAAGAAATTGATTTTGCATTGATCTTAGGATCGGGTTTAGGTGAATTGGCAGATGAGATACAAGACGCTGTAAAGATTCCTTACGATAAAATTCCCCATTTCCCAGTTTCGACAGTCCAAGGCCATGCGGGACAGTTAGTGTATGGCACCTTGTCTGGGAAAAAAGTTTTGGCTATGCAAGGACGTTTTCATTTCTATGAGGGGTATTCTATGGAGACTGTAGTGTATCCAGTACGAGTGATGGCTAAGTTGAAGGCACATTCTCTGCTTGTCACGAATGCAAGTGGAGGGGTCAACAAAACCTTTGAACCAGGAGATTTGATGCTGATTACCGACCAAATCAATCATATGGGAACCAATCCTTTAATTGGTATGAATGTGGATGAAATGGGCCCGCGTTTTCCTGATATGAGTCAGGCCTTTGACAACGCGTATCAAAAGACTGTGGTACAAGTAGCGGAAACATTGGCTATTCCATTGAAGACAGGAACTTATATGGGCTTCTCAGGTCCGACCTATGAGACGCCAGCCGAGATTCGTTTTGCTCGAAGCATTGGCGCAGATGCAGTAGGTATGTCAACAGTTCCTGAAGTAATTGTGGCCGTCCACAGTGGCTTAAGAGTGTTGGGCATTTCATGTATCACGAACCTTGCAGCGGGTATGCAAGAAACGCTTAATCACGAAGAGGTGATTGAAACCACGGAGCGTGTGAAAACTGATTTTAAACGGTTAATCAAAGAAATTTTGATGACTATTTAAAGTTGTTTTACCCAAAATGAAGCGTTAGAAAAATGGCTTTTTACCGAGAAGGAAACACAACAAAGAAGATAGCTTGGATTCTTTTATGCGTTTTCTTCTTTTTTGCATCAATAAAACTTGTTTGTTTACAACTTTGTAGATATTCCTGGAGAATAAATTGTAAAATTACATAAAAACGCTTGCAATAATTGGTTTATATTGTATAATCAAATTGTAAAGTTGTAAAAAAACAATTTAGGAGGCCGTTATAATGGATAATGCCAAAATCATTAAGCGACTAGAAAAACCAAAAGGAAAAGTAGACGTAGTTCTTGATACGGATACATATAATGAGATTGATGATCAGTTTGCGCTAGCGTACTTAATTCAGTCTGAAGAAAAGTTGAACTTACAAGCAGTTTATGCAGCACCATTTTTTAATCACCATTCTGAAAGTCCAGAAGATGGGATGCAAAGAAGTTATCAAGAATTATTTAATTGCTATAAATTAATGAATGAAACACGCTATCATGAAGTAACTTTTAAAGGCTCTACGCAGTTTTTGAAGGATGAACAAACGCCTGAAGAGTCAGCTGCCGTTAGAGACTTGATTAATCGTTCGAAGAATTATTCTGAAGAAAATCCTTTGTATGTAATCGGAATTGCAGCAGCTACGAATTTGGCTTCTGCAATCTTGTTAGATCCAACGATTATCGACCGAATTGTTATTTTGTGGTTAGGTGGGTTGAGCTATGACTGGCACGATAACAAATCGTTTAATTCAGGCCAAGATGTTGCAGCAGCACGCGTTCTATTAGATTCTGGTGTGCCCTTAGTTCAATTTCCAGGAAAGAATGTGATATCTGCATTTACAACAACAGGGCCTGAACTGGAGTATTGGTTAAAAGGAAAAAATAAATTCTGTGATTACATGATTGAGAAAACAGCAGAGGAGGCGCGAATTTGTTATGGCGGAAGCGTTTGGTCAAGAGCTATCTGGGATGTCGTTCCCATTGCTTGGTTACTAGATGGAGAATTTATGTTAGACACACTAATTAAAAGCCCAATCATGCAATACAATGATTATTATAGCTTTGATCCTAGACGTCACTTTATCAAGTATGTTTATCGTATTGAACGAGATAATTTGATGAATGACTTGTTCATTAAGTTGTCTAAGATTCCTAGTTAATAACCTGTGAAAGGAAGGTCCGGTATGACTGAAACAACAGCTAAGAAACTAAAACGAGTAAGTAAAAAGAACTTTTTAGGTAAAATCGAACCCTGGTTTTATCTACTGCCCTCACTTGTTGCGATTGGTTTATTTACGTACTATCCCTTTGTTACAAATATTTTTGATAGTTTGCATATCGTGGATTCTTTCGGAAATCGCCGTGCGTTTATAGGAATAGAGAATTATCAAGCGATTTTAGGGAATCCCAAGTTTTTACAAGCAATCGGGAATACGGTTCTGTTTTCAGCAATCACCATTCCAGCGTCATTAATTATCGGACTTATCTTGGCCTTGGTTGCACGAGAAAAAAGAAAGACGTCTCCTATTTATGAAGCAATGTACTCCTTACCAATGGCGATGTCTTTAGCAGCGGTCGCGATGATTTTTCAGTTAATGTTGAATCCAACATTGGGGATGGTTAATAAAATTTTTGGTGTAGATATTAATTGGCTTAAGGATGTGACAACTTCTTTACCTTCATTGATTTTTATTGAAACATGGTTGAATATCGGGTTTAATTTCTTATTCATGCTGACGGCTGTAAGAGGGATTCCCGATGAAATCTTGGAGAGTGCTGAGATAGATGGAGCGGTTGGGTTTACAAGACTCTACAAGATTATTCTTCCATACATCTCACCAACGATTCTATTTTTATTGGTTTCTTCTATTGCTAAGACAATGATTACGAGTGGTCTAACACTCATTTTAACGCAAGGTGGGCCAGATGGAGCGACTGAAACAATTGTCTCCTTTATCTATAAAAATGCTATTTTAAATCAAAATTATAATATTGGTTATGCCGCTTCAGTAGTTGGTTTTGTAATTACATTTCTATTTGCAGGTCTGAGCTTTATTTACGAGAAGAGAGGAGTTCATTACGGATGAAAAAAACAAGAAGTGTTGGGTTTCAATTGTTTGCATTGGCCTTAGGGGTGATTGTCTTAATCCCAGTTTTGTATGCCCTTTCAGTTTCGTTTATGAAACCCGATGAGATTTTAAGTAGAGAGGTCAATTTGTTACCAAGAAGTTTTTATTTAGGAAACTATATTGCGGCTTTTCAAAAAACGACGCTCACTCGGTTTTTACTGAATTCTTTTGTCATGACAGTCGGCTCTTCGACGGTTCGGTTAGTCACAGCTGGTACAGCAGCATTTGCCTTATCCTTTTATAACTTTAGAGGAAAACAAGCGATGTTTTTGTTGATTATTGGGACGATGATGATTCCACCAGATTTATTAATTGTTAAAACTATCGAACGGTTGCCAATATGGGCTTGATCAACACCTATTTGGGTATGATGGTGATATTTTTTGTGACCGCGTTAAACATTTTTGTGATGAGACAACATTTTTTAGCCTATTCAAAATCAATCTATGAAGCAGCAAAAATGGATGGTTGTAGTAATTTTGAGTTCTTTATTCGGGTGTTACTACCCTCTTCAAAACCGGTTTTAATCACGACGTTTATCTCGTCATTTGTCGGTGTCTGGAACCAGTATTTATGGCCTTTACTAGTCACCAATCAAAATGAAATGCGGACGGCCCAAGTAGCGGTTACTCTGTTGAATTTCCCAGATGAAAGCCCTCATGGCGGCCTCAATATTAATTGTAATACCAACTGTTGTCGTATTTATCACCTTCCAACGTTATATCAAAAAAGGTATGATGGCTGGCGGAGTGAAAGGATAGAAGGGAGAAAATAATGAAAAAATTAGTAATAGGTTTCATGTGTGCAATTGCCTTGGCAGGATTGGTCGGATGTGGGAACAAAGCAAAAAGTGGTGGAGACAAAAAGGATGATTTTGCCTTAGTGGATGATTTTTCCGGAACAGAAATTGTCTTTTGGCATGCGATGTCAGGAAGTAATGGCGAGGCACTAGATAAGATTGTTAAGGATTACAATGAAACGGTCGGAAAAGAGCATGGTGTTAAGGTAAGCACAGTCTTCCAAGATACCGAAATTGCGAGTAAAGTAAAGCTTGCTTCTTCAACAAATGATACGAAAAATGCACCAGATATTATTCAGACTGTTGGCATGGACTTGCCATCGATCTCAACTTTACCTCAGATTGTTCCGGCGCAGACCTTTTTTGATGATAAAAAATCAGAGCTGAAAACAGAGGCTTACTACGATCAACTTTTACGAGCCTTTACGTATGAGGATAAGATTATCGGCGTTCCGATGAATGTTTCAACCTTATTGTTATACTACAATGAAGATTTACTGAAAAAAGCTGGTTTTGACCATGCACCTAAAACAATTGATGAGTTAGCCAAGTACACAGAAAAATTAGGAAAGATGGATGGTGTGAATGGTTTAAACACGCAAATTATGCGTTATCAGTTAGTCAATTTTATCGTAAGTCAATTCCCAGAGAGTTTTGTAGGTGATAATGAAGGTGGACGTAAAGCACCTATGACTAAACTAATTATGGGGGAAGATGGCACGTTAGATAAGTTCTTAACCGAATGGCAAAAAGTGATTGATAGTGGTGGTTATAAACATATTGAAGACAATGCGAATGAAGAGTTTGCTACGGGAATCAATGCCATGGCTCTCCTTTCTTCTTCTCGATTAGGTGCAATCAAAACATTGACAACAGGTAAGTTTACTTTCCAAACAGCCTTTTTACCAAAAGTCAGTGAATCAGATACGAGTGGCGCAAGTGTTGGTGGTAGCTCACTAGTATTATACAATCGTGACGATAATAAAAAGTTATCTGCAGCCTGGGATTTCATTTCCTATGCAACCTCTCCAGAAGTTCAAGCAGAATGGTCACAAGCAACTGGTTATATTCCTGTTAATGTGGCAACTGAAGAATTGCCTGAAATGCAGAAGTTCTATGAAGAGAATCCTCAATTTAAGACGGCTCTTGAACAATTGAAGACATCAGATCCATTATCACAAGAACCATTTGATTTAGTTAACTGGGAAATCAATGATATTGTTGCTGATGCGATGCAAAAATTTGCTGAAGGTAAGTTAACGAAAGAAGAAACGGCCAAAGAAATTGTTGATAAGTCGAACAAGGCCTTAGATGAGTACCATAAAGCAAATGGATAATGAAAAACGTTCTGAGGTTGGGACAGAAGTGGTTAACTCCGAGAAATAAGAAGGGATTTACTAAAATTGCTCTTCAAATTTTTGTAAATTCCAGCTTATTTCCGAAGGAGTTGCTTCTGTGCCACCGTTTATTCGGAAAAAGGGAGGCTGGGGCATAACTGATAAAGTTATGTCCCAGCCTCAGAAACTATAATAAAAGTGATACAACCAGTGAACGTACTTTGGTAGCAAAGCTAGTTCAAAATTTTTTGGTAGGAAGTGAGTGATAGGATGACAATCAAGTATATTTTCTGTGATATCGATGGGACATTGATTCAAAATAGAGAGGCATTGACGGCATCATTTATCGATGAGGTCCGTAGAACAACAGATAGAGGCATCTTTTTTACGTTTGCTTCAGGCCGACTACCTTATCGAATTCAACCGTTACTCGATGAATTAGGGTTACATAATCAGCCCTATGTTGCATGTAATGGCGCTTTGGTCAAAAGAGGCCAAGATATCTTATTTCAAAAAAAATTTCCTTTACGTCTTCTGCGAAATCTGGTGGAAAAAGCCTTAGATGCGAACATGACCGTTTTATACGCAATTGATGAAATAGAATATGTGATGGCAGAGAATACCGCGACTCAGAGAAAAAGAAACGAACGTGGTAGCTACCATCCATTAAAAAAGCCAACAGAAGCCGAATGGCAGGAATTAGAAATCATTAAGCTAAATGTTTTAAAAGACGATAGCTTAGAAACAATAGATTTGTTTGAAGAGGATTTTGAAGGAATGAAAGAAAAAATTTTAATTACAAGATATGGCCTGCATGGTATTGAATTGGTAAGCCAAGGCATGAGTAAACAAACAGGGATAGAAATTATTTTAAATGAGTTACATGGCAATCTACAGGAAGTAGCGACCATCGGAGATAATGAGAATGACTCTGAAATGATTCAAGCAGCAGCTTTAGGCATTGCAGTAGGAAATGCAACATCAGAATTACAAGCAATGGCCGATGATACGGTCACAGGAATTGCCATCGAAGGGGTCCAAGAGGCTTTAAAAAAGATCAGACAACAATAGAAAGGACAAAAATCATGAGATTATCTACTTCAACGAATATTTTATTTGAAAGAACCTATGAGGCGCCGGTTGATCCCTTACAATGTATGGAAATTTGTCAACGAGCAGGTTATACAGTATTGGATTTTTGTTTCCATGACTTAACGACTTATGCGAGTGACTTTATGACGGACAATTGGAAAGCGTACATGAATCGAGTGAAAGCTAAGGCGGATGAATTGGGTATTGAATTTAGTCAAGGACATGCTGTGGTGTATGATTTTTGTCGACCAGAAGTGGATCACCAACATTTTGAGGAAATCTTAAAAAAATGTATTGAGGGAGCGGGGATTCTAGGAATAAAATGGCTAGTGATGCATCCTTCAACTGTTATGGATACAGCTGAACCTTACAAGGATTCGAGAAAAGAAAACATTCGCTTTTTTACAAAATGGTGTGAATTTGCCAAGCAACATCAAGTAGGTCTTGCGATTGAAAATATGTGGGATTGTCATATTTCTCCAATAAAACTTTATTGTACGACTGCTGAAGAGATGGTTGATCTAATTGATGCGGTCCCAGGCTTGGGCGCTTGTTGGGATGCTGAGCATGGCGCCATCATGCAACAAAATCAGGCGAAGGCTTTACAACTTTTGGGTCACCGCTTAAAAGCGACACATATCTCAGACTATACCAATGTACAAGATATTCATTTGTTGCCTTACCTAGGAAAAACAGATTGGGATGAGGTGATGGCAGCTTTTGCAAGTATCGATTATGAAGGTGATTTTGACTTGGAGATTCATCGGTATCTAACCAAAATGCCAATGGAAAATGTTGAACAGGCTATTGCTTTAAGTTTTCAAATAGGTCAGAGTCTATTAGAGCTGGCTAAACATAAAAAGGAGACGAATTGAGAATGAGTGATTTTTTTTATCGTGCACCAAAAATTGAACTACATTGTCATTTAGATGGATCAATTACACCTGCAGTGATCAAAAAAATGATTGATTTATCTTCATCTCAGCTGGAAATAACTGAAGAGGAGCTGTTAAAAAAAGTCCGTGCTCCAGAAAAATGTCAAAATTTGACGGAATACTTGTCATGTTTTCCATTGGTCACTTCTGTCTTAAATACCCGCACGGCATTGAAGCTTGCGTTAAGGGATGTCATGGATCAGGCGGCAAAAGAAAATATTCTTTATCAAGAAATCCGATTTTCGCCTAAGTATTTATCAACGGATGATTTTTCTATGGAGGAAGTCGTTGAAAGTTTAGTACAAGCAAAAAGTGAGGTAGAGGCAGATTTTTCGGTTTCGATAGGCTTGATTGTTTGTTGTATGAGAGGGCACGAAGAAGCGACAAACTTAGAAGTGATTCGTCTAGCTAAAAAGTATCAAGCGTATGGGATAGTGGGAATCGATTTAGCTGGTAATGAGATAAAGTATCCAACCAAAGATTACCAAAAATTATTTTCTTATGCAGAAACAGTAGGACTCCCTTACACCATTCACGCTGGTGAGACAGGAAATATTGAGAATGTCCGTTATGCCCTTGAGTTTGGCGCAAAAAGAATTGGCCACGGCATTGCGTTAGCCAAAGATCGCTCGTTGATGAAGATAGCTGAAACAAAAGAGGTTATTTTAGAGATGTGTCCTGTCTGCAATATTCAAACAGGTGCATCTGCCAATTGGCTGGCTTACCCAACATCTGAATTTGATGAGATGGGTATAAAGTATTGTTTCAACACAGACAATCGCACGGTTTCAAATACAACACTAACCAGAGAATTTACGGAAATTGATCAATATAAACAAACGATGAATGAGTCTAAAGTGAAAAACCAAACCCTCCAAGCAGTTGATTATTTGTTTCTCGCGGAAGCTGAAAAACAGAAGTTGAGAGAGCGTATCGGCAGTTTTTATGCGTGAGCTCTGTAATTGCTAAATAACTGCTAGATAGTGCTGGCCATAGCACACATCTAGCAGAGGTAAAAAGGACTTCAAGAGAGTGTTTAGTGAATCTTTGGTATTTTTAACGTTAAGTAAAAAATAAGGGATTGATACAATGTCAATAAAAGAAATTCTATTACGTGTATGTCTCGCATTGTTTTTTTCAGCCTTAATTGGTTATGAAAGGGAAAAGAGCCAAAGTAATGCGGGATTAAAAACGCATGCTTTGGTAGGTGTGTCTTCAGCTTTAGTGGCGATTATTCAGTCGGAAATCGGTCGTCAGGCTTTAGCCAATGCATTGGCTAATCCAACGATGGCGAATTTTTTTAGTGCGGATCCTGCAAGACTGACGGCTCAGGTTATCTCTGGGATTGGCTTTCTTGGCGCAGGAACGATTATTGTCACGAGGCGGAGTATTTCTGGACTCACTACAGCAGCATCTATTTGGTCAGTTGCTTGTTTAGGTATCTCAGTGGGCATGGGATATGTTAAAATATCAATAGTTGGTTTTTTAGCAATTTGTAGTATATTATTTTTGTTGAAGCGTTTTGTCAACCTTTCTGTACCAACAAAATTAATTATTAAGTACACTGGCGGATTATCTACATTGGATAAAATTCGTTCAGATTTAGATAAGTTAAATTTACAGTTTACGACAATCAAATACGATGTCCAGGTTTATGGTGATATCAGACTGTACACGAATATTTTTGAAATAAAGTCTTTAGACCAAAAATATTTTGATAAGCTGCTGGATGTATTTGCCCATAATCAAAATATTATTAATTGCGAGAAAACCAAATTTGATAAGTAGGAGGAGGAATATACTTGACTAAAATTGAAAGAAGACATAAAAAGATTCTGGAAATCTTATCAACCATTCCGTTAGCGACTATCGCAGAACTTTCAGAAACGATTGGTGTCTCTAGTGAAACGATACGTAAAGATTTGAAGGTTCTCTCTGAAGAAAAGATGATTTTTCAAACGCATGGTGGGGTAGCCTTAGCTAGAGGGAGAAATGTCAGCCAACCCTTTGATTATCGAATGCAAATCAATAGTCAAAGCAAACAAAAAATTGGGAAAAAGGCTGTTCATTTAGTTGAGCCAAATGATGTGATTTTATTGGAGAATAGTACCACTTCTCTGGCTTTGGCGAGAGAGTTGTCTAAGAATAAAGAATTATTGGATAGTCTGACCATTGTAACGTCCTCATTTAAAATTGCGGCACAATTAGATGATACGTTCAAAGAGACAAAAACAAGCTGTCGTCTATTTTTTGTTGGCGGTTGGACAAATTTTGAGCAGCATGGAACCTTTGGGCTGCATACGATAGAAACACTGAAGTCCATTCATGTAACCAAGGCCTTTTTGAGTGGGGCGGCTTTAGACGAAAGGCTTAGATTGAGTGGCTATAATGACGAAGATGTGGCGTTTCAAAAGAGTGCGATTGTTTATTCACAACAGGTCATTCTAATGCTTGAAAACGGTAAATACCCAAAATCGGGCTTTTCAAATGTGGGGAGTATCGAGGATATAGACTCGATTGTAACCGACGTTGTATTCGATGATGAACGCACTAGACAGTTAGAGTCAGCGAATGTCAAACTAGTGGATGCAAATTTGTTTGAAGACTAAAAAAGACCTTCATTTAGTGTTAGGAGAAGATGCTCAAATCTTCTCCTAACACTATTTATATTTTATAAATAGAATAACGGCGCCTCGACTGCTTGAATTGAGCAATAATAAAACAATCACTATGGAAGGTTTTCGATAAGGATAAAATAGTTAATACATGACTTAGTAATTAAGTAGTTGTTTTTAATCGCTTTTTTATCGGAATATTTATGATACACTAAACAAAAGCCGTCAGAAAGGAGATCCAATGAATTATCGAGAATTTCTAAATGAGACCACAGACAAAGTCGAAAAAATGAATGAAAATGAGGCAAAGAGAACGCTAATAAACCTGATACGGATGACTCCGGTAGAAAATCGAGAAAGAGTGAGTCAGTTGCTTAATGCAACAAAAAAACAACTTGAAGAGGAGCTTATCAGTTGCCAGCACTTATTTGAAGAGTTAGAAAATCGAGAGTATCATTTTCTTATAGCGGAAGAAGACTATCATAGTGATGGTTGGGGATTAGGGGACACTTTTTATTATAAGGATCATTTGGGTAGCGGCAGAATAATAGATAAAATTTTTGCCTTTGCTGAGCAGCTTGTATTTCAGAAGCATTTTTCAGAAGCTGTTAATCTGTATAAGAAATGTTGTGCGCTGTCTTTTAGAGTTTATGATGCATGTGTGGAAGACTATTATGAGGTATCTTTTGCTGAGATACAATATGAAAAGATATTTAAAAAAGATTTAGATCAAGTAGCAAATCATCTACTCTATTGTGTCTATCAAATATGTCCCCCTGAAAAACGGGCAAAAGATCTCTATGAATGTTTTGCCTTAGAGATTTGTGCATCTGCTACTTTAGATGAGGTTTTTATGTCAGGTCCTCAACCGTTAGAGGATACAGAACTGTTTCTAGTAGATTGGATTCAGCTTTTGAAGAAGATTGACGGGCCGTTTGCTGAGCGGCTGTTGCTAGATGCAATTACGATTAGTTCAGTGTTTAACGATGAGAATAAACTCCATCAATTAGCCCGTGAAACTGCGAGCACACATCCAGTGGTTTATAGCGAATATATTGAGAGCTTACTTGCAAGAGATGAGTTGCACCAAGTATTAACTGTTGGGGAAGAAGCTGTACAACAAATTCCTGAAAAAAGTGAGGTTCGCAGTCAAATAGTGAAAAGAGTTGTCGAAGCGGCTGAACAATTGGGTACTCCAGAAAGCGCGTATAGAGCAAGGTTGACAGCTTTTTATTCTGATCCACAGGCAAATAATTTATTTCCTCTATTAACAATCTCTTTAAATGAAGCAGACCGACTAGAGTTACTTCATTTTATTCGAGTAAATCAACGGGTTCAAGACAAACAAATTTTATTGTTCTTTTTGAAACAGTTTGATGAGGTTTATGAACAAGAAAAGAACAAAAAAGGTGTAAGTACCGGTCATGAGTGGCAATCGTTAGGGTATGGAATGTCTTCAATAGAAGGGCTGCTTCCTCTTTTCCTTCTTCTGCTTAGTGCAGGTGGTATGTCAAAAACAGCAAAGCAGATGTTGCCTTCTACTCGTTACTTATATATACGAGATTTTGAGTCTCGGTTTACACTTTGGAAGTCTTCAGTCATTCTAACAACAGAACAGAAGGAAACCTATTTGGACTGGTGCAAACGCGAAGTGATACGAGTGAGTGATAAGTTGATTAATCTAAAACAACGTAATCAGTATAGAAATATGGCAATCTTGACAATCGTTTTAGGCGAAGCGGAAGAAGGCTGTGGAGTAGTAGGTGCACGTGAAAAAATGATTCAAATTGCTACTAGAAAACATAGTCGAAAACCTCGGTTTATGAAAGAGCTGAGGTCGTTGATTGAGTAAAAAGTTGGTATAGAGATAAGCGCTAAGATTGGTGGGGATCATTAATCTTAGCGCTATTTTGCATGCGGTGTTATACAAATATGTGTCTGATGAGCTAGTTAAAATTAATAATTGAACTCAACTGAACACAAAAATTAAAAATATAATATAAAAGAAGCGCTAAGCCTATTGATAAAAATCAGTGGCCTAGCGTTTTTAGGATTGTTTTGTGCACTTATGTTGCCTTAGTTTCGTCGTCCCAGTTTTCCATCCATCTTGCTTGTGCGTTGAGTCTTTGTTTGAGTTGGTCAACAAATTTGTCTGGTTTTGTGACGGTGATAAATGGACCGAAGGAAAGAAGTCGAATGAGCAGTTCGGTCTCGTCTGCACTGTGATATTGAATGGTTAGCTGGTAACGATTTTCATCTAATCTCCGCGTTGTCTTATGGTAGTCAGCAAAATGGGACATACTTCGTTTTAAGGCTTGCCGTTTATCAATAAGGACACAGGTGACTTCAGCTTGTTTTCGCTGAGAAGTGATCGGCAGAGCTAAGTAATCCCTTGTTTCTTCAACGGGTTGGATGGCGTGTATTCGGTCGAGATTGAGTGTGACTTCAAATCGATCTGTACGCAAAATTCGCCAAGCACGTACTCGAAATAGGTTGTTTTTTGGTGAGTATTCTAATTTAAAAGGGACATAGAGCCTGACCTTTTCTGGCGCAGATTGACGCCGTTGATAAGTAATTTTTAGACAAGCTTTCTCTTGAATAGCGGTTAATAATTCTTTGAAATGTGCTTGCTGCTGTGCCAATCCAACGAAAGAATCAATTTGATTAAACTGATCATAGTAGGTGAGTGAAGCTAAATCAAAAAGTGGTTCTTCCTCTTTCAACTGTTCTTGAAGTGCCGTTATTTCAGAAGGCGACATAAAAAATAAAAGTCGTGGGTCAGTTGTGACTGTTTTGAGCCATCGTCGTTCTAAAGTTGTTTGAATTGCTTGTGGTGCGTGTTTGGTAGTGGGTAGCCATTGCTGTTCACTTTCTCTTAATAAAAACCAAGGATTTTTTTGGTTTTGTAAAGAAGGGAGAACCTGTAGAATGGATTCGCCAAAACCGCGAGTACGAATAATTTTATCAAGATCTGCGGTGGTGAGGGCCTCCTTTGTAGAAAGAATCTCTTTAACAATAGCAAAATAGACACCGTAGATTTCATGAAATAGCGACGGATGCATCAAATCTCTCCTCCTTCTTGTACAGAATAGTGGGTAATCAGCTTTTTCATATCATGGATGAACGTCTTTTGCCACATCTCATCGGTACTGTCGATAGAGATAATTCTGCCGATAAATGTACGGAGAAACGGATTAATCGCAAAAAGGTCAATTAAATCTATTTCAAAAAGCACGGTGGTCGAGTCCAGACGTCGATGGGTCCCCATACGTTGTTCTCGTTGGATACGGCTGACTAGATAGTCTTCTTTTCCTTCTATAATAAAGAGTCTGACGCGTAAATGTTGCAAAGGTCTATCGTTGAAGCTGCCGTTCCAGGAAGTGTTCTTGACGCGAGCAAATCGATCCTTTAATTCCTCATAATTGTCGATGGTTTCACCTATCGAAGTACCTTGGATGTTCTCAATTTTAAATGAAGACAAACGATTTTTCCGAGCGTAACCAATCAAATATTGGCGTCCTGTTTCAGTACTGATATAGAGTGAAACAGGGGCAATTTTTAGTGGGCGATTGTTTGTCCGAGAGATTGTTAAATACTTTCCTTGAGCAATCGCAGTTAGACTATCTAAAACGACCAGTTCATCTAAGCTATGTACGATAAAGTGATGTTTAAAGACAAATGGACTTTTTGTTTGAGGGGCCGTTTGGTTCAGCAAAAATTGTCCAAGCACACCAGCTGGGAGGACCTCCTTGAAAAAGTGTAAGGCCGGAATCATTTTTTTAGTGAGCAACACAGGTGTAGTCAATTGATAATAGATACGTCGGTCTTTTTCTGTCTCCTTTATCAGGCCCAATTGGCAATACTCTTTTAATTTGTTTCGTACAGTAATTTCTGAGAGCGTCGGTGCTTTTTCAAAATGACTCAGATACTCGTCATGAATACGTTCAGTCAGCTCTGTTAAGGACTGCGCACATTCCGCTAGACAATCAAGAAGTACAAAATGTAGAAAAATGTCATTTTTGGTAAAACTTTTTGTTTGCCACAAGTTAAAAAATGGATTCATATCCTCTGAGTTTTGTTTCAAATCCAGTCGAATGATCTTTCCCTGAGCGGTCTGTTCCCAGACGGCATAACTAGCCAGATAGCTCTCAATTCGACGACGCTCATTGTCATAACTACGCAAACTTTTTTCAGTGAACTCTTCTCGCGGCTTAAACCCATTGATATAAAAATCACGGGCATAGGGACGTATCATGTTAAATTCTTTTATTAGTTCATTAAAGGCTCTACTCATAGGGTTTCCTCACAAATCGATAGTTGATAATTTTATTATAACAAATCAGGCCCTCAATCTTCGCAACATTTTTTTAAGGAGACTTCCAAGCAATTATTTTACAATGAGTGTAGTTAAGAAAGAGAGAAGTTAAAGGAGGACAACAAGATATGTTTGTACATTACGAGAAGGAAAAAGAAGCAGCGCCGATTAAGGTTTGGTTACTAAATGGGGCGCTTGAGGAAAATGTGTTGGAACAGGCGCTGAATTTGGCTGAGCTACCTTTTGTTTTTAAATGGGTCTCTTTGATGCCGGATTGTCACTATGGTTATGGCATGCCAATCGGCGGTGTGCTAGCGGCAAAGAACACAATAGTTCCGAATGCAGTGGGAATGGATATTGGCTGTGGAATGTGTTATATTCAAACGAATATTTCGTATGAGGATATCAAAGAGGTGAACCATGACAATCAATCATTGGTTAAGTTGATGGTCAATCAAGTCATGCGCGATGTGCCGGTTGGGTTTTCTTTACATAAACAAAAGCAGCCTTCAAAGGTGATTGATCAAGCAATCGTGGCGATGGCAGATGATCAAAGCTTACCGGGTGCAAAAGAGACATTAAAAAACGGCTACCATCAAATTGGGACATTAGGTGGAGGGAACCATTTTATTGAGTTTCAGGTAGATGAAGAAGGTTATATTGGTATCATGATTCATTCAGGAAGTCGAAATCTTGGCGCCAAAATTTGTCAGCATTTTAACAAGGTGGCTAAAGAGTTGAATCAGCAATGGCATAGCCGAGTGCCAGAGAATAATCAGTTACCTTTTTTGCCTACGGATAGTCAAGAAGGAAAAAATTATCTCAAATGGATGAATATTGCCTTGGATTATGCTTATGAAAATCGTGAACAAATGATGGAGAAGACAACGGCGATTTTTTCAAAATATATTAATAAGTATTTGGGAAAAGAAGTGGCGTATAGTCTGAATGTGAATTGTCATCATAACTATGCGGCTCTAGAGAATCATTACGGCAAGAATGTTTGGGTCCATCGAAAAGGGGCAACGCGTGCTCGTGAAGGTGAACTGGGAATTATTCCTGGAGCGATGGGTTCGTATAGCTATTTGGTAAAAGGCTTAGGTAATCCTGATAGTTTCCAATCCTCTTCTCATGGAGCAGGACGTGTCTATTCAAGAAAGAAAGCCAAAGAAGAGATTACGGTTGAGTCAGTGATTGTTGATTTGAAGGAACAAGAGGTTGTATTAGGAAAGGTTAAAAAAGCAGACGTCGCAGAAGAAAGTCGTTTTGCTTATAAAAATATCGACGAAGTAATGGCTAATCAGCAGGATTTAGTTGTCCCTATCAAAAAACTAAAAACAATTGGCGTTATCAAAGGATAAGTCGGAATTAAAAAAAACCACAGAGAAAGAACCGCGAGTTCGGTCAAAGAAATAGATAGAAAGTCCGAGGTGAAAAAGATGAGACAAATCATTCAAGAAAAATTAAAAGAAATAGAAAAAAGAGAAAAGGTCAAAATTATTTTGGCTGTGGAGTCTGGTAGCCGAGCGTGGGGCTTTGAATCTAAGGATAGCGATTATGATGTTCGGTTTTTATATGTCAGAGAGAAAGAATATTATCTAAAATTAAACAAGCAAAGAGATGTGATCGAGTGGCAGTTAGATGAGGTCTTGGATATCAACGGTTGGGACATAGAAAAAGCCTTACGACTATTGTACAAATCTAATCCAACGTTATTTGAGTGGTTTCAGTCCCCGATTGTCTATCAGAAAACAGCTGAGGCCGATGCAATGCAGCCTTTATTGCAGAAGTATTTTTCACCCAAAAAATTGCTGTTTCATTATTGGCATATGGCAAACTCGAACTACAGAGAATATCTCAAGGGGGATTATGTAAAGGCTAAAAAATATTTTTATGTATTGCGTCCGATTTTGGCCAGCAAATGGGTGATTACTTATGACGAGATTCCACCAATTGAGTTTGAGAAGTTAGCGGAGAAACTACTTGATGATCAATTAAAGCCACTTATTGCAGAGCTCTTACAAATGAAAAAAGGGACGAGTGAAGTAGATTGTATAGAAAAAATCGTCGCCTTAAATGACTATATCGAAGAAGAGATTGTATGTTTAGAGAAAATTGCACAAAATGAACCGACCACCAATACAAAGGAATGGGCAGACTTGAACGAGTTTTTCTTAGCACTGCTACGCTAATCGTTTATTTGAATAAGTGATTAAGAAGCTCCTGTTAGAACGAATAATTTTAGAAAAACACCCCTCTTATTCTGACTTTATCAGCCGGATAGGAGGGGTGTAATTGAGTTAGTTTGAGGGATAAGCTTGATTGATTTTTTTCATCAAGGCAGCTTTTACAGGAGCTGTAGCAAACGAACCGTTAACTGCATTCACGTTCAGTTGTTTCATCTCCGACACAGTTAGTTGACAGTGTTCGGCCAGTAAATGATACTCGTTTGTGAGTGTCGTTTGAGAGACCGTCCGATTATCCGTGTTAATACAACAGGCAATGTTTTGTGTCATAAACAATCGTAGCGGGTAAGCGCACCAATCAGAAATAGCATTTGTTTGGAGGTTGCTTGTCGGACATAACTCGAGTAAAATATTTTTTTCTGAGCAGAGCTTCATTGCATCAATATCTTCTCTGATTGCGACACCGTGGCCAATTCTTGTTGCACCTAAATGAATCGCCTCAACGACATTTTGAGCGCAGCCACATTCGCCTGAGTGTAAGGTTAAACCTAGTCCAGCATCAATTGCTAGAGCGGTTGTCCTTTTTATTTTGTCGTTTCCAACTTGCTGCTCATCCCCAGCAAAATCAAAACCCGCAATCGCTTCATTTTGGCTTTTTTTGAGGGAGTCGATTAATTCGGCATTCTGTTGATCGGTATGATGACGCATGGCCGAAACAATTAAATTTGCTTGAACATCAAATTTCTCTTGCGCTTTTCGAATGCCTTGGACCACGGCTTGAATGATCTGTTCAATCGATAAGCCCTTTTGTTGATGAAACAACGGTGCAAAACGGATTTCGATATAACAAACATTTTCATTTCCTGCTTGCTCAATTAGATCAAAGGCCGCAATTGATAAATTTTCTTCACTTTGAAGAAGAGGTAAAATAACCTCAAAGCTTTCTAAATACTCTTTCAAATTTAAACATTTTTTTGGCGCCATCACCTTACTTAGACTTTTTTTAGAGAGACCTTCCTTTGCAGCAAGCTTCTCTAAGGTTTCTATCCGGATGGAACCATCCAAATGACAATGTAATTCGATCTTTGGTAACTCTTTGATTGTTTTTTTGTTTAGCACGTCGTCTGACCCTCTCTATTTTGTAATGGAAGTAATTAGTCGTTCACAGGAGCGGTCTGGACTCGGAAAGTTAATCGCAAGCTTAGAGATACAAACCAACAAACTCATCAATCGTTGCTTGAAGAGGCAATAATTGGTTGGCTTCTTGCATCTTTTTGATGTACGCAGTTGGAATACTTTCTAGGCCATTCAATCCGCCTAAAATGCCACCTAACATGGATGCCATGGTATCTGTATCGCCCCCGACATTCACTGCGGCATAAATTCCTTGCATTGTATCACCATTTACGCCTGTTAGCAAGCTGAACACGGCAGGAATTGATTCTTGAACAAGGAAGTTTGTGCCGACTTTATCTGCTGTTTGTTTTAATAAATCTTCAAAATCTTTGGCACTTGCGCCAATCTTGACTGCTTCTTGAATTTTGTAGGCGATATCTGGGCCAACAGAAATATGTTGATTTTTTTTACCAAATTCCTTTCCTTTCTGCGCGCCCCACAAAGCGGCTTCAATAATTCCCTCAAGAGTTGCGCCATCAGTTAACGCTGTAGTAGCCGCGCAACAGATTGCTGCTGCTGCAGAAATGGCATTACTGTTGTAGTGAGTGGGTTTACACATAGCAATCGTATATTCGAGGGCTTTTTCTAAATTCCCAGCGGCTAAAATAGCTAGAGGAATTGTTTTCATGGCCCCTCCATTGGTGGCCATACTATTATAATTAACCAACCCAAATGGATCAACATCAGTTGGTAGACCTTGTTTCATATTTTCAATCGCAGCTCTTGTTGTTGGTCCTGAAAATTTATCAAAATAATGCTCATCAGCGCCCCAATTAATGATGGCTTGTTTGGCAATCAGTTCATCAAATGCGCCATTATTTTTGATAATTTCTTTCATCAGATAATAAGACATGCTGAAATCATCTGTGACTGTGCCAATGGGGTAATCTCTTGAAAAGGTATCATTCGGCGATTTCGTATATTCTTTTACATAGCCTCCAAATGTTTCTAAAATTTGATCCGTATTACGCAGTTCAGTAGGAGCTCCAAGGGCATCTCCGACAGCGGCACCATATAAAGCGCCTAACATTTTTTCTTTATTCATGAGTAAGTGACTCCTTTTCTGTTTGTGTTTTTTGGCCATCTAATACTTTCAAGAATACATACCACATAAAGGCTAATAAAATTAATAGTAGTAGTTGCAAGATAGCTCCTCGAATTGAGTTTGTAACAATTGCGCCACTAATTACTAACGGCATTGTATAAGGCAAGGCGACTCCTGTTGTTAGAGGAACAAGACCTGATGCCATAGCAAAATATGAGAGAGTCGTTGTAATGATAGGTGTCGCAATTAAAGGGATAAACAAAATCGGATTTAGCATAACGGGTAAGCCAAAAATTAATGGTTCATAGACACCAAAAATTCCAGGAACCAAAGCGATTTTTCCTAAATCATTCCACTCTGAGCGTTTTTTGAAAAAGAATAATAAAGAAATCAAGACAGGAATCGATAGGTAACCGCCATTTAATACAAAAAAGTCTGTTAGATACGGACTAGTAATTGTTTTACTTAGTCATATAAAAAAGTTGTTTTTTCTCTATTTTTCATATGGTATACTAGTTTTTGACGTATTTTCGTCGTTATTTTTAGGAAAGGTGGGATTACGATGTTTAAAATTGCGGTTGTTATTCCAAATATGATGCGATTAAGAAAATCGTAGAGGTTGATTTTTGAAAACACTCAGAAATTGACCGGCAAAGAGTATACAAAAAAGTCTTTTTGAGGAGTGTTTTAAATGAGTAAAGTAGATAAGTCCTTTGATTTATCCCATTGGAAAAGAAATTTTTATTTGTTCCTAACAGGACAATTTTTATCAGGAATCACGAGTATGATTGTGCAGTATTCGATTATTTGGTATTTAACCGTGCTGACAGGTTCAGCGACTGTTATTAGCCAAGCAACATTATTGGGAATGATTCCAACGATTGTGTTGAGTCCCTTCGTCGGTCCATTAATTGATCGCTGGAATAAAAAATACTTGTTGATTATTACAGATGTGGTCGTGGCAATCTTTGCTTTGGTTTTAGCAATTGTTGGTTTTACATCTGATGGTTTCCCGCTTTGGTTAGTTTATGTAGCCTTGTTTGTTCGAGCAGTGGCCCAAACTTTCCAAATGCCAACGATTCAATCCATTTTACCAACGATGGTTCCAGAATCTGAAATTACGCGAGTGAATGGGCAACTGGGAATGGTTCAGTCAGCCAATTATATTATTGCTCCAGCATTAGGTGCCTTTTTATTCACCGTTATGGATATGAATTTTTTGATTTTATTTGATGTGTTAGGTGCTATTTTGGGTGTTGGATTATTGTTATTTGTTGCGATTCCTCACTTACCTTCTGAAGGTGAACGGGTTCATATTTTAACGGATTCAGTTGAAGGCTTAAAGATGTTAAAAAGCCGCAAAGGGTTATGGCACTTAGCATTGAATAATACCTTATTCATGTTGATTTTTATGCCAGCAGCTAGTCTTTATCCTCTGATGACAATAAATTATTTCAAAGGGACGGCAGCAGACGCCGGGATTATTGAAGTATTATATGCAGTGGGAATGTTAGTCGGCGGCTCATGTATTGGTCTATTTGGTCAATGGAAAAATCGGATGAAACCAGTCTTCATATCCTATCTGATTATTGCAGTAACAGTGCTTCCAAGTGGGCTTTTACCGGGAAATAGAATGGGCTTTATCCTGTTTGGTGTCTTAAATGCTATCACAGGACTAGCAACACCTTTCTTTTCAACGATGCTTATGGCGATGGTTCAGCAAAGTTATGAACCAAAATTCTTGGGTCGAGTATTAGGGATTTTAAACTTTCTTATGAGTTTGGCCGGACCAGTCGGCTTGTTAGCAGCAGGTCCTTTAGCAGATAAATTAGGAGTTGAAAAATTATTTGTCATTGCAGGGGCTGGAACATTTGTCTGCTTAATTATTCTTTTACTATCACCGAGTGTGAGAAATTATGATTTAGAATTGCAGAAAGAGTTGAGTCAAAAAGAAGCGGAAGCAGCGTCTTCTAGTGAAACGACCGCTGATTCTGTAGAGTCATAATCGACTGAACATTGTAGACGAAACAAGCACAAATTACGACTAATTTTATGTGTAATTAGAAAATAATAAGAAGAGGTTGCTTTAGTGCCCAATGTTTATTGGGAGGAGCGTGGGAACATAACAAAAAGTTATGTCTCACGCTTTTTTTTATAGTTTAGCTCCATAAGTAAAAGGCATAGACTTGTTAGAGAACTTGGGGGTTCGTTTTTTTAGTGTGGTGTGAAAGAATGATAAGTCCCAAAAATAGTTTGAAGAAATGGTGAATAGGTTATATGATAATGGTTAATAGATTATAAGATAAAGAGAAAGTTGTTTCCTTTCATTGTAGGTTTCCTTTGTTGAAGGAAGTATTGTAATCAAAACATAGAGGGAGGTGCTGTATGAATACAATCGATTTGTATCCTCATCAGAAAAAAATACTCGATTATGTCAAGACAAATCCACAACAAAAAACCTATCATTTTGTTGCGCCGCCAGGTTCAGGAAAGACGATTGTCGGGTTGTCTTTAATTGATTATTTTAAGAAAAAAACGTTGATTTTAGTTCCGTCTTTATTACTGAAAGAGCAGTGGGCGAGCCAAGCGCAGCTGTACATTAAAGAATCTGTGAGCGTGGACATTCTTTCACCTAAAGAACTGACAATTGCAACGTATCAAGGTGTTTACCAACAGCTACAAGAAAATTCTGAGCTGCTGCAAGAATTTGAGTGGATTATTTTGGACGAAGCGCATCATTTAAAAAAGGTCTGGGGCGATAGGTTGGGGCAAGCGAGGGAAAAAGCGAGTCATCTGGTCAGCATTTCTTTGACTGCAACCCCTCCTCTGTCAAGTAACCAAGAAGAATGGACGACCTATATGACGTTGAATGGTCTGATTGATGATGAGATAACTACACCGGAGCTTATCAATCAACAGTTATTAAATCCATATCAAGATTTTATTCATTTCGTTCAGGCAGAACCTAAAATTCAAGAAGAACATACAGCTTTTGTTAATCAACAAAATGATATAGTTGATCAAATGTTGGCAGATGAGGAAGTCGTTCAGACGCTTATGAGCCATCCATTCATGGTTTCGCCACTTACTCAGACACATGAAATTTATGATCAGTTTGAAGTCTATGTTGCGATGCTGTTATTTCTAGACAATAACCAAGTTGACTTCTCGTCAGAACATTGGCAGGTTTTAGGCTTTAAAAAACAGCAACCGCTACCTCTTCTTTCCAAAACGCAGCTGTCTATATTATATGAATGGTTGTGGCGAGAATTTCCTGAATTGGCTATATTTCATCGATTAAAAAAGGAACATTGGTTGAAAGAGGAAAAATTGCTCTTATTTCCTATTTTTCCAAAAGAAAAACTGGTTGGCAGCCATGTGGCAAAGATGGAAGCAATCAATCAAATTGTGATCAAAGAAGAGGCGAATCTTGCTCAAGCGTTGAGCTGTGTGATTTTGTTTGATCGAATCTATGAGGAAGCCTTTGATTTCAAAGAGAATCCAGCCTATTATGGCGCGGTACCACAATTTCTTCAGCTACATGAGTTAGTAGCAGCTGAGACTGAAATCGCGCTAATCTGTGGTCGTTTTCTCGTTGTTTCAAGGAAAGTTGCGCACACGTATTTTGAAGAAGAGGCGTTTCAAGAAATAGCTGGAATCCATGGCTTTTTACGCATCAATCTCTCTGAAAAAAATCGTAAGCAGCTGATTGCTCAGATGACGAATCTTTTAGAACTAGGTGAACTTCAACTAGTGATTGGGACGGTTGCGTTACTTGGGGAAGGGTGGAATTGTAGACAAGTAAATACAGTTATTTTGGGAAATAATTCAAGTTCGTATGTTCAGGTACAACAATTACGTGGGCGCGTTTTACGAGTGAAGGATAAAAAACCAGTCAGCACAATTTGGCATATTGGCCAGTATTTGCCTGATCTTACTTGGGAAGAGCAACCGGAGTTAGCTTCAGTGATTAAGCGATTATCTTATATTGAAGGGATTTCGAATCAACAGGTTCCTGAAAGTGTCACTACGGGAATTCTAAGGTTAAACTTCCCTGATGAGGTAACGAGAGTTAAACTAGAAAACTATAATCAACAAAACTTCTTTTTTGCAAAAAATCGAGAGCTACTTGCTGACTTTTGGAGAAAAGGCTTAGCAATTGGTACTCAAATGACGATGCCTATCTTTATTCGGCCAAAAGGAATAGAAAAGCCTACAGGGTTTATGCAACCAAAAGAAACGGTTCTTCACTACCAAAAGCTAGGGCTCTGGCAAGCGTTAAGCAAAGGGCAGCTGGGTACTTATTTTGAGCGAGTAAAAGCTAGGCGCACATGGAAGACCACCTGTCAGTTACGAGAGAAACTAGCTGAGGCCACACTAAGAGTCAGTCAAAAAAGAGGCGATATCGGTCATCAAGCAAAAGTTGTTGTTCAGATGAGTCCAAGTGAATTTACTGTGCAGTTATTGAACGCTACGTATCAAGAGGAACGATGCTATAATCAACTATTCATGGATATTATACGACCGGTACTTGATGCGCGTTATCTGCTGAAGATAAACGACCACTATTTTTGTGTCCCAAAAGAGCTAGCGCGCACTAAACAGTCAGCGACAACATTTCTAAAAGAAATTCAAAAGGGATCACCAAAATGTGAGCTAATCTATACAAAGAATACAATTGGCCGACAAAAACTCCTGCAGGCCCACATCAAATCGCTAAAAGAGCAGGGCATAGACGTCTCAATGGAACGGCTCTGGCAATAAATGTGGCTTATCAAATATCCAAAATTTACAGAGGGATTCTCTGTAGATTTTGGGTATTTGTTGTTTCTCTAAAATGAACTTACTAACAAACATGTTTCTGATTGTTAGTAACACAGACTTTCAGAAAGGTTGTTAGACAGAGTTAGCCAAGTTTTTCCTGCAGTTGTTGACGGTATTTTTTGGGTGTCATATGGAATTTCTCTTTGAAAAGAGAGTAGAACATATTCTGATTCGAGAAGCCGCACTGCTCGCAAATTTCTGTGATAGATAATGAGGTATTATCTAGTAAAATTAACGCATTTTTTAAGCGAACCTCTCTAAGAAGCTGACAATAATTTTTATGAAACATCTTTCGGACAAGATTACTAAAATAGTTTGGCGAGTAATTAAAGTAGTCTGCGGTTGCTGCAAGGTTTGTGTCACTGAAATTTTCATCAAGATAATGGAGAATATCAAAACGTAACTTGGTCTGTTTTTCGGAGCTATTTGTTGTATCTGAGGGAATATTTTTTTCATAATGTTGAATGAGCTTTTCAAATATAATTGAAATATAATGGTGAAGTATGTTTAAAGACTGTTGAGAATCTTTTAAAAACTCAATAACCAACAGCTTAGTGACATAAGTCAGTTCTGTCTCTTCTAGTATATTGAAATAAAGGTAGCGTTTGTACTTCTGACTTTCAAAAAGGGATTTGATTAAGAAATCGCTCATAGGATTATTCGTTTTAAAATCTTTGAAAAAAGTCATCATAAAATATTCTTTTGAAAAACGAAAGGCGAGTAGAATATCATCTTCGCCAGGCATTTCAATTGAATGACTTACTTGAGTATCTAAAATTATGAGGTCTCCTTTTTTTAAATGAATTTTTTTATCATTGATTATTTGTGTGATGGAACCTGAATAAACATAATTTAGCTCGATATATTCATGCGTATGTTCACCAACAGCTAAAAAGCGACTTGTTTTCTTGAAGTCGAATAACTGTAGGTGATTTTCTGTAGGCCGAAAAATATTTTTTTGTCCAGAATTAATGATACGCAAATAATCTTGTTCATGTTCTGTAAACTGTCTTAAATAGTGATCTAATTCATCGAAATTCATGTGAGCCCTCCTAAAAAACGTAGAAATTGATAGAAAACAACAAGAAATATATCATTTTTACACTACGACACTTAAAGTATAATACAGTTGTTACGAATTTGTAAACGCTTAATTAGGAGGAGTATTATGGAAAAGTATATTGACAAGGTACAGATATTTGCAAACAAGTTTGGAAGCATTAGTTATATTAAGGCAATAACGGATGGTGTATCTGCGGTTATTCCGGCGATTATTATTGGTTCACTTTATACGTTACTAGGAAACATTCAATTTCAGCCATACTTAGATTTTTTGGAATCAACGGGTATTAAAGGGTATCTATCCATTCCAAATAACACAACGATGGGCATTATTAGTATTTTATTAACCTTTACTGTGGCGTATAATTTTGCCCGTAATTTCAGACAAGATGGGCTTTCTGCAGGGATTATTTCTGTTTGTAGTTTTGTGTTATTGATCCCTTTCGAGTTATTGGAAAGTGGGAGTAAAGCCATTCCTACATTATGGTTAGGGGCACAGGGAATGTTTATGGCAATGATTGTCGGTGCAATTACAGGGAAATTATTCGTTGTAATGAAAGAAAAAAATATGGAGATTAAAATGCCAGAAAATGTACCACCAGCAACAGTTCGAGCTTTTAGTGCGATTATTCCGGGCTTTATTATCATCACGCTTTTCTTACTTGTGCATATTGGTTTGGAAAAAACATCATTTGAGACATTTCCACAATTGGTTTCTACAGTGATCCAAACACCATTATCAGGCATTGGAAGCTCTGTTTGGGCTGTCGCATTAATATGGTTGTTGAGTAACTTTGTCTGGTTTTTCGGGATTCATGGGATTGTGGTTGTTTCAGTTGTGAATCCGATTTTGATATCTATTGATTTGGAAAACTTAGATAGAGTCACTTCAGGACAGGAAGCAACTCAAATTATTGGGAAGAACTTTACCAATGTATATGGAGGAATGACCGGGGCTGGGATTATTATGGGTCTCATCATTTTGATGACTTTCTTTGCTAAAAGTAAACAATATAAGACATTGGGCAGACTTTCTATTGTACCAGATATCTTTAGTATTGCAGAACCTGCAATTTTTGGGACACCAATCGTATTAAATATGGTATTGATTATTCCATTCGTTTTGGTCCCAACAATTTCTACGATTGTTGCTTATTTTATGACGCAAGCTGGCATTTTACCAATTTTGAGTGGGATTCAACTGCCATGGAGCATGCCAGTAATTTTACAAGGATTTCTACTTGGCGGATGGCGAGTAGCATTGTATCAAGCAGCCTTACTTGTGTTTTCAGCAGCCGTTTATTATCCATTCTTTAACGTCTTAGATAAACGAGCTTATGCCATTGAGCAAGGTGAGCTCGAAGCTGAATAAATTGCGAGGTAAGTACGAGGGAGAATTGATAATGAAACACACGCTTGAAGATATCTTAAAAAATAAGTATGAAAATCATGTTTTACCATTCTTTTGGCAAAAGAGTGAAGAGGATGAAGCGACGATTGTCGAGTATATTCAGAAAATATATGACGCTGATATCCGAGAATTTTGTATTGAATCTCGTCCGTTTGAAGGTTTTTGTGAAGAACCATGGTGGCAAAGAGTTTCTTTAATTATAAATGAAGCTAAAAAAAGAGGAATGCGAATTTGGATTTTAGATGACATCCATTTTCCAACGGGGCTTGCAAATAAAAAAGTTAAAAACTATCCTGGTCTAAACAAAAAAGTATTAAAACATCATGTTGTAAACGTGGTTGGGCCCTGCAACAATCTTTCATTGTCTATTTATCAACCCTATCCGGTAGAAAAGTCTGCAGAGTTTTTAGGTGCTGTTGCTGTTGGAATGAATCAGACAATCGTACTTGAAAATAACGTAGTTGACGGCTATCTGTATTTTGATTTACCTGAAGGACGCTGGGATATCTATGTACTAAATAGTAGCTCTGAAACGGATGTTGCCCCTGATTATATTAATATGATGAGTAAAGAATCTTGCGAGATCTTAATCAAAGAGGTTTATGAAAAACATTATGAGCAGTTTGCAGATGAGTTTGGTCAAACAATTGTTGGTTTTTTCTCTGATGAACCCGGTTTTCAAAATGAAAAAGGACTCAAAAGTGATAGTTTAATTGGTAAGAATATGCCTTTACCTTGGAGCCAAGAAGTTTTAGAAAAATTGAGGGGCCTATATGGTGAAAACTTTATGGCGAAAATCCCTCATTTATGGAGACTTATCAATGAGGAAACGCCTACGATTAGAAAACAGTTTATGGATGTGGTCACAGAATTATACAAAGAGAATTTTAGTAATGCTTTGGGGTCTTGGTGTCAGCAACATCGTGTGAAATACATCGGTCATATTATCGAGGATAGAGAATCTCATGCTCGTTTAGGTGTAGGTGCTGGGCATTTCTACCGTTCTATGATTGGTCAGGACATGGCTGGTTCAGATATCATTTCTAATCAGTTGATTCCTGGTTTGGATTCTGGACAGCACTCATGGGCTCGTGGCGTTTGGGATGGGGAATTCTTTCATTATGCATTGGGGAAAATGACTTCTTCATTAGCTAGAATCGATCCTAAGAAACAAGGGAATTCTATGACCGAAGTATTTGGTGCATATGGGTGGCATGAAGGTCTGAAATTAATGAAATGGATTCTAGATCATTTACTTATCCGTGGTGTGAATAACTTTGTTCCGCATGCATTTTCACCTGCACCGTTTCCGGATGATGACTGCCCACCTCATTTTTATGCGCAGGGTCAAAATCCACAATTTCGCTATTTTAGAAAACTAATGACTTATACCAATAAGATGGCCACTTTGTTATCAGATGGTCAAATTAAAGCTGAGGCGGCAGTCATCTATCATGCTGAAAGTGAGTGGACAGGTTCCTATATGTCTTGTCAAAAACCTGCACGAGTGCTGACTCAGCAACAGGTAGATTTTGATATTCTTCCCAATGATCTCTTTAAAGAGGAGAATGATTATTCAATTGTTTTAGATAAGAAATTACAAATTAACGGAGTGGAGTACTCTTTGTTAGTCGTTCCATATAGTGAATATATCGATGACGATCTGTATCAATTTATCTGTCGTAGTCAAGAAGTGACGGTTATTTTTATAGGGGATTATCCTATAGCAACGATGGAAAATAAAGTGAACTTTGATAGCGCCCTTCTAAAAGAAAAAACACAGTTAATGAGTTTAGAAGAGTTTGAAGTGTATCTTCAAGAGAATGAGATTAGCGAATATCAGTTAGAAAAAAAACAACCCTACTTGCGGGCCGTTCATTATCAAAAAGATACAGAAGAGTATTATATGTTTTTTAATGAGCATCCACATAATCCAATCGAGACTAAAATTTCGTTTCCAGGAATAAAAAATCCGTATCGCTTCGACGTATTAAACAATCGAGTGACGCAGATAAGAGATGGGCGAGTGTCATTAGAGGCGTATGAGTCGTGCGTGATCTTTGAGGGTGCAGGAAAAGAAGCATTTGTCAAAGAAGAATCATTATACACCAAGAAGATGGTCTTGGCTGAACAAGCAACGCTCTCGTTTGCAAAAGCTGCAGAGTATCCCGAGTTTACTAAGGAAGTTAAGCTAGACAAATTAGTTGATGTTACAAAATGTATGGCATCGACATTTGCCGGTACTATCCGTTATGAATTTAATTGGTACTCAGAACAAGAGATAACGACTGCCAAAATAGAGTTACAGGGTGTATATGAGATTGCTGAAGTAAGCTTAAACGGTGAGAAGCTTGGGGTTAGAATTTGTCCGCCTTACGAGTTCTTTGATTGTAGGCTGAATAAAGGGCGTAATCAATTGATTATTGATGTGACGAATACTTTAGATAAAGAAGTCTTTGAGAAACATTCAGCAGCACAAGTGCGGCAACCATCAGGATTACTAGAACCAGTAGCGATCTTTTATTAAACCATAAAGGAAATGGAGTTTTTAGATGATACAATTACCAAAAGATTTTGTACTCGGCGCTGCCACAGCGGCTTATCAAACTGAAGGTGCAACAAAAATAGATGGGAAAGGTAGAGTGTTATGGGATGATTTTTTAGAAAAGCAGGGGCGCTTCTCAGCAGATCCCGCTTGTGATTTTTATAATCAGTACCCAGTTGACTTCAAGAATTGTCGCGATTTTGGGATTACTTCGCTTAGAGTATCCATTGCTTGGTCAAGAATTTTTCCAACAGGTTATGGAGAAGTAGAACCTAGAGGAGTCGCATTTTATCATCGGCTGTTTAAAGAAATGAGATGCAATGGGATTGAACCCTACGTTACTTTGCATCATTTTGATACACCAGAAACATTATTTTCTGAAGGAGATTGGTTAAACAAAGAGATGGTTGCACACTTTGTTGATTTTGCCGCTTTTTGTTTTGAAGAGTATCAAGAGGAAGTTTACCATTGGATTACAATTAATGAACCAACTACCTTAGCGAAACAGCAGAGAATTACGGGGACCTTTCCACCAGGAGAAAAATACCAATTTAATCATTGTTTTCAGCAACAGCACTACTTGAATCTTGCGCATGCCAGAGTTGTAAACCAGTTTAGAGAAATGAACATTCCTGGAGAAATCGGGGTTGTTCATGCAATCCAAACCGTTTATCCAAATAGTGATAAAGAAAGTGATCGATTAGCAGCACAGAGACAAGATGTATTAGAAAATAAATTTTTATTGGATGGAACCCTAAAAGGAAGTTATGATCCAGAGTTATTGGAAGTAGTGGAAGCCATCTTAAAGGATAATCACCAAGACATGATTCGGGTGACTCAAGAAGAGCTAGACGAATTAGCAAAGGCTGCCGAAAAAGTTGATTTTGTCGGGGTTAACTATTATTATAGTAAATTTGTTGAAAGTTATGATGGACCGTCCGAGTTTATTCATAATGGAACAGGAACAAAAGGTAGCTCTACACGGAAATTAGCTGGCGTAGGGCAAGAAGTTCTGAGAGAAGAGCTCAGAACAACCGATTGGGATTGGCCAATTTATCCTCAAGGGTTAGGAGATACTTTGCGGAGAATTCATGCAGAGTACTCAAATGTTGAAAAAATTTATATCACAGAAAATGGTTTAGGGAAAAAAGAAGCACCAGATGAAAATGGCGAAATACTTGATTTAGAAAGAATTGATTATATAGAGAGTCATCTAGAGGAAGTAGCTAAGGTGATTTCAGAAGGGGTTCCCGTCAAAGGATATTTCGTCTGGTCCTTCCAAGATATGTTTTCTTGGACAAACGGCTACAATAAGAGATATGGTCTTTTCTATGTTGATTTTGAAACGCAGGAAAGAAGACCAAAAAAGAGTGCGTGTTGGTACAAAGAATTAATAGCGAATAAGAAAAAATAAAATTTTGATCGTGAGAATGGATAGATGACAGAAATAAAAGGAATTGTTTTCGATTTTAATGGAACCATGTTTCAGGATTCAGATTTGCATGAACTAGCCTGGATTCATATGATTAAGCAATATGCAAAAGAGAATATTGCTGAACAAGAGATATTACTTAACATTCATGGGCGCACAAATGACGAAATTATAAAAAAATTCATTTCTGCTGATTTATCAGCAGGTGAAGTGGCCATACTCGGAATGGAAAAAGAGAAAAATTATCGAATGCTCTGCCTCCAAGATGAACAAAGAGTCGTTTTGACGAAAGGTTTGGCCGAGGTATTAGATACATTAAAGTGTGCGGAAATGCCGATGACTATTGCGACAGCGACGACAAAAGAAAATGTTGATTTTTATTTTGAACGATTTCAGCTGAGCCAATGGTTTGATTATGATAAGGTGGTCTTTGATGACGGGACATTTCCTGGAAAACCAGAACCGGATATTTTTCTCAAGGCAGTCAAAAATATCGCTATTTTACCGGAGAATTGTTTAGTATTTGAGGACTCCTATTCTGGTATTTTAGCTGCTTCAAAAGCAAAAATTGGTCAGATTATTGCGGTGGATAATACAGGGGCGAATAAAGAATTATTCTCAAACCCTGTGCTTAACATCTCCTATACAATAAAAGACTTTACGACTTTTCAACTATAAGAATGATTTTTAAAAGTTTAGTTAATCAATTGTAAAAGAATAGAACAGGCATGGAATCAATAACGCTATTGGTTTCATGCCCGTTTTTTTGATAAGATAATAGTTCATCAATCAGTTTTTAATTTTTAATTTTTCTCAAATATCAAGTGTAAGCCCGAAGTAAACTTTATTAGTGAGTAATTAAAGGTAAGTCCTGCGTAGTGAAAGTTTGTCGTCATTTAATTTTAGCTCATTCGCAGAACAGATAATTATTCTTTCTCATTCACCAATTCTAAGTAAGACCTTTCCTTTTGGATGTCCTGTTGCCATATGCGCGAGGGCTTTATTTATGTCTTCCAATCTAAATTCTGTTGGATCAATAGCTGGAATAATTTGTTTCTTTTCAACAAGGTCGGAAACGGCTTTTAGTTGTTTGCCATCTGAGCGGACAAACATGAAACGATACTCAATTCCTTTTTCTTTCGCTTTTTTATCTAATTTGGCTCCTGCTACACCAAATAGGGCTTGTTTCCATTTTGGAAATTTCTTAGAAACAGCAAATTGTTTATTAGGACCTGCTTTTAAACTTAATAATCGGCCACCGGGTTTAATAATGGATAACTCATGCTCAAATTCTTCTGCTCCTAAGGTATCAATGACAAAATCAACTGGTTCAAGGATTTCCCAATAATTCTCTTCTTTGTAGTTGATATATTTGTCTGCGCCTAATGCAAGTGAGCGTTCTTTAGCTTCGGGGTTTCCTGAGACAATGACAGTCAGCCCCATTTCTTTTGCGAGTGGAATAGCCATCTGACCAAAACTCCCAGAACCACCAGGAATAAAGAGCGTTTGACCGGCTTTGGCTTCTAATTCTTCATGTAATCCTTGGTAAGCAGTCAGCCCTGTTAAAGGAACAGCAGCGCCTGTAGCGAAAGTTAAATGTTTGGGTAAAGGCCAAATAGCGTCCACGTTGACTGCGACATATTCAGCGAAGGCGCCTATCTGTTCAATAGGCAAGCGAGAATATACCGCCTCACCAATGGAAAACCCCTTTACGTTGCTCCCGATTTTTTCGATGACACCTGTCAGCTCGTTTCCTAGAGTGAGTGGCATTTTGTAATCTTGAATTAGTTTGACCGCACCTGTAATATTAAGGATTTCAAGAGGATTGACAGCCGCCACTTTGACTTTTATTAATACTTGATCCTCAGTTATTTCGGGTACGGGGATATTGACCACCTGTGCCTGTAGTTCTTTGGTGTAACGTTCAATTTGTATAGCTTTCATTTGTATTTCCTCCTTTTTAGAATGTTCGTTCTAGTTTTAGTTAAAAAAATTTATCGTGGAAATGAGGGCAAAATTTGTTTACGTAATTTAAATTTTTTTTTTTCATTGACTACGCCGACAACAATGCTTTTGTCACTATCGTATAGTTGAAGCAAAAAGTTGGCGACTTCTTTTGGTGAATGCAAGGATTCTTTGAGGCGTACATTTGCTGTTCCGATGAAATCAGTCGCTGTTAGTGCAGGGGCCAATACTTTTACTTGAATAGGCGCTTCTCTAAGTTCTGCTGCCAAACCTTCTGTTAGTGCGCTGGTAAAAAATTTACTGGCAGAGTAGGGGACATTTCCAGCAGCAACGACATACCCCATAGCGGAGGAGACATTTATTAATTGTGTTCCTTCAACCTGTGCATAATCTTTGACGTACAGTGTGGAAAGTAGCGTAGTTGCTTCTACATTCAGATGAATCATTTGTTCAATTTTGTCTAAGTCAGCCATTATCATGGGGTCAGAAGAGCCAGTACCTGCATTATTAATCCAGGTTTCAATTGAGTAAGCTGTTAATGATTCATAAAGCTGATACACTTGTGTTTTATCGGATAAATCACAGCACTTCACAAGAATCTCTAACTCAGGATATTCGGTAACTAGGAGTTCTTTTAAAGCGAGTAGACGTTCTTTTCTTCGTGCTACTAAGATGAGATTTTTTCCTCTTTTGGCAAAGGCCCAAGCTACTTCATAGCCAATTCCTGAGCTTGCGCCGGTGATTACAGTGTAGTTTTTTTTCAAAAAAATTCCTTCTTTCATCGACTAAATGATTGCTAAACTAACATCAACAATTGTTTGTAATTTATCAGAATCGTCAGTTGTTTTTGCGAGGACTCGAAACCCAACCCAAGCATTGTGCAAATAGGCAGCTACATCCTTCAAGGATAGCGCCACTGTAAGCTCCCCCTTTTTCTCAGCCGCAACGAGTAATTGATAAATATAGTTTTCCGTTTTGGCGAACTGAGTTTTGACTTTTTTTGCGACTTCTTCATCGAATAAAGATAGTTCAGTTGCGCTATTGACAATTAAACAGCCTCGAGGTGCATCGACATTTTCTGATAAGACAAGGGTAAATAGTTTTTCTAGTTTCTCTTTGATGGGTAACTCAGGTGTGATGTTGGTTACAATTTTTTGTTCAAGTTCTGTAGAGTATCGATCAAGTGCGCGTAAAAATAGCGCATGTTTGTCGCCAAAGGTATCGTATATACTGCGCCGATGAATCCCCATGGTGTCCACTAAATCTTGAATCGAGGTTTTTTCATAACCCTTTTGCCAAAAGATTTGAACAGCTTTATCTAAAACAACTTCTTCATCAAATTCTTTGGTTCTTGCCATATATCTGAATCTCCTTTTCACTTTATTAGAATGAACGTTCTAATAATAGCAAACGAAGACAAGTTTGTAAAATAAACAGTTTGAGTTAGTAAAGAAACTATGTGGGAATGAATAGCTTATTAACATTAACCATTAAAATGATAAAAAGCTACGAGCACCGAGACTCGTAGCCTACACAACTAATTACACTAACCAATCAACTTCATATTCGAAGCCATTTTCATCACTTAGTTTTTTGTAAAATTCGCCACTTTTTTTGATGGTACGTCTTTGCGTTGGCAAGTCGAGTGACACTAGACCATAACGGTTTTTATAAGAGTTAATCCATGACCAGCAGTCGATAAAGGTCCATAAATGGTACCCTTTAATATTACAACCTTCCTCAATGGCTTTCCAAAGATAGGCTAAATGGTCCTTGATGTATTCAATACGATAGTCATCAATCACTTGACCGGTTTCATCCATGAAGCGTTCTTCATTCGCGACACCCATGCCATTTTCAGAAATAAAAGCTTCGATATTTCCGTAATTCTCTTTAATATCCATGCAGAGATCATAAATTCCTCGTTCATAAATTTCCCATCCGCGATACTCATTCATGCGTCTGCCTGGCATAATGTGGTTTTCAAAGAACCATTCTGGAAGGAAGGGACTGTCGGGATTGACCGCACAAGAGCGAGCTTTTACCCGTCGAGGTTCATAATAGTTGAGACCTAAGATTTGTGCAGTATGCTCGTGAATTGTCTGTAAGTCTTCTTCGCAATAGTCGGGTAGCTGATCATAAGTTTTTAAAAGATCAATTAAGACTGACGGGAAGGTTCCTTTCACCATTGGATCTAAGAAACTACGTGTATAAAACAAATCGGCAATTTCAGCCGCTTTGACATCAGCTGGATTTTGACTGCGAGGGAAAGTCGGACTTAGATTCAAAATAACGCCAATTTTACTTTCCAATCCATGAGTTTTAAAAGCTTCAATCGCTTTTGCATGAGCAAGTATTGTAAAGAAAGCAGCTTGGGCTCCACGTTTAAAATCAATTAGATTTGGATAATGGAAGTCTTCTAAATAGGAGCCTAAAATAGGTCCTAGAGGTTCGTTAAATGTGAACCAATGGAAAACAAGGTCGCCAAATTCTTTGAAGCAAGTATCAGCGAAATGAACGTAGGCGTTAACGACCTCACGAGATTCCCAGCCCCCTTTGTCTTGAAGCTTCGCCGGCATATCAAAATGATAAAGATTCGCGAAGACCTTAATTCCTGCTTTATTCATCTCTGTAAATAAATCTCGATAGAAAGCGATGGCCTTGGGATTGACGGCGCCGACCCCATCTTCTGGAAACATACGTGCCCAAGAAATTGAGACACGAAACGAGTTATGCCCGGTTTCTTTCATAAGTTTTACATCCTCTTTATAACGATGAATGTGGTCTGTTGTAATAGAAGAGTCAATCCGATTATAAAAACGGTAGGGTTGCTCAGCATACCAACGTTCCCAAACTGTTTCAGCTTTGCCTGTTTCGCCGCGACCTTCCGCTTGTTCTGCAGACCATGCAGAGCCCCACCAAAAGTTTTCTGGAAATGATAATTTTTGTGTTGTCATTCTAAATACCCCCTTATTCAGGAATATCATATCATTCCTTGTTTGAAAAATAAATAGTTTTAATTAAAAATATATATCTTTGTTTGTTGAGTATAATTTTCCAGTGGTGTTTTCTATCGTTTTTATGGTAAAGTATAGATGTGTATATAGTTTTGATTGGAGGGAAGTCAATTGAAGAAAATTGCCAAGTATATGGAGATTTATTTAGATATAAAAAAGAAGATTGCTAGTGGCTCCTACCAAATTGGCGAAAAGCTGCCAACAGGTGATGAACTAGCGAAACAATATGATGCTAGCAAACTAACCGTAAAAAAAGGAATTGATTTGTTGGTTTCTGAAGGAGTTCTCAGAAGTCGGAGTGGATTTGGTACGGAAGTTTTGAGAAAACCAATTGATAATTCGAAGGTCTTCGGTCCAAACGAAGGGTTATTCAGTGTTGTAGGTGAAGAGCATGTGGATTCTGAAATCCATACATTTTCTATCGAGTTACCTTCTGAAGAGGTTGCAAAAAAACTAGAGATTAGTCAAAAAGATTACGTCTATAACATTATTCGAAGTCGGTTTATTGATCGTGAACCGTATTCAATCGAACAGACCTTTATGCCCTTAGCTATTATTCCGGGCTTAGAGCCTAAGCATCTAAAAAAATCCATCTATTCGTATATTACCAATGACTTGGGATTAGAGATAAAAACCTCGCATATTTGGATAAAGGGTGATATTGCTAAAGAGTTTGATGCTCATATTTTGGATATTGAGGCCGGAGAATTTATGATCGAAGTAGATAAAGTGGTCTCGCTTTTATCAGGTGTGCCGTTTGAGTATTCCTTATCAAGACATATCTATAAAGATTTTGTTTTTGAAGCTGTTTTTGTCGAAAATTAAGAGTTTAAAGTCCCTGACTTTAAGCTCTAATTTTTTCTTTGATTAAAAGTATATAATTTTGTATAAAGATATTTACTTTTTGTAAAAAGTGTTGTATTATCGTTCCTATAAAGAGTAATCGGTTTCAAAGAAAAGGAGCGTTTAATTTATGGAAAAGACCAGTAAAAAAGATCTCGTGTTTGAAAAGTTTGGCATGATTGCCACACGGTTAGGGAACCAGATTCATTTGCGGACATTGAGAGATGCTTTTGCGACATTCATGCCATTCATGATGTTAGCGGGGTTCGTGACATTAATCAATTATGTCATCTTAGAACCAACAGGATTTATGGGGAAAATAATTAATCCTGAGACCTTAACAACGATTCAAAAGGTTGGGGTATCTATCGGTAATGGGACACTCAGTATTACTACACTATTAGTTGTTGCAGCTGTTTCTTATCATATGTGTGTTAGCAGAAATTATACCAATCATATTGCTGCCGTATTAGTAGCCATTTCGACATTTGTTGTGTTAACACCGATGACCACAATGTTCACACCTGAAAATGCAGAAAAAGCGATTGAAGTGACAGGTGTTATTCCGGTGAGCCATACAGGCGCTTCAGGAATGTTTGTCGGAATCTTCGTTGGACTTGCTGCGACAGAATTATTTATTAAGTTATCAAAAAACAAGAAATTACAGATTAACCTGTCAGGAAATATTCCACCTGCCGTGCTTAAATCATTTAACGTGTTAATCCCAATTATGATTACAATTACATCATTTGCTATTCTTTCGTTCTTAATTATGCAACTATTCAATAGGGATGTGAATAGTCTGATCACCAATGTCATTACAGCACCGTTGAGTAAAGTCACTACTGGCTTGCCAGGATTTTTATTGATTACTTCAATTGCTAATTTATTTTTCGGTTTTGGGATTCACCAAGCTGTGATCTCTGGGTCATTACTTGATCCATTTTTAATTCAAAATATGCAAGAAAACATGGCGGCTTATGCCGATAAAGCTGAGATTCCTCACATTATCAACATGGCCTTCAAAGATACATTTGCCGTTATGGGTGGCTCTGGAAACACGATTGCATTATTGATTGCTATCTTTATTTTCAGTCGCCGAAAAGATTACAAAGATTTTGCGAAGTTGTCAGTGACGCCAGCTATATTTAATATTAGCGAGCCAATCATTTTTGGTTTACCAATTGTTTTTAATATCAGTTTGATTATTCCATTTGTATTAGCCCCAATATTTTCGTTAACAGTTGCCTATTTTGCGACAGCAGTGGGGTTAATTAATCATGTTGTTGTTCAGATTCCATGGACAACGCCACCGATTATTTCAGGTTTCTTAGCAACAGGCGGAGACTGGCGGGCTTCTGTTTTACAAATCTTGATTATTGCAGCAAGTGTTTTTATTTACTTACCATTCTTGCGTGTTGATGAAAAAGTCACTTCAAAAATGAGCGCAGAAGAACAATAAGTAATGTGCTGTTTGTTTGACAGTTAGTTAAATAATAGATTAAAAAAGATTGCGAGTGATTCTACCGCAATCTTTTTTTATGGAATCAGTAAAAAGTAGAAAAACGAATACCTGTAATTGTTCGATAAATTGTCTTATTTATAAATAGCTGTAGGATGTGATTGTTTCCATTTCTAACAAGAATCAAGACAAATAAAAAGACTATTAGAGTCAATTTCGATAAAAGGTGTTATCTGAGTAGAGAGTCATTCATAAAATTACGTTTCTTGATTTTTAGTAATCGTTATCATATCGGTGGCTTAGGCATTATTTTGTCAAAAAATAATAAAAATGGTAGTCAAATTGAAACTTTGTGATATAATTTACAATAGCAACATAATAATTTTTAGGGGGAACAAAAATGAAAAAGATTACTTTAACAACAGTGGCTTTAATGGCACTATTGGCAATGGTCGGATGTTCAGCTGATAACAAGGGTGCAGCGGAATCATCAAGTGCTTCAACAGCGCAGAGTAGTTCTACAAAAGAAAGCTCAACTGAAGAAGCCAAAGCAGAGGTTAAAATTGCAGACGGAAGCTCAACTGATACTGCACCCGCTGAAGGAACTGTTTATATGAGACAATTACTGACAGCACCTCACGGAACGAAGTCGTTTGCAGTAGTGAATGTCACAATGAATGGCGAAAAAATTCTAAAGGTTCAATTGGATGAATTCCAATATGTTTCACCTGCTGATTTTGAAGGTGTACCGAATGCAGATAAAGCATTTGGCGAAGCTTTCCCAGCAGATACCGTTTTATCAAGTAAACGTGTGAACAATGAAGCCTATTCTAAAATGATGGCAGATAAAGGTGGCGCGACTCAGACTTGGGAAAAAAGCATGGGGGCAATTGCCAAATTTGCTGAAGGAAAAACAGCGGCTGAATTAGAAAAAGCTGTCACAGATTTAGGTGCATTAGGGGAGAAAGATAGCCCAGCTGATGTTGTAACAGGTGCGACCTTCTCTGATACGGCTGGTTACTTACAATCAATCGTTGATGCAGCAAGTAAAGGAAAGATTTTTGAAGGGACGAAGACAGCGAGTGCTGATCTGTTGGAAGTTCAAGTTCTTGGAGCGCCTCATGGGGACAAATCATTCTCAGTAACAACTGTTGCGATGGATGGTGATAAATTAGCGGCTGTTGCTCTTGATGAGTTCCAATATGTCAGCCTCACTGATTTTGGTGGCGTACCAAATTCGGATGCCGACTTTGGCGCTGACGTGAAAGACGGTTTAGTCTTATCTTCAAAAGAAGCCAATAATGAAGCCTATTCCAAAATGATGGCAGACAAAGGTGGCGCGACAAACACTTACTCTGATAACATGAAGGCTGTTACGCAATTTGCATTGGGTAAAACAGTGGCAGAATTAGAAACAGCTGTCGGTGATTTAGGTAAATTGGGTGAAAAAGATAGCCCAGCAGATGTCGTGACAGGTGCGACCTTCTCGGATACAGCTGGCTACTTACAAGCGATTATTGACGCAATGAAAGCCGTAAAATAAAGAGAATAAGTTGATAATAGATAAGTTGAAGCATAGACATCGTGGAGTGTCTGCTTCAACTTATTTTTCTTTTACCATGTAAGTAATTCAAATAAAAACGATAAAGAAACTATCAATTTTATGAGTAATGGGATACTATTCTTTTAAACGGACGAAACAAGGAGAATTCCCAAAAGCCCAATTTCTCTTTTGATTGAGGAATAAATCATTATTTTTTATTTCAAGAAGGAGGTAGTCATGAAAGAAGAGTTAATCAATTATTTGAATAATCAAACGGATTTTATCGATTTGAATAATATAAGTGAACTATTTACTGCAAAAAAACTAGCCGAAATTTTTAAGGTGAAAAGAAATACAATTAGTCATTACTTGAATCAACTAACCAATGAAGGCAAGCTAGTAAAAATAAACTCTCGTCCTGTTTATTTTTTTCATAAAGAGGCCTTTGAGAGGCATTATTTTATCTTAAGTGAAACGGTCTATCGTTCTGCCGAGGAGATTCAAAAGGAACAGCCTTTATTTGGTCGACAGACAGACTTTTTCTCGCTGATGATTGGTCATGATAAAAGTTTGAACCGGGTGATTGAACAAATTAAAACGGCACTGAATTATCCTGACAACGGACTTCCTGTATTGATTACAGGTGATAGTGGGACAGGTAAGAGTTATTTGGTTCAGTTAGTTTATCAATATTGTTTGGAGCATGATTTGATTAGTGAAGATGCGCCGTTTGTTACGTTTAATTGTGCGCAATATGCCAATAATCCAGAGCTTTTGACCAGTAATTTATTCGGTCATACGAAAGGAGCCTATACAGGAGCTGAAGAAGATAAGAGTGGGGCTTTTGAACATGCAAATGGCGGGATTCTTTTCTTAGACGAGGTTCATCGACTGAATGCTGAGGGACAAGAAAAGTTGTTTACATACTTAGACCAAGGAATCATTTATCGCATGGGAGATACAGGAAATCCTCGTCAGATAGAAACGCGTTTATTTTTTGCCACGACAGAAGAATTAACTAGTACATTTTTAACGACATTTATTCGACGAATTCCTATTCAGGTGGTGATGCCTGCTATAAAAGAGAGAAGCCGAAACGAACGCGTGGAGTTAGTCTATTCGTTTTTATTAAATGAACGAAGAAAAATAAATAAGGCGATTCAGGTTTCGGGACAAGTGATTAGTCTATTGACTAGTCGGAGCTTTAAAGGAAATATCGGTGAATTAAAAAATGTTATAAAAGTGACAGTTGCCAAAGCTTATATCGAACAAAAAAATGAAAAAGAAATTCAGCTTACGATTTATCATCTTCCGGATTCTATTTTGGATAGTAAACTACAAGGGCTGCAAACTGTAACGCCCGAGAAGATTCTGCTAACAGAAAACACCACAACCAATCAATTGGTTGAACGTCATAATCCAAATGAAAAGCGCTCAATTGCAACATTTGAAAAGCTGATTAATGAATTTCAGCAAGCAGAGTGCCAGCTTGAGAAATGTGAAACTCAATTAAAACAAACCGTGGATCATTTATTCGACTATTTGCTTTTTGAGACGGATCGACAACAAAATCATGAACTGTTAGTTTATTTGACGCAATATATTCGTGATACCTTCCGTCAGATGGAGAGTGCGTATCAAATTAAATTTAATGGAAATAGCGTTTATGCCCTCAGTTATTACCTTTTTCAACGGGGATCAAGTAAGTGGTTTCCAGAAGATAATGAATTACTCGACTTAATTAAGGAGATGGAGCAACAAATTAAAGATGCTTACCCAACAAGCTTTCATTATGTCGAGCGACTGTTGGATTTATCAAAGCATAAGTTAGATTTGGACATTTCAGCGATGGACCGAATCGTTTTAGCCCTGTATTTGAAAAAGGCTGATTGGACAAAAGAGCGGGGGATTCCTAAAGCTGTGATTGTTGCCCATGGGTATGCAACTGCAAGCAGTATTGCCAATGTAGCCAATCGTTTTTTAGGCAAAGATATTTTTGAATCCTTTGATATGCCATTAGATGTTTCTCCTCAAAGAATTGCAGAAGAAATCCTTGATTATAGTGAAAATAATGATATTTCTAATGGCCTGGTTATACTTGTTGATATGGGTTCATTAAAAGAAATCTATCAGTATTTTCCAAAACAAATAACGGTTCCGATTGCCATCATGAACAATGTAACGACCCCTTTAGCAATCGCAGTTGGCGAAAATCTTCAGAAAAAACTTTCTCTGTCTGAAATTACCGAACGTTCTGCTAGTCAGGCCACTCTTGATTGGAAGATTATTTACCCAGAAGAAAATCGGACAAAGGCTCTATTAACGACCTGTCAAACAGGGATCGGTACAGCAGCACATATCAGTCATTTATTAGAAAAAAGCTTACCTAGCAGTTGTAATCTGAAGGTTTTACCTTATGAGTTTCAAGTGTTGGCAGATAAGAAAAAGTCTGAGACGGTTTTTTCTGCGTACGATGTTTTGGGCATTATCGGAACAGATAACCCTTATGTAGAACAAATTCCTTACCTTTCTTTAGAAGAGTTGATATCAGGAGATGAGAACCAGCGATTAAATGAATGGTTAGAGACGGTTATGACAAAAGAAGAGAATCAAATTTTTAATAAAAACGTCATTCGTAATTTTTCTTTAGAAAAGGTGATTGATTCAGTGACGATTTTAGATACTGAAAAAGTAATGAAAGAGATCGACCTGTTTATGCGAGAGCTGGAATTGCAGGCTGATTTATTATTAAGTAATGCCAAAAAACTGGCTCTTTATGTACATGTCAGTTGTTTGATTGAACGGCTCATTCGTAACGTTCCCATTGATAGTACTTACTGTGAAAGCGGTTTGAATCAGTGTCGGGAATCTGGGTTTGAACAAATCAGAAAAGCGTTTAGTGTCATTGAAAGTGTTTATAGTGTCAAAATTCCTGATGCTGAAATTGTTTACATTTATGATATTGTGTATAAAGAGACTGATACATCGACAAAAGATGACGATTTTTAATAAGCAAAAGACGCGTGCCACTATTTTTGGCACGCGTCTTGCATTTAGTAAGGTGTAAGTGAGGTGAAGCGAGTGAATAGAAAAATAATTTTAGCCTCTCATGGAAAATTTGCGTCAGGGATTCTTTCTTCTTTGCAATTAATCTGTGGGACGACTGACAAGGTGACGGCTCTCGATTGTTATTTGACAGAAGCCTTTGATTTAACGAAGGCAGTTTCAGAAATCATTCAAGAAAATGAAAATAAGGAGCTTGTGATTGTGACGGATTTGTTTGGTGGAAGTGTAAATAACGAATTTTTACACCATATTCAACAACCCAATTATTATTTGGTTGCAGGGATGAATTTACCATTCTTAATTGAGTTGGTCACAGGGTTTGAGCAAGTTGAGTCGTTATCTGAATTTATCCAACAAGCATTGGAAACATCAAAACAATCCATTCAATTTTGTAATCAAACCTTTGAACAAGAAATTGCTGAAGAGGATTTTTAAGGAGGAAGAAAATGATCTTATTAACAAGAGTAGACCACCGTTTGTTACATGGCCAGGTAGCATTTTCATGGACACAAAATTTAGGCGCAGATTGTATTCTAATTGCGAATAATGATGTGCCCAACAACGAAATTCGAAAAACGACAATCAAACTGGCGAAACCTCAAGGCGTCAAATTAGTTATTAAGACAATTGATGATGCGATTGAAGCGCTGAAGAGTGGCGTGACAGATAAATATAAATTATTTATCGTGGTTGAGTCGATTGCGGATGCTCACAAATTAGCTGAAGCTTATCCTGCTATTAAACAAGTCAACTTAGGTGGAATTAAGTCTAAAGAGGGCACGCGTAGTCTAGGAAAAGCAGTGAATGTTTTCCCTGAGGAAGAGGAGTTACTTAAAAAAATGGTTGACTTAGGGGTCTATGTAGAGATTCGCCAAGTACCATCTGATAAGAAAGTGGAAGTCACTGAAGTATTGTAATGAAAGGGGAATAAAATATGTTACAAGCTATTTTACTAGGTCTTGTTGCTTTTGTTGCACAATCTGAGTATGCATTGGGCACCTCACTTTTATCAAGACCGATTGTTACGGGGTTGTTTACGGGGATTGTTTTAGGCGACATAAAAACAGGAATTATTATGGGTGCGACATTGGAGCTAGCTTTTATTGGTTCATTCTCTGTGGGTGCTTCAATTCCACCAGATGTTGTTACTGGTGGAATTTTGGGAACGGCATTTGCAATTACGGCTGGTGCTGGAACTGAGACAGCCTTATTGTTAGGCTTACCGATTGCTACCTTAACGTTAATTCTTAAAAATGTTTATCTAGGATTATTTATTCCAATTATGAACCAAAAAGCGGATAAGTATGCCGAAGATGGAAATTATAAAGGCGTTGAGGCGATGCATTTGATTTCAGGTTTTGGTCTGTCTCTGATGTTAGCATTGGTGGTGTGTATTTCCTTTATGGTAGGGAGTAAAACCATTGGGAATCTGCTAGATATGATTCCAGACTTTGTTCAAAATGGATTGACTGTAGCAACAGGCTTGATTCCAGCACTTGGGTTTGCGATGTTAGCACGACTGTTAATCAATAAACAGGTCGCGCCTTACTTTTTCCTAGGTTTTGCGCTAGCCGCTTATTTGCAAATTCCAGTAACAGGAATCGCGATTTTTGGGGCAATCACAGCAGTGGTTATAGTGAATTTGCGTAATATTCGTGGACAAGGAACACCGATTCAAACAAACTCTGGGGAGGTAATTGATGATGACGAAGACTTCTAATCCTGATAAAAAAATAACAAAAAAAGAATTAAGTAGTGTATTTTGGCGGTCGTTTCAAATGGAATTTTCGTGGAACTATGAGCGTCAGATGAACTTGGCGTATGTCTATGCCATGATTCCCATTTTAAAAAAGTTGTATACGACAAAGGAAGCTATGGCAGATGCTTTAAAACGTCACCTAGAGTTTTTTAACACGACGCCTCATATTGTTACGCTGATTTTAGGGATTAATGCAGCTATGGAAGAGGAAAATGCCAATGACGAAAATTTTGATTCTTCAGCGATTGATAACATCAAAATGTCTCTAATGGGTCCTTTAGCTGGGATAGGGGATTCCTTCTTTTGGGGAACCCTGCGTCTTATTGCGACAGGGGTAGGAACTTCTCTTGCGTTACAAGGAAATATCTTAGGTCCTATTTTGTTCTTGTTAATCTTCAATATCCCTCATTTATTGTTCCGATATATGGCAACTGGCTGGGGGTACAAATTAGGCACAGGCTTTTTGAAAAAGATTCAAGAAAACGGCATGATGGAAAGCTTGACATATGGCGCAGCAATTATTGGATTAATGGTTGTTGGTGGAATGTCAGCAACGATGATTGAAGTGAATATTCCCTTACAGATTGGTTCTGGTGACAATGCAGTGACTGTTCAAAGTATTTTTGACGACATTGTTCCGAATATTCTTTCATTGGGTGCTTTTGGTGGCGTCTTTTATCTACTGAAAAAAGAAGTGAAACCGTTAATGATCCTATTGGGCTTAGCAGTTGTTGGGATTTTAGGTTCATTAGTGGGCATCTTTTAGGAGGGATGAATTTGGCAACGATGCTGGATTATATAAATGAAGAACAATCGATGTTAATGAATAATTTACGGACTTATTCATTTATAGAGAACCCACAGCAACAAAAAATCAAAAATATTCTCATCTTAGCAACTGGTTCGTCTTATAATGCTTGCCTATCCGCAAAGCCTGCATTAGAAAGTCTTTCAGGTGCAAGCGTGAGTATCGAAGAACCCTATCATTTTAATCACTATGGGCGTTTATCTGAGGCAGTGGATACAGTAATTGCTGTTTCTCAGAGTGGTAAAAGTGCGTCAACTATTGATGCACTAGACCAACTGAAAAGTCAAACAATTCATACGATTGCACTGACCAGTAATTTGGCTAGCCCGCTTTGTTCGAAGGTAGATGAAGTAATTGATTTAGAAATGGGCGTCGAAACAGTTGGTTTTGTAACGAAGGGTTATTCGGCCACTCTTCTTAAGCTGTTTTTGCTCGGCTTATCAATTGGTCAAAATAAAAACAGGTTGTCTAGTGAAAAGGTCGAATTCTTATTGAAGCAGCTCACTGAGGCAATCGTGAAAATTCCAGAAATCATTGAAAAGAGTCAAGCGTTCTTCGAGAAAAATAAAAGTATCTTCAAGCTTTCCAATCGCTTTGTGGCAATTGGGTATGGTCCTAACTGGGGAACGGCAAAAGAGTTCGAAACGAAGTTCACAGAAACAATCCGTAAACCTTCGCAAGGGTTTGAGCTAGAAGCTTATATGCATGGGCCTTATCTTGAAGCGGATCATGAGCATGTTCTCTTTTTTATTGATACAAAAAGCGAAAATCACGCGCGTGCCCAACAGTTACAAACCTATATGAATTCGTCTGTTGGGAAGACTTACACAATTACTACAGAAAAAAGTAATGACGAGGATAGTTTGAGCTTAGATATTGCCTGCGAGGAATGTTTTACTTCTCTATTTCTAGTCATCCCATTCCAAATTTTTTCATACCTTGGCGCAGGGGTAAAAGGAATTGATTTGAGTAAACGAATTTTTGATGATTTTGATTCAGTATTAAAAAGTAAAATATAAAAGGTGGAAAAATAATGTTAAAATTCAACGAACAACAACAAATTGACAATATTCAAGGAGCACTTGCTCTTCGTTCAGAGGTAGAAACAATCATTGATACTGTTTGGGAAAAAGGTTTTGATAATATTTTTTATTTGGGTATCGGTGGGACGTATGCTTCGGCTATGCAGGCAGTCACTTATATGAACGGTAAAAGTGATTTACCCGTCTATGTTCAGCATGCTGCGGAATATTATACAACCGGCAACCGTCGTTTAACGAAGAACTCATTAGTGATTTTGTCTTCGGTTACTGGAACGACTCAAGAAGTAGTCCAAGCAGTAAATGAAATTAAAAAAATTGGTGCAACTTTATTAGGTTTTGTCGACCAAGAAAACAGTGCGCTTGCCAATGCTTGTGAGTACGTGGTGACTTATCCAGCACCAGGGACAGAGCAGATTAAATTCTTTATGGCAGCGGATCGTTTGATGAATAAAAATGGTGACTTTGATGATTACGCAGCGTATTATGCTGAGTTAGAGCAGCATTTAGCTAAAGGTTTGGTAGAAGCTGAGAAAAAAGCGGATGCATTTGGTCTAGAATTTGCGCAAAAACATCGTCATGATGCCATGCATTATTTTATCGGTGCAGGGAATCAATGGGGCGCTGTCTACTCTTATGCAATGTGTTACTGGGAAGAACAGAGCTGGTTACGTTCAAAATCTATTCATGCGGCTGAATTCTTACATGGTACATTAGAAATTGTTGATGAAACAACCCCAGTAACGGTCTTTCTAGGAGAAGATGAGCAGCGTCCATTATCAGAACGCGTTCAAAATCTATTACCACGCATCTGTGGAAATGCTACTTTTATTGATACAAAGGATTATCCTGTTGAAGGAATTAGCGAAAAATACCGTGGCCGTGTGTTGTCACATTTACTTATGCACTGTGTCACACAAAGAATCGACGCGCATGTGGAGAAACTAAACTGTCACCCATTAGATATTCGTCGTTATTATCGTCAGTTTGATTATTAAGACTTATTAGGAAAGTAAATCATCCGTCAAGGCAAGAGAGACCTGTCTGAAACAAGGAGGTTGCCTCGGCATTCTTAACAATCAATATTCAGTATATATGGCTCAAAAGTCTGCGGACTTTTGGGTCTCTTTTTTTTGTCAGTCCCACTTTTTCAAGACCATTTAGTGGGATGATAGGCGTGAGGCGATAGTACAAAATGGTACATTTTGTCACCTTATAACTAGCCTTAGCTGTCAGTCCCACTTTTTCAAGACCATTTATGCCAGTTCTACTTATTCAGGCTACTAGTAGAATGGTAGACGTAGTGCGATACTGGAGGTTGGGACATAACTCAAAAAGTTATGCCCATGCTCCTATTTCCCGAATAAACGGTGGGCACAGAAGCAACTCCATCTTCACTCCGCCCCATCAATTTCTAAAGGTGCAACACCTTTAGAACTGATGGACTGCGTTCCGCTCTCAACAACTTCTACGCATGAGACATGCTAGAGTTGAAGGTTCGAAAAATAAGCTGAAATTGCTGTGAAACACTATTTACAAAGTAAATAGATGTAGAACAGTACCTACCTAGTCACAAAAATTTGAAGAACACCACGTAGGAATCAATCAACATCGAAAGAAAGTCTTTCGTGTTTCTTGTCATTTCCGTGAATTCCCTCTTATTGCTGTAAAACACAACGAAGTATGAGTTGATGTTGCACAGTACCTACTCGGTGCTGTAAAACACAACGAAGTATGAGTTGATGTTGCACAGTACCTACCCTGTTCTCGGAGTTAAACACTCCTGTCCCAGCCTCTTCCTACAAATAGCACTAGCAGGGATAATAAGCGTGAGGCGATAATGTGAATTGGCACAATTCACTACCTCTGTAAAATAGTAAACTGTGAAAAAATTCAGTAGAAACCTTTTCGTACGTTCGCTTAATTGGTGAAGGATGAATTTTCTGAAAATTTAGTCTTTTTCACAAGAGCGGTAGAAATGTCCAGATAAGATTTTAGAAGCCTTGTAAAGACGGGCTTTCTGAGGGGTATTAATGGAATTTATAGTAGTATAAAAAAAGACAAATTGTATACGCTTTCATATGAGTTGGTGATGGTGTACAGTAAAGATAACAAGAAGAATAAATGAGGTGAAAGCATGATTACTGTTTCTATTGCCGGTGGGTCTCGGCCGGAAATTTTAGAGTTGGTGAAACAAGCAAGAGAAAGATATGTAGAGCAACTGGCGTTTGTCGTGTTTGATACGGTGGAGAATATTGGAGATGATTCTTTGTGGACCTACTATTTATGTCAAAGCGATGTTGAGGTTGCAGAAAAAGCTGTTTCATATGTAGCAGAGGGTTCAGCACAGATTTTGCTGAAAGGAATTATCCAAACACATACCCTATTAAAAGAGTTAGTGAATGAGCGCTATGGTCTAAAGACCAAAAAAGTTTTGTCTCATGTGGCGATGGTGGAGCTTCCATCTAGCAAACAATCATTTTTACTCACAGATTGTGCGATGAATATCACGCCAACAAAGGAAACAATCTTGGCAATTGTCGAAAATGCCAAAGAAGTCGCACATAAAATTGGTCTTGTCTTACCAAAGATTGCTTTGTTAAGTGCGGCAGAAAATTTTAATCCAAAAATGCCTTCATCTGTTTTGGCAAAAGAAACAGCAGAACATTTTCAAGATATCGATGATGGACTGGTTTTTGGCCCACTCTCGTTTGATTTGGCTCTATCCAAAGAAGCGGTGGCTCATAAACGTTACGAAGGACCGATTATGGGTGATGCTGACGTCTTGGTGGTACCGACGATTGATACAGGAAATGCACTGTATAAAGCTTTGACCATTTTTGCTGGGGCCAAGGTTGGTGGAACAATTGTTGGCGCAAAGGTACCAGTGGTGTTGACTTCAAGAAGCGATTCGACACAAAGTAAGCTTCATTCATTAGAATTTGCAATGAAGCAGTTATAGAGGAGAAGCGTTGGTTAATTTTGTGAAAAGAGGAGAGAGAATATGGAAGCTATTTTAGTGATTAATCCTGGTTCGACATCCACAAAAGTGGCAATTTTTGCGGATCATCAGTTGATAGCTGAAGAAACCATTCGGCATCGTGTGGAGGAAATTTCCCAGTTTAAAAGCATTATTGATCAAACAGAGTTTCGCTATAAAATTGTTTTATCGTTTGTTGAGAAACAAAATTTGAAGGACAAATTAGTTGCTGTGGTTGGTCGTGGCGGTTTGTTAAAACCAATCTCAGGTGGGACCTATCAGATTAATGAAGAGATGTTAACTGATCTACGTGAAGAAAAATATAATACACATGCTTCGAATTTGGGGGCAATTTTGGCGAATGAATTTGCCAAGAGTTTGGGGATACCGGCCTATATTGTTGACCCTGTAGTAGTTGATGAAATGCAGCCTCTTGCTCGAATCTCAGGACTAAAGGGAATTAAAAGAAGAAGTGTTAGCCACGCACTAAACCAAAAAGCAGTAGCTAGAAAAATCACTAAAGATTTAGGAAAAACTTATGAAACGAGCACAGTTATCGTGGCTCATCTCGGTGGTGGGATTAGTGTCGGTGCGCATTTGAGGGGGAAGATGGTTGACGTGATTAATGGACTTGATGGAGAAGGGGCTTATACACCAGAACGAAGTGGTGGACTTCCGCTTGTCGATTTTTCAGACCGAGTAATTCAAGAACACTTATCGTTAGACGAGGTTAAAAAGTTGATTGCCGGCAATGCAGGTCTCAAGTCATATCTTGGAGAGACGGATATCCGGTTAATCGAGAAAAGGATGAATGGGGGAGAAAAAGACGCGGCCTATTATTTGAAAGGGATGTGTTATCAGGTTGGAAAAAGTATTGCAGAGCTTGCGGCAGTGCTAAAAGGTCAGGTGGATGCGATTATTTTGACAGGGGGGATTGTGTATTCGGAATTTGTCACAAACGAGATTAGTCAGTATGTTCGTTGGATTGCCCCAATCAAATTGTTTCCAGGTGAAATGGAGATGGAGGCGTTATATGAAGGTGCGTACCGTGTATTAAACGGAGAAGAGCCTGTAAAAGAATATCATTCTTGAACAGAGATAAGCAATAAAGTAATCACGTAAGGAGTGAAGGACGTTGGCAGAACAAACTGATTTACTTATTTTAGGTGGTGGAACAGGTGGTTATGTGGCAGCAATTAGAGCTGCACAAGGTGGGCTAAATGTAACTATCGTAGAAAAATATAAGCTAGGTGGGACTTGTTTACACAAAGGATGTATTCCCACAAAAGCCTTACTAAGAAGTGCAGAAGTCTTTGATACGATGAAAGCCGCTGAAAAATTTGGGATTGAACAAAAGAGCCAAGCGGTTGTAAATTTCAAAAAAATTCAAGAACGTAAACAAGCGGTTGTCAATCAATTGCACAAAGGAGTTGAAGGGTTGTGTAAAAAGAATAAGATTACCGTGTTAGAAGGAGAAGGTGCCGTCTTAGGGCCATCAATTTTTTCTCCAGTTTCTGGGACGGTGGCCGTAACATTTAATGACAAAAGCCGTGAGGATGAAATTATTGTACCTAAAAAGGTCATTATTGCGACAGGCTCTAGTCCGAGAACCTTACCTAATTTACCGTTGGATGAACAAACTATTTTGTCTTCAGATGGGATGTTAGAACTTGAAGAGTTGCCAGAATCAATTGTGATTGTGGGTGGCGGTGTGATTGGTGTTGAATGGGCTTCGTTACTTAACAGCTTAGGAGTGAAGGTCACGATTGTTGAATTTTTGGATCGTCTATTGATAAATGAGAGCGCTTATGTATCGCGTGAGTTAAAAAAAGTGTTTGAAAAAAAAGGGATCACGATTTTATTGAAGAGCAAAGTGGAGGCAGCAGAGTTAGTTGATGGGAAAATGGTTGTCACAATTGAAGGGAAAGAACCCGTGTCTGTTGATAAAGTCATGGTAGCGATTGGTCGCTCACCAAATGTTGAAGGCTTTGGCTTACAAAATACCTCAGTCAAGTATACAAAAAAAGGGATTGAAGTCAATGAGTTTTATCAAACGAGTGAAGGGCATATTTATGCGATTGGTGATTGTATTGATACCTTGCAGCTAGCTCATGTAGCGATGAAGGAAGGCGAATTAGCGGTGGCGCATTTGCTAAATGAAGACGTGCAGCCGTTAAATTACACTAATGTCCCTAGAGGTGTGTATACAAGTCCTGAAATCGCGAGCGTTGGTTATGTTAGAGAGAACGTGCCAAAAGATAAACGGGTCAAGATTGGTACCTTTAATTTTTCAGGAAATGGAAAGTCTCTCGTCTATGGAGAAAGTGAAGGGTTTGTTGAAGTGATTCGTGATCTTGAAGCGGATGACTTGTTAGGTGTCACAATTATTGGTCCCCATGCAACGGATTTGATTACTGAAGCAAGTACGGCGATTTCTATGGATGCAACACCTTTAGAAATTGGCGCAGCGATTCATCCTCATCCAACATTAACAGAAGCAGTCCAAGAAGCAGCGTTAGACACATATGGTAAAGCAATTCACAAATAATAGAAAGGTTGGTAACTATGAAAACATTAAAAAAATCAGGATTAAGCAAAGAAGAAGTGATTCAAGCTTATCGTGAAGTATTAAGAGGACGCAGACTTGATGAACGTTTGTGGCAGCTGACACGGATCGGGAAGACCTCATTTAATATTTCTGGTCAAGGGGCAGAAGTTGCTCAAGTAGCAATGGCAATGGCATTTGATCCAAAAAAGGATTATTTTTTACCTTACTACAGAGATATGACTGCTTGTTTGGTTTGGGGAATGACGTCAAAAGATATTCTCTTAGGTTCTTTTGGGAAAGAGGCAGATCCATCCTCTCATGGTCGTCAAATGCCTAATCACTATGGTTCAAAAGCTCATAATATTGTTTCTTTTTCTTCGACAGTTAGTACGCAGATGCCGTTAGCCACAGGGGTCGCTTATTCCGCTAAATTGGAGAAAGCTGATTTTATTGCTCTTACTACAACAGGTGAAGGTTCAGCTAATCAGGGTGAAGTTCAAGAAGCGATGAACTTTGCGGGTGTTAAAAAATTACCGATTATCTTTGTGGTAGAAAACAATGATTATGCAATTTCGGTACCAGCTAAAGAACAATATGCTAACGAAAAAATGTCAGATCGTGCACATGGATACGGGTTTGAAGGGATTACGGTAGATGGGAATGATTTTACTGAGGTTTATTTAACTTTTAAGCAGGCTGTTGAAGATGTCCGCAATGGAAATGGCCCTAAATTAATTGAGTTGATGGTCGCACGTTTAACCTCTCATTCCGCTGATGACGATCAAAACGTCTACCGTTCAAAAGAAGAAATTGAAGAAATGAAAAAGAATGATGCGCTAGGTGTTTTTGAAAAACAATTAATTGATGAAGGGTACCTTACTCGCGAAGAAATAAAAAAAATGGATCAAGAAATTCAAACAGAAGTAGATATGGCGACTGATGAAGCAGAAGCTATGCCAGATCCTGATGCAGCTTCACTATTAGAACAAGTCTACGCAGAATAATAGACAGAAAGGAATGAATAAAATGGCTGAGATGACATATTTAGAGGCAATAAATTTAGGGATTTCAGAAGAGATGGCACGTGATGAAAAGGTTGTTATTTTTGGAGAAGACGTAGGTGGCGAAAAAGGTGGTGTGTTTGGTGTCACAAAAGGTCTAGCAGCAAAATTTGGTGATGACCGCTGTTTTAATACACCTTTAACTGAAGGGTTGATTGCAGGGTTAACAACCGGATTGGGCTTGAGAGGTTATCGGGCGATTGGGGAGTTTCAATTTGCTGATTACATCTTACCTGCGACAAACCAAATTTTATCTGAAGCTAGAACCATGCGCTATCGAACGCAAGGGGATTGGACGGCACCGATTGTTTATAGAACTCCGTATGGTGGTGGTGTTCGTGGTGGTCTTTATCATTCACAATCGACGGAAAAGGTTTTCTTTGGACAACCCGGACTACGCGTGGTGACACCGTCAAATCCTTATGACGCAAAAGGCATGATTAAAGCAGCGATTCGATCAGACGATCCTGTGCTCTTTTACGAACATAAACGACTCTATCGTTTGTTAAAAGCAGAGGTACCAACAGATGACTATATTGTGCCAATTGATAAAGCTAATGTTGTTCGTGAAGGATCCGATATTACGGTGATTGGCTATGGCATGGTATTACAATATGCACTATCTGCAGCAGAAAAGCTTGCCAAAGAAGGGGTTGAAGCAGAGGTTGTGGATGTTCGCTCCTTGTACCCACTAGATAGAGAAACTTTAGTTAATGCAGCTAAAAAAACTGGGAAGGTGTTACTACTCACAGAAGACAATAAAGAAGGAAGTATTATTGGGGAAATCGCTGCGATGATTGCAGAAGATGCACTGTTCGATTTAGATGCACCGATTCAAAGGCTTGGTGGACCCAATGCGCCTAGTATGGCCTATGCGTTACCACTAGAAAGAGCATTTTTGGTCAATGAAGAACAGGTAACAACTGCGATGAGAGAATTAGCAGCCTATTAAATTTTTAACGAGGAGGAACAGACGATGGCAATAAAAGAAGTCCAAATGCCTAACTTAGGTGAAAGTGTGACAGAAGCTGCCGTATCTCAGTGGTTAGTGCAACCAGGCGATAAAGTCAAACGTTACAGTCCACTGATGGAGGTAGTTTCAGATAAAGTGACAACAGAAGTTCCCTCAGATTTTGACGGAACAGTCAAAGAATTATTGATTGATTTGGATACGGATGTACCAATTGGAACAGTTGTTATGACACTAGAAATTGAAGGGAAAGCAGATGAAGGTGCTGTGGAGACAGATGCCGCACAAGCTCAATCAGCTGGTCAATTGCCTACATCTGCAGCTGAGGCCTCCACCTCAAAAGAAACGAGTGGACCTGTTACTATTGCACAAGCCGCTAAACCAATCAAACAAGGCGAGAATGCCAGTCGTTATTCACCAGCCGTTTTAAAACTGGCACAGGAAAAAGGAGTTGATTTGGCTGAAGTAACAGGCACCGGGAATGCGGGTCGAATTACGCGTAAAGATGTCTTGAATTTCACACCAGGCACAGCTGTAAAAACAACAGGCCAACCAACAACGCCTGTTCAACCAGAGCCGGTTTCGCATACACCTGTATCGACTCCTGCGCCAACGCATGTTTCAACGGATACAAGAGAGACAGATACGCGGGTCCCAGCAGACGGCATACGCAAAGCGATTGCAAAAAAAATGGTTCAAAGTGCAACAGAGATTCCTCATGCTTGGATGATGGTAGAGGCTGATGTTTCGAACATTGTTTCTCTAAGAAATAAGCTTAAAGGAGAATTTAAAGAACAAGAAGGAATCTCGCTAAGTTTCTTCCCATTTTTTGCCAAAGCGGTCGTTCAAGCGCTGAAGAAAAATCCAAAAATTAACACCTCTTGGCAGGATGGGATGATCGTGTACCACAAGGATATCAACTTATCGATTGCGGTCACTACTGAGGATCATCTTTATGTGCCAGTGATTCATCAAGCGGATACTTACTCTTTAGCAGGCTTGGCAAAAGAAATTCAGCGTCTAGCTACTGAGGTTCGGACAGGTGCTTTAGCTAGTACAGACATGCAAGGTGGAACCTTCACAATCAATAATACAGGAAGTTTGGGTTCCGTTCAGTCCATGGGTATTATCAATTATCCGCAAGCGGCTATCTTACAAGTTGAATCAATTAATAAACGAGTGGTTCCAACCGCTGACGGGGGAATGAAAGTGGCAGATATGATTAACTTATGCTTATCAATTGATCATCGAATTTTGGATGGCCAACAAGGAGGCAAGTTCCTAAATGATATAAAAACGAATTTGGCACGTTTTTCAAATGAGTCAGATATTTATTAAAAATGATCTTCGAAGGTAAATAGACAGAGAGAACATCCGAAAGCGTACGGTTTTCCATCTATGAAGCGTGACTTTCGGATGCTTCTTGACTAGTCGTAGTCGTCGAATCATTTTTTATCAAAGAGAAACAAGTTATCAGAAAAGGATTTGTTTTAAGTGGAAAGAGGGCTTAAAAAAGAGGGATAAATTCACTGAGGTGAGTAGGGGGAGTTCCTTATCTCACACGAAATATGAAAAGGAGAATCTATTATGACAAACGATGCCACTCAAACAAAGATGACACCAAAGATTTTCTTCAATAAATTATTAGCAGGAACTGCGCAGGGGACTATTATCGCATTGATTCCGAATGCCGTTTTAGGGGCAATTCTGAAATATTTTTCTGAGAATACATTTGTTCAGATGATTATTAATGCAGGACTCATTTTCCAAGTAGCCACGCCTTTAATTATTGCCGCACTTATCGGAAAACAATTTGATTTTACACCTGCCAGAATGATGATTGTTGGTGGAGCCGCATTTGCCGGTTCCGGTGTGATTAAATACAATGCCGATGCAGGCGGATTTATCGCTGCAGGTACCGGAGATATTATCAATATCATGATTACGGCGGCAATCGCTGTTTTAATGATTCGTTTCATTAAAGATAAATTTGGTTCTGTTGAAATTATAGCGATGCCGATTGTCGTGGGTGTTGGTGCAGGTTTTATTGGGATGCTATTGTATCCATATGTGACGCAGATTACTGTGGCAATAGGAAACATGATTAACAACTTTACGAATTTTCAACCAATTATTATGAGTATTTTGATTGCTTGTTCGTTTGCAACATTAATTATTTCGCCAATTACGACTGTGGGAATCGGTCTAGCTATTCAGCTTGATGGGGTTTCAGCAGGAGCTGCGGCGATGGGCATTGCAGCAACAACAATTGTTTTGGTCATTCATTCATGGAAAGTCAATCAATCCGGTGTAACAATTGCTGTTGCATTGGGAGGGATGAAAATGATGATGCCTAACTTATTCAAGTATCCCATCATTTTGTTACCTTGTTTGTTCACGGCGATTATTTCAGCCATTCCGGTAGCATTATTTAATATCTCTGGGACACCACAATCAGCGGGCTTTGGTTTGGTCGGTCTGGTCGGTCCTCTTGCCTCTCTTGATGCGGGGTTGAATATTGCTTTGTTATTGTTATCTTGGTTTGCGATTCCAATTGCGGCAGGCTTAGTGGCTAAACTGTTATTTGAAAAAGTTTTAAAATTATATGACAGTAAGATTGTTTTTGCTTATCAAGGATAAACAGATAAACTTAGGCAACTAGTTATTCTTAATGATGTCAATAAAATCTTTAATATCTCGTGTCATATGGTAGTCATCTCTGAGTGCGATACCAATTGGAAAATAATCATATTTGTCTTTTAAAGGAACCCATTTGAGATGGTCACTTTTACCGACTTCGCGATATTCAATGGGTAGGATACAGATGGAGTCATTTCCATTCAAGCTGTGTAAAAGCACTTGCAAATCATCATTATGCAAAACAATATTTGGTTCATACCCGCATTCACTGGAGCGCTCGAGGAGTAGTCTACCAAGCATGAAGTTTTTTGTCAGAGAAGAAAACCGCTGTTCTTTTAATTCCCGGAAGGTTAGCTCCGTACGATTAGCTAACGGGTTAGACTCTGGTAAAACAACATGAACATGGTACCCACGAGTAGTGGTTTCAAGCGCCTCGAACGAAAGGGATTCCGGATAGAGATTTGGATAAGAGACCAGACCAATATCTAGTTCTTTTTGATGAAGCATTTTTTGGAGATAGGGCGAACCGTCTTGTTTGATAATCAAGTCAACATGCGGATGAGTACTCAAAAAATGAGTGATTTCGTTCATAAACTGAACGGCAAAAAGAGTCGTAATTCCGAGACGTATTTTTACTTTTGCAGGACTGGTTCGGTCACTCATTGCATGGATGTCGGCAACTAATTGGTCAAATTGTTGAACGAGTGGGACACCTTGCTCATACAAATGTAGCCCGGTATTTGTTAATTGATAAGGTTGTTTCACATGCGTAAAAAGTGTTGTATGTAACTCACCTTCTAATTTTTTGATGGCCAGTGAAAGTGTCGGTTGAGTAACAAATAGGTTTCGAGCTGCAGCGGAAAGATTGTGTGTGTTGACGACTTCAATAAAATATTTTAAGTGTTGAATGTTCATAATACTCACCTTTCAATCTGGATTATAAACCGGTTACATTTTGTGAATAAATTCCTTATCTGTACACAGTCATTCTATCATACACCTTGTTTTTTTGTCCGAATATATGGCTAGTTTTCTGAGGCTATTAACTGATTTTAATCGTGTAATTTTTCACTATCTATAAAAAATTGAGGAGTGAAACAAATGAAAATTATTATTGCAGGTGTCGGTGCTATGGGAAGTCGCTTTGCTCTAATGCTTCATCAAGCACAAAATGATGTCTTATTAGTGGACGGTTGGCAGGCACACATTGACGCCATTCGTAAAGATGGATTAAGAGCCAACTTTAACGGTGAAGAGATTTCTGCAAAAATGCCAATTTATCATCAAGAAGAAGTTAGCAAAGTTGATTTTTCTGCTGAGCTGGTGATTCTATTTACTAAGGTTATGCAGCTGGAAGGAATGCTTCAGGCAATCAAGCCTTTAGTTCATAAAGAAACGAAAGTATTGTGTTTATTAAATGGGATTGGGCATGAGGATATTATCAAAAAGTATGTACCGTTAGAGAATGTTTTGTTGGGAAATACGATGTGGACAGCAGGTTTGGAAGGACCTGGTAAGGCCAAATTATTTGGCAACGGATCGATTGACTTACAAAGCTTAGGGACAGAAGGAGAAAGTGCAGCTCGGCCAGTACTTGATGTCTTAAATGCGGCGAAACTCAATGCAAAATATTCAGAAAATATTCTGTCTTCTATCTACAAAAAAGCTTGCGTGAATGGGACAATGAATGGGCTATGTACGATATTGGATGCCAACATGGCCGACTTTGGTGAAACATCCGTTGCAGAACAAATTGTCGAAGCGATTGTTTCTGAGTTTTTTGCAGTTGCCAAAGCACAAAACATTGAGCTACATCATGATGAAGTCATGGCTCAGATCTATTCTTGCTATAACCGTGAGACAATTGGTTTGCATCACCCGTCCATGTATCAAGATTTGATTATTAATCACCGTTTGACAGAAATTGATTATATCAACGGTGCAATCGTCAGAAAAGGCCAACAATTTAATATCCCGACTCCGTATTGTTCCTTCTTAACGGAATTAGTGCACGCAAAAGAAGAGATTTTAGGAGCGAAATAAGTGAGCCCAACTCGAGCTGTTTAACACAGAGAGACCAAAGATACGATAAAAAGATGTGTACAATGAAATATTGAATACAAAAAAGATTCCGGCCATTCTCCTAGATAAGGAAAACGGCCGGAATCTTTTTTTGAAGCTTATAGTGAAAATCGAGGAAATTTATCGTAGACGAGGTAAGGTTCAATCTACAATTGAGAAAGTATAGGTCGTCTTTGAGGAGTAGGGGCGCTTCTTCGAAAGTTCAACTAACTCCAAATGATTGGCAGGATATTGCGTTTCAAATGTTATTCCTGAGAAAGCAGGTAAAAGTTGGTTATTTCTTGTGAAGGCAGGTTGTGGTGCATTAAAAGTAAAGATAACTGCGGCTGGAAGTGTGGTAGATATAGAAATTTTCCGGCCGGATTCTGGAGAGTAGAGACTCCCTACTTGTTTATCGTCAAATTGAAAGGTGGTATCTAAGCCACCATATTCTTCAAGATTTATTAAACTTTTCGGTTTTGAAAAATTCAAAAAATCTTCTTCGTCTAATAATTTTATGGAACGAATGAGTCTGTCTGTATTTTCTAGATAGATTTTTTGGCTGTTTATATACAGTTCATGATTTGTGACGGGTAACTGATTCTCACCATTCAGGTTAAAATAAACATGATTCGTTGGATTAAAAAAAGTTGATAAAGTAGAAGTCCCGAAGATTTCCATGGTTAATTTATTCCGTTTCCACAAGGTATATACTACTTGTATCTGTAGTGATCCTTCTGAATACCAAAAGGAAATCTGTTGTTTTTCTTCGGTGTAGCTTACTTCTTGTTCCCATAGCTGTTTATCAATACCATCTGTCCCACCGTGGAAATGAACTGGGGGTCGATTCTCTTCGAGCGCGTATCCGTTAGGTGAATAGCGTCCAGCAAGAGGCCCGACAATTGAACCAGCAAACGTTCGATTGTTTATCCACGAATCAAAATTTTCAGGAAACATTGTAATACTTTCAGGTTTATTGAATTTATTTGAAAAAATAATATTTTTAATTGATGCGCCAAGATTACAAAACTCTATCTCTAAATCTTTAGTGAATGCTAATATTGTGCAGTTTATACCGTTGTTTTTTGTTCTAGATTGATCGGTCATAGCTTACCTCCTCTACTTAGGATTGTACCTTTCTTGAATATTTTTTTCAACGTTATTGACAAAAAATGAAAAAATAGTATGATTACACTGTAAGCGTCAACAAGAAAGGAGTTTTGAGATGTTTCAATATTTGGAAACAGAGGAAATGTATGATGTAGTAGTGCTTGGTGGGGGAATGTCAGGAGTTTTTAGTGCAATTGCAGCAGGTAGAAATGGAGCTAAGACATTAATCATTGACCAAAATGGCTATTTTGGCGGAACATTAACTGCAAATGGTGTGGGTCCGATGATGACTTTTTTTGCAGGTGACAAGCAAGTGATTACGGGATTAGGTGAAGAAATGGTTGAGCGCTTAGTGGCGAGAAATTACTCGCCAGGCCATGTGTTAGACTCAACAAATTATATTTCTTATGTGACTCCTTTTTCTGCGGAAGGCTTGAAAATTATCTTGGATGAGATGGTTAATGAGGCGAATGTCGACACGCTTTTTCATTCATACTTAATTGATGTTGAAAAAAATGACTCTCAAATTAGTAGTATTTTTATTGCGAATAAGGATGGGCTTAGCCAAATCAAAAGTAAAGTGTTCATTGATGCAACTGGCGATGGTGATCTGGCCGTTATGTCTGATGTTCCTTTTCAATTGGGAAGAGAATCTGATAATGCAATGCAACCAATGACAATGAATCTTAAAGTTTACAACGTGGACACTGAAAAATTACGAAATATTGTTTTAGAAGACCCTAAGAAGTTTCCTCGTTTAAATAGAGATTTGGCGGTAATGAAGAATACTGAGATTCTTTCATTTATAGGCTTCGATGATGAGTTTAAGAAAGCCAAAAGCGAAGGAAGAATCAATATTCCTCGAGAAGATATTCTATTTTTTGAAACAAACGTACCAGGAGAGTTTATTTTAAATACCTCAAGAATCATAAATGAAAGCGGAGTTTCAGCACTGGGATTGACGAAGGCTGAAATGATTGGGAGAAAACAGTGTGAAGAGTTGTTCGAATTTTTAACAACATCTATCCCTGGTTTTGAACAAGCAAAAGTAGCCTATACCGGACCAAGTGTTGGGGTTCGAGGGACTAGGCAGATTAAAGGGATGTATACATTGACGAATGACGATGTTTTGGAAAACAAACACTTCAAGTCAACGATTGCACATTCTGGGTATCCAATAGACATTCATAATCCAAAAGGGGAAGGAACTTTATCTGTTCATTCCAGTAACAGTGAAGAAATTGATCATGAACAATTTGATAAATCAATTTTTAATAATTACTATCGAATTCCTTATGAAATAATGGTGACCAATGAAATGAGTAATCTAATTGTGACGGGTAGATGCGTCTCCGCCTCATTTGAAGCGCAAGCAGCTATTCGAACAACACCGACAATGACAGCACTAGGTCAAGCAGCCGGTACTGCTGCAGCAATGTCTGCAAAAAAACAAATTGATGTTAAATCAATTGATATAGATGTATTACAAGAAACATTAATTTCACAAGGAAGCTTTATTGAAAAGTAGGAGGAAAAAAGATGGAAACGATTCAATTAATAGGGATTTTATTGGTCTTTGTTGTGATGGTAGGGTTAATGATGACGAGAAAAGTACCAACAATTTTGGCACTTCCCGTCATGGCTATTGTTATCTCATTTATTGCAGGGATTCAGTTTATGTCGAGTAACCCAGAGCAATTTACGATTGTAAAAGATGTCTTAGAAGCGGGCTCTATGAAGATGTCTACTGCTTTATCAGGATTGATATTTGGTTCTTTATTTGGTAAAGTCCTTTCAAAAGTCGGTGTTACGGAAACTATTATTAAAAAAGCTGCAGAAATGGCTGGGGATAAAGCATTACCTATTGCACTTTCATTTTTAACTGTATGTTCAGTGATTTTTGCTGCAAGTAATGGGTTAGGTATGGTCATCTTAGTTGGAACTATCATTATTCCAATCATGATTTCAGCTGGATTGTCACCAATGGTTAGTGGCATTATTTTATTGTTAGCAAACGGAATTGGTGTGACGTTCTCTGTTTCAACATTAGCTGTTTATATTGATGTATTAGGCTTGAAACTAAGTGAAGTCACTTCTTATTCATGGATGGTCGGATTACCGTTGATTATCGTATCTATTATTATGGTTGTCTACTATATTCAATTTAGTGGAAAAAAACGCAAGGCTTGGGCAATGCCAAACAACCATCGCGGAAACGGGCATGTCAGAAGTATTGCTCTTATTTCTCCAATTGTTCCTGTGGTATTAGTATTTGCTTTTCAAGTACCTTTAGTGGCCTCAATTATTATTGGAATCATAGTGGCGCTATTGTTAAGTACACCTAGAAATCCAATTCATGTATTAAGTAGTGCTTTTGTTGAAGGGATTCAAGATGTAGCTGGAGCAGCTGGACTTATGATTGGGATTGGTATGTTGTTAACAGCCGTAATGTCGACAGAAGTCTCAAATATTTTACAACCTGCTATCTCATTGATGATTCCTCACAATCAATTAATGTTTGTCTTAGTATTTGGGTTGTTGTCGCCATTAGCCATTTATCGTGGTCCATTAAATGTTTGGGGATTAGGAAGTGGAATTATCTCACTACTTGTCGCTGGTGGAATGAACCCAATCGCTGCAATGGTTGCTTTACGATTAGACAGTAATGTCCAAGCGGTATGTGACCCAACAAACTCACATAATGTATGGATTTCAGATTTTACAAAAACAGACGTAAATGAAGTATTGAAGAAAACAATCATTTGGATCGCCGCATCAACATTCATTGGTTTAGTTGTATCTTCATTCTTCCTATACTAGGATTCAAGGGGGACGAATAGAATGGGAAAAAAAGTCAGAATTGGTATTGATGTAGGCGGTACGTTTACCGATGCAGTCGCCATAGATAACGAAACCTATGATGTAATCGCAAAATTAAAAATTCCAACAACCCATGAAGAAGGTGTAGCACGTGGGATTGTTAAGATTGTTCATCGTTTATTAGAGGAAAATAATATTTTAGCACAAGACGTCATCTTCATTGCACATGGTACAACTCAAGCGACAAATGCCTTGCTTGAAGGAGATGTTGCAAAAGTTGGGATTATTGGTATGGGCACAGGGATGGATGCGCGCACCGCAAAAAAAGAAACGAATATTGAAGCAATCGAGTTGGCACCAGGCAAGCATCTTCAATCTGAGCATAAATTTATTGACTCTGCCAAATTAACGAATGAGGAAATTGAACGAAGCATTCATGAGCTGGTAAATAAAGAGTGTCAAGTAATCGTTGCAAGTGAAGCTTATTCTGTTGACGATCCAGCCAATGAATTAGCGATTATCGAAGAAGCCAAAAAGAACAACTTGTTTGCGACAGGTGGACATGAAATTTCACAGCTTTATGGCTTGAAAATGCGAACTCGGACAGCTGTGGTGAATGCCTCTTTAATTCCAAAAATGATGCAAACTGCTGATATGACTGAAACCGCTGTATTGGATACGAATATTCAATCAGGTTTAATGATTATGCGTTGTGACGGTGGCGTCATGAGCATTAACGAAGTCCGACAAAGACCTATTCTAACGATGTTATCAGGGTTAGCTGCTGGGGTTGCTGGGGCTTTAATGTATGAAAAAGTCAGCGATGGAATCTTTTTTGAAGTCGGTGGGACGAGTGTCGATATTTCTGTTATAAAAAATGGGAAAGTGATGATTAAATACGCACAAGTTGGTGGACATAAGACGTATTTACGCTCATTAGATGTTCGGACACTGGCAGTTGCGGGAGGCAGTATGATCCGCGTTAAAGATAAGAAAATTATCGATGTCGGACCAAGAAGTGCGCATATTGCTGGGTTAGAGTATGAAGCATTTACTGAAAAAGAAAATTTGGAGAATTCTTCGGTTACGTTTGTTTCACCAAGAGAAGGAGATCCAAACGAGTATATTGTTATTCAAAGTGCTTTAGGGAAAGATTTTTCATACACACTTGCTGGGGCAGCGAACTTATTGGGGTATGTTCCAGAAGGAGATTATGCACAAGGAAACAAGGAAGCAAATCGGTTAGCATGGAATGTATTAGGTGACTATTTAGGAATGAGTGCAGAGGATGCAGCCAAAGAAGTGCTCCGCCTAGCGGTACAAAAGTTGGAACCTGTTATTGACGAACTGATAGATGAGTATGAAATGGATCGTAACTTTTTAACTTTAGTTGGTGGTGGTGGTTCAGGAGCGATTGTCGTTCCAGCTTTGGCCGAACATTTCGATTTTAAATGGAAGCTAGCGAAGAACGCGCCATACATCTCAACAATTGGTGTAGCACTTGCGATGGTTCGAGAGCAAATCGAACGATCAATTACTAACCCGAGTGATAGTGATATCAAAAAAATTCGTGCAGAGGTGATTGAACGAATTGTTCAATCAGGAGCCAACGAAGCAACGGTTGAAGTGAATATTGAGATTGACTCACAAAGAAATATTGTTCGAGCAGTAGCAACGGGTGCAACAGAGCTTCGCCAGAAAAATCTTGGGGCAAGTCAAGTGACCGAAGAACAACTGAAAGAAATCACTGCAGAAGCGATGGGATTAGAGGAATCAACTATTGAACTTGTTTCAACAGTTGGCCGTTGGAATCTACTTTCAGCGACAACAGTCGTGAAGAAATTTATTTTTAAGAAAAAACAAACGAATGTGTGTATTGTGGATAGAGAAGGTGTCGTTCGATTTAAACGGAGCCAAGCGTTTGATTTGAACTTTACGAAACAAGAGACTGAGTCGGCTTTCCTACCGTTTATTGATGAACATACCATTTACTCTGATGCAAATGCGACTATTCCAAAAGTGTTTTTATTTTACAAGGAAAAAATGTTAGACTTGACTGGGATGCAAACAATGGAACAGTTGTTGTCGATTATGGAAGTAGAGACAGAGATGCTTGACTCAAACGATGAGATTATTGCTATAGCTTATAAGTAAGTGAGGGATTGAATGGATTATTTTTCAGATGAATTTTTGGCATATTTAGAATTAAAACAAGACATGTTTTTTGATAAAATACCTGCAAATAAAGTTTCTTATTATATTCACAAAGGACTAGAGGCGGGGAGCAGTTATGCAGAAACCTACCGAGAGAGTACGATTGAAGAGCTTTATGCAATGAATGCAATCAGCATAAAGACAGAAGAACATGATGGTGAATTTTTTAAGGTCAAGTTACGTGCGCAATTTGAGACTGATTCTAAAGGGCATAATCAAGTTTATCTGTATAAAAAATCTATTCTTCCTTTGGCAAAAGCTAATGGTTTAAGCTATGAAGAGATGTCTAGAATTATTTTAGCGCACGAATTTTTTCACCATGTTGAATTTGGATTGGGAAAGACAATCGCAGAGAGCACGGATAAAGTGGTGAGTTTGCGCTTTCTTGGTGTTAAAAGACAAGTGAATATTCAACGAGTGAGTGAAATCGCAGCCAATGCCTTCACAAAAAAATTCTTGCAGCTTCCCCATTTACCTAACTATTACGATTATCAATATTTGATTCAGTCTGGTGAATTGTCGCAGAAAGAGTTAGAGGAAGAATACATTCGGCTTGAAAAAATCCTAACTTTAAAATGAATACTAAAAAACTCTTGCGTCAGACAGAAATGTCGTTGATGCAAGAGTTTTTTTACCATTCATAAATTGCTGAGTCTGCTGCTTGAAACGAATTAATAATCGTATCGCTGCTCATTTTTTTTTGCCGTAAGCCTTTGTTGTCTCTTAAAATGGTCGCGTAAATCATGTCGAAAATTAAAGAAATCATCACACTGTTTGTAAGAACTAAAGGATTGTCAGCCATTACATGATCAGGAGTCAAAAACTTAATATCGATTAGATCGTTAATTTTTGGGTTGTCATTACTGGCAATAAGAATGACTTTGACATCTTTTTTCTTAATATTCGATAAAAAAGGAATAAAGTCCTTGCTGATGACAGAAGGAACGACCGCAATCAAGAGAGAATCACTATTCATATTTTCAATCGCTAACTGAGCTTCAAGATTTTCTTTCAGGCTAGTAACATCTAGTCCAATTTGCTTCAATTTGAAAGCAAATTCATCACTGATAAAGGATGTATTGTAGACAGAATTTATAAAAATCTTTCTCGACAAGGTGATAAGTGACGCTGCATCATCAATATGTTGCGTATCTAAAAGAGCACATGTACTAGCAAGCATTTTTTTGTAGTCCGCAGTGATGTACTCCATAATATTTGACTCATCGATTTCTTCATTACTAATTTTGTCAAATTGAATGTTGCTTTGAGCCAAAGCAATTTTAAACTTATTGAATCCTTTATAACCAATCTTCTTACAGAAGCGATTGATACTTGCTTCAGAAGTGTTGATTTTTTTTGCTAATGTCGTAATCGTATTGGTGATGACAAAATCTGGATTATCCAAAACAAAACGACTGATTTCATATTCACTAGTTGTAAATGAGGATTCTAAAGTTTTGATTTTCAATAAGACTGCTGATTGCATTCACTCACCTCATTTCTATCTTCTGTTTGTATTATAGCAATAAATCTGACTGTTTTGAAGCTTGTTGTGTGGATTCGCTAATTATATCCACAGGTAAATTTTGATAGAGATAAGTTTTAACGAAAACGTGAGATCAGCGACTTCACTAAGTTCGATTTCCACATTCTTTGTTTGTTTTTCATTTGACTACCAACTGAGGGGATTCTATTAGAGTAAAAGAACGATTAAAAAGGTTGTGACCGAACTTATGAAGTTCGGTCACAACCTAGGGTCGCTAATTTATTGAGCATTTATAATCTCAGTCATGTGCACGTCTTCTTGAAGCTGTAGAACTGTTTTTAAATCAATCATCCCGTTCGTTTCAAATTGGGCATTTGACATTCCGCAGGCCATTGCATATTTGATTGCTTCTCGTACAGATAAGCCAATTCTTAATGCATGAGCCATTCCCCCAACCGTTGCATCACCGCAGCCTGTCGTATTCACCACATCAACTTTAGGGATAGTTACCTCATAGAAGGCTTGTTTGTATTTGACTAAGGCACCTTTTGAGCCGCGAGAAACCATGACGATATCAATCCCATCAAATAACTCTTTTTGCAAAGCGGTTATGAGGGTTTCTGTTGTTGTCAGTTCTTCATTTAATAGTTCATTCAATTCGTGTGTATTCGGTTTGATGAAAGTTGGTTTATTCTTTCTGTTAAGTAAAACGTTCTCAAGTTGATTTCCCGATATATCAAGAAGTAGCGGGAAGGTATGTCCAACCTTATCACGAATGAAGTCGACTAAATCACTGTAAAAGTTTTGATTATCTGAGTTGACGGATCCAGAAATACAAATGACATCAATTGAATAGTGGGTGAACAAACTTAACAAATAAGAGTAAAATCTTTTTTCTTCTTCCTTGGATAAGTATAGGCCTTTTTCAACCAATTCAGTATGTGTATCTGTATCGTGCATGATAGTGACAGCATTACGTGAGTTTCCCTCTATCATTGAAAATTCTAAATCATATAGATTCTCTTTTTTTAAGATATTTAGAATCGCTCGCCCGTTAGGACCGCCCAAAACGCCAGTCAGTATTAAGGGGCTTCCAGAAAGTGCAGCAACTCGCCCGGCATTAATTCCTTTTCCTCCAATTGAAACGGCAGGATTTTCCACGCGGTTGACCTTTCCAAGCTGTAGCTCATCTGTAAAATAGTTGTAATCCATCGAAGGATTTAAAGTGATTGTTAAAATCAAGCAAGCTCCTCCTTAAGAATATGAACATATTCGCTATAATGTTCAAACGTATTATTTGATACTTTGTTGTCGGTAATTAAGTAATCGCTATCAGTCAAATGTTGAAATGTATAGACATCTGAACGATTAAACTTAGAACTATCCGCGACAATACATTTACAACGAGCGTGTTTAAAGGCGACTCGCTGAATAGCACCTTCAACTGAATTTGCTGTCGTTACATTGTTTTCGTAAATGCCATTTGTTGCAGCAAAGGCAATATCTATATTCAAATTTTCAAAACTTTTTTCTGCATTTTCTCCATAAAATTCCTCTGTTCGTCGTGAGAACTCTCCCCCAGTTAAAAGTACTCGGTAGGTTGTGTTATAAATCAGATAATTAAAAGCTAGTAAGCTATTTGTCACGATAAATAGATTTTCCTTTTTAATTTCAGGTAAAGCATAGAGCATCGTTGTTCCAGCGCTTATATATATAGTGGAATTATCTTTAATCAAGCTATTCATTACAGTTCCAATGTATTGTTTTTCACTCACGTTTGAGTGAATCTTTTCATTGGTAGATAGTTCTTGGTCAATCCGTTCAAGTTTTTGTGCGCCACCATATAGTTTGACTAGCATTTTTTTTTCGGCTAGTTCAGTAATATCTCTTCTGACGGTCATATCTGAGACGTCCAATTGTTTTGAAATCTCAGGGATAGACATGAAATCGTTGTGAGCGACTAATTCTAAAATCTTTTCTTGACGTTCTTTTTTTAGCAAAGAGTTCAACTCCTTAGTTATATAGTCTGTTACTGGATAAATCGTACATACCTATTTTTACCACTAAGAAGAGTAAAATGCAAGAAGAGAATGTTAATCTTTGTTAATTGTTGTTAATTTCGAATCTTGAAGTAAAGCAGATTTTGATAGGTTTATTTATAGAAGAGAAAATACTATTTGAAAAAAATAAAAAAGAAAGCGTTGGCAATTATTCTTTTTGAGTTTATATTAACATTGTAAAACAAAAAGTAACATAATTTAACAAAAACTAACTGAAACGTTCAAAAAGGAGGGCGTAAATGGATTTCAAAAAAATGTTGCATAAAGAATTGATTGATTTAATGATTGAAGGAGGGCAAGTAGAAGAAGTTTTCGGAACAGTGGCAAGTCATTTAAAGAAATTAAATTTTGTCAATGAAGGGTATAACGCGGGAATTTTAATTAGAGAACAAAAGTTTCCGACCGGTCTAATTACCCAGTATTTAAATATTGGGTTACCACACTCTGATCCTGAGTATGTGGAGCAGCCATTCATCTTCATTGCTAGATTAAAGCGACCAATTACTATGAAACAGATGGGTGATAGTCAAGAAATGAGTGTTTCCAACTTATTTTTTCTAGGAATTAAAGAACCAACAGAGCAAGTTGGGCTACTACAAGCATTTATGAATTTATTTATGGATGAAAACTTTGTTACCCAGTTTGTATCCTTAACAAAACCAGAAGACATTTATCAATTATTTGTCGAACATATTTAGGAGGAAGAAGAAATGAAGAACAGATTAATTGTTGCATGCGGAAGTGGCGTGGCTACAAGTCAAACGATTGCCAGTAAAATTGCCAGTATGTTTGAAGAGGATGGCATTGATTTTCCGGTAGAAGCTGTAGATTATAAATCAATTCAAAGCGAATTGCCTTCAACAGGTATCTACGTTTTTGTGGCACAACCTGATGAAGAAGTCTTAGAAAAAGCAGAAGAGCTAGGTGTTAAGGTATTTCCAGGAATTCCTTTCTTAACAGGGATGGGCAGTGCAGAAATTTATGAAGAGATAAAGGAATTAGTTGAATAGACACAAATTAACTAGGTAGAGAGAAGGAAAAATTATGGAAATCTTTCAGGATATTATCAATTATATCTTAGGGTTAGGGTCAGCAATTTTTGTTCCGTTAATTATTTTGATTCTGGGATTAGTTGCTGGAATGAAACTTAAAAAAGCTTTTATGTCGGCAATCACTCTAGGAATTGCCTTTACAGGTATGTCAATGGTTATTGGATTTATGTCAAATGCAGTGAGTCCTGCATCAGAAGCGTTGGCGAAAAACACAGGAATTAATTTACCTGCGCTAGATTTGGGATGGACAGGAGCTGCCAGTATCACTTGGTCATGGTCGTACGCCTTTGTATTTTTTGCAGTGGTCTTAGGTGTGAACTTTGTTATGTTGATGCTGAATTGGACGAAAACATTGAACGTCGACATGTGGAATGTTTGGGGGAAAGCACTAACTGCTTATCTTGTGTACTTTATTAGTGGAAGCTTACTTGCTGGATTTGTTACCGCAGTTGTACAAGTTATCTTAGAACTTAAAATGGGTGATATGTTCCAACGTCATATCGAGGATTTAACAGGGATTCCCTTAGTGACTGTCACACATTTGATGAACATTTCTGCCGTTCTTTTATTACCATTTAATGCGATTATGGATAAAATTCCATTCTTAAATAAACGTGCAGATACTAAAGCTCTGAAGAAAAAGATTGGTATTTTCTCAGAAAACTCTGTGATGGGCTTTATTATTGGTCTAGCGCTTGGATTGGCTGCTGCATATGGTGTTTCAAAATCGCTTAATTTAGCCATCCAAATTGCAACGGCAATGGCCTTGTTCCCTATGATTTCGAAAATGTTTATGCAGTCATTATCTCCATTAGCAGATGCTATGTCTGAAATGATGAAAAAAAGATTTAAAGACCGAGAAGTCTATATTGGTTTAGATTGGCCTGTGTTGGCAGGACGATCTGAGGTTTGGGTAACAGCAATTTTGCTTGTTCCTGTATTCATTGGTTATGCGATTATTTTACCAGGAAATGCCGTTCTTCCTTTGGCTGGCATTATTAATTATTCGATTGCAGTAGGTGGGTTACTTTTAACTGGTGGAAACCTAGCTCGCATGTTGATTTTAGGGGTCATTTCAATGCCAATTTATCTATATGGCGCTACTTATTTAACACCTGTATTAACTGGATTAGCAGAAAAAACAGGTGCGGTTGAAGGAATTGACAAGGGGCAACAAATCACTTGGTCATCTATTGAGGGGCCGGAATTCCGAATTTTGTTTGCAGAGGCATTTAAAGGGAACTTTTTAGCGATTGCTGGTGCTGTAGTCTTCATCGGATTATTTATTTGGTTGTACAAATATATGTCAAAAGCCCAAGTTCCAAGTAAACGATATGAAGAGCTAGAAGGAAAATAGGAAAGAAGGACAAGAAATATGGGGAAAAGTGCTCAAAAGGAAAAAATAAAGTGGTTGGCCATTTTGTTTCTTGCAGTAGGCTGTTTTGTCCTTGCCCTTACTACGCAACAAGTGCTTTTTAATTTGATTACGATTCTTTTAGCAATAGTAGTTTACCGATTTGGGCAGCCGATTCTGTTTAAAGAATACGATGAAAAAAGAAAGAAAAAGTATGAAGAAGCAATCAAGATTAGACAAGCCGCACAGGAAGCAGTTGTTAGCAAAAAAGTTTTTAAAAATAAAAAGGTGGGTTAACAAATGTCAGATGGACGTATGATATTCGAAAGAGAAAGAGAAGATTTAGCAAAGATTGTTCATTTAATTTTTACTAGAAAAAACACAAATGTTGCAGGAGGGAATTTCTCGTTTAAGACGGTAGATGAGTCAGGGAACGAGTTCATTATTATGACACCAACGATGATGTCAGAAGCGTATTTGGGCGAATTGTCTGCCGCGCAAATTCTTGTTGTAGAACCTCATACACGGAAAATTATCGATGGTGTTGGGAAGCTCACTCGTGAGATTAACCTTCATGAAGCGGTTTATGATACAAATCCAGAAATTAAAGCTGTGTTACATGCACATGCACCAAACGCGATGTTTTGGGCAACTTCTGGTTTAGACATGCCAAACTTAACTGAAGCAACACAGAAAGTAGGCTATGTACCAGTGTTGGGCTTTGAACCAAACTGCTCGCCAGAATTGGCTGAGTTGGTAAGCCAGTATATCAAAGAGGAGGAGCTAGCGATTCCTCACATGTTACTGTTAAACAGCCACGGTGTATTAATCAATGCTTCTGGATCGACTGGGATTGAAGCGATTCATAAAGCGTTACAAATTTTGGATACGACAGAATGGAATGCAGAGATTGCTTATAAACAAACAATCTTCCAATCATTGGGATTATTGGATGGTTATTATTCAAAAGGTCAAAAAGTTGGCGATTTAGAAGACTTGAAAAAACATGTACCTATCTACAACAAAGAAGAAATATTTGCTGGTGGAGATTAAAAGGATGATTGGTGTGGGTATATTTTATCAAAGCTCTTAAAAATCTCATTAAAAGGCTACTGAAAAAGTTATCCTGTGGTAAATTTAAACCTGTTTCCAAAAAGGGCAACATTGAGAGGAAAATAAGGCCAGGATGTAACTTTATCAGTTATGTCCTAGCCTCTCTTTATCCGAATAAACGGTAGGTACAGAAAAAGCAACTCATACTAAGCATGTAAACTAACACTATTAATAAAAAAATCGTCTCATCCGTTCAAAAAAATTAGACAAAAAGAGGACATGGATGTTCCAGTGACTTCAAAATAAAAACGAACCTGTGGGAGCAGAGCTAGTTTTGCTCTTGCAGGTTCGTTTTAGAATACTCTTTTTTACTTATATGTATAACTTTTAGAATAATAAATCCCTATTGGCTTTCTAGCCGTTGGAGTCGTTGAAAGCCCATTTATAGCCTTACTTCTATATTTATGAGTTTGAAAAATTGGCTCCGCAGACATCGTTACTATTTTTACATTTTTTTGTTGCCCTCACTTTCAACCTTGTAACTACCGGAATATGTTACTGGATAGCTGTTAGTTAGACTAAATCCGACGTCCAAAATAATCTGTCCCAACTTAAGTCCCGCTTATGCAGAAATGGTTGCACTTATAGATGTAGTATACGCTAATCCAATAGTCGTTCCAGGATTTCCTGCAACTTTATTAATTACCGACCCATAAGTGTCCCCTCTTTTTTTGCAAGCATTTTCTCGGTCTTGGTATTTTACACTCCTACTTTAAATAAATTTACTACGTAATTTGATCAATAAGCAAACATAAGCACTATTAGTAGTAGCTAATTTCAATTGGTTTCAGCAGATTTTTGATTGCCTTTGTTCAAACGTTCTGTAGAAATCTTCAAATAGTCTCTAGGTGTCATATTGAAGGCTTTCTTAAACTGATTGTTATACGTTCGAACGCTAGGAAACCCTGCGTGGATAGCGATGTCTGCGATGGGCAAATCAGTCGTTTGTAGAAGATCCAGTGAGTAGCTTAGGCGCAGACCATTAACATATTTTTGGAAGGGAGTCCCTAAATGGTCAGAGATAAAATGGGACAGATAAGAATAGTCGTATCCCAGAGCTTTGGCACTACTGAGTAAGGTGATTTCTTCTTTATAGTGTCGACCGATATAATCAATAATCTTTGTCAAAAGTTCATCATTTTTTTGAGCGGTAGTTGTCCAGGTGACTTGCTCATAAAAATAACCACATAACAGCAATAAAAAACCACGTGTTTTGAAAGGATTCTTAAATAGCTGTTCCAAGGTTTGTTTGTCGTAAGTTTGCAATTCTTTATAAGAAAATTTAGGCGTCTGTGGAAACCGACCAGTGATTGATTTCAAAAAAGGTGAAATCCAGTTAGGTGAAAAAATAAATGCATAGTACGTACAATCTTCAGAGCTATTGTAGCCATGAGGTTGATTGGATAAAAAGAACACAGCCTCGCCAGCAGACAATAAGAGGGTCTCGTCTAGCTGCAGAACCTCCAATTGTCCTTTTGTAACATAGACCACCTCAATTAGCTGATGGTGGTGCAGAGGGTAGCTAAATTGCTGAAATTGGATAAATTCAAAATAGTCTTCTGAGTCAAAGTGCTCAATCTGATATCTCATGCTTGCCCTTTCTAAAACCACATATTTTTTCCAAATCGTCACATATCTTTACTACATTGCCTTAGTGAAATTTGTTACACTCAATAAATAAAAGCGGTGTCATTTCGTTTTTTATAGCACTAGTATACTATTTTATAATTGAGGTGTATAGGAATGAAAAAAGATTTAGTAACCTTACAAAAAGAATTTGTAAACTTGAGAAATGGTGCGTTTATCCATTTTAATAGCGCGACGCAACAATTTTGCGATTCAGATGTGCATGATTGGGACTATGGAATTACCGATAAGAATGATAAGAATCGACATGTTTTTGATCCGCAAACGTGGAATCCCAATCAATTGAATTGTGCACAGTGGGCAAAAGTCGCAAAGGATGGCCAAGCCAAGTTTGCGGCATTAACGGCAAAACACCATGAAGGATTTACGCTATGGGCAACAAAAACAACGGAACATAGCATTCACAATGGGACGTTTAAAGTGGATGTTGTCAAAGAATATTTACACGCGTTTCGAGAAGCGGGTATCCTAGCGGGACTGTATTTTTCAATCTTGGATTTACATCACGGAATCACTGAGACGAGTTGTACGAAAGAGGATGTGCAGTTTATCAAGGCACAAATTAAAGAGTTGTTAACAAACTATGGCGAAATTCCTTTTTTAATTATCGATGGCTGGAATGCTCCTTGGGGCGGTCCGCGCTTTTCTGACTTACCTTTTTCAGAGATTGACTCGTTTGTCAAAAAAATTCAACCCAATTGTTTGGTAATGAATATCGGTAGTGGAGAAGATATTCAATCAACAGATATTGTCTTTTATGAAAACGCGGCTGGTGAAGAGGCTGAGGATGATTTCGTTGGGCCAGGTGCTAGCTGTAATATCTACACAAAGACTTGGTTTTGGAAAGAGGGTTATCAAACCGAAACACTTAAGCCAGCAGCATGGGCTGTTGAAAAAGTGGAAGAGTGTAATGCGAAGAACATTAGCTTTTTGATGAACATCTCTCCTAATAAATACGGCACAGTTGATGATAACTTGGCGCAACGGTTTCATGAATTTGGCGAGCTGTATAAAGAGTGTGCACCTTTAGAGGAACTACCTGAAGGCTGGTTGTATCGTTAATCGAAATACATGGATAAGAGGGTGGGATAGAACTTTACAAGTTTTATGTCCCACCCTCTTTTTATCCAAATAAACGGTGGGGACAGAAGAAACCCCATCTTCACTGCGCAAAAAGACTCCGATCTCATCAATTTCTAAAGGTGAAACACCTTAAGAATTGAAGGACGTTGTTCCGCTCTCAACAACTTCTACGCATGAGACATGCTAGAGTTGAAGGTCTGCACTTCGCCCCACCAATTTCTAAAGGTGGAGCACCTTTAGAACTGATGGACTGCGTTCCGCTATCATCAACTTCTAAAAACGATTGATTCTTTGGGGAGATAAATTTTTAATATACTAAATGTTATTTATAAGATATAGTAGAGATATATTTTTTGGATAATATAGGAGGAGAAAATGAAAAAATGGAATAGTTTTGCAATGCTAGGTGTTCTTTTATTAAGCCTTAGTGGGTGTGGCTTATTAAGCGGAGCCTTTCGAGAAGGCGTTGAAAATGCGAAGAAAGGAACGGAGAATACTAGCTATGAACAGATTGAAGAAGACCAAATAAAGGAAGAGTTTAAAGAAAGAGTACTGACAACCAATAAGTATAAAATTGAAATTGAGTCAGCGGAAGTGGCTCCAGACTATGATAAAAAAGGACAGATTGTGGTATTAAGCTATTCTTTTACTAATAATAGTGAAGATTTGCTCGTTCCAGAGCGATGCTTTTCTGGATCGTTTGGTTTAACTCAGGAGTTAGAGGATACGATAGAAGATTTAGCTCCAGCTTACGTATCGTATGACTCTGGTTTCTCTAAATTAAAAGAAAAAAGTCTGGCGAAGGTGAAACCAGGAAAAACAATTACAACTGTAGCTAGTTATAAGCTGAAAGAGGAGACAGATTCGGTATTAGTGACAGCTTATAGCACAAAAAATACATTAGTTATTGGTGAAGAAGTGATAGAAATGCGTAAAAAGGAGTAGCCTATGAAGAAAAATAAATTACTTATCGGTTTATCAATAGTATTTATTATTGGTATTAGCTTTGGTTGGTATTATTATAAAAAGAATATAGAGAATCATTTTGTTGGGTTGTGGGAAAATAAATCAAACCCTAGTCTTGAGCAAACAATGGACATCGCAAAAGATATGCAAATTGTAATAAGTATAACTAGTGAAATAAAGGATTTTTGTGAGGATCGCATGACTTTAACCTATCAAGGTGACTTAGCATCGCCAGATAAGTTTGTATTTGGAATTGAAGATGCTACTCGTTATGAATTAGAATACATTCTTTCTGATAAGTTGGTTGAAGAGGGCGAAGCAATTGGATTAATGCGTTCTTTCGTTGATTCAGTGATTAGACCTCATTTGACGGATGAGGAGATGGAGAAGTATTTACATATTAAGGATGGAACATTGAATTTAGTAATTGAAGAGCCAAAAATTATAAAAAAGATGTTGAATATTTCAACAGAAAATAAAGAGGATACTGATAATAAGCTTTGGGCGCAGTTAATTTTAAAGAATGGAATCAACGAGTTCGAGCATTTTTATTCGTCAGGTGAAAAAGCCCAAGGAACCTATAAACGTATAGAAAAAAAGTAGGTTTTGTGCGAAAATTTAAACTAAATATACTAAGATCAGTGGGAGCGTGGGATAGTAGCCAGCTCCTACTCTTTTTTTATCCTAGAATCCAATCAGTGGCGTTTCCTAAGTAACCTGACACTATGGCGGGGTCTCAGCAGACGCTCAAATTCCATACTTTTACTTTTTTTGGAATTTTTGCCTATTGCTAGAACAAGCTTTTCAAATGCCGTGTACTCTTTATCGTGATTTTTATAGCGTTCTTTTCTAGTCCAAACGAAAGAGGTAAGTGAGTGGTTATCTCAGAAAAATTTATTTGTTTGAATAAATTAGTAAGAGTATTTATCGTCGAGTGATTGCTGCTCACTGAATAGCAAGGTTTATATGCTGAAAACTCTGTCGCTACAGGAGTTTGAATGGTATCACTACCTATTGCATTAATTGAGCGCCCAATTTCTTTGACTGCAGGTTTTAATTAAATTTACTGATTGATAGAGTTCAGGATTTCTATATCATCAATCTCCTTATTTTGTAGAATACAGCAAATCATCAACCGGTTGTTTTTGTCGGAGAAAAGGTTCCTTTTAAGTGAAACGTTTCTAAAGAGTGGTACGTTATATGTATTTATTTTTAGTATATAAATTATTTTAATAAAAAAACACTTGAAACACGGACTTTATCAAAGCGGAATAAAAAAATGGAAAACGCTTTACAAAATTAATCGTAAATTGTATACTAATTTTTGTAGAAACGTTTCACTAAAAATGTTTGGAGGAATAAGAAATGAAACTATCGAAAAAAATCGCTTTGATGGGGTTGACTACTGTACTAGCATTAGGAGGGTTGGCAGCCTGTGGGTCAAACAAAGACTCAGCAAAAGAGGATAAAGTTTTAAATATCTGGGGCATGGGTGATGAAGTCAAACAATTATCGAAAATGACAGATAAATTTACTGATGAAACAGGAATTGAAGTGAAAATTCAATCAATTCCTTGGTCTAACGCACATGACAAGTTGTTAACAGCAGTTGCTTCAAAGAGTGGTCCTGATGTTCTTCAAATGGGAACAACTTGGATGCCAGAATTTCAAGAGGCGGGTGCACTAACAGATATGACCCCATATATTGAAAAATATGACACGATGAAAGCAGATAATTTTTATGAAGGTTCTGTAGAAACGACACAATTTGATGGCAAATCTTACGGGATTCCATGGGCGGCTGAGACACGCGTATTATTCTATCGGACAGACGTTTTAGCCTCAGTGGGCTATAAAGAAGCGCCTAAAACATGGGAAGAGCTTGAAGATGCATCGAAAAAACTAGCTGAACGTGGCGATGACAAGTACGGAATTAACATTGACTCTAAAGAACAAACATTAGGATTTATGTTTGCTCGTCAAAATGGTTCACCACTTATGTCTGATGGAAAACCAGAGTTTAATAAACCAGAATTTGTTGATGCAGTCTCTTATTTGAACAATTTTATTCAAAAAGGTTATGCACCAAAACAAGACCTTGGATTAGATGTGAGCCAAACATTTTCTGGGGATGATGCGATGGTTCCAATGTTCATCAGTGGTCCTTGGATGGCAAAAGCTGTCAAAGATACAGTTCCAGATGTTGAAGGAAAATGGGCAATTGCACCGTTACCAAGTAAAGAAAATAACACATCATCTATGGGTGGTTCTAACTTAACTATTTTTGAATACTCTAAGAAAAAAGATGATGCAGCAAAATTCATTGATTTTATGTCTAAACCAGAAAATCAGTTAGAATGGATGCACTTAACAGACGCGTTACCAACTGTTAAAGAAACATGGGAAAACAAAGAATTAAAAGATGATCCAATCTACAGTGTGTTTAATGAACAATTGAATAACTCAGAACCAATGCCTCTTATTCCTGAGTTTGAAGAAATCGCACAAAACTATTTGAAACATTTTGAAAAAATCTACTTAGGTGGAGAAGATGTTCAAACTGAAATGGATTCATTCAATGAAGAAACAGAAGCTTTAGTAAGCAAATAATGAAATGAAGGGGAGCGGTTGGGACATAACTTACAAAGTTATGTCCTAGCCTCTCTTTATTCGAATAAACGGTGGGTACAGAAGCAACTCCATCTTCACGTTGTTCCGCTCTCAACAACTTCTACGCATGAGACATGCTAGAGTTGAAGGTTCGGAAATAAGCTGAAATTCACAAAAATTTGAAGAACAATTTCCGTGAATTCCTTCTTATTTCTCGGAGTTAAACACTTCTGTCCCAACCTCGTTATCTATTAGAAAGGAAGTTAAGAAATTGAGAAAAAGCAAAAATCCAAAAGCACCGTATTTCTTTATTGCACCGGCATTAATCTTATTATTACTTTTTTCAATTATTCCGATATTCGTTGCTTTTTTTATTAGTTTTACAGATATGAGTCTAGTGGGTTTGGCAGATTGGTCCAAGATTAAATTTGTTGCATTTGAGAATTATCAGGGCATTCTGACGGATCCGGTATTTTTGAAGAGTATAACGAATACCGTTTTTTATGTTGTTTTAGGTGTACCAACCGTCATTGTGATGTCTTTAGGTTTGGCGTTGATGATTAATTTCGGTAAAAATAAATTGTTTTCAGCTTTCCGTATGATTTTTTATACGCCAGCAATAACAAACGTCGTGGCAGTTGCCGTTGTTTTCAGCTATTTATATAACCCAAGCTTTGGCTTTTTAAATTATCTACTGTCCTTCTTGCATATTCCTGCTATTCCATGGTTGACAGACCCGACAGTTGCAAAAGTTTCCTTAATTATTTTGGGCGTTTGGCGAGCGGTAGGAACGAATATGTTAATCTTTTTAGCTGCCATTCAAGGGATTCCCAAAGAATTATATGAAGCAGCCTCTTTGGACGGTGCCTCAAAGAAAGCACAGATATTCTATATCACGATTCCGTCCCTTCGTTTTTCAACTTTTTTTGTTACGGTGACGACTCTAATTGGTTGGCTTCAATTTTTCGAAGAACCATTCGTCATGACAAATGGTGGACCATTAGATAGTACAACCTCTGTAGCCTTATTTATCTATAGAAATGGGTTCCAGTTCAGCAAGTTTGGTTATGCAGCAGCCGGCTCATTTATTTTATTTGCAGCTATCATTATTGTCACTTTATTCCAATTCAGAATGCAAAAACGCAATTCTGAAAATCAACTGTAAAGGTGTGACTAATATGAATAAAGAACTTAAAAGTAATTCGCGTGCTAAATTTGCTATGGGGGTCATTTTAGCAATTGGTGCAATTATCTGGATGCTCCCATTTATTTGGATGCTCCTTTCCTCTTTAAAAACGGATATGGAAATTATGGAGTTTCCACCTAAAATTTTCCCGGCAAAGGCAAATTGGGATAATTTTGTTCAATTATTTAATGCTTTTGATTTTACGACGTATCTAAGAAATACACTAATCGTCGTGGCGTTCTCTTTTTTAGGAATGCTCTTTAACGCAATGGCAGGTTTTGGTTTTGCTAAATATCAGTTCAAAGGAAGAGAACCTTTGTTTTATTTGGTTCTTGCAACAATGATGATTCCAGGGCAAGTAACGATGATTCCAGTGTATTTGATTATGAACTCTATGCAGCTGACAAACACAATGCCAGGGATTATTCTGCCAGGCTTAGTTGGTGCGTATGGTATCTTCTTGTTCCGTCAGTTCATGTCTGCTATCTCAAATGAATTATTAGAGGCAGCTAGATTGGATGGGGCAAGCGAATGGTTTATCTTTACAAGAATTATTTTGCCAATTTCAAAACCAGTTCTGGCTGTTCAAGGAATCGCAACCTTCATTGGTGGTTGGAATTCATTCCTATGGCCGTTAATTATGGCAAATGACGAAAAATATTACACCTTATCTGTTGGATTACAGCTGTTAAAAGGCCAATATGCCAATAACTATGCCTTACAAATGGCCGGATCAGCATTTATGGTGGTACCAATCATAATTATCTTTATGTTCCTACAAAAATATATTCTGGATGGCTACAATGTTTCTGGAAATAAATAGAGGTGTAACTAGTGGAAAGACAACAATTAATCAAACTTGTTGAACAAATGACGATAGAAGAAAAAGTAGATCAGCTGTTACAATTATCTGCTGATTTTTATTCTGAGGTAGCTGAGGAAAGAACGGGTCCAATGGCAGACCTAGGGATTACTGAGGAGATTATCGATAGAGCAGGGACGACTCTAGGGGTATCAGGGGCGAAAGAAGCGATTCAAATTCAGAAGAACTATATGAAAAAAAATCGTTTAGGTATCCCAACAATCCTTATGGCGGATATTATCCATGGTTTTCGAACCATCTTCCCTATTCCATTAGCGATTGGTAGTTCTTGGGACTTGGAAGTAGCAGAACAAATGGCTGAGGTGTCTGCAAAAGAAGCCGCAGTATCAGGTTTACATGTGACGTTTTCACCAATGGTAGATTTGGTCAGAGATCCAAGATGGGGAAGAGTTATGGAGTCAACAGGCGAAGATCCATTTTTAAATAGCCGTTTTGCTGAGGCCTTTGTCAAAGGATACCAAGGGGCTGATTTGAAAGAGGATTTCTTTAGAGTGGCTTCTTGTGTGAAACATTTTGCAGCATATGGAGCAGCAATCGCAGGGCGTGACTACAACACAGTCAATATGTCTGAACGTCAATTAAGAGAAAGTTACCTTCCAGGGTACAAAGCTGCGTTAGATGCTGGAGCAAAGTTAGTAATGACTTCATTTAACACAGTGGATGGTGTGCCTGCAACCGGGAATAAATGGTTATTTAGAGAGGTTTTGCGTAAAGAGTTTGAATTTGATGGCGTTGTGATTTCCGATTGGGGAGCGGTTAAAGAATTGATTCCTCATGGTGTGGCTGAAGACGAAAAAGAGGCAGCGGAATTAGCGATAAAGGCTGGCGTAGATATTGAGATGATGACGACTTGTTATACGCAATATTTAGAAGAGCTAATCGAGGAAGGTGCAGTCGAAGCAGAGCTGTTAGATGAGGCTGTTTTAAGAATCTTGACTCTTAAAAATGAGTTGGGGCTCTTTGAAAATCCTTATCGAGGGGCAGATGAAGCACTTGAAAAGAGATGGATTCTTTCAGAGGAGCATCGTAATGCAGCTAGAGAGATTGCTAAAAAATCAATGGTTCTACTAAAAAATGAAGCGATCCTTCCTTTAAACAAACGAGATAAAGTAGCGATTGTTGGACCAGGGGCAAATTCAAAAGATATATTAGGTGCTTGGTCATGGCAAGGGCGTCAAGAAGAGGCAGTATCTTTGAGTGAAGGGGCGCAAGCTATCTCGGAAAATGTTTTGATAGGTGCAGAAAGTTTTGATTATTTTACCCCAAGCCAAGCGGCAATTGACGAAGCACTGAAACTTGCAAAACAGGCAGATAAAGTTGTTTTAGCTTTAGGTGAAAGAGAATGGATGAGTGGGGAAGCAGCCAGTAGAAGTGATATTAAATTACCTGAAAGCCAATGCCAATTATTTGAGCAAATAAAAGAAGTCAACCCTAATGTGATTGTTACGCTTTATAATGGTCGGCCATTAGATTTAACAGAGATAGATACGGCCAAAGCAATTGTTGAAGCATGGTTTCCTGGAACAGAAGGTGGTGCCGCACTTTCTGAAATTCTTTGGGGGCAATATAACCCGAGCGGTCGCTTGAGCATGTCGTTCCCTGAGTCAGTCGGCCAAGTACCAATTTATTATAATTGTGATAATACAGGACGTCCGTTTGAAGTGACACCAGATGAAAAGTACGTCTCTAAATACCTAGATGTTTCCAATTATGCCAAATATCCTTTTGGTTATGGCCTAAGTTATAGTCAGTTTAGTTACTCTGATTTTTGTTTAGAAAATGATGAATTGGTTTCTGGAGAAGTGATTGAAGCTTCTGTTATGGTAGAAAACACTTCAGATTATGCAGGAGAAGAAACGGTTCAACTCTATATACGTGATAGGAAAGCAGAAGTTGTCCGACCAATAAAAGAGTTGAAGGGCTTTAAAAAAGTCAAACTTTCGCCAAAGGAAAAGAGAAAAGTTAGCTTTATGATTGATGAAAAATTACTAAGATATGTCCATAGTAATCAAAAATTCACAAGTGATACAGGTGTATTTAACATCATGGTCGGTGCAAATAGTCGAGACTTATTAACGTTGAGTTTTAAACTAACAAATAGATAGGAAGATTGATTCATGAAACAAACAGATATCGTATATGCAAAAGGAAATACAACCTTTACTTTCTTAGAAACAGGAGATATTTTTGATATCCAAAGTAATGGCATGATGATTAACCAATTGAATGGGAATGTCATAGACGGCAGTCTGAACCAATTATATTTGCGTGTGTATCAATCAAATGAGATTGTTTTTACACCAATGATTGGTTCGAATTCTAAGAGTAAATTTATCGAAAGAGAAGACAGCTTGCAATGGGAAGGACAGTTTTTGGGTGTTTACTATATTGTCACATTCCATCTCTCTAAAAAAGATAGTTGGTTCTGGGATATATCGCTATCTGGTGAAGGCCAAATAGTCGATGTTATCTACGGCCAAGATTTAGGCAATGCATTGACGGGGGCAGTTCGTTCAAATGAGGCATACATGTCACAATATTTGGATCATCACATTAGCGAAATAGATGAACATATTGTTATTTCCTCTCGTCAAAACCAATCTCAAGGTGGGAAATATCCATTAGTAGAACAAGGCGCTCTTACTAAAACAATTTCTTTTTCAACAGATGGTTATCAGTTTTTTGGTAAAAGTTATAAAGAGACGAATACACCAGAAATTCTGAATAAAGAGCAATTAAAAAATGAAGTTTATCAATATGAATTTGCTTATACCGCACTGCAAACTGAAAAAATGACCTTAAACAATCAGGGGAAGCAGGTGACTTTTTATGGCCTGACAAAAGCCAATCAAGAAGAGGCGGTGACAGAACCTGTTGCTTCTATACAGCAAATTCAAACAATTTATGATGACTGTACAACGAATCAAAAAGTTAAAAAAGAGACATATCTTTCTAAGCAAATAGGGAAACCACTTGTTGGTCAAACCTTTACTGAAAAAGAAATTAATGAATTGTTCCCAAATCAGAAACAGGTTGAGCAACAAGATGGACAGTTACTTTCGTTCTTTACAGATAAGTATCATCACGTTGTTTTAAAAGAAAAAGAGTTATTAATGGAACGAACACATGGGCACATTTTATTAAGTGGGACTGATTTAGATGTAGACATACCATTAATGAGTACAACACTCTATATGACGGGGATTTTTAATTCACAAGTCGTTTTAGGGAATACCTCTATGAACAAACTAATGAGTAATAGCCGAAACGCCTTAAATTTGATAAAACAATCTGGTCAAAGAATCTATGTGAAGAAAGAAAATCAATGGCGGATTTTAACCGTGCCTTCTGCTTTTGAAATGGGCCTAAATTCTGCTACTTGGTACTATAAGCTGGAAGATGATCTATTAAAAGTCACAACCTACTCGATTACTGAAGCTGTACGAGAAATTCGAACAGAGGTGCATAGTCAGAAGGGCAAAACGTATTCATTTTTAATTACCAATCAATTAATTATGGACGCAGATGAATTATCTCCTGCTTTTGAGCTTACTCAAGAGGGCGAGACAGTTAAAATCCGCTCGACAAAAGAATCAGCCATTCAAGCGGCTTATCCAGAATTAACTTACTATTTTAATTTTGACAAGCCTTATTTACTCACTGATGAGTCTGTTCTATTAGCGTTTTCACACCCATCTTCTTTAACCGCATTTCTGTTAGAGGATCAATCGGAGTTTGTGCTCTCAATTCAAGGAAGCCTCGAGGGTCAAATGTATAAAAAGGTTGAATCAAACTACAAGTCAGAAAACCAAGCCTATTTAACATATATCAATGGGTTATTAAACGGTTTTGAATTAGATCATGCGACCACCGATGTGAACCAAATGAATACGATTGCTCGTTGGTATGTGCATAATATGCTTGTTCATTATTTATCTCCACACGGGTTAGAACAATATGGTGGTGCAGCATGGGGGACGCGAGATGTTTCTCAAGGACCAACTGAATTTTTCCTTGCCGCTAACCGCCCAGATGTAGTAGGCTCAATTATCAAACATGTGTATGAGAACCAGTTTGAAGATAAAGGGAACTGGCCACAGTGGTTTATGTTTGACCGTTACGAAGAACAAAAGGCAGATGAGAGTCATGGAGATGTCATTGTTTGGCCAATGAAAATAGTCGCTGATTATCTGAAAAAGACCCATGATTTTACGATATTAGATGAACAAATTGCTTATACTCAGCGAGGTACATTTAGAAAAACAGCAGAACGTTACACTTTATTAGAGCATATCAAAAAAGAAGTTTCTTATATCGAAAATAACTTTTTAGAAGGTACCTACTTATCGTGTTACGGAGATGGCGATTGGGACGACACACTACAGCCTTATGATAGTAATTTGAAAAAATATATGGCAAGTAGTTGGACGATTGCGCTTACGTACCAAGTGCTAAAAGAGTTAAGTGAGTTAATTGGTTATGTGGATAAAGAATATAGTCATCATCTCGGTATATTAGTTGAAAACATCAAAGTAGATTATGATAAGTACATTCTAAATTCTGAAACAATTCCAGGCTTTGTCTATATGCAAGAACCAGGGAAAGTCGAGAGAATCATCCACCCTGAGGATAAGAAAACAGGGATTCAATACAGATTACTGCCGATGACAAGAGGAATGATTGCCGAAATGCTAACACCTGAACAAGTTGGTAATCACTTGTCCATTATAAAAGAGTACCTTCAGTTTCCTGATGGGGTTCGATTGATGAATCGGCCTGCTAATTATCAAGGAGGAGTCAGTACCAACTTCAAGCGTGCGGAGCAGTCAGCAAACTTTGGTAGAGAAATTGGTCTTCAATATGTCCATGCGCATATTCGTTTTGCCGAAGCGATGGCTAAAATCGGGGAGACAACCCAAACGTGGAAGGCTTTAACTATTATTAATCCAATCCAGCTAAGTGAGAGAGTTCATCATGCGGCTCTTCGTCAATCTAACGTTTATTTCAGTAGTTCTGATGGAGATTTCAAAACAAGGTATGAAGCGCAATCAAATTTTGGTAAACTAAGAGATGGAAGTGTTCCGGTTAAAGGCGGTTGGAGAATTTACTCTAGTGGTCCTGGAATTTATTTAGGTCAATTAATTTCTAGTGTTTTAGGGCTTCGCCAAACAAGCACTCAGGTGACCTTTGACCCAATTTTACCAAAAGAATTAGATGGGCTAAAAATGTCTTATCGTTTATTTGAAAAAGAAGTACAACTAGCGTTTCATTTAAATTCTGGGAAATCAGAAGTCGTATTAAATAATCAAACACTTCACTCGACAAGGGAAAATAACCCCTATCGAACAGGTGGGCTGGTTGTATCGGCTGAGGAGATACTTAGTGGATTGAATGAGACCAATCAATTAGAAATTTATTGTTAGGAGATGAGCAAACATGGTAGGAATTAAAGATATCGCAAAAGAAGCCGGCGTTTCAATTTCGACAGTTTCTTATGCTTTAAATGGCAGCTCAAAAGTGACAGAAGAGACTAGAGAGCGAATTAAAGCAATTGCGGAGAAGTTAGATTATGTTCCTAACATGGCTGCTCGGACTTTAAAAAGGCAACATACAAATATAATTGGTGTTTATTTAGCCGATTACGGCGGAAGTTTCTATGGCGAGTTGTTAGATGGGATAAAAAAAGGCTTGGCTGTGTTTGATTTTGAAATGATTGTGTGTAGTGGTGAAAAATCGCATCTCTTTTTACCAGAGAGAATGGTTGATGGTGCAATTGTACTAGATTGGACGTTTCGCACGCAAGAAATTCAACAATTTGCTGATCGAGGACATCACGTGGTGGTTCTAGACAGGAAGATTGGGCATGAAAATATCCGAAAAGTTTTATTGGATAATAAAGGTGGAGCGACCTTGGCAATTAGTGAAATGGTTGCAAAAGGGACAAAGTTTGTTTACCTACTGACAGGCTCATCAAAAGCCTATGATAGTCAGCAACGTTTAGAGGCTAGTCTAAAAGAGTTAAATAGATTTTCTATCCCTCACGAAACAATCGAAGGAGATTTCACAGAACCCTCTGGATACGAGGCTGCCAAACAAATTATGGAAAAAAAGCATAAGTTACCGATTGATATCTTTGCATTCAACGATGAAATGGCGGTAGGAATGTACAAGTATTTTGAGAAAACAAATTATGTGATAGGAAAAGATGTTCGAATTATCGGCTTTGATAATATTGAGATTGGAGAATTTTTACTGCCCAAGCTATCTACAATCTCATACTCCAAACATCGCTGGGGAATGTTAGCGGCAGAAAAAATTGTCCAACTAATTCAAGGGATGGAAACAGAGGATGAACACATCTATACAACTTTAATTAACGGAGATTCTTTTTAATTTGTTAGAAACGTACCTTTACTGACCAAACATCAAATCGGGCAGGGAAGGTGCGTTTTGGTTATTACTGCTACAATTCATCGATGTCCAAAAGCTGCGCCCACTCAGAAAATTGATTTCCGAGTGGGCGCAGCTTATTTTTGTCATGAGAGGTCTTAGTCTTTAAAGAATTGGTTGGCGATTGTTTGATTGATAGTAATCATTTGGTAGAAGTCCTCTATCGTAACGAATTCATTCGGTTGGTGCGCATATCTTGGGTCGGCAGGGCCTAAGATTAAGATGGGGAAATCTTTTTTTACGCGTGCAAATTGGGAGCCATCGGTGTAACCACTCATGCCAAATGTCGGAGCTTCTTTTCCAGTTACTTCTGAGACGACCTTTTGAGTGAGTAAAGTAAAGGGATCGGAGGCTTCTGTTTTCATTGAAGGTAAATCATTGATAAATTCTAACTCTGCATGGAAATTAGGGATTGTCTTGGTGAGTTTATCCAACATCTCTGTTATCTGTGCTTTCATTTCTTCATGATTTTGCGCTTTGATGGTACGGATATCTATCTCAACGCTACATTTATCAGGAACGACATTTGTTCCGTTGCCGCCTTTGATGACATCAATACTAGAGGTTGAAGCGCCAACAAGATCGTCGATTGATGAGGAAAAATCAAAGGTATCTCGGAACGCTTCAAGAACGAACAACATATGATCTATCGCATTCACGCCTAAACTTGGCATAGAACCATGTGCTGTTTTTCCATACGTCGTGATTCTAGGCCATAAAGCGCCTTTATGAGCGACACCGACTGCCATATCTGTTGGTTCACCGATTACTAGAGCGTCTAAGTTGTCAGCATAACCCAAATCGACTAATTGTCCTGAGCCGATTGCGCTCGTTTCTTCACCGACTGTTGCTAATAACTTGATTGTGCCATTGATAGGAGTCTTGGCCTCTTTCAATCGAATCATAGCAACGACGGCTGCGACTAAGCCAGATTTCATATCACAGGTGCCTCGACCATAGAGCCGCCCCTCTTTTTCAATTGCTGCGAAGGGATCATCCTCCCATGGGATTTCGCCGACCGGAACAACATCCATATGGCCTGAAAAACCGAGAACAGGACCCTCCCCTCCTGAAAGTGTCGCAACTAATTGGTTTCTTCCAGGACTATATTCAATCTGTTGACAAGGAATTTCATGCGCCTCCAAAGTTTTTTGAAGTAAATCGGCCACCAGTTTTTCATCCTTTAAAACACTTTGAATTTTAACAACCTCTTTTAATAACTGTAATGCTTCTTGATTATTCATAAAAATTCTCCATTCATTATTTATTTTTTTCTTTTGGAATGATAAAAACAATCGACAAGATAGCAAGTAAACAAAAGATTATATTTGTCAGTAGACCTAGGTTAGCGCCTAAAGTATACGATCCAGCAGTACTAAAACCATTATACACGGCGGCGGATAGTGCGACACCTAATGCGCCTCCTAAAGAGCTAGCCATTTTGTAAAGCCCGGAAGCAACACCTGCTTTTTCATTAGGAACACTAGAAATCGCTGTGTCGGTTGAAGGTGTGGCGTACATACCAAGACCCATGCCGAAAAAACTATAACCGATAAAGACGAGCACAAAATAAGCAAGACCTGTGAACATAGTTAACGACATAAACAGTACACCAATACCAGAAAATAAGGTGCCTAAAATCATGGGTTTTCTTGGCCCGACTTTTTGCAAGACTTTTTCACCAATCCGTATCGTCAACAAAACTAACACAAGATAACCAATGGAAAGGCTGCCTGTTGTTGCCGCGCTTAAGCCGCGTCCTTGCTGAACATAGGAATTAATCACTAGTAATGTACCCGCAACAGCATTTAATAAGAAATTAGAAATAGTTGCCCCTAGATAACCACGATTCTCAAATAGTGAGAGATCAATAAAGCTGTTCTGCCCCTTTTTTTCAACACGATAGAATAAGATAATCCCCAAAACAACAACAAGAAGTAAGCCAAGAACAAGAGGGCTTAACCAACCGAATTCAGAGCCTTTTGAGACAACAATATTTAATGCAACCATCGAGAGAATAAACAAGGCAAGTCCCAATGAGTCAAAGGGTCCCTTTTTTTCTTGAACGACCTTACTTTCGGGGGTTCCTAAGAGTAAAAGCGCGCTAATCAAAGAAAGCATAATCGAAAAGATAAAGACATATCGCCAGCCAAAATAGCTAGCAATCGCTCCACCAAAAAATGAGCATAGACCTGAACCGCCCCAAGAGCCAATTGACCAATAACTCAAGGCACGTTGGCGATTTTTTCCTGTATAGTAAGCCTTCACTAAAGCCATTGTAGCAGGCATAATGCAGGCTGCTGAGAGCCCTTGTAGTATTCGACCTGCAATGAATAACACGGGACCGTTTGCGAGAACCAAAAAGGCTGAACCGACGATACTAAGTAACAAACCAATATAGGTTAGTTTCATTCGGCCTAATTTATCCGCAAGGCCACCAGCTACGACAATAAAAATTCCGGAAAACAAACCAGTAATTGAGACACCAATATTTAGAATTCCTGAAGAAATGCCTAAATTTTGTTGAACGACAGGAGCAATATTTAATAGCGACTGAGCGAACAGCCAATAGGTCAACACGCTAAATACAATCCCTATTAGCAACTTATTTGTGCCTTTATATTCTACATGAGTTATCACGGAAGTTTTCATTATTCAGCTCCTTTTGTTAGATAAAACAAACTAACACTTGCCATAGCTTTAGCAGCGATGAGTAAACAATCCTCGTCCAGATAAAATTTAGGGTTATGATGGGGGTAGGCAGGTGTCCCTTCTTTGTGAGCACCAACAAAAAAGAAACAGCTTGGGCGTTCGAGCGCATAATAGGCGAAGTCTTCTGAAGGAGTTTGTGGTCCACAATCCTCTACGTGAGAAACTTCTGGGATATTTGCGTTTATAACGGCTTCTTTGACTAGTTCAGTCAGCTTTTGGTCGTTCACACACACTGGGTAATCATTTTGATAATCCAGTTCATAGGTGAGTCCGAATGCTTCGCAGATGCCATGTAACAGTTGCCGAAATTCTTTTTCAATCACTGGACGAAGTTCTTCTCGCATTAGGCGAACATCACCTTCTAAAGTCACCGTTTCTTTGATGACATTTGCGGAACCTCTTCCATCAAAGGAACCAATCGTGACAGTTGCTGTATCAAAAGGATTGATTCTTCGGCTGACAATCGTTTGGACAGAGCTGACAAATTGGGCGGCCGCTACAATCGCATCGTTGGCTTCTTGAGGTGTCGAGCCATGACCACCTTTGCCATGTAAAACAGCTTTAAAGGTTGCTCGTCCGGTGTGTATCGGACCTGCATGATAGTAAATATTTCCTGTATCCATCGTACTGATTACATGAATACCAAGGACATGATCAATTCCTTCAAGACAACCTCCTTCAATCATTGTTTTTGCGCCACCTGGTGGAACTTCTTCAGCGGGTTGATGAAGAATTCGAATGCTTCCAGGTAGTTCATCCTTTAATTCAATGAGTGATTCGGCCAAAATCATCATGTAAGCTGTATGGCCATCATGACCACAAGCATGCATAACACCTGGTGTTTTTGAGGCAAAAGGGAGCCCTGTGTCCTCTTGAATAGGTAAAGCATCAAAATCGGCACGAATAGCTAGGTGCGGTTTTGTTTGTTTGCCGATGATATCGACAGTAAGCCCATTTCCGCCACCAATCTTTGTCTTAACCAAACAATCCTTGCCTTTATAGAAGTCTTCAATATAGGCCGCAGTTTTTGTTTCATGAAAGGATAACTCAGGATTCTCGTGGAGATAGCGACGGATGGCAATCATTTTTTCTTCTTTTTCAGTTACTTTTTGAAATAGTTTTTCTTGTAAAGTTGTCATTTTCCTTTCCTCCTTCTTTCTCTCTTATTGTACCTCTGAATGGGTATTGGACAATGCGTTTATTTTCGTAAAAGTGTCAATCTTTTTTTGTTTATTAAATTTGGAAAATAATGGTTTGTAAAAAGAACATTATTTTCCTTAAGCGTGATAGAATGAGAATAAGAAGGAGAGTGAGTGTCATGGAGAGTAACAGTTTGGGCGGAATTTCTTACAAGGAAGTCAGAAAAGAAGAACAATTTTTTGCAAAAGAGGTAACGTTACTAATGGTTTTAAAGGGAGCTATCGTCCTCGAAGATGAAGGAGAAGCCTATCATCTAGCTGCTGGGGATATCTATCTGCTGAATATGAATCGTTTTTTTATTATAAAGGCCACGAGTCATTCGCAAAGCTTGCTGGTTTTTTTAGCAATTGACAACTTGTATTTTACGTCTCAATTTCCAAAGTTTTATACAACCTTGTTTGAATGCCACCCAAGATTGAGTGAGCAAGGGAAAAAAGAAGAAATGAATATCCTTCGAAAACGGTTGGCAGAAATTTGTCTGAATGAGTTTAGTGAGACGGATGAAAAGAAAATTCAGTCTACAGTGGGTGTTACACAAATCCTGTTACAAATCATTCGGTACTTTCAAAAAGGACAAAGGCAGGCAGCTATTGGGTTAGAAAACCAAAAACTACAACAAATTTTGGAATATATTGAAAATCACTATCGGTCGGGAATCACATTGAAGGAGGTTTCTGATAATTTTTATCTGTCCGAATCAACGTTATCTAAGTATTTTAAAAAAGAGACAGGCGAATATTTTTCTGAATTTGTTAAAAAGCTTCAGGTACGCCACAGCTTGTCTGATATCTGTTACTCACAAAAGAGCATTGAACAGGTAGCTCAAGAAAACGGCTTTAATAGTGGCAAGATTTATCGCGAGCAGTTTAAGAGAATTCTGGAGGTGTCGCCAACAGACTATCGGAAAAGGTATAAGGGCGAACAAGAAAAGAAACAAATACAGGACCAGTCAGAGTGGGTTCAAAAAGTCGATCAAAATGAACTAGTTGTCATTTTATATGGATTTATTCAAGCGACTCATGAAGAAACGGTCTCACAAAACCTGACTGTTAGAAGAAAACGATTGTTGATTGAACCATCAATTGAAAGAAAACCCCAAAAAAAGTTGGCCATTTTTATTCATGTGGGGAGTCTGACAACTTTAAATGAAAGGAAAATTCAAGAGGAGATTCGACAGCTTAAGAGCCAAGAGATGATTACACACGTCAGTTTTTATAATTTATTTGCAGCTATTTCTCCTCTGTACTCTGTTTCTCAAAAAGCGCACATGAACGCTTATCCACCATTTTCTGAGTTAGAGACAGCAGTGGATTTTATCAGACGAGAGAATCTACAAGTACTTTTTACCCTTCAAATAGTTGGCTCTACTAAAGAGCTTGAACAGTCGGTTCGTTTATATCAGACCTTTTTTAATGATCTTCAAAATCGTTTTGGGGAAGAAGAAATGAAACGCTGGTCGATTAATATTCAACTGACGAAGCGGTCGAGTAAGCTATCGAATTCTTTATATAGTGAAGTACGATCAGTCTTTAAAGAGCTGTCACCTTTTATAAAGGTCGGCCTTGAATTTCTATTATTGGATCCATACACCGAGCAAGAAGCTAGACAGGGTTTTTTTGAACTCACTCGAGGGCTTCAAAACCAACTTGATTTTCTGACGTATACAGTCGAGCCCAACTTCATTTTTCAAGAAGAAGGGAGAAAAACACTTGATTTGAAAGAGTATCATCAATATGTTCAACAAAAAACATTGTTTATTCATTCGTTAGTCAAAGAACACCATCTGTCGGTTCCTATTTATTTGGCGGAGTGGAATACACTTACTGGAACAACGATTAATATGAATGGGCTATTCTTTCGGGGGGCGTTAGTTTTACAAGACTTACTTCAATTAGAAGAATCGGTTGAAGGGGTTGGTTTCTGGTTGAATATTGAGCAGCTTGAAAAAAATAGACACCTTTCGCCGACAAAAAGTGAGGGATTGGAGCTGTTTCATTTTTATAGTAGTCGGCGTCCATCTTATTTTTGCTTGTCTTTTGTCCAACGAATGAAAGGGATGATTGTGGCACAGGGGGATTCTTATTTATTAACACAGTCTGGCAAGGATTATCAGTTACTTGTTTGGAATGCGAATTATTTTGATCCTCATTTATCATCTGAAGAAGCATTCTTAAAAAGCCAAGGGTTACGTTTGGATGTGACGATTCAGCAAATATCTGGACAATATCAAATAAAACAATTGGAGCTTAATCGAAATAGTGGGGCCTTGTTTTATACGTATAATGAATTTCAAGAGACAAAAATCATTGATTATGAGATACAAGAATACACACGAACGATGACACGACCAAAAATGAAGGTCTTTGATACAACGATTCATGAACAATTCACGGTTTATCTGACATTAGATACCAATGCAGTGACGTTATTGGAATTAAAAGCCCTAAAGGAATGATTTATCCGTTTTTCGAAAGAGAATTTTTTTATTTAGCCACATATCATAAGTTATTTGTCTGTGGCTAAATTTCATTTTTACAAATGCGAACTTGTTTGCTATGATTAAACTAGTAGCGTGTAAAAAAGGAGGACAACATGTCGGATCATAACCTTGAGACAGATAAAAAAAATACAGAGAACGATATATCCGAAACACCAATTAAAAATAAACAAGATACTACATATGTAAATGAAGGATTGCGTAAAGAAATAGAAATCAATACTGCAGAAAAAATTGACCGTTGGCGTAATCAAATAGAGCCAACTGTTGCAGATACTTCTATAAATTTGACAAACAAAGTGATTTCTGAGGTGGAACAAACAGAGGTACCAGAAGAAACAATTCAAGAGTCAATATCTATTGAAGAGAAGGTAGCCGAACCGACCAGTCAATCTGAGGGGCAGGCAGTGAAGACTGAGGATAAAGCGGCAGGCTCTTCTAAAGAGGTGACCACGGGGGCGGTAGACGAGCTGTTGAATCATCATTTAGATAATGAGGAATTTGTTCAACAAACAGCGGGAATTAACTACCGTTCTGATGCGAACAATATGAACTGGGAGGAACCAAGTGTTCAACCGACCGTCGAAGAAATGAATCGTCCACCTTATGAAACTGAAGGTGGTGGCTACGGAAATTATCAGCAAAACTATTCTAACGGGGAGATTCCTTATGAAATTAAGAGGTGGAACTGGGGAGCTTTTGCGTTTAATATCTTTTGGGGAATTGGCAATAAGACCTACTTACCATTACTTTGTCTAATTCCTGTCTTCAACCTTGTCTGGGTCTTCATTTGTGGCGCAAAAGGAAACGAGTGGGCGTGGCAGAGTGGTGACTATCATTCAGTTGAAGAGTTTAACCGAGTTCAAAAAAGTTGGAATATAGCGGGGATTGCTAAATTTGTGATTAGTCTTGTCCTTGGATTATTCATGCTTCTTGTGATTCCTGTAATAATTGGTTTTTCGGCTTACTTTTTCGAAGAATTTCGTAGTGGTTATGTCGGTGGCTATCATTCCAGCTACATGGCTCCTTATGATGATTTTGAAGATTATGATGACTATGCCTATAGTGATATTGAGATTTCAGATATCGGAAAATGGACACAAGAAATCTTTGACAGTATCCAAGTAGCAGATTTAGAATATGATTTGAAAACAGACAAGGAAATTTATGCAAATGGGACAAAATATGAAGATTTAGTCAAAGTCGTGGGTGCTCCGGTCTCCACTTATAATGATGGGGATACCATCGAAGCGAGTTGGGATACCTCTCAAAACGACGATGACGAGTATGACTATGATCTAGCTTATATTGCAGTAAACTATGATATCAAGTCTGGATTAATCATTGACAAAAGCTTCTCAGAAGAATAGTAAAGTTAGCTAATTTGAAAGTGACTGTTCCTATATAAATAGGTAGACGAATAAATAAGTTGGTATCTCTGAAATTTGAGTGATAAATTTCGGAGTGTCCGACTTATTTTTTTTGTGGTCGATTAGTCAAATTTATCAAAAGATAAAATGACAATCGTTTTTACAAAGGAAAAAGTACAAAGGGCTAAATGTCTCTAAATACGCCGAAATGCCGAGTATAGGGGGTTCTTTCGAAAATAAAAATCAATAAACAAGTATTTTTTGATAGAAATTTTTAATTTAATGGAAATTGTTTGACAGCAGCAGAATTAAAGGACATAATGATGTACATATTTAGGGGAGTAGCACATAGTTAACTATGATTTTAGGTCAACAGCAAGTGAAAAATTCACTGGTCTAAAATTTCCATTGCAAGACCTAAGTGTTTGGCTTAAGGGCCGTCGCTTGTGGTCTTTTTTTATATATAGGTAGAGCTTTAAAATAGGTTTCTATTGGATAAGTGACCGATTTTACACAAATTGTGACTATGGCTTCATAGTCGATAATACGCATCTTACAATTAGGTAAAAGGAAAAATGTGTAGGGTGTTGAGGAGGATAAGGAAAGTGTCTGAACAAAAGAAACATACAGCAACAAAACTGTCAGCTGCAGGAATTATGGTGGCAATGGGGGTTGTCTACGGGGATATCGGAACGAGTCCGCTGTATGTTATGAAAGCAATTGTTGGGGATAACGGGGGACTAAAGAGTTTGAACCCCGACTTTGTGATTGGAGCAGTCTCATTAATCTTTTGGACATTGACGTTACTCACAACGATCAAATATGTCATGATTGCATTAAATGCAGATAACCATGGGGAAGGAGGAATTTTTTCTCTCTACACATTGGTGCGTAAAGGAAGCAAGTATTTAATCATTCCAGCGATGGTTGGTGGAGCAGCGTTGTTGGCAGATGGCGTGTTAACACCTGCTGTGACCGTGACCACAGCGATTGAAGGTTTGAGAGGAATTCCAGCATTTTATAATCAGTTTGGAAGTGACCAACAGATTATTGTGGTGATAACCTTAGTGATTATTCTCGGATTATTTGCTGTTCAACGATTTGGAACAGAGATGGTTGGAAAAGCATTCGGACCGATCATGTTTTTATGGTTCACCTTTTTAGGTGTGATGGGTATCATTAATTTTAGTCATGATTTATCAGTGATTCGTGCGTTAAATCCTTATTATGCAATACAATTATTGCTTAGTCCGGATAACAAATTAGGGCTGTTTATATTAGGGAACATCTTTTTAGCAACCACTGGGGCAGAGGCCTTGTATTCTGACTTGGGACACGTCGGAAAACAGAATATTCGTATGAGTTGGCCGTATATCAAAGTTTGTTTGGTTTTAAACTATTTTGGTCAAGCGGCTTGGTTGTTAGATATCTATAAGGATCCAACAGTCGGTGAAATTGAGAACCTGAACCCATTCTTTCAAATGATGCCAAGAGAAATGATGGTTATCGGTGTTGGGTTTGCTACGATTGCCGCGGTGATTGCGTCACAAGCCTTGATTTCAGGCTCCTTTACCTTAGTTTCTGAAGCAATCAAATTAAAATTATTACCAAGATTAAAAATTATTTATCCAGGAAATAGTATCGGTCAAATGTACATCCCAGCTGTAAACTTAATCTTATGGCTCGCTTGTTCTTTAATCGTTATTACCTTTAGAACATCCACACATATGGAAGCAGCTTATGGTCTATCAATTACAGTGACAATGTTAATGACCACGACATTATTGTATTTTTATTTAATACAAAAAGGAACTTCCCATATCTTTGCCCATATCATTACATTATTTTTTGGCGTTGTTGAAGTCATTTTCTTCATCTCAAGTGTGGTCAAATTCTTCCATGGTGGGTTTGTTGCGGTAGGGATCGCTTTACTTATTTTGGCGGTTATGACCATTTGGGAAAGAGGAAATATAATCCAAGAAAACGCAGCGGATGAGGTTTGTTTTTCAGAATATATCCCGCAAATTGAAATGTTGCGAAAGGATTCACGCATACCAATGTACCAAACGAATGTCGTATTTATGGTTCCTAATTTGGATAATGACCGAATTGGCCGCCAGTTTATGTATTCCATTCTGGATAAACGCCCAAAACGAGCAATGGCTTATTGGTTCGTGAATGTTGAAGTCACTGATGAACCATTCACACAAGAATATGAAGTCAATATGATGGACACAGACTTTATTATTCAAGTGAAACTATTTTTAGGATTTCGCATCCAACAAGATGTGAATGTCTATATTCGCCAAATTATTCATGATTTGATGAAGAGTGGTCGCCTACCTAAACAACCACAAAGTTATACGATTACACCAGGGCGTGAAGTAGGTGATTTTCAATTTGTTTTGATAAAAGAAGAATTGTCAAATGTAACGACGCTTGCCCGATTTGATCGTCAAATGATGCAAGCCAAATTGGCAATCAAACGCCATGCAACTAGTCCAGAAAGCTGGTTTGGGTTAGAGTATAGTGATGTAAAATATGAAACTATCCCACTAATCATTGGAGAAACAAGAAAGACTTGGTTAAAGGAAAGAACAAAGGCATAGTTGGAATAGGCATATCTGTAAAATCAGCCCCAGCTAATCGAATAATTTCTAAAACAAAGTGAATAGAGACTGCACAGCAGAACCGTCAAGATGAGGGGGATGTTGTGTGGTCTATTTGTTTTGTAAATATCTATGGAAAAATTGGAGGTTGGAACAGAAGTGTTTCATTCCGAGAACCGGGAAGGTACTGTGCAACATCAACTCATACCTCGTTGTGTTTTACAGCACCGATTAGGTACTGTGCAACATCAACTCATACTTCGTTGTGTTTTACAGCAATAAGAACCTTCAACTCTAGCATGTCTCATGCGTAGAAGTTGTTGAGAGCGGAACAACGTCCTTCAATTCTTAAGGTGTCTCACCTTTAGAGATTGATGAGATCGGAGTCTTTTTGCGCAGTGCAGATGGAGTTGCTTCTGTACCCACCGTTTATTCGGATAAAGAGGGGCTGGGACATAACTCCACAAGTTATGTTCCAGCCTCGAAGGCAGTTGATTTATATAATTTTCCCTTAATATCCTTTAGTAGCTTCTTGGTCTCCCTATTTAGATATAATTATTTAGGAGGAAATCAGCAAGAATTAAAATCTTTGATTGAGAAAATCCAAATTTCTTATTTTGAAATCAAGAAATCAAGAGGAAGATAAGCTGAATTAATTTTTTCTACTTCTTAGCTTCCATGCCAGTAAGTTCATTTTTATAAAAATATTTTTATGTTGTATGGTGCTTGTTGTATGCTCAACAGGTTATTTTATGTGACTCTCTTTTGTGTTTATTCCTAGTAGCTCATTGAAATTTTTGACAGTATAGTTAATTGTTATTACGGAGGTTAAAGCTTGTTCAAATTCTATCCTCTTCTCAAATGAAAAAGGTTTACTTGTCAAGTGCTGGAACTATTTTTGGAATCTTTAACTTCATTATATTAAATGGCAGATTGCGTCAGAAAAAGAGAATTGCTCACTTTATACAGATGATTAATAACGTTAATCATTACAAAAATGTACTTAGCGAATTTTGTGATTTTATTTTTAGGAGGAAACCTGAATTATTCATAAAATCATTAGAAAGTTTCAAGACTCTAAGAACCTCAAAGGGTTTGAGATTTCTTTCATTTCACCCAATAGGTGCACAAAAAGAGCACACTTTATGTTATTGTAAAGTTGACAAAAACCAACAAAAACAAGGAGTGTGCTCTTCATGTCTACATTACAACAACAATCCCTTTTATTCAATCCCAAACTGGAAATTTCTAACGATGGTGGTCGGCTTTCCTCAGATGGCGGCATTTTACTTGTGAAAGAATTTATGAAAAAAATCCAATTTGACCATTTTTTACAAGAAACAGTCGCTTTTCAAGACAATAGGAAATATTGTACCCATCAGCTAAAGAACCAATTTACGCAATTGGTCCTTCAACTGATTGCCGGATATCAGAAAGATGAAGCGGCTAACACATTAAAAGAGGATCCTGTTTTTCAACTTGCACTGGATAAGCTTTGTGCCTCTCAGCCAACGTTATCTCGTTTTATCAATGGGGTCAGTCAAGAAGAACTGCCTGGCGTACACCATTTAGCACAAACTCTCGGTGCGTTTTTAATCGAGCAAACGAATCAAAGACAAATGATTTTGGACATCGATTCTACGCACTGTGATACTTATGGAAAACAAGAAGAATCAACTTACAATGGCCATTATAAAACCACTGGCTATCATCCTCTATTAGCTTTTGACCTCATTTCTGGCGCATTATTAGGTGCTGAATTGCGTGCAGGGTGCGACTATACTTCAAAAGGTGCCGAAGATTTTCTAGCGCCTATCCTTCAGCGTTATCAGGAAAAGGAGTTAGAACTGATTGTTCGAGGAGACAGTGGATTTGCCAAACCTGAAGTCTATCAAGTTTGTGAAACACACCATGCCAAATTCATCATTCGACTAAAAGCCAATCGAAAACTGCAAAAAATCGCTGAACAACTTGTCTTATACAGTGATGAGACTGATTTCACCAAAGAAGAAGTCCAGTGGTTTACGTTAGAGAACTATTGCCCGAATACTTGGGTACATCCCTATCGCGTGGTGATCAAATCGACTCGAAACGCTGGAGAATTTCTGTTTTCTCATGCATTTCTCGTAACCAATCTAATAGAGTTATCTCCAAAACAAATTTTCCCCATGTATCAAAACCGTGGTGCCATGGAAAATTTAATCAAAGAAATCAAAAACGGTTTTTTCTTCGATAAAACGGACAGTACATCGTTTACAGCGAATGCATTTCGGATGCTTTTAAGCAGTGTTGCTTACAATTTAATGCAGTGTATGAAACAACTGGTCTTTCCTGAAACTCAAAAGAAGCTTAGCATCTGTACGATTCGTTTCCGTCTATTTCATATCGCAGCTCGTGTGGTCTCTCATGCAAGGCGAACGTTTATTCAACTTTCTAGCACGAATGTATTTGATGTGTTTTATTGGCAGGTTCTTGAAAAAATACAAGGCTTACAGCTTTATCCTACAAAAAACTGACATAGACCTTAAAAAAATTTTTTAGTGCTACCAAGGGGCTAGTGTGCCCTTTTTTAAGTGAAACCCAAGAAATGAAGGCAGAATTAAGTTTCGAATCCAATTTTTCTTCTGAATAGATTCAAAATTAGGTGCCAAGTTCTCTAAAATTTGGTTTTAAGGTTTTCTTCGTTATTTTTTTAAAAGTATGAATAATTCAGGGGAAATAAAAAAAATATTGTTCTAAAGAAAGAAAACGTTTACAAAGTGACTTTGTGGGTTTATACTGCAATCAATAGTGAATGAATGAGCAAAGGGAGAGATGAATAAAAGTGGAGAAACTAAAGTATTCAAAGTTTAATAATATTGTAAAAAGCGGAGAAAATTTATTAATCTATAACTCGGAAAAGAATACATTTATTAAAATCAATCAGGAGTTATTTGCTAACTATAACGAAAGTGACAAGCATAAAAAATTAATGGAAGACTTGCTTAGTTATGGAATATTAGTTAAATCAAATAAAAATGAAGAATCATATATCCAATATAAATATCAAGAACATATCATGGACGCTACTTTAAGACTAACGATATTATCTTCTGAGCAATGCAATTTTAGGTGCTCATACTGTTATGAAGATTTTAAAAGAGGAAATTTAGATGATGAAGTAGCAGAATCATTAATTATATGGTTACGAAAAAATATTAAAAATTATACCGCTGTTCAAATATCTTGGTTTGGTGGAGAACCATTATTAGGCATTAAAAAGATACTATACTTATCTGAAGAGATTAAAAAAATATGTATACAATCGAAGAGACCCTTCTCTTCTGGGATCACTACAAACGGTTATTTATTGAATGAAAATAACTTTAAGAAATTACTGTCTGTCGGGCTGAGACAGTATACTATTACAATTGATGGAGTCGCTGAAGACCATAATAAATATCGAAGGCTAGCTTCAGGAAGAGAAAGTTTTGGAGAGATAATAAGTAACTTAGAAAGTATCAGAGATAATTTAAAGACAGGAGCCTTCAGAATTATCATTAGGTGTAATTTGACAAAAGAGAACTTAAAGAATATCGATAAATATATAAAATTCATGCACGAAAGATTTTATAGCGATAAAAGATTTTCTTTTATTTTTAGACCAGTAGGTGATTGGGGAGGAGAAGTAGTAAAAGATGTAAATAAAGAATTAGTAAGTGCTTTTGATGATATTTATTTACCTATTTTAAACGGAATAAAAAAATATCCCCTTAATATTGATGAATATAAAAATATGTTGATAAATGGTATGTGTGATTCCTCTAGAAAAAACTATTTGATTGTTGGTAGTGAAGGAACAATATATAAATGTACAATGTTGTTTAACTCCGAAGACAATCAAATAGGTAAATTGTTTGAAGACGGAAAAATGTATATTGATGAAAAAAAGGTATCAAAATGGGTTATTGGTAGAAGAGATGGTATAAATTCTAACTGTATGGAATGTCCGTTTTCTTTATCTTGCTTCGAAAGAACTTGTGCAGCAAAAGGATGGTTACTTTCTGATGAAGGAAAATGCGGGTACGAAATGAACTCTTTACGGCATGTGATGACATTACTAGATTCTCAGAACCATTTTAAATATATTCGTTAGCATAGAAAGTAGGTTTTTTTATGAATGAACAATTGAAGCAATGTTTCGAGAATTTGGGGATATTTATTGAGAAAGAAGAAGGGTTTAGGTTAAGTGATTATATTGATGATTCATTATCTTTTATCTCATTAGTAGTTGAAATTGAAGAAAATTTCAATATTGAGATAGAAGATAGATATTTAAATATTGACTTGCTAGAAAGCTTTCAAGATATTGTTGATCTGATTCGGAAAATAAAATTTGATGATGAAGAAAAGTTATCCACATGATATCAAAATGAATTGTTTGAAAATAAATTAAGGAGGTGACGGACATGAGATTAAAAAAAAGGAAAAGTACTAAGCAAAAAAGCAACTGGATTGGTTTTTATGGAGAAGCAAGCGGTATAGGATGCGGTATAGGGTGTGGTTTGAACTGGTAATAAGGAGGTACTTATGAAATTAATGAAAAGAAAAAGAAGATGTAAACTAAATTGGATGCGCTTTTATGGTGAGTCGAATGGTGATTTTTGTGGAATTAGCTGTGGTTTAAACTGGTAAGGAAAAGGAGAAAAAGATGAAGTTAAAGAAAGCAAAAAGAAAAAATGAATTAAATTGGATACAATTCTATGGAGAAGCAAGTAATGGAACAGTGTGCGGCTTTATGTGCGGTTTAGGTTGGTAGGAGAGGGAAAAATGAAAAAAGAGCTAATGAAAAAAAAGATAAAAAAATATCAACAAAACTGGATACAATTTTATGGTGAGTCAGGTGGACATAACTGCGGTTTGGGATGCGGATTAAATTGGTAGGAAAGGAAGAGTACAGTTGAAGAAGGAGCTACTAAAAAAGAAACAAATCAAACAAAATAAAAACTGGATTAGTTTTTATGGAGAAGGTAATGGAAGCTTATGTGGTTTAAGTTGTGGATTAAACTGGTAAATTAAATAAGTAGGTGAATGAGTTTTTATTCACCTGCTTTATTTTGGGAGATGAGTTAGAGATAAATGAAGAATGTATTTATTATAGATAGCTATCCTGATCCAACGCATCAGTATTTTGATAATAGAGATTTAGATTTATATAGAGTTGACGAAAAAGGTCATAAGTGGGAAAAAGGTTACGATAAAATGATTACTAACCCACACGGTACAGCAATTGGTGGTATTTTATCAAAGAATATAGAGGATAGTGAAGTGAAACTCACGTTTTTTGATATTTACTCAAGTGATGAAGAGAAAATGTTGAATCTATTAAAGAGAAGTCTGATATTTATACATGAAAGATATATATCAGGTGTAATCAATTGTAGTGTAGGTACTATACTTTTTGATTCTGAATTACAAGAAATAATAAAACTAGTTTCAAAAGATTTCATTATAATATCGGCATTTGATAATGCTGGTGCGGTGTCATATCCTGCTGCATTTGAACAAGTTATCGGTGTAGATTCATCCTATCGTTGTTTAAAAAAGAATGATTTTGTAATAGTTGAAAACAGTATTATAAATGTAAAAGCAAAAGGTGGACTTCAAAGGGTTCCGTGGTATAATCCAGAATTTACCTTGAATCAAGGTTCATCGTTTGCTTGTGCATATGTAACAGCATATGTTGTGAATAACTATTACGGAATGGATAGAAATTCTATTCTTAATGAGCTAAAGAAAATAGCTAAATTTGTATATAATTTTGATGAGATTCAAGAAATAGCGATAGATAAGAGTGTTGAAAATGTAAGTTTTGTACCATTTAATAAAGAGATTAATTCAGTATTCAACTTTTCGAATCAGCTGAAATTTAATGTTTCAGGCTTTTATGACTTTAAATTTTCTGGAAATCTCGGGAAAAAAGTTACATCGTTTTATGATAGTTCCGTTGAGACAGAAATAAAATCCTACAAGGAAATTAATTACGGTGCTATTGATTTATTAGTGATAGGTCATTTGGAAGAAATTTCTAATATTTCAAATATTAACTTAAAAGAAGAATTATTAATTAAATGTTTGGAGAATAATGTTAGTGTCTTTTGTTTTGATTCATTGCATATAAAGGATTTTCAGGAGGGATTTGATAAAAAAGGATTGACTTTATTTTCAGCTGATAAATTATCAACCTTTAAAGGTGAAAAATTTGGGAAGCTATTTATCTTTAAAACACCGATATTAGGTGTTTTCGGAACAAGCAGAAGTCAAGGCAAGTTTACCTTGCAATTACAGATAAAAAATATATTAGAAAGAAAAGGATATAATGTTGGAAGCTTGGGGACCGAGCCAACTTCATTTTTATTTGACTTTGATTATACATACCCATTTGGGTATTTAGGAATCGAAAATTTAACTCCTTATCAAATTGTTGAAGAATCTAATTATTTATTAAGTTTAATTGATAGTAAGAGCAATGATATTATTATTGTTGGATCACAATCTGGAACAATCCCACAAGAAGTATTTAATGTTGGCCAAATTCCGTTAGCTCAATTGAGTTTTTTAATAGGAACAAATCCCGATGCGATTATATTAACAATCAATTTTGATGATACTAATGAATATATATCTAGAACGATTCATAGTATTGAGAATTTAATCGACTGTAAAGTTATTACTCTTGGACTGTACCCGTTCTTATTCAAAGATGGTTGGGGTATTATTAATGATAAAAAAATAAAAGCATCTTTGATTGAAATAGAAAATAGGATACAAGAGTTAGAGTCTATATTTAGTTGTGTAGTTGTCGAAGTGGGAAATAAGCAAACTGAAAGTAAAATTATAGAAACTATAGAAGCATATTTTTCATGATTTAATAGAAAGTCAAGGTGGTTAGAATAATAAATTTAGTGAATGACGCAAACTTTAAAACGAAACTATCTGAGGAGTTATACTGGGTTCCGTTTAATACGTTGGGAAAAGTAACAACTGGGAATAATAGAGTTACTCTATTAGACTCATTATTATTTTTCCAAAGCATAAACTTTAAAGAATTTGATGATACCTTATATATAAATGATTCAGGATTGAATTGGGAGTTTCATAGAACAGGAGATATAGCATTTTTATCTAACTCAGGGTGTTGTTCTTCAACTGCGGGATGGGCTTGTTTTGAACTGAAAAATAAATTTGACGAGGTTGGCATGTTAAGTTTATTTAGACCTAACGGTACAGGTCATGTTTTTAACTATATTTATCATAAAAAAAAATATTATGTGTTTGATTTTTTGCCATTTACAAAAAATTATGGAGCAAAGCTTATTGAAACTGGAGAAAAAAGAAGTTTTATAAAAAATAAGTACTTAACTAGTATCTGTTATGAAACAATTGACTTGAATTACTTTTCGCGATTTTTTGGAAGAATCCAAGCAAGTAAAGGATTTGATCATTTGTTTTTTCAAATAAAATCATATTCCTCCCCGCCATGTAGTTATATAGGTGATGAGTATAAAGTATTAATCTATCCAGAAAACCACAAAATTATAAAGCTGAGCAGCTATAAAGAAGAAAACATGGGTTTTTTACGTGTGCCTTTAAAAATTTCTGATGAAATAATCTCAAGTGATTATTTCTACTGAGGAGGAAAGAAAAATTAAGAGTATAAAATTCTTTATTAGCTATTGTTGGTTATACAATAAAAAGTATGTTCTGTATACGTTTTTGTATCAATTGGTTATATCAATCCTGCCGTTGTTATTAATTGTTCTACCAAAATTTATTATTGATGAATTGGTTAATTTCCAAAGAGTAGACTACCTTTTCTTATATGTCAGTCTTTTATTAGGCTATCAATTTTTAGGAGGTTATCTAGCGAATGCTTTAAAGAAACACGCGTTTATTCAGAAATCACATTTATTTATATCTTTTCAATCTGAACTGACAAGAAAAATGGCGACAGCTGATTTTGAAAAAATAGAAAGTGCAGAATTTTTGGATCATAAAGAAAAAGCATCAAAATTTTTATATGGAAACGGTCAGGGATTTGGTATTGTGTTTGATAACTTTGCCGGTATTTTAGGAAATCTAGTGGTCTTTTTAGGGATTATTGGAATTATTTCAACATTAAATATTTATTTACTAGGCATATTTATCCTTTTATCTATCGTGACTAGTTATTTTGATAATAAAACTAAACAAAAATATGTTGCATGGGATATGGAAAAAGCACCCATAGAACGAAGAACAACTTATCTAATTAATGTTATCGAATCCTTTCAATATGCGAAAGAAATAAGGATCTTTGATTTATCTTCGTGGTTAACTAAGAAGGTAGACAAGCATTTGAGTGAAGGAAATGAATTTTACACAAAACAAGTGAATGAGTCAGTTAAGGTGGAAAATATTGGCTTGTTGTCCAATTTTCTTCGTGACGGTATGGCCTATGTTTTTTTAATCGCTCAATTTCTGGCAAAAAAGATATCGATAGGGGACTTTACCATGTACATGTCCTCGATTAATACATTTAGCAATTTACTAAAACAAGTTTTAGAAAGCCTAACGACAATCAGGCAGTATGAAAGTTATTTTGAAGCCTTATCTTCTTACATGCAGATACCACAAATGAATACTGAAGAAACAATAAGGGGGCCTCAACTGTTTAACAAAATTGAAATTAAGTTTGAAGATGTTTGGTTCAAATATCCAAATGCAGCAAATTATTCTTTAAAACAAGCAAATTTTAAAATTAATTCAGGTGATAAAGTTGCAATCGTTGGCGAAAACGGCGCAGGGAAAACCACGCTGATAAAGTTGATTTGTCGATTGTATAAACCAACCAAGGGAAGAATATTGATGAATGGACTCGATATACAAAAAATTGATCATAAGGAATTTACACAATTAATTGCCACTGTATTTCAAGATTTTAAACTATTTTCCTTTAGCCTTCGAGACAATTTGGTCTTTGAAAATAAAGGGAAGATACCTGATTTCTTAATATGTGAGACACTCAAAAATAATGGTTTTGACATTGAGAAATATGAAAATGGTTTAGATACCTCGCTCTATAAAAATTTTGATGAAAAAGGATTCGAGCCGTCAGGTGGAGAAGGGCAAAAGATTGTATTGTCTAGAGCAGAATTAAAACAGGCACCCATTATTATCTTAGATGAACCAACTGCAGCGATGGATCCAAAAGCAGAAATGGAACTATATACAAGATTTAATTTATTAACAAAAAACAAGACGACCTTTTTTATTTCTCATAGGTTAGCCAGTACAAAGTTTTGTGATTATATATTCTGTTTGAACAATGGAGAAATCATTGAAAAGGGTACTCATGAGGAGTTGCTTAAGGCGGAAGGACTGTATAGTAGCTTGTATTTCATGCAATCGGAGTTGTATGCTAATGACTAGGGGAGAGTAATCGTGAGAAAGATATTACCAATCTCAACACAGCCTATTGTTTCTTGTTATAATGACGAATCATTTAGGTATAATATAATTGACCAAGATTCATCTTATGAGGGATGGATTGCAATGGAATATATTAACTTATGTATGCATAATAATGTATCACTTAAAACAAGTCATTTAAAAGGATATCATAGTTGGCCATATGTAGTACCAAATTTGGAAGAAACAAAAATACAACGAAATTTTCTGAAAAAGTATTTAAATAAAGTAAATATTATCTCCTTAATTGTCGATACCTTAACAAATGATGTGTATGTATACTTGTTTCTAGATGAATTTTTTATACCGAATCGTTTTGCATATAAAAAAGAACAATGGGTTCATGACAATTTAATAATCGGATTTGATACTGAAAAATCAGCATTTTACATGCTAGGATATGGAATTTCAGGCTTAATTGAAATCTCAGAAGTATCATTTGAGCAATTTGAGAATGGCTTCAGATATCTAAACGAAATTCATGAGACTTTATCCGACATATTTTTTATGAAACCTGAAATGTGTACAGTTGATTTTGATGTAAGGCTTTTCCGTACTAGGTTAGAAAGATATTTAAATGGAAGTATTTTAAATGAGGGTTTAACTGATTTTAGCTTTGGATATGAGGTTTATACTAATTTAAGAAACTACTATAAACAAAATTTAGAAGAATATGATATAAGAAATGCACATAAATTGTTAGAACACAAAAAATGTTTGTTACGCTCTTTAAATTTTATAAAGAAACAATCATTAGTAGAAAAGCATACATTAGATTTAGCGATTCAAGGAATTGAAGAGTTAGTAGTGAAATGTGAGAAAATTAAAAAGATGACAATAAAATACAATATATATTCTGTTAATCATAAAAAAATAAAAAGAGAGTACATTAAAGAAGTTTTAGTAGAATTAGCAGATATAAAAGTTGAAGAGAAGAAATGTTTAGAAAGCATACTAAAAGATATAGAAGGATGATTCTCCAGTTCAATTACGCTATTTTTGCTTATTAGTTTTGACTCACTTCGTTCTAGATATTATTTAATTTACTAAAAATTGTATAGCGGTGTCTAAGATAGCTAATCTAACAACAAGTTGAACTTATTTTAAGTGAAGAAAAGTAACTTCGTGCAAAATAGGATCGTTTCTTTATTATAAATAGCAAATTTATTGATTATTCAAGACTCTAGCCAAATGTAATGGTTTTTAGTGGGGATTTTCATCGGAAAACAGTATAATAAGCCATGAAGAAAAAAGGAGCGTTATATATGTGGCTGAATTTTATAATACTGATTTTGATGATTGTTTTGACAGCAATTTTTGTGGCGAGTGAATTTGCACTTGTCAAAATTCGTCCCTCTCGGTTAGAGCAGTTGAAGAATGAGGGCGTGAAAAATGCCAGTCTGGCTTTACAGGTAACGCATCATTTAGACGCTTACCTTTCAGCAAGCCAATTGGGGATTACATTGACTGGATTAATTATTGGTTGGGTCGGGGAAGGATCCGTAGCAGCTGTTTTAGAACCATTAATTGGTCAGTTGCCGCTTAGTGAGGCACTGATAAAGACTATCTCAGTGGCTATGGGCTTTGTTATTGTGACCTATATTGATGTAGTTGTTGGAGAGCTTTTGCCGAAAAGTTATAGTATTGTTTATACGGAAAAAGTTGTTTTGGCTATTGTTAAACCGTTGCACTATTTTTATAAGGTAATGTTTCCCTTTATCTGGTTGTTAAATCATTCAGCGGCAGGTTTGGGGAAAATTTTAGGTGTCAAATTAGCCACTGAAGGAGAAGAAACGTTAAGCCAAGAAGAATTGACTTTGGTTGCTATGAATTCGTATCAAAAGGGAGAAATTACTAAGGAAGAGTATCATTATTTGGAAAATGTGTTCGAATTTGATGATACTTTAGCAAAGGATATTCAAATTGACCGAACTTCAATGGCCGTGTTTGATGCTACAGAAACAGTCCAACAAGCGATTAAAAACTCGCTAGAACAAGGGCATACACGTTATCCTGTAGTAGAAGGCTCAAAGGATAGGGTGTTGGGATATGTCACTTTACCGAATTTGATTCGTCAATCCTATAAAGAAGCACAAGTACCTGTAAGTGAGTTAGTTGAAGAGGTTATTGTCATTGCTGAAAATATGCCAATTAAAGCGGTTTTGACTTTGATGAGAAAAGAACGCAAGCATTTAGCAATTGTTAAGGATGAATATGGTGGGACAAGTGGTTTGGTTACGATAGAAGACATTCTTGAAGAGCTGGTGGGGGATATTCGTGATGAAACGGATGTGGATCGTTCACTAATTGTGAAGCAAGCGGATAACAGTTATATTGTTTCTGGCAAGATTACTCTAGATGATTTTCAACGATACTTCCGAGTTGAGTTACCAGAATTTGAGTTTTCCCAATTTACAACATTAGCCGGTTATATTTTGGATCTTGATAAAACAATTAAAACGGATAGTCAAGTAACCGTGGGGCCGTTTGAGTTGACGGTTTTAGACTACGAGCCGGCCCACGTGAATTATTTTAAGGTAATAGTCAAAAAAGAAGAGCCAGTGAAATAAGATAAAACAACCTTTCATAATGTCGGCATATCTATCTAGGCCACCAACGTTATAGAGGGTTGTTTTTAAATGATAAAGAGTTTATCTGGTGTCGAAATACTAGGAAGCATAAGGTATTCATAGTTTGCAATTCAACGTATAATTAGAAACTGAGACAGAATGAAGGCGGCATTGTAAATTGACCACCTCTGCGAAAGAATTGACCAGTCAGTGCGAAGAAGTTAACCACTCTCGGCGAAGAACATGACCAATATCTAAATTAGCATATAAAACCTCCTGTATAATAGTCTTTCATGCAAGTGCATGAAGAATAAATACAGGAGGTTTTTTTATGCTTCAATATCGAAAAATTTTGGAATTGAATGAACAAGGGTTTAGTATGCGTAGTATTGCCGCAAACACAGGTAATTCGCGACCCAAGGTCTCTGAAATCATTAAGAAAGCAATGGAAAAAGGAATTAAAGAACCGTTCACTGAAGAAATGACTGATTCCTGGTTTGAGGGTCTACTGTTTCCTGAAAAAATGCGTGAATCTAAAGGAAGGGAGTTACCTGACTTCGAATATATTTATAAAGAACTCGCAAAACCAAACGTTACATTATCGTTGCTTCACCATGAATATGAGCTTGAGTGCAGAAATAGTGATAAAATTCCATATGCCTATCGAACCTATTGTCAGTATTACACTGAGTATGCAAGAAAATACAAAGCCACTATGCGTATAAAACGTAAGCCAGGAGAAATCATGGAAGTCGATTGGGCGGGTGCAACACTTAAATTAGTCGATAGAGATACTGGTAACCAAGTTAAAGCGTATCTTTTCGTTGCCACACTTCCGTGTACACAATATACCTATTGTGAAGCAACACTATCGATGAAACAAGACGATTGGATTAATGTTCATATTCGCGCATATAATTATTTTGGCGGTGTAACAGAACTATTAGTACCGGATAATCTTAAAACGGGTGTGAGCAAAACTGAATATGGTGCAGCTATTTTGAATGAAGTTTATCGCGAATTGGCTGATCATTATGGGACTGTGATTCTTCCGGCTCGTATTAGAACACCTAAAGATAAAGCGAGTGTTGAAGGAAATGTTGGAAACCTGTCAACATGGGTAATCGCTAGTTTAAGAAATTCGGTGTATTTTACACTTGATGAATTAAATGCAGATATAAAAAAGAAGTTAGATGAATTCAATGACCGGCCCTTTACAAAAAAATATAAGTTGGGAAATAGAACAACGGCATTTGAGGAAGAAGAAAAGTTCGCGCTTAAACCTCTTCCTCTTACACCATTTAGATTAGCAACATGGAAAACAGCAACCGTTCAATTAGATTACATGGTTTCGATTGAAAGCATGTTTTACTCAGTCCCTTATGAGTACATCCAAAATAAAGTTGATATTCGCCTTACAAAAGACTTAGTAGAAGTTTTTTATAAAGACAGCCGTATTGCCACACATAAGCGATTATACGGTAAATTCGGACAATTTTCGACTAATCGCGACCATATGCCAGATAATCATAAACTCTATATAGATCACACGAAAGAATCAGTCATTGACTGGGCGAATACAATTGGTGAAGCGACCACTAAAGTGGTCACGTTTATTTTTGACTATGCGCAAGCTGAAAGACAAGCGTTAAAAGCTACCATGCGCTTGAAAAATCAAGGAAAGAAATACTCGAAAGAAGAGCTTGAAACAGCTTGTGAGGCAGTTCTTAAGTTAGCATCAACTCCAACTGTTCGTACAGTTGAAACACTATTAGCAAGTAATAAGAAGAAAAACGCAAAAATGAAATTGAATGGAGACATACCAGAGGAAACAACGAAAGACTATGGGTTTACTCGAGGAGCGAGTTATTTTGGAGGGAAACTAAATGATGAATGAAGATACGAAACGCAAGCTACATGAAATGCGCCTCAACGGCATGGTAGAAGCAATAGAATCACAGCAATTAGATAATAAAAGTTACAACGATATGCCATTTAATGACCGGCTCAATTTAATTGTCGATGCTGAATATGCTCGTCAGAAATCAGCTCGGCTTGATCGTTTGATTAAAAGTGCAAATTTTCATAACCGACAGGCGGCAATTGAAGACATTGAATATTATCCAGATCGTCAATTAGACAAAGAATTAATTCTAAAACTTAGAATGGGGACATATTTAGCAGAGCATCATAATATCATACTCATGGGTGCTTCAGGGAATGGGAAGACCTGGCTTTCTAATGCCTTTGGTATTGAAGCATGCCGTCAAGGTTATAAAGTACGTTATATCCGGCTACCTGAACTATTAGATGAACTAACAATTGCCAAAAATGAAGCCGATGGAAGCTTCAGGAAAGTATTAAATCGTTATAAAAAAGTGGACTTACTTATTTTAGATGAATGGTTATTGACCCCTTTAACGCTTGAGCAATCCACTTATATTCTTGAGTTGGTAGAAAGCAGGCTTCAAGTGACGTCAACGATCTTCTGTTCACAATTTTCCCCTGAAGGTTGGCATGAAAAACTTGGTAATCCACAAATTGCCGATGCCATACTTGATAGAATTATTCATGATGCCTATCCTATTTTAATTGATGGAAAAGTATCTATGCGTGAACGGCATGGTTTGGTCATAAAGCCATGATGATTCCGGACAATGTTTATATACGAATTAAGGACTTCCATTACCGCTTAACAGCTCCTGAGGATCTGATAAATTTGGTAGATGAATCACTTCTACAAGCCATCTGGGACTCACAAGAATCCCTTACAGACGATGAGCTCGTTGCCCTTGGGATTAAATTAATTAAGAAATATGACCATTTAAACCACTAAGGGCCACTTTAGTCTAAACTAGCCCTTAATAAATACCTTTACAAGCCTAACGACGCTTTTAGGGGTATTTATGTATTTTTCATATGGTATAAACTGTTGATATTCATTTAATTTTCTTTGAGTGGCAAATTACTGCGCACAAAGTGGTTCATTCTTTCGCCGAAGGTGGTCAATTTCTTCGCAGAGGTGGTCAATTTACAATGCCGCCTTCACAGAAGGAGCAGCTTTTTATTTTTGCCGCATATTCGTGTTTAAGTAGATGGAAATGATATTTTTGAGTACCATTGTTGCTCCGATCTCTAAAAGATATACCCCACTAATTACTATTTTTTGATAGTGTATCAGCTTTTATAAATCTGTGTCTTGTGGCGCACGTTTCTTTTTGTTAGGAAAATTCTGTTCAAATGCTTTCACCGCGTCTGATGTAACTGAGAATTCTGGTGCAAAGGAAAAGATTCCTAATTGGTCTGGCGCTTGACGGGAAAAGTACTGAGGGTTTAATTCAAGCGCCATAAAATAAGGTGCATCATCTGTTGAAGAAATTCCATCTAGTTGAATCCCGAATTCTTTGGCTGTTTTGAAACCAAATCTATGATAGTAGCCAGGATCTCCCGTGATTAAAACGGCTTGATAACCTAACTCCTTGGCTTTTTCTAAAGTGAAGGTGATAAGCTTTTGTCCAATTCCTTCTTTTTGATGGTCAACTGCAACACTCAGTGGGCCAAAACAGATGACCTCATCAGAAAGAGTACCATTTATAAACAGCTTGCTATAGGCAATCTGTCCAATCACTTGTTGTTCTTCAACTGCTAGATAGCTAAGTTCATTGATAAAAGCCGGGGACGTTCTTAACTGGTGGAGCACTAGATGCTCTGTACAACCAGGTTGATAAACGTTCCAGAAAGCTTCGCGAGTTAACGCTTCACTTACTCGATATTTAGAAGGGGTCTCAAGTTCAAATCTCATAGTTTGTTGCTCCTTTTTCTAATTTTTTTAAGGATTTCATAGCTTTACTATAGGAATAAAGCAGGACTGCGACGGAGCCAATCCAAGCAAGTGGAGAAGCAGCTGCCGCTCCTGTATAGCCAATGAGTTGCGTTAAAAAGATGGCGGCAAATGACCGCATAATTAACTCCATGATGCCAGCAATGGTTGGGATTTTACTTTGCCCTAAACCTTGTAACGTGTAACGCAAAATAAATAATATAGCTAAAATCCAATACATTGAACCATTTACATTGAAATAAATCTGAGAAAGCTCAAAGACCTTGACTTCACTTGTACTGACAAAGAGACGAACGAGATAATGGCCAAAAGTGATAACAACAAACCCAGCGGCGATACTGAATCCACAGCTCATAAGTAAACACTGTTTGACACCTCTCAATATTCGGCCATATTCCTTTGCTCCATAATTTTGAGCCGTGAAGGTTGCCATGGTGACACCAAAAGACATCATTGGTTGTGTGGCAAACTGATCAATCCTTCCTGCTGCGGCTTGGGCAGCAACAACATCTGTTCCTAAGCTATTTAGTGCAGACTGTAGGATAATCGCTCCAATCGCAATAATCGATGCTTGAAAGGCCATGGGTAAAGCAATATTTAGATGTTTACGTAGTTCTATTTTATCCCAAACAAAGTCTTTTCGATGAATTTGTAAGAGTGGAATTTTCTTTTTGATATAAATCAGACAAAGTAAACTAGCTGATACCTGTGCAATTACTGTAGCATAGCCAGCTCCGGCAACGCCCATTTTAAAATAGATAATAAAAACCAAATCCAAAATCACATTGACAATGACTGCGATGACAAGAAAAAATAACGGTGTTCGACTATCGCCCAATGCTCGAATAACATTTGAGAGAAGGTTGAAACTCATGGCCGCAAAAATTCCAGCTAAAATGACTGAGATAAATGATTGTGCTTGATCAATAATTTCTGCAGGAGTTTGCATCAGCAAAAGCATTGGTCGTAAAAAGGTCAGACTTAAAATAGTCAGAATAGCCGTGACAATTAGACTAAGAATAATGCTTGTCGCAAAGCTTTTTTTGACTCCCCGAAAGTCTTGTGCGCCGAAGCGTTGAGCGGTAATAATTGAAAGTCCAGAGGTTAGCCCTTGAGCAAATCCGATGATTAAGAAGGTCAGACTACCCGTTGAGCCGACCGCGGCCAAGGCGTTTTTACCAAGTGTTTGACCGACAATGATCATGTCGACCATGTTATAAAATTGCTGGAAGATATTCCCAATTAATAGAGGAATCGTAAAAATAAAAATCAATTTGGCAGGATTTCCTTTTGTTAGTTCTCTCACAATGACACCCTCATCTCACAATAGTCTCAAATAATAAGTACAATACTAGCACACGAAAGAAAAGTTAGCTATCGTTTCAAACGCTTTTGAGCAAGCTAACGAAAGATTTCAGCAAATTAAAACCAACCGGGTATCTGACTTATTTGCTCCTGTGAAAAATAACACATCGAATCAACATGAAAAGCAACGAACTTCTGTAGAAATAAGCGCAAATAAATGCTTAAATGAAGAAGTTCATTGTTTTCACCGATGAGCAATTCCTTATTGACGAATCTCACTGGGAAGAAGAATGGTTTCTCGCATCCCATCGTCATAAGCAAATAGTTGTTTAGGAAACGTGTCTGAATATGGAAAAGGGAGATCAATTGCCATTTCTACCTCAGAATTTTTTTGAGAGAAATGCATGGTCACAAAGCCTTTTCGGTTAACCAAGTCAACCGTTAGACTATTGGTTAATGGAAGCACTCCTTTTAGATTTAGATCAATATTTATCCAGACGCTGTCTATTAATTCACCAGGCAAGCTTGAAACGACACCGACTGAGGCAAATCGACTACGGTTGCTATCAAATTTTTCAAACATAAGTAAAACCTCCTTGTATGAATCGATTACTTACTTTAAGTATAAATCAAAATAGAAAAGAAACCCATTTTTTCGCTTTGATATAGCTTGAATTTTTTGAAAATGAACAATCCTATATCAAAACGAAAAAAACTCCAACAAGCAGGACTATCCGCTTGTCGGAGAATCTAATAAGTAATCAGGAACAATAGGAAGAACAGGCTCTTAACAAAACCCGAACGCTTAGCTCCTAACCCTAAAGTACTAGTTATTTTTCTTCTTTTTCACCAATTACTTGAGGTTCACTCGGAGTGTTGGCGTTATCTTCCTCAAGTTCTGCTTTTGGTTCAGTGATTGAGACGATTTGTTCTTCTGGATCAGCGACAATAGTGAATTTGTCATTTTTAGGCAAATCAGCAATTGTCATAGAATCACCAATCTCTAATTTAGTAATATCGATTTCGATGTTTTCTGGAATATTATCTGGTGTAGCTGAGACAAGGACGTTGTGTAGATTTTGGTTTAGAACCCCGCCACTTTTTACGCCGGCTGCTTCACCAACTAAAAGAATTTCTGCTTCTAATTCGGTAACTTCCGTCATATTAACTGATAAAAATTCTAAATGTGTTAATTTTTTGGTAAAAGTATCAACTTGATATTTAACAAGCAAAGTATTGATTTTTTTTCCTTCAATATCTAAAGAAAACACTGCATTGGCTCCATGATCACGTAATAGTCTACTTAATACTTTATCCTCTACTGTGATTGGTGTACTTTCAATTTGATACCCATAAACGACGGCCGGAATTTTTCCTTCGTGACGTAGCTTGTTTCTTAATGAACGGGGACGGACTACTCTTTTACTTACTTCCAATGATACTGACATAACCTAAAACTCCTCCTTAAAAAGTGACTGTCCTTGGTATCAGACAGATTTTATTTAAGTGAACTTGTTTTTTGGTTATTCTCGTGCACATTGAACGGTGCGAAAAACACAAAAAGGACAATTGTCCACACAACTGTCCTAAAAAGTTTGAGTCAACTTTTCTCCACCAGGTCATTACGCTGTGTATGAGAAACCATATTCACTTTACTCTTCTACCCTAGTCCCTATTTTGAGGGAAGTCAAGGATTTACCCTTTGCTCGTTTCTTTCTCTGTTTTTTTGGCGTTCTTTTCGTTATACTGTTTGATGAACAAAGAGAGGGAGTCTGTATGCGTTTAGATAAGTTAATTGAAACGGAACTTCTTACTAGTCGTAAGGAAATGAAACAGTATTTTGCTCGGAGGCTTGTCAAAGTAGATGGGCAGGTAGAGATGAATGCCAGTCGAAATGTCGATAGTCAACTACATACGATTCAAGTAGGGACCGATTTTTTAACCACCAATCATGTGTATCTTCTATTAAATAAACCAATAGGTGCCGTGACAGCTGTTAAAGATGAACGGCATACAACGGTTACACAGCTGATTGCCTCCGCTGATCAAAGGGAGAATCTTTATCCGGTGGGGCGTTTAGATAGAGATACTGAGGGATTGTTGTTAGTAACGGATAACGGCCAGCTAGGTTATGAACTGCTGTTACCTGATAAAAAAGTAGAAAAAACCTATGAGGTCTGGATCAATGGCCTACTTGATACGTCAGATGTTGTAGCTTTTGAAAAAGGGATTCAGTTTATCGGCGGTGAAATCTGTAAGCCAGCAGAATTGGTTATTGTTGAAAGCTTTGCTAAACTAAGTCATTGTTATCTGACTATTCAAGAGGGAAAATTTCACCAAGTAAAAAAGATGTTTCTTGCAAGAGGGAGTAAAGTCCTCCGTTTACGAAGAACCAAGATGGGTCCTCTAACCTTGGATGAGAAATTACCACCAGGCGGCTACCGGCCCCTAACTGGCATTGAGCTAAAAGAACTTGCACACTATTTTAAATGAATATGGAGGAATGAAATGAATTATTCAACTTTATTATTTGATGTGGATGACACATTATTGGATTTTCAAGCAACCGAAGAGAAGGCTCTCAAGGCTCTGTTTAAACAACAGGGAGTGAAACTAACGCCAGAAAGAAAAGCTAGCTACAAAACGTTAAATCACCAACTGTGGCGTGAATTTGAGGAAGGTCTACGAACACGTGATGAAGTAACAAATCAACGTTTCTCTCTGTTTTTTCAACAATTTGGAAAGATTGTAGATGGCTTAGAATTGGAGAAAAATTATCGGGAGTTTCTGAACCAAGGGCATGATTTGTTAGGAAATAGTCGGGAAATTATCGCTGACTTATCAAAAAAAGCTGATTTATATATTGTCACAAATGGTGTTTCCAAGACACAGTATCAAAGGCTTGGAGACGCGCGATTGACTGATTATTTTAAAGGGATTTTTGTCTCGGAGGATACGGGCTACCAAAAACCAATGACAGAATATTTTGATTACGTTTTTGCTCGAATCAAAAATTTTGACCCGCAAGAAACTTTGATTATTGGTGATTCCTTGACTTCTGACATTAAGGGTGGTCAGCAATCTGGAATTGACCAAGTTTGGTTACAGCCAGAAGGTGCCAAGGAAGATCTTTTTATTCAACCAACGTATAAAATCCGCCGCCTTGAGGAAATTTATTCAATTTTGGAAGGATAAAATGACTAATTTTTGTCAGAAAGCATAGAAAAATCATGTTTTTTCGTTATAATAGACACGGGACTATCGGTAATGTTATAACCAAATAAATGTAACTCATAATGAAAGAGGTTTTTACGTAATGACAAAGAGTAAACCCATTATAATCGGTGTAACGGGAGGTTCTGGTAGTGGAAAGAGCAGTGTTAGCCGAGCGATTTTGAATCATTTTCCAGATCATTCAATTATGATGCTCGAACATGATTCTTATTATAAGGATCAGAGTCATTTGAGCTTTGAAGAACGATTGACTACGAATTATGATCATCCATTTGCGTTTGACACGGACCTCTTGATTGAACATTTAGGACAACTTTTGAACTATGAATCAATTGAAAAACCAGTTTATGACTATGTGGCACATACGCGTAGTGAAGTGACAATTATTCAAGAACCAAAAGAAGTAATTATCTTAGAAGGAATTTTAATTCTTGAAGATGAGCGCTTGCGTGACTTGATGGATATTAAACTGTATGTAGACACAGATGATGATATTCGGATTATCCGCCGAATCAAACGTGATATGGAAGAACGTGGCCGAACATTGGATTCAATTATCCAACAATATCTAACCGTTGTAAAACCAATGTATCACCAATTTATCGAACCTACGAAACGGTATGCAGATGTGATTGTGCCAGAGGGAGCCGAAAATCACGTGGCAATCGATTTAATCACAACCAAGGTAGCAACGTATCTAAATTAAAAATGAAGAGAAACTGTTAAGTCTGCACTATCAGTCATTTTGACGAATAGTGCAGGCTTTTTTATGATTTCTTAACTGGTATAGAATAATTTGTTTAAAAGTATAGACATTTCTTGATTATATATATATAATTTGGAGGTGCACAAAACAAAAGTAATTAAGATAAGTGGGGGATAAATTGAATGGAGCTTAAATTTCCAGAGGGTTTTTGGTGGGGTGCTGCTACATCTGGTCCACAATCAGAGGGGCGTTTTGAGAAGGAGCACGCGAACGTTTTTGATTATTGGTACGACATTGAACCAGAAGCTTTTCATAACCAAGTAGGGCCAAATGTTGCCTCTAATTTTTACAATAGCTACAAGGAAGATATTCAATTAATGAAGAAAGTGGGCTTAAATTCCGTTCGAACGTCTATTCAATGGACTCGATTGATGGATGATCTTGAAGAGGGCACAGTTAATGAAACAAATGTGCGTTTTTACAATCAGGTCATTGATGAATTTATCGCAAACGGGATTCGTCCGGTGATTAATTTGCATCATTTTGATTTGCCTGTTGAGCTCTATCATAAGTATGGTGGATGGACGTCCAAACATGTGGTTGATTTATTCGTGAAGTTTGCTGAAAAGTGTTTTGAACTATTTAGTGACCGAGTGACAGATTGGTTTACGTTTAATGAGCCCATGGTAATCGTAGAGGGGGAGTATCTGCATCAGTTCCATTACCCAAATCTTGTTGATGGAAAAAAGGCTGTGCAAGTGGCCTATAATATTCAGCTTGCCTCAGCAAAAGCGATTGCTTCTTTTAGAAAATTGAATAAGCGGGCAGAGGGCAAGATTGGGATTATCCTCAATTTAACACCAGCATACCCAGCCTCACAATCGGAGGGGGATTTGAAAGCCTCTAGATTTGCTGACTTGTGGCTCAATCAATTGTTTATGAATGCTTCTACATTGGGTGAATTTCCTAAAGAGCTAGTCGAAGTTTTAACAAAAGACAAGGTACTTTGGTCAGCTACCAAAGAGGAGTTAGCAATTATTAAAGAACATACGATTGATTATCTAGGTGTAAATTTCTATCATCCCCATCGAGTGAAGGCACCAGATGTTTCTCCAGATAGTTTAGCGGTTGATTGGTTGCCTGAAAAGTATTTTGATGAATATCAAATGCCAGGCAGACGAATGAATGTTGATAAAGGTTGGGAAATCTATCCTAAGGCGGTCTATGATATTGCCTTAAATATTCGCGATAACTATCACAATATTGAGTGGTTTATTTCGGAAAATGGGATGGGCGTTTCCCGTGAAGAGCGTTATCTGAATGAACAAGGAATGATTGAAGACGATTATCGGATTCAGTTTATTCAAGAACACTTATATTGGCTTCATAAAGGGATGGAAGAAGGCTCGAATTGTTTTGGCTACCATTTGTGGACGCCGATTGACTGTTGGTCTTGGAAGAATGCTTATCGCAATCGTTACGGATTTATTTCGACAGATATTCGCACGCAAAAGAAAACAATCAAAAAATCAGGCTACTGGTTTAAAGAGGTGTCTGATAATCATGCTGTTCAGGTCTCAGACACGCTTAAACGATGAAGTCAAAAGAGAAATCAGGCATACAGTTTATGTAGAAATGCTACTTGATAAAAGAAACACGTTGGTAATTAGTGGGGGAACAATTGAGATGAAAAAGTACGTACACATTTTTAATGATATAAAAAATAAAATGATTGATGGTACCTACGTCGCAAATCAAAAGCTCCCTTCTGAAAAGCAGCTGAGTGAAAGGTATCAAGTTAGCAAGATGACGATAAAACAAGCGTTGGATATTCTCGTCACGGATGGTTTAATTATAAAAAAGCGGGGCTTGGGAACGTTCGTTAAAGATTTATCACAAGAAGAACTAGTGAGAATGTCGTTGATGGCACAATTTCGGGGAAAGACCGCTGAATATCCCCGAGAAAAGGTGACTAGTAAGGTGTTACAGTTTTTAGTGAGTCATCCTTGTGAGGCAATCCAGCAGAAACTGAATATTTCTGAAGAGGATTTTGTTTATCATCTGTGTCGCGTTCGTTATATAAATGATGAACCGTTTGTTATAGAGGAAACCTACATGCCGATCTCGCTTATAAGAGATTTGAAACGGCGTCATGTGGAGCAATCAATTTATGAATATATAGAAACTGAATTGTCGTTTAAGATTCAAAGTGTGCATAGAAAAATTACGGTTCGAAGGTCCAATCAAAAAGACGCGAGAGAATTAGCGATGTTGACAGGTGACCCTGTTGGAGTGGTCGAGCAGATAGGATACTTATCCAATGGGGCAGCGTTTGAGTACTCAATCTCCACTCATCGGTATGATCGGTTTCAATCAGAGATGATTTTAAATCGGACATCCATCTGAGTTGAGCAACTGGTGCGACAGTCAATAATTAATTTTTTTGGAAGGAAAACAGATTTGGTTGATTCAAGTCCAAATTTTCGGACTGTAGTTATAAGTAATTAGAATTGCTGAGGATTTTTAAATTTAAGAATGAGGTGGAAAAAGTGAACGGATTTATGGATAAGCTTAGTGAAAAAATTATGCCTTTAGCTAATTGGTTGGGACAAAATAAATATTTAATGGTATTGAGAGATGCTTTTATGCTCTCGTTTCCGCTGACGATGTTCGGCTCAATTATTGTTGTTATTGCTAACTTACCCTTCTTTAGTGATGAGACCAAAGCTACATTAAACACGCTTCTTGGAAGTGGTCAAAGTGCTACAATGAGTATTATGACGGTCTTTGTAACTTTTGGTATCGGGTATTATTTGTCAAAAAGTTATGAGGTAGAAGGAATATTTGGTGGGGCGGTTGCCTTCTCAAGTTTCCTAATATTAACGCCCTTTTTCATTGATACAGAGGCAGGAGAAATCTCTGGTGTGTTGAGCCTCGATCGTTTGGGCGCTAAAGGGATGTTTATCGGGATGTTGGCGGCCTTTATTGCTGCTGAAATTTATTGTCGAGTAACCAAACGTGGTTGGCAAATCAAAATGCCTGATGGTGTACCACCTGCCGTTTCAAAATCGTTTGCCGCGATGATTCCGGCAATTGTTACGTTGAGCTTTTTCTTATTAATTAATGTCCTCATGACGGGTATTTTTCATGCGAACCTACATGACGTAATTTATGAAGTGATTCAAAAACCATTAACAGGTCTAGGAAGCAGCTTGCCTGCGACATTGATTGCCTTATTTTTTGTTCAATTCTTATGGTTCTTCGGTTTGCACGGTCAAATTATTGTCAACTCAGTGATGGATCCGATTTGGAATACCTTGATGTTAGATAATCTGGAGGCCTACAAAGCAGGAGATAAATTACCTCATATCATCACAAAACCTTTTATGGAGACCTTCACTGTTGGTTTGGGTGGTTCAGGGATGACGTTAGCTGCAGTGCTGATTTTGGCTTTCTTCATGAAGAAAAAACAATATAAGGATATTGGACGATTAGCATTAGGTCCTGCTGTTTTTAACGTAAACGAGCCCGTCATCTTTGGGTTTCCGATTGTTTTAAATGTGACCATTTTAATTCCTTGGATTTTGGGTCCGCTACTTGTAACAACGGTTAATTATCTCTTGATGGCAGCTGGAATTTTCCCAGCACCAACAGGGGTTTCAGTTCCTTGGACAGTACCAATCATTGCTAGTGGTATTTTGGCGACTAATTCATGGTTAGGTGGTTTGCTACAAGTGATTGATTTTGCGATTCTTTTTGTCTTATGGTTCCCATTCTTAAAGACGTTAGACCGCTCAAAAGATATTGTTGCCTAATATAAAGTAAATAAAGTAAGGAGGCCGGGGCTCAAAGTGTGAGATCCCGTCCTCCTTTTTGTATAGACTAAAACAGAACAAATCCTTCATTTATAGAGGAGTTGCATGAAATAAAAAGTTAGGTATACTAAAAAAGAGGTCCTGCTTTGCGATGAATAAAATCAAAGTAGAAATTTTAGAAATAGCTAAAATGGAGGAGTTGGAAGATGACCATTCGATATGGCATTATAAGTACAGCACAAATTGTTCCTCGATTTGTTGAAGGGGTGCGACAAAGTGATAAGGGTGTAGTCGCAGCTATTGCGTCTCGTTCAATAGACAAGGCTGAAAAGATGGCGCACGAATTATCAATTCCAAAAGCTTATGGAAGTTACGAAGCGCTTTGTCAGGATACAACCATTGATGTGGTATATATTGCTACCTACAATAAAGGACATTTTGAAGCCGCAAAGCTTGCATTAGAAATGGGCAAACACGTGCTATTAGAAAAACCGTTTACCTTAACGACTTCTGATGCCAAAATACTTTTTAGAGTCGCAGCAGAAAAGGACCTGTTTATTATGGAAGCGCAAAAGGCTGTTTTCTTACCGATTACTCAAAGAATCAAAGAAGCGCTTCAAAAGGAGATCATCGGCAAGGTGCATTACGTAAAAGCGGTCACTTCGTATCCCAAGATTGACCACCTGAGCTGGTTTTATTCTCTGGAAGCAGGCGGCGGGTTGTTACATGGTTCAGGTAGTTATCCAATCGAGTATTTAACGTATTTATTCGGTGATATAGCCGAGTCTAGCGGTGCGGCGACTTTTTCTGATGGTGTGGACGAGCAAGTCTCTCTTACTTTAAAATTTGAGCCGAATCGTTTGGCGGATCTTTTTCTAACGGTTAAACTGGATTTACCAAGTCAATTAATTATTTATGGTGAAAAAGGCCGAATAGAGGTTCCAAATTTCTGGAAGGCAAGAACAGCCGTCATTTATGATAATCAAGAAAAGGCACAGGCTATTTCTTCGGCGTTTACGAATGAGTTTGTATTTGAAGTCAACCATGTCAATAAGTGTGTAGAAAATGGCTGGCAAACAAGTCCGATTATGACAAAAGAAAGGACGCTTCAATCGGTTGAACTGGTCGAGTCGTTTTACAAAAAATGGTTTGAGAAAATCAAAGAGGGAGAGAGTTCGATGCAGCTTGAGAAACATGCAGTGAAAACAAACGATGAGGTTGACGCGTTATATGCAGTAATTAAAGAAATTTGGCCAGAGGTATTTACTCCGATTATTGGGGCGGATCAAGTGGCGTACATGTTGAGAACCTATCAATCTCCTGAAAATATACTGTCAGAGATAAAGCGAGGCGCCAATTACTTTGTCTTAAAGGAAGGAAACGTGTCAGTGGGTTATACAGCCTACGAGGTGAAAGAGGAAGCAGTTTATATAAGTAAGATATATTTGAATGATTCTGTGCGAGGAAAAGGCTATTCTTCTGCTTTGTTTGATTGGTATGAAGAAGTGGCACAAGAGAACCACAAAAATAAGCTTTATTTACGTGTCAATCAAGAAAACGCCCAGGCAATTGCTGTCTATGAGCATAAAGGCTTCATCAACAAAGGCGTTTTGGTTTCTCCAATCGGGGAAGGGTTTGAGATGACGGATTTTATCTTTGAAAAAGAAATCAGTCAGTAGCCATGAGGTTGGGACATAACTTATAAAGTCATGACCTTAAAAGAGTGATAGTAGCTGGGCATTACCTGGTGGTTGGGCGGATGTTGGTTTTTCTCCGGGTGAAATTGCGACAAAAGAAACCAAAGAAGAAGCAGGATTGACGGTTACGCCTAAACGGCTAATTAAGGTTGTCGATAAAGCCAAGCACGAATATCCGAAAAGTTTGGAATATGTGTATAAATTTTTTATCTACTGTGTCTGTGAAGCTGAGTCTGTTGCTCCTTTCTCTGGGCTTGAAACGAGTGCCGTCGCCTTTTACAAACGTGACGAGATCTCTTCAATAGAGGCGACTCTCTCTGTTGAAAGAAACACATTGGCCGATATTTACGAGGCCTTTGATTACTTTGAAAAACCGTGGAGCCACACCAAGTTTGACTGATTGTACAGAAAAGCATAAGAGAAAATAAACCCCAGATTGAATAGATGAACTGGTCGTGGAGGCTGATAAAGCTAGAATGCTCGTCCTCATTACAAAATAGAATACAAGCCAGAACAATGAAATTAACTCTTCAAATTTCATTGTTTTGGCTTATTTTGCGTATCCTATTATAAGACATGTTGGCTTACGATTAGCTGACTTGAATTACTTTTAAGCCGAGTTTTTTGATTTCTTTTAGTAGTTCAGGGGAGCAATATTTATCGGTGATTAAATAGTCAAACACGGAGATGTCGGCAATTTTAAACTTAGAGGTTCGTCCCATTTTTCGGTGATCGGCTACCAATATTTTATGTTTAACGGTGTGCTTAATCATTAATTCGTTAATCTTTGCTTCATTAAGAATTTTGGTTGTAATTCCATTCTCTATACTTACGCCACTACAACCGATAATACAAATATCAGAGTTCATTGACATAATCGTATTTGCTGCGATGTCACCAACGAGAACTTCTTTTGGAAAACGCAGTTCGCCACCAGTAACGATATAATTATAGTTCGCATTATGTGGTGTTGAGGCAATTTTTAGATTGTTTGTGACAATAGTCAAGTGCTCGGCCTTAAAATGATTGACCGCGCTCAAAGCTGTGGAGCTTGAATTAATAAAGACGGTGTCATAATCACTGACATAGGTGCTAGCGATACGAGCGATAGCCTGTTTAATCAACTCGGGACCGGACTGATCAAAGTCTCGTTGATTATTGTAGTTAAAAATACAATACCCATATTTGCGAATGATGTCGTTTTTTTCTTCTAAGATATTCAGATCACGACGAATTGTACTAATAGAGACCTCGAGTTTATCTGAGAGCTCTTGGGTGGTTAGTTGTTGATGTTTTTCGAGGACACCTAATATTTTTTGATGGCGGGCCTCGATGTTGGCAATTGAATTTTTCATGCGAAGGACTCCTTATAGTAAAGTTTTATGCTTGATTAGTTTTTATATGATTTATTATACAGGATACAAAATATAAACGTTCTGAAAAATCATATAAAGTTCAAACAATCATATAAAAGGGTTTTCATTGTGTTTTATTGACGTTATGATTTGGTTGTAAACGATAAATAAATCACAAAGGAGCAATTAATATGGCAAATACAGTGAACGAAGTTTCAAAAGAAAGTTGGATATTGTCAACATTTCCGGAATGGGGAACTTACTTAAATGAAGAGATTGAACAAACGATTGTAGAGGAAGGGACAGTTTCTATGTGGTGGTTAGGTTGTACCGGGATCTGGATTAAATCACATGAAAATACCAATATCCTGTGTGACTTATGGTGCGGAACGGGAAAAAGAAGTCATGGCGATGGACTGATGAAAAAAGGGCATCAAATGATGCGTATGAGTGGGGTCAAAAAAATGCAGCCCAATTTACGGACACAACCATTTGTTATTGATCCGTTTGAAGTCAAGAATGTAGATGCTTTAGTAGTGACGCATATCCATTCTGATCACTTAGATATCAATACGGCAGCGGCTGTTCACCAAAATTGCCCAGACGCCAAATTTATTGGTCCTAAGGAAGTGGTGGAAACATGGTTACGTTGGGGGATTCCTAAAGAAAAAACGATAATTGTGGCTCCTGGAGAAGAAGTCAAAATTAAAGACATCAATATTGTCGCATTAGAAGCGTTTGATAGAACAGCATTAGTTACTTGTGAAGATCCCGATATGGAACTAAAAGGAAAAATGCCGCAAGATATGAATTTAATCGCGGTGAACTATTTATTCGAAACGTCAGGTGGATCGATTTACCACGCAGGCGATTCTCATTACTCTAATATGTTTGCTAAACACGGGAATGAACACAAAATTGATGTTTGTCTAGGTGCTTATGGGGAAAACCCACGTGGTATCACGGATAAAGTGACATCTGTTGATATGCTACGAATGGCAGAATCATTAAATGCCAAAGTGGTTATTCCTGTTCATTATGATATCTGGGCTAACTTTATGGCAGACCCGAAAGAAATTACAGAAATTTGGAAATTTAAGAAGGATCGTTTGCAGTATCAATTTAAACCCTACATTTGGCAAGTTGGTGGCAAATTTACGTATCCAACAAATAAAGATGATTTGGAGTTTAATTTTTATCGTGGATTTGATGACGCGTTTACAGGAGAAAACGATACACCATTCCCATCGTTTCTATAAATTAATTTTTACAAGGAGGTAGAAGTAGGATGTTGCGCTATTTTTTAGAAAATGATCTGGTCTATTATTCTGAATCAGATAGCACAGATTGGAAAGAAGCAATACAAGAAAGCTGTACACAATTACTACAGAAACAAATCATTGATCAAACCTATGTCGATGAAATCATTCATTGTGTGAATGAGCATGGTCCTTATATTGTGATTGTTCCGGGTGTAGCAATGCCACACTCTTCTGAGGATAGTCAGGGTGTGTTTGGAACGGCGATTTCATTTACGAAAATGAAGCAGCCCATTATTTTTGATAGTGAGCAGCAAGAGGAAAAGTCAGCGAGCTTATTCTTCACCTTAGCAGCGAAAAATGCGGAAGAGCATATGCAAAACATTCAGAATCTATCGGAATTATTAATGACAGATGGGTTAATTGATGACCTACTTCAAACACAGTCAATAGAAGAATTTAAGACAGTTGGAAAAGAATACAATCTCTAGGAGGAGAAAAAATGGGTGAATTTTTGCTAAGTATTTGGACATATTTTGCAACAAACATTTTAACACAGCCTGCTTATTTAATCGGATTTATTGTATTACTGGGGTATATATTGTTACGACGTCCATTATATGAGTGTTTGGCAGGCTTCTTAAAGGCTACGGTAGGTTACTTTATTTTGTCCGTTGGTTCAGGAGGATTGGTTAACAATTTTCGGCCGATTTTGGTGGGCTTAAAAGAGCGTTTTAATCTAAATGCGATGGTTACTGACCCCTATTTTGGGCAAAATGCGGTTGATGCAGGCTTGAAGGAAACGTTTGGTCGAACGTTTGGGGATGTGATGATTCTATTATTAATCGCCTTTATTATGAATATTTTGTTAGTTCGTTTCCAAAAATATACGAAGCTTCGTGCCGTTTTTACAACAGGGAATGTTCAAATTCAACAAGCTGCTACAGCATTTTGGATTTTATTATTCTGTTTCCCAAGTTTGGGAAGAATTGAAGTACTTGTTTTTATGGGCTTAATTTTAGGTTGTTATTGGGCAGTGGCAAGTAATTTAACAGTAGGTATCACACAAGAGTTAACAGAGGGCGCGGGGTTTGCGGTCGCTCACCAACAGATGTTTGGGATTTTCATTTTTGCTAAGTTAGCAGAATTTATGAGAAAACGGGATCAGAAAAACCATAAATCAGAAAAAGCAGATAAGAAACTAGAGGATATGGAATTGCCAGGGTTTTTATCTATCTTTAATGAAAATATGGTTGCAACCTCCATATTAATGCTATTTTTCTTTGGAATCATTCTATTGGTATTAGGGCAGGATTACTTAATACAAGCAGGCTTTATGCAAGAGGGGCAAAGCTTCTTGTTTTACATTATGACGACTTCACTTAATTTTGCGGTTTATCTCGCTATCCTACAATTGGGCGTACGTACCTTTGTTGATGAATTAACACAGTCCTTCCAAGGGATATCCAATACAATTCTTCCAGGTGCTGTACCAGGAATCGACGTGGCAGCAACATTTGGGTTTGGTTCACCGAATGCAGTGACAATTGGTTTCTTGTTTGGAGCTTTAGGTCAGTTCTTGATGATTGCCTTACTAATTATCTTTAAATCACCAACAATTGTAATTGCTGGGTTCATTCCACTATTCTTTGATAATGCCGTTATCGCAGTATTTGCTAATAACCGAGGCGGGTTCAAAGCAGCATGTATCTTCCCGTTTTTATCAGGAATTATCCAAGTCGGTGGTTCAGCACTATTTGCGACATGGATTGGTCTTTCTCAATACGGCGGCTATTTAGGAATGTTCGACTGGGCAACTGCTTGGCCTCTATTCACTGTTATCATGAAATTCTTGGGTTATGTAGGTGTGGCGGTTGTTGTCATCGGCTTACTTATTATCCCTCAATTACAATATCGCAAAAATCCAGAAGGTTACTTTATGATTGTTGACGATTATGAAGAATATGCTGAAAAATTTTTAAATAAATAAAAAAAATGAGTGTAAATGAAATAAAAAATCTTATTGACTGAAAAAAAATAGAGAGTATCGGAGGAATTACAAATGAGAATTTTAGTATCTTGTGCAAATGGTTCTGGAACCAGCTTAATGATGATGAGAAGTGTTGAAAAAGCGATGAAGGAATTGGGCGTCAAAATCACAAAAATTCATCACTGTGCAATTTCTGAAGGGGAAAGCTCAGCTAGCCAGTATGAAGTTGTCTTTACACCAATGAACTTTTTATCGATGTTTGCTCAAGCAGAGAAAAAAGGAGTCACGGTCATTGGTATTCGTAATGTGATGTCAGCTAAAGAGATTGAAGAAAAATTTGCTGAGTCAGAGCTCTACAAAAAAATGAAATAACGGTACTGAATCTGTGTTATCAAAAACAACTAATAAAAGGAATGAATAGAATGGGAATCCCTAAATTACAAATTGCATTGGATCATAATGATTTGGAGCATGCTTTATCAGACGCGGTAAAGGTTGGTCATATTGTTGATATTATTGAGGTTGGTACTATCCTTTGTCTGCAGGAAGGGCAAAAAGCGATAAGTTGTTTGCGTAGTCTGTTTCCAGATAAGTTAATGGTTGCAGATACGAAATGTGCAGATGCTGGGGGAACGGTGGCTAAAAATGTTGCAGATGCTGGAGCTGATTTTATGACTGTCATCTGTTGTGCGACAATTCCAACCATGGAAGCTGCAAAAAAAGAAGTCAAAGAATTGCAGGTTGAGCTTTATGGCGATTGGACGTTCGAGCAAGCGCAACAGTGGTTAGATATCGGGGTTAAGCAAGCGATTTATCACCAAAGTAGAGATGCTTTATTATCTGGTGAGACTTGGGGTGAAAAAGACTTGAATAAAGTCAAAAAGCTGATTGACATGGGCTTTAATGTCTCCGTAACGGGTGGTCTAGATGTAGGTACACTTTCGTTATTTGAAGGAATTGACGTCTATACATTTATTACCGGAAGAGGAATTTCAGGTGCTGCTGAACCAGAAAAAGCAGCGCAAGCGTTTAAAGATGAAATTCAGCGGATATGGGGTGAGTAAATGGCCCAAATAGGAATTTATGAAAAAGCATTACCTAAAGATATCTCTTGGGCAGAACGTTTCCGTCTGGTCAAAGAATTAGGCTTTGACTTTATTGAATTATCGATTGATGAGACGGATGAGCGAATTAGTCGCTTAGATTGGACTAAAGAAGAAATCCGCCAAGTTCGCGAGGTTATGTTTGAAGCAGATACTCGGATTCAATCAATTTGCTTAAGTGCTCATAGACGCTTTCCATTTGGTTCAGTAAATGCTGAAACACGCGAAGAAGCAGATGAGATCATGAGAAAGGCAATTATTTTAGCCCATCAGTTAGGCGTTAAGATTATTCAAATTGCTGGTTATGATGTCTATTATGAAAAAAAATCTGTGACGAGTCGTGAAGGATTTATTGAAGGATTAAAAAAAGGTGTGAAATTGGCCTCAACATATGGGATTATTCTCTCAATAGAAATTATGGATGATCCTTTTATGAACTCTATTCAAAAATTTGTCCAAATAAAACAACAGATTCATTCACCTTATCTGCAGGTCTACCCTGATTTGGGTAATCTTTCAGCCTGGCCTGAGAATAATCCAGCCAATGAACTCGAGTTAGGGATTGATTGTATTACTTCGATCCATTTAAAGGATACTTATCCTGTGACGGGTGAATCTGCAGGTCAGTTCCGAGATGTTCCTTTTGGCGAAGGCTGTGTTGACTTTTTGGGCATGCTGAAAAGTCTCAAGCGTTTAGAGTATGATGGCACTTTTTTGATTGAGATGTGGAGTGAAACAAGTCCTGAGTTTAGACAAGAGATTCAGCAAGCAAAGGCGTATCTATATCCTAAATTATTGGAGGCGGGTTATGATGTCAAATGAGCAAATAATTGCTGCAATGAAAGCACGTGTCTTTGAAGCGAACCTTATCTTACCCAAGTTAGGATTAGTCAAATTGACATGGGGAAATGTCAGTGAAATCAATCGCGAATTGGGCATTATTGTGATAAAACCAAGTGGGGTTGATTATGAAAAGATGACCCAAGAACAAATGGTCGTAACGGATTTGAATGGGCAGGTTTTGGAAAAAGAAAGCCTTCAACCGTCATCAGATTTAGCGACCCATGTCGTTTTATATAACGAGATGCCAAGTATTGGTTCAATCGTTCATACACACTCAACACACGCAGTAATGTGGGCTCAGGCTGGTCGAGCACTACCAGCTTATGGAACCACTCATGCAGATACCTTTTATGGCCCCGTTCCTTGTACACGACAGCTGACAAAAAAAGAAGTTGAGGAAGCTTATGAAGTGCATACAGGAAATGTGATTGTGGAACGATTTACAGAAAATAAACTAGATCCTGAAGCAGTGCCTGCCGTCTTAGTCTATGGCCATGGTCCATTTACATGGGGTGAGACACCAAACAAGGCAGTGCAGAACAGTTTGGTACTTGAGGAAGTCTGTAAAATGGCGAGCGAGACGGAGAAGCTAACTCCAGAGGTTGAACCAATTCCTCAGTTTTTATTAGATAAACATTATTTTCGTAAACATGGCGAAACGGCTTATTATGGGCAAAAATAAACAAAGGATTCAAATAGATTTTGAGAAAAACTAGTGTATTTCTTTGAACTGTGTTAAACTACTATTTATGCGACGGGTCGAGATGGTTTCGTATTCTTTTAGATGCGACAACCAGATTGATTTAGCGGAGGCCACGACGCGAGTCACCTACCGGATGTAGGGGGTCGGATGAAGACTTTTGTGGAGAAGGTTTTATCTATTTGAGCAATTGAATACCGCACAAACACCAACGAGAAATCGTTGGTGTTTTTTTTTGGTGCGCCAGGCATGGCAATTAGCTAGGTGGTGAAAGTCCACTGCGAGGGTACACATCGACCAATCGCTAGAGAAACGCAAGGTGGCATTCGTGAGGATGTGGCTGAAGGAAGCGTGTATCAAATTCTTGGCTCGACGAACAGAAATCTGATACCAAGGCTCGGTAAGTGGATAAGGTTCCCAAACAAACCAAAGTCCAAAAGATGTGCGTAAACTTATCGGGTAGATCAGACGAGTAAAAGAGGAAAGTTAGTTGTCTTACCCTGGGAGGTCTCACGGACGATTGAGGAGTCCCCTAATAAGAAAATCGGTCGAAAAAGGTTTATCGTGAGAAGTCAGCCGAGGTCATAGTAGTGAAAGGTTTTTTTTTTTTTTTTTTTCATGAAGGACCGAACAACTTATAGTGTTTCTACACCACGAATGCGCGGAAGAGTTAGTTCTGAATGTGTTAATGATGAAAGTATGAGCGTATCTCAAAGGATAGTCAAAAGAGAACGATTTTTCGTTACGTGAAAGGAAGGCAGAAACGAGTATGGAACTTTTAGAACAAATACTGAGTAATCAGAACATGAACCAAGCCTACAAACGTGTTTACCGTAATAAAGGGGCAAGCGGAATAGATGGTATTACGGTTGAAAAATTGAAGACCTATCTTCGGGAACACAAAGAAGAACTTCGCTCCCAAATTCGTCAACGTAAATATAAGCCACAGCCAACTTTACGAGTTGAAATCCCAAAGGAAAATGGGAAAATGCGTCAATTAGGTATTCCAACAGTAGTGGATAGAGTTATCCAACAGGCGATTAGTCAAATCATCACCCCGTTATTTGAAAGACAATTCAGTGAGTATAGTTATGATTTTCGCCCAAACCGTAGTTGTGAAATGGCGATTATTCAAGCATTGGACTATATGAATAACGGATATGATTGGTTAGTGGATATTGACTTAGAACGGTTCTTTGATACCGTCCATCATGATAAACTAATGCGAATTGTTTCGTTCACAATAGAAGATGGAGATGTTATATCCCTTATTCGGAAGTATCTAGTAAGTGGCGTAATGAAGAATGGAAACTATGAAGATACCCTTATAGGTACACCGCAAGGAGGAAATCTCAGCCCATTGTTGAGTAACATTATGTTAAATGAACTAGATAAAGAACTAGAATCAAGAGGTCTCCATTTTGCTCGCTATGCAGATGATAGTGTGATTTTTGTCAAAAGTGAAAAGTCAGCGCAGCGAGTACTAGAGTCAGTGACGACGTTCATTGAAAAGAGATTAGGATTGATTGTCAATGCAGAGAAAAGCAAGATAAGCCGTCCAAATCAAACCAAGTTTTTAGGTTTTGGCTTTTATTTTGACAGTCATACAAAAAGCTATCAACCAAGACCACATAAGGACTCTATTCAGAAATTTCAACGGAAATTACGTCAGCTAACAAAAAGGAACAGAAGTATTTCTCTTGATGAACGGATTGTGAAACTCAAACAAGTGATTTATGGTTGGATAAACTATTTTCGCAAAGCGAAAATGAAAGGGAGACTCACGGAAATAGACGCGAAACTTCGTTCAAGGATACGAGTCATTATCTGGAAGCAGTGGAAGAATAATAGGAAAAGAATCCGTTCTTTGATTCAGTTAGGAATACCAGAAGAAGAGGCAAAAGGCTTAACGTATTGTCGAAAGGGGTATCGGTTTATTGGCTTATCGAAAGTTGTTCATAGAGCGTTATCCACTAAACGACTAAAGCAAAGAGGAATTCCCTCTGCATTAAGTTATTATCTAAAAGTGCACACTGCAATATAAGTTGAACCGCCGTATGCCGAACGGCTTGTACGGTGGTGTGAGAGGGGTGAAAAGTTAATTAACTTTTCCCTCTACTCGATCATTAAAGAAAGGATAATCTTTTGGATGGTAGAAAGTTTTTTCACAATAAATTTCCTGACACTTTTCAGGTTTCTGTTTGGTTTATTTTCAAAAATCTAAAGTTTTCATAATAGGTATTTTTTGTTTTAGAAAACACATTAAGTAGAACAACCGAATTTTCAGAAAGCACAAGTTTACGGAAGGAATGTTTTAGTCCACTGATTTGAGCCAGATTATCGCTCATTATTGTAGACTATTTCTTTAAATAGACAACAAATGAACTTCATCTTAATCGTTTACATTATAATGTTAGTATGTTATATTTATTTTGCATTCATTGATAAAATAAAAGATTACGAATAAATGGAGGGACACAAAATGAATGGATTTGTAGGAGTCATCGAGCAAAAGATCATGCCGTTGGCGAATAAGATTGGCTCACAACGTCATATGACAGCAATAAGAAAAGGGATTATCGCAACGATGCCACTGACAATTGTCGGCTCATTCTTTACAATTTTATTAAATATTCCGATTGAATCAGTTGCAGCAATCATTGAACCCTATAGAGAAGTCTTAGATATTCCGTTTCGTTATACAGTTGGGATTTTAGCATTATATGCAACGTTTGGGATTGCCTCTTCTCTAGCAAAAAGTTACAAATTGGATTCATTAACTGCAGGGATTTTAGCACTGATGGCTTTCTTAGTGACCGCAGCACCCCCACTTCGCGTGTTTAAAGATGTTGAGAATATTGTTGCTGCTGGACGTTATATGAACATTGCTAATCTAGGTTCAGGATCATTGTTTGGTTCTATTGTGACAGCTATTATTTCAGTTGAAATTTATCGACTATTTATCGTAAAAAATATTACGATTAAAATGCCTGAGGGGGTACCACCGGAAGTTTCAAATTCATTTATTGCTTTAATTCCTGGTGCCGCTATTTTAATTTTATTTTGGGTGATTCGCCACATGTTAGGCTTTGATATTAATGGGTTCTTAAGTCAGATCTTAATGCCGTTAAAAGACGTGTTGGCTGGAAATAGCTTGTTTGGAGGATTATTAACAGTCTTCTTAATTTGTTTCTTCTGGGTACTTGGGATACACGGGCCTGCTATCATGGGACCGGTCATTCGTCCATTTTGGGATATGTCAATTGCAGAAAATATGGACGCCTTCCAAAATAATGTCAGCGCATTTGATATGCCAAACATTTTTACTGAACAATTCTTACAATGGTTTATCTGGATTGGTGGAGCAGGAACAACTCTTGCTTTAGTAGTCTTAATGATGTTCTCAAAATCAGAGTACCTAAAAAGTTTAGGTCGCTTGTCATTTTTACCTGGGATTTTTAATATTAATGAACCAGTTATTTTTGGGGCACCGATTGTTATGAACCCAGTATTAGGGATTCCCTTTATCGTAGCACCATTAATTACAACAACCATCTCTTATTTCTTAACGATTACAGGTGTGGTACCAATGATGGTGGCACGTTTAGGATTTGCAATGCCATCACCAATCGCGGCTTGGATGAGTACAAACTGGAGTGTTCCAGCGGCTATCTTGGTAATCTTTAACTTTGTTTTGACTTTAGGAATTTACTACCCATTCTTTAAAGTGTTTGAAAAACAACAGTTACAAAAAGAACATGAAGAAAAACAAGCAGAAGCAGCTACAAAATAATATAATAAAAAGGTAGAGGAGGGTGAAATGAACCTTCCTCTTTGGTGAATTCTATGATGAGCTTTATCTATTATATTGGGTTGTTTTTTATTTGCCAGATCTTGGTAGAGAAAAAAATGTTGCCTGAGAAAATTTTAGCTATGCGCTTACGATATGTTTTATTGTTCTCATTAGTGGCGATTGCTTTAGCGATGGTTTTGGGGCAATTAATTGGCATCGGTGTGTATGCGACAGCTACAGTGACGGTGATAGCAAGTTCCATCATTGCCGGGAAATATCGTTCGAAATTTGAAGACATGGAAAGAGGGAAACGTGTATGAAACGTCAATTAGGAGTCTCAGTTTATCCAGACCATAGTGATATAAACAAAGACAAGGCTTATTTGAAAAAAGCGAGTGAGTGTGGGTTTAGCCGCATCTTTATGAGTATGCTTGAAGTAACAGAAGGAACAGAAGTCGTAAAAGCTAAATTTAAAGAATTAATTTCATATGCAAAAGGGCTAGGATTTGAAACCATTTTAGATGTTGCCCCTAATATCTTTGACGAGCTACAAATTTCCTATGACGATATGACCTTCTTCCATGAAGTTGGCGCAGATGGCATTCGTTTAGATGTCGGTTTTGATGGCAATAAAGAGGCGATGCTGACCTTTAATCCGTTTGGCTTGGCTGTCGAATTAAATATGAGTAATGATGTGGCTTATCTAGATAATATTTTGACGTACCAAGCGAATAAACCGTTTCTTTACGGCTGTCATAATTTTTATCCGCAAGAAGGAACAGCTCTACCTTATGACTTTTTTGAAAGCTGTAGTATTCGGTTTAAAAAAGAAGGACTACGTACGGCAGCCTTTGTTTCTTCACAGACAGGAACGGTGGGACCATGGGATGTCAATGATGGTTTACCAACATTAGAAGCCCATCGTCATTTGGCGGTTGATGTGGCCACAAAACACTTATTTGCGACGGGTTTGATTGATGATGTCATCATTGGCAATGCTTATGCGTCAGATGAAGAATTAGAAAAAATGGGTGCATTGAATCGTTATCAGACTGAGCTTGCGGTTGAATTTGTTGATGATGTGAATGAGGTGGAAAAGGCGATTGTTCTGAATGAGCAGCATTTCCGTCGAGGGGATATTACTCATCAAGTGGTTCGTTCAACTGAGGTCCGAAAAAAATATAAAAATGAAGCCAATCAGCCACACAATAATCATCAAGAATTTCAAGTAGGAGACATTGTGATTGGAAATGATACTTTTGGGAAATATAAAAATGAACTACAAATTGTTTTAGAGCCACACACTGATGATAGAAAAAACAAAGTGGGGCAAGTGACCGAGACTGAGAGAATTCTATTACCATTTATTAAGCCGTGGACTAAATTTAAATTTTCCGCAAAGTAAGATGAGAAAAGTAGGGATGAAAATGTTAGATTTACTTATCAAAGAGGCAAGACTAATTGATGGGACTAAACTCGAAATTGGTGTGAGGGATCAGAAAATAGTCGCAGTTGAAGAAAAAATCACAGAGGATGCAAAACAGACAATCGTTTTAGACCCAGATGTCTTTCTTTCGGCGGGGTGGATTGACGATCATGTTCATTGTTTTGAAAAAATGAATCTTTACTATGACTACCCTGATCAAATTGGCGTTGAAAAAGGCGTGACATCGGTGATTGATGCTGGAACAACTGGGGCAGAAAATATTCATGAATTTTATGAGTTAGCACAACAAGCAAAAACGAATGTTTATGCGTTGGTTAATATTTCAAAATGGGGTATCGTAGAACAAGATGAGTTAGCCGATTTGTCTAAAGTCAAAGAAGCGCTTGTCAGAAAAGTCTTGCAGTCATTACCGGATTTTATTGTGGGTATTAAAGCACGTATGAGTAAAACCGTCATCGGTGATAATGGGATTACTCCGTTAGAGATGGCCAAAAAAATTCAAGCAGACAATCAACACCTCCCATTGATGGTTCATGTGGGATCTGCGCCACCAGAATTAGAAGAAATTTTGTCGGTAATGGAAAAAGGAGATGTCCTGACACATTGTTTTAATGGAAAAGTGAATGGAATCTTGGACCAAGAAACAGATAAAATTAAGTCCTTCGTTTGGGATGCTTACAATAAAGGAGTTATCTTTGATATTGGTCATGGGACGGATAGCTTTAATTTCCATGTTGCACAAAAGGCATTACAAGAAGGGTTGCAGGCTAGGTCTATCAGTACTGATATCTATATTCGCAACCGTATGAACGGGCCTGTTTATGATATGGCGACAACGTTAGAAAAATTATTTGTTGTTGGCTATTCATGGGCAGAAATCATCAATAAAATAACTGAAGCACCAGCGCAGAATTTTGGTCTTCGAAATAAAGGAAAAGTCCAAGTGGGTTATGATGCTGACTTTACGTTGTTTAAGATTGAGGAGAAGGAAAAAGAGTTAACAGATTCTAACGGTTATACTCGTATGACTAATCAACAAATTACACCAGTAAAAACAATTATTGGAGGAATCGTTTATGACAATTAGTTATGAAAAGTTTGGGCTAAAGGAAGTCATTAATGCTTCCGGACGAATGACGATTTTAGGTGTTTCAAAGGTTTCTGAAGCAGTTCTAAAGGCACAACAGTTCGGTGGGGAACACTTTTTTGAGATGGCTGATTTGAGTGAGAAAACAGGGGCGTATATCGCCAATCTATTAAAGGTGGAGGATGCCCAAATCGTCTCTTCAGCTTCAGCCGGGATTGCCCAAAGTGTGGCGGCTGTGATTGGACAAGGCAGTCTTTTTCATGCCTATCATCCGTACACGGAAAAAATAACCGCGCGGGAAATTCTTTTACCAAAAGGCCACAATGTTGACTATGGGACGCCGGTTGAAGTAATGGTTCAACAAGGTGGCGGTCAAGTGGTCGAAGCAGGGTATGCTAATATGTGTTCAGCAGAACATGTGGAGATGATGATTACTGATCAAACTGCAGCAATCTTGTACATTAAGAGCCACCACACGGTTCAAAAAAGTATGTTAACGGTGAAAGAAGCGGCGGCGGTTGCTAAGAGCCATCAGCTGCCACTGATTGTGGATGCAGCAGCGGAAGAAGATTTGTTTAAATACGTAGCTGAGGGTGCTGATTTGGTGATTTATTCGGGTGCCAAAGCAATTGAAGGACCAAGTGCGGGCCTTGTAATTGGCAAGAAAACTTTGATTGAGTGGGTTCGTCTGCAAGGAAAAGGTATTGGTCGGGCGATGAAGATTGGGAAAGACAATATTCTAGGCTTTACCCAAGCGATTGAAGACTATCTGGCAAAGGGCAGTGAATCAGGGGTGTCAATGAAAACTCGCTTAGTCCCTTTTATTGAGGGTCTCAATAAGATTAAAGGACTTACAGCTCAAGTGGTTCAAGATGGTGCGGGGCGTGATATTTATCGCGGCAGTGTTCAGGTGACGGGTGAAAAATCAGCCAAGGAAGTCATCGCTGAATTAAAAGAGAAGAACCCAGCTGTCTATACGCGTGAATATCAAGCGAATAATGGGATTATTGAGTTTGATATCCGTTCTGTTAATGAAGAGGAAATGAATAAAATCGTCCAACGATTGAAAGAAATTATGTAGGCGTTTGGTAAGGTTTACTAGATGAGTACGAATAAAACTATCGCTCATGGGAACCAATAGACTAACAAGAACAATGAAGGAGAGAAAATTTATGTCATTAACACCCAATTATTTAGAGGATCGAATCTGTTTGAACGTTTTAGCGAATTCTGTAGAAAATGCGAAGGCTTGTTACGAAGCGGCAGAAGGACACGTAGTCTTAGGTGTCCTTTCAAAAAATTATGCGACAGATGAAGCGGCGATTGAAGACATGAAACGTTATCAAGAAGCAACAAACAATGCCTTGTCTGTTGGACTAGGCGCGGGAGATCCGAACCAAAGTCAAATGGTGTCTCGTCTGTCAGGTGTGTTGCAGCCACAACATGTGAACCAAGTGTTCACAGGAGTGGGAACTTCTCGTGCGTTATTAGGTCAAGACGAGTCGATCATTAACGGCTTGGTCTCACCAACTGGAAAAGTCGGGATTGTAAATATTGCGACAGGGCCACTAAGCTCAGGCGCCCCAACAGGAGAAGTCCCTATTGAAACAGCTATCAAGTTGTTAAAGGATATGGGCGGCAGCTCGATTAAGTACTTCCCGATGAAGGGGTTGGCCCACAAAGAAGAATATAAAGCCGTCGCAGAAGCTTGTGCGAAGTATGATTTTTATTTGGAGCCAACAGGAGGCATCGATTTGGAGAACTTTGAAGAAATCGTTCAAATCGCCGTAGATGCTGGCGTCAAAAAAATTATTCCTCATGTGTATAGCTCGGTTATCGATAATCAAACAGGCGATACCAAGGTTGAAGACGTCAAGAAATTAGTCGAAATGATGAAAAATACGTTAAAATAAAGAGGGATGTCAATGAAGGTCGCTGCTTTCGGTGAAGTGATGCTTCGCCTTACACCACCAGAGTTTTTATTACTGGAACAAGCCCGTTCCTTACGAATGGAGTATACGGGAACCGGCGTTAACATCATGAGTAACTTAGCACATTTTGAGGTAGATAGTTATCTTGTTACGACGCTTCCTGACAATCGAATTGGGGATGCTGCCAGAGCTAGTCTTCGTCAATTGGGTATCAAGGATTCATTTATTCAACAAAAACATCAGCATATGGGGACGTATTTTGCCGAGATGGGTTACGGTATGCGCCCCACCCAAGTGACCTATCAAAATCGTCATAGTAGTTCATTTGGTCAAACTGATGACAAAGATTATGATTTCACAGAGTTATTGAAGACAGTTGATTTGGTGCATATTTGCGGCATCTCATTGAGTTTGACGGATGAAACAAGACGTGCAGCGCAAGCTCTAGCCAAACAAGCTTTTGAGCAAGGAGTTAAGGTTTGTTTTGACTTCAATTTTCGTCCTAGCTTGAATACGGAGAAAAACAAAGTCCAACTGATGAAAGAACAATATGAAACCATCTTACCCTATTGTTCAATCGTTTTTGGAAGTATCCGAGATTTGACTGATTTGTTAAAATTGCCAGTGAATGAGCAGCTTGAAAAAGGACAACAAGAGAGAGAATTGATTCAGCGGTTTATCAAACACTATGATTTGGAATTGTTTGCTGGAACAAAAAGACAACAGATTAACATGGTTAAAGAAATGACAGGCTTGCTTTATACAAAGACTCAAGTGATTGAATCAACTCCTAAGCAATTGAACGTTTTAGATCGAATTGGAACCGGGGATGCTTATGCAGCAGGTTTACTGTTAGGCTACTGTGAAAACTGGACACTTGATGAAACGGTGGAATTTGCGACAGTTAATGCGGCAATCGCCCACACGATACAAGGCGATGTACCCTTAACGACAAAGGAACAAATTCGACAAATCATGGAGAATCCTACCATCGATTTGATTCGCTAAATAAAAAAGACGCCAAGCCAAAAGCGATTAGTTAGGAGTCTTTAATTCAAAAGTATGTGGCCTGTGTAGAGGTTGTTGAGAGCGAAGATGGAGATGCTTTTGGCCTACCGTTTATTTTTCTTTAAAGCGTGAGGTTGGGACAGAACTTTACAAGTTTATGTCTCAACTTCATGCTTGTTTTTTTCTTCATCAAATAGTGTGGTTGAGAAAAAATAATCCTCTTTAGAATTATCAAAAGCTTATAGAATTTTTAGTAAAAATGACTATTCATATGAATGAGTAGAGAAATATCTTAAGAAAATGAGTATTTAAACAAAACTGTCACAAAAAATTTAAAAAAATAGTGCAAGTCAACTGAAAATACGGTATTGTTATAACGATGAACATTATTATTAAATGACAGAAATATAGGAGGTAGACATGAAGTATTGTGCGGAATGTGGGAAAGAAATTAAAGTCGATGTCAAATTTTGTCCATTTTGTGGTGCGCCACAAAAATTAAGCGAGACAGAGGAACAGCCTCAACAAGAGTCTGTGAATTTATCAAGTTCTGAGACGGAACCAAAAGAAAAGGTGCAGGAATTAGAACCGGTAAAAACATCGACACAAAACCAGCAGGGAGACCAATCAACACAGATAGCTGAATCAGAAGAGGTCGTTAACACGGCTCAAGAGCCTCCCTTACAAAATAAATCTGAACAAGCACCTGAGACAATAAGTGAACCTATACAGGCAGTATCAAACCAACAGTCAGAACAGACTAATTCTGGCAATTCAGGGTTCTCAGCAGAACAATTAAAAAATAATGAGACAGTTCAGCAATTATCTAAAAATGGAAAAAATTATTTAAATTATTTAAATCAAAATGTGAAGGAACCAAAAATCGGCCAGGTAGAAACTAATTGGTTTGGCTTAATCAACTTTATTTTGATTTCTTTATTCAGTAGCTTAGCTATTAGCCATGCATTTTCACCAATCTTCCATTATACATCAACAAAGGCTTCAGCCTTCCCATATGCTATCCACATTTTCTTATGGATTGGATTGAGTTTATTGGGTGGCGTTCTTGTCTTGTATCTCGTCGGAACGAAGATTTATAAACGTTCGATGAGTTTTCTCGAAGCATTTGATTATATCTATGCACCAAACAGTCTCTCTGTTTATATCAGTTTATTTACTTTTGTACTTTCATTTTTACTCAAAGGTGATTCACAGCTTTTCTATCTATTCTTTATCGCTTCATTTGTTTTGATTAATATTACAAATGCGATTTGTTTATGGGAGTTATCTATTGATAAAAATCAAAAAAACAAATTTTATATCGTTGTTTTATCAATCGTTGTTGGGTTGATAATTTCAGTTTTTGTTGCTAGAATATTTGGAGAAATCATTGTAAAAGATTTTACTACAAATAATCCGTTTATGAACCTCTTTGGTGGCAGATTCTAAGAGAGTATAAAAAAGGACAACACCAAACAATCACTTTTGGGTTGTCCTATTTTTTTCGAGAAAAATTGGGTATAATATACTAGGTAAAATTATGGGGAGTTCCCAAGCGGCGAGTGAAATAAGGCATGTTTTGGGCTATTGGAGGAAATTTTATGAAATTGTGTAAAAATTGTGGACATGAAAATGTCGAAGAATCAAAATTTTGCGAAAACTGTGGATCGGTTTTAGAAACAAGTGAAACAGAAACATCCGTTAACAAGGTGACGCAAGAAGTACCAGAAGATCTCGCGGAAAACGAAGAAGTTTTGGCGAATAAGACAAGTGAATCGACGCCTGCAGAAGAAGCTAGTTCACCAGAAACTGTGGAAACAACAGAGCCAGAAACAGCGGATCAAGTCGAGGCTGATGTGACAGTAACGCCAACAGAAACAGCCAAAGAATCTGGGGAAGATATGCAGGACTCAAAAGCGATAAATTCGCAAGAACAATCAAACCAAGAGACACCGACACCGGCTAAGAAAGGTTCTCTTTCTAAAAAGCAAATCACTATAGGCGCAGTTGTCGTGATTATTTTAGTTGCTTTATTTGGAGGGTATAAGTATGGTAGCTCTATCTATACATCTGAAAACCAAATCGACGCTTTCGTGCAAGCAATTACCGACAAAGATAGTAAAAAAGTCGTTCAGATGATGACAACAGATGATGATCATCTAGATTTAACTGAAAAGAACGTGAAGCCACTAATCAAGTATTTTACTGAGAATAAAAAAGCATTGGCTGAAATGAAAAAAGACATGAAAAAAAATTTACGGACATATAATCTTGAAATAAAAAAATCTGGCAAGAAATTTTTAGTTTTTGATGATTATAAGGTTGAGGTTTATCCTGTCTATCCAGAGGTTTCGACTAATCAAAAAGGAACAATTATTTCCGTTAATGATGAGAAGTACACGACGACAAAAGAAGACAGCTTCGATGAGGAGCTTGGACCCTTTGTACCGGGAGTATATAAATTTAGTGCAGCTTCTGAAAAGCTGACCGAATCAAGCGAAAGCAATGAGAAAACTTACAATCTGTTTAATTCGGAAGATACAGAGATTGATCTAACCTTTTCTGTGATGATTATCCCGATTGAGTCAAATATTAAAGATGCCAAAATTTTAGTTGATGGAAAAGAAGCAGGTAAACTGAAGGATGGTGAGGGAACAGTTGGCCCTCTTGTCTGGCATGATGGCTTAACGATTCAATTAACAAGCGGTGAAGGAAAAGACCAAATCACCACTGAGGAATATGAAGTAGAAGAATGGGAGTACACTGAAGACTCTGAGGATGACTATCCAGTTTCTCTTGATTTTGATGTTGTGGATATGTATAAGCTTGAAATTGCAATTGATAGTTTTTATTCTGATATTCAAGATGCTGTTATTGAATCAAACAAATATGACAAAGAGTCATTGGGCGAATATTTCAAAGATGGCACTAAAAATGCTAGCTTTAAAGCGATTGATGAGTATATCACGTCTTCAAGAGAAAAGAATAAGAAAAAGGAATTCGATGGTGTGTGGTTCTACCAAGAAATAACCGATATGGCTCCTTTAGAAAAAGATCAATATAAGATTGACTATGAAGTAACCTATTTTATTAATGGTGATGAAGATAACGTTACGTATAAATACACGGGTGTAAAAGTGACGGCTTTTACTGATGAAAACGGGAAACTCAACTTTGAGTTTATTGATTTAGGTGATGGTGGAAAAATAGTGAAGTAATCATTATAGTGAGTACCAACTAAAAAGTGATTCAAGAGTCATTTTCTAATAATGAATTGAAGTAATTTAATCTAGAAACTAAAAAAGGCGAACAAGCACCAAATCATTTACTTGAGAAAGCGGGATAGTTTTCTCATTCAGAGTAAATATTTGGTGTTTGGTGGTCTTTTTTTATAAAATAATCTTTTAATATTTAGAGACTAGGAAATAAAAGTAGTTAAAAAAGACGTGTCATCTGCATTGGAATCTCCTCATATTAATGATAAACTAAAAAATATAGTTACTATTTATAGAATCAGCAAATGTAACCTACACATAGCAGATTTATAGAAGAGAATTTGAGTGAATTGAGGTGTACAATTGAAACTATTTATTGATGGGGATGGATCTCCAGTGAAAGAAGAAACAATTGCACTGGCGCAGATGTACCATCTTCCAGTTGTGATTGTTACCAGTATTGATCATTATACTACAAAAGAATACCCAGAATTTGTGACATTTGTTTATGTAGATAAAGGGGCAGATAGTGCGGATTATCGGATTGTAGGTCTGACGCATCCAGGAGACATTTTAGTGACTCAGGATTACGGACTGGCCTCTTTAGTTCTTAGTAAAGAGGTTCGAGTGCTTCACCAGTTAGGGACAGAATACACCCTAGAAACGATTGAAACCTTACTTGAGCAACGATATTTTAGTGCTAAATTAAGAAAAGCAGGTCAACGAACGAAGGGACCAAAAGCTTTCACACTAGAAGACCGCATGCGCTTTAAAACAAGCTTAGAAACCATAATTATTGAGCAGGTAGGTGAGAGACCGTGAGTACCTATTTAGAAATCCCAACGTTTGATAGCGATTTATTATACCGTTCGTTTCTAAATGATGGTATGGGAATTGTATATCCACACTGGCATAAAGAAATCGAGATTATTTACTCAATTGTTGGAAATGTTCGTATTGGTGTCGGAGAAGAGATTGTTCAAGTGAATCAAGGGGAGATTTATTTCTTTTCTAGTGGCGAGCCTCATTATTTTTTGTCCTCACCGGATAGTGAACGTTATGTGTATCAGTTTGATTTGAAGATGTTTGATGAAAAAACCTTACGGATAGGTGAGAAATCACTGGTCTCACTCTTTGAAACAAGCGAGCGTCACAGTTATAATTGGCCAAAAGAAACAGAAAAAAAGGTTCGTGAAATTTTGTTAAATCTTTACCGTTACAATGAAGATACGGCAGATGGTGCCAACTATCTCCTTTTATCTGAGCTGTATCATTTGATGGGGGTCTTTTATCGTGAACTGCCGACAACTAGCCAAGAATATCGTCTATCACATCGGTCAACCATCCACTATAAGGAAACATTAGAGCGATTGAACAAGGTGTTTGACTATGTGGAAGAACGTTTCCTAGAGCCAATTACCTTAGAAGAAGTGGCCCATTTTGTTGGTTTCAGTCCCTATTATTTTACGCGTTTTTTCAAAACGAATACGGGCAAAACCTTTATGGGTTTTCTAAATGAGTACCGAATTACACAAGCCAAATTTATCTTAGCTAATGAAAAAATCCCTATGGCAGAGGTAGCCGAAAAATCTGGGTTTACCAGTGTTAAAACATTCCATCATGTGTTTAAGGAGTCGGTTGGACTAGCGCCATTACAGTATCAAAAACAGTTAAATGAGCGTTTATAAGTACTGACAAAAGAGCGTTTCTAAAAGGAGTCCAATAGTCGACTGATCTTTAGAAACGCTCTTTTTTTCAGATGTTTTTTAGTGTAGATTTTTTTGAAAGCGTTGACTTTTAAAAAAATCTACGCTATATTTTATTTGAAAAGTAAGTTTATCATACTAACTAACTTACGAGAGTCTATTGAGGATTTGTGGATTGGTTTTGCGCAGAGAGTTGATAGATGCTGAAAGGATTATATTTATGTATTACAAAGAGCTAGAATCATTTCCAGAGAATTTTTTATGGGGAGCGGCTTCTGCAGCGTACCAAATTGAGGGTGCTTGGGATACTGATGGGAAGGGGCCGTCTATTTGGGATGAATTTTCTCGAATTGAAGGGAAGACGTTTGAGAAAACAAATGGTGACGTAGCAGTCGACCATTATCATCGTTATAAAGAGGATGTCGCTTACATGAAGAAGATGGGGTTAAAGGCCTATCGGTTTAGTGTAGCTTGGAGTCGCGTGATTCCTGATGGAGAAGGCGAAATCAATGAAAAGGGGCTAGCCTTTTACGAAAACCTTGTTGATGAACTACTTGCCAATGGTGTTGAACCAGTTCTTACGTTGTATCATTGGGATATGCCGCAAGCCTTACAAGATAAGTATGGAGGTTGGGAGTCAAGAAAGGTGATTACAGCTTTTAAAAAATATTGTGAAGCTTTATTTATTCGTCTAAAAGATAAAGTGAACTATTGGGTAACTATGAATGAGCAGAATGTTTTTACCTCACTAGGTTATCGTTGGGCGGCGCATCCACCAGCAGTCACAGACTTGAAAAGAATGTATGCAGCGAACCATATTGTCAACTTAGCGAATGCCGAAGCAATTTCATTATTTCACGAGCTTGTTCCTAATGGACTGATTGGTCCTAGTTATGGATATGGTCCGATTTATCCATTAACAGCAGATCCTTCTGATGTTTTAGCTGCTGAAAACGGCGAGGCCTTTAATAACGATTGGACACTAGACGTCTACTGTAAGGGAACCTATCCCAAATTTATTATGAAACAATTAGAGCGATTAGGGATTGCTCCAGAGGTTACACCAGAAGATAGTCGAATCCTAAAGGCTGCAAAACCAGACTTTTTAGGGATAAACTATTATCATGGGGGAACAGTGCGCCAAAACCGCATCGAAAAGCCAGAAGAGAGCTCCTCAGACCAAATAAATACCGAAAAGAATTTTTCGAAGACAGATCCATATTTGATGCAACCAAAAGAAGAACAAGCGATGGCCCCTGAAGTTCCGATGTTTAATGGCATTGAAAATCCTTATTTAGAAAAAACGAAGTGGGGCTGGGAAATTGATCCAGTTGGGTTCCGAGTTGCATTGCGAAGAATTCAATCAAGATATGATTTACCTATTTTTATCACTGAAAACGGATTGGGTTCCCTTGATGAGCTGACGGAGGATAAAAAAGTGCATGATGACTATCGAATTGCTTACTTAAATGAACATTTACTTGAAATGAAAAAGGCAATCACAGATGGAGTCGAAGTCATAGGTTATTGCGCATGGTCATTTACAGATTTGCTGAGTTGGTTAAACGGTTATAAAAAACGGTATGGTTTTGTCTATATTGATCGCGATGAGCATGACGAGAAAACGTTAGAAAGAATCCCTAAAGATAGTTTTTATTGGTATCAAGAAGTCATAAAAGAAAACGGCGAGAACTTGAAATAAGACACAATTAATTGAATACATGATAAACTATAAACGATCAATGCAACAGCATCTGAAAGTTCCAAATTATCTAGAAAAGAAGCTGAGATAGACTAGTGGTTCCGTCTCGCTTTTTTTCTTTTTCAATATTTATAGAAATGAGGGGTTAGATGAAAAAGATTTTAGTGGTGGATGACGAGCAAGCCATTCGTGAAGGTTTAACGTATCTGATTGATTGGGAAAGCTATGGGTATGAAATTATTGGGACAGCCAAAAATGGCAAAGAAGGCTTGCAATTACTAATCGAACAGATTCCTGACTTAGTGATTACAGATATCAAAATGCCACAATTAAACGGCCTTGATATGATTAAGGAAGCCAAAAAATTAGGGCATTGTCCTCAAGCAATTGCCCTATCAGGCTATTCTGAATTTGAGTATGCCAAAAAAGCAATTCAGTTAGATTTTTTTTCGTATTTATTAAAACCAATTGACGAGGAAGAGTTAATAGAAAGTTTAACCAAACTCAATGAATTGGAAGAATCTGAGCGTACAGTGAGCTTACAGCATGAGCTAGTGAATAAGCTATTTGGAAACGATGCAAAGCCGCTAGTTGGTTACACCTGGGTCAATTGTTTGCGCACAAGACAGCCGTTAGAGGAGAAAGTTCTAGCAAAATTTAAGAAACACCAGCTAGAAGTAATTTCGTTGAGTCACTATGGGTATACCTACCAAGTGCTACTGTCAAATGCGACGGATACACAAAAAATAGCTGTTGAAAAATTGGTGAAATCTAGTCAGGAAATTATTTCGACAGGGTGGGTAGAAGCGAACCAAAACTTAGGTGTGTTGTATTCTGAAATTAATTACCTGTCGAGATTGACCTTTTTATTTCCTAATCAATATATTTCACCTGAACGTTTTTCAAATGAAAATCAGGGCGTTTTTTCGCATGAAGAAATTGTGCAACAGTTAGTGAAAGCAGTTGTTACAGCAAATGAGTTAAAAACGACAATCACCAACTATGCCGCTTATTATTACAATAGATTATCGTTTGAAGAGGATGTAAAATGGCAAATAAACCAGGATTATCACTTGATTATTCGTCAAGTCCGTGGGCAAGCGACCGTTGATATTCAGGAATTTACGATGACCTTTAGCACAGATATCTTTGAAGCAACGACCTTTGATGAATTATTAAAGCGCTTTACAAGGCAGATGGTCCGCTTATCATCCGTTGTTGCGGAAGCCTTAAATAATGTGGATATCATTTCAGAGATTCTCCATTATGTGAGTGAAAACTATATCGAAAATCTTTCCTTAAAATCAATTGCTGAAAAATTCAATTATAATAGTGCCTATTTAGGCAAAAAATTCCGTAAAGAAACCGGGAAGAGTTTTGTGAATTATCTCGAAGGAATTCGGATGGAGAAAGCGGCGAGTTTACTCTCTTCATCTAATTTGATGGTGTATGAGATTTCTGAGCAGGTCGGTTATAAAAATGTGGATTACTTTTATAAGAAGTTTCGTCAGTACTATAAGATTTCTCCAAATGAGTATCGTAATTTGAAGAAACAATAGACGCATCAATTAGCTAATCACTACTTTTGTGGGTATAAAACACTAATCTGCGCTGTATAAAAGTTTGGGTGCCATTCGCTATAATATGGGTAGTATGATAACGTTTACTTTTCAAAGGTGGGATTCGATGTTTTTATGTTTTGATGTAGGTGGAACCTTCGTGAAATATGGGCGATTCGACCAAACTGGTAAAAAAATAGAAAAAGGAAAATTTAAGACCTGTTTACAGTCTAAAGAAGCGTTTATTGATTCTCTTGTGGAACAGATAAACAAAGCGGATAGGCAATCACAAAACCAACTAAAAGGAATTGGCTTAAGTTTTCCGGGCTTTGTTAACACAGAAACAGGTGAAGCAATCTTGGCGGGGGCACTGACACCTCTACATGGAGAAAATATTTATGAGTTGTTGAAAGAACGACTTGGTAAAGAGTATCCCATGGTCATTGAGAATGATGCCAATTGTGCAGCACTAGCAGAAAACTTTGGCGGAAAGGCAGCGGCGGTTTCTGATTTTGCACTTATTACACTTGGAACGGGGATTGGTGGCGCGATTGTCGTGAATAATCGAATTCTGCATGGTCATACGTTTCGGACAGGAGAGCTGGGTATGATGGTGACAGATTACCATCAATCTGCTTATAAAACGCTTCATGAACTCGCCTCAACACAAGCATTGGTTACGAGTTATCGAAAACAAAAAGGAATGTCTGCCTCAATTGAGGTTTTAGGGGAGACCATTGTTTCAGAGCTCGAAGATCCGCTCGTAAAAGAAGTAGTCCAAGAATGGGCGCAGTTCGTCGCGATTACCGTATTTAACACCGTCGTTATGCTAAATCCAGAAAAGGTTTTGATTGGTGGAGGGATTAGTCAGAGTCACCAGGTTATTGAAATGATTCATGAAGAATTAAAGAAAAACAGTCATTGGGTTGATTTTAAAGTGCCTGTTGAGGCCTGTCAATTTTTTAATGACTCAGGTTTAATGGGAGCTTATTATTTGATTAAGCAAAAGGTTGAGGAGGAGACAAGATGAAATTCACAGATGGAGGCTGGCTTGTAAAAGAAGGCTTTGAAGTCAATTATGCCGTTCATGTATATGATACAAGACAACAAGACAACACACTAATTTTTTATATGCCGTATAGTTATATTGGTCATAAAGGTTTTACTTTAGATGGTGGGCTAATGACTATGGAGGTATCCACACCCCATGAAGATGTGATTGGCGTTAAACTGTACAATTATAAAGGCGTTCAGCCAAAAGCACCCGATTTTCTTATCCAAACACAAGAGGTAATCCCAGTGATTGCAACAGATGGTGAAGTCTACCAGTTTGAATCAGGGGACTTACGTGTGGAAATTACTAAAGGTGAACAGCTATTTACGCGTTTTTATTATAAAGGAAAATTGATTACTCAGAGTAAACCACGAGGAAAAGCCCTAGTGCATGATCCAAGAGGCGAGGCTCATATTAGTGAACAGCTAAGTATTGATGTGAGTGAAGCTATCTATGGTTTAGGAGAAAGGTTCACAAATTTCGTAAAAAACGGTCAGACTGTCGATATTTGGAATGCGGATGGTGGAACAGGTACAGAACAAGCCTACAAAAATATCCCCTTTTATGTGAGCAACAAAGGGTATGGTGTGTTTGTCAATTCACCAGATAAAGTCAGTTTTGAAGTTGGCAGTGAAAAGGTCTCAAGAGTCCAGTTTAGCGTGCCGGGACAATCGCTTGAATACTTTGTGATTGCAGGCGAAACCATGAAAGGCGTCTTGAAAAACTATACGGATTTAACAGGCAAGCCTTCTTTACCGCCTGCGTGGTCCTTTGGGTTGTGGTTAAGTACTTCTTTCTTAACTGATTATGACGAAACAACTGTGAACTCGTTTGTGGATGGCATGTTAGAGCGTAAAATTCCACTAGAGGTCTTTCACTTTGATTGCTTATGGATGCGCGAATATGAGTGGTGTAATTTTACGTGGGATGAACGAACATTCCCAGACCCAATCAACATGTTGCGTCGTTTGAAAGAAAAAGGCTTAAAAATCTGTGTCTGGATTAACCCGTATATTGGTCAAAAATCTCCGCTATTTGATGAAGGAATGGCCAAGGGGTACTTCTTGAAACGGGCAAACGGCGATGTTTGGCAGTGGGATAAATGGCAAGCAGGGATGGCCATTGTTGATTTTACCAATCCAGAAGCGACTGCTTGGTATACAGAGAAGTTAAGAGAGCTGATTGGTATGGGCGTAGATTGTTTCAAAACGGACTTTGGAGAACGAATTCCAATCGATGCTGTTTATGCGGATGGTTCTGACCCAGAGAAGATGCATAACTATTATGCCTACCTGTATAATAAAGTCGTTTATGATTTATTAGTTGAAGAAAAAGGGCAAGAGGAAGCTATCTTATTTGCGCGGTCAGCCTCTGTTGGTTCACAAACATTGCCTGTTCACTGGGGTGGTGATAGTACATCTGATTACCCATCAATGGCTGAAACCTTGCGTGCAGGTCTTTCATTCGGGTTGGGTGGTTTTGGTTATTGGAGTCATGACATTTCAGGCTTTGAAGCAGGTGCGACACCTGATTTGTATAAACGGTGGACCCAGTTTGGCTTATTGTCTTCTCATAGTCGCTATCATGGAAGCTGGGAATATAAAGTGCCATGGATTTATGGAGAAGAAGCGGTTGATGTCGCTCGAGACTTTACCAAATTGAAACTCCGCTTAATGCCGTATCTACAAGCACAATCAGTCAAGACAGCAACAGTTGGTTTGCCAATGATGCGAGCGATGGTCTTAGAATTTACTGAAGACCGTGCCACGCATCAATTAGATCAACAGTATATGTTTGGGGATGATTTATTGGTGGCGCCAGTCTTTAATGAAGAAGGCCAAGTCAGCTTCTATGTTCCAAATACAGAAGGACGATGGACAGATTATTTAACAGGCAAACGTTATGCAGGTGGTCAATGGTACCATGAAACGGTGGATTATTTCCATCTACCATTATTAGCTAGACCAAATGCCATCATCATCGAAGGAAATACTGATGACAAAGCCGTGTATGACTATACTGAAACGCCAACGATCCATGTCTTTGAGTTAGGGGCAGATGAAACGGCCTCAGCATTTGTCTATAATGAACATGGCGACAAAGTGGGCGAAGTATATGCCAAACGAGTGGCAGGTCAAGTGGAAGTCAAACTAGAAGGAATCAAACAAGCAACTCTGGTATTACATGAAGACGAGACAAAAGAAGTGGCAGTAAAAGAAGGAACAACATCTATTTAAAGACACTCAAACAGTAGAGACTGGAGCATAACTGATAAAGTTATGTCCCAGCCTCGTTTTTTAGCCATCTATAAGTGGATGATAGACTTGTTTAATAGGTTGTTAGACTGTTAATGATGATTTGGACTTTGGTTCCTTTCATGACCTCACTTCGGATACTGAGCCCGTATGTCTCTCCATAAAACATCTTAATTCGATTGTTAACATTACGTAACCCGATATGCTCGGTAACATCCAGATCATTATGTGTCATCTGCGTACGAAGATAATCTAGGTGTTCTTGAGAAATGCCGACCCCATTATCTGTGACTTCGATGATTAGTTTGTGGTCGCGTTTTTCGATGTTTAGGGTAACTAGCCCATTTTCTTCGATGCCTTCTAGCCCATGAGCAATCGCATTTTCAACAAGAGGCTGAATGAGTAGCGGTAGTAGTTCAATTTGTGTAGGATTGATGGTATCTGATAGAAACATTTGAAAGTTTACACGATCGCCAAAACGCATTTTTTGAATATCCGTGTAAACTTTAACCGTTTCGAGTTCTTCTTCTAAAGTAGTAATTTTTTTCCCTTGGTAATCTAAAGTAAAACGCATGGATTTTGCCAAAAGTTTGATGGAATGTGCCACGTCAGGATTGCCGTTTTTTAGAGCCGTCATTCGAATTGTTTCAAGTGTATTAAACAAAAAATGCGGGTTAATCTGCCCTGCTAAGAGTCGGAACTCCATTTGTTGCTGCTGGTTTAAGAGTTCTTTTTCTAGTAACTGGGCTTCAAAAATCTGTTCTTCTTTTTGTTTGATACGCTGGGTAATCGTATGGAAATCTAGAGAAATTCTGGAAACTTCATCAGCACCGTCAATTTGTTTGAAAAAGTTATAATCTTCTATGGAAGCATGGTAGACGGCTGCTTGAAGATTTTTGATTCGGCTTGAAAAAAAGTTCGCAAACACAAGCATAACGAGAGAAGTCATAACTAACACAATGATTAAGATGCTAATCCAACGAATGACATTGGCGCGTAAATTGCGATAAGCACTGTAGTCCACTGAATAGACCACTATTTTATCCTGATCGTTTGGTAGATGCAGGGTATTCAGGGCAACTAAGGCATCTTTTTTTTTATCTGTTGATTGAAAGGATTCTTCTTCATCTGAGTGATTTTCTATGGGAAATGAGACCTTTTTGCCGGCCAGTTTAATGGTATCACTATAAAATAGCTTTTGATTATTTAGTTGGATTTCCGTGTAATAACTGGAATGTTGCATGCGATTTTTTAAATAATTATAATCCACTTGCATCTTTAGAACCGCTTGATAATTTGTTAAAGGCAGAGGTAAAGACATATATAATGCCAGCTTTGGAATACTATCTTCCGTTTCGATTTGCCAAAATTCGTTTGGTTGACTGACCGCTTGACTGAACCATGAAGAAGTTTGAATTTCAGGTGTTGCATAGGCAAAATTTTTATAGTTGACGAGTGTCGTATTGGTTGAATAAATAGTGATACTATAAATCGATGTTTCTTGTTTTTTAATCCGATTAATGTAAGAATACTGATCCTCAGCATACAAAGAATCTGACTCATCTTCGTAGGTCGTTGAGAGAATTTCACGCAGCTGGGGGTCTGTGGACATGTAATTCGCGATATTTTTAAACGAGTTGGTTGTATCAAGAACTACCGACTTCGCTCGTTGGGCATTGGCAGCAGCTAGGCCTTTATAGTTTTCGGTTAATTGCCGGGTGGAATCAGTCGTTAAGATGAGGCCGATAGCCAAAGTTGATAAGAGAACTAAGGGTACAAAGATGATAAACAGTTGCTGTCGGATTGGGTAACGGTTGATTTTATTCATGAATAAGCGCAAATTCATAGCATTCATCCTAGTCTAAGTATTGTTTATAAATAGAAAGAAATAAAAATGAGCAGCAGTACGCTGCAAAAGAAAAACCAAAAACAAATAATAGAAGCTTCATACCAGGCATTAGAACAAGTAAACAAAAGATCGTTACTGGTAATAAAAGCACACCTATCACTTTAACAGGATTGTCAAAGGGGAGCAATAAAGCATTTTTTAGGGTTTGCTTTAACGTATTTTTATAGCGACCAATCAAAGAGAAGCTGAGAAGTAAAGAAAGTAAAAAGAAGGCGGCTATAAAGAGAGCAAAAATACCAATGATACTTGTTAAGATGGTTTTAAAGGCAAACCAAAAGATGCTACTAAAAAATAAGAATAGCATAGGCAGACCAAGACTAAAGAAAGCGGCAGTGGCCTGTTTGAAATTTTGTTTAAAATAGCTGAAATAATCTTTAATAAGATAGGCATCTTGATGCTCTGCGTATTTAGTTGTCACAGCGAGTAAGGCAGTGACAGATGCACCGATTGTTACAATAGGTAAACAAGTCAAAATAAATAGCACGTTAAGTAGAACAAATTGAATAAAAAGAGTCAGACCTTGATGGAATGAACTATCCATGTTGAATTTCATATAGAGAACCTCCGATTGTTTTGATTGTCTTCATTTTACCCGAATTATTCGTTTTGTGAAAGCGGTCGCAAAAATGATTGCGTAGTTTAGAAAGCCTATTTAACAGCGTTTGTAGAATATTTTGTGGTAAAACACTAAAAAAGATGTCTATTTTTTACTGTACGGAGGTGCACTTTGTCATAGTTTCAAAAAAGAAATCGGATGCTATGATTACAAATGTAAAAGCGGTTACAGATTAAAAGGGGTGAAAAAATGGAAATCAGACAGAGCACGAAAGAGAAAGCGAAAAGTCGGAATAGAAGAGACGGAAAAATAATGTTTCTCTGCATTATTCCCTTTCTAATCCTTGTCTTTTTATTCTCTTATTTCCCTTTACATGGTTGGATTTATGCTTTATATGATTACAAACCAGCCTTGGGATTATCGGGAAGTGAATTTGTTGGATTGAAATGGTTTAAGATTCTTGTTTCCAGTCCAACACAGCTCAGTCAAATTATTCAAGTATTAAAGAATACATTTGCGATGAGCTTTTTAGGAATTGCAACTTCGATGTTGCCTGTATTTTTTGCAATTTTATTAAATGAAGTGAAGTGTAAATGGTTCAAAAACCTCGTTCAAACATTAACGACTTTACCAAACTTCATTAGTTGGGTGTTGATTTATACAATCGCATTTAGCTTATTTTCTTCTACAGGCTTAATCAATACGTTACTACAAGAAAATGGCTTTATTTCAGAAGCAATCAAGTTTTTAGATAGCGACAATCATACCTGGTTGATGATGTGCTTGTGGAATATCTGGAAGGGATTAGGCTGGGGGGCTATTATGTATTTGGCCGCCATTGCCGGGATTGACCCAGAACTTTATGAGTCAGCCAGAATTGATGGCGCCAATCGTTTCCACCTGATGCGTTATATCACCTTACCGGCATTAATGCCGACCTACTTAGTTATGTTGATGTTATCGATTGCCAATCTTTTAAACAATGGGATGGATCAATACTTTGTTTTCCAAAATGCTTTTAATAAAGAACATATTCAAGTATTGGATTTGTATGTCTATAACATTGGACTAGGTGGAAATAGCCTGTCTCTAGCAACTGTTTTAAGTATGTTGAAGAGTCTGGTTAGTGTGGCGCTGTTAGCCATCGTGAACTTTGCTTCGAAAAAAATTAGAGGAAGCTCTATCATTTAAGGAAGGAGAAACGTACCATGGAATTATCACTAAAGAAAAAAGACAAAACGAAACCTCACAAGCTTCCTCGCACGAAAGAGGATATTCTCTTTAATGTCGTGAATTATACCTTCTTTGGACTGATTACATTAATCTGTGCCTATCCATTTTACTATTTGATTATCAATTCGATTAGTAACAATGAGTTTAGCGCTCTAGGATCCATTCGTTTTGTTCCTGAGGGGATTCATTTTGAAAATTACAAGGAGGTTCTACAGTTAGATGGCCTTTCTATTGCGGCTGTTGTCTCTGTCGCTAGAACAGTAATCGGCACAGCCTGCACTGTTTTGGCTTCGGCTTTCTTAGGCTTTATGTTTACACAACGTAAAATGTGGAAACGTCAATTCTGGTATCGGTTTGTGATTGTTACCATGTACTTTAATGCTGGGCTGATTCCACTATTTATTACAATGAAAACGCTGGGCTTAACGAATAATTTTTGGGTGTACATTTTACCAGCGATTGTTCAACCGTTTAATATTATTTTAGTTAAAACTTATATTGAATCGATTCCGGCTTCTTTACAAGAGGCGGCTGAAATGGATGGTGCCAACATCGTCCAAATTTTCTTTAAGGTAATCTTGCCGAACTGTACACCTATCTTAGCGACCGTTGCAATATTCTCAGCCGTTGCGCAATGGAATTCATTCCAGGACACACTTATCTATATTACTGATCAGAAGTTATATTCTCTACAATACTTATTATACACCTACATTAACCAAGCGAATTCATTAGCGCAGATGGTTAAAAATACGACAGGGTCATTATCAGGGGTTATCTCTGCGGCAACTACCCAGACACCAACCTCCATTCGGATGACCGTTTCAGTTATTGTTGTTTTACCAATTATGTTTATCTATCCTTTATTTCAACGCCACTTTGTAAAAGGAATTATGTTAGGCGCGGTCAAAGGATAAGACTACTTTTAAGGAGAGTTTATGATGAGTTTAAAAAAGAAAATTGTTGCGGGGTTATTAGGGGTTTCGCTACTTGTCAGCATGTCTGCTTGTGGTTCTGAGAAAAAAGAAAGTAAACCAGATAAAGATGAATTGTTGACGATTGATGTATATGACGGATTAGCCAACTATATGGGGATTCAAAAAGGTTGGTTTGCTGAAGTGGTTAAAGAAAAATTTAATATCGAACTAAATATCATTGCGCCAAACGTTGCTGGAAACGGCGATACCTTGTACCAAACACGAACAGCAGCAGGTGATTTGGGTGACTTAATTATTGTCGATAACGGCAAACAATATAACGAGTTAGTACAAGGTGGGCTGTTATATGATGCTACTGATTTATACAAGGATATGAAAAATGTCAGTAAGTATGATGCGGCGGTTCAGCATTTGAATGATGGCTCTGAAGGAATCTATGGGTTCCCAACCAGCGTCTCTAGTTTATCACCGACAACTCCGTCAGAAGGGTTAGACTTGAACTTCGGCGCCTATATTCGTTGGGATTTATATAGTAAAGAAAATTATCCTGAGATCAAGACAATCGAGGATTTGTTACCAACATTGAAAAAAATGCAGGATGCGAATCCAACGACTGAATCTGGGAAAAAAGTTCATGCGTTTTCACTATTTAGCGATTGGGATGGCAATATGATGGCTATGGCTAAACAACTGAGCAATTTATATGGTTATGATGAGGTTGGTTTTGCTTTAGCAAAAGCAGATGGTTCTGATTATCAAAGTATCATTGATAGTGATTCAGAGTATACACGGGCATTAAAATTCTATTATGCTGCGAACCAAATGGGGTTAGTGGATCCAGAATCAACGACACAAAATTACGATACAATGTATTCCAAATATCAAGATGGTCAAGTGTTGTTCTCATGGTGGCCATGGTTGGGTCAGGCCGCCTATAATACAACGACAAATCTCGATAAAGGACAAGGCTTCATGTTGGCACCTATTAAGGATCAAAAGATTTATTCATTTGGTGCAGAAGTGTATGGTGGCAAACAATTTATCGGAATTGGTTCAAAAGCGAAAGACCCTGAACGCTTAGCCAAATTTGTTGACTGGTTATATTCACCTGAAGGCGCACTTGCAAATACTTCTCAAACACAAGGAAGTGCTGGGATTGAAGGTTTAACTTGGGAAATGAATAAAGATGGCTTGCCTGAGTTGACTGATTTCGGGAAAGAAGCCTTATTTGGTGGTGAAGCAACGGTTCCAAAAGAATACGGTGGGGGCAGTTACAAGGATGGTGTTTCTGCATTAAACGTAACGACTATTCTAGGGATTGATGTTAATCCAGATAATGGGTTCTCATATAATTATACGTTATGGGAAACTTATCAAAAAGAAAATACCAATCCATTAAAAGAAGACTGGTCGAAAAAAATGGATGGCGCAGAAACAACTTTAGATTATTTAGAAAAGACAAACCAAATTGAGGTGGCGCCAGGAGCAAGTTATGTGGCACCAGAAGATAGTTCAGAGATTTCTGTGTTAAGAAACCAAATTAAATCAACAATAGTTGAATATTCATGGAAAATGGTCTTTGCCAAAGACGAAAATGAATTTAACAAGCTTTTAAAAGAAATGCAAGATACAGCAAATGGTTTAGGTTATGACCAAGTGTTCGAAGTAGATATGGCGAACGCGAAGGATCAAAATGATCAGCGTGTTGCAGTAGCGAAGGAATTTGCAAAGTAGGAACGTTCTAGTTAAAGAGTGAAACATGCAAACAGATAGTTTGGTTGCTGTTTCGCTCTTTTTTGCGGAAAGGAAGAGGACAATGTTTATTTCAAAAAAAGATCGAATCGTTTTTGTAGGGGATTCAATTACCGATAGCAATCGTAATTTAGAGATGCCGCCAGCTAAATGGGCATCTTGGGGAGATGGTTATGTTCATTTGATTAATGGCTATACGACAGCTTTTCACCCCGAAAAAGAGTTAATGGTGGTTAATAAAGGAATCAGTGGGGATCGAGTGGTCGATCTTTCAAAACGTTGGCAAGAAGATGTGCTAGATTTACGACCAGATTGGGTAGTGATAATGATTGGGATTAACGATGTCTGGCGTCATTTCGATAGTACGTTTAGCCAAGATGAACAGGTTACCCAGGAGATGTTTACTACAACCTATCGAGACTTACTGACAAAGACAATACCCAGTGTTAAAGGACTCATACTATTATCTGCATTTATGGTAGAAAAGAATTTAGAAGATCCGATGAGAAAAAAAGTGGACCAGTACAATCGATTGACGAAACAGCTAGCTGAAGAATTTTCTTTACGATTTGTTGATGTGCAAGCCTATTTTGATGAGTTTTTGAAGCATCAGTCTTCATATGTTCTGAGCTCAGATCGTGTCCATCCTTCTACAGCTGGGCACATGTTAATTGCCAAGGCCTTTATTGAATCTTGTAGTTTAGGGGGAGGTATGGCAGATGAAAACCATTGATGATATTAAAAAAATTGCAAATGCGGGGCCGTTTCAACCAAACTGGCAATCGCTTAATGAATTTGAAACGCCGTCATGGTTTAAAAAAGCCAAGTTTGGGATTTTTATTCACTGGGGCCTCTATAGTGTTCCTGCATTTAATAATGAATGGTACTCAAGAAATATGTATAGAAAAGGGACGGAAGAATATCAACATCATATTAATACGTATGGATCGCATGAAGAATTTGGGTATAAAGAGTTTATTCCACTATTCACAGCAGAAAAATTTGATGCGGATGAATGGATCCAGCTGTTTAAAGACGCAGGTGCAAGATACTTTTTCCCAGTGGCAGAACATCATGATGGTTTTCAGATGTATCAAAGTGAGTTGTCTAGATATAATGCTTTTGAGATGGGCCCACAGCGAGATATTCTAAAAGAGCTAAAAGTGGCCGGAGAAAAAGGAGGTCTTGTTTTTTGTACCTCCTCACACAGAGCAGAGCACTGGTTTTTTATGGGTCATGGTAAAGAATTTCCAAGTGATATTAAAGAACCAATGAAAAAAGGCGACTTTTATTGGCCAGCACAACCGGAGCCAGATAATCAAGCGTTACAGAGTCAGCCCTATCCAAACGCAGAGTTTTTTAGAGGATTGGTTGCTTCGAACAGTAGAAATCATTGACCGTTATCAGCCAAAAGTTTTATACTTTGATTGGTGGATTCAGCATGAGGCATTTAAAGAATCTCTTCAACTATTGGCGGCTTACTACTATAATAGTGGGGAGACATGGGGACAAGAGGTTGCGATTTGTTATAAACACGATGCGATGATGTTTGGATCGGGTGTGGTTGAAATCGAACGTGGGAAATTTTCAGAGGCTCAACCATTTTACTGGCAATCAGATACAGCTATTGCAAGAAATTCTTGGTGTTATACAGAAACACTGGATTATAAAGAGGTAAAAGAAATTCTCTATGATTTGATTGAAGTGGTTTCTAAAAACGGTAATCTACTATTGAATGTCGGTCCTAAAGGAGATGGTTCAATCGCTGAAAAGGATCAGCAGATATTAAAAGAAATCGGTCGTTGGCTGAAGACGAATGGGGAGGCAATTTATGCTTCGAAGCCTTGGAGAAAAGCTGGAGAAGGTCCGACACGTTTAATATCAGGACAGTTTCAAGAAAATACACCTACAACATATACAAAAGAAGATATTCGATTCGCGGTTGCAGGAGACGCAATTTATGCCTTTCTGTTAGCACCAAACGAAGGGGAACCATTGACTATCAAATCATTGGCCGCTTCATCGAATCAGGATGTTCCTGAATTTCATGGTTTAATCAAAGAGGTTCATTTATTAGGTGGAAAGGAAGAACTCGATTGGCAAGTGACCAATCAAGGGTTGACACTGACTCTTCCTGAACACTTAGATGACCTTCCAAAAGTATGTAAAATAATAATTGTGTAGAGGAGTAATGAATAAATGAAACATGAACGAATTCAATTGGATAACAGCACGGCGTACGTGGATACGTACTTTTTATCAAATTCACCTGAGATGATTGAAGATAGAAAACGTCCTTTAGTTATTATTTGTCCAGGGGGAGGTTATGAGATGACCTCTGATCGCGAGGCTGAACCAGTAGCTATTCGGATGTTGAACATGGGGTTTCATGCGATGATCTTACGTTATAGTGTCGCTCCAAGTCGTTTCCCAGAGAGTCTTGTACAGCTAGCAAGAACCGTCCAAATCGCGCGTCAACATGCTCAAGATTGGGGAGTGGATACGGCTAAAATTATCGTCGCTGGTTTTTCAGCAGGCGGTCACTTAGCCGCTAGTTTAGGTGTCTTTTGGCACGAAGATTTTCTTAAAGATTCTCTTGAAGGGGACCAAGAGACGTGGCAGCCTAATGCTTTATTATTAAACTATCCTGTAATAAGCTCGGGATCCTTTGCGCATCTTGGCTCGTTTCATTCTTTGTTAGGCGAGAACTATGAGGAGTTAAAGGAATTTGTTTCCTTAGAGAAGAGAGTTTCTAATAAAACACCACAGACATTCTTGTGGCATACGCTTGAAGATGATACCGTACCTATGGAAAATAGCTTGGCCTTTGCACAAAGCTTGCGTAAATATGACGTTCCTTTTGAGCTACATTTGTTCCCTAAAGGTGGACATGGCTTAAGTCTAGGAACCAAAGAAACCAGTGTTAGTAACGGTTATGGCATTCAAAAAGAGATTACCGTTTGGCCCGATTTGTTTCGAACTTGGGTTGAAAATAATTTATAAAAACTAGTCTTATTAATCGACGTGGTGCGCAAAAATTGACTCACTGCGTCGATTTATTTTTTTGCTGAATTTAAGCAGTTTGAAAGACAAAATAAAAAAGCGCAATATTCGGGAATTTTTTAGATGGAAATTGGGAAGAAAGCCTTCTCACAATCGGCTAAAATGGAACTATCAAAAAGAATTCAAATAAAGAATTACTAGGAGGAAACAAATGTCAGTAAAAGTTGGAATCATCGGATGTGGCGGAATTGCCAATGGGAAACACATGCCTTCATTATCAAAAGTCAAAGAAGTTGAATTGGTGGCATTTTGTGATTTAGTCGTTGAACGAGCAGAAGAAGCAAAAGAAAAGTATGGAACGGACTCAGCAAAGGTTTACACAAATTATAAAGAAATGTTAACGGATTCAGACTTGGATGTTGTTCATGTCTGCACACCAAATTCTTCTCACTCAGAGTTAACAGTAGCAGCTCTAGAAGCTGATTGTCATGTAATGTGTGAAAAACCAATGGCAAAAACTTCAGAAGAAGCTAGAGCAATGATTGACGCTGCAAAACGAACAGGTAAAAAATTAACGATTGGGTATCAAAATCGTTTTAGAACGGACTCACGTTACCTACATGAAATCTGTGAAGATGGTGAGTTAGGTGATATTTACTTCGGAAAAGCGCATGCTATTCGTCGTCGGGCTGTCCCTACTTGGGGTGTTTTCCTTGATGAAGAAGCACAAGGTGGCGGACCATTAATTGATATCGGCACACATGCGTTAGATTTAACTTTATGGACGATGAATAATTACAAACCGAAATTTGTAGTAGGAAAGGCCTACCATGAGTTGTCACAAACGGAAAATGCAGCAAATGCTTGGGGCCCTTGGGATCCAGCTAAATTTACAGTTGAAGATTCGGCGTTCGGTTATATTGTGATGGAAAACGGCGCCTCTATTTTCTTAGAATCTAGTTGGGCATTAAATAGCTTAGATGTGAAAGAAGCAAAAACCAGTTTGTATGGCTCTAAAGGTGGAGCAGATATGGATAATGGCTTGACCATCAATGGCGAAAATCGCGGCCTTCTTTTTGAAAAACAAATTGAATTAGAAACTGGCGGTGTGGATTTCTATGATGGTGCTACACAATCACCAGAATTATTAGAAGCACATTCTTGGATTCAAGCGATTTTAAATGATACGGAGCCCGTTGTAAAACCCGAACAAGCACTGGTTGTAACAGAAATTCTGGAAGCTTTGTATGAATCATCAAATACAGGGAAGCCTGTTTACATCAAAGGAGAATAAGATGAAACCACAAATCGCCTTACAATTATGGAGTGTTCAAGAAGCTTGTCGCGAAGATTTTTTAGGCACCCTAAAAGCGTTGAAAGAATATGGTTATGAGGGGGTTGAATTTGCTGGCTACAATGGGTATTCGGCAGAGGAAGTCTTAACAATGCTAAAAGAAACCGGCCTTCAAGTGGCAGGTTCGCATATTCCTTTTGAGCAAATGGATACAAATCTGGACGAAGTGATGGCCTTCGAAAAAACAATTGGCAACAAACGAATTGTTTGCCCCTATGCTAGCTTTGAAACGGCCGAAGAATGGCATGCTTTTATTAAACGGATGGCAGAGATTGCTACAATCGTGAAAGAGCACGGCTTTGAGTTTTATTATCATAACCATGCGCATGAATTTAAAGAAGTCCCAACAGAGGATTTGTTGGAAGTTATGACACAGAAATCTTCGGCTATTCGTTTGGAAGTCGATTTATATTGGTTGAGTGCTGCAGGAAAAGATGTCGCGCAATGGGTGAAAGCTCATTCAAACGCAATTGGGCTATTCCATATGAAGGATATGCAAAAAGAGCCACAAGAAAGTACAGAGATTGGTTCAGGAATCCTTCCTATGGGTGAGTATGTTGCGTTGGCTAAAGAGCTTAACTTACCGTGGTTAGTTGTGGAACAAGAAGCATTCCAAGCGTATACACCAATGGAAGCGGCAAAAATTGATTGTGATGTGTTACATCGTTTAGTAGAGGAGCGTTTCAAATGATACAAGTAACTATATGGAATGAATTTAGACATGAAAAAACAGATAAAGCCGTTCAGGAGATGTACCCAGAGGGCATCCACGGACAGCTTGCTAATTTCTTGAAAGAGGACTTTCAAGTTCGAACAGCAACTTTGGATGAGCCAGAGCATGGACTTTCAGAAGACGTTTTATCTGAAACGGATGTTTTGTTGTGGTGGGGACATATGGCGCATGATGAGGTCAGCGATGAGATTGTTGCTCGCGTGCATCAACGAGTATTAGAAGGAATGGGGCTGATTGTTTTGCATTCAGGTCATTTCTCTAAGATTTTCAAAAAACTGATGGGGACTTCTTGTGATTTAAAATGGCGTGAAGATGACCAACATGCTCGTGTGTGGAATGTTAATCCAAGTCATCCGATTGTGGAAGGTATTGGCGAGTACATTGAGTTAGAAAAAGAAGAGATGTATGGCGAGCACTTTGATATTCCGGCTCCAGATGAACTTGTTTTTGTTAGTTGGTTCCCAGGTGGAGAAGTCTTTCGAAGTGGCGTAACTTACCGTCGTGGCAATGGCAAAATTTTCTATTTCCAACCAGGTCACGAAACATATCCTTCTTACTACAACGAGAAGGTCCAACGTGTCATCAAAAATGCAGTTCGGTGGTGTAAACCAACAGAAAATACCTATCCTTATTATGGACATTTTGAAGCGTTAGAAAAGTCAAAAGACTAGAGATTAGTTGAACGGATTAGAAAAAGGAGAGAAACAAACATGAAATTAGGCGTATTTACCCCTTTATTTAATAATTTAAGCTTTGAAGAAATGATTGATACAGTTTCAAAAGCTGGTTTACAAACAGTTGAGATCGGAACAGGTGGTTCGCCTGGCGATGCTCATTTATCGATTGATAAATTATTAGCAAGTAGCGATGAGAGAAAAGAATATCTAGCAAAATTAGAGGATAAAGGATTATCAATTTCAGCGTTAAGCTGTCACAACAACCCTATTTCTCCGTTAAAAGATGTTGCTAGTGAAGCAGATGAATTGTTAAGAAAAACAATCAAGCTAGCAAGTTTGATGAATGTTCCTGTCGTAAATGGCTTTTCAGGAATCTCTGGTGGGAATCCAACTGATACACAAGTTAACTGGCCTGTTTTACCTTGGCCAACCGAATATGATGATAACTATAACTATCAATGGGAGAAAAAACTCATTCCTTATTGGAAAGAAATCAATCATATTTCAGAAGATGCTGGAGTTAAGATTGGGATTGAATTGCATGGTGGGTTCTTATGTCATACTCCTTATACAATGCTTAAGCTTCGTGAAGCAACAGGAAAAGCAATTGGTTGTAACTTAGACCCAAGTCATTTGTGGTGGCAAGGAATTGATCCAGTAGCCGCAATCAAAATCTTAGGCGAAGCAGATGCGATTCACCATTTCCATGCAAAAGATACGTATTTGGATCAAGACAATATCAATATGCATGGGTTAACAGATATGCAACCTTACGGCAATGTGAAAACACGTGCATGGACATTCCGCTCAGTCGGCTGTGGTCACGATTTACAGACTTGGTCAGATATGATTTCGGCACTTCGAATTTATGGTTATGATTATGTTTTAAGTATTGAACATGAAGATCCTATTATGTCAATCGAAGAAGGCTTAACTCGAGCTATCACAAACTTGAAGAGCATTATGATTAAAGAACAACCTGCTGATATGTGGTGGGTGTAATAATCACCTAAACAGACTAGAGAGAAACGAGGAATAAAGATGTCAGCTATAAATTTTGCAGTGATTGGTTATGGAGGTATGGGATCGTATCATGTGCATACAATCATGCCAAAAGAGCAAATTCATGTGAAGGGAACGTTTGATATTTCAAAAGAGCGTCAAGCTGTTTCTGAAGAAAAAGGGCATTACGTTTACACGAGCTACGAAGAAGTCTTGAATGATAAAGAAATTGAAGCAGTCTTAATTGCGACACCAAATGATAGTCACAAAGAGCTAGCAATTCAAGCAATGAGAGCTGGTAAACACGTAATATGTGAAAAACCGGTTGCTATGAATACACAAGAGTTTGATGAAATCTTAGCCGTGGCAAAAGAAACGGGGCAAACCTTCATGGTTCACCAAAACCGCCGTTGGGATCCTGATTTTCTGATTATTCGTGAATTATACAAAAACAAACAAATCGGTGACTTTTTCCAAATTGAATCACGCGTTCAAGGAGCAAACGGAATCCCTGGTGATTGGCGTCATCTAAAAGCGCATGGTGGAGGAATGTTGTTAGACTGGGGCGTACATTTGTTAGATCAATTGTTATTTATGATTGATAGCCCAGTCAAAACCGTTGCAGCTGACTTTAGTTATATCTTAGGCGACGAAGTGGATGATGGAGTGGCTGCATTCTTAACCTTTGAAAATGGTGAAAAAGTAGTAATGGAAGTGGGAACAACCAACTTCATCAAGCTTTCTCGTTGGTATGTTAAAGGAACAAAAGGAACAGCAGTGATTGAAGACTGGGATCTATCAGGAAAGCTAGTTACACCAACTTACGCACCTGATGTGGTAGCTCCAACGCCAATTCAAGCAGGAGTCGGGCTTACAAAAACAATGGCGCCACCTTCTGAAGAAGCAACCAAAACCTTGCCTTTACCAAAAGGTCTGGCAGAGTATCCTGAATTCTATCAAAACTTTTATGATGTGATTCGTAACGATGCTGAACCTGTCGTTAAAAATGAAGAAGTCTATCGTGTGCTAAAACTAATCGAAACAATTTTTGAAGCAGGCGAAAAACAACAAATTTTAACCTTTGAATAAATAAATAAATAAAACAAGAAGGTCTCAACCAAACTTCCACAAGAGAAGGAGGTAAGACACTTCTTGTTTTTGTTTTTATTTAAAGTGCGGATCAGGCTTTAAGCATTGTGTGGTTTTCATGAAATTAGATTTTTTCAAGCAGATTAAATGTTTTCTGAAAAAAATAGAAAGCTTGAATGGCCTCTGTAGTGAGCAAGCGACTTCAAAAAAAGGCAAAAGAATCGTTAAATTGGTGTGAAAGATAGTCACTGTTCACAGATTATGCTAAAATATGAAAGGATACATGTAAAATAGCCAGAATCAGTCACGTAAAAGTGAAACAGGAGGAAAATCTTTTGAAGATTATTTTATTATACGGCGGACGCAGTGAAGAGCATGATGTCTCAATTTTATCTGCATATTCTGTACTAAAAGCTGTCTATTACAACTATTATAAGGTTCAATTAATATTCATCAGTAAAGAAGGTCAATGGGTAGAAGGCCCGTTATTAACGCAGGCACCAACAAGTGAAAAAGCCCTTCATTTAACTTGGGATACAAGTGGAGAACAGACAGAAGGTTTCACTGGAAAAGTCATTCAGCCAGGGGCAATTCAACAATCAGATGAGGAAATCATTGTCTTTCCAGTATTACATGGACCAAATGGAGAAGATGGTACCATTCAAGGATTTTTAGAAACGATTAATGTTCCTTATGTCGGAGCCGGCGTTCTAACAAGTGCTTGTGCGATGGATAAAATAATGACAAAATATATTCTTCAAGCAGCAGGTGTGCCACAAGTACCTTATGTTCCTGTTCTTGAAAGTCAATGGAAAGAGAACCCTAGAAAAGTTTTTGAACAATGTGAAGGCTCCTTACTTTACCCAATGTTCATTAAACCAGCAAATATGGGATCAAGTGTCGGAATTACGCGTGCAGAAAACCGTGAAGAGCTACAAAATGGTTTAGCAGAAGCCTACCGTTTTGATTCTCGTGCGATTGTGGAACAAGGCATTGAAGCAAGAGAAATTGAAGTTGCTGTCTTAGGAAATGAAGATGTTCGGACGACGGCACCCGGTGAAATTGTGAAGGATGTTGCCTTTTATGATTATAATTCAAAATATATCGACAACAAAATTACGATGCAAATCCCGGCAGAAATTCCACTAGATGTTCAAGAAAAGGCACAAAAGTACGCAAAAATTGCATACAAAATGTTAGGCGGAAGTGGCTTAAGTCGTTGTGATTTCTTTTTAACGAATAAGAATGAGCTTTTCTTAAACGAGTTGAATACGATGCCTGGTTTCACTCAATTTAGTATGTATCCTGTTTTATGGGAGAATACGGGACTAAAATACAGTGATTTGATTGAAGAACTTATTCAATTGGGCTTAAATCGTTACAAACAGCGTCAAAGTTTTTTTACAAATAAATAAGTCATAAGGGATGAAGTTTTTGTCAGGATATTGGCGAAATGTTTCATCCCTTGTGTTTGAGAAAAGGTGGAAGAAGATGCATTTAACAATCAAAGAAGTCGTTCAAGCAGTCGAGGGAACGTGCGGAAATGCACAGGATGCAGTGATCTCTGGTGTCGAATTTGATAGTCGAAAAATAACTAAGGGCGATTTGTTTGTGCCACTTTCAGGCGCCAGAGATGGACATGAATTTATTCAACAAGCGATAGAAAATGGGGCAGTGGCAACATTTTGGGCACGTCCGTATCCAGCAGGGTTAGAAACTGTTTCTGATATTGCCGTGATAAATGTCAATGATCCTTTAGAAGCAATGCAAAAACTAGCTAGTTATTATTTGAGCAAAGTCGGCGCAGATGTGATTGCTATTACGGGTAGTAATGGCAAAACAACAACAAAGGATATGACCGAAGCAGTTCTCGCGCAAAAGTTTGTGACTTACAAAACGCAAGGCAACTATAATAACAATATCGGGTTGCCTTATACCGTTCTTCACATGAAGGATAACACAGAAAAGATTATTCTTGAGATGGGGATGGACCATGCAGACGAAATTAGCGAATTGTCTCTGATGGCTAAACCAGTTGTTGCGGCTATCACGATGATTGGGGAAGCGCACATCGAAAACTTGGGTTCACGGCTTGGAATTGCCAAAGCTAAGATGGAAATAACTGAAGGGCTTTCGGATGAGGGGTTACTTGTCATTCCTGCACATGAAGAACTGTTAAACCCTCTTGTGACGCACTTACCCCAAACGATTCAAACGTTTGGGTTGAACAGTGCAGACGTCACGGCGCAGATTATTTCTGAAGAGAAAATGCGCACAACGTTCACCGTTGAGGGCCACTCATTTACGATTCCTGTTCCTGGAAGCTATAATGTGACGAATGCGCTGATTGCTTATCAAATTGGTCGTTGGTTTGGTTTATCTATAGAAGAAATTCAGCAGGGGTTGGCTCATTTTCAACTAACTCAAAACCGAACACAATGGTTAAAGGCAGCAAATGGTGCAGATATTTTAAGCGACGTATACAACGCGAATCCAACAGCAATGGGCTTAGTCTTGGATACGGTGAGAAATCTTAAAGCCGAGGGGCAAAAGATGGCCGTTTTGGCAGATATGCTTGAATTGGGACCAGATTCAAAAGCGATGCATGCGCAAATGGCTGACCATTTTGACGCCTCTTTTTCAAAAGTTTTCTTATACGGAGAAGAAATGCAGGCCTTAAAAACACGTTTAGATAGTCAAAATTCGCCAATCGACGTTCAATTGTTTTCAAAGAATGAGAAACCGGCGTTGATTAAAGCGATTATCCAAGCTCTGCAGCCAACTGATTTGGTTGTTTTAAAGGGTAGCAATGGGATGGGTTTGGCTGAAGTAGTGAAAGAATTAGAAAATATGAAATGAAAAAGGGTAAAACTTGCTGAAAACAAGATAATATGATAGAATAACCTATTGCCGAAAGATGAAGAAATTTAATTGGAACTATCTATATGAGAATAGATTTTTATATTGATAACGAAGCTGAACGAATCCCGTTTGGCTTTTCTAATGCCTGACTTCGTGAAGAGAATTTTTCGGTGGTGTCACAATAGCTGGGAATGCGCGGAACCATTAATGGCAATTGTAGACAAAAGACTTATTTTTCTCTTCAACTAAACGAATCGACGGGAGCCAGCAAGCGATTGAATAAATTGCAATAAGCTAAATCCTCAGTCAACAACTATCTTAGGAGGATACCACTTGAAATTTAAAGAACTAAGTTTATCACCAGAATTATTATCAGCAGTAGAAAAAGCAGGATTTGAAGAAGCAACACCTATCCAAGAAGCAACGATTTCCCTTGCACTAGAAGGAAAAGATGTGATTGGTCAAGCACAAACGGGAACAGGTAAAACGGCCGCGTTTGGGTTACCTATGTTAGAAAGAATTGATACGAACAACCGTGACTTACAAGGATTAGTCATTGCGCCAACGCGTGAATTAGCTATCCAAACACAAGAAGAATTGTTCCGTTTAGGTCGCGACAAAAAAATTCGTGTTCAAGCAGTTTACGGTGGGGCTGACATTGGTCGCCAAATCCGTGGCTTAAAAGATCGTCCACATATCGTTGTCGGAACACCAGGCCGTATGTTAGATCATATTAACCGTCACACATTAAAACTTGGCACAGTTCAAACATTAGTCTTAGATGAAGCAGATGAAATGTTAAACATGGGCTTCTTGGAAGATATCGAAAAAATTATCTCTCAAGTACCATCTGAACGTCAAACATTATTATTCTCAGCAACGATGCCCCCAGCAATCAAGAGTATCGGTGTGAAGTTTATGAAATCACCTGAGCATGTTCAAATTAAAGCAAAAGAAATGACAGCGGACTTAATTGATCAATATTATGTCCGTTCAAAAGATTTTGAAAAATTTGATATCATGACTCGTTTATTAGATGTTCAAACCCCCGAATTAACGATTGTTTTTGGTCGTACAAAACGACGTGTTGATGAATTGGCTCGTGGTCTTGAAGCACGTGGCTATCGTGCAGAAGGAATCCATGGTGATTTATCACAACAAAAACGTATGAGCGTTTTACGTTCATTCAAGAGTGGTCATTTAGATATTTTAGTGGCGACAGATGTGGCAGCACGTGGTTTGGATATCTCTGGGGTCACCCATGTCTACAACTACGATATTCCTCAAGATCCAGAAAGCTATGTTCACCGTATTGGTCGTACAGGGCGTGCGGGTAAAGGCGGAATGTCTGTAACGTTTGTGACACCAAATGAGATGAGTTATTTACATGTAATTGAAAACTTAACTAAAAAACGCATGACTCCTCTACGTCCACCTTCAGAAAAAGAGGCTTTCAAAGGTCAGCTTGGTGCGGCTCTTGAAGAAGTGGAAACAAAACTTGAAGAAAACGGACTAGATAAATATCTTAGTGCGGCAGATGATTTATTAGAAAAATATGAAGCACAGGATTTAGCTGCTTTATTACTAAAAACGATCTCAAAAGATCCATCAGATGCTGTGCCAGTTAAAATCACGCCAGAACGTCCATTACCAGCCAATAAAAAAGGCTTTAACAAAAATGGCAAACGTGGTGGCAACAATAATGGTCACCGCAATCGTAAAGAAGGCGGAAGCTACCGTGGGAAAGAAAGCGGTGGTTACCGTGGGAAAGACGGCGGAAGTTATCGCGGCAACAATAAAAACGCTAAAAGTGGTGGCAGTAGCTACAACAACAAAAACAGCAATCGCCCATCAAATGGCAAACGTCCAAATGATAAAAAACGTGGCTTTGTAATCCGCAGTAATAACGATTAATCCAGAAGAAAATCTCTCGAAAGTTTATGAGAGATTTTCTTTTTTGTTATATATAGGTTTATGAGTGGTTTTTCTATTTATTTTTGGTAGAATAAGGATATCTTAACTTTGGAGAAAAGAAAAATTATGATAAAAGGTATTGGAATCGATGCAGTTGAATTAAAGAGAATTGAGAGAATTATTAAAGAAAAAAGAAGTTTTACTACAAGAGTGTTGACAACTAATGAGTTGATGTTGTTTAATGACTTGACACTACATCGACAGATTGAATTTTTGGCTGGTCGATATGCTTGTAAAGAAGCATTTTCGAAAGCTTGGGGCACTGGGATTGGGAAAGTGAGCTTTCAACAAATTGAGATTCTGAAAAATGAATTTGGTGCACCGATTGTTACAAACTCTCCACATACAGGAAACGTATTTGTTACGATTACGCATACAGATACCGTGGCAATTGCCCAAATCCTGTTGGAGGATTGAGAAAGAAGGATGAAGCATGGTTGTCGCAAATTATCGACCAACAAAAGCGATTATACATACAAAAGCAATAGAAGAAAATGTCAGAAATGAACGCAACCGCCTACCACAAGAGACGGAGCTGTTTGCGGTTGTAAAAGCAAATGGTTACGGGCATGGGGCGGTAGAAGCTGCAAAGGCTGCAGTAGCTGGTGGAGCGACAGGGTTTTGTGTGGCGACACTGGATGAAGCCATTGAATTACGTGAGGCCGGTTTTATAGAACCTGTGTTGATCTTAAGTATAATAGATCCAAGTTATAGCGAGCTCGCTTTGTCACATGATTTATCGGTTACAGTTGGGACGATGGAAGCTCTAAAAATAACACTTGAACTGTTGAGTCAATCGACTTTGACAAACAAGTTAAAGATTCATCTAAAAGTTGATACAGGCATGGGCCGAATTGGCTTTCGTTCTTCTGAGGAAGTGAATGAGGCAATTCAGCTGATTGATCGCTCAAAAAGCAGCCAGTGGGAAGGGATTTTTACTCATTTTTCAACTGCCGATCAAGCTGAGGATAGCTATTGGCAACAACAAGAGACACGATTTATAGGAATTCTTGAAGAGTTGCCCTATAAGCCACGTTTTGTTCATACGAGTAATAGCGCAACCGCTTTGTGGCATGAAGCGGGTATTGGCAATCTAGTGCGTTATGGTGTTGCGATGTACGGAATGAATCCATCTGGAAACGCTCTGGAAGCACCGTATCAGTTACAACCGGCTTTGGAGTTGGTTTCAGCACTTATCCAAGTGAAGCAAGTGCCAAAAGCTGAGGGGATTGGCTACGGTAAGACGTATGTCACACCCGAGGTTGAGTGGATTGGGACAGTCCCAATCGGATATGCAGATGGTTGGCTACGAAAGATGCAAGGTTTTCATCTGTTAGTTGAAGGAGAACGTTGTGAAATCGTGGGAAGAGTGTGTATGGACCAACTAATGATTCGGTTGCCACGAGCGTATCCTGTGGGGACGAAGGTTACGCTTATCGGTCAGAATACTGGGCAAGAGATACACATACAAGATGTGGCAAATCAATTAGGCACCATTCATTATGAAGTTGCATGTACGATTTCGGCTCGTGTGCCTAGAATATATGAGATATAAAGGAGAAGCTAATGGTAAAACGTGGTGATATTTATTTTGCAGATCTTTCACCAGTTGTTGGTTCGGAGCAAGGTGGAATAAGACCTGTTGTAATTATTCAAAATAATTTAGGGAACCATTTTAGTCCGACAGTCATTATTGCTGCTATTACCGCAAAAATGGCTAAGCCTAAGTTGCCTACTCACATTGGAATTAAGGCAAGTAAAGATGGCATTGATAGAGACTCTGTCATTTTACTTGAACAAATACGAACAATCGATAAAAGTCGTTTGAAAGAAAAAGTGTGTCATTTAGATGCAAAAATCATGAATGGAGTGGATCGTGCTTTACGAATTAGTATCGGTATCGAACCAACCACTCATGGCCATCATGGACATGAGAAAACGCATGGACAGGGATCTAAAACAAGTCATACATAAAGAAGGAGTGAGGCTTTGGTCTCACTTTTTCTATAGAAAAAATTGAACTAGGAGAAAAGAAAATGGCTTATCTAGTGATTAGTGCGATTGGAATAGTTTTTATCTTATTTGTTATAAAGGGTGTCAGAGGGTGGAAAAATCAGCTGAAGAATCCCATAGAAGAAATTTATGGTTTAGTGGTGAAAAAGTATGCTACAGAGATAGAGGGAATCAATCGCTACCATATTGTTTTTCAACTTCGTGATATTGAAACGGTTTATCAGGTTCCCCATGAGGTGTATATTCGTTTAGAACCGCCAGTCCGAGGGGCACTTAGGTTTCAAGGAGACCAGTTCATTTCGTTTGAATAATACGTCTATCATAAAAAAAAAGGCTCGTGTAACATAACCCAATTAGTTATGTCTCACGAGCCATTATCCGAATAAACGGTGAGTCGGGTACCTGTCTGGTTCTCGGAATGAAAGATGCCTGTTCCAACCTTTTACTATTTTATCGCAGGACTCACCAGCTTGCTTTGGTTACCCCAGGAATCTGCCCTTTTCGCGCAAGTTCTCTAAATTGAATGCGGGATAGGCCAAACTTCCTCATGTATCCACGTGGACGACCATCAATAGAGTCCCGATTTTTTAAGCGAGTCGGATTTGCATTCAAAGGTAGTTTTCGAAGACCCTCGTAGTCCTTATCCGCTTTTAATTCAGCTCTAATTGCTGCGTAGTCTTGAATGATTTTTTGTTGTTTTTTAAACTTTGCCATTTTCGATTTTTTAGCCATCTACTGACTCCTTTTCGTTTAGTGGCAAACAAATTGAGCGGTAAATCAAAAGGGTTCCGATTTACTTGGTAAAGATATCATTTTTTATAGGAAAGTGCAATTTATCTGTTTGTAAAGTGAGGGAAAAGTATGAATGTACAGCCAATCGGTGTGTTTGACTCAGGCGTTGGTGGGATTAGTACACTAAAAAAATTAAGTCAATTATTACCAAATGAACAGTTTATTTTTTATGGCGACTCTCTTCATGCACCTTATGGAGATAAAACGATAGAAGAGGTGTATAATCGCTCAAAAGAAATTGTCGATTATCTTCTGACCAAGAATGTCAAAGCCATCGTCATCGCTTGTAATACAGCGACGAGTGCGGCCAAAGAAAGACTGATAAGAGACTATCCAGAGTTACCAATTATTGGTATCGAGCCTGCGCTAAAGGAAGCAATTGATCAAGGAGAAAAACACATTCTTGTGCTGGGCACACAGTTAACGATGAATTTGCCAAAATATCAGAAGATGGTGACAAAATACGCGCATACGCATACGATTCACTCAGTTGCTTGCCCTGGATTAGCAGAATATGTTGAATCGGGGATGAATCAGCCACAGTTATTGAGCCAGTTACTAGATGAGTTTTTGGGTAAGTATCAAGACAAAGAGTTGGAAGGTGTGGTGTTGGGCTGCACACACTACCCATTTTTGGAAAAAGAAATTAGAACGTATCTTACAACGAATATCTCTGTTCATACGGGCTACCAAGGAGTGGCTAGACAATTACAACATTTATTACAAGAAAAACAACAATTAAATCAGAATAACAGCAAGGGTGCCGTTACACTTTTGGGGAGTAAACCAAAAGAAATTCCTTATTATCAACAGCTATTTGAGTTCTTTTAAATGATGTTCGTAAATTTTGTGCAAGACAATAAGTAAAAGAAAGTGCAGGTATAGCTGTCGAATTTTTGGTTAAATTCAGTTGTTTGACGTACATTAGAAGTAAGGAGTGTGAGAATCAATGAAACGATTTGCAATGAAGGATTATGGTAAGGCTGAGGATGTTTTTACACTGATTGATGCACAGCCAAGAGAAGTTAAGTCAGAACATATTCGAGTAGCAATCGAAGCATTTGGGATTAATCCTTATGATAGTCAGGTAAGAAGTGGTCTAATGAGAGAAGTTCAGCCAGTGAAATTTCCTTATGTCTTGGGTCATGATGGGACAGGAGTTGTGACAGAGGTTGGAGATGAAGTGACTGAGTTCAAAGTGGGAGATGCGGTGATTATTTACCCGATTTCAGGAACTTATGGAGAAGAAGTTGTGCTACCTGCCAAAAAAGCCATCAAACGACCTGAAAACATGTCAATCGCTGAAGCCGCTGCTATACCAACTGTTGGAATTGCAGCATATAATATTTTATATCAAGAACTCAAAATAAAAAAAGAAGCCGTGGTCATGATACAAGGTGCCTCAGGTGGTGTTGGTTCCGTTCTTGTACAGCTATTAAAGGCTAATGGCAATCAGGTTTTAGCGAGTGCTTCTTCTAGAAATGCAGAATTTGTAAAAAGCTTAGGTGTGGATGCGTTTGTTGCCTACGATAAAGAGGACGCAGGAAAAGTATTCTCTAATCGTGCAGATATCGTTATTGATGCCACTAAAGGCAGTAGAACAGCCAAAAATGGCATGGAAATTATGAAAGAGATGGGGACCTATGTGGCGTTGAACAGCTTACCAGAAGAGGACAAGCGGACAAAACAGGGGACGTACATTTATTTTCAACCAAAAAAAGAATATGCAGATAGAGAAGCATTTAAAGGACTACTGTCTGCTTATGAAACAGGACAGTTGAATATCAAGGTAGCTGAGGTACTCCCCTTTACTCTAGCAAGTGTCGTACGTGCCCACCAAGAGATAGAGGGACATCCAACAGCTGGTAAACTGATTATACAAAAGGAAAAAAATGTGGAGATGGCGTAAAGCATGGATAAGAAAACATGGCAGCTACTAAACGAAAATTTTAATGAATTCGAATTTATCGAGATGGGCTATTATCGGTTACGTCAAATAGATGAAAATCGTTATGAGATGGCCTATATTCTCTTAGGCCCTTGTGGGGATAAAACCTATCACCCACAAATTACCCTGGATGTAGGCGATGAGATACAGCCTCTAAAGTTTATTGATACCGAAGTTGTCCCTAATGTTCGACTGTCTAGTGAAGAAGAACCAGAAAAATTGCAGCAGGCGTTAGAGAAATTAGTGGATAAATTCTTAGGAGCAAAAGGATTGTTGTAGAGACAAAGGGCTTTAGGCAAGTTTGGTCTCATCCTTTTAAAAAGAGTTTCATCAAAGAACATGCGTCATCAGTTGGATTTGACTGGTGATGTAGTTTTTTTTGACTAATTACTTCTAAGGTAAGCGGCTAAAAAATTCAAAAATCGAGCGACTTAATGCGAGTTTTTGAATTAAAGGAAACCCGCGATTCGTTCCAATACTCTTTCTTGATGAAGAGTGGTAAAGTAAATTAAGAAGAGTTATTTTAATAAATATTTAAGGTTTCTTTTTTGTAAAGGGTCTCATTTTTGACAGTTATTCTTATCTGTCAAAAAAAAGCCATATTCTCGGTGGTTCTCGATTGCATTCACTGAAAAAAACATGGTAAAGTAGTTCAGCTAATGAAAATGCACGAAGGATGTGTCTGAAGTGAAACATATCAAAAATACATTAAAATTATTCGTACTAGACTGGAAACGAATAGTGAAAAATCCAATCGCTACATTATTGATTATTGCGTTGATGATTATCCCCTCATTATATGCTTGGTTTAATATAAAAGCTTTGTGGGATCCCTATGCCAATACCGGCGAACTACCGATAGCTGTCTATAGTGCAGACGAACCGACAACCTTTCAAGATAAAGAGGTAGGAATCGGTGATGAGGTGATGAAAAGCCTCCATAAGAACAAACAGTTAGGTTGGCAATTCGTTGATTCAAAAGCAGAATTAGACGAGGGAGTTAAATCAGGTAAGTATTATGCAGGAATTTATTTGCCAAAAGATTTCTCGAAGGATTTGCTTAGTTTTACTACTGGGGAGATAAAAAAACCAACGATTGACTATTCTATTAACGAAAAAATCAACGCCATTGCACCAAAGATTGCCGATAAAGGAGCTAGTTCTTTACAGGCCCAAATTACGGATGAGTTTACAAAAACGGCAAGTTCAACTTTAATCAAGGTCTTTAATGAAATTGGTTACGATTTGGATAGCAATCTGGTCAGCATCACCAAAGTCAAAAACATGATTCTTTCAACAGACAAAGATTTAGATAAAATTGATGGTTATACCAAAGAAGTGGTTGAGTTAAATAACAAAATGCCTGAACTAAAAGAAAAATTAGCAAAAGCGAATGAGTTTGTTGAATATATTCCTAAAGTTGACGAGATGGGCAAAAAGTTGGTGTCATTGAACGATAAAATGCCACAAATTAAAGAACAAGCATCGATTATCTTGACCTTACAAGAGAAAATTCCTGAGATTCAAAATGCGGGGAAACAATTGGCAGAGGTAGACAGTGATTTTGATTCGATTGAACAAACAATGAATGAAGGAATTGGGGAAGCTAAAACAGGCTTAAAGATTATTCAACAGGTCCAAACAGCCTTGCCTAATATTAAAGAATTAGGCAATCAGGCAAGTGATTTGTCTAAAACAACAAGTGATGCGCTTGGACAGTTTCAACAAGCACTGCCAGGGATTACCACAAGTGTGAAGGTGACACTAGAAACTTTAGGCGATGTCTCTTCTGATGTGGTGTCCATTACCGGAGAGTTACAAGAAGTGATTAGTGACAATCAACTAACTGATGATGAAAAGGCAGCGGTTATTTCTGCATTATCTAGTTTTTCAGAAAAATTAGGTAACCAAATCACCGCAATTGATGATTTGATTGCGTTATTTGAAAAGATTCAAGGCTTACCAGAGGGACCAGATTTGAGCAATCAAATTGCTAGCTTGAATAACTTAAAAACATTAATTTCAGGAATGAAAACCCGTATAGATGGGATTGTTTCTGCAGGACCTGATGCGTTAAATGTAGATGGTTTATTAACTCTTTTGAGTGATATCAACGCATTCGCTGGCTCCGTCAATTCAATCGTTTCGGGGATTGATGCGGATGCGATTAGTGCAAAAATTTCGAGTGTACTTGATAAAAGCTTAGCGACTTTAAAAAATGCGGATGATCTGCTAGCCAAAGCACAAAAAATTGATTTTGATTCTTTATTATCATCTACGGCTAAAACAGTCAGTAACGCCATTGATATTTTGGAAAAATATCAAAAACAGATGCCAGCCATTCATCAAGAAATTCATGATGCTAATGTGATGTTGAATGGTCATATGGATGAGATTGTTAATGGTATTAATAAGGGGGCGGATTTATATAACAATGAACTACCAATTTTAGAGGATAAACTAGGCTTAGCTGCTGATTTTATAGAGAATGATTGGCCTGGATTAGAAAAAGAAATCACAACTACCTTAGATACGCTAAATGATAAGATGCCTGTTGTTGAGAGTGCTTTGACGAAGGCGACGGATTTAATTAACAACGATTGGCCAAGTATCAAATCAGGAGTCAGAAAAGCGGCAGATGCTATTCGTAAAGGGGAAAGTGAAGTAGACCTTGGTCAAGTCATCAAACTTTTGAAGCTCGATGCGAACAAAGAAAGTGATTTCTTTACCAAACCTGTTGAGCTGCATACAAATCAATTGTACCCAATTGCTAATAACGGCTCTGCAAGTACCCCGTTCTATACGGCTCTTTGTTTGTGGGTTGGGGCTGTCTTGTTCTCAAGTATTGCAACGACGGACTATTTCTTAAAAGAAAAAGACAAACACAAATACAGCAAACGTGAACAATTTTCAGCACGTATGTTGACCTTCTTAACCATGGGACTTGCTCAAGGGTTGATTGTTACATTAGGAAATTATTTCTTAATTGGAGTGGATGTTCGTCATCCGGTCTATAGTGTGCTCTTTGGTCTATTGATTGCTTTGACATTTATGATGATGGTTTATGTTTTAGTAGCGCTCTTTGGCAATGTCGGGAAGGGCATCGCGATTATTATCTTGGTGCTTTCCATCTCTGGTGGGGGTGGGAATTATCCGATTCAAGTATCTGGAAAATTCTTCCAAATGATTAATCCTTTCCTACCCTTTACGCATGCGGTTAATTTATTAAGAGAATCGGCTGGTGGAATCTACTGGGCGAATGCAACAAAAGATATCTGGATTATGGTTATTCTAATGATTGTTTTTGCGATTGTCGGGGTTTGGTTCTATCCATATATTGAAACACAAATGAAGAAATTGACGAAGGTTTCACACGAGAGTCATATCTTCCATTAATCTACAATAAGCCGATTGGGATAAGGTCCTAATCGGTTTTTTACAAGCTTTTGGTTCTTGGAACATCGAAAAACAAATGCCAATTGTTTGAGGTTGTTAAATTTGTGCTTTTTCTTTTTTTTGTGAAGTGATAAACTTAAAAGAAAACGAATTCGTGAGGGCGCTTATATGACAACAAAGTCTTTTATTATTCTTTTAATTGTGTTTGTAATTGTAGTAGTGATTGGGATGGAGATTTCTAATCGAATAAAACTACGCAAATTAGTTCAACAAAAGTGGGGTAGACAACCACGTCAGCCACGCTTTGATAAGGAAAAGAGTCTGAAAGACGCTTGGCAGTCGGCAAAAGGTTATCAACAATTTGATAGTGAGATTGATGATATTACTTGGTATGACTTAGATATGTTTGCTGTTTTTGAGTTATTGAACTCAACCTATTCGAGCACGGGTTCAGAAGCCCTTTATCAACGGCTTAGAAATTATAATTTTGATCAAAAAGAAAATCAAACGCTGGAGAAACTGATTCAGTTTTACGAGGAACAGCCAAAAATCAGAGAAGAGATTCAGTTTCATTTTGCGCGGTTGGGAAAAAAGGATAATAATTTTGTGAAGCAGTATCTTTCGGATGCCAAGTCCAAAACAATCGCCAATCCTTGGATTTATATCTGTTTAGGATTGTTGCCACTTGTTGGTGTGGGTCTGATTTTTGTTCAACCAGCGACAGGAATTCTTTTGACTATTGGAGCGATTTGTTTTAATACGGTCTATTATCTTATCAAAAAACAAACCCTTGATACAGAACTTAACAGTATGAGTTATTTGGTTCAAACGATCTCGACGGCTAATGCCATCGCTAAACTCCCTAATCCATTAAGTCAAGAGTTGAAGGGACATTTATCGACTTTGAAAAGTATTCCAAAATTTGGTTTTGCGTTTCGTGTCAAAGGAAATAGTGAGGCAGAGATGTTTTTTGAGTATATCAACATTATGTTTATGTTGCCGTTTATTTCTTATCACTATGTACTAGGTCATCTTGAGAAAAATCAGGAAGAGGCCAAAAAGTTATGGGACATTTTGGGGCAATTTGAGGTCGCAGCCGCTGTTTTAAATTTTAGAACCTATATGCCAATCACTTGCCAACCTGTCTTTTCCAATGGTGGGGTTACCTCAGAGGGTATTTATCATCCATTATTAACACAAGCGGTTATGAATGAAGTCGATTGGCAAGAAAATACATTGGTAACCGGCTCTAATGCGTCTGGCAAATCAACCTATGTAAAAAGTGTCGCAATCAGTTGTATTTTGGCTCAGACGATTCAAACTGCAGTCGCAGAAAGTTTTACCTTACAAGAAGGCCACGTGTTGACTTCGATGGCTATTGAAGATGATCTATTTGAAGGGGACAGTTATTTTGTAGCTGAAATTAAATCAATCAAACGGGTTCTGGATAAGGCAGCAACGAATCAGAGATGTTATTGTTTTGTTGATGAAATTTTGAAAGGAACCAATACCATTGAGAGGATTTCTGCTTCAGCAAGTGTGGTGGATTGGTTAACTGGCTATCCTTCTTTAGCATTTGTAGCAACACATGATATCGAGTTAACAGAGATCCTAAAACACCGTTGTAAGAATGTTCACTTTGAGGAGCAGGTAACTAAAGAACAAGGAATTACCTTTGACTACAAACTTCGTCAGGGACCCTCTAAGACCCGTAATGCGATTCGTTTGTTAGAAGTGATGAATTACCCTGAAAAAGTTGTTGAACGCGCAAAAGAGGAAGCAGAGGCATTTGATACGACTAGACAGTGGCCGGTCTTAAAGTAGTCGCTCTTTTTTAGAGGATAGCCTCAAGTAGTAAGAAATTTCATGGGTGAGTGAAGCCATAATAATAGAAACGAGCAGTGAGTTTATGATAAAGCTAAACTCACTGCTCGTTTTTTGTTGTACAACGTTGACTTTGGAGATCCTTCATCCCTAGCTAACAAGCCCAGGGCATGGAGTTAACTAACGATTTTTTTCTTTTAGGTAAGCCAGTAGTTCGGTTAGGACTTGGCATTGCTCTTGGATACTTGCTCCGATAGTTGTTTCTTTTATTAACGTTCGTTTGACTTGGGTATCAATTACCTTTTTCAAATAAGTAGGATCGCGTTGCTCGTCCAACAACTTTGGAATCGAGTGGAAAGGCTGATGCGTCACAATTTGGAACCCATAGGAATTATTGAGTAATGAATAGCCCGCAATTCCAGTCGTTTCTTGATAGGCCTTTGAGAGCCCACCATCAATCACAAATAGCTTACCAGAGGCTTTAATTGGAGATTCACCTTTTGTCACTTTGACTGGTGTGTGCCCGTTAATTATTTTCGACTGCTCATGTTCCAAACCGAAATGAGTCAGAATCATCTGACAAGTTTTTTCCGTATTTCGCAAACGATAATATGGATTGTTGTGCTCCTTGTGCGTCTGTTTATCGTCAATAAAGTAACGCTCAAAAGTGGTCATCGCACTACGACCAAACAGTGGAGAAGCCTTACCCACCCAACTGTACCAAATTAAATCCGTCGCCAAATCATCATGGACAGTCGGCTGTAGACAACTTTGGCGAATTCTTTTTTCAAATTGTTCAAGTAAAGATTTTCCAAAGTAAAAGACACCATCGATGTTCAATTCCATGAACCGACCCTCTTCATTTAATGGAATGCAACCATGGAACAAAAGGTGGTTATTGTAGACGAGATACATGCTTCCCTTCGCTAACAGGAATCTCATATGTCGTTGTAATTTTTCAGAATGCTGAAACGAGTGCATCAGACTTTTCACGACATATTGTTCTTCATCAGACAATTTATACGGTTGCTCTTTTGAAAGTGTCTGGAAGCAAGAATGATTAAGCGGATAGGTTTGTTCGCCCACTTGTAGCTGATTCGTTTTTAAATCAATTTTGTCTAAAAACAAACGATCCTCCATCTGAAACGAGGGTCGTCTCAGGATAATTTGCCCTTCTAGCTTGAATTGAATAATCGCTAGCGCTTGATGGACTTTCTCTAAGCGCTCATCGCTTTCAGGTTGGAAGGGTTTACCGCCCTTACGCTCTTTGGGTGAGAAACCATCATTTTCCTGATAGGTGTCTTCAGCAAAGAGAAAAAGGGGACGTAAGTTTAAGGAATAGGCACTTTCGAGTTCATAGAGATAATTGTAGCGTGCGGCAATTCGCAGCAGTGTCAACAAACAAGCCTCTGATCCTGCATAGGCCCCTAGCCATAAAATATCGTGATTTCCCCATTGAATGTCTAATGAATGATAAGTCATCAAACGCGTCATAATTTTGTCTGCATTTGGACCTCGGTCAAAAATATCTCCGACAACATGTAAATGGTCAAGAACCAATTGTTGAATGCTTGTTGAAACCTCGATAATAAATGAGGGAGCTTCCCCCAATTCAATCAGACGAGTGAGAATCTCTTGATAGTAGACCTCTTTTTCGTTTAGTGAAATATCGGTATAAAGAAGTTCTTCTACAATGTAGGTGTAATTTTTTGGAAGGGCCTTTCGAACTTTGGAACGAGTATATTTTGAGGCCGCATAAGTCAGTAGTTGGATAAGCTGTAAAATCGTTTTTTCAAACCATCTGTGAGTTTTCTCTGAAAAAAAGGAAGAGTCTTTCAGGATTTCTCTAGGATAAGCCACAAGTAGAGAAAATTTATCTTTTTCAGTTTCTGATAATTGATCACCAAAGCATTCGCTAATTTTCTCACGTAAATTTCCTGCCCCTGTTCGTAAAATGTGATCAAAAGCAGGGTATTCTCCATGAATATCGCTAAGGTAAAGCTCGGTTCCTTTTGGTAAATTTAAGATGGCTTCCAAATTTATTAACTCAGTAATAATCTCTCCGCTGTTTTCAAATTCTTTTGCCAATAAGTCAAAATATCTTTTTTGATCCATAAGCTCTTCTCCTGTAAAATTGGTCTAGTTATACAATATCACAGTTATTGGTATTTTAATAGGGTTATTCGTCGTTAGGTATAGATTGAATATTGAATCTTCAATAGTAGGAACTTTATTATTACAAACGTTATTAATTAATGTCGATTGTTAAATGAGAAACTAAAATAGAATCGGCCAATTTGCTCAGTGTCTTCTTATGAAAAATTATTGGAATTTTCATTGACTTTATGGGTAAGTGAGCGTAGCATACTGTTTTGTTTATCTGTTTATTTTAGGTACAATAAAGTAAACGGGATAGAAGGAAGGATGTTGGAAAGTGGATTATTTAAAAAGATTGTTGGTAGGAAAACCATTGAAGTCTGCCGAGAATGATGAGCAAAAGCTGAGTCGATTTTCGGCTTTGGCCTTGTTGTCTTCCGATGCATTATCTTCTATTGCTTACGGGACAGAACAGATCGTAGTTGTCTTAGTAGCTTTATCCAGTGCCGCGATTTGGTATTCATTACCGATTGCAGCTGTCGTAATTGTCTTATTAGTTTCATTAACATTATCTTATCGCCAAATTATTCATGCGTATCCTCATGGCGGTGGAGCTTACGTTGTTAGTAGCGAAAACTTAGGGAAGAATGCAGGACTGATTTCTGGTGGTTCTTTATTAATTGACTACATGCTAACGGTAGCCGTATCTGTCTCGGCTGGTGCAGAAGCGATTACTTCCGCTATTCCGGCATTGTATAATCATCAAGTAGCTATTTCGGTGATGATTGTTCTCTTAATCATGATGTTAAATCTAAGAGGATTAAGAGAGTCGGCAGGGTTTTTAGTTTTCCCAGTATATCTATTTATTGGAATTATAACAATTTTAATTTTTATTGGTTTATTTAATATTCTCACCGGTGCAGTTCCATTACATGCGACTGCTATCCCTGGAACGGTGGTTCCAGGAATTTCCATTGCGCTGATATTACGAGCCTTTTCATCGGGGTCTTCTTCATTGACAGGGGTAGAAGCAATAAGTAATGCAGTGCCTTTCTTTAAGAAACCACGTGCCAAAAATGCTGCAGGAACTTTAGCGATGATGGCTTCTATTTTAGGTTTCTTTTTTGTCGGAATTACGTTTATTAACTATTGGTATGGGATTGTTCCTGAAACAGAAGTGACTGTCTTAGCTCAAATCGGTAAAGCGGTTTTTGGTTCTGGTTTTATGTATTATGTCTTACAATTTTCAACTGCATTAATTTTAGCAGTCGCAGCTAATACTGGATTCTCAGCATTTCCTGTCTTAGCTTTTAATCTGTCTAAGGATAAATTTATGCCTCATATGTATCAAGACCGTGGGGATCGATTAGGCTATTCAAATGGGATTATGACCTTGGCAGCAGGCTCAATTATTCTATTGTTTATTTTCCATGGTTCGACAGAACGTTTGATCCCTCTTTATTCAATTGGTGTATTTATTCCGTTTGCGTTATCTCAAACAGGAATGGTGATTCATTGGCGTCGCGTAGGAAAAAAATGGCTACGTAAATCATTGGCCAATATTGTTGGGGCCGCTATTTCGTTTAGTATCATTTTGATTTTATTTATGTACCGTTTGCAAGATATTTGGCCATTCTTTATTATCATGCCTATCTTATTATTTATCTTTTATAAAATTCATGATCACTATAAGAAAGTGGCCGAACAGCTTCGCCTAGAAGAAAAAGCAAAGGCACACGAATTTGATGGAAATACAGTGCTTGTTTTGGTCGGAAATGTGACTCGGGCCAATGTTGGTGCTTTAAACTATGCTCGTTCAATCGGGGACTATGTGGTGGCGATGCACGTTTCTTTAGATGAAGATGTGAAGAAAGAAAAAGAAATCGAAGCTGAGTTTCGCGAGAATTTTCCGGATGTTCGTTTTTCGGTGGTTCACTCATCGTATCGTTCTATCGAAACACCAATCATTCGTTACGTTGACCTAGTCAGCAAAAATGCTATGAAGCACAACTATACAACAACGGTCTTAATTCCACAATTTGTGCCAAATCATCGTTGGCAAAATATTCTGCACAACCAAACAAGTCTTCGTCTAAGACTACGGTTATCATGGCGCCAAAACATTGTCGTTGGCACCTACAGTTATCATTTGAAAAAATAAGAAGAAGCTGTTTGAAGAAAAGAAACAGACAAACGAGATTTATAAATTGGAGCTATGAGTGAATGTAAACAGCATTTACTCATAGCTTTTTTGCAAAAAAAATTATTCGTCATTCAGTTAAGAAAAGGTCAACTCCTATCAAATGCGTAAATAAACTAGAGAAGCAATTTTTTGTCTTTCGAGTGAGAGCATTAGTTGTTGCTTTAATACGCATTGTGCGTATAATAGAAATGTGAGGGAGTTAAGTGAAATGTCGCTTACTGGAAAAGAGATGGTTCGTCTTGCTAAACGTTCCGGTTGGAGAGAAGTCCGTAGAAATGGTAGTCACCATATTATGTTTAAGGTCGGCCATGAGCCGGTTTCAATCCCTGTACACGGGAATAGAGATTTAAAAAAAGGAACAGAACAAATGATATTGAGAGGGCTTGGCATAAAATGATAGTAGCTTAACTTTATGAGGAGTGAGAAGTATGATTAAGACCTATCCAGCAATTTTTCATGAGGAAGACGATGGGTATTGGATTGAATTTCCGGAGTTTCAAGGAGCAGCTGAGGGAGAGACCTTAGAAGATGTGATGAGTGAAGCAAGTGTATTTTTGTCTAGTATGGTGGCCTACTACATTGATGAAGGGCTCGAGCTACCGACTCCTAGCGATATTCATTCGTTAACGGTAGATCAAGGCTTTATTAGTATGGTTCAAGCAGACGCAGCCCCTTATATTAAGGGCAACAAAGCAATTCGAAAAAATGTGACAGTTCCCGAATGGATTTCTAAAAGAGCAGATAAAGCAGGAATCAATTATTCGGAGGTTTTGACACGGGCTTTGATGGAGAAACTACATCTTTCGTAGGTATAGGTCGGAATAGAATAAAAAGGTGCAATGCCCAATTTTTGGGATTGCACCTTTTTAAATTCGTTAAGGTATCTCTTAGGCTGTGTGTTTACTTACTGGATCTAATTTACGTTCGATGATTCCTAATACCCAGTCTGTAATGATAGCCATTAAAGCGGTAGGAAGTGCTCCAGCAAGAATAATCGAAGTTCCTGAGGTGGCGTTAGTTCCTCGAATAATGATATCTCCTAAACCACCAGCACCTACGAAGGCACCAATTGCAGTAATCCCAATGGCTACGACTAACGCATTTCGAATTCCAGCCATAATGACTGAAACAGAAAGTGGCAGCTCAACCATATAGAGACGTTGCCAAGCAGTCATGCCCATTCCTTTTCCGACATCGAGAATATTTCGATCCACTTGAATCATGCCTGTATAGGTATTCTTTATGATAGGCAATAAAGAGTAGAGGAAGACTGTGACAATTACGACAGTGGGGCCTAAGCCTAAACCAATCATCAGAATCGAAATCATTGCTAGAGAAGGAACTGTCTGAATGATGTTCGCCAGTCGAATAATCCAGTTAGCTAACTTTCTTTTTTTAGAAATGGCAATCCCAATAGGAATGGCCACGATAGCGGCAAAAATGACTCCGTAAATAGAGATAAGAAAGTGGCGGAGAAATTGTGAAAAGACATAGGCGCCGTTTTCTTGGAAATAATAAATAAATTGTTGAAAGACGTTCATCTTATCCATTTCTTCACTTCCCTTCAAAGTAGTTATTTTCTTTTAAGAAACGTTTTGCAACGACAGAAGGTTCAACTAAGTTGTTATCTGCTTCATAGTTTAATTCCTGCATTTTTTTTGTATCAATCGTTCCCTCAAGTTTTTTCATTGCTTCTTCTAATCCAGGGGTATCATTTAATAATTGGTCATCCACCACAGAAGCGGCATCATAAGGGGGGAAGAATTTCAAATCATCTTCTAGCATGACTAAATCATAGCTAGCAATTCGACCATCCGTTGAATACCCTAGTACGATATCCATTTTTCCAGCATCAACGGCATCATAGACCAAACCAATTTGCATAGGTAAAATCGACTCAAACTCAAAGCCATAAGCTTTTTTAAAGCCATCGTAACCATCGCCCTCACGTGTAATCCAGGCGGTATCGACACCAGCAACAAGTTGATCGGCGACTTCTTTTAAATCACTGACTTTTTTTAAATGATACTTCTCAGCCGTATCTTTTCTGACAAGAAAAACATACGTGTTATCAAAACCATAAGAGTTAAACCAGGTCTGTTGGTAACGACTTTCAAACTCTTTTTTGACGATGGAAAAGGCCGCCTTTGGATCCTTTTCAGGTTTTAAGTCAAGGGTAGTCGTTAAATCAGTTCCGGTATAACGTGCAGCAGAAATACTCGCATCATGATTCATCATGGCTTGATGGTTAATGGTGGTTGTCGCTAGATTGTTAATTACTGTCGCTTTTTTATCTGTGTAATGTTCAACCATTCCAGCAACTAGACTACCCAAGATTTGAGCTTCAGAGGTAATACCACCTGTAATTGCAATAGTGTCTTTATCTGAGCTTGTCGAAAGACCAGGTAGGGAACAACCTGAGAGAAGGGTGAGGCTCGTTAAAAAGACCAAAAAAATTCGTATTCTTTTTTTCATTATTGTTCACGCTCCTTTAATGCTGCAGGAGTTAATTTGTTTTCTAAGACACCCAATAAAAGATCGGCTAATAAAGCCAGAATTGTTACGGGAATGGTTCCTGCAAAAATTAGGTCAGGCTGATAGTTATTTAAACCACTAAAAATCAAATCACCTAATCCACCTGCACCTATATAAGAGGCGAGTGTTGCCCAAGAAATAACATAAACGGCGGCCAAACGAATTCCTGCCATAATGGTTGGCATAGCGATTGGTAGCTCGACACTAAAAATTGACTGAAGATTGGTCATGCCCATTCCTTTTGCGACATCTCGATAGTTCCAATCAACACTCTTCATTCCGATATAGGTATTTCTCAAAATAGGAAGAAGTGAGTAGATGAACAAAGCGATAATTGCTGGTGTTTTTCCAACACCAAAAAAAGGAATCATTAAAGCCAGTAATGCAAGAGAAGGGACAGTCTGCAATGCACTGGTAATCCCAATCACGATATTTGCTACTTTTTGAAACCGAGTGAGCAAGATTCCTAACGGGACTGCGATGATAATGCCAATCAGTAAAGCAAAAAAGGAAATATACAGATGCTCGACACTCTTTGATAAAATTTCTTCGCCATGTTGACTAAAAAAATCACTCATAAACTACACACCTTCTTTTATGTTCGTGTCTGTCTGGATCTCTTTATCTGTAGGAGCTACTTCTGGTTTGGCCGCTTCTATGGCTTCGGTGATGGAACCTTCTTCTCCCCAAATGACATCATAGACGATATCAACAAGAGAAGCACGGGTTAGGATTCCTACGATTCGGTTCTTTTCATCTACTACGGGAACATATTTTAGTCCTCGTTTTAGAATTCTTTGTAGGGTGTCGCGAAGTAAAGCTGTTTTTTTCACAGAGAAGACTTTCGGATTAGTAATGTCCCCAACGCTTGAGACTTTGCCACGCATTTTATCAAGTGTTTCAACATCAATAAACCCTTTTAGCGTACGTGAATTGTCGACAACTAATAAGGTATCTACTCGTTTTTCACGCATAAGTTTGATGGCTTCTTGTAAGGATTTTTCTGGTGTGATAGTAATAGCTGTACTTAACATGACTTCTTCAACACGTGTGACGTCAGGTTTAGCTTGAAGTAAACGATCTTCTCCAATTAGCTCTTCAACGAATTCATTGGCTGGACTGCGTAAAATGTTTTCTGGGGTATCGAATTGTATGACTTTTCCTTCACTCATGATGGCAATACGGTTGGCAAGCTTTAGTGCTTCATCCATATCATGCGTAACAAAGACAATTGTTTTTCCGAGACGTTCTTGCAAATCCTTTACTAGATCTTGAAGTGCGTCTCTGGTAATTGGATCCAAAGCGCCAAAAGGTTCATCCATCAAAATAATATCTTGATTGGCAGCCAATGCGCGGACGACACCGATTCTTTGTTGCTGGCCTCCTGAAAGCTCATCTGGGTAACGGTCAAGCATTTCACGGGGGAGTTCAACTAAATCAATCATTTTCTCCGCTGTTTTGTCACGATCTTCTTGACTTTGTTTTAAAAGCTTTTGGACAAGTGTGATATTCTCTCTAATCGTCATATGTGGCATTAAGCCAATATTTTGAATGACGTATCCAATTTTTCTTCTTAGTTCAACAGGATTCGTTTTTTGAATATCTTGTCCATCAATCAAAATTTTCCCTTTGGTTGGATCCGTCATTCTGTTAAGCATCCGCATGGTTGTTGTCTTCCCGCTTCCACTTGTACCGATAAAGCAAATAAATTCGCCTTTTTCAAAGGAGATATTTACATCATCAACGGCAATTTTTCCACCCTTATATATTTTTGACACATGTTGAAATTCTATCAACTTTCTCACCTCGAGATTTTCATTTTGATTTTTGTTTACGTTATCAGTATGCATGATAATCTTGGGATTCTCAAATAGGACACATTATAAATTTCTTTGATAGTCTAACTTTTGAGTCGAAGGATTAGAATAAAATAACTATTTTTCTGAAAATTTTCAATAATTTAGCAAGGCGGTTTCATTAGAGACTGTCGTGAGTACGTGAAGGATAATTTTGGAAAATAGAATAACCAAAGTCGGTAAGTAAAAACAACCTAAGAAACAAAATGACGTTCTATAGATTCTTTGTCTGAGGCGTTTACTTTGATAAAGCGGTAAGGAAAGGAGACACGCACAATCAGTTAACCGTGCATATCCATGGTTGTTTGAACGTAGGATTATCACAAGAGGAGATTATAGAAGTCTTCACACAATGTATTCCGTAGGGTTCCCCGAAGCCTTAAATGCTATTTATACCGTGCAGACAGTCTTTGAGTCATTAGAATAGAACTTCGTGTGAAATAAAAGAGTTGTGCTAAGTCCTCCAAAAAAAGACAAGGGCGATGTTCGCCTTTCAAGTGAAAAAGTGATAAAATGACGAAGACTATAGTGAAGAAAGAGTGAATAGGAATGTTAACAACTGAAGATTTTGATTTTAATTTACCAGAAGAATTGATTGCTCAAACGCCTTTACAAGACAGAGCAAGCTCTCGTTTATTAGTTTTGAATCGTGAAACAAAGGAAATGGAAGATAAGCATTTCCATGAAATCATCGATGAATTAGAGGCTGGCGATGCCTTGGTTATGAATGATACGCGTGTTCTACCTGCCCGTCTGCATGGAGAGAAACCTGAAACAGGGGCTCACCTGGAGATTTTATTATTAACAAATACATCAGGGGATACATGGGAAACTTTAATTAAACCTGCAAAAAGAGCAAAGGTTGGCACAGAAATTGTTTTTGGTGACGGACGCTTAAAAGCAATTGTGAACGAAGAGCTGGAACATGGTGGACGAATCATTACTTTTTCTTATGACGGCATTTTCTTAGAAATCTTAGAATCTTTAGGCGAAATGCCTTTACCACCCTATATTAAAGAACGACTTTCTGATCCGGATCGTTATCAAACAGTGTATGCTAAAGAAAATGGCTCAGCAGCAGCACCAACTGCCGGCCTTCATTTTACTCCTGAGTTGTTAGAAGCGATTCAAGCAAAAGGAATTCAGCTGGTTTATTTAACACTGCATGTGGGACTTGGAACTTTCCGTCCAGTGAGTGTTGAGAATATCTCCGAACATGAGATGCATAGTGAGTTTTATCGATTAACTGAAGAGGCGGCCAATCAATTAAACCAAGTTCGGGAAAACGGTGGAAAAATCGTCGCAGTCGGCACGACCTCGATTCGAACACTTGAAACAATTGGTAGTAAATTCGATGGCGCAATTAAAGCAGATAGTGGTTGGACAGATATCTTTATTACGCCAGGGTATGAATTTAAAGTGGTTCAAGCCTTCTCAACCAATTTCCATTTACCAAAGTCAACATTAGTCATGTTAGTCAGCGCGTTTGCAGGAAGAGATTTAACTTTAGCGGCTTATCAACATGCAATTGACGAACAGTATAGATTCTTCAGTTTTGGCGATGCGATGTTTGTAAAATAAGTGCTCAGTTCATTAATGATAGTAGAACAAACATTAGTAGCAAACAAATTGATACGAAGTTGCTTGTTTTGATAACTGTCTAAAATTCGGTTATCGCAATCTTTGAAAATGAATGGACAACCTATAAAACTAAAAAAAGCTGAGCTCTCGATGGGCTCAGCTTTTCTGTATTCGGAAGGGAATTAGTTGGTTAATTGGTTAACGTTACTTTTCATTATCCATGCAAAGTATCTTTTGAATTTCTTTTATCTCATAAACAAACATCTTGTTCTTCGTAACAGTTTCTACTTTTTGTAACATGAGACTCTATTCAATTGTTTTTTATTACGATATTGACTTACTAATTGATGTCGTGCTCCCACGCATCACATGTCGTATCACGCATTCACTATTTTTAAGTTTCTTAAATACTCCACACGCATAATCTAAAAGGTGAATCTAATACTTTTAACAACTTTGTTTACAATGTTTCTACATCGAGAAATTCTTTAACCTAACTAATTTATCCTCCTTCCTTACACTCATAATATACCACGGATAGAAAGCGTTTGCAAATTTAAAGCTCGTTTTCGAACTGTTTATTTTTTTGTCAGAAAATATGAAAATTTTGTGACTTTTCTAAAGAAAACGGGCATTTATTATAAAAAATAGAAAAAAACATGCTATAGTAATATAGGAAGGAAAACTTTCTTTTCACTAGAAAATAAGGAGGAATAGAATGGATGCATACAAAAAAACTGTGGATTACCTAGTCGAAGAGGTGCAGACAGATGTAAAAATAGGTCTGACAAACACTCAAGCTAGTCAACGCTTGAAAGAACAGGGGCGAAACAAATTTGAAGAGGCAAAAAAAGACTCGCTTTTGAAAAAGTTTCTACATAATCTGACTGATTTTACGACAATGATTCTATTGGTGGCAGCAGCGATTTCATTTTATACGGCAATTGCTACGGATCACGGAGATTATTTTGAAGGAATTTTAATCATAGCAATTGTAGTGATTAATTCAGTTCTAGCAATTGTTCAAGAAGGTAATGCTGAAAAAGCTCTTTCTGCTTTACAGGATATGAACAAACAAACCTGTCTAGTTCTGAGAGAAGGTAAGGTTGAAAAAGTTGATGCTGAAGAAATAGTTGTCGGTGATGTTTTGGTATTGGAGTCTGGTTCCATGATTGTAGCTGATGCTCGGCTAACGCAAACTTCCCAGCTAAGGGTTGAGGAGTCTGCGTTGACCGGGGAAAGTGAAGCCGTAGAAAAAGATGCGGAGTTCGTAGGAAAAGAGGATGAAAACTTAGGCGATCAATTGAACATGATTTTTAAAGGCTGTACAGTCGCTAATGGCCGTGGTCAAGCAGTGGTTACAGCAACGGGAATGCAGACGGAGATGGGGAAAATTGCGGGGTTATTGAATGATCATACAGCCCAAAAAACACCTTTACAAAAACGTCTAAACTCATTAGGAAAACGAATCAGTTTACTTGCATTAGGTGCAGCTGCATTAGTTTTTATCATTGGTCAACTGCAAGGAGAGCCTATGCTTGAGATGTTTATGACAGCTGTTTCCTTAGCGGTTGCTGCAGTTCCCGAAACATTGACAGTGATTGTGACATTAACCTTGGCTTTTGGTGTGCAAAAAATGGCTAAGAAAAATGCGATTATCCGCCAATTACCAGCTGTTGAGACGCTTGGAACGGCCAATGTAATCTGCTCAGATAAAACAGGGACCCTCACACAGAACAAGATGCGTGTTCGCCGCGTTTGGACACGTGGAGATGAGGTTATCCATACAGAAGATGCGATGACAGACGAAGCAATGGAAGTATTGAAAATGGCCTCTCTTTGTTCAGATGTTCTTGTAGAAAAAGAAGATGGCGAACTAATCGTGAAGGGAAATCCGACTGAAGCTGCGATTGTTCGAGCAGTTGAGGAAAACTATCATACGAAAGCTGAGTTAGAGGAGGCATATCCAAGAATTGCCGAGCTTCCGTTTGACTCGAGTCGAAAAATGATGACAACCGTCCATTCGATGGGGAAAAAGTATATCTCCATAACAAAAGGGGCGTTTGATGTTCTACTTCCCAGATTCCGTTTTGGAGATGTTGATCAAGCCGCTGTTGTAAATGATCGTTTTGGTAAAAAAGCTTTACGTGTGATTGCAGTCGGTTATGCGATTCACGAAGAGGAACCAACGGATATTCGTTCAGAGGTTTTGGAAAAAGATTTACGTTTACTAGGCTTAATTGGAATGATTGATCCGCCAAGACCTGAGAGTAAAGGGGCGATCGCTAGAGCCAAGCGCGCCGGAATTAAGACAGTAATGATAACAGGAGATCACGTCGTTACAGCTAGTGCCATAGCAAAAGAGTTGGGCATTCTTTCAAACAAAAGTGAAGCCCTAACTGGCTCTCAGCTACATCAATTAACAGATGAGGAGCTAGATGCCCGTGTTAAAGATTTGTCAGTCTATGCTCGTGTAACACCAGAAGATAAGATTCGAATTGTTAAATCTTGGCAGCGTACAGGAGCGGTTGTGGCTATGACAGGGGATGGCGTTAATGATGCACCTGCTTTAAAAGCGAGTGATGTCGGCTGTGCAATGGGAATTACTGGAACAGACGTGGCTCAAAGTGCCGCTGATATGGTCTTAACGGATGATAATTTTGCGACGATTGTTGATGCAGTTGCTCGAGGTCGTGCAGTATATCGCAATATTAGAAAAGCAATTAATTTCTTGTTGAGCTGTAATATTTCAGAGATATTTATTGTCCTACTAGCGATGTTGTTTGGCTGGGGGGCGCCGTTTACCGCCGTTCAATTGTTATTTGTTAACGTTGTAGCAGATGGGTTACCTGGATTTGCTTTAGGAAAAGAACCTGCTGAAAGAGGCATTATGGATGAAGCACCGATTCCAAGAAATGAAGGCGTCTTTGCACGTGGTTTATGGCAAAAAATTGGGATTAATGCGAGTGTCTTTACCGTCATTACATTGTTTGGTTTCTATTTAGGTTCATTTGTTGACAGTGTCAGCCCTTGGATTGATGCTAGTCATGAAGTTGGTCAAACAGTGGCCTTCTTAATCCTAGCTTATTCATCTATTTTACATGTCTTTAATGTCAGAAGTTCACAGTCCATTTTTAAAGTGAAGCTAGAGAGTAATAAATCACTCTTTGAGATGGCTGTATTAGCAACAACGATTACCACGGTAATTGCTTTATTACCATTCACACAAGATTTGTTTGGACTTGTCCGAATCAGTTTAAACCACTGGATGTTGGCGATTGTCTTATCAATTGTTCCTATCTTTGTTAACGAGCTGATCAAGTTCCACCAAAGTCCAGAAGAAGAAACAGAAGAGCTTTAAAAGCGTTAGTTTCCTATAGAACAAAAAGGGAGGTACTCTGGCCAAAGTGAGGGTCGGGTGCCTCTTCTAATTTTTGAGAAGAACTTTTGTGAAATCTTGCCAAAAGAAGGGGAAACTATTATGATAGAGAAAGTTGTATAAGTTAAAAATAGAAAGTAGGGAAATGAATGTCTCAACCTGCCATTCGTTATCGATTAATAAAGAAAGAAAAACATACAGGTGCTCGTTTGGGTGAAATTATCACGCCACATGGGACGTTTCCGACACCAATGTTTATGCCTGTTGGAACATTAGCCACTGTGAAAACAATGTCGCCTGAAGAATTGAAAGAGATGGGCGCAGGAATCATTTTAAGTAACACGTACCACTTGTGGCTTCGACCAGGAGAGGATTTAGTGGAAGAAGCTGGTGGATTGCATAAATTTATGAATTGGGACCAACCGATTCTCACTGATTCTGGTGGTTTCCAAGTGTTTTCGCTTAGTGATATGCGAAATATTGTGGAAGAGGGCGTTCATTTTAAAAATCATTTAAATGGTTCAAAAATGTTCCTTTCTCCTGAAAAGGCGATTAACATTCAGAATAAATTAGGCTCAGATATCATGATGAGCTTTGATGAATGCCCGCCGTTTGACGAGAGTTATGATTATGTCAAAAAGTCAGTTGAACGGACTTCTCGTTGGGCAGAACGTGGCTTAAAAGCACATGCGAATCCAGATCGTCAAGGTTTGTTTGGGATTATTCAAGGAGCGGGCTTTGAAGATTTACGTCGGCAAAGTGCGAAGGATTTAGTTGGGATGGACTTTCCTGGCTATTCGATTGGTGGCCTTTCTGTAGGTGAATCAAAAGAAGAGATGAATCGCGTGCTTGATTTTACGACACCTCTGATTCCTGAAAATAAACCTCGTTACCTAATGGGTGTGGGAGCTGCTGATTCTCTGATAGATGGCGTGATTCGTGGCGTGGATATGTTTGACTGTGTTTTACCAACAAGAATTGCCCGTAACGGTACTTGTATGACTTCTCAAGGTCGTCTTGTTGTTAAAAACGCACAATATGCACATGACTTCCGTCCAATCGATGAAAAATGTGATTGTTACACTTGCAAAAATTACTCAAGAGCGTATGTTCGCCATTTGATTAAGTGTGATGAAACCTTTGGGATTCGTCTAACTTCTTATCATAATCTTCATTTCTTGTTGCACCTGATGAAGCAAGTTCGTCAAGCGATTATGGATGATAATTTACTTGAATTTAGACAAGCCTTTTTTGAAGAATATGGCTTTAATAAAGAGAATCCGAAAAGTTTCTAAAAAATAGAGGAAAAGGCTAGTTAAACGAGCCGTTTTCTGCTAAAGTTAAGATTGTGATTACAAAACTGTGAGGTGAAATAAATGGCTTCTTTACCAATGCTTATGATGTTCGTTGTTCTTATCGGGATGTGGTTCTTCATGTCACGTTCACAAAAGAAACAACAACAAGAACGTCAAAACTTATTAGACAGTATGAAACCAGGTGATAACGTCGTAACAATCGGCGGATTACATGGCGTGATTTCTGAATTTAATGAAGACAAACGAACAGTCGTTTTAGATTGTGAAGGAATCTTTTTGGAATTTGACCGTGCGTCTATCAAGACAGTCAAACCAGCTGCTTCTGTTCAAGTTGATGATACTGTAACATCAATTGAAACATCTGAAGAGTCAAGCGATTCAGAAGAATAAACAAAAGCTTGGACGCCTCACTTACTCAGTGAGGCGTCTAGTAGAAGGCTCTGGAGTTGGCAGTTCTTGCTGGACTCCAGAACCTTTTTCTTTTTAGGAGGAAACGATGTTCAAACCATTAGAGAGATTTATCATCAATCAAGCCTACAAAACAAAGATAAAAGAATTCCATTCTACTGGTTATCAAGCGATTGGTTTAGAAGAATTAAAAAAATATTGTTCTGATTATCGGTGGCAGAAGAAAAAGAATCTTCCTACAGTCAAAGAAAAGAGGATGGACATTTTATCTATTCGCCCGAATGAATTCTTTGATTATCAGCAATTAAAAATTCAGACAACTACGCAAAAATTCCAAGAACTAGAAGATTTTTCTGATTTATTTTAATAAATATTGTTGGATTTCACGCAAGATTGTGTAATGATTAATTAGTTAAAAAGTTGTTTTCATGAAAATGGAAACAACTTTTTATTGTAAAGAATAAAAAAATATATTGGTTTACCCCTTGACGTATATGAGTTTATAAAATAACTGTGAAAATAATCACAAAAACTATTTACATTTACCTTTAAGTGTTGTATGATTTAAATGTGAAATGAGTAACAAATAAAAATAGTATCCAAATGGGAGGAACACAATGGCTAAGACGTTGAAAAAAGAAGAGACAAAAGAACTTGATGTTCAAGGAATGATTGATGAACTAGCAGCGAAAGCAAATGTTGCCTTAAAAGAAATGGAAGATTTCGATCAAGAAAAGGTTGACCATATCGTTCATCAAATGGCAATGGCTGCGTTAGATCAACATATGCCTCTTGCGAAATTGGCAGTTGAAGAAACAGGACGTGGGATTGTTGAAGACAAAGCAATCAAAAACATGTATGCTTCTGAATATATTTGGAATAGTATCAAACATGACAAAACAGTCGGTGTAATTAATGAAGATCCTCAAACAGGAATCATCGAGATTGCTGGACCAGTTGGCGTTGTGTGTGGTGTTACACCAACAACTAACCCAACTTCAACAACAATCTTCAAAGCAATGATTGCATTGAAAACAGCAAATCCAATTATCTTTGCTTTCCATCCAAGTGCACAAAAATGTTCTGCAGAAGCTGCACGTATCGTTCGTGATGCAGCGATTGCGGCTGGGGCTCCTGAAAACTGTGTACAATGGATTGAACAACCATCAATTGATGCAACATCAATGTTGATGAATCATCCTGGTGTCGCAATCGTCTTAGCAACTGGTGGACCTGGAATGGTTAAATCAGCTTATTCTACTGGTAAACCAGCATTAGGAGTTGGCGCTGGTAACGTTCCTGCTTACATCGAAAAAACAGCAAAAATCAAACGTGCAGTAAATGATTTAATCGTTTCTAAATCATTTGATAACGGTATGATTTGTGCTTCTGAACAAGCAGTTATCGTTGATAAAGAAATCTATGCAGCAGTTAAAGCTGAATTTGAAGCACATCAAGTATACTTCGTAAAACCAAACGAATTACAAAAACTTGAAGATGCAGTAATGAACGAAGGGAAATATGCAGTTAATCCAGCAATCGTTGGTCATTCTGCAGAAGCTATTGCAAAATTAGCGGGCATCAAAGTCCCTGCTGGAACAAAAATCTTAGTAGCTGAATTAGAAGGCGTTGGTGCTGAATACCCACTTTCACGTGAAAAATTATCACCAGTCTTAGCGATGATTAAATCAAATAATACAGAGCATGGCTTTGATTTATGTCAAGGAATGCTTGAACTTGGTGGATTAGGACATACTGCTGTTATCCACAGTGAAAATGAAGATTTACATGTAAAATTTGGTTTACGCATGAAAGCTTGCCGTATCTTAGTCAATACACCATCAGCAGAAGGCGGAATCGGTAATATTTATAATGAAATGATTCCATCATTAACATTAGGCTGTGGATCATATGGTAAAAACTCAGTTTCTCGTAACGTATCTGCCATCAACTTAATTAACGTCAAAACTGTAGCGAAACGGAGAAATAATATGCAATGGTTTAAATTACCGCCAAAAATTTTCTTTGAAAAAAATTCTTTACAATACCTACAAAAAATGGAAAATGTTGAACGCGTTATGTTAGTCTGTGACCCAGGAATGGTTCAATTTGGTTATGCTGATGTTGTTCGTAAAGAATTACAAAAACGTAAAAATGATGTGAAGATTGAAGTGTTCTCAGCAGTAGAACCAAATCCATCAACAAACACAGTTTACGCTGGAACAAAAGTTATGAATGATTTCCAACCAGATACAATCATCGCTTTAGGTGGTGGGTCTGCAATGGATGCTGCGAAAGGAATGTGGATGTTCTATGAGCACCCAGATACAGAATTCTTTGGCGCAAAACAAAAATTCTTAGATATTCGTAAACGTACGTACAAAATTGAAAAAGCAGTAAAAACTCAATTTGTATGTATTCCAACAACTTCTGGTACTGGTTCTGAAGTAACACCATTTGCGGTTATTACAGATAGTGAAACACATGTAAAATACCCATTAGCAGATTATGCGTTAACACCAGATGTAGCAATTGTGGATCCTCAATTTGTTATGTCAGTCCCAGCCTCAGTAACTGCTGATACAGGAATGGACGTATTAACACACGCAATTGAGTCATATGTTTCAGTTATGGCATCTGACTACACACGTGGTTTAAGCTTACAAGCAATTAAACTTGTGTTTGATTACCTAGAAAAATCTGTGAAAACACCTGATATGGAATCACGTGAAAAAATGCATAATGCATCAACAATGGCTGGTATGGCATTTGCTAATGCTTTCTTGGGGATTTGTCACTCAGTTGCACACAAAATCGGTGGAGAATACAACATTCCACACGGACGTACGAACGCAATTCTATTGCCTCATATTATCCGTTACAATGCGAAGGATCCATCAAAACATGCAATGTTCCCTAAATATGATTACTTCCGTGCAGACACTGATTACGCAGATATTGCGAAATTCTTAGGTCTTAAAGGAAAAACAACGGCTGAATTAGTAGAATCATTAATTAAAGCTGTAGCTGATTTAGGAACATCTGTTGGTATCGATATGAACTTGAAGGCTCAAGGAGTGACTCAAGAAGTATTAGACGCAACAGTAGACCACATGGCTGAATTAGCTTACGAAGACCAATGTACTACAGCGAATCCAAAAGAACCATTAATCAGCGAATTGAAACAAATCATCATTGATGCTTATAACGCATAATTCGAATTTTTAGTGGATAGAAATGCTTTAAAAAGAGGTTGAGACTGGGACATAACTTTATCAGTTATGTCCTAGTCTCTTTTTATCCGAATAAACGGTGGGTACAGAAGCAACTCCATCTGCACGTTGTTCCGCTCTCAACAACTTCTACGCATGAGACATGCTAGAGTTGAAGGTCTTCACTCCGCCCCACCAATTTCTAAAGGTGGAACACCTGTAGAACAGATGGACTGCGCTCCGCTCTCAACAACTTCTACGCATGAGACATGCTAGAGTTGAAGGTCTTCACTCCGCCCCACCAATTTCTAAAGGAGGAACACCTGTAGAACAGATGGACTGCGTTCCGCTCTCAACAACTTCTACGCATGAGACATGCTAGAGTTGAAGGTCTTCACTCCGCCCCACCAATTTCTAAAGGTGGAACACTTGTAGAACAGATGGACTGCGTTCCGCTCTCAACAACTTCTACGCATGGGAGATGCTAGAGTTGAAGGTCTGCGCAAAAAGACTCCGATTTCATTTGGACCTTATAGGCACTGATGCAAAAGATAGATTGAAAAAGAGGCGGAAAATAGGTACACTAGGTATACAGTTGAAAACGTACACAAAGGATGTGGATTTATAATGGAAACAATTCAAACCGCATTAGATGAATTAGTTAAGTCAAGAAACAAACTAATGACTTTATTACCAAGATTAAAAGGGAACAAACAGCTATCTGCAAATGAGGAGATAAGGACCTTTGTCTTTGATTTACAGGATTATAGTGATGCACTGACTGTCGTGACAGATTTTTCTGATAGTCAAAAAGAGGCGAGTGTTTCGGTTGTGCCTCAAGAAATCAGCCAGCTGTTTTCAGAGCAACGTCAGGTGTTACAAGCTTTAGTGGCTGAATTTACACAGTTATCTGATAAGATGGAAGCAGGGGAAGAAACTGAACCCTTTCATGGGCTGACAGCGGGAGGTATACGCCGACTAGCTGGGAGTTTACAAGGGCTGATTGAGATGAATGGTCAGCTACTTCAAGAGAATCTAAATTTCCAGCGTTTCATTCAAGGAGTAGAAGTCTCTGAAGAAGTGCCAACAGAGGTGGAAGAAAAAACAGGCTTTTTCAAAAAACTGTTTGGGAAATAAAACAGCTTCGTGAGTAAATAGCCATGGCAGGCACCGATAGTCATAGTTAGTAATCAGCCTAAAACAAACGAGCAACACTCTGAAGCATCTAAGAGTGTCGCTCGTTTATTTTTTTAGTTTCTCAAGCCGTATTTACTTAGATCAATCTGTCGTGCTTGTGCCCAATCTTTTGGATAACCAGTAAGAATTAGGGGCTGTTTTTTAAGGTCCGCTGTTGTTTTACTGCCAGTCATAGTATAAAGGACGCGCAGTTCTTCTTGCCAATGTTGAATCAATTCGATAGTTTTATCGGTGCCATCTGAAAGTAGTGAATTGAGAATGGTTCCAGACACTCCGACTGCATCTGCACCTAGACAAAGTGCCTTAAAAATATCATAGGCATCGCGTATGCCACCAGAAGCAACCTTTTGAAAATTTCTAGTTAACTCATTGGCTTCTAGTAAAGAAACCACGGTTGATTGGCCCCAATTGTCTAGGTAGCTGAATTCTCGTTTCTTTCGGCGCGCATTCTCAATTTGAGTAAAGCTAGTCCCTCCTTGGCCACTGACATCGATTGTTTGAATACCAACAGATAGAAGTGCTTGGATGGTCTCGCGTGTCATGCCAAAGCCAACTTCTTTGACTAAAATTGGCACATTCAGCTCTTGATTGATTGCTTCAATCGTAGATAACCAGCTGTTGAAATCCCGATCTCCTTCAGGCATCACTAGCTCTTGAGGGGCGTTTAGATGGATTTGTAAGCCATCTACTTTGAACAATTCAACAGCTCGTTTTGCCTGCTCAACAGCAACCCCACCACCAATGTTAATAAGTATCTTTCCTTCTGGATAGACCTCTCTCATCACTCGGTAAGAGTCAATTAGTTGCTCGTCTTTGAGTGCCGCACTAACAGAACCTGTCGCAATGAGTAAGCCTGTTTCCTTAGCAATAAGTGCTAGTTGGCGATTGATTTCTTTTGTTTTTGGACTACCACCAGTCATTGCATTGATATAAAAAGGGCTACTCAAAGTAAAGTTAAAAAGTTTTGTCGACAAATCGACTTCCTTCAAGGATATCTCTGGCAACGAAGAATGGACGAGTCGAACGCTGTCAAAGTCATTTGTTTTTTCTTTATGAAAAGCTTTTGCTAAAGAGACGTGTTCGTCTTTTCGATTCATTTATAATCCTTTCTGGGACGGTTATAGACATGAAGGGGAAGGGGCGTAATTTCTGCTTTTTCCCACGCGCTCATCAAAGGTAGAATACCTGATTTTTGATTGAATAAGACAATCCCGCAGTCTCCTCCACCAGCACCAGAAGATTTAGCCGCACCATCAAAGGACTCTGCCAAATCACAAAGCTCTTTTAAGGCGGTTGTTTCAATGGTAACACCAGTCAAGTGAGACAGTTCGTTTAGTAAGCGACGATTTTTTCGAATCATCTGCTGAATTAAATGGACGTCATCAACCATGAAACCATGGATAATTTGTTCCACACATTTTTTGCTTTCGGAAAGAAATTCTTGATACCTAGTTTGTTGTTGTTCTTTTGATTGATGAACTTGATCAACTAAGTCAGAAGTTGAGGCAGGGCTTCCTGTCCAACCAATAATTAAGCGTAAATCTTTCGGAGCCTCCAGCGGTTGAATCAATAGACCCGGCCAATCCATTTGAAGTAATTGAGTAACAGAACAACCTTTTTGTTGATGAATCCACTGATGGTCAAAGGTTGAGAAGGCTAACCAGCCGCCATAACAACTAGCTGCGATATCTCCGCAAGAGCCGTTTCCTTGGACTTCTAAGTGAGCTAAAGCCGCTAGCTTGAAGATTTCCAATAAATCTAGCTGTAAGCCGTAGAACTCATTTAAGGCCTTAATTGTTGCGACTGTAACGGCGCCACTTGATCCCAGCCCGTACTTGCGACCATTTGAACTATCTAGTTCGCTAGTCACTTTTAAATCGTAAAACGAAAGTAAGACATTTTTTTCTTGCGCATACTTTTCAGTTAAACGAATGGCGGCGAGAATGTAGTGAAAGGGATTTTCACGAATATCTAAAACTAGTTCGCCATCTCTTCTTGTCCAACGAATAGGTAGGTCGCTATATTGGGTAGAGCGGATACTACCGATTTTTCTAGCGGCGTTCATAGTAACGGTCACAAACTGATCAACAGCTACGATAATTGCAGGATGGCCAGTTTCAACAACTGCATACTCTCCAGCAATATATAGTTTTCCAGGTGCAGATACTTCAATCATGATAGACTTCCTTTACTTTAAGATTTCAATTCCAGGGCCGGCATATGCGCAGACCAATTGAGAAGAATCAAAGAGTGTTTCTAAATATTTTTTGACATCTTTGCTATTCTTTTTTTCTACTAGGATTTTGACATTTGGGCCAGCATCCATAGTGAAATAACAATTTATACCATCTGCACGTAACTTACGAACTGCTTGCATCGCTTTTAGACTATCGGGTGACCAATAAGTGAACGGCGGTACAGCGGCCAAAGTTGTGCCATGCATTTTCAAACCATTTGCTTCAGTGACTTCGCCTAACGCAATAAAATCTTTTTCTTGGATCGCTTTTTTGGCCGTTGCTAAATCTTTAGGAGCATCAGCTAACCAGCCAGGATAAAAGCTTGAGGTTGTGACTGTTCTGTACATACCATCTCGACTCGAAACATCCTTTTGTTGGTCATTTACAAGAACAAAAAGCATAGCCAAATCATCTTCCCAGTGATCTGAACTCAGTGGTGTAGCATAGGAGGAATGATCATCGATTCCTTGTTCCCATTCAACAAAACCACCAAAGATACTTCGACAAGCAGAGCCTGAGCCGCGCCGAGCTAACCGAGAAAGGTCAGTCTCAGATAGCTGTAGCTTGAGGGCTTCATTACTAGCTGCCGCCAAAGCTGCTAAACCACTTGCTGAAGAAGCTAATCCTGCAGCAGTGGGAACAAAATTTTCGCTGGTGACTTGTGCATAGAGATTCTTTTTGGCAATCTCTCGAACTAAATCAAGAAACTGACTGATTTTTTTTGTCGCTTTTTCATCCTGTAATACGCCATCTAAATAGAAGGTATCTTGTGTGAAGGTCTCATTAAAAATGACTTCAGTCTCAGTGTAAAAGGCGTCCAGTGTTAATGACAAACTGTTATTCATTGGAAGAATCAGTGTTTCATCTTTTTTCCCCCAATATTTAATTAAAGCAATATTTGTAAATGCGCGTGCGCGTCCTTTATGCATAGGTATGTACTCCTAATCCTTGAATCCAAGTAGAGACGGCACCATTTTTTTCCAGTGCTTCACAAACTACCTGTGCTTCTTTTTTTGTATTGGTTAAAGCAATCATACAGCCACCACGACCGCCACCTGTCAGCTTAGCGCCCAACGCACCTGCGCTTAAAGCGGTCTGAATTAGCGTGTCCAATAGCTGATTGCTTACAGTTAATTTCTTTAAATGTTGTTGTGCTTCATTCATGATATCAGCGAGTCGTTGAACTTGGTTTTCACTAATCGCTTTTTTAGCTTCTTTAGAAAGTGCGCCTAACAGATGAATGTGTCGCATGATTTCTTGACCAGGATCTCCAGAGACCAGATTCGAAACATCTTTAACGGCTTCTCTTGTTTGTCCTTTTACGCCCGTATCGGCTACCACTAAGAAGGCATCAATATTTAAAGGAAAGAAGTTGAACGGATGGCCCTTTGTAAAGTACATCGGGTCGTGACCGCTTGTTGCTGCAGCATCGATACCACTAGGGTTGCCATGAGCAATTCGTTCTGCTTGTTCGACATAAGCCAGCAACTTTTCTTGTGAAAGTGATTGGTCTAGTAAATCAAAAAAAGCGCGAGTAATTGCTACCGCGACGGCAGCGCTTGACCCCATCCCGCGTTCAGCAGGAATGGTACTTTCAATGTTCAGTGATAAAGGCCCTATTGGAAAGTCCTTTTGTAATTGATTGATTAACACTTTTATACTATTTAAAGTCTCAGGGGCTCCTTCTAATGAACCGTCATAATAGGCACAGTGTAATTGGAAAGAGTCGCAGGGGTGAATCGTTGCGTTAATATTAGTTGCTAGAAAAGGAAAGGCGATTGCAGGTTCTCCGTAAACAACAGCATGTTCGCCCATCAGAATGATCTTTCCGTTTGCTTTTCCGTAGCCAATAGTTTTCATTTGATGTAGCTCCTTTAACGAATAAAATCCTATTCTATTTTACACGATAATTACTGAAAACCAAGTAAAAATAGTGAAAAGTTAGAACTTCCCATGAATTTCAGGTGATTTTAGCAAAAAAAATCCCTCATCTATAGATAAGAGGTGAATATATAGGGATACTCGACTTATTCATTTTATCCGTGAATCCTCTATAAGTAAATTAAACTTGCAGAGTTTTATAAAAATTTGTGATTTTCTTAAAGGATTTTTGAGAAATGGATGAGTCTTTCTTGGTCGAGATTGACGACTATTCACGAAGAGAGTATAGTAAATGAGTTAGATTTTTATCGTATATCGAGAATAATGATGAAGTGAGTTGGAGGTCAATGAGTGTGATAGTATTAGCAGGTACCATTGGAGCAGGCAAATCTAGTTTGACAAAAATGATGGCGGAACATTTGAATAGCCAAGCATTTTATGAATCTATCGATGATAATGAAGTACTGCCCTTATTTTATGCAAATCCTGAGCAGTATGCCTTTTTATTACAAATCTATTTTTTAAATAAACGCTTTGAGAGTATTAAACAGGCGCTAGTGGATGATAACAACATTTTGGATCGTTCTATCTATGAAGATTCTTTATTGTTTCATTTAAACGCAGATTTAGGTCGCGCCACAGAAACGGAAGTTAAGGTTTATGATGAACTATTAGCCAACATGATGGAAGAGTTGCCGTTTGCTGCACAAAAGAAACATCCTGACTTGTTGGTCCACATCCGAGTTTCTTTTGAGACCATGCTTAAGAGAATCGAAAAACGAGGGCGCGATTATGAGCAATTGGCTGCTGACCCGACCCTTTATGATTATTATAAAGAGTTAAACAAACGCTATGATAGGTGGTATGAAGAATACAATGAAAGTCCCAAAATTCAAATTGACGGTGATCGTCATAATTTTGTGGATGACGCTAAAGCAAAAGAATATGTGCTTCAGCTAATTGATGAAAAACTGGCAGAGATTCGAAAGTAAATTTTGGCTAGGTCTAAAAAAGTAAATAGACGACAATAGAACTAGAAAATAAGAAGGATTCTCCTAAGAAACTAAAAAACAGAAGACTAGAAATCATTTTTATGATTTTCGGTCTTCTGTTTTATTTTGTCTTAAGACTTATGTCCCAAGCTCTCTTTATCCGAATAAACGGTGGGTACAGAAGCAACTCCATCTTCACTCCGCCCCATCAATTTCTAAAGGTGGAACACCTTTAGAATTGATGGACTGCGTTCCGCTCTCAACAACTTCTACGCATGGGACATGCTAGAGTTGAAGGTTCGAAAAATAAGCTGAAATTGCTGTGAAACACTATTTACAAAGTAAATAGATGTAGAACAGTACCTACCTGGTCACAAAAATTTGAAGAACACCACGTAGGAATCAATCAACATCGAAAGAAAGGCTTTCGTTTTTCTTGTCATTTCCGTGAATTCCATCTACACTCCGATCTCATCAATTTCTAAAGGTGAAACACCTTAAGAATTGAAGGACTGCGTTCCGCTCTCAACAACTTCTACGCATGAGACATGCTAGAGTTGAAGGTTCTTATTGCTGTAAAACACAACGAAGTATGAGTTGATGTGGCACAGTACCTACCCGGTTCTCGGAGTTAAACACTCCTGTCCCAACCTCTTTTTGTCTACACTAGGAATTGAAACTCTAAGGGAATCTGTTATAATAGGTGATTGTTGCAAGTCAACCGCAGTTCATCAACCATCCTGCGACATCAAAACTAGGAGAAAGGAATGGTTTTATGCAAACAAAAAGTAGTAAACGGTTAAGATTTATTGTAGTAAATGGTATTATTATGGCTCTTTATCTAGTCCTCTCAATTCTTGTACAGCCCGTTTCATCAGGACCTATCCAGTTACGCATTTCCGAAAGTCTCAATCATGTAGTGGTGTTCAATCGGAAGCTAATGTGGGGTGTCTTTGGCGGGGTAGTCGTCTACAATTTGATTTGGGGTTATGGGGCGATGGATGCCTTGTTTGGTGGGACGCAGACGCTTCTTTCATTGGGGCTGACCGCGTTAATCTATCATCAAGTGAAAAATGTCAAGCTTCGATTGTTCATTAATACTTTGGCATTTACAGCTAGTATGGCTCTTATTGCTTTGATGCTCAATATGACGGGTGGCGAAGCATTCTGGGCGACGTATGGTACGCTTGCTGCAAGCGAGTTTATTATCATGGGACTATCGGCTCCTCTTATGTATTACGTGAATAAACGCGTACAGTTTGAGAAACGAGCTTAATTAAATTAATGAGAAAAAGGAGGTTGGGCGCATAACTAAAAAAGTTATGTCCCAACCTCCTTTATCCGAATAAACGGTGGGTACAGAAGCAACTCCATCTTCACTCCGCCCCATCAATTTCTAAAGGTGGAACACCTTTAGAAATTGATGGACTGCGTTCCGCTCTCAACAACTTCTACGCATGGGACATGCTAGAGTTGAAGGTCTTCACTCCGTAAAACCACTCCGATCTCATCAATCTCTAAAGGTGAAACACCTTAAGAATTGAAGGACGTTGTTCCGCTCTCAACAACTTCTATGCATGAGACATGCTAGAGTTGAAGGTTCGGAAATAAGCTGAAATTGCTGAGAAACACTATTTACAAAGTAAATAGATGTAGAACAGTACCTACCTGGTCACAAAAATTTGAAGAGCACCACGTAGGAATCAATCAACATCGAAAGAAAGTCTTTCGTGTTTCTTGTCATTTCCGTGAATTCCTTCTTATTTCTCGGAGTTAAACACTTCTGTCCCATCCTCTTAAATAGATAGAGCAAGTTTGTTTGGCCGTAAAAGTAGACAGAATGAACAAGCTTATCTGTTGATTTTAATGCTCAGAATTTTGAAGATCCTCAATCTCAAGCACTTTGAAGCTCTTACGTTCCAAATGTTCAACAACTGTATCACAAAGGTCCTTACTTGTTTTGGCAGGAAGTGTGATAAGTGTTCGACGAATGAATTCATCTTTGCCAATATCAAGAGTAATACAGCTTGCTACGCTACAATATTTTGAGATGATCTTTGTAATTGCTGCAAGGTCACCTTGTTTCCCAGTTGATGCAATCGTTAATACATAACTTCCATTGTCAATGCTCCAAGATTGAGATAACATATTTAATAAAGAACTGTGCGTAAGAATACCGTAAAAATGATTGTTATCATCTAGTACAGTGATGTAAGGTAATTCTTTAATCGTGAAGAAAACTTTAAAGAATGAAGTATTTACATAGATGTATTTTGTCGCATTTTTTAAGAGATGAGTGACTGGAAGCGTCATATCTCCGCCGTTTGATTTGTGGCGATAAATGTGCATCTTATAAATATTTCCACGGAAAATTTTTCCGGAATCATCTAAAATAGGGACACAACGATACCCAGAATCTTCGAGAATCTCTAATGCTTCTTCTAAAGTATTGGTTTCTTTGACAGTTGTTAAATCCTTTTTTTTGTAAACCATCGTTTTTAATAACATAAATATCCCTCCGTCAAGACATAAGTATTTTGTCATGTTCATCATATCATACCTTAAGAAAAAACAACAATAGAAGTCAGTGATTCAAAGAGAAAATCGTCAGTAGAAAAACTATCTCAAAAATAGAAATCGTCGCTCGTTTATTCTAAAAAAATGACGATTGTCGTGAGTGGGAGTAGGTGAGAAGTAAAAATGGTTGAAATCGACAGAAAAGATAGACAAAAGAAGACGGAAAAAGTAGACTAAGTGTAAAATATATTGCGGTAAGATTTGAAAAAAAGAAAGAAGACCATTATTCTAATTGTTAGGTTTAGCGGCCAATAACAATAAGAGGATGGTCTTCATGGAAACTATTGTAAACGAAATTGCAGAAATTTTAAAGAGTGAATCGCATTTTATTGCAAAAGAAAAAGCATTAGTCATTTATCTTGCCAATTTGATCCGAGAAATCATCACAATGGCCTTTGAACAAATAGATGATGATTTAATTGGAGAATACAAAAAACAAGGGTATCAAATAGAAAAAAAGAACGATCGGAAATTATTGACAGTATTCGGCGAAATTCAATTCCGTAGAAGGCGATACATCAAGGAAGGCGAGTCTTCAGTTTATGCGTTAGATGTCTTTTTAGGATTGAAAAGCCATGATAGGTACAGTCATTTACTCAAACGAAATGTTGCGGAGCTTGCCAGCAAAATGACGTATCGGAATAGTGAGAAAGCCATAGAACTCTTGACTTCCTTCACCATGAGTCATCGAAAAATAAACCGGTTGGTCTTACAGGTGGGTGAAGAAATTAAAAGCCAACAAACGGCGGAAGAACGCTATGATGAAAGAAAAGATAAAAAGAGAAGACCTTCAGCGATTTACATTGAAGGAGACGGTATTCAAATTAAAGGTCAGAAAAAAAACCAATTAGAAATTTATCGATTTCAAGTATGTGAAGGTTCAAGACCAGTCGGGAAAAATCGAAGACAGTTGAAAAATTATCATGAGTTTGTAAGCCTTAGCCGTAAGCAAGCACTAAAAGAAACACAAGAGTACCTAGCAAACACGTATCGCCTTGAAAAAACCATTGTCATCAGTAATAGTGATGGTGGTTCAGGCTTTGAAAAAAATGTATTTGAAGAGCTAGCGGGAAATTGTAGACGGCATGAATTCTTTTTAGACGCGTACCATGTTAATCGAAAAATTAAAGAAAGACTCTCTAACTTCAAAGATTTACAGCCGTATCTAATGGAGGCTATTTGGCAAGCTTATAGTTGGGACAAGGTCGTTGTAGCGTTAGATACGGCGGCGAGCCTGTTAGTGGACGAGCAAGACACAGAAAAAAACCGAGAATCTCTGCGTCTATTAGAAAACTACTTAACTAGAAACTGGAAGTGGCTACAACCTTTTGAACAACGAAATTTAGCTGGGATTCAAAAATGCATAGGCACCTGTGAAAGCAATCATAGAGTGTACAGCTATCGAATGAAACGACAAGGACGCTATTGGACAAAGAGTGGAGCTGAAGCCATGGTGCGAGTGATATCAAGTATAAAAAACAAAGAAATTGAACAATGCTTGATGACAGATTATGCACCAGCAGAACCGGAAGACGCGTTGAAGAAACGCTGCCAACAAGCATTAAGAAATACGACTAGTAAGCGTTGGAATCGTTTTGAAGAGCATGTAGGCATTCAATACGGACATGTAACAGGAAAAGAAAAAACATCAACGGGCATGGGAAAACTGATTCGCGGATTATGTAGTTAAAAAAATTCATAATGCCCTACCAAATGGCAATTGTGTCAAGTAAATTATTTTTAGCAAAAATGATTTACTTGACACAATTCAACCAAGCGAAGCGCGGTAGGAAAGTGAAATAATATAAATAGAGCCGTACCTATCACTCTAAAATAATGGTTACCGCAAAATACTTGACACATACAAAAGTAGAAACGGAATTGACAGTTCAGGCAAATCATGCTAATGTTATTTGGTACATTTGTGAGCTTCAGTGAGGAGGAATACCCATGGCAACAAAAAAAGCAGCTCTTGCATGTTCTGTCTGCGGCTCTCGAAACTATACGAAGTCCGTTAGTGAAGGCAAACGAGGCGAACGTTTAGAGATTAATAAATTTTGTAAGTATTGTAATCAATATACACTACATAAAGAGACGAAGTAGGAGGATTTTTTTATGAAATTTTTACGTAGCGTAAAAGACGAGATGAAAAAAGTGACTTGGCCAACAGGAAAACAACTGCGCCGTGATACATTGATCGTTATTGAAACATCAATTATTTTTGCTGTTATGTTTTTCGTGATGGACACATTAGTTCAAAACGTATTCGCATGGATTCTAGGGTAGTCTTTATTCTATAAAGACCGTTTGAAAGAAGTTTGCATTTTTTTTAAAATGCCAACGATATTTGAGAATCAACTAGTAAAACGCGAGTAAGGGTGCTATAATAAGTGAGAAGAAAAACTTCGGGGAGACTGAGGTTTTTTTATTTTAGAATGAGATGAGGAGCCGAAAGAATGGAATCTTTTGAAAAAAATTGGTACGTGTTACATACGTATTCCGGCTATGAAAATAAGGTAAAAGCGAATATTGAATCTCGTGCGCAAAGTATGAGAATGGGCGACTATATTTTTCGTGTGGTTGTTCCTGAAGAAACAGAAACAGAAGTGAAAAATGGGAAAACAAAAGAAATCGTTCATAAAACATTCCCTGGTTATGTTCTAGTGGAGATGACGATGACGGATGATTCTTGGTATGTTGTAAGAAACACGCCTGGTGTAACCGGATTTGTGGGATCTCACGGAGCAGGAAGTAAGCCTGCACCATTATTGCAAGAAGAAATTAACCATATTCTTCGTTCGATTGGTATGAGTACTCGCCAATCTGATCTTGACGTAACAGTCGGAGAAGTTGTGAAGATTATCGAAGGGGCCTTCTCTGGTTTGGAAGGACAAGTCACTGAAGTTGATGAAGAGAAACAAAAATTAAAAGTGAATATTGATATGTTCGGTCGTGAAACAAGCACAGAATTAGACTTTGAACAAGTTGATAAGATTTAATTTGAGCCGAGAATTTCTCGGTTTTTTTTGTATAGTTTAAAGGTGTTGAGGAGGAGAAGGATGAGGAAAAATATTGCTGGATTACTTATTTTTATGCTTGTTTTATTGACTGCTTGTAGTGCAGCAAATCCAATTTCGAGTAACCCAAAAAAGGCTAAGAACGTCATAGCAGAAGTGAAAAAAACAGCTGTTCCAGCGCTGTTTATCCACGGGTATAGTGGGACGAAGGGGTCTTTTGGTGGCATGATTCATCGGCTAGAAGAAACTGGGATTGCAACAAAAGAACTTTTATTGACAGTATCGAGCACGGGGGAAGTCACTTCTGAAGGAACTTTGTCGGGGAATGAAACGAACCCCATCGTTCAGGTGTTATTTACGGACAATAAGAACAATGAATGGAATCAAGCAGAATGGATTCGTGCCTGCTTGTTGTATCTAAAGGAAAACTTCCAAGTCAATCAAGTGAATTTAGTAGGGCATTCAATGGGGGGAGTTAGCAGCTTACGCTATTTAGGTGCGTACGGTGCAGATACGAGACTTCCTACAATTGGAAAATTTGTTGCCATCGGTTCTCCTTTTAATGATTTTGATGAGACACCGAGTTTGACTATTTTAAATGAAGAACTGACCAATGGACCGACAAATAAATCAGCACGTTATCAGGAGTATCAACAGACAATTGGGCAGATTTCAACAGATATAGCCGTATTATTAGTTGCTGGGCAATTAAGCGATTCAGATTTAAGTGATGGCACTGTACCTCTGGGAAGTGCATTAGCCGTGAACGCCTTACTGACACAGAATGGGAATGCCGTTCAAACAAAAATTTTCGAAGGAAAGAATGCTCAACACAGTCAACTACATGAAAATAAAGACGTCGACCAGCTAGTAAGTAATTTTTTGTGGTCAATTAAAAAATGAGGATTGTGTGATGAAGAATACTGGAGATAAAATAATTAATGGAGAGAGGATATTTTAGGGAGATGACAATAAGCAAGTCGGATATTTTAGATTTTTTGAATGAATCACAGATTGACTATGAGCTGATGGAGCATAAGGCAGTTTATACGATGGCAGAACTTGAGAAAGTTGAGCTACTTCATCCAGAAGCAGAGGCTAAGAATCTATTTATTCGTGATGATAAAAAGAAAAACTATTATTTGATAACTGTGCAAGGTGAAAAAAGAATCGATTTAAAAGAGTTCAGAGAAAGGCATACAACGCGCCCCTTATCGTTTGCCTCAAAGGAAGACTTACAAGAGATGTTAGGGCTGACACCTGGAGCGGTGACGCCATTGGGCTTACTGAATGATACAAAACGACAGGTTCAGTTTTGTATTGATGAAGCGCTACTTGATGACCCTGGAATTATCGGTGTCCATCCTAATGATAATCAAGCAACTATTTGGTTGAAAACAACTGATTTGATTATGATAATCAGAAGGCATGGCAATCCCGTGGTCACTTTTACCCTGTGACCATTAGAGCTTAATGACAGAATATCAATTGCAAATAAAAAGTAAAAAAACGAAATGATGGGATTGCCAATCGCCGAGAATTAAACGGCTGTCTTAGAAAACAGCAAACAATGAAGGTCTACCAGAAAAACGTCTGCTCAAAGAGGCGTTTTTTTTGTAGACCCTTGTTTATTGGGTTTGTTTTTCTTGCAGTTCTTGGGTTATCGTTTGAGCAGTAGGGGTTACGGCTAGGCCACCCTCTGCTGTTTCTTTGAAAATAGCAGGCATTTGTCTGCCTACTTGATACATAGCCTGAATCACTTCGTCAGGAGGAATCACGCTTTTGATTCCAGCTAGAGCCATATCTGCAGAGATGAAGGCTTGAGAGGCACCCAAAGCATTTCGTTTCACACAAGGAACTTCGACAAGGCCCGCCACAGGATCGCAAATGAGGCCCATCATATTCTTTAAGGTGATGGCTAACGCATGTCCTGCATCTTCAGCTGTTCCACCGCTTGCACAGACAAGCGCGGCACTAGCCATAGCGCTTGCTGAACCGACTTCAGCTTGACAGCCACCTTCTGCCCCACTAATAGAGGCGTTATTTGCGATGACTAGACCAAATGCGCCAGCAGTAAATAGAAATTCGATTTGTTGTTCCTGTGTTAATTCTAGTCGTTTTGTGACAGCAAGCAAAACCCCTGGGACCACACCAGCGCTACCCGCAGTGGGGGTGGCACAGATAAGTCCCATCTTGGCATTGACCTCGTTAACGGCGATGGCATTTCGCACAGCAGATAGGATTGTTTCGCCACTAAGAAAGTTAGCCGAATTTAGGTAATCGTCTAAACGTTTTGCATCTCCACCGGTAATTTTCGTCACCGATGAAACGCCAGAAACACCTTCATCGATAGATTGTTTCATAACAACCAGATTCTGTTCCATCAACTCGATAATTTGCTCGCGTGTTCGTCCGCTTGTCTGCATTTCAGTTGCAATCATCAACTCAGAAACGCTTGCGTAGTGTTCTGCTTGTTGAATTAATTCTTGGATAGTAAGGAACATGATTTGTCTCCTTTTAGTCAAAATAATTTACGCTATAAATGTGTGGTAGCGTGACTAGTCTTGCCACGGTTTCACCAATTTGTGGGTCATCTACTTCAATAATCATAATGGCATTTTCACCCTTTGATTCTCTAGTTACTGTCATCGTGCTGATATTGATATTTGATTCTGAGAGGACACCAGTGACTTTTGCAATCATGCCAGGAAGGTCTTGATGAACTATGATATAGGTCGGCGTGCCCATACTCAAAGAAATTTTGAACCCATTTAATTCAGACAGCTGGATGTTGCCACCGCCAATAGAAATCCCTGTCACGGAAAGTGTTCGTTTGCCTTTTTTTAAGAGAATCTTGACAGAGTTTGGATGGTCAGCTTTTTCTTTTTTTGGAACAAAAAAGACGTCCATCTGCTCTTCGTAAGCAATTTTTAAGGAATCAGCTAAACGTGGGTCATCTGGTTCCATTCCCAAAAGGCCGCCGACTAAAGCGATGTCTGTTCCGTGTCCGCGATAAGTTTTGGCAAAAGATTCGTAAAGATAAATGTCAACAGAGTCAGGTTGCTCGCCAAAAATACTGCGAACGACTTTTCCGATTCGAGCGGCTCCAGCGGTATGAGAACTACTTGGGCCAATCATGATTGGTCCGATGATGTCAAACACGCTACGATACTTTAATTGATCCAATTGATTCACCTCTTAATTTTCTTGGATTAGCGTTACTATTCTTTGGTTGTAGTGTAGCACAAAGGGAAGGAAATTGAAGAAAATTTTTTGGATTATTAGCAGAAAATTAGTGTAATGATAGCTCTATTTAATAAATGAAAAAGTTTTTCAAATGTTTAGGAGAGCTTTTTGCAAGTAAGTAGGGAATTATCATGTGTTTTTCTCTGTTATCAAAGAAATCAGCGGTATAATTATGAAAATTAGTAGCTGAAAGATTCGGAGGGATAAGAATGATCATCGATGGCAAAGAAATTGTTTTTTTCTCAAAAAAGAAAGAGGTTCCCGCTAAATATTATCAGATTTTAGAAAGAGTGATAGTTAGTGAATTAAAAGCGCTAGTTTTTGTTGAACGGGTTAAAGTTAGGCAAGCAAAAAGAACCAATTCCCTTTATTTTGAAACAAGGGTGAAGGGAGTAGAAGAGGCTTTGACGGTATCGGTGCGCTCTCATTTTCCACTAGAAACCCGAGAAGATTACCTCTATATATTACTTCCTCACTATAAGGTCATGTCTGAAGTCATTGAGGATATTCGAAAAGAGATGACGACTTTGTATAATCAAAAAGCGGATGCAGCAGATAAAACAAAGTATCTTTGCCCAGAAGAACGACGATTGATGCAAGAGGATTTGGCCGATAAAAAGAAACCCAAGAAAAGAAAACACAATCTCCCAAATAAATCAAAGGGGACGCGAACTGATTTCAAGCGAGCACAACTTAGTTCCTATGAAGACTTTTTAAAGGAATTTAAGGAAAATGAATCCAAGCCTTAAAAGAAGGTGTTACGCCTCACAGTTGTGGCAGAGGTAAGAACGTATTTTTTAGCAATAGTTTGCCAAAAATTGGCGGAAATTGAAATACCTAAAGGGAACGGATCTGTTTATTTATGAAAATAAAAAGAAAATAGTGGGAAAAGGTTGAAAGTCGAAGGAATTTTGATATAATAAACCAGTGTGCTCCGAAGCACGCTATATTTTGTGTGCCGATTCTTGGCATAGAAAATGAAAGTGGGAGGAGAAATATGCATCTCCAATTAACCACATCACGGACTCAAGGAGGTATGTCTCGTGGCAAAAAAAGTAGAAAAAATCGTTAAATTGCAAATTCCTGCAGGTAAAGCAACTCCAGCTCCCCCAGTAGGTCCTGCACTAGGTCAAGCGGGTATTAACATCATGGGATTCACTAAAGAATTCAATGCTCGTACAGCTGATCAAGCAGGTTTAATCATTCCAGTGGTTATCTCTGTATACGAAGACCGTTCATTCACATTCGTTACAAAAACACCACCAGCAGCAGTATTATTGAAAAAAGCTGCAAAAGTTGAAAAAGGTTCAGGCGAACCAAACAAAAATAAAGTTGCTAAAGTTTCTAGCGATCAAGTAAAAGAAATCGCTGAGCTTAAAATGGAAGACCTAAACGCAGCAAGTATTGAAGCCGCAATGCGCATGGTAGAAGGAACTGCACGAAGCATGGGAATCACTGTAGAATAATTTTTATAGTCGATGTGACAAGTTAATTGTCAACCCTAAAGAAGTAGCTTCTCAGTCGAATCTGTATTGAAAGATATAGAATACGTGGGAGGTTAAACCGTTATAACCACAATCAAGGAGGAAACAAAATGGCTAAAAAGAGCAAAAAAATGCAAGATGCATTAAAAAAAGTTGATTTAACAAAAGTTTACCCTGTAGCAGAAGCAGTTGCTTTAGCAAAGGAAACAAATATCGCAAAATTTGACGCAACAGTTGAAGTTGCTTACCGTTTAAACGTAGATCCTAAGAAAGCTGACCAACAAATCCGTGGAGCAGTTGTGCTTCCAAACGGAACTGGTAAAACACAATCTGTGTTAGTTTTCGCTAAAGGTGAAAAAGCAAAAGAAGCAGAAGCTGCTGGCGCTGATTACGTTGGTGATGCAGACATGGTTCAAAAAATTCAAGGTGGCTGGTTCGGATTTGACGTAGTAGTAGCAACTCCAGACATGATGGCTGAAGTTGGGAAATTAGGTCGTGTCTTAGGCCCTAAAGGATTAATGCCTAACCCTAAAACTGGTACAGTTACAATGGACGTAACTAAAGCAATCAACGAAGTGAAAGCTGGTAAAGTAACTTACCGTGTTGATAAAGCTGGAAACATCCATGTACCGATTGGTAAAGTTTCATTTGATGATGCTAAATTAGTTGAAAACTTCAACACAATTCATGACACATTAATGAAAGCTAAACCATCAGCAGCAAAAGGTCAATACATGAAAAATATTTCAGTAACAACAACATTTGGACCTGGAGTTCACGTAGACCAAGCTTCTTTCTAATTTGAATTAAAATAATTCTTGACTCAATCGCCTTATCTATGGTAAGGTGGTTGAGGTTAATAATTAACTGTACCGAAGACAGTAGGTGACGTAAGTCTTAATTTCCTACCGAGGACAAATATTGATGAATATCAATAGTCCCTCTATGTCTACGGTGGCATGGGGTTATTTTTTTGCAACAAATTCGTTTGTTGTAGATCAACCTCTCCATCAAAATCAGGAGGTGAAATAAAAATGAGTGAAGCAGCAATTGCTAAAAAATCAGCAATCGTTGATGAAGTAACTGCTAAATTCGAAGCAGCTGCATCTGTAGTAGTCGTTGACTACCGTGGATTAACTGTTGAAGAAGTTACTGAATTACGTAAACAATTGCGTGAAGCAGGCGTTGAAATGAAAGTTATCAAAAATTCTATCCTTTCTCGTGCTGCCAAAAAAGCAGGTTTAGACGGCTTAGATGAAGTATTTACAGGACCAACTGCAGTCGCTTTCAGTAATGAAGACGTCGTAGCACCTGCAAAAATCATCGACGGATTTGCCGCTAATGCAAAAGCATTAGAAATCAAAGGTGGTATTATCGAAGGGAAAGTTTCTTCAGTTGAGGAAATCGCCGCTTTGGCAAAACTACCAAACCGCGAAGGACTTCTTTCTATGTTGTTATCTGTACTACAAGCGCCAGTCAGAAACGTGGCTTACGCTGTCAAAGCAGTGGCAGAAAAAGAAGGAGATGCAGCTTAATCGCCGCATAGAATTTGTTTAAAAATAAAACTATAATTACTCAAATGGAGGAAACAAAAAATGGCATTGAACATTGAAAACATCGTTGCTGAATTAAAAGAAGCAACTATCTTAGACTTAAACGACTTAGTAAAAGCTATTGAAGAAGAATTTGGCGTAACTGCTGCTGCTCCTGTAGCTGCTGCTGGCGCTGCTGCAGGTCCTGCTGCAGAAGAACAATCTGAATTCACTGTAGAATTAACTGCAGCTGGAGATCAAAAAGTTAAAGTTATCAAAGCAGTTCGTGAAGCAACTGGTCTTGGCTTGAAAGAAGCTAAAGCTGTAGTTGATGGCGCTCCTGCACCAGTTAAAGAAGGTATCTCTAAAGACGACGCTGAAGCATTAAAAGCTGCTTTAGAAGAAGTTGGAGCTACTGTAACTGTAAAATAATCACTTTTGATTATTATGAGCTAGAATCCTTGTCAGATAAGGGTTCTAGCTATTTTTTTGTTTTTTGACCATACTTTTGACCATCCCTTAAAAGTTGACATAATTTGAGAACTTTTCTGCCACTACATCTTTTTGTTTCTTAGTGATATGGGTGTAGATATTTAGTGTGGTTTGTACATCGCTGTGACCCAATCGATCCTGAACTTCTTTGACAGATAAGCCGGCTTCGAAAAGCAAACTGCAATGTGTGTGCCTAAATCCATGAATCTTTAAGCGAGGGAAGTCATGATTGTCACAAATTCTAGTTAAAACGTTGTTGAATCTTGTTAACGCGATATAGTTATTATTTTTTGACGCGAAGACTAATTGATTTGGTTGCATTGCATTTTGACCATATGCTAATAAATATTTTCTTTGATCTTTTCTCCATTGTCTTAATATATCGACAGTCCGCTGATCTAATGAAATCGTTCGATTAGAACTTGGAGTTTTTGGTGAAGTGGCGACGACTTTATTTTTCTCGTCTAAGGCGGCCGTTTTATTGATGGTGAGCTGCCTATCTTTAAAATCTACATCATTCCAAGTTAGCGCTAAGGCTTCACCTTTTCTTATTCCTGTAAAAGCAAGTAGTCTGAAGAATGGAAAAGTTAATGGAAAAGAGTCATTTTCACAGTAGGCAAGAAATTTTTTTAATTCATCAGCTTCCAAATAAACTTCTTTTTTAGTTTCAAGACTATTTTTTCCTGTAGAGAAGGAAACATAGGTCATTGGGTTATCCGTTAAAACATTCATTTTGATCGCAAAGTCGAACACTTTAGATACATAAGATTTTAAAGCTCGATGAGTCGCATAGTTTTCTTTCCATTCATTAATGGTATTTTGGCAATAAGAAACGGTGTATTTGGAAATACGCTTATCACCAAATTTTTCGGAGATGTTTTTATCGAAGAGAAATTTCACTCGTTGATAAGTGCTTTCTTTGACAGTATGCTTATACTGCCTGATCCATAAATCTTTGATCTGAGTGAATGTATAATTTTTCTCGGGTGTATATTTATTGTCTTTTACGTCAACTTTTAGTCGCGCTAACGCAATTTTCGCTTCTTGTGATGATTTGAATCCACGTCGAGTCGTGGACATTTTCTTACCAGTTAGGGGATCAATCCCTAGATAGGCCTTGAACATATAGGCAGTATCGCCATTTTTCTTTTGATATTTTTTTATCATAATTTCTCCTTTGTAATTCGCCAGTATATCAAAGGATATTTTTCTCCTTTCTTGTCGTAAGCATAGACAGCTTTACGAAGACAATCAAGGCTTAAATTTTTAATCTACTTAAGAATTTTTGAATATCTGCACGATCAAATCGCACTTCTTTACCGAATGGGATCACTTTTAAACCTCTATCAATCCATTGATTTAATCGTTCATCTCCGATTTTCAGAACTCTTTTAACTTGTTTTCTATTTGGATAAGGCGGAAGCTCATCAACCTCAGAATCCAGTTTTTTTGATTTTTGTAATGCTTGAATCACATTTTGAGTGATGATCTCTATGAGAATGTCATCGTACTCAATTGGAATATCTACTTTCATAACACACCTCATATACAAGAACGTTGCTACCACGAATGATGAATTCAATGAACAGTTGATTTCTTGTCTTTCTTTATTTTTGTATAGGTCACTTTGGATTCTTCAAATTCGATGACTTGTTCAAAACGGTTTTCTTCATTCAGCACTATTAAAAATTTCGGTGTTTTACGAATGTAGTTTGTTGAGAACAGCACATCGAATTCCTCTTTATTGATTTTTTTCTCTGTCAGTCTTTTTGTTTCTCTCGGAAGTTTCAGATTTTGAGATTTGAAAAAGGCTTTTTTCTTATGCTCTTTGATATCCAAATCTTTATCAAAATACTTACTGACATATCTTCCTCGGTTTTCGGCAGCGTCCACATCGATCTTATTGATCCAAACTAATCCATGTCCCCAAATCTCCATCAATCGTTCATGAGGAACGAAAGGGAAGGAGAACAGGATGATGTGGTAGTGGATCGCTCCACGTTGTTGCTTTTCCCACGTTGCGAGATATTTGATTCGGGATTTCTTCGTTTTATAAATTTGGTAGTTTAATCGTTTAATAAATTTCTTGAATTCATCATTCGTAGTAGCAATGTCTTGGATGTTTTCTTTAAAGGTGAGTGTTAAGAATTTTGTGTTTTTATCAAAATTTTCGTCAACTAATCGTGCAATCTCAAAGCGCATATTTCGATAATGTTTTGATTTTCGTTTGAGACTGTCATATTGTTCTTTTGCAGTTAAGTCATCAAATTTTCTATTTCGTTTATTTAAGTTTTTGATCCATTCAGGGGATTCATGTTCGTATTCAAAGGATTTCTTTTCATTGATTTTGTAAATAACTGGTTTTTCATATTCCCAAATTTCGATATACGTAGGAGTTTCAATGACTTTTTGATTGTAAGATTTCAGCAATCATCATCGCTCCTTACTTTTTATATTCAGTTTTCAATGAGCGAGAACGAGTCCATCTTTCGACAGATGTTGTCCTATATATCAAGTAAAGGAGCAGAACGGCTGCGCCGCCCTGCTATCCTGCTTATTTATTGTGCGGTTTTATCGAAATGAACGGCTTTGGCTGGGGCCAGCCGTCCATTTCGAAATCACCCAACAAACAAGCAGGAGAATTAGTTGGCGGGTTTGTTTACTTGGTTGTTAGTGATATTATTTGATTTTTGGTTCATCAACTTTGCGGAATCAGCGGTCGCTGAGAGTCCATAGTTTACAAATTGTCCATTGGCTCGACCCCAAGGTGAAATGATCAGATTTTCAAATGAAACAAATCGTTCACTGTCCGCTTCAAGTTCTTCTTTAGTTAAGACTGGATGTTCACTAGCTACTTTGACATTGATTTTTTCGTAGCGAAGTTTGGATAAGACACATTCGTAACTCCATCCCAAGGCTTCACCATCCTTTTGCCATCTTGCGACATTGACGAGTCGGTATTCTTTTTCTAGTTTTTCTTTTGGTAAGATGAGATCACTGATTTTGATTGGCATAAATATTTTCCTTTCTGATATACGAATTTATATACGTTTTTTATTTAAAAAAAGTAGAGGCCTCTACAACTGTTATAATATACGGTTCGATATACGAAGTCAATAGTTTTTCGAGAAAGACATATACGAATCGATATACGTGTGTTATGCTGTATATGAAATCATATAGGAGGAGATAGAAATGTTTGGATTACTACAACCGAATAAGGAGAAAGTTGGCGCACGGTTGAAACAGATCAAAGACGAAATGAACATTTCGTTTACAGAATTTGGCAGCCGTTTAGGATTAAAGAAGCCAACGATCAGTTCGTATGTCCAAGGATATAATTTAGCTCCGATCGAAGTGATCGAAAAAATCTCGAAAATCAGTGGACGATCGGTGGGATGGTTTTATTTCGGTGATATAGAAGAATACATTGCGGATTATCTTACCTTAAAAGGTCAAGGAGAGTTGATAGAGGATTACCCTGACGTAATTAAGGAAATAAAGAATGAATTTTTCAATAGCGAATTTAAAAATCCCGGATGGGAAAATGAAGTAGGGTAGCCTGAAGAAGAGTTTATTGATGATTTTTTTTCAGATATTTTCCCAAGTATATTAGATCGTTATGTTGGTAAAATAGTTACTGAGGTGATAGAGCACTCTGAGAAAGTACAATCACTTACTAAAACGGAAAAAAATGACGCACTAATTATTGTTTATACAGAAGTTATTGATTATGTTGAAATGAGCGGGGAAATTAAGTACGGTGATAAAGAAGAAATAGTTGAATTAGTCAATCAGTCAATAAAGAATCTTGATAGGAATCCAAAAATAGAATTTTCAGAAGAATATTTGATTGGAAAATTGGTGAACGTACTTAATGATGACAAAAAAACCGAAAAGATGATTTCAGATTTGTCGGAGATAATGATAGGAAAATCATTCTCAACGTTTTTTGGTGGTAAAGAGTTGGTTGAGATATTTCAAACTATGCGTCCAGCTCTGATGAAATTATATGCGGAAACTTCTGTGGAAGAAGTTTATGAGTGGTTTGAGAAATAGTACAATCGTTTAAGATGGAGTGTGAAAAATGATGAAGATTAAGGATTTGTTGAGTTCTGAAATTGTACCTATTACAGATAATAAGAATGCTTTAGTTGGTTTGGATGAAAAATCATTAAGGCAATTATTGAGTGAATACTACAAAGGTGAAATGAAGGTAAAAGAGATTATCGGAAAATATAAACTTAATATTTCCAAGGATGTCTATTTTTCTAGAGATTTACCTCTCTTCTACAGTAACGTAAAATGTCCATATGATGGTGAAAGACTAGTAACGAAATTTCCAAGTAAGTCGAGCCTAGCATCTTCTTCGTTAGATTATTATTGTATAAAATGTGGTCATAATGAATATAGTTCTAATTCTAAAGAATGTTCGTGTGATAATTGTAATGAAAAAGAAAAAAACTTGGAAAGAAAGATTCGAGATATTATTGATGATATTTATGAAGATAGTGAGGTTGAATTGGATAGTATATCTATAGAAGATAGGTTAAATTTAGCCACTTTATTACAAACGAGTGATGTAGATTTTGGGTATCTAATTCCTCCTTTTTGGAATTATAATACATCAGATAACTGTATCTCGATAGAAATTGTTAGAGACCTGATAAAAAAAGATATTTTAAAAATATCAAAGCAAAACTCCTTGTCAATCTTCTCTAATATTAAAGATTCAGGATTTTCATATAACATTGAAAAAGTGCTTTTATCTTTGAATATCGTTAGTGATGAAATAAGTTCGGAAAATGAATTATTTGAAGAGATTAAGTATTTTAATAAACCCAAATTTAATTCAGTTGACGAAAAACGCTTATTATGGAAAAAAATAGTCTATAAAGAATTATATAAAATGTTTGTTTTGTTGATGGAGAATAGTAAATTTACAAGAGAGTTAGGAGATCAAAAAAAAGAAGCGAAATTGTATAATGCATTTGACAAGTGGATAGAAAATTATACACCTTCTCAGATTTATGCAATCTTGTATAAATCAATTAAGGAAGCCGACAACAAAAGAACCAGTGGATACATGGGGAATTTTAGATTCAATGAAATTTCATTCATTATTAAACTGAGTGATGAAATGATCGTTAAATATGAAAAAGAAAATTGGGCTATACGACACTATAATTATCCGAAACAATTAGAAATAAATTTACAAACCAAAATATTCTTTTCTAAAGTTATTAAATTTCCAAACTGGTTCGATTCAAAAATCTTTACTAACTCTCAGTTAGAAATTATGGTTGTTGAAGATGAAGAGCGTGTAGTTAGAAACTACTCTAATTATATAAAGAAAAGAGAAGTTAATGCACTTGACAATCATGTGATTTCTACTTTAAGGAGTGCAGTTTACTATAGTGTGAACTATTATGGCGTAGTGATATACGATGGATTAGTCAATTGTCTTTTCGCGACAAAGAAGGATCTATGGGACAATCGCGAAAATCTGGTTGAAGCAGGAAACATTAAAGATGAATGGACAAAGGAGAGTGTTGAGGAACAAATATCAAGAGGTACAATGTTTTATGTAGAGAATAGCTATGCTCAGTACATTATCTATTTAATTATCAGTGAACTAATTAGTTCAAATGTTCCAACCAAAGAACAATGGAATCTGAAAGATGATGAATAAACGATTTGTTGAATATCTTTTTTTTGAACTACTCTATAATTTATAACAGGTTGCATTGATGATTTAAACATCTATTAATCTTTGTAAAACCTTGTACAATACAACTAACTAACACCACCAACAGAGTTTTTCCTTTTAACATAAGCTACTAAAAAATGTAGAAAGGTACAAGAAGATAGTTATAAAAAAATTCCATGGCGTATTGATAGACAGCGTTCATTTATTGAAATCATTGTGCTATAATTAACATGCTAATATCAGCAATTAAATTGTTGGGTATTAGGTAATTTGTATAACAAAGTAAAGTGATTTGACTTCAACAGAAGTAAATTGCCTGTCGTATACAGAGCTTAATCTTAATATTAATATTAAGCTCTGCATACTAAGTATGGTAACCAAGACTGTCAGAAGAATCATTTCGCACCTCCAAGAGTAATAATCTGTTGGAGAAACTTTCTTAGTTATATCATATACTATTTGTATTTTGTGAGCATTTGCTCACCCCGCCATATTACGGATGCGGTAATAGCCTTAATTGGCAGAAGTAGAGCCTGAGAGTCGCGTCTTAGGCAGTGTGCAAAGTAAATTATATAGTAGCGGGACTAAATTTACTGTTGTTGCTCCAATAAAAAACTAGTGGACTGAGGGACTCGAAATGAATAAAGATGTTTATAAATATCCAACAAAAAAATATCTTCATTTTGATAAAATTACTAGTTTTAATTCAAAGGTAGAAAAGTATGTGGATGGGTTTGAAAAAAATCCTACGCATAGTTTTCTACCTTTGATTTTTAATGAAATCTGCGTTGAAAAATTTAGAGATTTCAAAGATGATCCTGACAATGAGAACAAAAGTAGAAATGGTCGAAAAATTCCAGTCAAGGAAAAAATAAGACCAATCATGTACGCCTCTCATATAGATAATTACATATATAAGCATTACGGTCTTCAATTAAATGAACTATACAATACCTATGTTAGTGAAAAAAAATTTGATAGTTCTGTCTTGGCATATAGGACTAACAAACATGGGAAAAATAATATTCATTTTGCTGCAGAAGTAATTAATTTTATAGCAAAGAATCCTGACTCTTTTGTTTATGTAGGAGATTATACAGGATTTTTCGATAACTTAGATCACGAATACCTTAGAAGAATGATCAATCTTTTATACTACGATAATAGAATGCCTGATCATCAATTTAAGATTTATAAAAGTTTGACAAGCTACTCTTATATTCACAAGGAAGATATAAACTATTTTGTTGCCCCTGATGATGAAATATATGCTAGTCGGAAAAATTCTTATTTCGATGATTTTTCTGAATTTAGACGTTTCAAAAAAATGAATAGTTATCATTTTAATGACGGGGAAAAAGTTGTTAGAACAAATAAAGAGAAAAAAGGAATTCCACAAGGCACGGCAATAAGTGCGATATATTCAAATATATATATGTTAGAAATAGATGATTTTATTTCAGATTTGATAAATATATGGGGTGGGATTTATCGGAGATACTCAGATGACTTTATTATCGTTATACCTGAAATAAGTGATGGCCAATTTGATAACTTAAGGGAAGAAATAGAAAATAATATTTTCGTTAAAACTAAGATGTCCATTCAAAAAGAAAAGACTAATGTAATGTATTTTGATGGGAAAATATTGAGGAAAGTAGACTCTCGTGCAGTTGCCAAATTAGATTATCTAGGTTTTGTGTTTGATGGAACAAATGTTAAGATGAGAGAAAAAAGTATTACAAAGTTTTATAGAACCGCGTATAAATTAATTAAAAAGGGAGAAATTATTTCCAAACAGAAAGGACATACTGGAAACAGAAAACGATTAACCTATAGACGTAAATTATATCAAAATTATCATCAACTTGGGGAACGTACAGATATCAAATACCATTATAAACAAAGAGAATTTGGAACATTTATTACATATGCTCGAAAATCTCAGAAAATTTTTGACATGATATCACCTAGGACTAACAATCTAATGTCGACTCAAATAAGAAATCATCAAAGAAATATCCGAAGAAAATTGAATGAATCTAAAAAGGAATTAAGATAATAAGCTTTCTCATTTCAGTTTAAATTGACTCTTTATCCTCACTCAAATTGATTTTTGATATACTGGCGATTTTTTGACTATCTTTTTGACCATACTTTGTAGATTTAGTGGGACTATATCAGAGTTTTTCATTGATCAGAAAATCCTAGAAATCCCATTCTAATCAGCGACAGGTGCTACTAAGCATCTAAGTTACCAACACAGTAAAATAATTTTTATTTTTATCAAAAGGATAGGTTCAGATTTTTGGTGGAGATTTTAGAGTATCCGTTATAATCATGAGTCTCTTGATTTAACAAGAGGAGTAGCGACACTCGTTTAAAAAAATAAATGATCCTATTTTTGGCGGCATAGAGAGCTTTGAATAATACATAAAAAATGATTCGAAATTTAAGAGGCCTATGATTTTGAGGACCAGTTTAGTTAGCTACAAGGCGAATAGGCTGACGAAACTGAAGTAAACAAAATTGGCGAAAGGAGTCCCGGATGAAACTATGGTAATAAACCTTGCTTAGATTAAACAAAAACAGAAGAGCAGTTGTTTCTTCTAAGTGAGGATGAAAAATATGAAAAATAATCAAGCATATATAAAATTAATTGTAGGACAAGTTTTAGCCAACATCGGCGACACAATATATACCGTAGCAATCGTCAGTTCCGTTTTTGCATTAACAAATTCAGCTTTAGCGGCTTCGATGGTTCCGGTAATCATTACAGGAGGAATGGTCGTTTCAGGATTGTTAGCCCCGGTGATTACTGCGCGGTTTTCTATAACAAGTATCATCAAAATAAGTCAATCCTGTAAGCTGTTCATTTTATTTCTTTTAGCTGTTTATTTACAGTCAAGAATCAATCAACCAAATATTACGCTCATATATTTATTGGTTGCAGGGATTGCTTTCTTTGATGGATTTACAGAGTCAATAAGTATGGCATTAGTCCCACATTATGTAGAAAAAGAGTATTTGATAAAAGCCAATAGCCTATTTAGTACACTTTTACAGTTAGTTGGTATTGGAAGTTGGGCAATAGGTTCTTCACTACTAATCCTTTTTTCAGTTGCACAGGTTGTCTGGTTAGATGTTGGTGTCTATGTGCTATCAACGATCAGTTTACTATTACTTCCTAAAGTTAAGATAGACTCAGACTTGAAGCAAACGAGCAAAGAAGAGCTTCTGAGTGGCTGGAAGGGAATCAAAAAATATGAAGTGATTCAGACGGTTATCAAAATGGATCTCCTAGAGACGATTGCAAACACTATCTGGGCCTCTTCGATTGTTTTAGTTTTTGTAAAAGAGGTTTTACATGTTTCTGAGAGCTGGTGGGGTTACATTAATGCGACTTTTTTTGTTGGCGCAATGATGGGCAGTCTTATTGTGATGAGAGTATCAGAGTGGATTGATCATCATAAATCTAGCTCAATTTACTGGGGCTCTTTTCTTGGAGCGATAGTAACAATTATTGTTTCATTGAGTTGGAATCCAATATTTGTGTTAATCTGTTCGGTTCTGATTGGTTTGTTTTCTCAAATCAAGAATATTCCTCAAGCAACGTCTATACAACAAAATATACCTAAAGATCAACTAGCATCTATTTATGCTTCAACGGGAGTATTAAATACCGCAGCATTTTCAATTTCTATTCTTTTGATGGGGATTATCTCAGATGTTTTTGGTGTTAGGACCGCATTTTTTATTTCAGGACTGCTATTACTGATTGTTGCCAGGATTACTAGAAAAAAGAAGCACTTATTTGATGAAAAAAGAAGTGTTTAATCCACTAATTTCTAGTTAAAAGGTGACAAGTAGTAAAAATCTGAGAAGCGTCATAACAGAAATTGTCTTTAAGTATTCGCTGTATCCTATGAGTAATGGGATACAGTTTTTTTATTTTTAAACTTTCTCAACGAACTAAAGGGCCAGCAAAGTTTATTCGTATCTTTTGATAGACATTCCTATGACGGTAAAACAATTCAAAATATGTGTACTTGTGGGAATCATTCATTTCTATAAATGAGCGAATTTTTTAGGATCGATATTGGACACGCTTACCTTTTTTTGCTATGTTAGTAGGGAATACAGCGAATGTGTAATTGAATAAATAATTGAGGTTGAGTAGAGATGAGCGAAGTATTTTTAGGAATCGATGTTGGAACGACAGCCATAAAAGTAGGCGTGATAGATAATGGTGAGTTAGTGTATGACGTGGCGAAAAAGGTGACCACTTATTATGGGGAAGAGGGGGAACGTTATCAACTTGCTGCCGAATTGCTTCAAGTACTTAGTGTAGCGATTCAGAGAGTTCCTTTGACTCTGAGAGAACGAATTGAACGAATCGGCTTTAGTGTAGCTATGCATAGCTTGATGCCTGTACAAGATGGTCAGGCTGATAAAGTTTATATCTGGTCAGATACGCAGGCAACAGAGATAATTGAACAATTTCGTGAAACAGATTTAGCCAAAAATTTCTATCGGAAAACGGGAACGCCGATTCATACGATGTCTCCGTTTGCCAAAATCTTGCATTTTAAAGAGCAAGGTTTATCTGATAAAACAACTCACTGGTACGGCCTAAAGGAGCTATTAATGCGGGCTTTTACTGGGGAGTATCTATTAGATTATTCGACGGGTTCTGCAACAGGGCTACTTAACCTTGAAAGTTTAAACTGGGATGAGGAGATTCTCCAATTTTTAGGAATCTCAGAGGAGCAGCTAGCACGATTAGTGGCGCCTCTCCATACATCAATAATCTCTCCGGGAATAGCTGGAACGCTAGGCTTATCCAAGAATACCAAAGTTACAATTGGTGCCAGTGATGGCTGTCTGGCGGCTTTTGGGAGCTATGTTTCAACTGGGGTTCCTAATAGCTTGACGATTGGGACTAGTGCAGCGATTCGACGAGTCACAAAACAAGCCATTTTTGATGAGGAACGTCAAAACTTTTGTTATTATTTAGCACCCAGATTGTATATTGTGGGTGCGCCTTCCAATAATGGCGGCTGTGTTTTAGAATGGGCAAGCCAAACGTTAAGTGACTCAGAGACCATGTTTTATGAAACCTTGAGTTCCAAACTGGAAGAGTCCCCGATTGGCGCGAATGGTCTTCGATTCCATCCCTATATTAATGGGGAACGCGCACCATTTTGGCGAAGTGGCATGACTGCTGAGTTTAAGTATTTATCGATTCAGCATACGAAAGCAGATTTAACTCGAGCAGTAGTTGAAGGTGTGCTAATGAACATTCGAACATTGAAGGAGATGGTAGGAAAAATTAGCGAGCTGACGCTAAGTGGCGGTTTCTTTAAGAACACCACGCTTAGAGATTTAACTGCTGATTTATTAGATACTACCTGCTATCATGAAAAATCAACAGAGCCTATCTTTGGATTATATTATCTACTGAATCAGTCAGTAGTTCAAGAGGAACAAAGGGCTGCTATCCAGCCCGACAATCAAAAGGTCAAACAATATGCTAAGCTCGCTGAAGGATATTTTGAGTGAAGTGTAAAGAAAGACTAGGTTCATATAAGATAGCCTCAGCAAGCCGAGGTTTTGAGTTTCCATAAGACAATCAATTCCTACCATCCTTCTTTGGTCTCATGAAAAGTACTGGAAAGCCAATTACCGATAGCTTTCTTACACCTCGATATTATATAATCCCCTTGCAGTTAAAAAACAAGCCCCAACTCATCGTATTTTTTCTGATGAGTTGAGGCTATTCTTTAGTCTAATCCGATTAAGTAATCGTCATCTTTCATTGCTTCAACGGTTCCTAACAGATAGCCGTTCCCTACTTGCGAGAAGAAGTCATGGTTACTTGTACCTGTTGAAATTCCGTTCATTACGATTGGATTAACATCATTGGCTGTATCAGGGAATAGTGGATCCATTCCCAAATTCATTAGCGCTTTATTGGCGTTATAACGTAAGAAGGTTTTTACCTCTTCAGTCCAGCCTAACTCATCGTAGAGCTCTTCAGTGTAACGTTCTTCATTTTCATAAAGTTCATAAAGAAGACCATACATCCAGTCCTTCAATTTTTCTTGTTCATCGTCGGGTAATTCATTAAAGCCTAATTGGAATTTATAGCCAATATAGGTACCATGAACAGATTCGTCACGGATAATCAGTTTAATGATTTCTGCCACATTAGGTAATTTATTATTTCCTAAGTAATAAAGAGGCGTATAGAATCCAGAATAAAATAGAAAAGTTTCTAAGAAGACACTCGCGACTTTTTTTTCTAACGGCGTGCCGTTTTTATAGATCTCGTTGATAAACTCTGCTTTTTTTTGCAGGTAAGGGTTAGTGTTGGTCCATTCAAAAATTTCTTCGATTTCTGACTTAGTGTTTAAGGTACTAAAGATCGAAGAATAACTTTTAGCATGGACAGATTCCATAAATTGAATGTTATTTAAGACAGCTTCCTCATGTGGTGTACGGACATCATTTCTAAGCTGTTCCATCCCACTTTCTGACTGAACAGTATCAAGTAAAGTTAAGCCACCAAAAACGTGCCCAACAGTGGTTTTTTCTAAATCTGATAGTGTCCGCCAATCATCTAAGTCATTGGATAGGGGAATTCGTGTATCTAGCCAGAATTGTTCCGTTAGTTTTTCCCAGGTTGATTTATCGATAATATCTTCAATCTCATTCCAGTTTATAGCCTCATAATACGTGTTTGACATGAGTTATCCTCCTCGTTTTTTTCAATAGAAACCAGCCGCTCAATGAACGACTGGTAAAAGTCTAGGTAATCCTAAGTTTATCTAGTCAGTCACAAAGGTTAGATGACACAACTTTCGCATTGGTTGCTACCAATTTCTTCTGCATCGTCTGTAAATGTACGAACATAATAAATTGATTTAACCCCTTTATGGAAGGCATAGTGGCGTAAAATATTCAGGTCACGGGTTGTTTGTTTGGTTGTATCTTTCCATTCATACAGACCTTCAGGAAGTTCTGAGCGCATAAACAAGGTTAAACTCATTCCTTGATCGACATGTTTTTGTGCTGTTGCATAAACGTCGATTACTTTACGCATATCCATATCATAGGCTGAGGTATAATAAGGAATCGTGTCATTAGCTAAATAAGGAGCTGGATAGTAAATTTTACCAATTTTCTTCTCTTGACGCTCTTCAATCATACGAGTAATTGGGTGAATACTTGCACTCGTGTCATTGATATACGAAATAGAGCCATTTGGTGCAACTGCCAGACGATTTTGATGATAAAGACCGTCTTTTTTGATTGCTTCACGGAGTTCTTTCCAATCTTCGGCTGAAGGAATAAAGATATCGTTGAAGATTTCTTTGACTTTTTCGAATTTTGGTTGGTAGTCTCCTGTGACATATTTATCAAAATAGGTACCACTTGCATAGTCTGATTTTTCAAAATTATGGAAGACTTCGCCATATTCCTTGGCAATGGCATGACTTTCAACTAGCGTCCAATAATTTAATAACATGAAATAAATATTCGTAAAATCAAGTGATTCCTCAGAGCCGTATTCCATATGATTTTTAGCAAAATAAGTATGCAGTCCCATAGCTCCTAAACCAATTGTGTGGTTTAGTTTATTGCCGTTTTGAATAGAAGGAACAACATCAATATCAGAAGCATCTGTGACAAATGTCAAAGCACGAGTCATCGCGCGAACAGATTTACCAAAGTTTGGGCTATCCATTAGGTTTACAATATTAGTTGACCCTAAGTTACAACTAATATCTGTCCCCATAACATCATATTCTTGTTTGCCGTTAATTACAGAAGGCTCCTGTACTTGTAAAATTTCAGAACAAAGATTACTCATAATAATTTTTCCATAAACCGGATTTGAACGGTTTGCAGTATCGATATTTACGATATATGGGTAGCCTGATTCTTGTTGTAATTTTGAGATTTCATTTTCAAGATCACGCGCGCGAATCTTTTGTTTACGAATATTTGGATTTGCGACCATATTGTCATATTCTTTAGTGATGTCCACATATGAGAAAGGAACACCGTACTCTTTTTCAACACTATAAGGGCTAAACAAATACATATCGTCATTATTTCTAGCTAATTCATAGAACTTATCTGGCACAATCGTCCCTAGAGAAAGTGTTTTAACTCGAATCTTTTCATCCGCGTTTTCTTTTTTTGCAGAAAGAAATTGAATGATATCTGGATGAAAGACGTTTAAGTAAACAACACCGGCTCCTTGACGTTGGCCCAATTGATTGGAGTAGCTAAAGCTATCTTCGAATAATTTCATCACGGGAACCACGCCGCTTGCTGCCCCTTCATATCCCTTGATTGGCGCACCAGCCTCACGAAGATTCGAAAGAGTAATCCCAACGCCGCCACCAATTCTAGAAAGTTGTAATGCTGAATTGATTGAACGGCCAATTGAGTTCATATCGTCGGTTACTTGGATTAAGAAACAAGAAACCAATTCACCACGGCGTTTACGTCCAGCGTTTAAGAAAGAAGGAGTCGCTGGCTGGTAGCGTTGATGAATCATTTCATCAGCAAGAGATAAAGCAAGCTCTTCGTCTCCATTGGCAAAATAAAGCGCATTAAAGGCAACACGATCTTCGTAGGTTTCTAGATAAGCCGTTCCATCGTTTGTTTTTAATGCGTACTGAGAGTAAAACTTGTAAGCTGCCATAAATGATTTAAACTGAAAGTTCTGTTCGTCCAAAAATTGATAAAGCTTTTCAATAAAGGTCATTGAGTAAAGCTTGATAAATCCTTCTTCGATATAATCATTTTTTACTAGATAATCAATCTTCTCTTTAATAGAAGAAAATGTCATCGTGTTAGGTGTTGCATTCTCCTTGAAAAATGCAGCTAACGCTTCTTGATCCTTGTTTAACGGGATTTGTCCATTAACCGGACGATTAATCTCATTGTTTAGCTTAAAGTAGCTAACGTCTTTTAAATTTTTAAGACTCAAGTTCATTCACAACCTTTTTTATAATGTCGACATCTTCAGAGGTGCCGCTAAACTCAAGTGCATGGAGCAGAGGCACTTGATAATTCTCTGCCAATTGTTTTGCTGCGTAAACAAATAACTCGGCAAAATTTCGATTGCCGCTACCGATAATTCCTCTTAATAGAAGAGAGTTATCTTGATGGTCTAAAAAATCATAGACGACATCCATAATTTCCTGATCATAAGTTGGCACAGCAAGTACAAATGGTTCTTTTATCTCAAAAAAAGGATTTGCAGGCTCAATTTCATAAGCAGGCAAATCCAACTTTTTAACAAACCTTCTAGTCTGACCCGTCATGGAGAAGAAAACAATCTTCATATTAGCTAGCTAATTGTTTTAGTTGGTCAGGGCGGAAGCCGATAACAGTTGTTGAATTAGAAGTAGTTACTGGAACAGTTTGAAAACCTTGTTCTTTTAACCAATCAACAGCTTCTGGTTGATTATCAATATTAACTTCTTCAAATGCTATATTATTCTCGCTTAAGTAGCGTTTCACCATTTTGCATTGCATACAATTATTTTTTGAAAAGATTTTTACGTTCATTATAAGTTCCTCCCGAATGGATAATTTCTATACTCATTAGTATAAATCTATCTAGGAAAAAGTCAATCTAAAAACACTATATATTGTGTTGAAAAAAAAGAGAGACACCAAGTTTAGTGTTTTGAAAAAATATGAAAGCAAGAATTGCAAGGGTGAAAACAGTTTTCTAAAGTAAAAAAACTTTAAAAAATTTTTTCGAAAAAGACGAAATTTTGAGGCGATTGAAATGAATTTATTTTAGACTAATTCGCTAGTTTTTTCACAATCTCATTGACTTTTATGGAGGAAGGGAGTAATCTTATTGAGAACGATTATCAATTTCAATGAGTTTTCTTGGAATTAAAAATATGAAAATAATTCACAAGGGGAAGTTACTATGTTATCTCTTAATCAAGCACAACATAATCGAGTGTATCAGATAAAAGCAGTCAATGCTGAGGAGTCAGTCAAAAAGCATTTAAGTAACTTGGGTGTCATACCAGGGGGAAAGGTTGTATTGATTAATACATCTGGTGAGAATGGCATTGTTTTATTACACAATAGTAGAATTGCGATTAACCAGACTGTTTTAGAATCTATTTTGATAGATGAACCCTCAGAGAATCCAGCAAATTGGCTTTCATTAGACCAACTCGTTGTGGGAGATTCGGGGCAAGTGGTTACGATTCATGGGACAGGAGCTGTTAGACGTCGTTTAATGGATATGGGTCTAACTAGAGGCACGTCAGTTTATATAAGAAAGTTAGCTCCTTTAGGTGATCCAATTGAGATTCATGTTCGTGGGTATGAACTAACGTTGAGAAAAAGTGAAGCTGAGTTAGTGCTAATTGAAAAGGAGGAGAAATAATGAGTGACTACCAGATTGCTTTAGCAGGGAATCCTAATAGTGGGAAGACTAGCACGTTTAACCACTTGACTGGGGCTAACCAATATGTTGGAAACTGGCCTGGAGTAACAGTAGAAAGAAAAGAAGGGCTCCTAAAATCAGATCGAACTGTCCGAATTCAGGATTTACCCGGGATTTATTCACTCTCTCCATACACACCAGAAGAGGTCGTTGCTAGAGATTATTTATTGCAGGGACAGCCTAGCGTCATTTTAAACATTGTTGATGCAACAAATCTTGAAAGAAATCTTTATTTAACAACCCAGTTAATGGAAATGGGTATTCCAGTTGTGATTGCTTTAAATATGATGGATATTGTTGCAAAACAAGGTAAAAAGATTAATTTAGAGAAGCTTGCGTATGGTATGGGGGCCCCTGTTGTTGGGATGAGTGCTCTAAAAAAACGTGGACTTCAAGAAGCTGTCAAGGAGACACTTCATGTAGCTAAACAATTTCCGGCTAAGGTAGATTTTCCAACCTATGATGTTCGATTAGAAACGGCCTTGAATGAGATTGTTGACGTTCTTGGTCAGACGGTTTTGGAAAAACAAAGTCGTTGGTATGCGGTGAAACTATTTGAACGTGACGCACGTGCCCAAGAGGAACTCGATCTTAGTGTGATTCAAAAGAAAGAAATTGAAGAAATTATTACGATTACAGAAAAAATCTTCCAGGAGGATAGTGAAACCATCATAATTAATGAACGGTATGAATTCATCAGTCGAGTCATTAGCCTCTGTGCGATTGAAAAAGATGAGATTCGGTTGTCATTTAGTGATAAAATTGATCAAATCGTGACAAATCGTTGGTTGGCCCTTCCAATTTTTGCTGGAGTCATGTGGCTGATTTATTACCTGTCTATTCAAACCTTGGGAACGATGGGAACGGATTGGGTTAACGATCAGGTCTTTGGAGAATGGATTCCAACTATAGTGGGCGATGCTTTAGCAAACTGGCAGGTAGCAGATTGGATGCAAGGACTTATTTTAGATGGAATTATTGCTGGTGTAGGGGCTGTTTTAGGCTTTTTACCACAATTAATTGTTTTGTTTTTATGTTTATCCTTTTTAGAAGACTGTGGTTATATGTCTCGGATTGCTTTTGTTATGGACCGTTTATTTCGGAAATTTGGCTTATCAGGTAAGTCGTTTATTCCTATGCTGATTGCTACTGGCTGTGGCGTTCCAGGTGTGATGGCGAGTCGGACAATCGAAAATGAGAAGGATCGTCGAATGACCATTATCGTGACTACGTTTATGCCGTGTTCGGCTAAGTTGCCGATTATCGCTTTGATTGCAGGGGCTTTTTTCCCTAACAGTAGTTGGGTCGCGCCTTCTGCTTATTTTGTCGGAATTGGTGCAATCGTTCTTTCGGGGATTGCCTTGAAAAAAACGCAGCTCTTTGCTGGAGACCCTGCACCATTTATCATGGAATTACCGGCTTATCATCTTCCGCAAGTAAAAAGTATTTTACGACAAACGTATGATAGAAGTAAGTCGTTTGTTAAAAAAGCAAGTACGATTATTTTTGTTTCTAGTATCGTTATCTGGTTCACGTTTTCCTATAATTTTGCGTTCCAACCGGTCGACTCTGACCAAAGTATTTTAGCGAGTCTGGGGCATGTGATTGCACCATTATTCGCGCCTTTAGGCTGGGGGAATTGGCAGGGGGCAGTTGCCACGATTACCGGTCTAATCGCCAAGGAAAATGTCATTAATACGTTTGGGATTTTGTTTGGCCATGCAGGAGAGATTTCTGAAAATGGACAGGAAGTCTGGTCAGTTTTACAAGGAAGCTACACAACAGTTGCGGCTTACTCATTCCTCGTCTTTAATCTGTTATGTGCGCCTTGTTTTGCAGCTATTGGTGCGATTCGTCGTGAAATGGCCAATGCTAAATGGACGTGGCTTGCAGTTGGCTATCAATGTGGCTTAGCCTATGCGGTCAGTTTTGTGATTTATCAATTCGGGCATGTCTTTTTTGAAAATGGATCAATTGGATTTAGTTTTATAAGTGCCGTTCTTGTATTGGCAGGAATGATGATTCAGTTACTGAAGAAAAACAAACAGAAAACCAACACAACAGTCACGCTAACAACAGTTGAAGGAGGGGCGAAATGATTGCGACAATTATTCTTTCGATTTTAATTTTTGGTGGTGCGGGTTATGTCGTGTATTCTCGTATCAAAACGGGAAAAACCTGTGATGACTGTGCGACAAGCTGTCCAGTCAAAACACAACAAAATAGTAAATAAGAGTGAGAGTGGAACGGACAGGATGACTACCCAGTCAAAAGACGGGCTAGTGTCCAGTGTCTTACACCACTCTTTTTTATTTTGCTTATTCTATCCGTTCATAGTACTATTAGCGTAAAGATATAATGTGAGGGAAATTTGATGCGAGAAAAAAAGAAGGTTGTTGTACCTAGATACCAACAAATCGCTGTCGAGTTGGCGGAAAGAATTATTGAAAATAGATACCAAGTGGGCGAAAAAATTCATGCTCGCTCAACATTAGCTAGCGCCTACAACGTCTCCCCCGAAACGGCTCGAAAAGCAATCAATGTTTTGGTTGATTTGGGAATTATGGAGGTTCGTCATGGCAGTGGGGCGTATGTTGCTTCTAAGGAGAATGCCAAAACCTTTTTGGAACAATATAAGGATGTTCAATCGATTCAAGAAGTAAAGGTTGAAATCATGGAGAGTGTTAAGCAACAGAAGGATGAGTTGGATCATTTTTCTAAGTTGTTGGATCAGCTAGTCGCTCAAACGAAACGGACTCACAGCATGAATCCATTTTTGCCATTTGAACTGGTCATTACATCAGATGCGCTTCATTTGGAGAGTTCAATTAGTGAACTGAATTTGTGGCATGAGACCAATGCAACCGTGGTTGCGATTCTTCATAAAGAAGAGTTGTTATTGTCCCCGGGGCCTTATGCGAAGATCTCAGAAAATGATACGATTTATTTTGTTGGAAATGAGTACGCGTTGCAACGAATGCAAAACTTCTTTTACCCAGGTGTTAGTTTGGAAACAGATGTGACACATTAGTTTAGTTAGTATAATTGGTAAGCTTCAAGGAGTGTACGAGGCACTTAATCTAGTGAAGTGATTGTTGTAAACATACAGCTTGTCTTCACTTCGTTGTGTAGGTTAAGGAATCACTGTCAATTGATAAAACAGTGTTAGGATGATTTAGTGGACCTATTTTGGGAGAGGATTATAGTAGCTTCGAACAATAATCTGGGTATGCTGAGATATGAATAAATTTTTGGGAAACTAAGTGCATTAGGCTACGTAAAGGTAAAAAAAAGAAATTCGTATATCGTTCCCAAGTGTCGTAGTAATTTGAAAAGAATAAAGAGGCTAAAAAAATTATCGCTTTCCAGATGGTTCATGCCCGTGATTCCTACACTTTTTTTACTCTTTATTATGCACAACAAAAAGATTCCTGGATAGAGTACTGAGGCATTTTTCTCAGTGTTTACTTTAGATACGGCTCCTGTTTTGATTTTTGTTAATTTCAATTAGGTAATCCGTAAGCTATTTTTTAAACTCATTTAAAAGAAACTGAAGGAGAGAAAATGAAGCTTTTTTTTATTAGTCAAGTTTTGCTGTATTTGAATTTATTGTTAATTCTTTTGATAATAGGATTTGTTTTTATTCTGCCTAACGAAATAACGGGGGCTTTAAGTTGGTTTTTAATACCTCTAGCTATATTTTTACTGGGCATAAATTTGCCCATATCTATGATTTCCTTTGCTATCTTTTGGAAAAAACTTAATAAAAAGATGGAATAGAGGCTGAGGTTGGGACAGAAGTGTTTTACTCCGAGAAATAAGAGGGAATCCACGAAAATTGCTCTTCAAATTTTTGTGAATTTCAGCTTATTTCCGAAGGAGTTGCTTCTGTGCTCACCGTTTATTCGGGAAATAGGAGCATGGGCATAACTTTTTGAGTTATGTCCCATGTCCCAGCCTCCTCAAACTCGCTTAAAGAAATTTTAAAGAATTAGTTGTGGGAAAAAAGTAAACCTAGTTAAAAAGAGTTGGACAGAATAACAGAATATAAGAGGCAGCTTATTCATGGTGATGAGCGGCCTCTTTTTTTACTAATTAAAGAGAAATATTAGCGAAACCTTCTTTTTGACAAAGTGACTACACCATGTTAATCTAGTGTAGTCACTTTGTTTTCAGAAAAGAAAATGAAAAAAGCGTGAAAAAGGAGTTTTTTTTTGATAAAAGTAAAAGTTAATCATTTAACAAAAGTATTTGGTAAGAAGGCACAGACAGCGTTAGCGATGATGAAAGATCAACGTCCTAAGACGGAGATTCTGGCAAAAACAGGCGCTACTGTCGGTGTGTATGATGTGAATTTTGAAGTGAATGAAGGCGAGATATTCGTGATTATGGGCCTATCAGGTAGCGGGAAGTCTACCTTGATTCGTCTATTAAACCGATTGATTGAACCGACTTCAGGAGATATTTACATCGATGGACAGGATATTGCTAAGTTAAGTAAAGAAGGTCTCCGTGAAGTGCGCCGTCATAAGATGAGCATGGTATTTCAGAATTTTGGCCTATTTCCTCATCGAACTATTTTGGAGAACACAGAGTATGGACTAGAAGTTCGAGGAATTCCCAAAGAAGAACGTCAGAAAAAAGCGGAACAAGCCTTAGAAAATTCAGGGCTAATTTCGTTTAAAGATCAATTTCCCAACCAATTATCAGGAGGCATGCAGCAACGTGTCGGGTTAGCACGAGCATTAGCGAATAATCCAGAGATTCTCTTAATGGATGAAGCCTTCTCAGCATTAGACCCACTGATTCGCCGTGAGATGCAGGATGAATTAATTGACCTACAAGCAACGGTTCAAAAAACCATTATATTCATTACTCATGATTTGAATGAAGCCTTACGAATTGGTGATCGAATTGCGTTGATGAAGGATGGCGAAATTATGCAAATTGGGACGGGAGAAGAGATTCTGACTAACCCTGCCAATGACTATGTTCGTGAGTTCGTAGAGGATGTCGATCGTTCGAAGGTGTTAACTGCCCAAAATATTATGGTTCCAGCGTTAACAACCAATATTGATATTGACGGACCGACTGTCGCACTCAATCGAATGCGTAAAGAGGAAGTTAGTATGTTGATGGTTGTCAATAAGAGACGTGAGCTGAAAGGGTACATCACAGCAGAACGTGCACTTGAAGCAAGAAAAACGCAGCGACCGTTAAGTGAATTTGTCGATGCAACGATTACAACGGTGGATAAAGAAATGCTGGTTAATGATATGTTTACGATTATTTTTGATTCGCCTACCCCACTTGCTGTTGTTGAAAATGGGCGCCTTCAAGGAGTGATTATTCGAGGGAGTGTACTAGAAGCATTAGCAGAAACGAGTGAGGTGAGTGAGAATGAATAATCTATTAACGAATCAATTACCGGTAGCTGATTGGGTCGAGAGAATTACTGAATGGGTGACTAATAGCTTTTCTGGCTTATTCTCCTTAATTCAACGCGGCGGACAATCATTGATGGATAGTATTACGAACGGTTTGGTGCAAATTCCGCCAATTCTGTTTATCCTCGTATTGACACTAATTGCGTTTTTAATTACTCAAAAACGCTTTGGACTAACGATTTTTACGTTTGTCGGATTACTTTTCATTTATAATCAAGGGTTGTGGACGGACTTAATGAGTACCGTTACATTGGTCTTGATTTCTAGTGTGGTTTCGATTGTTGTCGGCGTACCACTGGGCATTATCATGGCTAAAAGTAGCAAGGCTCAAAGTATTATTACACCGATTCTTGATTTTATGCAAACTATGCCAGGATTTGTTTATCTGATTCCGGCAGTCGCCTTTTTCGGAATTGGTATGGTTCCTGGGGTTTTTGCCTCAGTGATTTTTGCATTGCCACCGACCGTTCGTTTTACTAATTTAGGGATTCGTCAAGTGCCTAAAGAGTTAGTAGAAGCGTCAGATTCATTTGGCGGAACGGCTTGGCAAAAACTTTTCAAACTAGAATTACCTCTAGCTAAAAATACGATTTTAGCTGGGATTAATCAAACGACAATGCTTTCTTTATCAATGGTCGTTATTGCTTCAATGATTGGTGCACCAGGATTGGGACGGGGCGTTCTTTCCGCCTTACAACGTGCGCAGGTCGGGAATGGGTTTGTTAACGGGGTCGCACTGGTTATTTTGGCAATTATTGTTGATCGGTTCACTCAACATCTAAACAAACCTAAAACGGCAGCTTCAAAAAACGGTTCTAAAAAAAAGAAATGGTTAACAGTAGCAAGTGTTGCAGCGATTCTTCTGGCAGGAATGGGTTTGAGTGCCTTCACCGGTAATGAAAAAAATCAGAAAGAAATCAATTTGGCGTATGTTGAATGGGACACTGAGGTTGCTTCAACCAATGTTGTTGCAGAAGTTTTAAGAGAAATGGGCTACAAGGTCAATGTGACACCACTGGACAATGCGATTATGTGGGAGTCCATTTCAAAAGGCGAGATGGATGGAATGGTGTCTGCATGGTTACCAAATACACACGGCTCTCAATACGCGCAGTATAAAGAACAAGTGGAGGATTTGGGTGAAAACTTGACAGGCGCGAAGGTTGGGCTTGTTGTTCCTTCTTATATGGATGTGAATTCAATTGATGAATTAACAGAGGAAGCAGAAAAAACAATTACCGGCATCGAGCCAGGAGCGGGCGTGGTCAATGCGGCCGAAAACACAGTAAAGACCTACTCGAATTTGAGTGATTGGAAGGTTGATACCTCGTCTTCAGGTGCAATGACTGTGGCGTTAGGTCAGGCGATTAAAAATAAAGAGGAGATCGTAATCACTGGGTGGTCCCCGCATTGGATGTTTGCCAAATATGACCTTAAATATCTAGAAGATCCTAAAGGTGGAATGGGTGATGAGGAAACGATTCATACGATTGCCAGAAAGAATCTAAAAGACGATCAGCCAGAAGTCTATCATTTATTAGATAATTTCAACTGGACGAAGGATGATATGGAGGAAGTGATGCTCCAAATTAATAATAAAAAGAATCCAGAAGTGGCTGCAAAAGAGTGGATTAAAAAAAATTCAGATTTGGTTGCCAGCTGGAAAAAATAACTGAAAGAAATCAGCAGGAATTACTTGAGCTAAAGATTCCAGATGTCCTCCTTTAATGGCCCCTAATAGGCTTGACTGAAAAAGAAATAACTGATTACTCGCAGAGAGTGGACAGTTATTTCTTTTTTGCTATAGAGGGGTAAAAGCTTCTAAAATGAAAGAGCAGAAGAATGGATCATTCATGGATAATGACGATAGATTTTATGATTTCACCAATTCAAAAAAGAAGCATCATGATGGGTTATTTTTTAAGTACCTTCTTGGTTTCATTATTGATTACCTTCGCAGTAGTGATAGTTGCTGAATGTTATATCGTTTTCTTATCAGGTGGCGTACTTTTGAGTGTAAAACAATGGGGAATGTTAGGCGTATCTTGTCTATTTACGATTTTTTGTTCCTCTGCATTTATGTTTTTTGTTGCAAGTTTTTTTCGCAGAATAGATACTTTTTCGACAATGACTTCAACCATTGGTCCATTATTAGGGTTTCTGACAGGGTGTTATGTTCCAATCGGTAGTTTACCTGAAACGGCACAGCTAGTTGTTACCTATTTTCCTCTTACAAGTGGTGTTGTGTTAATTAGAAAAGTCCTTACAGAAAATGTCTTCACTTCAGACAATGAGCAAATGGTCGCCACTGTCAAAGAAGAGTTGGGTATTACTATGGGTGTTCAATATGAGACGTTGGTTCCGTTGGCTATTCTTGCATTATCAGGGGTTGTCTTTCTAGCAATCGCTTTATGGAATATCAAACGCTATGAGTTCAAACGCTAATTCTTACTCTTAGTACATAAAAAATCAATAGAGAAAATGAGTGCTTCAGATGAGATGACCACGTGTCAAAAACTGGAGACTTAGTTTCTTTATTTTTCTTGAAAAATTGGTTGACTAAAAGAAAGCAGTTTTTTAAGTTGATTTTTCCCAATCATTTATATTGAAAAATCGACATAATTGGCGTAAAATGCTTGAGCAATACTATTTATTTTACGAGGAGAATGTGTATGGTCAACACACGAGAAAAACAGTATCTGCAACAAACGTATGGCGAGTTAATTGAAGCAAAAGAACAATTAACACAACTATTAAAACGGGCAAAGGAGGAAGGCATTTCAGCATTAAGCGAGATGTCAGGAGATATTCGTCTTAATTTTGACAGTGTTCTTGATAATCTAGATACATTTTCGATGATCGAGATGAAAAACCGTGAGATTGATCAGATGAATATCAAAGTGCAATCAGCAGATTTACAATTGCAAAAAGTCAAACGACTGTTAGAAACGCCGTATTTTGGGAAGGTTTCAGTCGATTTTTTGGATTCTGAACCGGAAGAGGATTTCTATATTGGAATTCACAATTTTGCGAATGAGGTAGGCGAAAACCGCATTTATGATTGGCGGTCGCCTATTGCGGAGCTATTTTATAACAACATGATTGGGCCGTCTAGTTACCAAGCTAATCAGGTGAGGATTGAAGTGGAGATTTTGAAGCGGCGTCAGTTTCTGATAGAGAGGGATAACTTGATTCGCTTTTTTGATACATCCATTGCGATTCAAGATGATGTTCTTTTAGCAGCTTTGGAACAAAATTCGACAAAACAAATGCAAGATATTACTTCAACCATTCAAAAGGAACAAAATACGATTATTAGAGACACCGCTACTCATAGTATTTTAGTGAATGGTGTGGCTGGAAGTGGGAAAACTTCAACTATCATGCAACGAATCGCTTATCTGCTGTATTCATTACGGCAGGAAATTACCTCAGAGGATATTTTAATTCTGTCGCCTAATAACAAATTTATTCAGTATATTAGTGATGTTCTGCCTTCTCTAGGTGAAAAAAATCCTAGAAACCAGACTATTGTCCAATTTGCGCAGCAGTTCCTAGAAGAGGCGATTGAAGATGAGGCTACCTACTTTAGTCGAGTTAGCTCAGAAACGGTTAATGAGCAAACTACTGTTTTACGCAGCAAGGAGTTTATCACTTTTCTCAAAAATAAAAGTCAAACGATGCGACTAGATGAACTTCCTTTAAAGGATATTGTCAAAAAAGGAAAGGTCATCATTTCAAAAGAGCGAATAAAGGAATGTTATCAAAAGACACCTAGTGAAGCATCCCTCATCGAACGAATCCAGGCAACAAAAAAACTGTTAGCGGAGTACTGGGAGATACGGTTATTACGCCAAGCCAAAAATGAAGAGACGCAAAATCAAATTTTATCTTTGTCAGAAGAACAACAAACAGCCTATTTTGGTGGCTTAATTTCAGATGACTCAGAAAAAAGTATTGTCGCATACGGTCATAAACTCTTAAAAAGAACGTACAGAAAGATAACGAAATCTATTCAACAAATCGATTGGTTAGATAAAGAAGAATTTTTTTTGAGACTATACAAACAGTTTAAAAATGAAACTTACTACACTAATCAGAGTGAGTATACGCTAGATGAAGCGATTATTATGTTGTACATCCAAAATTGTTTTATAGAAAAGCTCGATCTTCCAAAGACCCGTTTTGTGTTAGTTGATGAAGTGCAAGATTATACGCCTGCACAAATACAGTTATTAATCGAGCTATTTCCTAGTAGTCAATTCACACTCGTTGGAGATGAAAATCAATCAATTTTTAATTCCTCCATTTCATTTTCGGCTATTGTGGAAGCCTTTGAGGAGTATAAAAAACCAATCTATACGTATCATTTATTGAACAGTTATCGTTCAAGTGGGGCAATCACAAAGGTCTTTAAAAAGTTGAGTCTGCAGTCTGCCGAAGAAATGGAGATTGTTCCAGTTCGACCAAATGGAGAAGAACCACAAGTTTATGAATGGACGAATGAACAAACTTTTCCTCAACTCATTCAGGAACGAATCTCTCATGTTGAAGGAAAGTTAACGATTATCACCAAAACGATAGATGAGGCCAATCATCTAACCAAACTTTTAAAGAAGGCGCTGGCTGAGAAGAAGATTGAGGTTTACCCAATTAGCCTTTCTAAGGGCTTGGAGTTTGACCATGTCTTTTTGTATGACGTATCTGAAAGTAATTACCATTCTGATCGGGATAAACGGATTCTCTATACCGCCGTTTCACGGGCGATGCAAACATTAAGTCTAGGGTATTCAAAAGAGTTAACCGAGTTCTTGAAATAATCACAGCGTTCGCAGGTACAAAAATGAGTACGTGTACCTGCGAATTAATCGCTGAAAATAGCTAATAATGAGGAATTTGAAGCGTGGGACTATAAATAAAACGGCCTTTTTTGAAAAAACTACAGAAGATGATTGCATTTGATTTTTGAAAGTGTTAGAATAACTGAGTGATTAAATTACAAACGTGAGAGTTGGTTCTTTATTTTTATAAAGTCTCCATATCCACAAATTAATTTTTTCTGGGGGTATAGCTCAGTTGGTAGAGCAACAGACTCTTAATCTGTGGGTCTAGGGTTCGAGCCCCTATGCCCCCATTGGGTGCCAAACCCACGACATCGGATTTCCATTGGCGTTATTTATAACGTTTAGAAAATGGAAGTCGCGGTGTCATTTTTTTTTGCCAAAAATCAGATGTAGGTAAGATTATAGAACCATAAAGAGCCAGAGACATAACTTTTTTTGGCACTTTGTCAAATGGTGTTGTTTTAAAAATAAGTCACAGAATTGAGAACACTTTTGGTGTTCTCTTTTTGTTTTTTAAATGAGTTCACAGAGACCTTGTTGGACTAGAATCCGCAGGCGTAGATGGCGAAATGTTCGGAATCCAAAGGCAATACGTTTGATTACTTTGATTAGGTTGTTTTTTCCTTCTAGTTTCCCGTTAGAATAGCTGTACATCAAGGCATTACAAATGGCTTTTCGATGCTTTCGCAGGTAGAGAATGGCTTTCTTGAATCCTTTATTCAATTGCGCAGGAAGTTGGTCGATACAAGTAAAGAAGCCCTCATAATCCTTAGTTTCAAAGGTTTCTAAGAGTTCTTGATAAATTTCATAGCTTTCTCTGAGGTCAGAATCCACGGTTAGGAGATGGTCCAAAACCTCTGATTCTGTTACATATCTCTTTTGAAAGAGGGGAAACTGCTTGAGCGCACTGTAGTTGATATTTTTATGTTTCTTTAAAAGAGTCCGCCAATATTTTTTTAACTTGCGATAGTCCTTTTGGGCAAGGGCATCACTTTTTTTTAGTTGATTCATTGTTTGAATTCGTTGTTTATTAAAAGCTCTACTCAGTTGTTGAATCACATGAAATCGATCAATCGAAATTTTGGCGTAAGGAAATACATCTTTTACAAAGCTACTATAAGAAGCATTCATGTCCATGACAATATGGGTGACTTTCTTTCGTGCCTTTAGCGTAAAACGCTGAAAATACGCACGTAGCTTGAAGTTTCTTCGGTCGCTTAAAATGTCAAAAATTTGTCCTGTATCTGCGTCACTGACAATAAAACACATGGCTCCTTCACAATCTTTCGTTCCTTTAAACTCGTCAATCAATAAATGAGCTGGCAAGTAATGAGGGTTAAAACGGGGTTCTCTATGAAAAGAGTCTAGAACTCGTTCAACCGTTTTAAAAGAGACAAAATAGCGTTCGCCAATATCTTTCATTGAAATTTTCCGCTTCAAATCAATGGCAATAGCGAATTTCAATGGGTTCGAAATGTAACAATTTTCCTGAACATAGGTCGTCTGGGCAGAAAAAGTGGCGGTACATTGTTTACAACGGAAGCGCTGCTTAAATAACCGTAAGTAGGTAGGAACCTCTTGATACGGAATGAGCTGAATAAGACTCTCATAATACGCATGACGAATAATACAGTGTCCTTCATTGACAGAGCCGCAAGCAGGGCAACAAGAAGGTGTATAAGTAAGTACACCGGTAAAGACGTTGGATAGCTTGCCGGAGATCGTTTCTTTAGATAAGGGGTCCTCTACAAAGTAAAGGTTTGGATCTTTTATATTTAATAATTTTTTTATCAATTCACTTGTCTTTTCCTGTTTTTTTCTGTTAATCTTAGTTATAGGCATTTGGTTTCTCCTTCTATATTTTGTTTAGGCGACTTAATTATAGAGGAACCAAATGCTTTTTGTTATAAAAAAATTTGGAGTTCCTACTCATTTTTTGAGTAACAACACCAAATATTATAGAGCCCTTTTTTTAGTTATGTTTCTGGCTCTTAGCATCCGAATAAATGACAGGATTTCAAAATTAAGGTTCAATCGCAGGGCTTAGATTCAGTTCATACATTTTTGAGAGTAATGGTTTTATCTTTCGGTGTGCGACCATACATGAATAATCATTACTAAAATGAACGATTCCATCAGAGCGACTTACCTCACTGATATTTTGTAGATTAACAACAAATGAGCGATGTGTTTGAAACAGATACTCATCCATTTTTTTAATTTCACTTAAATTTGCATAGAAATCTACAAGCCTACGTTTACAAACGAGACGAAGCTTATGGGATATTTCTGTCGTCTCAAAATAATAGATATCTGAGAAGGGTACTTGAAAGGTTGTATGTTGATTTTCAAAAAAGAATATTTTGCGATTGTCTGCTTCACCTATACGATTCGATTGACTGACGGCTTTTTCGACGTGCTGGGCAATTTTTCCATTTTCCCATTCTTTATCAATGAAATCAAAAGCATAAACTTCGTAGGCGTAGGTAATCGGTGCAAACTCGGAATGAGTGGTAACGAATGAAAGAACACCATTGAAGTCGAATGAGCGGATTTCTTTTGCTAATTCCAATCCTCTATGCCTGTTGTTATGAATCTCGATATCCAAGAAATAGATATTATTTCCTACAGTTTCCCGTGCTTTTTTTAAAAGATACTCCGGTTTTGAAGTAACAACAAAAGAGGAAACATTCCATTTGTTTTCTGCAATCACATGTTTAAGAATTCGTTCGAGCCGCTGTTGCTGTAAAACATCATCTTCTAATAAAAAGATATTCATTGTGTCTCCCCCTTAATAATCAATGTTTGGCGAAATAATTGTCGGTTATATTCTGTATGTAAAGAAACCTGATGCGAACTTTTTAAAATGGTTTGGACGGTATTTAAGCCAAGGCCTCTTTTTTGTCCTTTAGTGGAATAACCTTTTTCGAATATTCTATGGAGATTGATTTCTTTCTCAACAATAGAGTTTTCGATAATGAGCTGAACGTCATTAGTCTCCTCATTTTTTAGATAGACAATGTTCATTAAGGGCTGTGTTGATTCTAGAGCTGCTTCAATTGCGTTGTCTAGTAATATTGCTACAATCCGAACGTAATCCAAGGTATCTATATTTTCGTCAGCGATAGTCTGTTGAATCTCTAAATTTACAGCGATACCGCTCTCCCAAGCTTTTATTACATGGGAAGAAAAAACACTTTTTACAGGTAAGGTTTTTAATAAATTCAACTTAGCCAAAGAGTGGTGTTCATCCTGTAATTTTAGACCTTCATCGTTTAATATTTGTTCGTAGGTTTCCTTGATAATTGTTGTATCCTGTGTTTGAACACTTTCATTCAAACTAATCAAAATATTGCGGTAATCATGGCGGAAGCTCCGAAGCTCGTTGTACATGGCTTCAACCTGTTCAACATAGCTAGATAAGTCGGTTAGCTGAGCATCTTTTAATTGTTGGATTTGAGCTTGATCCCAGGCTTTAATCTTATTGTCGATATAACGGAGTAATGAAATGATAGTTATTATAAAAATAAGAACCATATAACCTCGCAATGGGTTTACTCCGTTATGAAAGATGTTTACTTCCAACCAGTAGCTCGTAAATTGAATCGTACAACAGGCAAATAGAATAATGTTAATAACTAGTAAGAACTTTTGACTAAGTTCTTCCCCATACATTTGTAAAAATTTTAAATTTGGTCTGATTGCTTGGAAAATTAGCCAATTACATAAAATCGGAAAGCTAGTACTGATAACTAAATCAAAAAGTATAAGGTTCTCTATGTAATATGATTGTCCAAAAAGATAGTTGATAGATATATTGACTAAATAACTAAATAAAGAGAAAGAAAATATTGAGTAGATACTATAGAAAAACAAGATATTTTTGCTTGTTTTTTCTTTTCTACCGATAAACATCAAGTATAGGATAGTCGGTAGGTATAAAAAGTAATCAAATATTGAATAGCTAATAAAAATAATTATAGGGGCTAGTAATATATAATGCTTACACACATTGAAATTAGATAACATTTTGTAAATAAATATTATAGATAAGCTTTGTGCTATTGAATACACTATAGGGCTCATATATCTATTGTACTTTCATTCTTGGATGTACAGGTTCATAGGCAAATAAAGAGCATGAGGCTTCAGTAGCTACTAATAGGATAGATAGTATAACTAAAGACCTAATAAACATATGTAATTTATTGATTCTATAATACTTTTTGATAGTTTTCATAATTGTTATAGCTCCTTTTGGTTAATTTATAATAGAGGGGACTTATTAAGAGTGTTTCTAACGAAAGTCCTAAGATTATTAATATTTGGAAATAATTGGTTAACAATAAAAATGATAGAGAGAGCATAGTTATCACAGTGATGAAGGATAGTATAGCTTTTCTTTTTCTATGCTCAGCATTGATTAATGGATTTTTTTCTGTGTCGGCAGGAGCATAGAATAAAACACCAACTAGACAGCAAATCGATAGAACAGTCAGGGACCACCCTGGAATAACTAGTGCTGATTCTTGTAGTAACCGAGGAATCCCAACAAATGTGACAATTCCAAATATAGAACAGCCTATTGAGGTTCGTGCATGCCAACCTCCTGCGTGATGTCTCAGTAAAATATAGGCGCCATTCATTATCGCTGTTTCTAGCATCGTTCCCAATAAATACGCAGCTAAGTAAATTTGAGTCATTTTAAATAGGTTAAGTAAAACTATTTCTATAAAGTAACACGTATAATCATATTCAGTTTCATCCATATACAGACGAGCATTAATTTTTTTGGGGAAACACAAGTTATTTTATGGGGCGTATTTATTGCCCAATCCCGTCTATGTGTCTTTAGTTTACCTTCATTCTGTAAAAGCAACAAGAGAAAATTTGTGATAGTTTTGATTTTTTATCAGTAGTGATGTAAAGAATAGAATCTATATCTATCCTCATACTTTTTTCCACTATCTACATTAGAAGGCGCCTTCTGATGTAGAAAATCTAAGTAATAAGATAAAGTAGGGTGAATTCTTGATTGGAAAGTACGGAGAATCTATTTAAACAAAAATAAATAACCTCGAAGCCCTATCAATTTCTGAATATGGCAGAGCATTATTTCCCCATTATGAGCAATTATGGAAGAACAGTTAGAATTGGATGGAGTTGCCGAGTTTTCTATGGGAGGCTTCTTGGCTACAAGTGGGGGTTTCGCAAGTGCTGTTTCTTGCGGCTCAGCAGTTTCATCAGCTTCTTCGTTCTCTTCATTTGTAAGCTAAAGTAAATTAACTTCCTATATGAGTCTTATTAGCTAGTTAAGTCATCTAGGAAACTCTAGATGCTCATTGTTCGTGGGTTCCAAATTCTCAACGAAAAGAATTCCCCCCCACTTTTTTTAACTCCCCTCAAATGTTTCTTTGAAATCCAAGGGGTATTGCTTGACTTTTTTTAATCGCCTACATAATCAGCGAGAACAGACCTAAACCCCTGTATCTCACTGAAAGTAGGACTTTTTATGTTAAAACAACTTCAAACACACCTAGACTATCTCTCCACACAAGAAAGATTACTCCCTCACGTCACTCCAGAAGCAAAGGGTGAATACCAGGAGACGATTGAACTGTTTCGACACCTAAATTTTGATGCAGCACATGAACTGCTTGCTTCACTTTATTCTCATACTGGGCGTCCAGCCCTCGTTCAAATCGAAATTTTGCGCACAATGATTCTATGTGCCTATGAGAAAATTTCTTGGGAGACCGCTTTGTATCGACTAAATAATCGCATCGTGTATCGCGTAATCATTGGTATCGATAAAGAGTCGATTCCAACACTACCTTCTTTTTATGAGCTTAGTCGTCGCTTAATGCCGACGAATGAAAAATCGATTTTAAGAAAGAAACGCGCGCAAAAGCCAACAGAAAAATATAAGAAAAACGAAAAGATGCCTGAGTCTAAGAAAACTTGGACGCAACGCATGGCCGACATTGCACGCAAAGGAACCTTCACCTTGTATCGACCCGACCGCTTCTTACAAAAGCTCTTTAAGCTTGTTAGTATCGATACCTCTGTTAGTTACGGCTTACTTGATCCAGAGCTATACGTATCAGGAGACGGTACCTGCGTCTATACTGGGGCATCTGCTTATGGCACGGTTGTTTGCGATTGTCGGAAACAAGGAATCTTCCAGTGCGACTGCCCAAAACGTTATTCAGATCCTAATGCCACATGGGGCTGGGAAAGTTCAAAAGAACGCTACTTTTATGGCTACAATGCCTATCTACTCTCCACTTATAATGCCGAACGAAAACTTGATTTACCCCTGTATTTACGAATGGTCAGTGCCAAGCGTCACGATAGCGTGTCTGCGCTTATTGGTCTAGCGGAGTTTCGTGACCTTTGTCCAGAATTCAAGATGAAAGGTTTTTTATCTGATTCCGCATCTGACAACTATGAAACCTATCATTTACTGAAGGAATGGAAAATTCCAGCCTTTATCGCATTGAATAATCGAAAGGAAGGCACGTTTACATACAAACAAGTCGAAATCAATTCAAACGGTATTCCTATTTGTGAGGGTGGCCTCGAAATGACGTACGACGGGCGTGAAACAAAGCGCAGTCGAGCAAAATTCCGTTGTCCAGCAAAAATGAAGAAGTGCATCAAATGTCCGTTAGAGAAACCTTGTTCTTCCTCACCTTATGGACGAACGGTTTATACAAAGACCGATGATAACCCCAGATTCTTTACGGAGGTTCCGCGAGATTCAAAACAATGGCGTACAATCATGAAGCAACGAACAAACATCGAAAGAATCAATAAGCAACTCCTACGAGACTGCGGGATTGAAGCGAGTGGCGTTCGAACACGCAGTCGTCTCACGCTGTGGTTAACAGCGGCCATGATGGTGATCCACCTCAAAGCACAATATAAATACGCTGGTTAGCATTTTTACTTAAAAAAATTTTTTTAAGCCTTACGCTTATTTGAGTGCGTCTTCTTTTGTGAAAGAGCTGAGCAGAACATCGTGACTCGTTCAAATACGATAAATTTCCATATTTTTATACTTATCCCCTCAATTTTAGCAAGAATTTATCCCATCTTTCCTAGTTCACTCCTAGTTTGTAAAGGAGGGAAACTTATGGAAAGGTGTAAAAATTGCGGGAACGATAAGTTTGAAAAGGTGTTGTAATTTATGCAAGTGAAACAGAAGAAAAGCTCTTGGTCAGTATCAAATTTAGAAATAATTTTTTGCGTAAGATGTGGGGAAATTACAAAAATCTATTGTTTTAAATCCAGAGAAGTTTATTTAAAATTTATCAAAAGTAGTGAGCCCTCTTGTCAAAGAACGAAGAAGAGTCCATTTATTAGATTCCGTAGCTTGTTACTAACTTAAATGAATATCCAAAAAAAGAATACAGCAATACGTTGAAGACTAGTTCATCATTAGAATCGACTTCAACGTATTGCTATTTTTTTCATTGATTTTAAGTCATTCTGTGTATTTTATAGAAAAAAAAGCTACTGAATTGCGGAATAATACTGATGAGAGTTGTTCAGGGAATTTTTTGCGGAATTCATTTATGGTGGAAATATAATCATTCAGGGGGAGCTTCTATCCAATAAACATAAAAACGATTATTGTTGATTCAAGGGTAGTTTTATTCTTACAAATATCATACAAGTTCGGGAAATAGTTTTAAGGAAAGAGGGATATTAGATGAAGACAATATTGGAAATTAAACATCTTTCAAAGAAGTTTGCTAATTATGCAGCATTGCGAGATATTAATTTTGAAATTGGACAAGGAGAAATCGTTGGTTTTTTAGGGCCGTCCGGTGCTGGGAAAACGACAACAATCAAAATCGTTACAGGACAATTACGACAGACGTCTGGAACGGCGACACTATTAGGAAGAGACAGTAAACAGTTAACACATGAAATCTATAAAGAAATTGGGATTGTTTCAGATAATAGTGGAATTTACGAGCGAATATCAGTCTATGATAATTTACTATTATTTGCCAAGCTATTAGAGGTGTCTACAAGCTATATTGATCAATTATTAAAGCGAATTGGCTTATATGATCAGCGAAAGCAAAAGGCCGAAAAATTATCTCGTGGGCAGAAACAACGCTTGATTTTAATTAGAGCACTTTTACATAAACCAAAAATATTATTTTTGGATGAGCCGACTTCTGGATTGGATCCTAGCACCACACTTGAGGTTCATAAAGTCTTGTTTGAACTAAAGGAACAAGGAATGGCGATTTTCCTCACGACACATGATATGCAAGAAGCAACCAAGCTTTGTGACCGAGTGGCGTTGATCAATGACGGTGAAATCGTTGAATATGGCACACCTAAAGAATTATGTTTGAAATATCATACAGACAAACATTATTCTGTATTGTTAGATAATCAAACAGAGGTTGTGACGGATGATAATGAAGAAGCTGTGAAAAAAATAGCTGATTGGTTATGCCAGGGCCGGCTACAATCAATTCATTCATCAGAACCAACATTAGAGACAGTATTCTTAACAGTTACAGGGAGGGAATTAGCATGAGTATTTCATTAAATCGAGTTTCTACATTGTGTATTTTCAAAATGAAGGCGACATTCTCTAACATGTATACATTATCTTTTCTATTGTTGCCTCTACTAGTAGTGGTGGCTATGCCGTTAGTAGCCCAGGACTCTAATGAAACAGCAATCTATCTGATGGCAGCTCAACTGTCAGTACTTTTTAATTTGGTCGGTGCAGCCTTGACCGTTCCAATTATTCAGATGGCTGAGGAAAAGGAAAAGTATACACTAAGAACATTGATGGTCTCTAGTGTGACCGCTTGGGAATATTTAATTAGTAGTATCTTCCCAACCTTTCTTTTATCTTTTCTAACCCAATTTTTGATACTTGTTTTTTCAAAAGTAACTTATACTACACCGGCGCTAGTGGTTTATTTACTTACTTCTGCTGGGGCAATAGCAATCAGCTGCTTAATCGGGATGTGTTTTGGTCTATTTGCCAAAAATCAACTACAAGCATCTATGCTTCCTATGCCGATTATGTTGGCTATGGTGGCTATTCCAGTTTTGGCAAAAAATAATGAAACGCTAAGTACCATTCAAAGTTTTTTATACACAGACATCATCACAGAACAGGTTTCGGCGATGTTTACGAAGGTGAGCTATGATTTTTCAGTCAAGAAGCTGCTAGTTTTACTTGTAGAATTACTTATTGCTATTATTGGATTTATCGTCATCTATAAGCGAAATGGTTTCGAAAGTGACTAAATGATAGGAATCACTTCAAAGTAAAATTCATTTTTGAAGTGATTCCTATCTATATTGAGTTCCTTACTGATAAATAGATATAATATATTTTGGGGAGAGTGAACAAACTTTGCTTATATGTATAGTCGTTATTGTTATTGGTCTATTAATTGGCATTATTTTTTGTAACACGAAGGTGAGACATCTCAGCTTCTATCATTTAAAAAATGAACTAATAAAAAGACTAAGAAGATGGATTGTAAACTCTTTTGACATAGTAAATATCGGACAGATAAAAAACTTTACTGGTAGAGCGTATGCGTATATAAGGTTAGGTGCTACTGGTTTTATAATCTTTTTATTAATTGCATTGATGGATAAAGATATTAATGAAGGTGGTTTGAATAATATTTGGTATGTCATAACTATGTTAATGACTACATATGGAGTTGGTATGTTAATTTGTGATGGCATAGCAACTTCTATTATGCTAATAAATTTTCGGGTCTCTGTTCGTAAAGAAAAGAAAGTGCTAGCTGATTTTCATGAATTGATGGATAATGTGAGGTTTGGATCTGTACGACATCTACTAAGAAATATTTCTGAAGATACGACAATGCAAACTGCTATGAATGAAGTGAAGTTCGAGCTACAGATACATAAAAACAGAGATGCCAAGAACACAGAGAATAAGCGTAAAAGAAAAGCAGTAAATGATTCACCGTACTTCTATATCACATCTTATAGGAATTATGACATCTTTATAATCTTAATTACTCAGTATTTTGAAAAAGTAGAGGTTAGTGAGCTTAGGCGTATGCTACTTTATCTAAAAATATATAAACAAGATGATAGTTGGAAGAAGGCTATGGGTACAGTTGGCCCTATAATACTTGGTGGTATCATTTGGATAGCAGAAAAAAATATTTTTGGTATAAAGACTTTCTTGAAAAGATATTTGGAAAATGCTGATTGGATAAAAGATAAATTAAGTGAAATCGATTTAGACAACGTATTTATCCTATACTTGTTATGTGTCTTTATTTGCTTAATTATTGTGTTTATCTTAACTATTGTCGTGATTTTTAAGGATAAGAAGTTAAGACAGACAGTTATCGTAATATTAGAGAATACCATAAGGATTAAAATAGAGGAAGTAAATTTATAGGGTTTAAGTTCCTTTGCACAAGGGTACTATATTGTTACATTATGGAATGGAACTTATAGATCATAGAATGGAAGTATATAATTCCATCATGTTTTAGGGAGATAGAATTATTCACATAGATATTACGTTAAGAGTGAATTTGGTAGTGTATTTAAGCCTAGTAACATATTAGTTTGAATTTATTATTTACACAAGTTCAACAAAATCTACACAAGGTACTCACTTTCAAAAGAGGAAACAGTAGGAAGTAATTGAATTGGCAAATAAAACAGTCGTAGGTAACCAACCTATTGTTATCGAAGGAGACTAGTCAAGGATGCAATCCATCTTTTGTGGAACCAGCATAAGAATGTTCTGATGATGGTAGAAGCGAAAAAATAAATCTTTTCAATAAAAATATCCAGGCCGAGTGATGCTACTTGGTTTTTTTTGTGTTCACGAGTAATTTTGCTTTATTCAACGTTTAGGTTGTGATTTTTTTCTCAAAAACAAAAAAATCTATCAATAGTTAATTGTAATTGGCAAATGCGCATGTTATTATAATTGATACTGAGAATCATTCTCAATGATAGGGTTCTCAATTTAACTCCATAGAGTAAAGAATGGACGGTGTTTGATTGCAGTTAGAAAAGAAAGTCGAAGCGCAAGCTAAGGGCGTTCGAAAAAAGATTCAAATTTTGATTACTTTAGGTTTTATTAGCATTTTTGCCTTATCGATTCTCATCTCTTTAGGAAATGGTCAGGCGAACATTTCTTTTCAAGAGGTTTGGCACATTTTAGTCTATAAAGTAACGAATGGCGCATTTGCTTCGGAGACGATTGAGTCAATCAATCAAGCGACAGTCAATATTGTGTGGTTTGTTCGAACGCCAAGAATTCTGGCTGCCGTTTTTGTTGGCTGTGGTTTAGCCGTGAGTGGGGCAGTGATGCAGGCCGTTGTTCAAAATCCTTTGGCAGATCCCTATATATTAGGCATCTCATCGGGCGCTTCTCTTGGTGCCACATTTGCAATCATGATTGGTTTTGGTAGTGCCTCAATATTTTCACAAATGGGTCTGTCAGTTAGCGCGTTTATTGGGGCTTTATTAGCGACATTTTTTGTTTTATTACTTTCTAGTGTCGGTGGGAAAATGACGTCTATCAAATTAGTTCTTTCAGGAACAGTGATTAATTCGGTACTAGGCGCCATCTCAAGTTTGATTATTTTCTTGGCGAATAATGCGGAAGGAATGAAGACGGTCACTTTTTGGTCAATGGGAAGCTTGGCATCGGCTAGTTGGGCGAAGCTGCCTTTTTTAGCGATAGTGACTAGTATTGCTGTACTCTTTTTTTGTACGCAGTATCGAATATTGAATACTTTACTGTTGGGTGAGGAAACAGCAACAACTCTGGGGATTTCTCTGACCGTTTACAGAAGGCTCTATATGCTGATTGCTTCTCTCCTTACTGGAATCATCGTCGCAAGCTCAGGGATGATTGGGTTTGTGGGTTTAATTATTCCTCATATTGTTCGTGGAATTTATGGCTCAACGCATAAAATTCTTATCCCAATGTCAGGATTTGTGGGAGCTCTGTTCCTAATTTGGACGGATCTATTGTCGCGCATTTTATTACCAAATACGGAACTTCCCATTGGAATCTTGACAGCAATTATTGGTGCACCCATTTTCATTTACATTATTTTGAAGAAAGAATATCGATTTGGGGGATAAAGAAATGCTTGAAGTAAATAATCTATCCGTCAAGATAGGGAAAAAAAGAATTTTGGACAAAGTGGCACTTTCGATGAAGACCAATCAATTTGTGGGAATTATTGGTGCCAATGGGAGTGGTAAATCGACTCTCTTGAAAACTATCTATAAAGGGCTGGTTCCAACAGAAGGAACTGTTTCATTTCGAGGAATGGATCTATTAAAAACACCAGCGAAAAAGGTGGCTCAAAAAATCGGTGTCGTTGGGCAATTTAACGAGTTGAGTTTTGATTTTAGTGTTTCTCAGATGGTGTTATTAGGAAGAATGCCACATAAACGGTTGTTGGAGAGTGATACGGCAGAGGATTATTCAATTGTGGCGCGCGCACTTGAAGAGATGGGACTGACAGCGTATCGAGAAGAAAGTTTTTTGTCATTATCTGGAGGAGAAAAACAGCGGGTCATTCTCGCGCGGGCACTTGCTCAACAGCCGGAGTTTTTGATTTTGGATGAGCCAACGAATCACTTGGATATCCGCTATCAATTGGAATTAATGAACCGTGTAAAAAAATTAGAGATTGGTGTGTTGGCAGCGTTGCATGATCTAGATATGGCTGCCTCTTTTTGTGACTACTTGTTTGCTATGAAGGATGGTCAAGTGGTGGCAGAAGGAACGCCTGAAGAAGTTTTAACAAAACAGTTGATAGAAACGCTATATGGTGTTCAATGTGAGATTTATAGAAATCCTATCACACAGAATTTGGCGTTTCATTATTATATAGAATAGGTGGAATTTATTGATGAAAAAGTGGGCAACAGTACTTATAACAATCACGGCATTAGCACTCTTTACCGGATGTGGTTCAAAGAGTGAGCCAACAAAGAGCACTGAAAAAGAAGAAGGATATCCTGTGACGATTCAAAATTTCACGAAGGCTGAGGGAGGGACTGAGTGGCGTGTGAAGGAGCAGGTTTTTGAGAAAGCACCAGAACGAGTGTTAGCGAATACACAACCAGCTGCTGAATTGCTGTTACATTTGGGCTTACAAGATCGAATTGTAGGTGTCGGCGCTGTTTTTGGCATGTCAGATGAAGAGGTCTCCCAAGAATTTAGTAAACTGAATCATCTATCTGATGGGTATCTTAGTAAAGAGGCTGCTTTGAGTGTCGATCCGGATTTAATTTATGGTCGTGGGGGATTATTTGAAAATGAGGAGTGGGGCAATGGCACGGTTGATTCAATCAATGAGATGGGGATTGCGACCTTTGTTCAAGAAACCTCAACAGATAAAGCAACCTTTGAATCGGTGTATCATGACATTGACCATTTGAGTGAATTGTTTGATGTGCAATCAGCAGGAGAGAATTTTAAAGAAGAACTAAAAGGCCGAGAGAGTGCCTTGAAAAAGCAAGTTACTGAAGTAGGAAAAGAGCAAACCTTTGCGTTATTGTTCATGAGCGATCCTAGTGATCTGTCCATTTACTCAGCAAGTGGGGAGAGTTTTTTTAACTCAATGATGAAAATGGTTAAATTAGATAATGCTTTAGGAGATATTCAAGGGGACGCATCGCTGGAAACCTTGATTCAACGTGATCCGGATGTTCTAATTGTTCCAGATTGGTCAACCTATAAAGAAGGCGCCAAAAAAGATGAGATGGTGCAGGCTGTGTTGTCTAACGAAAAAATTTCTAGTCTGAAGGCTGTTAAAAACAAACAGGTCTATTCCGTCGATTATAACTACATGTTTGGTTATGGTTATCAATCTCTAACAGGAATGGAGCAGCTGGCGGAGGAATTGTATGGGAAATAGCAACGACCTAGATAAACAGTTAGAAAAACAAGTTGATTTGGTTATTATAGGTGGTGGTCCAGCAGGCTTATATGGGGCTTTTTACGCAGGGTTACGCGATATTAGCGTGACGCTTTTAGAAGCTCAGGAAGAATTAGGCGGGAAACTAAACTTTTACCCTGAAAAATTTGTTTGGGACGTGGGTGGGTTACCGCCGACTAAAGGCAAAATAATTAGAGAAAACCTAATTCAACAAGCGACTACCTTTGAGGCAACAATCTATACGAAGGCAAAGGCTGTGCAAATTAAACAAGAGGAACAGTTATTTTATGTGGAGGATGCAACAGGTCGTATCCATCCTTGTCGAGCAATTCTGTTTGCAATTGGGGGTGGGATTGTGTCACCCACAAAACTGGAATTAGTCATTTCTGAGGAACTTCAATCAGCGATTCATTACACTTTTCCTAGTCAAAAAGAGCTTCGGGGAAAACAGATTCTCGTTTCTGGTGGTGGAGATGCGGCGGTTGATTATGCAAATGATTGTTTGAAGTATGCGCATCAAGTAAAATTGATTTATAGAGGTAACAAGCTAAAGGCACATGAGACAGCTATTCGCAATTTTCAAACGAATGGTGGGGAGATTCTCCTAAATAGCGAGATTCACCAGATAGATAAGAGCCACAGCGGGCAACTGAGACTTCAATTAAAAAATCAGATGATGTTAGAAGCGGATCACCTGTTAGTCCAGCATGGTCATGAGCGAGATAGTTCGTTTTTAGAAACACTCGAGTTTTCTTTCGCCAAAGAACAGGATTTCTATTTTTCTTGTGAAGAGCCGACGAAAACAAATGTTGAAGGGATTTATGCGGCCGGGGATATCCAGTTCTCAAAGGGAAAGCTCTATCTTTTGGCTGGTGCCTTTCAAGATGCAGCGACGAGTATCAATCAAATCAAACAGTATCTAGCACCTGAGAGCAGCAACTATGCAATGGTTTCTTCCCATAATCATAAATTTGATCAACGAAATGATGCATTAATTGAATAAAACAACGAAGGTTGGGGTTGGGACAGAAGCGTTTAACTCCGAGCACCGGGTATAGTCACTGTGCAACATCAACTCATACTTCGTTGTGTTTTACAGCACTATGAGCGCAGGATGTAACTTAAAAAGTTAGGTCCTGCGCTCTTATTTCGAACCTAAATCGTGTGAAAATTGTAAAATAACCAAGCTGTATCTAGAGCGTGTGGCTAATCTGATAGCGATGGACAAAAGTAAAGAGTCGGCTCCAGCTTTCTTGATTAGTGGGGTCATCAAAATAAAAATAGTTGTCACTTTTATAACGTTTTTCATAAAAATCAGAGATAATAATATCTGCGGTTGTCATATCTTCAATGACTTCTATATTTTCGCGACCAAAAAAATTGTAGAGCTGACTATGAATATAGACGGCACCAAACATATTTTTGGAAAATTGAACATAGATTTTTAAGGGTCGTTGTTTCATCTGTGATAAAAAATAATAGACTAAGCTATGTCCTAGCGTGAGATGAAAGCTAGAAATTTCGTCTTTATTTATAAAGGCTGTTTTTTCTAGAAACTGATTGAAAAAGCGTTCTCCTTTTTGATACAGTTTAGATTTGACTGTTTGCATTGTCGGATTGATAAACATAAAGTCTTGCAAATGAGAGGAATCAAAACCGATAGAGCGAATGTTAATTATATAGATGGAAAAAAAATACGAAAGCTCACATTTTAACTCATGGTAATTGCTCATGTCTTTCATCTCAGGATTTTCAAGTGTCAGAGCATTAATGAGCTGTTTGCAAAAATCAATCAGTTCATTGTCTAACTGAAGGAGACGCTGACCAATTTGGAGTTGAATTTCATGTGGATCTTTATAGGAATTAAATATCCGACTCATAAAATTAAAAAAAAGTCTTTCAGAAAGTAAGGCCTCGCTATCCTGGATCATCGGATAGTGCGTCTGTAACAATCTATTAAGTGGTCCTGACAAATCATTGATGTCTTGAAATACAGCTAAGATTTGTTTTACAGATTCTTCTAGATGTAATTTTTTTTTTCGAACGGGATAAATCTGATGAATGATAGCTAAAGAGTGTAAAAACTTGGTTTGTTTAGCTAAAGATGAGTCAAAGATGGCTTTGAATTCTCGTTCTGTGAAACAAGAAAATAGTTCATCAACTGAGATATTTTTAAAGAGCCACTCAATGCCCTGTGTGACATTCCAAAAAAAATAGGTTTCAAAAAGGCGAATATTCGCATTGCTTCCAGAAATGCCCAGGCTGTCTGCGTTAAAGGAGTAGTCAATTTGAATATGAAAGGGTTTTAGGAATTGGTTAGCAGTCAGTAACAATTTATAAATATAAGGCAGGCTGATGGCTAAAGAAGCTGCCAAGTCATGAATGCTTCTGATTGAAGTTGAAAAAATCCTTTCAAGTAGTTGGAATTGTAGTGAATTGATATGGTATCGATAGTTCATTTTTCGTAATACGTATTGACTATTAAACGGTGTGGGATTATCTATAGAGTAGCCAACTTCTTCGATTATCTTAATTTGATTAAATTCTTTTATATTGTGTAAGTCTTCGTTTATGGATTGAACATATCTTTTTAATGTGGATGCTGAGACAGCCAGCTCAGTAAGAAGCCAGTCTTTACTGATAGGATTGTCCTTTGTCACGAGATATTTTAGGAAAACGAGTTTGCCTACTTCACGCTTGTTTAGAATCATTATTCATGCACCCTTCTCTTTTAAATATGAATAAAGATACCATGAGTTTCTTCGTAAGAAAAGCGGATACTGGAATTATGAAACGAATACATTCAGCTTTTAATCGAATTTTAAGTAGATGTAAAGGTTGATTCCAATAAAAGTCGAATGAATGTGATATTCAATAGTTTGATTTTTAAAAAGGAAGGTTATTTAAACGTTTCCGCTAATTCTTTTTGGATAGGCATTAGGTATTTCTGAAGAATAAGGAATTACTATTGATAAGCATGAAAATTTTTTGTCAATTTCACAAGTAATCAAAAAATGTACTATCTAGTTTTCGAAACTAATTTGAATGTTTTTGAAAACTATGATAAGATGTTATTGAAATTTATTAGAGGTGAACGTATGAATGAATTAAAAAAAGAACTCGAAAAATGGAGCCAAGAGCTTTCCGCGTTTCATTTACCCAAGTGGGAAGAGTTACCTGAACTTGATTTATATATGGATCAAGTGATTACCTTGATTGATCGCTATCTTTCGCCTGTGATTGAGCCAGATAAACATACGTTATTGACCTCTTCCATGGTGAATAATTATGTCAAACTAGGACTTATCCCGGCACCTGAAAAAAAACGTTACTCCAAACGGCATGTGGCTTTTTTGGTGGCTATTACCTTGTTAAAACAAGTACTGACAATTCCAGAAATCAAAGAAGGAATTTTATTTCAAGGAAAAGCAGTTGGCATAAGAGAGGCCTATAATCTATTTTGTCAAGAGCAGGAACAGGCGATTCATATTGCTTGTCGCCAAGCTCGTGGGGAAACGGTCACGATTGCACAACAGGAAGTTAGACTTGAATACTTAGCGGTAAAAGCGGCGACTGCTTCGTTTGCAGCCAAGCTTTTAGCAGAGAAAATGATTGAACTTGAAATGAATTATATGAAAGAGGGACACTTTGATGAATAAAGAAAAAATCGCTATTTTGGTAGACTCAGGAACAGATGTACCGGAGGAAATTATCAAACAAGAAAATATGTACATGATTCCGTTGAAAATTATATATAAGGATCGAGAGTATACGGATAAAGTGGATATTACTGCTGACGAAATCTATAAAAAATTGCCAGTAGAAATCCCAAGCACTTCCTTACCAGATGGAGAGGCGATTACACAAATCTTTGATAAAATTAAAGAAGATGGTTATGAAAAAGTGTTAGCAATTACTATCTCTAGTGGTTTAAGTGGGACATTTAATGTGGTTCGTTTGATAGGTGAGCAGTACCAAGGGTTAGAGACATTTGTTTTAGATACTAAAAATATTGGGATTGGTGCAGGCTTTCAAGCAATACGTGCAGCTGAGCTTTTGAATGCGGGCACTGGATGGACGACTTTAAAAAAACAATTGAGTGATGAAATTAAAAGAAACAAAGTCTACTTTAATGTAGCGACCTTGGAATATTTGCAAAAGGGTGGACGAATTGGTTTGGTTGCTTCAATCTTGGGGAATGCCTTGAAGTTGAACCCGATTATTTCTTGTAACGACGAAGGAATTTATCATACAGTTGCAAAAGCACGTGGCCGCAAGAAAAGTTTAGAAAAGACCGTTGAATTAGTAAAAAAATTCGTTGGCGAGCATGTTCACTTTAACTTGGCGGTAGCGCATGGTGATGCTTTAATTGATGCAGAGTGGATGAAAACCAAACTACAAGAAACGTTCCCTAAAGTTGGTCAAATCTACTTTGGTCAAATTTCTCCAGCATTGGTTGTTCATACGGGACCAGGACTACTAGGCGTGGGTATTCAAATTATTAAGTAATGAGACTATAGAGGGCATTAAGGATGAATTTGTTTAGCAAATTTAACCTTAATGTCTGTTTTTATAAGAAAATGGCTTGACCTGTAAACCAAGATAAATAACAAAAGACAAGAATGAGAAAAAACTAATTTTTATTTCAAAAATAATAATGCAAAAGTTACCCATTTTCTTTCTGAAAATGATATGATTGATTTCATGAAAGAGGTGGAAATTTTGAAAAAAGCAATAGCAGAACTTATTGGTACATTTATTTTAGTGTTTATCGGAACGGCAACTGCTGTTCTAGGCGGGGGAATTGATGGGATTGGAATTCCAGGTATTGCCTTGGCATTCGGCTTAACGATTGTGGCCGCGGCTTATAGTATTGGGACGGTCTCAGGAGCTCATTTGAACCCGGCTGTTTCAATCGCTATGTGGGTTAACAAACGAATCACAGCAACAGAATTACTTTATTATGTGGTAAGCCAAGTACTTGGGGCTATTTTAGCAAGCTTCACCTTACGATTTTTATTGAGCGATGCTGGAAAGTCACTAGAAAATTTAGGCCAAAATGGTTTTAGCGAGTTAGGAACAGGCGGTGCTTTGGCTGTCGAAATCATCTTAACATTCATTTTTGTCTTAGTTATTATGACGGTAACCAGTGCGTCAAAAGGAAACAGCAAGCTTGCCGGACTCGTGATTGGTTTGACTCTAACACTTGTTCATTTTGTAGGGATTCCATTAACAGGAATGTCTGCAAACCCAGCAAGAAGTATTGGCCCAGCAATCTTCGTCGGTGGCGATGCACTTAGTCAGCTTTGGGTATTTATCGTGGCGCCAATCATTGGTGGTTTACTAGCAGCCGTAGTGGCTAAAGCTTTGTTGAACACAGAAGAATAGGTCATCCTTCAAAAACTATTAAAAGGAACAAAAATCACAGGTTGATTTTTGTTCCTTTTTTTTACCTTAACAACTATTTTATGGATATGAAATGTGCTATCTATGCACAAAAAATCTCAGTTTTTTCTACTGTAGATTTACGAAGGATGAAAGAATTTCAGAAATGAGGTATAATGAGTAAGAATCAATAGAGATGAAAATGAAACCGAGGTGGCTTCTAATGAAAAAAATATTAGTAGTAGATGATGAGAAACCAATTTCAGATATTGTGAAATTTAATTTGACAAAAGAAGGCTATGAGGTGTTTACAGCCTATGATGGTGAAGAAGCATTGGAACGGGTGAAGGAAGTTGAACCAGACTTAATTTTACTTGATTTGATGTTGCCAAAAATGGATGGACTTGAAGTGGCTCGTGAAGTGCGCAAAACGTATGACATGCCGATTATTATGGTAACTGCAAAAGATTCTGAAATCGACAAAGTATTGGGGCTAGAATTAGGGGCAGACGATTACGTAACCAAACCTTTTTCTAATCGTGAGCTCGTCGCTCGTGTAAAAGCCAATTTACGAAGAGGTGCGGTTCCTGCCAAAGAAGCGGAAGAGACTGCGCCATCAGAGTTATCGATTGGTGATTTGACGATTCATCCAGATGCTTATATGGTGACAAAACATGGGGGAACGATTGAATTAACACATCGTGAATTTGAATTATTATTTTATCTAGCCAAACACATTGGTCAAGTAATGACACGTGAGCATTTGTTACAAACTGTTTGGGGTTACGACTATTTTGGCGATGTTCGGACGGTCGATGTAACGGTGAGACGTTTGCGTGAGAAGATTGAAGACAACCCAAGTCATCCTAATTATTTAGTGACGCGCCGTGGTGTTGGTTACTACTTACGTAATCCGGAACAGGAGTAAGCTTGCATGAAAAATAAAGTTCGTTTTTATCAATCAGTGAATTTCAAGATTGCCCTAGCGTTTATTTTAATTTTACTGATTGCTATTCAGATTATTGGGGCTTATTTTATTCGAGGATTAGAGAAGGAGACTATCAATAATTTTATTACGGATATGAATTCTCGAGTGACCGGTCTTGCTTCAACGGTTGGACCAGAATTGAATAAAAAAGGCGAAGACGGACAAGAAACAGAAGACGTGACAGCGAATATTCAACGAATTATTAATAGTAGCTCGTTACCTGATGTGATTGAGGTTCGTGTGATTGATGATAAAGGGATTGTTCGGGCAACTAACCGCTCGAATGATTCTAGTATCATCGGCAAAAAAAATGACTATACGCGAGCCAATGATTTCACCAGCAAACAAGAGGTCGTGCTTGATCCAAGCACTGATAAACGAGTGAACATCAATATACAACCGATTCAGTCCCCGACTGGCGATGCCAATATCGGGGTTCTTTACGTTAAAAGTGATATTGAAAAAAAATATTCGGAAATTAGTGATACGGCGTTAATCTTCTTTACTGCGTCAATGATTGCGGGACTTATCTCAATTGTTGTCGCTGTTCTTGTTTCTCGTTCAATTACACAGCCGATTGGCGAATTAAAAGAGCAAGCATTACGGATTGCACGTGGCGACTATTCAGGCAAGGTTCAGGTGCATGGGAAGGATGAATTGGGTCAGCTGGCCGATACGTTTAACCAACTAGCTGAGCGAATCGCCGAGGCCCAAGATACCATGGAATCTGAGCGGAATCGATTGGATAGCGTCTTGTCTCATATGACGGATGGTGTTATTGCGACAGATCGACGAGGTAAGATTATTACCATTAATGAAATGGCGCTCTCTTTATTAGATGTCACGACAGAAGAGGCAATTGGCGAATCAATTTTAACCTTGTTGGATATTGAGGAAGAGTATACGCTAAGAAAACTCTTAGAGGATACGGATGATATGGTTTTAGATCGTTCCGTTTCAGCCCAAGAAAAAGATCAAATGATTTTACGCGTTGATTTTGCGATGATTCGTCGTGAGTCAGGGTTCATTAGTGGGCTAGTGGCGGTGTTACATGATGTCACTGAGCAAGAAAAAACGGAGAGAGAACGAAGAGAGTTTGTTTCGAATGTCTCTCATGAATTACGCACCCCATTAACGAGCATGAGAAGTTACATTGAAGCATTGAGTGAAGGCGCTTGGCAAGATCCAGAAATTGCGCCAAACTTTCTAAATGTAACCTTGGAAGAAACTGATCGAATGATTCGGATGATTAATGACTTGCTCAGCCTTTCAAGAATGGATTCTGGTAATGCAAACATCCAAAAGGAATTCGTTAATTATAATGAGTTAATTAGTTTTATTTTGGATCGATTTGATATGATGGTAACCAATCAAGAAAAAAAATATACAATTCGCCGAGAGTTTACCCAAAGAGACTTGTGGGTTGAGGTGGATACAGATAAGATTATTCAAGTAATTGATAATATCATGAATAATGCAATCAAATATTCGCCAGACGGAGGAACAATTACTTGCCGTTTGCTTGAAACACATAATAATGTTGTATTGAGTATCAGTGATCAAGGGCTAGGAATTCCTAAGAAGGATCTTGCTCGAGTCTTTGAACGGTTCTATCGTGTAGATAAAGCACGCGCTCGTGCACAAGGTGGAACAGGGCTTGGCTTGGCGATTTCTCGAGAAGTAATTAAGGCGCATGGTGGCTCAATTTGGGCTGAAAGTAAGGAAGGAAAAGGTTCGACCTTCTATATTTCTCTTCCATATGAGCCTTACGAGGAGGATTGGTGGGAATGAAAATACCTGAAAGAGTCATTCAAATAGGATTGGCATCCTTAATCTTACTTAGCCTGTATTTTACCTATGTCATTTGGCTGAGTCCGGCCAATAAGGGGACAGCAAGCCTAAGTAGTGCAGCCAATCCAGTTGTGGCAACGCCAACAAATTATCGAACGGCAAGAGAGACCTTTTTACCTTTACGAGTCGTTTGGTTTCAAGGAAAAGAGATAAAAGAAAGCACGAGTGAAAACTTGATTACGAACATTCAAAAAGAACTCAGCAAAGCATCGATTGGCAAAGTTGAAAAAAAAGGTAGCGAGGATGAAAAAGAATTTGCTTCATATAGCCAGATAAAAGAGGGAATTGAGATGGGCTACGCATCAAATTTCTTACTTTCGAAGTATGATGAAACTTACAAAATGTCGATGGATCTGGATGCAGTCAATGATGGGAATGTCTATTTTAATCATTTGCAAATTGATTATGAGAAGAAAAAAATTCGTTTTTTAAACTACAGTACGTTTTCTGTCTATGAGGCAACTATTGATATCAATGAGACGGCCATTAAAGAATTTTTGACACAGAAAAACACTTCCTTACTTTCCATGAAAAGTGCGGAAGACTCAATTTTGAGTCATCAATATAGTACACGAGATAGAATCAAATTGAAAAAATATAGCTATATTCTCGCTCAACAGCCAGTCTCGTTGTTTAGGAATGCGTTTTTCCAAAATCCTGAGAATGTCCGAGAAAATAATTCTGTTTATTCTTTTTATAGTGAACGAGAAGTATTATCGGTCTCATCGGATGATCAGCTGATTGATTTTAAAGGAGAAAGCCCGGGAGAAGAGAAGCGAATGGATATTTTTTCAGGAAGCTTTTCTTATATTCAAAAGCTAAGCAATACGATTGGGAATCTTCGTTACTTTGACTATGACTCTGGTACCGTGAACTATCGGACGTTTGTTGAAGGGTTTCCTGTCTTTAGTGATGGGAAACAGGGAAAAGTTAGTATTAATATTCAACGGACGACAAATAGTCAAAACGGTAAGCAGTCCGCTTACTCTGTTCAAATTGCCACCAGTAGAAACACGATCCAAGTGCCAATTCCTTCTGATGAGGAAGTCGAATTGGTTAGTACCAATGAGGTGATTCAGCAGTTACTCGACAAAGGAGCTCTTGTTAACAAGATAAACAATGTCATGATTGGATACACTTGGGAAGTCATCAAAGATACAAAATCCGTCGTTGACTTGAAGCCTGAATGGTATGTTCAATATGAAAATACTTGGTACTCAGCCAGGGATTTACTCCAAAAGCTACCAGAATTGGAGGCGAAGTAAGTGGATTATCGTAAAATTGAATGGATTTTTTTAATCGCATTTTTAGGGCTCAACCTGTTTTTGTTTTCCATTTACAGTGAAAGTCAAAATGAAGAGAGTCTAATTAGTCGCTACAATCAAACAGAGTCACTTGAGAAACGTCTAGCAAATGACAACATCCGTGTCAGTCGCAATTTTTCTACAAAAAAAAATGAGGGTTACTATTTAAGTGGTGAGCAGACCGATATGTCACAAGCGATAGACCAAGCCAATGAAAAAGCAAATGTGAAACAGTTTTTAGAGTCAGGTGTGAGTATTACTGAAAATACGTTGACCAATAATTTAAGAAATGATTCATACGTTAATGAAGAAAAAATAGAAGAGAGTCTGACGGAGTTTCTGCGGAAGAAAGACCGCGTTCTTTTTGGCGATGAATATACGTATTTAAAGTATTTTTCAAGCAGTAACGAAGGATTCCAAAAGTTAGTTGCAGCTCAAAGTTTTGAGGGGATTCCTTTTTATGATGAGACTGCGAAAATCGAGGTCACCCTAGAGCCTTCTGGCGAGTTATTAAAAATTAGTAAATACACCCAAACGCATATTGAAGGGATTGAGACGCTTCGTGAAAAGATGGATCTTTATACAGAATATGATGCGGTGAATACACTCTATACAAACAACCGGATTCCTAGTGGTTCAAAGATTAAGTGGAGTCAATTAGCTTATTCAAGAATCTTAAAGGTTCGTGAAAAGAATGTCTATGTTCCTGTGTGGTTCATTGCGATAGAAACAAATGAAAAAGCTCTGCAAGTTGAAAGCGTAAATGCCATTAGCAATACCATAACAACCAATGCGATTGTCCCTAAGATTAATCAGTAGTGATTGACAAGAGAGAAAAGGATGGTTATCTTATAGCTAGTATATGTGTTTGCTACTATAGATATCAAATGCGCAGATAGAGTAGTAGAGATAGAAGGGAAGAAGCTGTAAATTATGGATTCAAAGGAAGCATTTAAAGTTAGTATCTTAGCTAGTGGAAGTACAGGTAACTCCCTTTATATAGAAAGTGATAAAAAAAGAATTCTTGTTGATGCCGGCCTAAGCGGAAAAAAAATCACGTCGTTAATGGCTGAAGTGGGACGTTCTCCTGAGGATTTAGATGCCATTTTGGTGACACATGAGCACAAAGATCATATTCATGGCGTCGGTGTTTTGGCTAGAAAATACAAGTTGGACGTCTACGCAAATGAAAAGACTTGGGATGCCATGGACAGTATGATAGGAAAAGTTGATGTCGCTCAAAAACATATTTTTGAAATGGGGAAGGTCCTAACACTCGGTGATTTGGATATTGAAAGCTTTGGTGTGTCACATGATGCAGCAGCTCCTCAATTCTACCGTTTTTATAAAGAGAATCGTTCGTTTGTTGTATTGACGGATACAGGTTATTGCAGCGATCATATAAGAGGTGTTATTCAAGATGCAGATGCGTATCTGATGGAAAGTAATCATGATTTGGAGATGTTACGAATGGGTGGTTATCCATGGAGCTTGAAGCAACGAATTTTAGGTGATCATGGTCATTTGTCAAATGAGGATGGTGCCTTAGTTATGACCGATATTATTGGCGATCGAACCAAACGAATTTATTTGGGACATTTGAGCAAAGAGAACAACATGAAAGAGTTGGCTCATATGACGATGGAGAATACGCTACGTGAAAGAGATTTTGGTGTAGATGAAGATTTCAGAGTTTATGATACTGACCCAGATTCCGCAACAGAGCTCTTTTCAATTTAAGAATACAAAAAAAGTCGCATGCTGTGAAGAGCATGCGACTTTTTTGTAAGGGATGATATAGGTAGTCTAAGTGTCATAAATCCTACTGCGAAAGAATTTTCAATCCTCTAATTCGTCATATGAACTTGTGCTACATCCGTAATTCCTGCCATAAAAGCGTTCGACGTCTGGTCACAAGTAGCTAGCTTATTCCAGCCAACTGAATAAGTAGAACAACCAGATTCATACCAATGTGTGTACAGATAGAGGTCCAAATACTGCCAGTAAAATAATATAATAATGAAAATAAAAGGCCTAACGAGAAGTAAATCAGTAAATGACCATCTTGATGGGCGATAGCAAAAAAGAGAGAACTGATTATTGCGCCGACCCCAAAATTAGAATAATGATTTATGAAGCCTAAAAAGGCCCGTCTAAATACAAGTTCTTCCATTATTGGCGCAATGATAGTTGTAACTAGCACATAGACAGGAAGTTCAAGAACAGTCTGAGTGATGGTTTGGGTATTTTTTGAAGTGGCGGTTGATTGAAACAGCCAACTTTCAACAATAGCCAACCAATATTGAAGAACTAGCGCAAGTACAATTCCAACAATAGCCACTAAGAAAATTTGAAGAAGCGTTTTTTTCTTCCTTTCAAAAGGGAGAGGTTCAGTTTGGCGCGTATAAAAATAGAGAAGAAGGAGCATACCAAATAAGGAAGAAAGGATCACACTCAAGAGGTAGGGTGTGATAGAAATTCCCATGTAGCTCACTTTCTGATTAGCAGAAGAAATGAGTCCAACTTGGACAAAAAAACCTGGCAGCATTAAGGAAAGACCATAGAAAAACACGGTTAAGAAGCTATATTTTTTTAAAGACATAAAAGGGCTCCTGTCTAATTTTTATTCATTATATCACACGAAAAACAAAATAAAGTCGTTGGAAGTTGCAGAAAAATTTTGAGATTTTTTTGAAAGAAAATACTTGCAAACTGAAACGGAAATGAGTATCATAAGAAATGTAAGTTAGCACTCAAAGTACAAGAGTGCTAAAAACTAATTACTATTTAACGGAGGGATTTATCGTGTTAAAACCATTAGGCGATCGTGTGATTATTGAAGTCGCACAAGAAGAAGAAAAAAGCGTTGGAGGGATTGTTTTAGCTTCATCTGCCAAAGAAAAACCACAAACGGGTACGGTTATCGCAGTTGGTGAAGGACGAGTACTTGAAAGTGGTCAAAAGATTCCTGCAACAGTTAAAGAAGGCGACCAAGTAATGTTTGAAAAATATGCTGGAACTGAAGTGAAATACGAAGGAAAAGAGTATTTAATCGTTTCAGGGAAAGATATTATTGCGATTGTAGAATAATAATCAACTTAAAATAAATTCTAGAGGTGGAAAAAATCATGGCAAAAGACATTAAATTTGCAGAAGACGCACGCGCAGCAATGCTACGTGGAGTAGATATTTTAGCGAATACAGTAAAAGTAACATTAGGCCCTAAAGGAAGAAACGTTGTTTTAGAAAAATCATACGGTTCTCCACTAATCACAAATGATGGGGTAACGATTGCTAAAGAAATCGAATTAGAAGATCATTTTGAAAACATGGGCGCAAAACTCGTTTCAGAAGTTGCTTCTAAAACAAACGATATTGCAGGTGATGGTACGACAACAGCGACTGTTTTAACACAAGCAATTGTTCGTGAAGGATTAAAAAATGTGACTGCTGGTGCCAACCCATTAGGAATTCGTCGTGGGATTGAGCTAGCAACAAAAGCAGCGGTTGAAGAATTGCATGCTATTTCAACAGTTGTTGACTCTAAAGAAGCTATCGCACAAGTTGCAGCCGTTTCTTCAGGAGACGAACGCGTTGGCCAATTGATTGCAGATGCAATGGAAAGAGTTGGTAACGACGGAGTGATTACAATCGAAGAGTCTAAAGGGATTGAAACTGAGCTAGATGTCGTTGAAGGAATGCAATTTGACCGTGGTTACCTATCACAATATATGGTGACTGATAACGATAAGATGGAAGCTGTTTTAGATAATCCGTATATTTTAATTACAGATAAAAAAATCTCAAACATTCAAGATATTCTTCCATTATTGGAACAAATTTTACAACAATCTCGTCCATTATTAATCATTGCTGACGATGTAGATGGCGAAGCACTACCAACCTTGGTATTAAACAAAATTCGTGGAACCTTTAACGTTGTAGCTGTTAAAGCACCAGGTTTTGGTGACCGTCGTAAAGCGATGTTAGAAGATATTGCTGTCTTAACGGGCGGAACAGTGATTACAGATGATTTAGGCTTAGAATTAAAAGATACAGCAATCGAAAATCTTGGAAATGCAAGCAAAGTAGTTGTTGATAAAGATAACACAACAATTGTTGAAGGCGCTGGTGAAAAAGAAGCTATCGATGCACGAGTACAATTAATTAAAAACCAAATCGCTGAAACAACTTCTGATTTTGATCGCGAAAAATTACAAGAACGTCTAGCTAAATTAGCCGGTGGAGTAGCGGTTGTCAAAGTTGGGGCAGCTACAGAAACAGAATTAAAAGAATTAAAACTACGTATTGAAGATGCCTTGAATGCAACACGTGCCGCAGTAGAAGAAGGGATGGTTTCAGGCGGTGGAACAGCGCTTGTAAATGTGATTGGTTCAGTTGCAAAAGTAGCAGCAGAGGGTGATGTGGCAACTGGTCTTAAGATCGTCATTCGCGCACTTGAAGAACCAATTCGTCAAATCGCTGAGAATGCCGGTTACGAAGGTTCAGTTATCGTCGACAAACTAAAAAATGTTGAATTAGGCGTTGGTTTTAATGCTGCAAATGGCGAATGGGTAAATATGGTCGAAGCAGGAATCGTTGACCCAACTAAAGTAACTCGTTCAGCTCTACAAAATGCCGCATCTGTTGCTGCTTTATTATTAACAACAGAAGCAGTCGTTGCTGACAAACCAGAACCACAAGCACCTGCAATGCCACCAATGGATCCATCAATGGGTATGGGCGGCATGATGTAGGCTCTTTAAAAGGACTAACTTGATCTAACCAACCGTTTATTCGGATAAAAAGAGCATGGGACATAACTTTTTGAGTTATGTCCCATGCTCTTATTTTGGCGTAATTTTTTTCTTCGAATGTCGACTAACGGCACTCCTATAGTAAAGTTTTTATTAACTCTATAAGCTTTAATCAGACTGTTCATATATCCTTATATAGGCACGAAAAGAAGTTGAGGATATCCCTTGTTATATAGGAGTGCCTTTCTACTTTTAACTAGTGAAACGAGTATGATGAAGACTATAGTCTGTGATGATGAAGGATTCAGAAAAAATGAAAAGAACTATCTTTTGGAACCATAGGGGAAATAAGATACTCGCTTTTAAAGCTGTTGCAACAAAACCAACTCGGCCATTATTTGAGGGTCAATTTTTTTCCCTTTGAGCGTGACTAAATAAAAGTATTCTATGAATAATTGTTCAAGTGGAATTTTTTTTAATGTCTGGTTCTTTAACTCTTTTTCTACTGAGGCTTCAAATAGAAAACTTACTCCTCTATTTTCGGATACTCTCTTTTTTATAATAGTGGTTGTTGCAATTTGACTACATCGTTCAAAGTCCTGTGTCTTTAAGTGTTCATTATGAAATTTTTGTTTCAAAATATCTGTTACGCCGGATCCTTCTTCCCGTAAAATGAGAGACTCGGGTAGCAGATCAGCTAGACAATGAGCTTGCATAGCGCGATTATTGTCTACGGCACAAACCCCAATTAGTTCCTGTTTAATAAAAGGAGTTAAATTATAGTTATCAGAATTTAGGATACCCGCAATAATCCCTATATCAATCTGCCCCTCTTGTAGCTTTGTTAATAAAACACTGGTTGTATCTATGGAAAGCTCGATATCTTTTCTGTTAAAAAAGCTTGTGAGAGGAGTCCCTTTTTCGAATAAGATGTATTCTCCAACAGTACGACCACAGCCGATTTTTATTGTTTGCTTATTTTGCAACGTGTTACGAGTTATCTCGATTTCGGGCAATATTTGTTCGAGACGCTCGAGTAAATAGATCCCTTGTTTTGTCAATTTCAGATGACGATTTTGGTAATTAAATAAAGGAACACCTAAATCATTTTGTAGATACTGAATGTGCTGTGTAACGGCAGGTTGGCTGAGGTTTAGTTCTAAGGACGCTTGCGTGTAGTTTAAGGTTTTAGACAAAGTTATAAAGGTTTGATAACGGTAGTCTAGCATAAGTGAATGGACTTCCTCTCTGAAAATATAGAATACGCTTTGTTTGATTGTGTAAAAAATCACAATTTGATTGTATCCATAAGTATATCTTATAAGTGAATAAAAATAAACGATTTTACGGAAGCTGCTATTAGGTGTACTCTTTAACAAGAGAAAGCATTCACGAAATATATTTAGTTCATTTCATCAGGTGCTTTCCAAATTGAATTATTTGTGAAATGGAATACAAGAGGAGTGGAAGAATGCAAGAAATTGGACATCAGAATGAGGTAGATTCAGTAGGGACACAGCGCTTGATATTCAATAGCCAACCAATCATTGGGGCCATTGTTGTTGTAGTGTTAGTCGGGTTAGGCTTTTATTTGAACAATGTAAAAGCCTCTCTAGCAATGCATCTTTTTGCAGGAGTATTGATGGGGTATGTTTTATCAAGAGCTCGGTTTGGTTTTGCGGGAGGAATTAAAAGGATTTTTGTACGAGGAGAAGGTAGTTTATCAAAGGCACTTATTATTATGTTTGCTATCACAATGTTTATTACTTTGGGGATTCAATGGTATTCAGCCCAAGCTGGTGCAGTACCTGATTACTTAGCTGAAAAAGGACAAGCTATTATTCCAGGTACACAGAATGTTGCATTTACGAATATTGCAACGATTGTTGGTGGACTATGTTTTGGAATCGGAATGATTTTTTCTGGGGGCTGTGCTTCTGGAACTTTGACAGATTTAGGGGAAGGAGAAGGCCGCGCGTTTGTTACCTTAATTTTTTTTATCATCGGTTCAGCACCTGGCGAAATAGCTCGCAAAATTGTTGATGGAACAACAATTGGTAAGATTGGAATGCAAGTATATTTGCCTGAGACTTTTGGTTTTTTTGCGGCGATACTGCTATCACTGTTAGGGTTAGTCTTGTTATACTCTCTTGCTGTGAAATACGAAATTAAACGAAAGGCTCTGGGAAGTTATCATGATCCTCTGGGCGATTGGGAAGATTTTGAAAAGCCAGCAGATAATAATCACTCACTCACACTCTTTGAAAAGGCCTATCACAAATTATTTATTGAGCGCTGGACATTCATGCGTGGTGGAATACTAATCGCTTTTATCTGGGTATTTATATTAGTGACTCAGCATAAAGCCTGGGGGGTTACGTCATCATTTTCTAAAATGAGTGTGTTTGTTGGGGAAGCATTTGGGCTACATTTTACCAACACTAAGCTAGTTGAATTGTCACAAGAAATATCAGGCGGCATTTGGTTTGATGGTGGAACCATTCGAAACTTTGGGCTGATTATAGGTGCCTTGCTAGCCTTTTTACTGGCTGGACGTTTTAAATTGAATTTCAATTTTAAAGTGAAGGACGCAGGATATTTTATTGCTGGTGGGTTATTGATGGGGTTCGGTGCACGTTTTGCAAAAGGCTGTAACGTTGGCGCGTTATATTCTGCTATGAGTACATTCTCTATTTCAGGATGGGTTTTCTTAATTGCTATGATTTCAGGCGGTGTTTTCGCATTAAAAGTATTTGCAGGCAAAGCTTGTACACTTCCTAAATTGTAGTCAAAACTGATTAAATAGATTCGTAAAAAAGTTATTCTTTTGGAGGGAAAAATATGTCAAAAAAGATTGTAGTAATTGGTGGCGTTGCTGGCGGCGCCTCAGCAGCAGCACGTATCCGTCGTTTGGATGAGTTGGCAGAGATTGTCCTATTTGAGAGAGGTCCGTTCGTATCTTTTTCAAATTGTTGTTTACCATTTCATTTAAGTGGCACGATACCAGATGCTAATGATTTAGTTTTAATGAGCCCGATACAGTTTAAGAAACAATATAATATTATTGCAAAAGTCAATAATGAAGTTATTTCTATTAATAAAGACGAAAAAACGGTAACAGTTAAAAATAGGGAAACCGGTGAGCATTTAGATGAGCCATACGATGAGTTGATTCTATCTCCTGGGGCACGAGCAATTATGCCAAGCAGTATTAAAGGGATTGATGCTGAAAATGTCTTTTCTGTGCGAAACGTTCCAGATATTGTTGCAATCAAACAATACATTGATGAAAAACAGATTGAAGACATCGTTGTTGTAGGGGGAGGCTTTATTGGATTAGAAGTGGCTGAAAACCTAAAATTAGCGGGGAAGAATATCAGTTTAATCGAAGCTACGAATCAAATAATGAAGCCATTTGATTATGATATGGCTCAAATTTTACACAAAGAACTCTTAGATAAGAAAATCAATTTAATTGTTGAAGATAGCGTGGTTGAAATTACACTAGAACATGTTGTCTTAGCATCTGGTAAAAAAATACCGGCTAAAGCTGTTGTAGTGGCAATTGGCGTTACTCCAGAAACAGACTTAGCCCAGCAATCAGGATTGAAGATTACAGAAACTGGTGGTATAGATGTCAATCATCATTATCAGACATCAGATAAACATATCTATGCTGTTGGTGATGCTATCGAAGTGACACATATGCAAACAGGTAAAAAGACACGGTTAACAATGGCTGGGCCGGCTCAGCGACAAGCGCGTGCGGCTGCCGATCATATCTATGGACGGACGTATCGAAATAAAGGAGTTATCGGCTCTTCTGTTGTCCGAGTATTTGATTTAAATGCAGCACGAACTGGGTTAAATGAAAAAGAATGTCAAGCAGAGGGGATAGATTATCAAACTGCTTATGTTATTCCGAAAGATAAAGTAGGCTTAATGCCAGATGCTAAACCATTATTTTTTAAATTAATTTTTGCTGTTCCTTCTGGTCAAATTTTAGGGGCACAGGCGATTGGTCAAGGAAATGTTGATAAACGAATTGATGTTATTGCAACGATGATTACAATGAATGGAAATTTACAAGATTTAGCTGAGGTAGAATTATCTTATTCCCCGGAGTATGGGACAGCGAAAGATGTTACCAATATGGCAGCACTCGTTGGGTTGAATATTTTAAATGGGGAGTATCAACAAATCCCAGTCACTGAAATTCGTCAATTAGTCGAAGACAATGCATTTATTATTGATGGTCGTGAATCTGCTGAATATGCAGAGGGCCATATCAAAAATGCTGTAAATATCCCGATGAGTGAATTTCGCGATCGGTTAGATGAAATTCCAGACGACCAGCCAGTGTATGTGCATTGTTTGTCTAGCCAACGCAGTTACAATATGTGTAGGGCTTTAGGGATGCTTGGCTTTGATAATGTCTCGAACATACAAGGATCATTTTTGGGTCTAAGTGTGTATGAATACTTTAATGACCAAACAAAAAATCGTGAACCAATCGTTACGAACTATCGTTTTGACTTAATGTAAAAAAATGCTCACCATGCAATTTTTGTATGGTGAGTTAAACTCTTAGAAAGTAGCGTTAATCCATTGCTTTCATTAAGGAAATGACTATGAAAGAAATTAGTAAAAAGAAATTTAGTTTAATGGTTCTATTAACTTGGGTTATCTTGCTTGGAATTTGGTGGATTACAACGAATACTCGCTTAATTGATTCTAAGTTGGTTCCGACACCACAAGAAACGTGGCGCACATTCATAGATATTCTAAAACACGGCTACAACGGCATGTCTTTGTGGAAACAGCTAGTAGACAGCTTCTATCGAATGTTTATTGCTGTATTTTTTGCCATTGTAACGGCAGTTCCTCTGGGTTTGTTGAGTGGGTATTTTGTGTTCTTTAGAGCAATCATTGATTCATTAGTTCAGTTTTATCGTCCTCTGCCTCCACTGGCTTACTATACACTATTAATTCTTTGGTTAGGTATTGATGACACGTCTAAAATAACGTTATTGTTCTTGGCGGCATTTGCCCCAATCTATGTATCATGTGTCTCGGCCGTTTCAAGAATAAACAAAGACTATGTATTAAGTGGGGAGTCCCTTGGTGCAAACAAGCAACAAGTTTTTTTCACTATTGTTTTTCCAGCATGCTTACCACAAATTTTTACAGGAATTAGAACAGCTGTTGGCGTGGCCTATACAACACTGGTAGCGGCTGAAATGGTTGCTGCCACTAGTGGGATTGGATGGATGGTGATAGATGCTAGCCGTTACTTGAAAAGCGATGTGATGTTTGTTGGAATCATAATTATGGGGATCACAGGTGTTTTATTGGACTTTATTCTACGTCAAATTGAAAAAAGAATCGTTTTTTGGGAAGAATAGTTGAAAGGTTAAATATTCAGATTGGGAGAATACACTCTTAATTTTCCCAGGCGCAAGGAGGTGGAGGTGTATTATGAATAAATTAAAAATCATTGCTGCAATGGTTATGGTGGGATTATTACTGACTTCATGTGGCGATACCAAGAGAAAAGCAGAAGACAATGATACAGGACTACCAAAAGAAGTCAACATAGGGATTATTCGAGTGCCCAATGATAAACAGGTGGCTATTTCAGAAGGGTACTTTGATGATTATTTTACAGATAAAGGAATCAAGACAAATTTTATTTTTTTTGATTCAGGTGTGGCGGCTAACCAAGCATTCGCATCTGGGAGTATTGATTTTGCAGAAATGGGTTACACTAACGGAGTAGTCGCATTATCTAAAAATCTATCTGTTGAATTAATCTGGATTCACGATGTTCTTGGAAGCAATGAAGCTTTAGTTGCTCAAAAGGATTCTGAAATTACAACGGTTGCCGATTTAAAAGACAAGAAAGTGGCTGTTCCCTTTAGCTCCACAGCACATTTTTCATTATTGAAGGCTTTGCAAGAAGCCGGGATTGAAAAGGATGTCCAACTACTTGATATGCAAACAGCAGAGATTGTGGCAGCATGGGAACGTGGTGATATTGATGCCGCCTATACGTGGCAACCAACGTTAGCAAAAATAGAGGAGACTGGAACAAGACTGACTGATAGTGAAAAATTGGCAGAAAAAGGTTATATGACAACAAATATTGATTTAGTTCGCAAAGATTTTTCTGCAAAATATCCAGAACTAGTTGTTGATTATTTAGCAGTAATGTCAAAAGGCCGCGAATTGTATTGGGAGGATGCTAAGACTGCATCAAAAATTGTCTCTAAAGATTTAGAAATTGAACCAGAAGAAGCTCTAGCACAAATGAAAGGTTCTACATGGCTGACACCCAAAGAGCAGTTATCAGAGAAATATTTTGGTACAATGAAAAAACCTGGTCAATACCATCAAGTTTTTATAGATACAGCGAAATTTTTGAAAGAACAAAAGTCCCTCTCTGAAGTACCAAGTGAAGAAGAGGTTCATCAGTTTATCAACTCCAGTTATATTGAAAAACTAATCAATCGTTCAAAATAAACAATAGGAATTTAGAAGGTGGAAAAATGATAGAAAAGCTGCTGGAAGTTTGCCAAGCAGAAATTGTTTATCAATCAAAAGAAGAACAAATACAAGCAATAAAACCTATTGATTTGACGATTAATCAAGGCGATTTTATTTGTCTAGTTGGGCCTTCCGGGTGTGGCAAAACCACATTATTAAAGATGATTGCAGGTTATTTGAAGCCAACATCAGGGAGTTGTTATATGAAAGGCAGGGAGATTACGAGTCCAAGCTGGAATAGAGGCGTGGTCTTTCAATCACCGACACTATATCCTTGGTTGAATGTTGAAAAAAATATTGAATATGGCTTAAAGGTTCGAAAAGTTCCTAAAGAAGAACGGAATAGAATCAGTGACTATTTTTTAAAGCAAATAGATATGAAATCAGCTGCCAAACGATATCCATTCGAACTATCTGGTGGAATGAAACAACGAGTTTCAATGGCTCGAGCTTTAGCAAATGAACCAGAGTTACTTTTGATGGATGAGCCATTTGGTGCGCTAGATGCGTTGACACGGATTAATATGCAAGCTTTACTTCGTAGAATTTGGTTAGAGAACAATAAGACTATTTTCTTAATCACACATGATATTGAGGAAGCTCTATCTTTAGGAACAAAGATATTGGTTATGTCTAGTGGTCCAGGTTCGATTATTGAATCATATGATGTTCATTATGCTCGTATTGCTTTAGAAAGAGATAATCGAGTTAAAAGCGATGAGAAATTTGTTCAATTGAAGAGTCGTATCTTGAATCGTATTATGGGCTAACGTAGAATATTGGGATTATAGGAAGCATGAAAGCTTTAAAAAGGGATGTAGTGGGAGTAGTTCTGCTAGCATGAGAGGATCTTAGCTCTGTTTTTCATAAATAAATTCCCCTGTCTGATTGGTGACTCTGTCTTACAAGGGAATTTATTTCGTGGAATGCGATGGATTATTTCAAGACTTCCGAATAACTGATTTGTAGCATTATTTTATCGTGGATTCAAATGTAGAGATATCCTGTCATCCTCTGATTAATCACTAAAAGGGTTCTCCAAAAATTTGATTTCTTGTTTGTTTACATCTACTTGAGCCTTTATTCCAATTGGTAAGACACATCTAGGGGTGGCATGACCGAAATTCACGTTACAAACAATCGGGATATTTTTATTATCGATTACTTTAATCAACGCCTCTTTGTATTCTTCGTAAAAAGTCTCATCTTGTGGTTTTCCAAAAATAATACCATTAATCTGATGAAACAAACCTCTTCTTTTTAGCTCCAGCAGCATTTCTTTTACTACTTCTGGCGATTCTTTCAGTTCAGAAGTCTCAATAAACAGTAGCTTTCCTCGCCAGTCATTGGCTGTAGGGAACAGATGATAACGCTCAATAATGACTGGTTCATCTTGGTGAAAATGTGGCGTAAGCATATCATAAAGACTATCTAGGCAACCGCCAAGTAGTTCTCCTTCAAAAACTGATTTCCCTTGTAATAGCTCATACCCTTTGTGATCTTTATGAGCTATCCTGTTCTTACCAATAGCTTTTGCGGAAAAATCAGTTCTTTCTTCATACCAGATAGCACTTGGCGTAATTTTTCCATAGTTTTTTGAATCTTTTAGATAATACTTGAAATATTTTTCAGTGTACGACAGCATTTGGTTGCTAATTTCTCCTAAGTCAGTGATCAGTGCCATGCCATAATAAGTTGTTAAGCCTAACTTATAAAACATGAAGTGATTGACCGTGGTATCTGAAAAACCAGTAAATAATTTGGGCTTATTTTTTACTAACTCAATGAATTCTTTGTTCTCCATTAGATAAGGAAGTGTCTTATAAGTATCATCGCCACCAATTGCGCAGATAATTCCTTTAATTGAGTCATCACGGAAGGCTTCAATCAAATCTTCGGCTCTCTTTTCAGGATGATTGGCAATATAATCAATGCCTTTTAGTGCGTGAGGCATATAAATAGGCTCCAAACCAAATTCTTTCAAGCGTCTAGTTCCAATCTCCAAATTATGTCGAATATAGGGCTCACCCAATAAGCCCGATGATAGGCTAACAATCGCAACTTTGTCACCTTTTTTTAGTTTGTTGGGTTTTAACATGTAGCTATCCTCCTAGCATTTGCGTCTATATTTTATACTATGAAACTATTTCATCAATAACATGCATAGCCAGATAAATCACTCATCAGTAAGTTAGCTCATGATATAATTACAATGGCATAATTATTTATATACAGTGTAACATCAATAATACAATTCCCTATCTAAAAAAGATAGAGTAAGTTTTCTGTTAGTAAATAACTCGGAAATCCCACTACAGTAAAAAAGTTTAATAGAATATGTTGAAAGAGGAATCTTTATGAGAGCAAAAAAAGTCAGAGGAATTAGGCGGAAATTAAATAAAATGTTTTACCATGTTGCTAAATATACAGCGGAGTTTCCTACAATTAATGGTGACTATTGGCACTTATATTTACCGACGACTTACAATTTTATTAATTCGCCTAAGCTGCCTAATAAAGTTAAGATACAATGTATTCAATTACTAATCAATAAGGCACAACAATTAAGTGAGTTAAAACCAATCGATCAAGAGACTTACCGAGTAGTTGTTGCAATTACTCTTAATCATTTATGGAGCTCTCAGATTATTCTATTCAAAGGGGATAATTATTTTAATGTTTTTTTTGATAGAAACGATAACTATCAAAAGTGGTCACCTCTACCTGGTCATAAAAAATTTGAGTTGCAGGAAAATTTATTTGTTCCAGAAAATTTTAGTGTTCTAGGATATAAAGAAACACTTTCGTACGAGGGGGCTCCTAATATAATCAGCTATACAGGTGACATATGGTTTATTGGAAACCTAACCTAAATTGAAACTCAAAATAGACTGACCTTTCATTTCACTCGTTCTCCCCTAACAGTTAGAGTCCGAGCCTAGTTTTTTCGGTAGAATAGTAAGTAATCTTTTTCTTGTTTTGTCTTGCATAAACAATCTCTAGTTGTGTTCTCTCGCCAATATAACCATCGACGTCGATTACAAAAATCCCGTCCGCTAAATCAATCTTTTTAAGATGGACAGCTCCTAAAATTTCTTTCTCTTCATCTGTAAGTTTCGGTTTATCTCCTAGTTCGAAAAAAACGGGGCTGAGTATAACTAGCCCTTTTTGAGAAAGGGTCATTTCTACTTTTTTGAAGGTTTGTTCAAATTTAATCGAACCGCATAAAGTGATGACTTCGGTCTGACTCATTGTTTGTCCTCTCATTGCTGAATTATTTTGGGCGCTCAAAATTTTCTTTAACTCAAAAACTTGATACAGGATACTTCTGATTCAAATCCCAACTGTTGGTAAAACGGATAAGTTTCCTCTTCGGTAGATAAGGTGATAATCTCAAGTCCTTGTGCCTTGGCTTCTTTTAGTAAGGCTTGAATGAGTTGAGTGCCAAGTCCTTTTCCTTGGTGTTCGGGGCTGACCATGACATCTTCTATATAACCATGCTCAAGTCCTGGGCCACACATATAACCAAAAGCCACGAGCTCATTGGTTTCATTTGCTCGAATACTTGCATAAAAATTACATCTAGAAAATAAAAGCGGATAATCAGAATAGCGTGGGCCTCAACCAATTTTCATCCGTAATTTAGGGACTTCTTCATTTTGTATAGGGGCATTAATTGATAACTTATAAATGATTCAACACATCCTTTTATGTAATAAATCTAGTATAGCAGATTACATTCATCTGCAGAAGGCGACAAAAATTCTTATTTGTTTGTTGAACTGCGTAAAAGAGACACTCATTTAAATCAGCTGACGACTATAAATGAACTGGTTAATCGGTTTTGCCAGTCGATCGGATATAAGTTGAACAAGCGGAGAGAGGCTGAACAATACGATGAAGGTACCTAGCGCAATTTGTCGAGCGATGAATAGAGTCAAGACAATCGCGATTGAGTCACCAACGAATTTTGACGTTCTGAGATTTAATGAAAAACGCCGGGCAAGACTGAGCATCAAACAATCTACATGATTGGTTGGATACTTTGCTTGAATATAAATAGAAATACCAATCGACATTAGGACAATTCCAGTAATAAATAGAATAATCCGTACGATGGGTGTTTCACTAGGCCAACTATTTTTGACGAGCGTTAAATAAAAGTCAATGAGGAGACTTTGGATGAGACTAGTAATCAGCGATAAAAAGACGTGCCAGTCGTTGGTTAAGAGGTAACAGACGACCAGAATCAATGAAGCAGTTAGAATTGTTGCTAGGCCGACAGGAATCTGGGCTTTTTTGCTGAATGCGACATAGACACCGTCCCATGCACTTTGACCATAAGTACTTGTAATCAGAAAAGAGATTCCTACTATTAATAAATTAAAACCAATCAAATAAATAGCCGTCCGTTTGATATAGATCATTTCATTCACCTTCCATTTCGAAATCTTGTTAAATTTCAATAAGTTCGGTTCATTGTAGAAAAAAACGAACGGGAAGTCTGTTGCTCAGGCAACGCAACTGATTGTTTATTGAACGCCATACCTCAAATCAATAGTAGATAAGCTGTTTTATCAAATTATTAACAGGAATAAACACGCAACTGATTCGTTAAATAATTGTATAGGGTATCTTTTCAGTCACTGAGACTCATGGTTGAGTTGATTTCAAAAGAATTTTTGTGATAACTGATAATCCCTGCTTTTTGCATCGTACTGAGTTCCCTTGAAAGTGCACTTCTATCAACGTCTAAATATTGGGCCATTTCTTCTCTGTTAAACGGGATAAGAAAGGCATTTGATTGTTGTTCTTTGGCTATTCTTGAGAGGAAGGTTAAGACTTTTTCTCGAACAGTTGGCATGATTAAACAATCGTTTCGATCATGGAGTTCCAAGGCTCTTTCTGAGACGCTATCAAACAAATTAGATAAAAACAGACGATGAGCGGACTCAATTTCTGGGTAGTAACTAAAGAGTTTTTCTCTCGGAATACAAAGCATTGTCAAAGGTTCAACAGCACGGATTGTCATCGGACATTTTCGTTCGATGCTCAAGGCAGTTAATAAAGCTGAATAGCCACCTGCATGATGGAACGTTACGATGATTTCTTTGCCAAGGATATTTAATTTGCTGCTTAAGGCCGTGCCGCTCATTATAATCCCTAATTCGTGCACTTCTTCTTGTTCATACACAATAGTCTCGCCTTTTTGGTAAACTTTTTGTTCAGCATTCATGCGTGTGAGCAAGGCTTCAATTTCTGAGAGGGTTAGACGGGCAAAAAGATTGGTGTTTGTTAGAGTTGAATAAGGCATCATGACTTTTCCTCCTACGTTGCGTAGGCAACATATTTTATAGGTAGATGATAATATAATTGGCTGGTAAGTACAATACAATTGCTAAAAAAGGAGTGCTGAAAAATGAATTCAGTCATTGAACTACAACTAAAACACAAAACAATTCGTAAATTTAAGGACAAAGAATTGGACGAGACGACAGTTTCACAGTTGGTGGAAGTTGCCCAACATACGGCTACCAGTAATTACGCGCAATCGTATACCATTATGAGTATAACAGACGAAAAAAAGAAAAAGAGAATAGCTGAGATTGGTAGACAGCCGTATATAGCCGAGGCGGGGCATCTTTTTATTTTGCTATCAGACCAAGCAAGAAATGCAAAGATCGTTGAAGAGTCAGGAGAGTCAACCGACATTTTTTCTTCGTTTGATAAGTTTTTGATTGGGGCGACAGATGCTATCTTAGCCGCTCAAAATATTGTTGTGGCTGCTGAAAGTTTAGGATTAGGCGGTGTTTTACTGGGAAGTATTCTCAATCAAGTAGATGAACTGACTCAGCTTTTGGAATTACCGCCATTAGTTGTACCTGTTCTAGGGATTGCATTAGGTTACCCTGATCAAGAGCCTCAGCAAAAACCACGTCTTCCAGAAAAACTCGTTCATTTTGAAAATACGTATCCTAAATGGGAAAACGTTTCGGAACAGTTGGTAGAGTATGATAGCACGGTGACCAATTATTATAATGCTCGCGATTCAAACAAACGGATTGAAACATTTGCTCAAATGATTACACAATGGAGTCAAACAACGCATCCAGGACGTCTGAAAATGTTGACCTACATTCAGGCGCAGGAGCTAGCAAAATACTAAAAAAGTGGCTCTAGGCAAAAAGCTTGCCGCACAAACGAAGCATCATTAAATCAAATAGAAAGTCCCTCAGCTAGACATGATTTGTGTCTAGCTTTTTTTAACTGAAAAGGGATTATATAATGTCGAGGTGTAAGAAAACCATTGGTAATAGTTTTTCCAGCACCTTTCATGAGACAAAAGTAGCAAGGCCGCATCCATGATTTCTTCCATCAAAAAGTTATGCCCCATGCTCCTATTACCCGAATAAACGGTGGGCACAGAAGGGACTCCATCTGCTCTCAACAACTTCTACGCATGAGACATGCTAGAGTTGATGTTGCACAGTACCTACCCGGTTCTCGGAATTAAACACTTCTGTCCCAACCTTATTTCTACTAGAAAACTATCGAGCCTTTTCCAAATTTATTTTTGATTCTTAATCGCTTCAACTAAATAATTAGTGGCATTTTCACCGACTTGTCCATTATAGTATGCGGCAAAACGTTCGTCGGCTAAGTACGTCTCAGCAAGGCCTTTGTGCGCCTCTAGTGAGTACTCAGGCCATGAGTAAGACAACCATTGTTTGTGTAGTTGAGCAACTTTTTTTTGTAAAGCAACATCTTTTCCCTCAGCTGTAATCAACTCACTTAGCGCTTCAAAGAGTGCTTCCTCCGTATCGTTCATTTCTTTAAATTGTTCTTCTGTTAGATTGGCAAACTTTTTGTTCGATGTAACGACCGTTTGCTCACCGTATTTTTCACGAATTTCTTTTCCATAAGCTGCTTCATTTTTCCGTAACTGTTCTTGTTTAAATGCTTCAAATTTGTCTTTGTTTGACATCTGAATCTCTCCTTTTTGGTAACGTAAAGTCTGTTCTACTGTATAGAGCAAGGCATCAATTGCAGATCTTTTTTCAAGTAGTCGTCTGTGATGCTCCTCTAAAGCAGTCGCAATTTGAAAGTCTGGTTGATCTAAAATGTTTTTTATTTCTTCCAGCTTCATATCAAGGGAACGATAGAAAAGGATTTGTTGTAGGCGGTCAATTTCTTCTTCACCGTAAATACGATACCCTGAAGAATTGACTCGCTTAGGTTTTAATAACCCTAGTTCGTCATAGTATCTAAGTGTTCGTGCACTAACACCAGATAAATGCGCTATTTTTTTGATTGTATATTCCATAATTATTCTCCCCCTGACAAAATCTATCATAAGCCTTCACGTAACGAGAAGGTCAAGTTATTTTGTAAAAAAAGTTAAATTGCTTAAAGACTACTTATGTTATACTTGATTTGAAGACAAAATGAAAGGGGTTAGTTATGAATATTGTATTTGCAGATATTGATGGGACATTTCAAGGGATGGGGGCACCTGTACCTCAAATAAATATTGATGCGGTAACAGAGCTACAAAAACGTGGAGATCATTTTGTCTTTGTCACCGGACGGGGGTATGGATTAGTTGAGCCGTTACAAAAAGAACTGGGGTTAGATTGTGACGTCATTTTTGGGAACGGTGCTGGTTTGAAAGAGATAGGGAAGAAAGCAACCTATCGTAATTGTCTTTCTTTACCCACTTTAAAGAAAATGCTTCCTATATTGGATGAGTTAAATATTCTTTATTTTATTCATACGGATGATGAAGTATTGATGCAGCCTATTGATAACTATCGTCAGAATCTTCAAGAGTTACGCGAGAGTATGACGTTCATGGGAGATAAAGGGACGATGCTGATGGACTTCAAAACAAACTATTTTGAAAAAGATTGCCATCATGTATCAGACATTGCGACTTTCTTGGAGGAGCACCCTGAGCGAGTAATCGTCAAGGTTGAGTTAATGGAAGCAAGTGAAGAAAAACATCAGTTATTAAGAGAGAAATTAAGCAGTGCAGATACGTACGTTTTTGAGTCTTACGTAAAAACACTAGAAATCGTTAATCCCTTAAGTACAAAAGGGGCTGCGATTCAGTCGTATTTGAAGAAGTTTTCTGATGTCACAAGCTATGGTTTAGGTGATGGCGAAAATGATTTAGCAATGCTTGAAGTGGTGGATGTTGCCGTAGCAGTTGAAAATGCTACGGACCGAGTGAAAGAAAAGAGTCATCGAATAGCTCCAAGCTGTGAAGAAGGCGGCGTCGGGAAATTTATATTTGAAGAGATTCTAAATAAAAACAACGAATAAGCAAAATAACTTGTTTTTGAATCAAATAGAGATAAACGCTCGATACTTTCTACGAATGAAGGTATCGGGCGTTTTTAGGGTTCTGGCTGAATATAGCTAAAGTATGTACAATAATGAACAAATTATCATAAATACGAGCGATTTCCTTTTTCATTTCTGTTTTTTTGTTATAATAGGGGATAAATAAATTGAACGTATCTGTTTCATATAAAAGAGGAGCAAGAAGATGGAAAAAGTCTATGTCGATGATAGCCTAACATTACATACGGATTTGTATCAGATTAATATGATGCAAACGTATTGGGAGCTGGGCCGTGCAGATTTGCATGCGGTGTTTGAGTGTTACTTTAGAGAAATGCCGTTTAAGCATGGTTATGCGGTTTTTGCTGGGCTAGAGCGCTTAATTGAATACTTGGAGAATTTACATTTTTCTGAATCGGATTTAGCTTATTTAAAAGAAGTTGAAGGCTACTCAGATGGGTTTATTGATTACTTGAGAAATTTCAAATTTGCTTGTACGGTTCGTTCAGCCAAAGAAGGCGAACTGGTTTTTAATAATGAACCGATTATTCAAATTGAAGGGCCGTTAGCTCATTGCCAATTGGTGGAAACAGCACTATTAAATGCCGTGAATTTCCAAACCTTGATTGCGACTAAAGCAGCACGTATCAAATCCGTGATTGGAGAAGATCCTCTTTTGGAATTTGGGACGCGTCGGGCGCAAGAATTTGATGCCGCTATTTGGGGAACTAGAGCAGCCTATATTGGTGGAGCCGATGCAACGAGTAATGTTCGTGCAGCAAAGGTTTTTGGTATTCCAGCTAGTGGAACACATGCGCATTCATTGGTCCAATCATACGGAAATGACTATGATGCCTTTGTCGCTTATGCGAAGACGCATAAAGATTGTGTCTTTTTGGTGGATACCTACGACACATTAAAGTCAGGCGTGCCCACTGCGATTCGAGTGGCCAAAGAGTTTGGCGATCAAATCAACTTTCTTGGCGTTCGAATTGATAGTGGCGATATGGCCTATATTTCCAAAAAAGTCCGTGAGCAGCTTGATGAAGCCGGTTTTACAGAGGCGAAAGTTTTTGCTTCAAATGATTTAGATGAAAATACTATTTTGAACTTAAAAATGCAAAAAGCCAAGATTGATGTTTGGGGCGTTGGGACCAAACTAATCACAGCCTATGATCAGCCAGCGTTAGGAGCAGTCTTTAAGCTTGTTTCGATTGAAAATGAAGCTGGTGAAATGGTGGATACAATTAAGCTTTCAAGTAACGCCGAAAAAGTTACAACGCCTGGGAAAAAACAGGTTTGGCGAATCACTCGAAACTCAGATGGTAAGTCTGAAGGGGATTATGTAACTTTGTGGGATGAGGATCCTCGTGAGGAAGCAGAAATATTTATGTTCCATCCAGTTCATACCTTTATTAATAAGACAGTTAAAGATTTTTCTGCGCGTCCTGTCTTACAAGAGATTTATCATGAAGGAAAGCTTGTTTACGAGTTGCCGTCATTAGAGGAAATTAAAGAGTATTCACGAGATTGTTTGGATTCTCTTTGGGAAGAATATAAGCGTGACTTGAATCCGCAGAAATATCCAGTCGATCTGTCGACAGATTGTTGGAATCACAAAATGAAAATTATGGAACAAATTCGTCAAGAAGTAGCACGCAGCTACATTGTTGACTAGGAGGAAGTTAAGGATGAGCTTACAACAAGAGATTATCAAAGAATTAGGCGTTCAACCGGTGATTGACCCAGAACAAGAGATTCGTCGAAGTGTTGAATTTTTGAAAGCTTATTTAAAAAAATATCCATTCTTAAAATCGTTTGTCTTAGGAATCAGTGGTGGACAAGATTCAACTTTAGCAGGGCGTTTAGCTGAGCTGGCGATGAGTGAGATGCGTCAAGAGACAGGAGATGCGGACTATCAGTTTGTAGCGGTACGTTTACCGTATGGAACACAAGCGGATGAAGTAGATGCAAAAATGGCCTTGGATTTTATTCAAGCAGATGTTCGTTTAAAGGTGGATATTAAGCCAGCCGTTGATGCACAGGTCGCTTCATTGGCGGAGGCTAGTGTTCAAGTCAGTGATTTTAATAAGGGCAATATCAAAGCGCGACAACGGATGATTACACAATATGCAGTCGCTGGTGATAGAAAAGGTGCGGTAATTGGAACGGACCATGCAGCGGAAAACATTACGGGGTTCTTTACGAAGTTTGGTGATGGCGGCGCAGATGTGTTACCATTATTCCGCTTAAACAAACGACAAGGCAAAGCTTTATTAAAAGCTTTGGGTGCACCTGAAGAGTTGTATCTAAAAATTCCAACAGCAGATTTAGAGGACGATAAGCCATTAATCGCTGATGAAGTAGCATTGGGTGTCACCTATGATGAGATTGATGATTATCTTGAAGGTAAGGTAGTTTCTGCAGATGCGCAAGCGAAAATTGAAGCTTGGTGGCACAAAACACAACATAAACGGCATTTGCCGATTAGCGTGTTTGACACCTTCTGGAAGGAATAACGATGAGGAGAGTTTGGCTAGCCAGGCTCTCTTTTTGAGTGAAGAAAAGTTATATAAGTTAGACAATAGAGTAGCGACTCTTGTAGAAAAGAGCATCTAATTGATTGTTGTCTTAGGTTGTTTCCTTATAGCAATTAGTTAAACTACAATAAAATCATCTGAATTCAAATTCGATAAGGCGTCACAAAGGAGCTTTACAATCAAAAAGGCAAAGACTACAATAAAAAGTAATACGTTAAAAATTCTTTCTAAGAATAGAAATGAAGGAGAACTTTCGTGAAAAATACCATCCACAAATTGATTAAGGATAAACGAATTACTTATCCGCTGATTGCTATCTTGTTACTTGCTTTACTAATTGGGAGTAATCTCTATCTTCAATGGTGTCAAAATAATCTTTCCTGGGACTTAGCATTCAAATTTGCTTTTTCTTGGCATGCAGAAAAATTCTTTTTAGGCTGTTTGGTTCTGGCTATCCTAGGACTGTTTTTAATTAGTCTTGCCGGATCTATAAGTTTTGGCGCGATTTTATATAGTTTGATTATTGGCATTTTGGGCTACGCAGATTATATGAAGATGACCTTGAGACAGGAGCCCATCTATCCGGATGACTTAAAGATGATTACGGAGCTTGGGTTATTAAAAGAAATGACCGGCACAGGACCATTTATTTTTATTCTGATTTTAGCGGTCCTTGTGTTGGCTTTATTTGTCTGGGGGATTTATAAGAGCTTCAGAAAACCTCGTCGTTTCCAAGTGATTCGTGGTGTTCTTTTTATTTTGTCGATTTCGTTGTTTGCTTATATCAGCAACTTCAACAATCCAAACAATTTGTTACGCAAGGAGTACAACAAAACGGCCCTATGGATTCCTTATAGTCAGAAGATGAATTACTATAATACGGGTTTTATCGGTGGCTTTTTATATAATTTAAAAGTAGAAGCGATGGATAAACCTGAGGGCTACTCCAAAGAGAAAATTTTAGAGATTACCAAAAAATATCAAAAAGAAGCAGAGAGTCTGAACGAAACGCGAAGTAAAGAAGCACCCAACATTGTTTACATTATGAGCGAAAGTTTTTCTGATCCCGCTCGCTTGAACGGATTGACAATTAGCGGCAGTCCTTTAGCAGACTACTATGATATGGCTAATCAAACCTATAGCGGCAACATGCTTTCACAAAACTATGGCGGTGGGACAGCCAATATCGAGTTTGAAGCCTTGACTGGGTTTTCAATGGAATTAATGAATCCACAGATGACAACACCCTATACCATGTTAGTACCGAAGATGTCAGAAATCCCTTCATTAGTCTCTGTTTTACAAGAGCGAGAGTATGATACGACGGCTATTCATCCGTACAATACCTCAATGTATAAACGAAAAGATGTGTATGAAGTGATGGGCTTTGATAAATTTTTGGATGAAGATACCATGGTTTACACAGATAAACTAGAGAATAATGCCTATATTTCTGATAGCTCAGCCTATAGAGAAGTGATGGATATCTTAAACGATGACTATACCCCGCAATTTGTTCACTTGGTGACGATGCAAACGCATATGCCTTATAATGGCAAATATACAACGCTTGATTATGATGCGACAGGGCAAGGGAATATGGATTCTTTGAAAAATTATCTGCAAGATGTTTCTTACAGTAGTCAAGCTTTAAAAGAGTTTTTAATTAATTTGAAGAACATCAAACGCCAAACATTGGTGGTCTTTTGGGGGGATCATTTGCCAGGAATTTATTCGGAAGAAGTGCAAGCAGAAAATGAAGAGAGCACTCTTCATGAAACACAATTTTTGATGTATGATAACACAGGAAATTTGACGAATTCAGATACGCATACAGCCGTCACGAGTCCCTTTTATTTTGCTAGTGACTTGATGGAACAAAGTAATCAGCCAACGACAGGCTTTTATCAGCTGCTCACGACAGTTCAAAAAGAACTTCCTGCCTTTGAAAGAAATCTATATTATCAAAATGGGCAGTGGGTTAAAGAAATTAGTCAGTCCACAAAAGAAGCGACTGCTTATGAGGATTACCAGCTCATTCAATATGATATTGTTGCTGGAAAACAATACAGTCTAGCTGAAAATTTTTTTAAGGAGTAAAGTATGAGTTTTATAAAAAAAGATAATCAACATTATTATAATCCGATTCGTCGAGCAGTATTAAATCACGAGATGATACAACCAGGGGATCGAGTAGCGATTGGAATGAGTGGTGGAAAAGATAGCACGAGTCTGTTATATTTCCTTGATACCATTAGAAAGCAGAAACGCCTGGGCTTTGATTTTGAAATTGTTCCGATTAGTTTAGCAATGGGCTTTGATATGGATATCACTCCAATGCAAAGATTTGTTGAAGAGTTAGGATATTCTCTAGATGTGGTGGATACTAATATCGCTCAGGTTGTGTTTGACATTCGTGAAGAAAAATCACCCTGTTCTTTATGTGCCAAATTAAGGCGCGGTTATCTCTACGCCAGAGCAAAAGAATTAGGCTGCACAAAAGTGGCATTAGGGCACCATCTTGATGATGCGATTGAAACGTATTTTATGAATTTCCTATTTCATGGGAAAATGAATAGCTTTGAGCCTAAAAGTTATCTTTCCAAAACTGATATTACGTTGATTCGACCGATGCTGTATTTGGAGGAGAAAGAAATCATTCGGTTTGTTAAGAGAGAAGAGTTACCAGTAATTTTTAATCCTTGTCCGGTCGATAAAAAGACCAAGCGTGAGGAAATCAAACAGCTAGTGGGCAAGCTAGCAATCGATTATTCAGATATCAGAGAAAAGTTTATCATGGGAATGGAACAAGGACAGGGTCAAGATTTTTGGACTGACTCAAAAACAGGCTCGTTCTGAATTGACGACTCTTCTATAGAAACAAGTAGTCTAAGCGTTTGTTGAACAAACACCAATAAGAAAACAGCCAATCAATTGACTGTCTGATAAAAAGTAGAAGTGAGGAGGCTCGTATTCCTCACTTTTTTTGTGCCGAAAAACAATTCTAGAGAACAAACTTTTCTAAGAAAAAATAACATGAAGCTTGTTGTCAAGCGAAAAATTGGCTTTTTGATGTATAAGCAGTAAAAAAACATGAAAATTGCGAAAAACCATTGCTCTATTACTTGAGTCATTGTATACTGATAGGGTAATGATTCATGAGGGAGTAACTGGCAGCAACATGCTGTGGCAACATCACCAACCCTGAAAGAAATTTCTGGTGTTGTCTTAAACAGTGAGACTTATGTATGTCTATTAAGCATACACAAGTCTATTTTTTTTCCTTTTTTTCTGGGATTCGTTAGAATAGACTTGTAGAGCTGAAAAATGAGGAGGAAGAAAATGTCAGAAGAGAAGAAACAACAATTAACTCATGCATTTTACGGTCAGACAGAAGAGACCGTACTTTCTGAGTTAAACACTTCACAGGAGGGGCTTAGTGGATCAGAGGCCAAAAAGCGTTTAGGTGAATATGGTCCAAATGAGCTTGATGAAGGCAAGAAAAAGAGTATGCTCGTTAAATTCTTTGAACAATTCAAAGATTTAATGATTATCGTTTTAATTGCGGCAGCGATTATTTCAGCAATTGTTTCTCACGAAGTGGTTGATGCAAGTATCATCATGTTGGTAGTTATCATCAATGCGGTGATGGGGGTTATTCAGGAATCAAAAGCAGAACAAGCAATTGAGGCATTAAAAGAGATGTCAACACCGAATGCCAACGTATTACGTGATGGTCATACATTATCTGTTAAAAGTGACGAGTTAGTTCCAGGGGACATCGTTTTACTTGAAGCCGGAGATGTTGTTCCAGCAGATATGCGTTTGATTGAGGTTCGTTCTCTTAAAATTGAGGAAGCTGCTTTAACAGGGGAATCAGTGCCCGTTGAAAAAGAATTAGGAACCTTAGATGGTTCAGATATTGGGATTGGCGACCGTATCAATATGGCCTACTCAAATAGTAATGTAACTTATGGACGTGGAAAAGGTGTTGTTGTCAACACAGGTATGAACACGGAAGTTGGTAAGATTGCTGGAATGTTAGCACAAGCTGACGAAACTGAAACACCACTGAAAAATAACTTAAACCAATTAGGTAAATTCTTAACTTTGGCGATTATCGTAATTGCCGTGATTATGTTCTTTGTTGGAATTTTTGTTAACAATACATCACCTGTAGATATGTTATTAACATCAATTTCACTTGCAGTAGCAGCGATTCCAGAAGGATTACCGGCTATCGTAACAATTATTTTGGCTTTAGGAACACAAGTTATGGCAAAACGTAACTCAGTGATTCGTAAATTGCCAGCGGTTGAAACACTAGGAAGTACTGATATTATCGCTTCAGATAAAACAGGAACCTTGACGTTAAACCAAATGACTGTTGAAAAATTATATACCGATAACAAACAAGTAAGTGCAAGCTCAGATATTTCAACTGACAACATGGCACTTAAGATTATGAATTACAGTAATGATACCAAATTTGCTCAAGATGGAAGCTTAATTGGTGACCCAACAGAAACAGCGTTGATTCAATTTGGCTTGGACCATGGTTTTAATGTGACTGATAAAGTAGCTGAAGAACCTCGTGTGGCAGAATTACCGTTTGATTCTGAACGTAAATTAATGTCAACTGTTCACCAGTTAAAAGATGGAAAATTCTTAGTTGCTGTAAAAGGTGCGCCTGATGTTCTTTTACAAAAAGCAACACGCGTTTTATTAGATGGCAAAGAAACAGAAATGTCTGATTCAGATAAAAATGACATTTTAACAAACAATACAGATATGGCCAAACAAGCGCTACGTGTGTTAGGTATGGCGTATAAAGTGATTGATGCTGTTCCAACTGATGTTACAAGTGAAGTGCTAGAAAATGATTTAACTTTTGCTGGTTTAGTCGGAATGATTGACCCAGAACGTAAAGAAGCTGCAGATGCAGTACGTGTAGCTAAAGAAGCCGGTATTCGCCCAATTATGATTACAGGGGATCACCGTGATACAGCTGAAGCGATTGCTGCTCGATTAGGAATCATTAAAGCTGGCGACGATGATGCTGTTTTAACAGGTGCTGAGTTAAACGAAATGTCTGATGAAGAATTTGCTAAACGAGTGCACGAGTATTCTGTTTATGCACGAGTTTCACCAGAACATAAAGTTCGTATTGTAAAAGCTTGGCAAAAAGAAGGAAAAGTTGTTGCGATGACAGGGGATGGTGTAAACGATGCGCCAGCCTTGAAACAAGCAGATATCGGTATCGGTATGGGGATTACAGGGACAGAGGTTTCTAAAGGCGCTTCTGACATGGTTCTTGCCGATGATAACTTTGCAACAATCGTCGTAGCTGTTGAAGAAGGACGTAAAGTCTTCTCAAATATTCAAAAAACCGTTCAATACTTATTGGCCGCAAACTTAGGGGAAGTATTGACACTCTTTATCGCAACATTGCTTGCTTGGGATACGTTATTACCTATTCACTTATTGTGGATTAACTTAGTAACAGATACCTTCCCAGCGATTGCTTTAGGTATGGAGCCTGCTGAAAAAGACTTGATGAGCCACAAACCACGTGGACGTAATTCAAATCTGTTCTCTGGTGGTGTCTTCAGTAGTATTATCTATCAAGGGATTCTTGAAGGTGGCATTACGTTGTTTGTTTATTGGTCAGCAATTCAATGGCCGGTACATGCAGGATACGATGCAATCCACGCAGATGCTTTGACAATGTGTTTTGCAACATTAGGCTTAATGCAGCTATTCCACGCATTTAACGTGAAGTCTATTCATGAATCACTATTCAAAGTGGGACCTTTCAGAAACAAAGCCTTCAACTGGGCAATTCTACTGTCATTTGCCTTAATGGCTGTCATCATCTTAGTTCCAGGCTTAAACGATATCTTCCGTGTTTCTCATCTAGATGGTTACCAATGGGGAATCGTACTAGGCGCTTCTATTTCAATCATTCCAATTGTTGAGATTGTCAAATTCTTCCAACGTTTGGGCTTGAAAAAATAAGAACGAATTAACGAAATATAAAAATACATTTTAAGTGGTAGAACTCTTTTTGTAGGAGAGTTCTATCACTTTTTTTGTGGAATATATTTGTGAGTCTCGAAGTAATTAATTAGATTTCAACAGATGGATTTTTAGGCTCTGTTTGATAATTCTGACATACAGGGGAAATTGATTTGCGTAAGAAACCTTGTTATTACTCAACTTAATAAAATCTTAAATAATATAAAAAAGTAACATACAATCGTTATATTTTACCTAAACCAGATCATATCTCGATTCCTCTTTTTTTATTATTCATATTTTAAGAAAAATACCAATTATAATGATTTATATTATCTGAAGAAATAATTAGCTTCGAAAAGCGGGCTTTTCTTTCAATTGCAAACTGTCGTTAAGCGCTTTCTTGTTCTATATTTTGTATAGTCGATGAATTGTCAAAATATTGAAAGAGGCCTAAGAAATTGAAAAAGAATAATCGATTAATAGTGAAGTTGTTTGTTGCAATGGTCATGTTAGTTGGTTTGAATATAACAGGTACAGCATACGTCTCAGCAAATAATCATGGGGATGTCAGGGTTTCGCGTTGGACAAATGGAGATGGTGGTGATTATGTAACTAATCCTAGAGCAAAACAAGATCCATCTTCTATGTATGCTTATAATGATAACTCAACTAAAGATATCTATGTTACTGGAGCTGCTAGTAATGGAGGGAATCAATATTGGACAGAGGGGATTAGTCAAGGGACACCACGTGTTCCTGTCGGTCAGTTTCGTTTGGTTTATCAAAAGGTATTTGAAATGCACTATCGTTATGGCGTCTTGGTTTATTCATCTTCAGTTCATGATAAGACTTGGATAAGTTTCTTGTGGAGTCCTGACAGTGTATAGGTGAATAGCAATCGTTGGTCTCTTGTTCATCGACTAGTTTTGTAATTTTAAGATTTCTAGGAGGTTCTTATGTGAAGAAGAATATTATAACAGGCCTCATATTTTGCATTCTTGTTGTTTGTCTGTTAGGCTTGTTAATTTCTAAATCAGATATTTTTCCTACATCTGGTTCGGATTTCTCAAAAATTGTTAAAAGAACACCACCAAATAATTCTGTAGAGACAAAAAAGGATAAGACAAAAACGGTCAGGCAAGGTCAAACAGTAACAAACGAAAATTGTGAATTTAAAGTATTATCAGCTAAGGTCTCAAAGAAGCTGAATCATTTGAACAAAGTTAATCCAGTTGACTATGTTGAAAACAATGTGGCAGTGGATGAGAATAATACCTTCTTAGATAATCATCTGTATCTAGAGGTAGGGTTATCAATCAAATATACGGGAACAGACACCTATGTCTTCCCTTTATCCAATATTAGTCTTCATACGATAAAAGAAGGGGAGCTATTTAGTTTGACGGACATCTCAGTCACGGATACAACACTTGATGCTTCAAATTATGATAGTTTCCATGTTTCTTTTACATCGGGAGAAGAAAAAACTATTTATATAGGATATATATTGACTGAAAAAGAATATAACGAAATAAAGAATAATGTCTATATATTGCCAGATTTAACAACTAATGTGACTAGTGAACCTGAATTGCTAAAAAAAATAAAGTTGACTATTAAGGATGAATGGCATGAAAAAAATGATGCAAATTGAGTTATCACGTGCGCTACTTAATAAAAAGATGCTGGCTGCTCTGTTAATAGGTCTATTCATCTGCCTTTCTCAAATACCAATGTATCTAAAGGTAGGTAATACGCTCGATTTATATTCTTTAACAGGAAAAAATTTTATGACAGCACCAGACTATCTTTGGGGAGCGTGGATTGGTGGGGATAGCATGCTCGTTCACGGATTTTTATTCTTCTTGATTTTACCTTTGTTAGCAGCGCTTCCTTTTGGTAGTTCCTATCGATCGGACGAGCGAGATGGTTACGTGAAAGCTATTTTTGTAAGAACAAAGAGAAAAAACTATTATGTTGCTAAATGGGTAGCAACTTTTATTTCAGGTGGATTGGCAGTTATTCTGCCCTTGATAAGTAACTTTTTAGTGATGTTAACTATTTTTCCTGCGACTAAGCCATTTCCAGAAAGCTCTCACTTTGGTGTGTTAGGGAATAGTACATTGTCTGGCATGTTTTATTCTCATCCGTTCGTCTACTTAAGTATATTTTGGCAATTCATTTTTATTTTTTCAGGGATTTATGCAACTCTTTGTTTATTGGTTACTTTTGTTTCAGACTACTCGTTTATTATTCTAACATTGCCCTTCTTATGCCTAGTATTCATAACCATGCTCTTAGATTTGTTTGATTGCTCGTACTTGAGTCCACAAAAATTTTTGTATCCTGATCAAGCGAAAATCTCTATTTTGTGGTTGCTTATAGAAATGGCTGTATTAGGGATTTCTTCGGGTGCTACGTATCTATTGATAGGGATAAAAGGGGAGCTGCATTCATGAATTCGAGCCATTTGTCAATGTCCTATTATCTGCATAGGTCACAACAATTTATTTGGATTATTTTAGTGACTATTCTTTTTTTGGTTCTAGGTGAAGGTGGAACTATCTATTTTTATATTAATCATGCACAACACAGTTTAATTGAGTTTTCATTGGCGGATAGTTTCCTCCTACTAGAACAACCCTATATACTTGTGTTAGTAGTCACCGTTCCTTATTTGTTAATTTTTTCTCTATTAATTATTCATGATTTTCATCCACAGTTGATTGTTGCCCAGATAAAAAGACAAAAAATTTGGTCAAAGCAAATGAGGTGGGTAAGAATTATCAGTCTTATCTGGATCGCCCTATCTGTTGGAATAGCTTATTTTCTTACACAACCATTTGTAACAGAGTCTATCAATTGGACCTCGGTAACAAGCTATTCATTTTATCAAATCGGAATTACAGTAGAAACTAGTTTTCCTTTTGTTTTAATAATCGTAATGGTGGATCTTTGGTTGAAAGTTATTTTATTGAGCATTGCCTCTTTATTTATCTATTGGCTGAGTGAGAAATTGGTATTTTCACTTTTAAGCGTACTATTATTCTCGGGGATGTCATTTCTACCAGTATTTTCCAGTACATTTCTAAACTATGGTGAAATGAATGACCTAAAACATCTATCCTTAAATTTGATTGCTGAAATTATTCTAATTTTTATGGCTAGTTTCGGTATCTCTAATTCGAGGGTTGTTACTAGAAAGGAGTTTTATGGGAAAGAAGATTAATCATTTAACTGCCCATCAACAATTACGGCATGTTCCGTATTATATAGGTACCTCACTTTTGACTTTTATGTGTTTTCTATTCTTTTTTAAAGAATCAACAGCATCAGAGTTTTCTCTAGGAGATATTTTAGGTTATATTTCACTTGGAATCAATCCAATAACTGCATTCGATCCTTCGCAGGTATTTAAGCTCCCGCTGTTGTGGGTAAGCTTATATATCTATTTATTGTTTGTTTTACTTAGGATTTCCTTATCTTTTTCTAGCACATATGATTATTGGATGCTTTTCGTTTTGAAAAAACGAGTGACCTACTGGTGTTATCAAGTACAGCTAACTTGTAGTACAATAATAGGTCATTTTTGTTTAATAGTCTTAACAGCTACACTGTGTACCTTCGTTATGGGTGGCAATCTTTCCATAGAACCCACGAAACAATTTCTTCATATATTTTTACATCGTCACATACCAGTGTCAGGAACTTATTTTTTTATTCAAGCAATTGTTTTTCCACTCCTTGTTTGTTTTGTTGTGGGACTTTTGGAAGTGACACTCATGTATTTTTTTTATGCAAGTATCAGCTATCTCCTATGTATTGGTTATTTGATTCTTTCCACTTTCTTTACCTCACCGTTATTTTTAGGGAATTATTTGATGTTATTGAAGACGAGGATAGCTGCGGGTGAGGGGGTGTCAAACGGTGTTGGCCTGTTAATGATTATCTGTTCATTCATCGGTTTATTTATTGTAGGAATGAAAAAAGTGGAGCATTGGGATTATCTAAATTAACAGAAAGAAGGAAGCACGTATGGAAATTAGTGTTGAAGAAGTGTCGAAGGTTATAAAGCAGACCCCCATCTTAACAAATATCTCATTGTCCTTTGAGAGTGGCCGAATTTACGGCCTCAGAGGGAAGAATGGTGCAGGAAAAACTATGCTATTACGATTACTATGTGGCTTGATATTCCCAACGAATGGAAGAATAATGATTGATAAAAAGGAGTTAGGAAAAGATTTCTCGTTTCCTGAAAGTGTTGGAATATTAATTGAGAACCCAGGCTTTATTCAGTCTTATTCAGGGTTTAAAAACTTGAAAAATTTGGCTTCTATCAAGAATGAAATTGAAGACCAAGTGATTATGGACTTAATGACTTACTTTGATTTGGACTGGCGGGATAAAAAGAAAGTTAAACATTACTCTCTTGGTATGAAACAAAAGATAGGGATTATTAGTGCACTCATGGAAAGTCCGAAACTTATTTTATTAGATGAACCGATAAACGCTTTAGACGAAGAATCTTCAAAAAAGGTATTGGATTTGTTGACACTTAGAAAGAATGAAGGAGCACTTATCATTGTCGCCTCACATGATAAAGAGGAATTGGATTTTCTGTCAGATGAAATTATTGAGATGAAGGCTGGGAAGATCATTACACAGCAGAACGAGGGCAAGCATAATGCAAATAAAAACTAAAGGGCTGATCCTATTCTTTTTGTTGATTGGGATGATGATAATCTGTTTTTGGACATTTCTTGTCGTGAGGGTTAACTCAAAATACTCGACACCTGTTGAAACTATCCATCAAATGAAAAAAGAACTATCTGTTCCAAAAACAAATAATCTATCGTTTGTTATCGAAAAATCCACATTGTTATCTCCTGACGAAGTGAAAAAAAAGGTGCCATCTTCATATAATCATGTAAAAGAAATAGGATTAGAGGAATATCTGGTTGCTGTAGATATAGTTATTAAAAATAAATCAACTATTGAAGCTGAAAAATTTAGCTTAACTAACGCGATGTTGACAATGAATAATAACTACACGAATGGCGTGGATCTCATTGCGACAACCGAGCTGAACGGGGAGCAGCTTGATTCAACCGTTGCACCGAATAGCCAAAAAAAGGTAACCTTCTTGTATGGCGTTTTGGATCGTTACTTAACAAGACTGCAGTTTCAACATCTTTCTGATCAAACATTCTATCTTACTTATCTGATGGTACCAACTATCGAACGCGTGCAGCTAAAGTTTAGTTAATAGGCTCTTTGGTATCGTGGCATCAAGTCTTTGGAGCGAAGCTAACTCTGTTTAATATTTTTTATCCTATATTATAGATAATTCCTCACTTCTCGGCTGATTTCTAACAGAATAATGAATATTTTTATTGTAAGCTTGTCAGATGGAGGAAAAACAGTATAAAATAGAGATAGTATGATAGAAAGTAGGGATTTTTTTGCGACCAAATTTAGGATTTTATGTACAAACGATTAATGATATTGTGACTGACACAGAAAAAATAGGAGAAGAAATGAATCCGAGCTATGAAAAAATTCGGACAGCTTTGGATGAAAAGAAAACAGATAGCCTATCTCAAGAGGAATTAGCTGATATTCGTGTACTATTTGAAGAGGGTACAGATAAATATCGTGAAATGTCAAAAAAAATTAGTACACTTCGTCCGCCAGCGATGGTAATGGGTATCCATAAGAAGTTTGAAAGGTCTTATCTGAATTATGTAGCAGGCTGCGAAGAGATGTTACAAAGTATTCGTTCAGAGGAAATTGATAAAGCAGCTTTTGATGCTGCTGAAGAAAAACAAGATATTTCAACAGATGAAATTGCCTTTTCAATCCAAAGAATGACTAATTTACTATTGAAAAAATAGTTTATAACAAAATGAGAGTTATTTAATTTAAAATAGAAGGTTTTGTTTAGACAATTGAATAAAAATGAAGTATGATTAATTCATAACCAAAAACAACCTTTTTATTTTTCATTTTTACTCTTTCTAAGAGTAATTACTCCTTTTTCCATCGGCTTAACCACCCGATGGTTTTTTTGTATATTCTCATAAAAAAACAAGATGATTTTTATTAAACGAACCTTTTTATCATTCGGCTTACGAAGAAGGGGAGAATATTATTTGTTATTTAATATTAAATCTAAACAAAAAACTAAGTAATCGGCTGTTCGAACCAATGACTTAGTTTCGCTAAATTAATTTTCAACATTTCGGACGTAGTCATCAAAATATTGAAGTAGGTCTTTCTTGATTTGTTGATATTCTTCCTCGGTATACATCTTTTCTTCAATCGTTCCGTTAAAGAACGGTAGATTGAGTTCTTCTTTCAAGCGTTCTAAAACAGCTTGTTGATCCATGAAAACACCTCTCTATCTCTTTACCTTCCATTATAAGACATTGTTAGACGCAGTCAACTCTTCAAACAGTTCTTTCATCGTAGAGAGTTTGTTATACAGTTTACCTGTTGCATCATCTTCATGGAAGATAACTAATTTTAATTCGGAATAAAATTCATCAAAAGAGAGATAAAAGGCTTCAATTTCTTTTTTTTGAATCTCAGGATGAACCCCATAAAAAAGCTTAGATACATTATACATCGTAAATAGTTCGCTCATGTTGAGCAGGACACGTGTCTCATCATAGTGTCTGCTTGTTACCAGTTCATACACGGGTAAACATTTGTTGTATAGATTCGATAGGTCACTGACTAACTGTTGGCTTGGTTCTTTTTTTAACATAGAAATCTCCCTCCTTAGGCTAAGTATAATCAAAGATGGAAGAGAAGAAAAATAATAACTACATAAAAACGAATTTCCATGTGGGATACAAAAAACTGAGGTGCGAGTCCAAACAACCGCACCTCAGTTAATTGATGGCTTTTATCCATTTTTAAGTTTTATTTTTCAAAATAAACGCAGACACATTCAGGAGCGAAGATATCTTTTTGAATCATCTCAAGTTTGCCGTTTTTTGCATTTCTACGGTAAAGAGTTAGATTATCTGTGTTTTGGTTTGCGCAGACAAGGAATTCATTAGACGGGTTCAAGTTAAAGTCACGAGGAAAGTCGCCTTCCGTCGAGATAAGTTGAATCAATGAAATTTCTTGTCCTTCTTCATTAATTTCGTAGACCGCGATTGAGTTATGCCCACGATTAGAAGCATAAAGGAAACGACCATCAGTTGATACACGAATCGCAGCGCCTCCATTAAACTCGGCAAAGTCTTCTGGTAATGTCGAAAGCTTTTGAAGTTTGGTAAACGTACCATTTGTTGCGTCATAGGCTAAAACCGTAACAGTGCTGTCTAATTCGCCAAATAAGTAAGCTATTTTGCCATTTGGATGGAAAGCTAAATGACGAGGGCCGGTTCCAGGTTCTGCTTGGTAAATAGCAACTTTTGTCAGTTTACCGTCTTCAGAGACATCATATGTGTAGACGCCATCTGTTCCAAGATCGCAGACAGCCAAGCGGTTATCTGGTGTTAAATCTGTATAATGAACGTGAGGTTTATCTTGATTGGCATGAGGGCCAGTAGCTTCCACGTGATAAACACTATCAGAAGCTTCAATTGAGCCGTTTTCTAAAATGCGATACACATTAACCTCACCTTTATGATAGTTTGCACCATAAAGAAGTTGACGCGTTTCATCAACCGCCACATAACATAAGGGAGCGCCTTCTTCTGTGACCGCATTTAAAAATTCAAACTCAGGCGTATAAGCACTAGCGCCACCTTTTCCATCGATAGAAGTAATCGTGTAGACTCTCTTAGCCTGACTTCTTGTTACATAAGTTGGGCTGTCTTCTTTTGTTGCTAAAGCAAGATTCTGCAATTCACCTTTTTCTGTATCCAAAGTGATAGAGTAGACTCCTTCACTGACACGACGAGTATAGGTTCCTAATAATAGATTTTCTAACATTTAGTATAGCCTCCAATTCTTTAGTTTCCTTTATATTTTACCATAGAAAGTTGTTCATGGGTTTTTAAAAAAACTGAGTATGTTATAATATTTATATCATTTAAAAAATGAGGAGCGATGTTGGAAATGAAAGCAATTGTAAGTGAAATTGGCAGTCAAGCATTGAGCGAGAGTGAACCAATCGTGATTTTGTTTGGTGAAACAGCAACACCTGCCTTAAGAAAATATTCGGTTATTCAAAAAATCAGAGAGGAAACACCGACTGATTTGAAAATTTCTGGGAAGATTCTTTTTGATGGGGCTGAGTATACTATTCAATACGTAGGCAATACAGCGAATCAAAATTTACAAGCGATTGGTCACCTGACATTGGTTTTTGATGAGGTTCCAGAAGAAAATCAAATTGTGAATGGTGTTTATTTAACGCCTCATGTGATTCCGGCGTTTAAAAAAAATACTGAAATTGTTTATCTGTAGGAGGTAGGAATGCAAGAAGAAAAAAAACAACAACAGCGACCATTGTCCTGGTTTTGGAAGTGGTTTTTAAATAATCAAGCAGTTACTTCGTTATTAGTCATTTTATTAGTATTGCTGATTGTCTTATTGTTTACCAAAGTATCGTATCTGCTTGAGCCAGTAGGACAGTTCTTAGCGATTGTCGGATTACCGATTGTATTGGCAGGGATTCTCTATTATTTAATGAATCCAGTAGTTGATTATTTCGAGAAGCGTGGGATCAATCGAATTTATACGATTATTGCCCTGTTTATTTTAGTTGTCGGTTTAATTGTCTGGGGAATGGTTGTGATTATCCCACAAATTCAAGATCAGATTGTAAGCTTCACCACCAATTTACCGAGTTATTTAGACACAATGAACACTAAGATGGATGAGATTTTAAGTAGTCCTTGGTTAGCCCAGTTTAAAGATCAAGCGGAACAAGTTACCAATCGTTTGACGAGTTCTTTAGGTGAGATTATTCAAAGCGTATCTAAAGTTACTGTTCAAGGTGTTGGAAACTTTGTTGGAGCAGTAGCAACTATTTTAGTTGCAGTCATCACGATGCCGTTCATTTTGTTCTACTTATTAAAAGATGGGAAGCAGTTGGCTCCTTATTTCGTAAAATTTATGCCAACAAAAATGCGCAAACCAACATTGAAGGTTCTAAAAGAGATGAACGACCAAGTTTCTTCTTATATTCGTGGTCAGCTGACGGTGGCCTTCGCAGTAGCTGTGATGTTTATCATCGGTTTCTGGGTTATTGGCTTGGATTATGCCGTAACCTTAGGAATCGCAGCAGGCTTCTTAAACTTAATTCCTTATCTAGGTTCATTTTTGGCGATGGTTCCAGCGATTTTCTTAGGTTTGGTTGCGGGACCTGTGATGTTAGTCAAGGTGCTGGTGTTGTTTGTTATTGAACAAACGATTGAAGGACGTTTTATTTCGCCATTAGTTCTAGGAAGCCAATTATCTATTCATCCGGTGACGATTCTTTTAGTCCTACTTACTTCAGGTAAATTGTTTGGCATCGTTGGAGTAATGTTAGGAATTCCTGTCTACGCGGCAGCTAAAGTAATCATTACGCATATCTTTGAGTGGTACAAAGACGTTTCTAATCTTTATGAAGAAGAACATGCAGAAGAACAAGATCCAGGTTAAGTCAAATTGAATGAAATGAGAGTTGCATCTATTAGCTAGGTTTAATGATGCAACTCTTTTTGTTTTATTTAGGGGTTTTCTTTAGACTGAGGAAATCGGGTGAATTACCTTAACTTCACTGCTTTAAATTCATACTATAGATGCATTTACTTGCGTCTTTATTTGAGTTAATCGTTTCAGCATAATATAATTTATCTGAGGAGGAATGAAAAATGAATCAGACACAGTTTGTATTATTGGGTTTTACACTTATTGGTTTTTTTGGTAGTCTTTCACTGTTTACTCCAAATCTTGCGTGGAAAGATATTTCTATTCTTTTTCGAAAAGACAGAAAAAAAGAATATATTCAATTTTCAAATCGCTACTTTGGGAAGGTGTGGCTGGTTACTGGATGCGTTTCTCTGATATTATTGATCGTTTCATACTTGATAAAAATGAATTTGCAAGCTTACTTAGTGATTGTATTTTACCTACTATTTTTGCTAATTATGAGAATTCTGCTGGAGATAAGTTGGAATAAGCAAATCTAAATGGGAAAGAAGAAATTGTTTGAGGCTGTTTTGTGCGCTACAATCGCTTCTCTCTTACTAAAAAAGATCTGACATCTTTCACTTTTAAATGAAAAGAAGAGCCAGGAGCATAACTTTTTGAGTTATGTCCCTGGCTTTTAGTCTCTGAATAAACGGTGAGTCGGAATTAGAAAGTTTTTCCTAATTCGGTTGCTGTTGTTAAGGCAGTACCTAATAATTCTTCCGCGCGATCCGGGAAGTGGTCAATTCCCTCGATGAATACTTGTTCTACTTGGTCCACACCGATGAAGTTTAAGATTCCTTTCACATATTGTGAAGAAGCGTCTTGTGCTTCATAAAACCCACCATTTGATTGGATGTGTAACGCCTTTTTACCTTCAACTAAAGGTTTTGGTCCTTCTTCTGTATAACGGAATGTTTTTCCAGCTACGTTAATTGTGTCAATCCAAGCTTTTAAACGAGTTGGAACATTTAGATTCCACATAGCATTCGCGATAACAACCTTATCAGTCGCTAAAAATTGTTCAGTAAGCTCATTAAAGCGAGCAATTTTCTTTTGTTGCTCGGCTGTTAAGTCTTCAAAGGCAATTCCAGAGCGTAAAGCATTCCATCCTGTTAATATATCTTTGTCAATTTCTGGGATAAAGTCATTGTATAAATCTAATACAGTTACTTCATCGGTAGGGTTAGTCTCTTTGTAAGAGGCTAAAAAAGTCTCCAATGTCTTCACTGAACGAGATTCCTCAGCAGATAATGGATGAGCTTTAACAACTAATAATTTTGACATAAAAATAAATCTCCTTTAAATTTGATTTTTTAACCTTCACTAGTTTACTAAAAGTAAGTAACTGTTGGCAAGTTTTTTGACTCGAGGATTTATAAAATATCATATACCTAGGATTTAGAGAGTATTCTGTCACTTTTTTGACAATATATTTTCTAAATCAATTTGTGAAATGGTCGGTTTCTTTTTTTATGTGATAGTGGAGAGAATCGTTGGTTAACCGCCATTTCCTACCAAAATACAAGGGTTAAAATTTCTTATGAAAATATCATGTAAACTCCTTGATTTTTTGCCCCAAGGTGCTATAATGACAAGGTGTCATATGACGGAGTGTCATTATAGCGAAATAGATAAAGATAGGAGGATATTATGCCAACTCATACTTTTTTTCATTTACCTGCTGAGAAACAAGAACGATTGTTGGAAGCTGCACGTATTGAGTTCTCGAGGGCTCCTTTAAATGAAGCTTCTATTGCCAACATTGTGAAGCTTGCAGAAATTCCAAGGAGGAGCTTTTATCAGTATTTTGAAAATAAAGAAGACCTTTATTTCTATTACTTTGACTTATTACGACAAGATAGCAAAAAAGAGATGGAAGAGGCCGTAAAAAAAGCAAATGGGGATTTGTTTCAAGGCTTTGAGAATTATTTCTCGAAAATTATTCGAGAGACGTTAATTGGTGAAAATTCTTCTTTTTATCGTCATCTATTTATGAACATGGATTATCGTGCATCCAAACGAATGATTGTTGATTTCGCTAAAATGAGGAAAGAGAAACAGTGTCCTAAAGAGGAGGAAAAGGAGGCAGCACATCACCAGTTAGTTGAGATGATTAATATGGATTTGCTTCGGGTAAAGGATGCTCGGGAGTTCGATTTATTGATTCAATTAATGATGCATGCAGGCTTTTCCACGGTTGTAAATGGGTACAAACATTTGGCTAAAGATCCAGAGTATTCAACGGATTTAGTCGTTCAAGATTTTCAGTTAAAAATTGGTTGGCTTCGTGATGGTGCGATGCGACAGAAAGAAGGTAAGTAAATGGTAAAAATAATCAAGCGTGTTTCATTAGTTTCAGCAATCATGGCCGTAATTTTTATGATTGTTCAAGTATTAGCCGATTTATATCTGCCAACATTAACTTCCAATATCATCGATAAAGGGGTAGCAAAGGGCGATATCGATTACATTTGGCAAACAGGATTTGTCATGATTGGTTTTTCAATTATCAGTATTATTGCAGCCATTGGGAATACCTTCTTTGCTACAAGAGAATCACAAAAACTAGGTCGTGAGTTGAGAAGCGATGTCTATAGTAAGGTCGAACATTTATCAAATAATCAATTTGATAAATTTGGGACAGCTTCATTAATCACTCGAACTACAAATGACGTGACACAAATTCAAATGGTGACACAAATGTTTTTGCGAATGATGATTAATGCACCGATTACATTAATTGGCGCTAGTTTTCTTGCCTACAGCAAGGATCCAAAACTCACACAAATTTTCTTATATGTCCTACCAATTATGGCCGTTTTGGTCGGTGGGATCATGTATTTTGCGGTACCGTTATTTAAAAGTATGCAAAAGAAAACGGACCGCTTGAACTTAGTTTTTCGTGAAGGTCTAACAGGTGTCCGCGTGATTCGGGCATTTGGAAAAACAAACTATGAAGAAAAACGGTTTGATGAGGCCAATAAAGATTACACGCAGACAGCCATCAAGGTAAATACGATTGTTTCGTTAATGATTCCGTTGATGACGTTAATTATGAGTGGAACCAACATTGCAATTACTTGGTTTGGTGGACATTATATTTCTGAGATGACACTAGAAGTCGGTAATTTAATCGCCTTTATGACGTATGCAATGCAAATACTAATGAGTTTTATGATGTTGGCGATGATTTTTGTTATGGTTCCTCGTGCACAAGCTTCAGCTGACCGGATTAATGAGGTGTTAGAACTTGATCCAGATATCATTGATGTGCCAAAACCTGAGAAGCTTTCTCTTAAAGGAAAAGAGGCCACTCTTGTTTTTGATCATGTTAATTATCGGTATCATGGAGCAGAAAACTTAGCTCTTGAGGATATTGATTTTTCTGCTAAATCGGGAGAAGTGGTGGCAATTATCGGTGGAACCGGTTCGGGTAAAACAACCTTGGTCAACTTAATTCCGCGGTTTTATGATATTGAGAGTGGCTCGATTTTGATCAATGGGTTAAGTAATGCCAATGTTACTCAAGCTAATTTACGAGAAGCCTTAGGTGTAGTCCCACAAAAAGCCGTTCTATTTATGGGAACCATTCGTGAAAATATGCAATATGGAGCACCTAATGCAACGGATGAAGAAATCTGGAAAGCGTTAGAGATTGCTCAAGCTAAGGAGTTTGTTTCTGAGATGGAACAGGGCTTAGATAGTTATGTTGAGCAAGGTGGAGGTAACTTCTCTGGTGGACAACGCCAACGTCTGGCCATTGCTCGCTCTTTAGTGAAACAAGCGGATGTCTATATCTTTGATGATTCATTCTCAGCGTTAGACTTTAAGACGGATGCGAAATTACGTGCCGCATTAAAATCAGATGTGCAAGACGCGATTGTTGTTTTAGTTGCACAACGAGTAAGTACAGTGATGGATGCTGATACAATTTTGGTATTAGATGAAGGAAAACTTGTGGGTAAAGGAACACATGAAGAATTAATGGCGAACAACGAAACTTATCAAGAAATTGTTCGTTCTCAAATTAGAGAGGAGGATGGACCAAATGAGTAAAGACAAACACACGCAGCCTGCTAGACCAATGGGTGGAGGCCCAGGCCGTAACATTGGGGCTAAGGGACCAAAAGCCAAGAATTTCTGGGGCACAATCAGACGTTTATTTCAATACATGTCGAATAAAATTTATGCCATCCTTGCTGTGTTAGTATTAGCAATTGCTGCGGTTATCTTCCAGATTCAAACACCCAAAATTTTAGGGAAAGCAACCACTGAGATTTTCAGTGGGGTTATGAAGGGCGTGGCTCAAATGAAAGCCGGCCAAAAAATCTCTAGTTTCCCAATTGATTTTGATAAAGTGGGAGAAATCCTCTTAACAGTTATTGCGATGTATTTAGTTTCGGCACTCTTTAACTTCTTACAACAGTTCATTATGACGCGTGTTTCACAACGGACTGTTTATTCAATGCGACGGGAGCTTGAAGAGAAGATGAATAAAGTCCCAATTGCTTACTATGATACACACAGTAACGGGGACATTATGTCGCGTGCGATTAATGATATGGATAATATCGCAGGGACGCTACAGCAAAATTTAACACAGTTGATTACAAGTGTTGTAACTTTTGTGGGTGTCTTATGCATGATGCTTTCAATTTCTCCACAGTTAACATTAATTGCATTGGCGACGGTTCCTTTGAGTTTGGTCGTAGTTATGATTGTTGCACCAAAATCACAAACTTACTTTGCGAATCAACAAAAAAGTTTGGGGCTTTTGAATGACCAAGTAGAGGAGAGTTACGGTGGGCACATGGTGGTTAAAAGTTTTAACCATGAAGAGGCCAATCAAGATGCCTTTGAAGTAGAAAATGAAAAACTCTATGAATCAGGTTGGAAAGCGCAATTTATTTCAGCGATGATTATGCCTTTGATGAACTTTGTTAAGAACTTGGGCTACGTATTTGTCGCTGTTCTAGGTGGGGTCAAAGTCGCTAACGGAAATATGAGTCTAGGGGATGTACAAGCCTTCTTACAATATACGAGTCAATTTTCGCAACCAATCACACAAATTGCTAGTTTGATGAATACCATTCAATCAACAGTTGCTTCTGCCGAACGTGTCTTTGAAGTATTAGATGAAGAAGAGATGAGTGATACAGCTTCTGGAATTCCTCTAGTTGAAAATACCCCTTATAAAGTTCAATTTGATCATGTTCAATTTGGTTATTCGAAAGATCAATTACTGATGGAGGACTTTACTTTAGATGTCAAGCCTGGTGAAATGGTTGCTATCGTAGGGCCAACAGGAGCTGGGAAAACAACCCTAATTAACCTCTTGGAACGTTTCTATGATGTCAGTGGGGGAAGTATCAAATATGAAGGAAAAGATACGCGTGACTTAAGTCGTGATGAATTACGTGCGCATTTCTCAATGGTTCTTCAAGATACATGGTTATTTACAGGGTCGATTTATGACAACATCAAATACGGAAATGAGACTGCGACAAAAGAACAAATTGTTCGGGCAGCCAAAGCCGCACACGTAGATGATTTTGTGCGTAAGTTACCAGAAGGATATGATACGGTCTTAAATGAAGACGCTAGTAACATTTCTCAAGGCCAACGCCAGTTAATTACAATTGCCCGTGCTTTCTTAGCCAATCCAGATGTTTTAATCTTGGATGAAGCAACTTCAAGTGTCGATACACGAACAGAAGTATTAATTCAACGTGCGATGAATCGTTTATTGGAAAATAGAACAAGCTTTGTTGTGGCGCACAGACTTTCAACGATTAGAGATGCCGACAATATTATCGTGATGAACCATGGATCAATTGTGGAAACAGGAAATCATGATGAATTGATGGCTAAAAATGGCTTCTATGCTGACTTATACAATAGTCAATTTTCAGAAGATGTCGCGTAATCAATTGAAAAAAAGATGAAATAAGACACGTAGTCTGTAAAAATGCCCCATTTTTTTGCAGAATACGTGTTTTTTTCTATTTTGTTTAAGGATAACACTTGCGAGAATCCAAGATGATGAGTACAATAAAATTTGACATAGAGGGGGAAAAAGAAAAATGAGTGATTTTGGTTTTGAAAAAACAACTTATTTGAAGAGCGTTGCCATCCGTATTAAAGACCGCGATGCGATGATTCGTTTTTATAAAGAAGTAATCGGTTTTGCATTAAAGGGTGAAGAAAATGAACTAGCGATTATGGGGACAGAAGAAGCTGGCAGTGAGGTGCTTCTTTTGGAGGAAAGTCCAAGAGCCGCTGAGCATACTGGGGAAATTAAGAAACTACACAGATTATCATTAACGGTTCCAAGTGAAGCGGAAATGGCGAATGTTTTGTCTCGTATTCGAAAAGCCGATTATCCAATTTCAGGAGCACTTGAAGACGAAGGACGTTTAGGTATTTTGATGGAGGATCCTGAAGGGAACGAATTGGGTATCTATTACGTAGCGGATCAACCAGTTGCTGTTGAACATGCTGAACCTTTAGATGAAGAAAGCCTATTAAAGAAAGCAGATGAAGTGACGGCTGTATTGGCTGCGGGTTCAAGGTTTGATCGTGTTCATTTGAATGTCAGTAATTTAGAAAGTCAACGTGAATTCTTAGGTGATATTTTAGGACTAGATGTGAAGAATGAAAACAATGGCATTTTAGTTTTACATGAAGGTGAATTTCATGTTGGATTAAATGAAGCGACAGGTGGCACGATTGATTTGCCAACGGACTCTGTGCTTGGGTTAGACTTTCTGAAATTCCATGTGAGTGAAGAAAGTATGACAATGATTGAAGAGCATTTAGTTGCACTAAAACAAGACTTTTTCATTGATAAGAAAAAATCAATTTTGACGATTTATGACGCTGCTGGAATTGAATGGTGGTTCGTCAGAAAATAAGTGACGATTGATTATTTGAACAAATAGAATGGAATAGGAGCATGGGACATAACTCAAAAAGTTCTGTCCCATGCTCCTATTATCACAATAAACGGTGGGCACAGAAGCAACTCCATCTTCACGTTGTTCCGCTCTCAACAACTTCTACGCATGGGACATGCTAGAGTTGAAGGTCTTCACTCCGCCCCATCAATTTCTAAAGATGGAACACCTTTAGAATTGGTGGACTGCGTTCCGCTCTCAACAACTTCTACGCATGAGACATGCTAGAGTTGAAGGTTCTTATTGCTGTAAAACACAACGAAGCATGAGTTGATGTTGCACAGTACCTACCCGGTGCTGTAAAACACAACGAAGCATGAGTTGATGTTGCACAGTACCTACCCGGTTCTCGGAGTGAAACGCTACTGTCCCAACCTCTAATTTTTGATAGGAGGCACAAAGATGTACCCTCAAACGCAACAAATTATTCGCGACAAACAAAAGGAAGGTGCCTTTGCCGGTGCTGTGTTTGCTTTTATTGCGCGTGATTCAGACAAACAGTCAGACAAGGATATTGAAGAAACAAGTGGACTCATTGAAGAAATCCATGTGATAGGTAATGCGCGCTTGATTCCAGAGGTGTATCCAATGGAAGAAGAGGCGCTATTTGATGTCGCTTCACTAACCAAAGTTATTTGTACTACGAGTGTCGTTTTAAAGTTACTTGAGGATGGTAAGATTGAGTTGGATGCCCCCTTGAAACGCTATTTGCTGGCATTTGAAGATGAGCGTATTACGATTCGTCATTTGTTAACACACACGTCAGATATTACCACTTGGATTGAAAATCGTGATCAACTGAATCAGGAAGAATTGAAGCGGGCTTATTTGACTCTTAAAGCAGGCGAAAATCTTGGGGAACAGGTGAAATATACAGATGCCGGAACAATTTTATTAGGGTTTATGTTAGAGGAAATCTACTGGGGAGAAGCAATTGACATTTTTCAAGATGAAGTGCTGAGCCCCCTAAATATGATGCAAAGCTTGTTCCTACCACGACCGTCAACAAGAATCGTACCGACTGAACAATTAGCAAGTGGGGAAGTATTACATGGTGTTACGCATGATCCGAAAGCGCGTGTTCTCGCAGAACATGCAGGGAATGCAGGCTTGTTTACGAACATTAATGATTTGATTCAGTTTGCCACGATGTATCTTCAATTAGGCAAAGTACCTACCGGACAATTTTTACAAGAAGCAACTATTTTAGATTTGTTAAATGATAAAACACCTTTAGGAACGGGACACAGATCACTGGGTTGGGATTTAAAGGCGGATTTGACCGATGAACACCCACTCTTGTTTCATACTGGCTACACAGGAACCTTTATGCTACTGGATATCAAAATGGGTGAAGCATTTCTCTTTTTATCTAATCGGGTACATCCGGTTGACCATCGTGCAGAATATCTCAAGATTCGCGATGAAATTCTGTCAATTTATCTGAAAGAGAAGACACTAAAGAAAAAATAGTGATATAATAACAGAGAATGAATTGAGAGGAGTTTTCTACTATGCAAGAACCATTATTTTTAAAACCTGTTTTCCAAGAAAAAATTTGGGGAGGCAGTCGTCTTAAAACAGTTTTTGGCTTTGATATTCCTAATGACAAAATTGGTGAGGATTGGGCAATTAGCGCGCATCCACACGGCGTTAGTATTGTTGAGAATGGGGAATTTAAAGGACAAAAATTAAATGACCTTTGGGATACACACAAAGAATTATTTGGTCATCCAGAGGGTCCTGTGTTTCCACTATTAACCAAAATTTTGGATGCCGAGGATGAATTGTCTGTTCAAGTCCATCCTGATGATGAATATGGCTTAAAACATGAAGGTGAGCTAGGGAAAACAGAATGTTGGTACATTATCGATGCAGAACCTGGTGCAGAGATCATTTACGGACACCATGCCAAAACTCGTGAAGAGCTAGCAGAAATGATTCATGAGGGTCGTTGGGATGATTTATTACGTCGCGTACCCGTTAAAAAAGGCGATTTCTTCTATGTTCCAAGTGGTACGATTCATGCTATCGGTAAAGGGATTCTAATTTTGGAAACACAACAAAGCTCGGATACAACTTACCGCGTATATGACTACGATCGTAAAGATGATCAAGGCAACACCCGTGAATTGCATATTCAACAATCGATTGATGTGACGACTGTTCCTGCAAGCGTTCCAGAGGTTCAAATGAAAGAAGTTCGCCAAGGTGCTTCATCAATCATCACTTATTTAGAAACGGAATTTTTTAATGTCTATGAATGGCAAGTTGCTGGGAAATTACAAGTGAAAAAACAAGCACCATATACGTTGATGACCGTTATTTCTGGAGAAGGACAACTCGTTGTTGATGGAAAAGAATATCCATTAACAAAAGGAGCTAGCTGTATTTTCCCAAGTGACATTAAAGAATGGACACTGTTTGGTGATTTAGACATTATTGCTTCTGAACCAGGAAAGAACGCGTAAGTTTTGTTGGAAAATTTTAGCATTTAATAATATAAAGACTCAGGAAAGAGGTTGGGACAGAAATTTACAAATGATGTCTCTACCTCTTTAATTCACTGACACACTTCGCCAAAATGGATATACGAATCAAGGAATCCCACTAGTAACGTTAACTCCAGTCTAGGTTGGGACTAAGACAGCTTTGTTTGGTTTGAATGAATAGGGAAACTTCAGACTTTAGGCCGAGTCAAGTTTGTGAGACTTTTGTTATACTGAGGATACAAAGAATTGGCTAAACATTGGGGGAGTATAAATGAAAAAAATGGGGATATATTTATTTGATAGTAGTATAGAAATCATTCGTATCTTATTGATTTATCTATTCTTAAACGCAGTGTGGTTGAGCTACGGTTTTGTGATTATCTCACCATTTTTAGTGGTTGCAACTTCCTTACTAGGGCTGCAAACATTTTTATGGATTAATTTCTTTTTCGCCTGTTCATTAGTAGCGCTACTCGTGTTTTTAACCCCCTGGCTCTTACAGCTGACAAAAAAAATATTACTCCAGATGGGCGAGGTTATTCATGGACTATTCAAAAATTACTCACGTTGTTGTTGTGAGTCCTAATTGGAAGAGTGTGCGAAGGGTATCAAATTTTTATATATAATTAACACGAGATTCGGTGAGTAATCGCCTCTCGTGTTTTTTTGTGATTACTAGATACATTCTATTTTTATTTTCTTAAGCTGCTAGGGGTTTGTTTCATTTTTTGTTTGAATAGTGTCGAAAAGTAGTGCTCATCACTGAAAGACAATCGGTCTGAAATTTCCTGTATGGATAAACGAGTTTCAATCAAAAGAATCCGGGCCATCTCCATCTTTTTTGTTAGAAAATAATCATAGGGTGTTTGTTGAAACGTTGCTTTGAATAGACGGGTTAGTTGAGAAGCGGAAAGATTGACTTGTGCCGCAAGCTCAGAAATTGAAAGCGTTGTATGCAGATGATTATCCAAAATAGATTTGGCTTTTTGGATGGGTTCCGGAATCGGATTGTTTTCTTCTGGTCGTACCTGTTGATGAATATCTGCAATCAATTGATAGAATAAACGTGACGTTTTTTCTGAACGCATCTTTGGTGTGAGACGATAGTCCTGACAGATTTTAATCAGTGACTCCAAGTTTTCTTTACTGGTAATTGATTTTAGTAAATACTGTTGCTGCAAATGATAGACCTCAAATAAATGATCACAAAGGGTTCCAGAGACATTTATCCAAATCTTATGAAGAGGCTCCTGTTTATTCGACCAATAATGATGATGATGATTTTTTGGGAGAATATAGGTATCGCCTGCTTCTGGAGAATAAGCTTTGCCGTCAATTTGTATTTCACCCGTTCCTGCTAATACATATTCGATACTATAGATTTGAGAATGTTCACGTTCTACACGATATTCAGCAAATGGGTAAGTAATACCAGCAAGTTCAATTCGAAAAATCTCGGGGAACTCAAATTGCTCAGGTAAAAAGCCGTAAAGAATTTCTTTCATGCGTGTATTCCTCACTTTTTTAGTCGGATTCTCTCTTAAACTAAAATTATATGACTGTATACTATAAATGTAAAGAGTGAATGGAGGGAAAGTAATGAACAACATACCAAGACAAGAACATCCACAGCCTCAATGGCAAAGAAAGAATTGGGAAAATCTAAATGGCACCTGGGCGTTTGCCTTTGACTTTGGGAAAACTGGACTAGAAAGAGGTTGGCAAACAAAGGCGTCATTTGATCAAGAGATTTTGGTACCGTTTTGTCCGGAAAGTAAATTAAGTGGGATTGAATATACAGACTTTATGCCTGCTGTGTGGTACAAACGAACGATCCAAATTTCCAAAGAACAGCTACAAGGCGAAATTCGTTTACATTTTGGCGCCGTCGATTATTCAAGTCAAGTTTTTATAAATGGTCAGTTAGTTGGGACACATCTAGGTGGATATTCATCGTTTTCATTTGACATTTCGACATTTGTAACGGTTGGCGAAAACACGTTGACGGTGTATGTAGAAGATGATAATCGAACAGGTCGACAAGCAAAAGGAAAGCAGAGTAGCTTATATTATTCTCATGGATGCGATTATACACGAACAACGGGTATTTGGCAGACAGTTTGGTTAGAATTTTTACCAAAAGTTTCGATTCAAGAAGCAAAATTTTATCCAAATGTATCCGAGGGGAGCGTAACAATTGAAGCGACAGTTAGTGGACGTGACGAATTAAAGGCGGCAGTCTATTATGAAGGAGCTCTTTGTGGCGAGACGAATTCAGTCATTTCTTCCCACGGTTTTCTAACAATTGCACTTTCAGAAATACATTTGTGGGAGGTTGGTTGCGGACGTTTGTATGATGTTGTCTTAACTTATGGAGAAGACGTTGTAAAAAGTTATTTTGGTCTTAGAGAAGTCGTATTAGAAGACAACAAATTCTTATTAAATGGGCAACCCGTATTTCAACGATTCGTGTTAGATCAGGGATTTTATCCAGAAGGTATCTATACAGCAACAGATGACGAGATGTTAAAAAGAGATATTCAGCTTAGTTTGGATGCAGGGTTTAATGGAGCAAGATTACATGAAAAAGCCTTTGAACCACGATTTTTATATCATTGTGACAAGGCAGGTTACATGGTTTGGGGAGAGATGGCTAACTGGGGCTTAGATATTTCTTCGTATTCAGCAATGGCTGATTTTCTACCAGAGTGGACGAGTCTTGTAGCACGAGATTTTAATCATCCGGCAATCATCACATGGTGTCCGTTTAATGAATCTTGGGATTATGAAAACCGACGCCAAAAGCCTGAGTTATTAGAGATGATTTATCATACAACTAAAGGTATGGATAAAACGAGACCGTGTATTGACACGAGCGGCAATTATCATGTGATTACAGATATCTATGATGTGCATGATTACGCACAAGATGTGCAAGTATTTACAGAGCACTTTACTGGAGAAAAACAAAAGAATGGTGTTTTCTGGGATGAACATGACGCACGTCAGCAATATAATGGCGAACCATTTTGCGTTAGCGAATATGGTGGAATTAAGTGGGATCCGACCGAACAATCTGGAGATTCTTGGGGTTACGGAGAAGAACCAAAGACAGAAGAAGAATTTTTTGAGCGATATCGTGGGTTAACAGAGGTCTTATTAAACCATCCGAAGATCTTTGGCTTCTGTTATACACAGCTATATGATGTCGAACAAGAAAAAAATGGTTTATATTATTATGATCGTACGCCAAAATTTGATATGCAAAAATTTAAAGAAATCAATCAACAAAAAGCGAAGATAGAAGAGGTTTAGGCAGAGAAATAAATAACTTAAATAGAAAAAAACTAATCATAAGTCAGCGATGTGTGTATCTTAAATCTCGCGTGGCTATTATGGTTAGTTTTTTTATTTTACACCCAGACTAATTTAAAGGAAATGGATTGATATTGTTCATTTCTTCCCGATATTTTTTTGGAGATTTTCCCGTATTCTTTTTGAATAATCGAGAGAAATAGAACGAGTCTTGATAACCAACCTTATCGGAGATTTGGTAGAGTTTTAGGTCCGTCATTTTGAGATACATACAGGCTTTTTCTATTCGAATATGAATTAGAAAATCGATGGGCGATTTTTCAGTATATTTTTTGAAAATGGCGCTTAAATAACTAGGAGAGACATTGCTTACGCGTGCTAGGTCAGCTAAACTTAACTCCTGCTGGTAATTCTGATTCATGTAATCGACGCATTTCTGCAATAAAATGTTTTGTTTATCGATAACTTCCTCTTTGGCTAAAAAAACATCTGTCAAAATCAGTAGTAAATAATTCGCGCTGCTAAGTAGGTTCGGTAAAGAGACCTCTTGATCAGCTAGTTCAAGAAGTTCTGAAAAATTATGCTGAATCCGGCGCATACGGTCAGCACCAAAAACCGGGATTATTTTTACTTCATCTTGTGTGAATAGCTTCGTGTTTGGTGTATAAAAATGAATCCACATAACAGTCCATGGGGCTAATTTATCTGCAAAGTAGCGATGAGGGGTATTTCTAGGAATGCAAAGTGCTTCATTTTCTTTTATCCGGTAGGATTCCTCATTATTTAACTCGACTGTTCCTGCACCGTCCAAACAAATGAGTAAAATATTCTCTTGTGCACCTAAAGAACGTTCAGCATAATGATATTTTGCATTTGGAAAGAAACCAATTTTTGTTACATAAGTTTCTTTGATGGGTAAGTTTGCGATGATTGTTTGATAACGACTTGTGGGAAGAACAATTATATGTCGTTCCCCTGAAAAGCCTTCACGTTTTCTAATATCCATTTGCTTCACCTCTTTTTAATTTTCTCACAAAAAAGTAAGATAGTCCATGAATAAATAGGAAAGTCAATTCACCAATTGTCTGAAAGCGTTTAATATAAGGGCATGAAACGTAAAGGAGAAGAATGATGAACGAAACAAATGTGAACATGTGGGAAGAAAAAATAATCATACCTACTTATAAAACGGCAGTTCCAGATAAGAATCCGTTATTTTTTGAAAAGAGGGTCTATCAGGGAAGTAGCGGCAAGGTTTATCCGTTGCCGATTACAGAAAAAATAATGGATGATAAAGAGGGTGTAGAATATAATGCAGTTTTCATTGAGAACGCCTATTTGAAGGTAATGATTTTACCAGAATTAGGGGGACGAATTCAGCGAGCATATGATAAAACCAACCAATACGATTTTGTCTATTATAACCATGTAATCAAGCCCGCGTTAGTTGGTTTAGTGGGACCGTGGATTTCAGGAGGGATTGAGTTCAACTGGCCACAACATCATAGACCGAGTACGTATATGCCAACTGAGTACAAACTAGTAGATAATGAAGATGGCAGTAAAACGGTGTATGTAAGTGAAATTGATCAGATGTATGGGACAAAAGGTATGGCGGGATTTACTTTGTATCCTGACAAAGCATATATTGAAATTACAGGGAAGTTATACAATCGAACGGATACCCCTCAAACATTTTTATGGTGGGCCAATCCTGCAGTTCCTGTAAATGATCATACGTATTCGGTGTTTCCACCAGATGTGCATGCAGTAATGGATCACGGAAAACGGGCAGTTTCAAGTTTTCCAATCGCTACGGGCACGTATTACAAGTATGATTACTCAGAAGGAATTGATATTTCAAGATATAAAAATGTGGAGGTACCGACTTCTTATATGGCTTACCATTCAGATTATGATTTTATTGGTAATTACGATGAACAAAAAAAAGCGGGCTTACTCCATGTAGCGGATCATCATATTTCTCCGGGAAAAAAACAATGGACATGGGGAAATGGTGACTTTGGTCAATCCTGGGATCAAAATTTAACGGATGAAGATGGTCCGTATATTGAGTTGATGACAGGAGTATTCACGGATAATCAGCCAGATTTCACATGGTTAAAACCTTATGAAGAAAAAACATTTACACAATATTTTATGCCTTATAAGGGCGTTGGGAGAGTAAAAAATGCAACCATAAAAGCAGCATTAAATATTGAAATAGAAGACAATCAGCTCGTACTTACTTGTTATGGAACGCAAAAAATGGCAGATGTTTCCATCCATCTCTCAGTTGATGATCAAATTATTTTTTCAGAAAAATTCCAAATGTCTCCGATTGATTTTCAAACATTTACTGTCACCTCATCAATTGAAACAATTGATGAACGAGTAAAAGTTGCAGTGGTCAGTAAAGAAGGAGAAATTCTAGTAGCTTATCAGGGAGAAAAACAAACGATTCCTGAATTACCAGATCCAGCGGAAAGTTTAGCTTTACCAAAAGACTTAAAGTCGACAGAAGAATTGTATTTAGCTGCCACTCACATAGAACAATATCGACATGCTACACTAGACGCCGAGGATTATTATTTGGAAGGCTTAAATCGAGATGCTTCGGATATTCGTTTAAATAATGGGTATGGGGTTTCTTTATACAAGCGTGGTTTATTTAAAGAGAGCATTGAATTTTTAAAGAGAGCTGTAGCTAAACAAACATGGAAGTCTCCAAATCCTTATTATGGCGAACCGTTATTTAATTTAGGACTCGCTCAGTTAAGTGCAGGCCAACGTTCAGAGAGCTTTGATTCATTTTATAAAGCAACGTGGAGTGATGATACACAGGCTGCTAGCTTTTATCAATTAGCATGTATTGAAGCACAAAACGGGAATTACAATTCAGCTTTAGCGTTTATCGAAAAAGCACTAGTCAAAAATGCACACAGCATGAAAGCTAGAGGGTTACAACTAGTGCTCAGCAGAAAACTTGGAAAAAAAGTTGAAGCATTGATAAAAAGGAATTACGCGATTGATTATTTAGACTTGGCAACCCATTTTGAAGAGTTTCTTTTAACGGGTCGTAAAGAGCCTTGGGAAAAAGTGATGCGTGGGAGCCTAAATAATTATCTAGAATTGGCTGTTGACTATATACAGTTTGGAGATATCGATAGTGCCCTACAGATTTTACAAGCATTTCCAAATGAGGCACCAATGATTCACTACTTTATTGCGTATCTGTATCATCGTAATGGAGAAAATGAGCAAGCTAGAACACAGGTTCAATTGGCAGAAAAAGTGCCTTCTGATTACTGTTTCCCTAATAAACTGAGTGAACAAATGGTGCTAGTTAAGTTAATTGAGTTGTTCCCAGAAGAGACAGGTTTTGCCAAGTACTATTTAGGGAACTTATTTTATGATAAACGCAGGTATGAAGAAGCGATAGAATTGTGGGAAGAAAGCGTCCATCAAATCCCTGAATTCCCCACGGTCTATCGGAATTTAGCGTTTGCTTACTTTAACCAAAGGAATGATTTAGATGGTGCGTTAGACAAGATGACTAATGCCTTTTCTAAAGACAACAAGGATGCACGCCTTCTACTAGAATTCGACCTATTAAAAGCGAAAAAAGGGCTTTCTATCCGAGAAAGACGGACTTTCCTAGAAAAACATCTTCAGACGGTTCTGGTAAGAGACGATTTGTATGTTGAATATATTACTTTATTAAATAATGATGGAGATTATCAAAAAGCACTATCTTGTATCCAAAATCGACAGTTTCACCCTTGGGAAGGTGGGGAAGGAAAGGTTTCTGCACAATATGTTTATAGTCTCGTTCAATTGGCTCGACAAACAGAAGATTTAGAGACAGCCAACAAGTATTTGTTAGCGGCTCTAGACAGACCACGTAATCTTGGTGAAGGGAAATTAGCCAACTATCATGACAATTTTGTTCATTTCTACCTTGGTCAAAATTATGAAGGATTAGGATTACAGACCAAAGCCAATGAACATTATCAATTAGCTACGAAAGGGGGCAACCAGCCAGAAAGTGTGATGTACTACAATGATCAGCCAGCAGATTTAATCCTGTATAAAGGGTTGGCTCATCAAAAAATAGGGGAGGAAAAGGAGGCCAGAACTTGTTTCCATAAGCTACTCTCTTATGGTGAAAAGCATTTTTATGATGAAGTAGCCTACGATTATTTTGCAGTATCCTTGCCAGCAACGGTTGTTTTTAAAGAAGATCTATCTTTGAAAAATCAAATTTATTGCGAGTATCTAATGGGTCTAGCTTATATTGGTCTAACAGATTATCAAAAAGCAACAGAGATATTTAATAAGATACTAAGTAAAAATCCTGCTTATCAAGGTGCTTTACAACATTTACTTTTTATTAAGAATGAAGAGCAGTGAAAATAAATGGAAATTTCCAGAGAGACAATTATTAGAAGTGTTGGCCCCGCCATAGAAGTTTATGCGTTAACCAATTCAAATAAGATCCGTGTCGAGCTTTCTAATTATGGGGCTAGCGTCCTAAGCATTTATACACCAGATAGCCAAAGTCGATTGGCGAATATCGTTTTAGGCTTTAAAGATGCGACTGATTATTTAGCCACACGTAGTTATTTTGGGGCAACGGTAGGGCGAGTAGCTGGTAGAATAAGCTATGGTGAGGGAAGACTTTCAGATTCATCAAAGGTTGACTTGAGTAAAAACGACCCACCGCATCATTTACACGGTGGTTTTGTAGGACTAGATAATCAATTTTGGGTTGCACGTTCTTATAAGACGAGAGAAGCTGGGACGGTCGTTTTTTCCCTATTGTTACCAGATAAGATGGAGGGCTATCCAGGAAATCTAATGATTCAAACGTATTATACGTTAACAAATGAGAATCAATTGATTATTAAATATCGTGCTTATTCAGATAGGGAGACGTTGTTTAATCCAACGAATCATATGTATTTTAATTTATCTGGTTCTATGACTAGCGATATCTCAACGCATAGACTCTCTCTTGCAAGTGATTTTTATACACCGATTACAGTTGAAAGTATTCCTACAGGGGCAGTCAGAAGTGTCAAGAATTCCGTCTTTGATTTGAACCAACCAAAAATACTTGCTGAATTAATAGAAAGTCAAGAGCAAAGCATAATTGAGCAAGGGGGAGTGAATCATCCTTGGATTTTGAGAAGTTCTAAAGAGCCTATTTTATTGAGTGACCCCAAAAGTGGTCGAAGGGTGAAAATCCAGACAGATCAACCGGCAGTTGTTCTCTATTCAGGCAATCATTTTAACGAGAATCCCTTTCTCTTAAAACAAGGAATGATTAAACATGGTGGGCTGGCAATTGAATGTCAAGCCCTACCTGATGCAGGAAAATATCCCGAGTTTGGAACTATCTGTTTAAAAGGAAACACATTTTTTGAATCTAACACCATTTATACCTTTGACATAGACAAACCTAGAAAAGAGGAAAAAAAATGAATCGAACAATAAAAAATGTAACAACCCTATTAATTGGCCTTCTTGCGTTAACCGTATTGGGTGCCTGTGGAGGAGGCCAGCAAAAGAAAGATGGAACAGCATCTGGGGAAACGACCTTAAAATTTCAAATTTGGGACACCAATCAAAAAGCAGGAATGGAAAAAATGGCTGAGGCCTTCACGAAAGAAAATCCTAAGATCAAGGTTGAAGTAGAAGTGACACCGTGGGATCAATATTGGACAAAACTACAAGCAGCAGCAACAGGTGGTAACATGGCTGATATCTTTTGGATGCACCCAGATCAAGTGTATACATTTGAAGAAGGTGGCGCGATGCTCGATTTAACAGATAAGATTAAAGACAGTGCTATCGATATGTCAAAATTCCCAGAATACATCACAAGTGGGTATAACATCGGGGATAAACAATATGCGATTCCTAAAGATTTCAGCACGATTGGCTTATGGTACAACAAGGATTTATTTGATGCGGCAGGAGTCAGCTACCCTGATGATACATGGACTTGGGATACTTGGATGGATGCGGCGAAAAAGTTAACGAACAAAGAAAAAGGAATTTATGGCATGTTAGCACCTGCAAATGGACAAAACTTCTGGTATAACCTCGTTTGGCAAAATGGCTCTGATCTTATTTCCAAAGATGGCAAAAAGACAATGCTAGGAGATCCCAAAACAGTTGAAGCCCTTAAATATGGTGTTTCATTTATTGAAAAAGGTTACTCACCAACAACAGCAGATTTTGCTAATACAACAGCAGATCAATATTTCGAATCTGGGAAGGCCGCGATGGTCACATCTGGGTCATGGATGGCCAATGAATATTTATCTATTGATGGGTTACATGCTGATGTTGCACCGATGCCTAAAGGAACACAAAGAGGATCGGTTTCTAGCGGTATGGGTTATGCGATTGCTGCGAATACCAAACATGAAGATGAAGCTTGGAAATTTTTACAATTTCTTGCGGGTGATGAAGCCAATAAAATTCAATCAAAATCCGGTGCTGCAATTTCAGCTTTAGAGGGTACACAACAACCATGGGTAGATTCTTTACCAGATATTAATGCTAAAGTCTTTGTAGATGCTGCAGATTATGGCTACTCTTCAATGAGTACACCATCAAGAGCTGCTTGGGTTGAGACAGAACAAGAGTATGCAAACCAAATTTTCTCACTATCTATAGACGTTGAAAAAGGTTGTCAGGAAATGGCCCAAAAGGCTCAATCAGAAATTGATGACTATTTTGCACAGTAGAAAATCACAGTAGATTAGTTAGTTTAGATGAAAGTCTTGAGGAGGATCATACTAGATTTTCCTCAGACCTTTTATTATAAAAAATCATCTACAGGAAAGTGGGGACGACAAATATGAAAGCGACATCAATGAAAAAACAAAAGCTATTATGGGGAACAATACTAGTTGCACCAACACTTCTCTATATAATTGTCATGAACATTTGGCCAATGCTTCAAACAATCTACTTTAGTTTTAATAATATTAGAGGTTTAGGCATTCCGCGTTGGGTGGGTCTAGCAAACTATCAAAAAGCTTTTTCAGACCCCGACGTCTTACGCTCTTTGTCGAATACATTTATCTATACAGTAATTACTGTTCCAGTCGGGACGATTCTTTCCTTACTTACTGCGGTCTTTTTAAATACCAAGATACGTTTTAAGTCAGCGTTTCGACTCATTTATTTTATTCCTGTTGTAACGGCGCCTACTGCAGTCGCGATGGTTTGGCGATGGATGTATAATGCTGACTTTGGCTTAATTAATTACTTTCTTTCCTTTGTTGGTATAAAAGGCCCCAATTGGATTGGTGATCCTAAATTTGTCCTACTTGCTATCATGATTGTCGGGATTTGGTCATCCGTTGGTTATAACATGATTATTATCTTAGGCGGACTCCAAGATATCCCTAAAACCTATTATGAAGCAGCTGAAATAGATGGGGCGACACCAATAAAAAAATTCTTCACCATTACAGTCCCACTTCTCTCACCAACTCTATTTTTTGTTGTAACCACTTCGTTTTTGAGTGCACTACAAGTCTTTGATTTAGTATTTATGATGATTGATAAAACGAATCCAGCCTTAAAATCGGCAGAATCCATTGTCTATCTGTTTTATAAACAAACCTTTGACTCAAATAATCGAGGGTATGGGGCGGCAATTGCTGTACTTCTACTGATTTTAATCTTTATAGGGACGGCAATCCAAATGAAACTGCAAAAGAAATGGGTTCACTATAACTAGATAGAAACGAGGAGAAGAGTAATGGAAGCAACAAAAGTAACCACAACTACGGTAGATAGGAAACAAAAGCCAAAGAAAAAACAGAGAAATAAGGGTTTATTAGTTATCTATATTTGTTTAATTTTAGGTTCGTTTGTCATGCTCTTGCCTTTTGTATGGAGCGTGTTAACATCATTCAAAACATTATCTGAATCGCTACAATTTCCGCCAAACATCCTGCCAAATAAATTTGATACAGCAAATTACAAAAGCGTTTGGGAAGCACTCCCATTTGGACATTTTTTCATAAACACAGGGTTAATGATTATCTTTCGTGTGCTCTTTTCAGTCCTGTTCAGTGCAATGGCGGGTTACGCATTTGCCAGAATTCGGATTAAAGGAATGAATATTTTATTTTTAATCGTTCTTTTACCAATGATGGTTCCAGGACAAGTTTTTGTTTTACCTCAATATTTATTGATGTCAAAATTAGGCTTAGCCAATACGATAACCGCTCTAATTATCCCAGGAATTGCCAGTACATTTGGAACGTTTTTAATGCGGCAATTTTTTATGACGATTCCAGAAGAAATCGAGGAAGCCGCAATTTTAGACGGCTGTAATTACGGCCAAATGTTTGTAAGAGTGATGCTACCCTTGGCTAAGGCACCATTAATTTCGGTGGGGATATTTACAGCACTGTTCTCATGGAAAGATTTAATGTGGCCGTTGATCATTAATATGTCTCCGGATAAAATGCCGTTGTCTGCAGGTCTAGCTCTACTACAAGGACAATATACCACCAATTATCCACAATTAATGGCAGGTTCTGTCATTGCCACCATTCCAATGTTAATTTTATATTTTATTTTCCAAAAGCAATTTATCCAAGGAATTGCTTCTACTGGATCAAAAGAGTAAAGGGGAACGATGATATGACGATTCATTTTGATGAAAATAAGAGACAATTCCATTTGTTCAACGAATCAATTAGCTACGTTATGGAGCTATATAGAGGGACGTATCTTTTGCAGACCTACTTTGGTGAACGGATTCAAGCGTTTACCCAGAGTTTGCCTTATCCCCTAAAAGACCGCTCATCTTTTTCGCCAAATCCGAAAGACTGGCCAGATAGAGGGTTCTCACTTGACTCAGCCCTGCAAGAAATTCCAGGCTATGATACTGGGGACTATCGAGAATCGATTTGTGCCTTTACCTTTTGCGATGGGACAAAAGCTGTCGGGTTCAGCTATCTTGAGCACACGATTTTTCAAGGGAAAAAGGCTCTCGATGGTCTTCCGGCAACTTATGTTGAAGACGATGAGGAAGCAGAGACACTCGAGATAACAATGATTGATGCAAAACGTCAGTTAAAAGCGGTTCTTTCTTATACCATCTTTGCCAAGAGAAGTGTGATTACCAAATCGATACGATACCAAAACATGGGCAATCAAGTCCTCTATATAAATAAAGCCTTGAGTAGCTGCCTAGATTTACCAGATGCTAATTTTGATTTACTACAGCTTCCCGGAGCATGGGCGAATGAAAAACAATTAAAGAGAGACCGACTTTCTATGGGAGTTCACGTGCTTGATAGTAAGCGTGGGGCAAGTAGTGTCATGCAGCAACCATTTATGGCTCTGATGAGACCTGAGGCAAATGAACATTCTGGCGAGGTTTATGGATTTCACTTTGTCTATAGTGGGAATTTCAAGATGGCGACAGAATTCAGTTTCTTTGAACAGACCAGAGTTTTAATTGGGATAAATGATCATAACTTTAGTTGGAAACTAGGTGCAAACGAGATATTTCAGACACCAGAAGTGGTTTGTGTCTATTCAAATAAGGGGTTAAATAGCTTGTCTTCGACTTTTCACAAACTGTATCGTGAACGCCTGGCAAGAGGGTTTCATAAGTATCAAGAACGGCCAATATTGATTAATAATTGGGAATCTACTTATTTTGATTTTACGGAAGAAAAGTTGCTTGCGTTCACACAGAAGGCTCAGAAGTTAGGTGTGGAATTATTTGTGCTCGATGATGGTTGGTTTGAGGGGAGAAACTCAGATACAACTTCTCTAGGAGACTGGATAGTTGATAAGAAAAAACTTCCTGGCGGCTTAAAACAGCTCGCAAAAAAAATTCAAGCAGAAGGATTAAAATTTGGTTTGTGGTTTGAGCCAGAAATGATTTCAGAAAACAGTCAACTGTTTGAACAGCATCCGGATTGGCATTTACATGTGACCGATTATCCTTCATCAATTGGGCGAAATCAATATGTTTTGGATTTCAGTCGAAGTGAAGTTCGGGAAGAAATTTATCGTCAAGTGACACAAATTCTGGATAATGTGCCGATTGATTATATTAAATGGGATATGAATCGAAATATGACAGAGGTAGCTTCTGTCTTAAGGGAGACTGACCAACAAATGGAAACGAGCCATCGCTATATTTTGGGGCTCTATGAATTTTTGGAAAAGTTAACCAATCGATATCCTACGATCCTTTTTGAAAACTGTTCAGGTGGTGGTGGGCGATTTGATCCAGGGATGGTCTATTACATGCCTCAAAGCTGGGTAAGTGATAATACAGATGCTGTGGAACGCTTAAAAATTCAATATGGAAATAGCTTAATTTTCCCATCTGTCATGACTTGCGCTCATTTGTCCGCTGTTCCAAATCATCAAGTAGGAAGAATCACACCACTAGATACGAGAGCAGCAGTCGCGATGTCAGCCAATTTTGGTCTAATGATTGATTTGGAGAAAGAATCATCCGTTGACATTGACAAAATTGCAGAATACCTTCAGTGGTACAAAAAGAATAGACAGCTGCTTCAGTTTGGTGATTTTTATCGGTTATTAAGTCCTTTTGAATCCAATCATGCCTCTTGGGTTTTTGTAAACGAGGAAAAATCAAAAGCTATTCTATTTTTCTTTGAGATTCTAGCAAACGCCAATAAACCATTTATAAAGGTTAAACTAAAAGGGCTGCAAGAATCAGCCGTTTATCAAATCCAAGAACAGACGTATACAGGAGATGAGCTTATGAAGTTTGGTCTCTATTTAAATGAAGAGCTGTTTGGAGATTTTCAAAGTAAAATCATTGAAATAAATCGAATAGATTCATTTTAGTTAGAAGTCATTAGAAAGTTAAAAATAGCTATCATTTTCGTTGGTTAGCCCAACAAAAGAGATAGCTATTTTTTGTGCTTATTTAAATTCTTCTGGCAAGTCTAGCTTTTGCCCGTATTTTTTTTCTAGAGCCAGTTTAAGTAAACGAATGGCCAGTTGTTCGTTACGTGAAAGGATAGGTCCGTGAAAGTAGGAACCATAAACGTTTTTGTAAATGACGCCTTCTGATTGATCTTCCCCGTTGTTGCCGTGGCCTTCGATGACTTTACCAAGAGGGCGTTCTCCTTTACCTAAAAAGGTCCGACCATTATGATTTTCAAATCCATAATAAGTCTCATCAAATTCTTCATTGTATATCTCGATATCCCCAATAAAACGGTTGTTCTCTTGACTCAACGTATAGTGGTCAAGTGCGCCAATCCCGCTAATCTTTTCGCCATGTGCACCCATATAGTAATGGCCCAGTAGCTGATAACCGCCACAGATTGCTAGCATGACGCCATCGTTTTCGATATATTCAATCAAGTCTTCTTTTTTCTCTTGGATATCTTTTGAAACAATCACTTGTTCAAAGTCTTGTCCGCCACCAAAAAAAACTAAATCATACTTTTTTGCATTGAAGGGCTCATGAATACTGACGACTTCAGACTGGAAGCTTATGCCCATCTTTTTTGCGTAGTAGTTTAGCATCAATAGATTGCCGTTATCGCCATAAGTGTTTAATAAATTCCCATATAAATGAGCGATTGTTAACTCATAATTAGCCACGATCCATTCCTCCTTTGATATAGCCTTGGTTTGCCAGCTCTTTTCTTAATTGTAAAACGGCTGTATACGTAGCAAGGATGTAGACGTGTTCAGTAGGTAACTGTTTGATATCTTCAATCACTTCAATTAAATCTTTGGTTTCCGTTAATTGGTCTTCAGAAATTCCGGCAACCTTTAAGCGTAAGGCCATGTCTTTATGACGATCGCCACCTGCTAGAACGGCTGGAATATCCATATCGGCAAAAGCTTCATGATTGCCGTCCCAAATCCAACTAACATCAATGCCATCTGCGTAGTTAGCATTTAATAGGCAAACTAATGAGAATGAGTAAGGTGCCAAGCCTATCATATCGATAACTTGATTTAGTCCAACTGGGTTTTTTACAAGTACTAGGGTACATTTTTTACCAGCAATATCGATAACTTCTTGTCGACCAAACACTTTTTCATCGTAGCTGAGACCTTGGCGGATTTTTTCTGCTGAGACACCGTAGTATTCAGCAACAGCAGCAGCTGAAAGAGCGTTATAGACATTGTACATCCCACCAACCTCAATGCCGTATTCCGTTCCATCGATGATAAAATCGGCGGAAGTGTTGTCCATCGCGACCATCTTAGTTAACTGATAGTCAAGGGCAGGTCTACGAAAGTCACAATTAGGACAATAGTAATCGCCTAAGTTGGCATACGTAATCATCTTGTAGTGAAGGATATGCTGACATTTTGGGCAAAGAACCCCATCTGTATTGTAATGAGCCATCTGTTCTCTAGGCTCTTCATGATTAAAGCCGTAATATTTTCGCGGATTGATCGTTTCTACAGAATTAAAAATAGGGGAGTCGCCGTTACACAAAATAGGGGCGTTTGGTGACTTTGCAGCTCCATCTACAATCATCCGATAGGTAGTATAAATCTCTCCGTAACGGTCCATCTGATCTCGAAATATATTGGTAAAAAGAAAAAGTTCTGGTTTGATATATTCAGTAACTTTACTCAAGCTTGCTTCATCAATCTCTAAAACCGCAAATTTCTTTTGGCCTTTTTTCGTTTTAGATTCTAAAAAGGTCGAAACAATCCCCTGAACCATATTGGCTCCAGTGGGGTTGGTTAAGACCTCGAATTCTTGTTTTAAGATATTGACTGTTAAAGCCGTCGTCAAGGTTTTTCCATTGGTTCCGGTAACGACCACAATTTGGTAATCTTTTGCTAATGTATCAAGGATATGTGGATCAATCTTAAGTGCGAGTGTGCCAGGAAAACTTGAGCCACCTTTGAAGAAATTCCTTAGTACCCACTGAGCTGTTTTTCCAGCGGTAATTGCCAGTTGACTTCTTATCCCCATGAATGAGACCTCCGATAAAATTTTCTATATAAACATCTATTTTTGAATGGAAAATGATTGTCAAAATATACATTTAATTATTGCAAATAGCTCCGTCTATCATAACATAAGTAGAAAAAAATGTGGACTACCACTAGGGCTTTCTTATGAAAATATAAAGGAACATTGAGCGGGATTTATTATTTTTTGCAAAAAAAAGAGGTTGGGACAGACGAGCTTAATTCCGAACCTTCAACTCCAGCACGTGACCTGCGTTGAAGTTGTTGAGAGCGAAACGCAGTCCTTCAATTCTTAAGGTGTGTCACCTTTAGAGATTGATGAGATCGAAGTGGTTTTACGGAGTGAAGACCTTCAACTCTAGCATGTCTCATGCGTAGAAGTTGTTGAGAGCGGAACAACGTGCAGATGGAGTCCCTTCTGCGCCACCATTTATTGGGATATTAAGAGTCTGAAACATAACTTTAAAAATTATGTTCCAGACTTACCCGTAGTTGGTGTTCCTATTTTTATTTTTCTGTACGAAACGACTATTTTTCCAGTCAGTTTACCCAATAATAATTTTTTCTGAAGGATATTCGTAACCCAAATCGCGTGTTTCTTTTGGTACAAACAACAATAAAGTGTATAGCATGCCGATACGTCCGATAAACATGAGAGCTGCAATTGTGAGCTTGCCGACGATTGTTAAATCACTAGTAATTCCAAATGAAAGACCAGTTGTTCCAAACGCTGAGGCAACTTCAACAATAATCGAAATTAAGGAATGATCCTCGATTGCGGTTAGAAACAGAACGCTGAAAAAGCACATGCCCAGTGAGAGCATAAAGACAACAATCGATTTCCTCACGTCATCGTCATCAATTTGACGGCCAAAAATATTGATTTTTTCTTCACTTTTTAAGAAAGAAAAGAGATACAAGCCGATGATGGCAATCGTCGTTGTTCGCACGCCACCCCCAACAGAACTTGGGCTACAGCCGATGAACATAAGTAGAGAAAAGACAATTAAGGTGGTTACCTGGAAATCCTGTAAATTATGAATTTGCAGTCCAGCATTTCTGGTAGTCATGGAGTAGAACATCGAATTCATCCACTGATTTACTGGGCTTAATCCAGAGAATAAATGATCCTTCTCTAGGAAGAAAATTAATAGAGTTCCAACAATGAATAGTAGAACAAAGGCCAAGACCGCTATTTTTGTAAACAATGAAAAGCGAAAGGGCAGCTTATGCTTCTGTTTTCGATAGGTAAACCACTCGCGGACTTCCATTAAGACCGGAAAACCGATTCCACCAATGAAAATCAAGAACATGATGCTTAACAAAAAGGGATAGTCATTGGCAAAAGGAATGATCGATTCTCCCGTGACATCAAAGCCTGAGTTAGTAACAGCTGAGATAGCTTGATAAAAGCCGTTAAAAAGAGCATCTCCCCAATTATCAAAATAATGGTTAAAATAAAAATAGAGAGAGAAAAGCAAACCAAAGCCAAGTTGAAAACCAACAATAATTCCTAAGGTTATGCGAATCATTCGAACGATACCGCTCAAGCGTGGTTGGTTCATATCGGTCATAATTAGTTGACGTTGTTTTAAAGAGATACGGCGTTTTGAAATAATAAAAAAGAAGGTCGAGATCATCATGACTCCTAATCCGCCAATTTGAAATAAGAGCTCTAAAAGAATCACGCCGCGGTCATTAAAGACACTGTTTATATCAAAGGTTGTCAATCCTGTCACGCTGATTGTGCTGACTGCCATAAATAACATATCAATAAATTTTACAGAAACGTTTGGTTCTCTAAAAAAAGGCATATAAAAAAGACCCATTGAGACAATCGTCATAAGTATGTAGTAAGAGACAATAATTTGGATAGATGAAAAATGACTAGCAACGAAGCGATTGCCTCGTTTTCTAGATAAACGAACTAAACGGCCGAGATTCATAACGGGCCCTCCTAATAACTATTTATGATTCAGTATACAGGGATTGAATATGATTAGCTATAGATGAATAAAAATTTGAGGAACAAAGTGAGCTTAACTCTCAGACTCTTCAATGAATGGTGAGGGCTCATAGTAATCAATGAATCCTTCTCTATTATAGAGTGCAACAATCATGCCTTGTATTGTACTCTAAAAAAAATTATAAAAGGAAGTCTCTTTCTTTGCTGTTGACTATCAAGTTAATCTTACCTACCAAAAAAAGTAAAATCCTTACGCCTGTTTCCCATAGGAACATTATACCTCCTATAACGTTTCTTGAATAGAAGATGATTTATCTTAACCAGCCTCAACCTTTCCAATGAGTCTAAGTAAGCTGTCACTCTGCTGCTAGTCAAACACGCATGAATTCGCATATATAAAACTGAAAAAGAAAGCGGCGCAGAATTTATAAAAAGAATTCTTTGAATATCAAACGACAATCCGTCATAATATACTGGAAAAGAAAAAAGAGGAGTTTTAAACGATGAAAATAAATCAGTATAGCCTAAAACCGACAGACCGCGAAACGATGATTCAAGAATTAAAACTAATTGATTGTTATGAAGAACAAAAAACGGCAACAGATCAATGGTTTTCATTTCTCTCAAATGGTTTTCCTGAGGTTCAAGAAGCTTCCGGTCTAATAGAAAAATATAAATTACTCTTAGCATCTGAACAGTTGAACCTAGCTGACTTCAAAAATTCAAAGCAGATTGTGACAAAAGAAATCTTCTATACGATTGCGTTACAGCTGTTGGAGTTTCAATTGGGAATTGATTTTCAGGTATCTTCTATTTTAGCAGATACCAAAAAACTGGGTATATTTACAGTTAAAGGATCGCTTGAAACAAACGAAGACGTGATAGAAGCTTGGTATTATTTATTGAATACACATACCAAGAAGGGTTTGAGTTATTTGGATTTGTTGGCAAGTCGAGGATTTTATGCAAAAAGACATCCACTAAAACCGCTGTTTTTTAATGGGAAAGCGCAAGCGGTATTCGACACGAATAAGCTGATTCGAGAAGTTGTCTATGTAGAAGCGCCGCTAGATACAGATGAGGATGGAAAAAGAGATTTATTGAAGGTTGAGATTTTGAGACCGTCAGAAACTTATGACGGCTTACGTGTTCCAAGTGTTTTTACAGCGAGTCCTTACAACCAAGGAATTAATCCAGAAGCTGGGGAACGAATGATGCATGAGGTTAATGTGCCATTAACTAGAAAAGAACCTAATGAGAGAAGTTATGAAGAGATACAGTTTGTTCCTGTAGAGAAAGCTATACCGGCCGAACGTATGGTCAATGGGCAGACAACAAAAGCCTCAGAAACTTTTATGAGAGAAAAATCTTATGCACTGAACGATTATTTCTTAGCCCGAGGGTTTGCTGCGGTCTATTCTGCAGGGATTGGAACGCGTGGCTCTGATGGGATTCAGACGTGTGGTTCAGTCGAACAAACGATTGCGACAACGGCAGTGATTGAATGGCTTAGCGGCAATCGTCGTGCATTTACGAACCGAACAGATGGGATAGAAATTTCTGCTTGGTGGAGTAACCAAAAAGTTGCCATGACCGGAAAATCTTATTTGGGGACATTAGCGACAGCTGCCGCTACAACCGGTGTTGAAGGATTAGAAACGATTATCTCTGAGGCTGCTATTTCTGATTGGTATCAATATTATCGCGATAATGGCTTGGTGATTGCGCCAGGAGGATACCCCGGTGAAGATGCGGATGTACTCGCCGAAGAAACGTTTAGTCGAATGCATGATGCAGGTGACTATTTGGCGATGAAAGAATTTTTTGATCAAAAGCAGAAGGAAATGACTCGATTACAAGATCGAGTAACAGGTGATTATAATACTTTTTGGGATGAAAGAAATTATTTACCAAATGTAAAAAATATCAAAGCAGATATTGTCATGGTTCATGGTTTAAACGACTGGAATGTCAAACCACGACATGTTGCTCATTTATGGGAAGCATTAAAAGACGTTCCGGTAGAGAAAAAACTAATTTTACATCAGGGACAGCACATTTATATTCATAATATGCCATCAATTGATTTTAACGATATGATGAATAGTTGGTTATCTTATAAGCTGTACGGAATTGATAACCAAGCCGATAAGTTATTACCTAATATACTTGTTCAAAAAAATAATCGAGCATATACATGGGAGAAATTGGAAGAATGGGGTTCAGATAAGCTGGCAACATTTTATTTGGGGGAGACTCAACTATCCAAAGAAAAACAATCAGGCATGAAAACCTACAAAGACCAGTTGGAGGCAAAACAATTTGCGACTTACACCACAAATGTCGCTAAATGGGAAGCGGATATAAAACGAACTGAAGGACCTATGCAGGGGCATCGTTATTTGGCAAAAACAGCGCCATTAGAAGAAATGGTGACGTTGAACGGGCAACCTGTTTTGAGGCTGAAAATTGCTTCAAGTGTTAATTTTGGGATGGTAAGTGCCCAACTTGTTGATTATGGAGAAACAAAACGCTTAACAGAGGTTCCCGCAACCATTGAACTGAAGGGACTCCCTTTAGGGCATCAATGGCGAGAAGAGGATATAAAAGAGTTTCAACTAGGCAAGACGTCCTCTCATAAAATGATTACGAAAGGACATATTAATCTACAAAATCGTCAATATCCTTGGAAAACAGATGACTTAGCAGCAGATGAATTTGTTGAAGTAGAAATTATCTTGCAACCGACGATTTATGACTTAGCTAAAGGACATCAAATTGGGCTAGTTATATACGGTACGGACTTTGGTATGACCGTTAGAGGAAATCAAGAGATTAACTATACGTTGGACTTTGAGGGTTCTGAGATTAGCCTACCTGTTCAATAAAAGCTCCATCCAATCAGAGAGTTTGTGGCTGTAGATAAAAAATAGCAGTATAGATAGTAATAGAGAGCATGGGACATAACTTTTTGAGTTATGTCCCATACTCTTATTATCCGAATAAACGATGGGCACAGAAGCAACTCCATCTTCACGTTGTTCCGCTCTCAACAACTTCTACGCATGGGGACATGCTAGAGTTGAAGGTTCGGAAATAAGCTTCTGTCCCAACCTCTTTATTTTGGAGGCAATTCATTTATGGAGCAATTTCTGCACGTTTTCTCTTATTCTTCGGAGTTATTGGCTTCAGTCATGGACCTGTTCTGAAAGGGGACGACTGTCTCACGTTTGACGAGATGATGAGGGACGACTAAACGAACACCCGTTGTCAACACTTCATGAATTTGGTCCATCAGTTTTCTCATAGCCATGGTTCCAAGCTCAGAGACATCAACATCGATACTGGTTAAGTAAGGATGCATTAATGTTGAAAAGATGGAATTATTAAAACTAATAACAGAAAAGTCTTCCGGAACCGAATAACCAAACATTTCTACCAATTGAATAATTCGAAGTGCAAAGATATCGTCAATCACAACAGCAGCTGTCGCTTGGCTTTCTTTTAGCACCTGTTCAAAGCGAACATAATCTTCGGGTTGTTCTAATGCAATGCTAGAAAGAGCTGGCAAACCTGCGAGCATCATGGCCTTTTGATAACCAAAGTAGCGTTCAAAATAGACACTTTCATGCGTTGTATTGGTGATAAATAGAATGTTTTTATGTTGTTTTTGCAAAAGATAATCTGTTGCGTGTTTTCCTAATAGCTGATTGTCGTTATCGACATAAACAATTTCTTCCTCATGTTTATAAGGCTGTCCCACTAAGGTAAAGGGAATCTTATTTTCGTACAGATAATTGATGACCAAATCATCCTGGTCAGAATAGACAAGGATAAACCCATCAACTTGTTTTTGACGATGCATACGTTGAACATTCTCTAACAAACGAGGAAAGCTTTTGGCAGTTGCAATAGCTGTTGTCATCTCGTGTTTTTGCGCCTCATCATTGATAGCTTCAATAATTTCTAAATAAAAGGGATTGCCAATTCGTTCCTTCGAATCTAAGGGTGGCAAAATAACACCAATTGCACTAGATGTGCGTTTTCCTAAGTTTCGAGCAGCGATATTAGGCACATAACCCAACTCATCCATTACCTTGCGGACTTTCTTTTTTGTCGCTTCTGAAATACTTGGATGATCATTAATGACGCGAGAAACGGTCGAGGTGGCAACGCCAGCTCGTTTTGCCACATCTTTTACTGTAATGGTCATTATTTGCCACTCCTTTTTGTTGAGTTGATTTTTATAGACAAGAAAAAGTATAGGTGGTTTCTTCTCGTTTTTTCTGTAGCGGATGAAGCTCAATTGTGCCCCAAGACGGCTGATGAATAATGTCTGGAATTTGTTGTGGTTCGATGGCAAGTCCGTAGTTTGAGTGCATCGGGCGACCATTCACTAAAAATTCCGCACAAAAACCGGTCGTAGAAAATAATACCACACTTTGATTCGTTGTTGCTACGGTCAATTTTCTTCCTGAAAGAGGCTCACTCAAAGTCAAGGCACTTGTTTGATTTTTATCTAAGACAAAACAATCATCTAGTCCGTCTTTAAAGGTTGCGAGAATCTCTTCAAACGAATGAGTGGTTGAAAAATCAAGAGGCGCTTCAGACATAGATAGGCGTCTCCCAGTTGGTAGTTTTTCGTTATTTACAGCGACTAAATGCTCTGCTTGAACACAAAGCTCATGACTGGTCAAATCGCGTTTGCCGTCTCCTGAGAGGTTGAAATAACTATGACTGGTCGGATTAACGATGGTTGTCTCTGGACTGGTATATTCTGTCGTCATGATAAGTGTTTGAGCGAATAATTTATAGGTAACACTGACCATTATGGGACCAGGATAACCAGAGTAATCGTCTGTCAAATGAAAACGAACACCGATAGCCTGGTCCTCTTTAATCGTCTCAACTTCCCAAAATTGATAAGCCCACCCTTTAGACCCACCATGGATATGATGTGCGCCACAGTTTTTTTCTAAGGAATAACCGTTCCAATCGGCTTCTTTGATTCGGCCAGCTACGGGTCCAACGATTGCGCCAAAATAGCTTTTATCTGCGAGTAAATCAGACGGTTGATCAAAGGAAAGCAGGACATTTTCTAGTTTTCCTTTTTTATCAGGTGCCAGAATTTGATCCATTCTGGCACCAAAGTTATAGAAGGAAGCGACTAGATAGTCATTACTTAGCGTGATCTTAACTAAACGATTCGCAAGTGGTTCAATCTTAATGTTCATGAAAAGAGTCAGTCCATTGTGCAACCAAATAGTCAACAGTCAGTTTGGTTGTATCAGGCACTAAGGCAATATCAGCCCCTAAGTCTTCCACACGACCAACGCCAATTGGTAGGGCGCCACTCTTTTTAATTGCTTCAATTCCAGCCTGCGCATCTTCAACACCGATACATTCTTCTGGTGTTAGTCCCACTTTTTTTGCTGCTAAAATAAAGATGTCTGGCGCAGGTTTACCGGCTTTCACACTCGCTGGATCTGCAATTGCATCGAAATACGTTTCAATCTCCATTTTGTTTAAAAGAAAGGGGCCGTTTTTACTTGCAGAGGCCAAGGCGACTTTTTTTCCATCAGCCTTTAGACTTTTTAGTAAATCTAAAATCCCTGGGTAAACATCTTGAGGCGTGATTGCTTGAATCATTTCAACGTAATATTTGTTTTTCCGTTGTGCCATTTCAGCAAACTCTTCAGTCGAAAATTCATTTTCTTTATCGCCATAAGCGAGCATGCGTGAAAGAGAATCCTCACGACTGACTCCTTTTAGTTGTTCGTTAAAGGCACGGTCAATCGTAATCCCAATTTCTTCACCCAATTTTTTCCAAGCGCGGTAATGATATTCCGCTGTATCCGTGATGACACCATCCAAATCGAATAAGACACCTTTAAACATTTATTTAACCTTCTTTCTTAGGGGTAAAGTTGTTTTGTCTGTTAATGAAATTTTTTGATCATACAGTGTCACGTCAAGTGGGGCACCAGTGACCAGTTCAAGCGAAACGGATTGCGTATTTACAGTAATTAACAGTAGGCGCCCCCGATAATTAATATGAAACGCATAAGCCTGCCAATTCGTTGGTAAGAATGGTGCAAAACTTAGGGCTTCATTGTCTGTCTTCATTTGAGCGAAGCCTTGAACAATGGCTAACCAACTACCTGTCATAGAGGTGATGTGTAAGCCGTCTTCTGTGTCATTGTTGTAGTTATCCAAGTCTAAACGAGCGGTCCGTTGATACATTTCCATTGCTTTTTCTTCAAGACCTAACTCCGCAGCCAAAATGGCATGGATACTAGGCGATAAAGAAGACTCGTGAACGGTCATCGGCTCATAGAACTCGAAGTTTTTGCGTTTTTCTTCTAATGTATACTGATCGCCAAAGAAATAAATTCCTTGCAACACATCGGCTTGTTTGATGAAACAAGAACGAAGAATTTTATCCCATGACCAGTGTTGGTTTAAAGGTAACTCCTCTAAATTCAACTCGGAAACAGGCATCAAGTCTTTATCTAAGAAGGTATCATGTTGAACAAAGAGACCTAATTCTTGATCCATTGGGTAATACATATTTTCAACAATCTCTTGCCATTTTGTCAGCTCAGCTTCGTCAATTGTTAGAGATGTTTTATTCTGGTATTTTAAATAAGATTCGCGTGTATAGCGTAATACCCATGCTGCAATCGTGTTGGTGTACCAGTTATTATTGATATTATTTTCATATTCATTTGGACCCGTAACGCCGTGAATCATGTATTTTTGCGCACGTTTTGAATAGTGTACACGGTCTGCCCAAAAACGAGCTATTTCCGTCAAAACTTCTAAACCTTTCTCTTTCAAGTAAGAAGAATCGCCCGTATAGTTTGTATAATTGTAGATAGCGTAAGCAATTGCGCCATTTCTATGGATCTCTTCAAAGGTTATTTCCCACTCGTTGTGACATTCCACACCAGTAAAGGTCACCATTGGATATAAAGCGCCGTTTAACCCTTGCTGGCGAGCATTATGTTGTGCTTGCGGTAATTGGTTGTGACGATAAGTCAGTAAATTTTCAGTCACAGATGGGTCAGCCAAAGCTAAGTACAAAGGAACCGCATAAGCTTCTGTATCCCAATAGGTTGCCCCGCCGTATTTTTCACCAGTAAAGCCTTTTGGTCCAATATTTAAACGTTCGTCCTCACCGTAGTAAGTAGCAAACAATTGGAATAAATTAAACCGAATTCCTTGTTGCGCTTCAGGATCACCTTCAATCACCACATCTGCTAGCTCCCAACGAGTAGCCCAAGCTTTGATCTGGGCATCTCTATGTGGCGCATAGTCAAGTGTTAATTTGCCAAAAAGGGAGGTTAATTCAGTGACCTGTGAAGCCTCTGGAACGTCACGACTTGTTAGGACTAAGACTTGTTTTGTCAGTTCAAAAGAATCATTTTCCTTCAGTTTGAATAAAAAGCTTTCTTCGACGACTAGCGGGTGAGTCTCTGTTGAAACTGTCCGCACATAGTCTTGATTACAGTGGCACTTGTGTCTCATTGCTGAGGTCACGCTAAACTGCTCAATTCCAAACGCATTAGGAATTGTTTGTGTACTTAAATAAGAAAATAACTCTAAGGAGCTGGCACCTTTTGGCTCCCAAAAATGTTCCTCGTAGTTGCTATCTTCATTCTGGACATTGCCGTCTAACTTAGAAACAACAGTGATTTCTGCTGTCCCCATTAAAACCTCTGCGGATAGATGAATCATGGCCATTTCTTTTTGGACAATACTCAAAAAACGTTCAAATGTAAAACGAACCGTAGCGCCACCTTGTGTAATTGTGAAACGGCGAGAAAGAATGCCCGTTTTCATATCAAGCTCTAAGTAAAAATCTTCAGGTTCAACTGCATAGAGGTCGACTGCTTGTCCATTGATTGAGATGTCCATAGCAATGTAGTTCACACTATTAATCACTTTCCCAAAATAATCGGGATAGCCGTTTTTCCACCAACCAACACGCGTTTTATCAGGGTACCAAACGCCTGCAAGATAACTACCTTGGTGATGATCTCCTGAGTAAGCTTCCTCAAAATTACCACGCATTCCCATATAACCATTACCTAAACTAGTTAAAGATTCTTGTAAGCGACGTTCTTTTTTATCTAATGTATGTGTAGAAACTTTCCATGGATCTACTTCGAATAATCGGTGCATTTGTTTCATTTGATTTCCTCCTATTTCTTTTATGTCTTAATAATAAACGCAATCGGTTGCGTTAGTCAATACCTTTGCTACGAAATATTATCGATGGCGCAACAAAAGCGATTGCCAAAGCGTCTGTGATATCCATTTCGATTTTTTAGGACGTATCTTTAACAAAAGAATTTTCTTTTTCTGTTTACAAAAAATAATTTAGTCGCTATAATAGTTTTGTAAACGAAACCGATTGCGCAAAGGAGCGGAAAGTATGAAAAAGTTATTTAGTTTTGAATTTTGGCAAAAGTTTGGAAAAGCCTTAATGGTTGTTGTGGCAGTGATGCCTGCTGCCGGGTTAATGATTAGTATAGGGAAATCAATCCCACTAATTAATCCTGATTGGGCACCACTCGTGACAACAGGGAGTGTGATTGAAACATTAGGTTGGGGGATTATCGGCAACCTACATTTACTATTTGCTTTAGCGATTGGCGGAAGCTGGGCTAAGGAACGTGCAGGTGGAGCATTTGCTGCTGGGATTTCTTTTGTTTTAATTAATCGAATCACTGGCGCCATCTTTGGTGTAACTAGTGAGATGTTAGCCAATGAAGAAGCCTATACACATACCTTATTTGGAACAAAGATTATGGTTAAAGGATTCTTTACAAGTGTTCTAGAAGCACCTGCTTTAAATATGGGGGTCTTCGTTGGGATTATCGCCGGGTTTGTGGGTGCTATGGCCTTCAACAAATACTATAACTTTAGAAAATTACCTGATGCTCTTTCTTTCTTTAATGGGAAACGGTTTGTGCCGTTTGTGGTCATTCTTTGGTCCACTATTGTCGCTTTGTTACTGGCAGTTGTGTGGCCTTATATTCAAGCGGGAATTAACAACTTTGGTTTATGGATTGCTCAGTCGCAAGATACAGCCCCAGTGTTAGCCCCGTTCCTATATGGGACATTGGAGCGTCTGTTGTTACCATTTGGTTTGCACCACATGCTGACGATTCCAATCAACTATACTCAGCTCGGCGGAACGTACGAAATTCTTTCTGGTGCACAAGCGGGCACACAAGTCTTCGGTCAAGATCCACTATGGCTTGCATGGGCTACAGACCTAGTGAACTTAAAAGGGGCAGGCGATATGTCTCAATATAATTTCGTTTTAGAAAATTGGACGCCAGCTCGTTTTAAAGTAGGTCAAATGATTGGTTCATCTGGTATTTTGATGGGACTTTCTTATGCGATGTACAAAAATGTCGATGCAGATAAACGGAAGAATTATAAATCAATGTATTTTTCGGCAGCTTTAGCCGTGTTCTTAACAGGTGTGACAGAACCACTTGAATTTATGTTTATGTTTGCTGCGGTGCCTTTATATATCGTGTATTCGATCATTCAAGGACTCGCTTTTGCCATGGCGGATATTCTATCTTTACGTGTGCACTCATTTGGAAATATTGAATTGTTGACTCGAACACCACTAGCAATTAAAGCTGGTCTTGGTGGCGATTTGATTAACTTTGTTTTGATGGTGATTCTTTTTGCAGTTGTGACTTATTTTATAGCAAATTTCTTAATTAAAAAATTTAACTATGCAACGCCAGGTAGAAATGGGAACTACGATGGGGAAGCAGTAGAAACCAATGAAACTTCAGGAAACGCCTCAACTGCCAATCAACAAGTGATTGATATTATCAATTTACTAGGCGGTCGCGAAAACATTAAAGAGGTTGACGCGTGTATGACTCGACTGCGTGTAAGTGTCAACGCCCATGACAAGGTCGCCAAAGAAGAAGCTTGGAAAAAAGCTGGAGCAATGGGCTTGATTGTCAAGGATAATGGCGTTCAAGCGGTTTATGGACCGAAAGCGGACGTTTTAAAATCAGATATTGAAGATCTATTAAACTCAGGAGTTGCTATTCCTAAATCTGAGGGAACACCTGCTCCTACAGCTGCTCATACAACAACGCAAGCCTTCCTGGGCAAAAAAGAAGAGTTGTTTTCATTAGTTGATGGAACAGTCATTCCTATTGAGGAAGTTGATGATCAAGTCTTTTCACAAAAAATGATGGGTGACGGATTTGCCGTAATTCCAACAGATAACAAAATTTATGCGCCAGTCTCTGGGAAAATCGTCAGCATTTTCCCGACAAAACATGCACTAGGGATTCAAACAGCTGATGGTGTGGATGTTCTAATCCATATGGGAATTGATACGGTGGAAATGAAGGAAACAGCTTTCGAAATTTTCGTTTCAGAAGGGCAAGAAGTGACGGCTTCGACTCCAATCGCAAATGCTGACTTAGAAAAAATTAAAGCAGCAGGCAAAATGACAACAATGTTAGTGGTCTTTACAAACGGAGAGAAAATAGCTGAGTACCATCTGATGAAGACGGGAGAAATGCCCGCTAAGTCAAACGTGGGCTACCTAAACATCTAAATAAAAAGTACCAAGAGTTTGCTAAAGAAACAGAAAAATTAGTGTAAAATAACAAAGGAAAGGCTGTGACTCATGTCATGGTCTTTCAATCTAGTAAGAGAACAAAAGGAGTGGGGATATGAATTTACTGACACTGAATACCCATAGTTGGATTGAAGAAAAGCCTTTAGATAAATTAGAGGCTCTAGCACAAGTCATTCATGCAAAGGATGTCGCTGTGATTGCTTTACAGGAAGTAAATCAACGTATCGATAGTGCAAAGGTTACTTTAGATGAAACCTTTCATCCGACAGTTAAACAAGTAGCTATACATGAAGATAATTTTGCCTATTTACTGGTCAAACGTCTCAAAGAATTAGGCAGTAACTATCATTGGTGTTGGATGCCCAGTCATATTGGTTATGACATCTATGAAGAAGGCGCGGCCATTCTATCTAAGACTCCACTTGAAGCGGAATCGTTGGTTGTTTCAGAGACAAAAGAGTTTACGGATTATCATACACGCTGCCTAATAGGAGCCACAACTGAGCTAGGTGGGAAAACTATTTATGTGATGAGTAGCCATTTTTCTTGGTGGATTGATCAAAACAGTGGCTTTTCTTATGAGTGGCGAAACACAAAGGAGCTTCTTTCAAAAAAGAGACAGCCAATATTTATGCTAGGGGATTTGAATAATCCTGCACATATCATAGGTGAAGGCTACGGCCAAGTGTTGGCTAGTCAACTACCACTTACTGACTCTTACTTGCTTGCTGAAGAGATAGTCGGAGACGCGACCGTTGAAAAGATTATCGACGGCTGGGAAAATAATAACGAGCGTTTACGCATTGATTATATTTTTACCTCTGAGTTGTTTGAGGTCTCAAATTATGAAGTCATTTTTGATGGAAAAGAGACACCAATTGTCAGTGACCACTTTGGAATTTTGGTCTCTGGAAAATGGAAAGATTAAAAAAGTAGTTGACAAATGAAAATTCAAGAAGTAAACTAACCTCAACATCTAATTGAATTTTAATTTACATTGAAGAGAAGAGTAACAAATACGCTGAGGCAAGAGAACCCGGATGGTGAGAAAGGGAACTGAGCAAGTTTGTGAAGATGAGCTCTGAGTTTTTATATGGTTCACGCCATATGAACGGGTGCAACCGTTATATTGCCGGGTTTCAACAGGAACCGATGAGGTACTTTTTCCGTGAGGGAAGTATAAATGAGGGTGGTAACGCGAAAAGCATTCGTCCCTTTGTTTGTCGAAGAATCGGCAGGCAAAGGGACGAGTGCTTTTTTTAATTTTATAAAAAAATGGAGGAATAAAAAATGACCAATCAAACACTAACAAAACGTACCGTTTCACCTTACCGCTATGATGTGGTAGGAAGTTATCTGAGAACACAAGCGCTAAAGGATGCCCGAAAAGCACTTGAAGCGGGGGAAATTACTCAAGAAGAATTGAGAGCTGTTGAAGATCAAGAAATTATCTCTTTAATAAAAAAACAAGAGCAAGTAGGACTAAAGGCCGTTACAGATGGTGAGTTTCGTCGTAGCTGGTGGCATCTTGATTTCTTTTGGGGCTTAAAAGGAATCTCCTTTCATGTACCGAATCATGGCTACTTTTTCCATGGTGAGGAAACAAGACCAGGAACAGTGATTGTCACAGGGAAAATCTCAGGAGAAAATCACCCCTTTGTTGCCGACTATAAATTTACTCGAGCGCATACATCAGAAGGTATCGAAGTGAAACAAACTATTCCCGCGCCGGCTCAGCTTTTAGTTGAGTTACTAAGTCCAGACAATCGTGCTACAGTGGATGAATTTTATGCGAGTGTGGAGGATCTTGTGGCAGATATTACACAAGCATACAAACAGGTCATCTCTGACTTATATGCAGCAGGTGCACGAGTGATTCAGTTTGACGATTGTACATGGGGTGTTTTAGTGGCTCCTTTACCTAAAGGTTTTATTGCGGATACACAAGGCACTACAGATGAAAAAGAAGTTCGAAACGAGTTGAAAAAACTTTATCTAGCAACAAATAATGCTGTTTTTGAGGGGCTACCAGAAGATTTGGCCGTTACCACGCATGTGTGTCGCGGAAATTATCATTCTACTTGGGCTGCATCAGGTGGTTATGAAGATGTGGCGGATGCTTTGTTTGGCGAAGAACAAGTTGATGCTTATTACTTAGAATATGACAGTGACCGTTCAGGTGGATTTGAGCCGTTAAAACATATCGAAAATAAAAAAGTCGTGCTAGGGTTAATTACATCCAAAAGTGGCGTGTTAGAAAATCGTCAAGATGTGATTGATCGAATTCATGAAGCGACAACCTATGTACCTTTAGATGATTTATGTTTGAGCACTCAGTGTGGTTTTGCTTCGACTGAGGAAGGAAATATTTTGACTGAAGAGGAGCAGTGGCAAAAGATTGCTTTTGTCAAATCCATTGCAGAAGAGGTTTGGGGGGCGTAGCTTTAATTTATCGTCCCAAAAATTTCGGTAAATGAGTTATAAGGAAAACAAAAAAATAGTTGACTGACTTATAACAAGGAGAGAATGAACATGGCAGAAGTAGAAAGTTTTACATTAGACCATACGAAAGTAAAGGCGCCTTATGTTAGAGAAATTGCCACTGAAACAGGGCCTAAGGGGGATGTTTTAACCAATTTTGATTTACGGTTTGTTACACCAAATGAAAACGCGATACCGACAGCTGGTTTGCATACGCTTGAACATTTGTTAGCCGATTTATTGAGAGACCGCGTCGAAGGGATTATTGATTGCTCACCATTTGGTTGCCGAACTGGCTTTCATCTAATTGTTTGGGGCAATCCTTCATCGACTGAAATTGCGCGAGCGTTAAAAGAAGCATTAGAAAAGATTGTCCATGAAATAAAATGGGAAGCTGTTCAAGGGACAGATATTGTGAGCTGTGGAAATTACAAGGATCATTCGTTATTCGCCGCAAAAGAGTGGGCGAAGCTGGTCTTGGAAGAGGGCGTTAGCGATCAAGCATTTGAACGTCACTTAGTATAGAAGTGAGGAGTGGCGATGAATCAATTCGGGTTGAATAAAAAAGTTGTCTTAGTAATCGGTGGAGCAAGCGGTATTGGTGCTGCGATTGTTACCACGTTTCTACAAGAAGGGGCGTTAGTGATAGATGCAGACGTTGCTTATGGAAATCATTTATTAGAAAAAAGAACGGCTACTTACTGGCAGGTGCATATTGACGTAGCGATAGAAAAAAACGTCCAACAGGTAGTGAAACAACTTAGTGAGACGTCACTGATTCCTGATATTTTTGTTGAGGTAGCAGGAGTTTCTACCATGGATTTTCTAACTGAGAGTCAAACAAGCGATTTTGACCACGTCTTGGCAGTCAATACACGCGGGGTCTATCTCACTTGTAAGTATGTCGTGAAAGAGATGCAAAATCAGAAAAAGCGGGGGCGAGTTATCTTGATTTCTTCTCAAGCAGGAAAAAATCCCTATCGTGGTATGTCCGCTTATGTAGCCTCAAAGCATGCGGATATTGCCAGATGTTGATTTGGCATTAATTAGTAATACGGTTGCTTTAGAAGGAGGTTTGAATGTCTTAAAGGATGCACTTTATTATGAAGAGGTTAACGAAGAGACAAAAGAGAGTATCAATATCTTAGCGACCAAAAAAAGTCGAGTGAAGGAAGCAAAACTGCTGACATTGGTGGAGCTATATCATAGTAGCACAATAGAATTTTATGTAAACGCTCTATCCCTTATTAGACGATGGATAGAGCGTTTTTGTGGTTTAAGTGAATAGAGTGTTTGACCTTGATTTACATTTGTAAATCAGAAAATCTAGTTGTTTTTCAACTGAAATATTTTTTATTTATTGCTTAAATTAAATATAGATCAAGTCAGTTATTTCTAATATAAATACGCAAGTTAATGGGTTGGAAAATTCACATGAACATCTCTAATATCTATGGATAAATAAAGAAATACCATCGAGCAAATACTTCAATAAATGCTATTTCCAGAAGATAGATCTTATAAAAAAGCAAAGGAGTAATTTTATAGCACAACTAAAAATGGACACTTAAAAGTTGATTGTGTCTATACATTTCGAATTAAATGTAAATAAAATCTAATGAATATATGGTTGCTTGGATAAAAAATTAGATATTAAACAACTAAACTATTTACTAAGCTAAGTACATAAAATTTTTTGAACAGTCAAAAGCTAGGAATTTAGACATAAATCAAAATGGAGCACCTAAAAGCGTTTTAAATAGGAATGAGACTGTGAAAAAATTTGTTGTTGTCAACGCTCTCTTTGTAGTTTTTTGAAGCGAAAAAATATATTGACTGTTATTTTAAAAATAGGTAAACTTATGTTGATACTGAGTGGGAATTGGAGGAGAAAATGCAATTTATAGGGATTTTATTAGCAGTGTTTTTACTAGTGATATTGAGTTTCAAAGGAGTGAATATAGTTGTTGGTACGATAATATCTAGTTTTGTTGTGACCTTTACAAGTAAAATGGATATGAGTACTGTATTCTTTGGAGATACTAATTCCTATATGGCAGGAGCAAAGGAATCCATATGATCCCTTTGCTCATTATTTATTGGGCATGTTATTATATAAAACTCCTAAAGAAATTGGAGGAAATCGTAAGAAAGCATTGAATCATTTTAGAATGAGTAAATATTTAGGATATAAAGAGGATATCTCAGTTTATATAGAAGATCTAACATAGTCTATTCAAAAAAAATGAAAAGGGAGATCATATGGATTTTGTAAAAATAGATAATTTGGTTAAAAGATATGGGGATTATGAAGCACTTAATATAGAAAATATTTCTATTAAAGAAGGGGAGATGACTGGCTTACTAGGTCCTAATGGTGCTGGGAAATCAACCTTGATTAATATTTTAACTGGTTTAGATGAACAAGACAGTGGTTCAATTTTTTATAATGGGGAAGAAAAAATTCCTAAAGAAAACATCGGTTATGTTCCACAAGATATTGCGCTGTATGAAGAATTAAATGCTGTAGATAATTTAGCTTTTTTTGGATCTATGTACATCAATGATCGAAAAAAAGTTAAAAATAAAGTTAAAGATATCATTACTATGGTTGGATTAGAGAGTAAGGCTAAAAAAACAGTAAAGACTTATTCAGGCGGGATGAAAAGAAGAATAAATATTGGAGCTGCTTTAGTTCATGATCCACAAATTCTTTTTTTCGATGAGCCTACAGTAGGAATTGATCCTCAATCAAGAAATTATATTTATGAGATAATCAATAATTTAAAGGATGCAGGTAAAACACTAGTTTATACTACTCACTATATGGATGAAGTAGAAAAACTATGCGATTCTATTTATATAATTGACGAAGGAAAGGTTATTTTGAAAGGTCGAACTAAGGAACTGTTACAGAGTTTAGGAAAGAGTATTTTGGAGCTTACAGTTAAAAATTCATCTATTAATGATGAGCTAGTTTCAATAATTGAAGAAATTCCTGAAGTCAAATTTTTAAGTGTGAGGCAAGAAACCTATTATTTTAGTATTAATAAAAGTATAGAAGAGATAACAAAAGAATTGTTAGATAAGACAAGCAAAAACAACATTACAATTGATTCACTAAATTATTCTTCTCCCAACTTAGATACGTTGTTCTTAATACTAACTGGTAAAGAGTTAAGGGAGGGATAATGAAAATGAGATGGAAATATATTGCAATAAAAGATATAAAAATTCTATTAAAAGATCCTAGTGCGCTAGTTGTACTATTAATATTGCCATTGATGTTTATGACCATCATGAGCTTTGCACTAAAAAATGAGTACGGCAGTAATGATAATCCAGTTACCTTAGGATATTTCGACAAAGATAACACGAAAGTATCTCGTGACTATTTGACCAAAATTGAAGAGTCAAAAGGGATCAAATTAGAAAAAATAAGTACAGTAGAAGACTTTTCTAAATACAAGAAAGAGAATAGATATATTGTTTTGTTCACAATACCTGAAGGTTTTGAAAAGTCAATAATTGATAATGCTAAAATTAATATCGAAATGTTTTCTGATGCTACTCAAGCTACTACAGCGAATGTATTGATTCAGTCAATTATAGGAGTTTCTAGAGCTTTTGAAGTTAAGTACCAATTAGAGAGCTATGGTAGAAAACAGGCAGACATGACTAATAAATTTGTTAATGATGCTATCACGGGAACTGTTAAAGGCATTGAAGGTCAATTAGGCATGGAATTATCAATTGATAGTCCTCAAAACGAGGATAAAGAAGAAAGTATTAGTAAAGATACCGAAAAATTGATGAAGGAAGAAGTAGAAAAGCAAAATATCTCTGTTGAAAATGTATTTAGTAACGATCAGAAAACATCACCAAACTCATTTCAGCAAAATGTTCCTGGCTATGCTGTCATGTTTGCCTTCTTTATTGTGATGTGGTCAGGAAAATCATTTTTGAAAGAAAGAGAAAGTGGAACATGGAAGAGATTATTAATATCTAAAGCTAGTTCGTTTGATTTGTATTTTGGAAAATTCATTCCAAACTATATAGTGAATTTCTTTCAAATTCTTTTGTTGTTTCTATTTGGAAGTTTAGCATTTCAAATGAGTCTTGGAAAAGATTCGTTTGCCTTGCTGGTAATGATAGCTATTTTATCTTTATGTAGCACGTCTTTAGGGGCTTTACTATCATTAGTAGCAAAAACTGATTCACAACTTACAGGTTATTCCTTGTTCATAGTTCTATTTTCTGCTGCGTTGGGAGGGACTATGGTTCCTTTAAGATTAATGCCCGAAATGATGCAAAAAATTGCAAAAATAGTTCCTCAATCTTGGGCTCTTGAAGGGTTTCAGAAGATTATAGTAAGCAATGGAAATATGTCAAGTATAATAACAAACATGACTGTCTTATTAGGCTTTTCATTGGCATTCCTGATGTGTTCTTTAGTTCTCATCAGAACAAAAAAATAGGAGATTGTAAAAATGAAGTCAGTAATAAAAAACATTAGTGACATGGCTAAATTAGCTCCAGATAGAAATGCATATATTTCTATAAATGAAAAGTAACATACTTGGAGTTAGTGGTAGAAAAAATTATTGAAGATAAATTCAGTTCATTCAAGCATATGATTCAAATAATTCAATTTTGAGGATCAGCAGTTTGTTGCAACTAGAAAATTTCTACCACTCAATTTTTCTAAGATATTAATGTTGTATATATGAAAGTAACTGAAGTAAATCCAAGAATGTTTAACTTTTATAATGAAGGAAACTTATTATGTAATATGAAAGAGTGCATAAATAATTTGAAAAATAAAGAAAAATCATTTTATATTCTGTGGAGGTATTGAGTTAACGCAATGCCTAGCTTTAATTTTTGTGACCTTGATATTGACTTTGAACTGTTTAGTATAGATACGGACACAAGCGGTTTTGATTAATTAGAATGTGCTTGAATCCCTTAGTAGTGGTATACAAACGGATGTATTAGGAAATCAAGAACGAAATATCCAGTAAAGAGGTGCAAGACTACGTAAAGCAAACGTTTGAGGGAACCAAAGTTGAAGTCAGTCAGCCGGTTGAAACATTTAACAAATAAATTTTTAGGTACTATTCACGGCTAATCTGAGCGGGTACTTCTTGTTGTCTAAGCTTTCAAATAAAAGTGACGTGTCTTAAGGAATCAGTATATGAGAGACTAAAAATTGGCGGTATGAAGCATTTTTTAGCTACTCAATTCGATGATAGCATGTACAGAACTGAGCAAAATTACTCAAACTGCTGTGAGCTGTGACTTTACCATTTTTTGAATTCGGCAAATAAAATAAAGCGACAAGTGTTGACAGCTTATCGGTAGGCGTGCTATCATTTTGATATTATAAACGTAAAGTGAGGGATCGCGCATTGAGAATTTAAGTCAAACTGTTGAAGCTGCATTCAGACTAAAACCTACCAAGGGGTTAGTGTGCAGATTTTCAGGATTGGCTTAAGCTTTTGATGCGAGGTCTCTTTTTTGATCTCATAAAAGCTGTTTTTGTAGCCTGCCCTGAAAATTGGACGGGTTATTTTTTATGAGGTGAGAAGATGTCCAAAATAGAAATTAAAAATTTATCATTTGGTTATGACAATCAAGAGGGGTTGTTATTTGACCAAGCCACACTAAACTTTGATGAACGCTGGAAACTAGGGCTGATCGGAAGAAATGGACGTGGTAAAACGACTTTATTAAATATTTTACAAGGGAACCTTCCTTATCAAGGGAAAATAAATCATCAATTGGCGTTTGTGTATTTCCCACAAAAAATCAAAGATAAAAACCAATTAACGTATTATGTACTGAATGATATTTGTACCTTTGAGCAATGGGAGCTTGAACGTGAGCTGAATTTACTCCATCTGTCTCCAGATATTTTGTGGCGCGACTTCCCCTCACTTTCTGGTGGGGAACAGACAAAAGTATTATTGGCTTTATTATTTATTGATCAAATGCATTTTCCTTTGATTGATGAGCCAACCAATCACTTAGATTTACTCGGCAGACAACAAGTGGCTGAATATTTGAAGAAGAAAAAACAGGGCTTTATTGTTGTTAGTCATGATCGAAATTTTGTAGATGAAGTGGTGGATCATGTTCTTTCTATTGAAAAAAGCCAATTAGTTTTATACCAAGGGAATTTCTCTGTTTACGAGGAACAAAAGCGTCTGAGAGATGAGTTTGAGCAGGCCCAAAATGCCAAGCTGAAAAAAGAAGTCTCTCGTTTGAAAAAAACCGCGGCCGAAAAAGCAGAATGGTCTCGTTCTAGAGAAGGAGACAAAACGAAAAGCAGAACTGGCTTTATTGATACGGAGAACAGACGGGTTAACAAAGGGTCAATAGGAGCTGATGCGGCGCGAACGATGAAACGTTCCAAGGCGATTGTTACACGAATGGAAACACAAGCAACAGAAAAAGAAAAACTACTGAAGGACATCGAGTACATTGATCCTTTACACATGAATTATCAACCATCGCATAAGCAACGATTATTGACGGTTGAAAACCTAAGCTTGGGTTATGGAGAAGATTATTTATTTGAACCTATCAGTTTTGAAGTTAACAAACATGATAGAGTGGCAATCACAGGTCCAAATGGTTCTGGAAAATCAAGTATTATTCGCTATTTACTAGACCAATTTGATGGCAAGGTTGTAGGTGATGTACAGAACTCACCGACGACACAAATTAGTTACGTTCGGCAAAACTATGAGGATAACACAGGAACCCTCCAAGAATTTGCAGAAGCGAATAAATTAGATTATTCGATCTTCTTGAATAATTTGACCAAACTAGGGATGGAACGAGAGGTTTTTCATAACCCCATTCAACAAATGAGCATGGGCCAACGAAAAAAAGTGGAGGTTGCAAAATCTTTATCGGTTTCAGCAGAATTATATATTTGGGATGAACCGTTGAACTATTTAGATGTTTTTAACCAAGAACAGCTAGAACAACTGATCTTGTCAGTCAAACCAACGATGCTTTTAATCGAACATGACGTTACTTTTTTAACGAAAGTCGCAACGAAACAGATTAAATTAAAATAACATAAAATTTAAATATTCATCTACCCTTTATTTATAATTTATATTATAATTGAAGGAGCGCTAAAAAAAGCGCAGGAAAGGGATGAAGTAATAAATGAAAAAAGCAACATTACTTGTTGGGGCAGTAGCTGGGCTCTTTTTATTGGCCGGTTGTCAAGGGAAATCAACAAAAGAACAGTTCATGGATGCATATAAAAAACAAGCAGATACCAAAGAGTATAATGCGACCGAATTTGATTTAAAAGTAGACGACTTAAAAATTGATGCGGATGAAGAAACAAGCGGTCAAGTAGCAATGATTGTTACACAAATTAAAGATATGAAACTTTCAGGTGATACTTTAATAGACAGCGAAGGAAAAAAGATGGAATTAAATTTGAAGCTTGAAGCCTTTGGAAAAACGGTTCCAGTTCAAATGATTCAAATAGATGAGAAAAGTTACCTATCTGGTGCGACTTATACTGGTGTAATTGAGTTAGTTTCTTCATTTGGTGTGCCACTTAAACTTGACCAAGCTAAAATGACTGAATTAAAAACGAAGTACATTCCTATTACAGAGAAACTTTATGACGAGTCTGGCCTAAATCAACAGACAGATAAAACGGCCGATAAAGAATTGCTTACAGAATTAAAAGATGGAAAACTAAATGACTTATTTAGAGAGTATGTAGAGAAACAACTGAAAGATGATGACTTCAAAAAAGATGGTGATAAACTATCACACACATTTACAAAAGATGAGATGCTAGACTTTGCTAAATATGCAAAAGAGAATGGATCGAAACAAATAAAAAAATACGTAGAAGAATCTATTGAGCCATTGAAAGAATTGGATACGCTAGATTTCACGGTATCAATTGACACAAAAACAAATAAAAATACTATGAAAATGACCGTTAAGCAAGAAAAAGCAGAAATTAAAATCACTTTGAACATGACTCCTAAAAAATCAAAAGATAAAGTTAAGGAACCTAACAAGCTAGATATTATTTCAGATGAAGAAGTACAAAGCTTGATGGAAGATGCCGTTGGAACAGCTAGTAGTGACGAGTACGATACGATTGAGCCTGATGCAGATGATAATGATTTAGATGATTACGAGATTTCAGATGAAGACTTCCAAGAAATATATGATCAATTAGAAAAAGTTAAAGATACCTTAACTAAAAAAGATGTTGAAGAATACTTATCTCAAGTTGGGGATATGCTTACAGATGCTCAAAAACAAAAATTACTTGATTTAGTCAAATAAGAACGACAAAAAAGAGCGGACTTTGGTCGAGGCTGCTGAAAAAGTCTCTGACAATTTTACAAAAATAAAGAAAAATAGTGGTTGAGAAAACGTCTATTTTTCTTTTTTTTTGTATAAAAAACCCATTGTATAGCCATTTATTGGTATAATAGAAGAAGTGGAAGGAGTGTTTTAAATGCTAGATAAGGGACGTCAAACGAGCTTAGAAGTAGGCATGTATTCAGGTTTATATGATATTTTGATTGAAAAGGATAATTTTTGGAGACAAATCAATGAAACGGTTGATTTTTCTTTTATTTATGCTGAAGTAAAACAAAATTATTCAGAAACAGCTGGTCGGCCAGCTGAATGCCCCATTCTCCTCTTTAAACTAATCTTATTAAAAACCTCGTATAAGCTATCAGACCGCGATTTGATTGCTCGTTTACGTACGGATATGCAAATGAAATACTTCCTAGAATATGAACCAGAAGAAACTGAATTTATGGCTCCTAGCTTACTTTCTAAGTTCCGTCACCTACGCTTGAAAAATACGAATCTATTGGACTTACTTCTCACAAAAACTGTCGAAATCGCCTTGGACAAAGGCGTAATTGAAGTGGAAAATAAATTAATTCAAGATTCTACCCACTCGAATGCCATGTTCCAACACGTTTCGCCAAGAGAAGAAATTATCAAACGAGCGAAAGAAGTAAGAAAAGCCGTGTATGCTGTTGCCCCTCAAATGAAAGAAAAAATGCCAAAGAAAAAGGAACATACGGGGATCCTTGAAGACACCCTCCACTATGCAAATGAAGTGATAAAAGTGATTGAAACAGAGGGTGGTTTTGATAACTGCACAGCCGTGATGGAGCGAATGAATTACTTAAAAGAAGGCATCGAAGAAACAGAGGGAGCGTTTGAATTTTCTAAAGATCAAGAGGCAAAAGTTGGGCATAAGACGGCGGACACCGCTTTTTTTGGCTACAAAACACACCTTGCTTTAACTCCTGAACGAATCGTTACAGCCGCGACGATTACCAGTGGCGAAAAACCTGACGGCAAAGAAATGAAGACACTCGTCGAAAAAAGCCAACATGCAGGGATTGAAGTCAAGGCAATTATTGGAGATGGTGCGTATTCAGAGACGGATAATTTGAATTACGCAAAAGCAAACGGAATGAAACTAGTATCGAAGTTAAGTAAGTCAGTCACTCATGGGAATGGAAAAAACAAGGATAAATTCGCGTACAATAAAGATGCAGAAATGTATGTTTGCCTAGCAGGACACATGGCAATTAAAAAGAGAAAGTCAGGAAGTAAATGCGATAAAAAGGGAGTAGACTCGCGTGTAGAGGCCTATTTCTTTGACGTGGAAAAATGCAAAAGATGTCCGTTTCGCGAGGGTTGTTATACTGATGGAGCGAAAACAAAAACTTTCTCAGTAAAAATAAAGTCAGATACACATATCGCTCATATGGATTATATGGAAACCGAAGAATTTAAAGAGCTTTATAAAGAGCGGTATAAAATAGAGGCTAAGAATGCGGAGTTGAAAGGTCGATACAATTATGGAACCGCACAAAGCTGTGGTCTATTAGGGATGACCATCCAAGGGGCGAGTACGCTGTTTTTAGCTAATATGAAACGAATTATCAAGTTAGAAAAGGAAAATACGGGGAAATAGAGGGTAGATTCCCTTTATTATTATGAAAATACACAAAAAACAGTGAAATTCTTTTTTTTTGAAGAATTCCACTGTTTTTTTGTGAGTGTTTTTCAGCAGCCTCACTTTGGTCTAGCTCTTTTTTTCCATGTTAAAGGAACAGCAAATGGAATATAGGGTATAACTTGCCAAGATAAGAAATCAAAAATTTATGTATCTTTTGAGAAATTCGTACATTTAGTAAAAGTTTGCTATACTAGAAGAGGATTTTTCTATTGTTAGATAGTAAGGAGGAGTTTTATGGATAAGCAACATGCTTATTATCAGACCTTAGTTAATGTGGTTTCAGATACATACGGTAAAGCAGAAGTGAAGCGTCAAGAAAAGCCCCGCATCAATAAATTAATTGAAGAAACAAATCAATTGTTTAAAGAAGCGGAAAAAGAATATGATTGGTTAAACGATCAGAAAAAAGCTGTCTGGTCTCATCAACAATTGGTAGTGAATGGGATTGATGTTGATAGCTATTGGAGTTGGGGTGAAGTCAATCATCTCAGCGAGCAAGCTTCTATTGACTATTTTATTTGTGTGTCTGCTTCTGGGTTTATCTCTGGAGCGGTTGCCAAACAAGGTGAGACTTTCCACAATCGACTATGGCCTTATATTTTAGGTGAAACAAGTATGACTCAAACGCTAAATTCCTTACGTGAAAATATTTATCAAGGACAGTTTGTTGCAGACAATCCTTTTGTGAATATTTTGCATAATCAATTGACAAAGAATGCACGTCCCGATAGATTAGAGACGCTATCTTATGAACAACAACGTCAGATTACTAAAGACAATCCGAATCATTATTTGGATTTTACCACTATGTCAGATATTCAAGCAGATGTCTTTTATAAGATTATCAACTCCAAACTGGTTTCTTATAATTTTTTTGAGGTTCTACCAGATGAGAAAAAAGGTTCCTCAGCAGATTATTGGACGACCTATAGAGAAGCATTGTTTTTATTGGCAAGAGGGGAAGTTAAAGAAAAGAATCTCCAGTTTTTAAAAATAAACCATCCCAAACGCGGACTGGAATATGGTTTGTACATCCGCTAATCTCATTGAATCAAACGCCCAACCCTGTCTACAAGCAGAGGAGTTGGGCGTTTTTTGGCCGAACGGTCGCTTCACTGAAATCGTGTAGTTGATTTTATTTGATGGATAGAAAAAAATAAATGATTCACTGATAAACGGAGGACGAACGTTCATCTGAAGGAGTAGTTAGTGTATAATGGAACCAGATAAAAGTGAACCCCTGCTTAAATTAATAAAGTGGCTTAGTAGATAGATGCAGGCCACCTTTTCTATAGAAGGAAGTCGATAGAACAAATGAACTTAAAAGAAAAAATCATTGCTCAAAGTAAGCAATTGGGAATTGATAAAATTGGCTTCGCTTCGGCTGAACCATTTGATTATTTAGAAGAATCTTTGAGAGAACAAAAAGCAAACGGTCATACTTCAGGATTTGAACATCCGGTGATTGAAGAGCGTTTGTATTTGGAACGGACGTTTGAGAATCCTCAGACGATTATTTCTATTGCGCTGGCATACCCGACAAGAGCTCGTGAAAAAGCGCCTCGTGATGAGAAAAGAGGACAGTTTGCTAGAGCTTCATGGGGGATTGACTACCATGATATTCTGAGAGATCGTCTAGCCAAATTAATCGAGTTCATTAAAGAAGAAGCGGTCAATCAAACAGAAGCACAGGACTGGCGATTTGCTCCACAGGTTGATACAGGGGAATTGGTTGATGTTGCAGTGGCCCAACGTGCCGGACTTGGATTTATTGGGCGAAATGGTCTGTTGATTACCGAAGAATATGGTTCATTTGTTTATTTGGGTGAAATTGTCACTAATATTCGTTTAGAACCAGACGAACCTGTACCTTTTGGTTGCGGGGAGTGCACCCGTTGTATTACGGCTTGCCCTACTTCGGCCTTACTTGGCGATGGCCGTATGAATGCGCAGCGTTGTTTGTCTTATCAGACACAAACAAAGGGTATGATGCCTGAAGAATATCGAAAAAAGATGCATAATGTAATTTATGGCTGCGATATTTGTCAGTTAGTTTGCCCATACAATAAGGGAAAAGATTTTCATTTTCATGAGGAAATGGAGCCAGAGATAGAGGTCGTTTATCCGAAATTAAAACCGATGCTGTCGCTATCTAATAAAGACTTCAAAGAAAAGTTTGGTCATTTAGCAGGTTCTTGGCGTGGTAAGAAACCTTTGCAAAGAAACGCGATTATTGCTTTAGCAAACTTAGGTGATCGAACGGCTTTACCTGAAATTTGGCAAGCAGCCCATGATGTTCGGCCAGTGATTCGCGGAACAGCCGCTTGGGCGATTGGCAAATTGGGGCGAAAAGAACGCGATATTTGGCAACCTCGATTAACTAGTTGGTTAGAAGAAGAACAGGAGGAAGAGGTTAAAACAGAGATTAAAATGGCTCTTTCCATCTTTATGAAAGAATAAGAGGGTAATCCCTTTACTTTTGTTGTTGTACGTGATACACTCACTGATGTAGTATAGTTGTTGAATAAATAAATAGGCTAATTCATTCGTATGAGTGGTTCAGTTCCTCTTTTTTTATACGCAAAAGTATTGCAAATAATTCGTGCGTATGCACAAATGGAGGAATACATTATGAATACAGGTACAGTGAAATGGTTTAACGCAGACAAAGGTTTTGGATTTATTACTCAAGAAGACGGAACTGACGTGTTTGCACACTTCTCAGCTATCCAAGGCGACGGCTTCAAAACTTTAGACGAAGGTCAAGCAGTGACTTTCGATGTTGAAGAAGGTCAACGTGGCTTACAAGCAACTAACATCCAAAAAGGTTAATTTTTAACTATTTAAGCAATCCTTTAGAGGGTTGCTTTTTTTATTGGTCAAAATAGTCAGAAGATGGGTTGAATGTTATGTTTGTCAATATGATAAGTAAAATAATCCCTCCGATTTTTGATTGGGATTTTTAGATAGACATACGGATAAACAACTTTTATAAAAGTTTGTTGAGGATTTATAACACGTCAAATTTACTTTTTTGATAGTTTCCTTCTATATAATAAGAAATATAGACGAAAAATGGTCGTTAGTTTTCTCAATCTGAAAAATAAGCCACTCCAAAGTGTGTATCTGGAAAAAAGTTCGTGAAATTCTCAGAAAAAACTTACGAAGAAATTTTTTTTATGATAGGATTTTAGATGTCGCAAAAAAAAGGAGGAAATAACGTGCCAAAATCAAAAAAAGAAAGTATTCTATTCACTTCAATTATGTGTTTTATGATGGTTTTTGGAATGAGTGCTTATAATTTATTACTACATAACGCATTTACATGGGGGAGTTTGTTCGGAGGGTTAGTTCCAGGAATTATTGTTGCTTTTATTCTAGATACATGGGTTGTTGGAAAAATTGCAAAAGGGATTGCTTTTAAGTTACCAATTAGTCGCGAAAAAATGATTTATATGATCCTAACCATTTCAACGCTTATGGTAACAGGTATGGTTTTATGTATGTCGCTTTTCGGAGTTGTTTTTGAAGGAGGGATTCAAGAGGATATGGGGAAACTTTATCTTGAAGCAATTGGATTCAATTTTATTGCAGCCTTACCTCTACAATTATTAGTTGTTGGACCTATCTCAAGGTTTATTTTGGGAAGCTATCAAAAGAGACAAGCAGTACAATCATAATCTATTAAATAGAAACAGGGAGTAGGACAAAAAAGTCTTACTCTTTTTTTTGCAAAAAATCATGGAAAAGTTAGTTAATTAGAACATAAGTTATCGTTGAAAGCGTTGGCATTCCTAGTGTTTTTTCATTTCCTAAAAGAATCAATGATTGGTTTTAAGTAAAAAAAATAGTCAAAAACGACAAAAAATCATGAAATTATTCTGTAAAATTCAACATATAATAAGGAAAGCAGGGACTCTTTTTTGAAGATACTTTGATTTTCCTACTTTTTTTACTTTTTCAAAAATTCTATAATTTAAAAAAACGTTGATATGACGGCGTTTCTGAGATGTCTGTTACAAAAGATAAAATAATCATTGTTTTGCAATCAAATGTCACAATTTTATCACCTATGAAATATTTTCCGATGTTAAAGTGATACCTGTCGTTAGGAAAGACAGACGACAAAGAAAAGGAGAATGTTTACATGAAATCACTTAAAACACTTTTATTAGGCGCAACATTAGCAGCAGGAGTTACCGTAGCTTTAGGTACAGCAAATGCATATGCAGATACTTCATATACAGTTCAATCAGGAGATACACTATCAACAATATCTGCAAAATATTCTGATGATAGTAACTTTATTCAATCTATTGCAGAAAAAAATGAAATTACAAACATTAATTTAATCATTGCAGGACAAGAATTAATCATTCCTACAAATGATGGAGAAGTAGTCGAAGCAGCTACTCAAAAACAAGAAACAGCTACTGAACCTTCTTACACAGAAGAATACACTGCACCTGCACAAGAAACACCAGCTGCAACAACTTCTTCTGCAAAAGAATGGATCGCTCAAAAAGAATCAGGTGGTTCTTACTCAGCAACAAACGGAAGATACATTGGTCGTTACCAATTAGACTCTTCTTATTTAAACGGAGATTATTCAGCTGAAAACCAAGAACGTGTAGCAGATAACTATGTGATAAATCGTTACGGTTCATGGGAAAATGCCCAAGCCTTCTGGTTAGCAAACGGCTGGTATTAAGAGAATAGAGTCAAAAGTCTTTAATAACCCCGTAAGTCATTTCAGAGACTGGGATCATAACTTTACAAGTTGTGGTGTGCTCCCCGTCAAGTGGACAGTGAAAAATAATAAAATTTTTATCAATTGTCTGTCATTTTTTTGGCAGGCTTTTTTGATTTCTATTTCTAAGACTAGTCGCGCTACCGCTTAACTTGCCTGTCCGTCTCACAAGTGAAACGAAGCCCATTTCGCTTATGAGACGACCAGGATGATTAAGCCACCTCCAGATAGTGTTGATGATAAGCCATTGGTGTCATAACAGATAATTTACGCTGTAATCTTCTGTTGTTGTAGTAATCTATATAATCAGAAATCATAGATACTAGGCTTTCACGGTTGGTGAACTTCCGCCCGTAATACTTTTCTCGTTTCATCATGCCCCAGAATCCTTCCATTGGTCCGTTGTCGATACAATGGGCTACGCGAGACATACTCTGCTTCATTCCTGTATTTTTTAAACGTACACAAAATTGTTGGCTAGTGTACTGAAAGCCGCGGTCACTGTGCATCAAAGGATGCGCATGAGGTTCTAGTGCAATTGCCTGATCAAAAGTGTTCATGACCAACGGATTATCGTTACGGTCACTAATAACGAAGGACACGATGCGACGATCATACAAATCAAGAATAGCGCTAAGATAGACTTTGTGTATGTCCATACCAACGTAATACTTAAATTCAGAAACATCAGTCAACCATTTTTCATTTGGTTTGTCGGCATGAAAATCCCGGTTTAACTCATTTTTTGCCGTGTGGTAAGGTCTCTTACCTCTACGTGTGATACTGTTCGCCCAATGTTTAATCGTCGATTGAATCCCTAAAGCTCGGCAAATTCTCAAGATTCTTTTATCGTTGAACTTGTGGTGATAGCGTGTACTAATTTCATCATCTAGTCTACGATAGCCCATGTCAGGGTGTTCGTCATATATTTTTCTGATTTCTTGGGCAAGCTCAGTGTTTAAATAGGCTCTGGGACTTACAGGATGTTTCAACCATTTATAGTAGGCAGAACGAGAAACATGCAAGAAATGACACATTGGCTGAATTGGATAATTTTTCTCTTCGTGTAAGCTTTTGATAGCTTCATACTCAAATAAGTGTCGGGTAAAGCTTATTCCCACTTCCTTTCTAATTCCCTTACTTTTTTTAACAAGTCATTTTCCATTTGAAGTTGTCGGTTTTTACTTTCTGATTGTGCGAGACGGTTTCGTAATTCTTCTTCCGGTGTTCGACTAGGTTGTGTGCCAATCCGGCGACCTCTGCGATCTTCTAATCCAGCAGCACCTTTCTCCTCATATCTTTTGACCCAATTTCTCACTTGTTGATAAGAAACTTGGTATTTCAAAGCCATTGCACCATAATTTTTGTTTTGTGTTAGACAGTCTAAGACGATGGTTAAACGTTCTTCTGTCGAGGTTTCTCTTGCTTTTCTCATGTAACTTCCACCACTTTCTGATTTGAAGGTTCCATGAGTATTATACACCTGTACCCATTTTTTTAGTTGGCTACTACTTCTAAGTTTGTATGTTTTGGCTAATTCCTCGTAACTTCCTTTTCCATTGAGATAATCTATGGTGGCGGATAATTTTAACGCTACTGAATAGTGCCTATTCTTGGGCGCAGTCAATAGGGCTGTTCCTCCATCATTTTCATAAAGTCTCAACCATCTGACAATGGTAGGCAAAGAAACATTTCCTTCTCTCGCTGCCTCTGAAAGACTTAGTTCATTGTTTAGACAGCTTTCTACTAGTTTCACACGCTCTTCTACTTTTAGCTTCATCAATCTTTTAGTCATAATAAATACCCCCTATACTGGACTTATTATGTTTCAGTGTCCTGTATAGGGGTAGCATATCATTATGTCTCAGTCTCTTTTTTGTCTTTTCTAAAGATATTTTGACCAAAGTATTGACCGTCAGTTTACCTGCACAAGCTCCATTAATCTTTCTGTTTTCTTCTCGAATACATCATGTCATCTGCCCTATAGGCACATGAATCATTTGTAGAATCTCTTTGTTATCCACTAAATTAGCTAATATAGTTTTCCTAAAACATATAAACAAAATTTCTAACTTATTACATCATTTAATTTGTTCGAGCCGATAAAATTAAACAGACTATCTTATCCTTCCACACCATGTATCTATTTTGACAAATAACTTGGAGTGTCCAAGATACCAATCGTTTTATTGGTAAAACGTTTACTTTATCGTTTATTATAGAGGTGGTAAACTATAGAGGAAGGAGGTCTGTTTTACGTTTCCTGTTTGTTTTTCTATTTACGAAAGGCAGAGAAGAGACTAGGGCTATTAATGGATCGATTTCAAAAGTGACACGAAGAGGAGTGGAGGAACAAATATGGTTGAACAGTATATTTTATCGATCGATCAAGGAACAACTAGCTCGCGAGCGATTGTCTTTGATAAAGCGGGGAAACAAGTGGCGACTTCCCAAAAGGAGTTCACACAGTATTTTCCAAAAGCAGGATGGGTCGAACACGATGCCAATGAAATTTGGAATTCAGTTCAATCTGTTATTGCAGGCGCTTTAATTGAAGGAAGTTTGCGTCCACATCAAATTTCGGCTATCGGAATTACAAACCAACGTGAAACAACTGTCGTTTGGGATAAAAAGACAGGGGTACCGATTTATCACGCAATTGTTTGGCAGTCAAAACAGACGAATGAAATCGCTGATGAGTTAAAAACGGCAGGGCACAAAGAAATGATCCAAAAGAAAACAGGCTTAATTATTGATTCTTATTTTTCAGCAACAAAAGTGAAATGGTTATTGGATCATGTCGAAGGGGCTCGAAAACGTGCAGAAAACGGGGAGTTGTTATTTGGCACGATTGACACTTGGATTGTTTGGAAGCTGACAGGTGGTAAGGCTCATGTAACTGATTATACCAATGCCAGTCGAACAATGATGTACAACATTTATGATTTGAAATGGGACCAAGAGATATTGGCTTTATTAGATATTCCACTGGCGATGTTGCCTGAAGTTCGTTCGAATTCTGAAATATACGGCTACACTGAGGATTATCATTTTTATGGTCAACAAGTACCGATTGCCGGGATGGCGGGCGACCAACAAGCGGCTTTGTTTGGACAAACGGCCTTTGAAAAAGGGATGGTCAAAAACACCTACGGAACTGGGGCTTTCATCATTATGAATACGGGAGAAGCGCCTATTCTGTCAAACAACGGGTTATTAACAACTATTGGTTATGGCATTGACGGCAAGATCACCTATGCGTTAGAGGGGAGTATCTTTGTTGCTGGGTCTGCTATTCAATGGTTGCGAGATGGGCTTAGAATGTTTACTGACGCGCCAGAATCAGAAGAATATGCCAAACAGGTGCCTGATAGCGACAATGTGTATGTTGTTCCTGCTTTCACAGGGTTAGGTGCACCTTATTGGGACCAAGAAGCTCGAGGGGCAATCTTTGGGTTAACTCGTGGGACAACCAAAGAACATTTTATTCGAGCAACATTGGAATCGCTTGCGTACCAAACGTGTGATGTCGTCAAAACGATGGCAAATGACGCTCAAACGGAGATTAAACTTTTACGAGTGGATGGCGGCGCCTCAAAAAATGAATTATTGATGCAATTTCAAGCGGATATTTTACAAACACCAGTAGAACGAGCAGCCTTCTTAGAAACAACCGCGCTAGGTGTGGCTTATTTGGCTGGTTTAGCAGTTGGTTTTTGGAAAGACCTAGATGAAATTAAAGCGTTGAATCAGACCGGCAATCGATTTGAACCGAAGATGAAAAAAGAGGTTTGCGATAATTTATATGCAGGCTGGCAAGATGCAATTCAAGCAACTATGCAATTTAAGCACCGACCACTTGAACGACAATAGACAATAAACATAAGTTAAATCAATAACAACAAATCAAACTGAGTACACCGATAAACCAACCTACACTATAAGTAGATACACAGAAAAGCTCAAAAAAAGCATAAGAACAAAAACTAAAAACGAAGTCTAAATTTAAGAAAGAAGGAATTCTCATGGATTCATCTGTAATGACACAGTTTATTGGAGAAGTTGTGGGAACAGCAATTTTGGTATTGTTAGGGGATGGCGTTGTAGCAGGTGTGAGTTTAAAAAAGACAAAAGCTGAAGGTGCTGGCTGGATTGCGATCACCTTAGGCTGGGGAGCGGCAGTTTCTATCGGTGCCTATTCCTCAGGGTATCTTTCTTCCGCACACTTAAACCCGGCCGTGACCTTGGGGATGGCAATGGCAGGCAAGATTGGTTGGGATATGGTTGCCCCTTACATTGCCGGTCAATTGATTGGTGCGATTATTGGTGCAATTCTTGTTTATTTACAATATCTACCTCATTGGAAAGAAACAAAAGACTCTGCAACAATTCTCGGTGTGTTCGCAACGGGGCCTGCAATCAGAAGTTATGGTGCCAACTTAGTGAGTGAAACAATCGGTACCTTCGTTTTGGTTTTTGGTTTATTATCATTTTCAACTGGCGATTTTGGTGCTGGATTGAATCCACTAGCCGTTGGTGTCTTAATCATGGCAATCGGTTTATCTCTTGGAGGTACAACAGGCTACGCTATTAACCCAGCGCGAGACTTAGGTCCACGTATTGCACATGCATTCTTACCAATTCCGAATAAAGGAGATTCTGATTGGGCTTATAGCTGGGTTCCAGTGGTTGGTCCAATGATTGGTGGGGCATTAGCAGCCGGTTTATTTATGATTTTACCTATCTAAAGACTCAAAAAGATAGGAATACTTTTAGGTTAACCAAATGGGTGAATAAAAGGTGGTTGTCTTCGTTCTGCAGTATTTTTGATTGCTGCTTTTTGATCAGTATGTTTTGAAAAGCGGCTGAACATGGCGACCCTTTTTTATAGATAACGGAAAAGAGGAAAAGGTATGAAAAAAATTATCAATGATCCAAAAGATGTCTTAACAGAAATGGTAGCTGGTTTGGTGGGCGCTTACCCTGACAGACTTGTGCAGATACCTGAAACCTTCGTCGTAAAAAGAAAAGAAAATGCACAACAAGTAGCTTTAGTGAGTGGTGGCGGTAGTGGACATGAACCAGCACATGCCGGTTTTGTCGGAGAAGGAATGCTGAGTGCGGCAGTCTGTGGGCAAGTCTTTACTTCCCCAACCCCTGATCAAATCTATGAAGCGATTAAAGCGACAAATGAAGGAAAAGGCGTTCTATTGATTGTTAAGAATTACTCTGGGGATGTCATGAATTTTGAAATGGCTCAAGACATGGCTGATATAGATGATATTCCTATCGGCTTCGTTTTGGTAGATGATGATATTGCCGTAGAAGATAGTACCTATACTCAAGGGCGTCGTGGTGTTGCCGGAACAGTTCTTGTTCACAAAATTTTGGGTGCTTGGGCAAAAAATGGGGCAACAGTTCAAGAACTAGAAAAAGCTGGTAAAGAACTGGTACCAAAAATTAAAACAATCGGCGTTGCCTTATCTGGCGCAACAGTTCCAGAGGTTGGAAAGCCTGGTTTTGAATTAGCAGATGATGAGATTGAATTTGGCGTTGGGATTCATGGCGAGCCTGGCTATCGAAGAGAAAAAATTAAAACATCAAAAGAGATGGCACAAGAAATTGTCACAAAATTAAAAGCTGAATTCAAATGGGAAAAAGGTGATACGTATGGTGTTCTTGTCAACGGAATGGGGGCGACTCCATTAATGGAACAATACATCTTCTTTAATGATGTCAAGACAATATTGGCCGAAGAAGGCCTAACGATTACCTTTAGTAAAGTTGGTAATTATATGACTTCAATTGATATGGCCGGTCTTTCATTAACGATGATTCACACAGATCAAGCGATAGTTGAAGCGCTTGAAGCACCTGTTGACACGATTGCTTGGTAAGGGGGAAAAAGAGATGTTTACACCAGAAAATTTGATAGATACAGTCAAACGTTTTGACGAAAAAATTCAAACCAATAAAGATTATTTAAGCGAACTAGATACGCCAATTGGTGATGGCGACCATGGGAACAACATGGCGCGAGGGATGGCCGCAGTCATGGAAACAACGCTCGAAGGAAGTTTGTTTGATGAGTTCAAAACAATTGCAATGACACTTATTAGTAAAGTCGGGGGCGCATCTGGCCCACTTTATGGTACGGCTATGCTAGAAATGGCGAAAGCTAGTAAAGAAACAAATGATCCAGAAACTATTTTACGTGCCGGAATTGATGGCATTGAAAAAAGAGGGAAAGCAGCGTTAGGTGAAAAGACGATGCTTGATCTTTGGATTCCAGCAGTTGACGCATTAAAAGAGGGCACATTAACTTCTGAATTATTGACCACTCTGACAGACAACACAAAAGAGTTGATTGCTACCAAGGGACGTGCGTCTTATGTCGGCGAACGTTCAAAAGGACATATTGATCCAGGGGCAATGTCCTCAAATTATCTTTTCCAATCAATGATAGAAGCGGGGGTTTTTGCTCATGAGTAGTGCAATTCTATTGGTTTCACATGTTGAAGAAATTGCAAAAGGTTTGCAACGTCTTTTGGCAGAGGTTGCAAAGGATGTTACAGTGGTTGTCGCAGCTGGCCTGGAAGATGGTGGCGTCGGGACTTCTATGGAACGGATTTCTAACGTCATTGATGGCTTATCAGAAGAGAGCATTTTAGCTTTCTATGATTTAGGCAGTGCGAAGATGAATTTAGAAATGGCTATGGAAATGACTGACAAAGAAATCCAGTTGTATGATACAGCGTTTATCGAAAGTGCTTATACAGCAGCTGCTCTACTTCAAGCAGGAGCACAAAGAACAATGATTGATGAACAATTAAAAGAGTTAAAAATTAAATAGATAACAAACCGCTAGAACAGCTGAAACGCCTATGTATGTGCTATCTATGAAAAAAGTCTTCACAACCTATCCACTAAGGGAGGCTGCGAAGACTTTTTTGTACACTGAGGTGTTGTGTGCCTTTACTTGTTGGTTTCTTTTTTGATATAAGTATCCATGGACTTTTGATAGGGAGTAGTGTCTATAGACTGATTATGAAAATAATCTGCTAGGAGATAACCGATATAAGGCCCTGTAGTTAATCCTGAAGAACCTAATCCACTAGCTACCACGATAGTTTGATCTTCTAAAGGCCCAAAGAATGGCGCAAAATCGGAGGTGTAAGCTCTAGTTCCTACGCGAAACGTGGGGTTTATTTTTGAAAAGAGCTCATCTGAGTCTAAGAAGGGTTGACTGACTGTCCGTAAGTGCTCATAAGCCTCCTGAGTAGGGTTTAAATCAAATCCGGCCTCATTTTCATGAGTTGCTCCTAACAAAATCGTCCCGTTATTAAAAGGAATTAAATCACTTTCACCGTCGAGCATAGCAACAGGCCATTTTTGACTGTCTTTAAATGCTGTCGTAAAACTTAATAGCTGCCCTTTTTGCGGACGGACATCGACTTGATAGCCAAGTGGGGATAAGAGATTCTTTAGGCCAGGTCCCGCTGTTACAGCTACAAAATCAAAGGTTCCCAGAAGATTACCTGTCACAGCTTCATGAAGTAGCCAGTCAGTTGTTTTTGAGAGAGTTATATTTCTCTTTTCAAAACGGATACCATTCGCTAATGCTTGCTGCTTTAGTTCCTGCAAATAGGCCGCACCGTCTAATCGGCCACCGCCGGAAATGTGTAGGGAAGGCTGTCGTTTTAGAAGTGGGAGCTGCTTTTGCGTTTCCTCTGCTGTTAATTTTCGAAGTTCACCAATTTCGGGCGCTTCTTTTTTTCTAGATTCGGCAAGGGTAAAAAGCTCTTCTAAATCATTCTTTTTTCTGAGTAGTAAGGTGCCGGATTTTGTATAAACGGACGCATCCAAGTGAAAGTCGCAAACGAGCTTTTCATAAAATGCGGCACCTTCACGGGCTAGTTGATACCATTTTTTATTTCGTCGTTTTGATAACCAAGGGGAGATAATGCCAGCACTTGCTTTGGTTGCTTGTCCTACTTCTGAATCAAACACGGTGATTGCAAATTTCGTTTTATCTAAATAACTGGCTAGCGTCATGCCAATAATACCGCCACCAATAATCGCTATCTTTTTCATCAAATGCCTCCTGCTACTTTTTTTGAAATCAGATTGATTTACTCGTTTATCCAAACCTTTAAGGATAAATCTTTTTCCATTTTGACACAGGGGCGGTTAATAGACAAGATTCCTGTTTCTAGTTACCTGACTTTCTACTTCAATTTACTATAAAGTAAAAAATACCAAAAAAGCTAGTTTATTTTAGGTATTTTTTGCTATAATTAGATTAATCAGATAGAGAGACTCATTATTTTTGAGTAAGTATAATACCCGAGTTCTTGCAACCAGTCGAATGTCGATAAAAATACTAGTAAGTTAATTGATAGAATTGGAGGACTAAAAATGAAAGAAAAAATGAAAGCGTTACAGAATGGATCGGATATACGTGGGATTGCGATTGAGACACCTACTCTTTCAGCAACCTTAACTGAAAGAGAAGTCCACTTAATTGGCCAAGGTTTGGTCAACTGGTTAAGAAGTAAAGGAAATCATCAACCTTTAAAAGTTGGGATTGGTCGTGATAGTCGTCTGAGTGGTCCAAACCTGCAGCAAGCATTGATTGAAAGCTTAGTCTCTCAAGGTGTCGAAGTGCTTGATTTTGGTCTGGCAACAACACCCGCAATGTTCATGACAACACAGTTTAATGAATTTGCATGCGATGCAGGAGTCATGTTAACAGCGAGTCATCTGCCCTACTATTTTAACGGCATCAAAATTTTTAGTCGTGCGGGTGGGGCTGAAAAAGAAGATATTCGTTACATCTTAACCCACACGGATAAGTTGGTGGAATCAGGAGAAACGACTGGAAAAGTAGAGAAGAAGGACATTATTTCGCCTTATGCACAAGATTTAGTTAAAAAGATTCGTAAAGGCATGAAGACAATTGATAAAGAGCCGTTAAAAGGGTTTAAAATTATTGTTGATGCCGGAAATGGTGCAGGGGGCTTTTTTGCCAAACATGTATTACAAGCACTAGGGGCGGATACAGCTGGTTCACAATTTTTGGAACCGGATGGACATTTCCCTAATCATATTCCTAATCCTGATAACAAGGAAGCTATGGCGAGTATCCAAGCAGCCGTTATACAAAATAAAGCTGATTTGGGTGTCATCTTCGATACAGATGTTGATCGTTCAGCTGTGGTAGCGAAAAACGGCGAAGTAATTAATCGCAACAATTTGATTGCGGTTTTGAGTAAAATTATTTTGAGCGAACATCCCGGTACCAGTATTGTGACGAATTCACCGACCTCAAATCACTTGAAAGACTTTATCGAAGAAAATGGGGGCAAACAAGTTCGTTATATTTCTGGTTATCGTAACGTCATTAATAAATCAATTGCTCTGAACAAAGACGGAATTGATAGTCAGCTAGCGATTGAAACCAGTGGCCACGCTGCTTTCAAAGAAAATTACTTTTTAGATGATGGGGCTTATGTAATTGCTAAAATACTTATGTTGCTACCGACATTAAAAGAAAATGGCCAAACTTTAGACACGTTAATTCAAGAATTGAAGCAACCAAAAGAAACAAAAGAAGTGCGGCTTCGTTTGTTAGAGGCAGAGTATAGACTCTTGGGAGAAAAAGTCATCTCGGAACTTCCGGAGTATTTGAGCGCGGAAAAAGGCTATACGGTGGACTTAGAAAATGAGGAAGGCATTCGGTTTACCGTCTCAGATCCGTATGGTAGCGGGTGGTTTTTACTGCGCATGAGTTTGCATGAACCCTTACTCGTATTGCAGATTGAAAACGATGTTGTAGGCAACAATCAGCTAGTTATTGAAAAACTGTCAAAATTCTTCGATAAATATCCGTCTATTGAAAAAAATCAAATTTAATGCATTTTATTTTTGAGAACTGCATGATTCCGCTTGCATTTTTGGCCAATTTTGTCCATTATGTAGAATAGGAAATAAAAAAGTGCGTGTGAAGAGCGCACTTTAGTACATAAATAAATACGGAAAAATTTATTTAAGATAGATGAATGAATTGAGGTTGGGACAGATTGCGCTGCTTTTGTGCCCACCGTTTATCTGATGCTGTGGTGGTATTAGATTCCTTGAAAGGGCAGTCATTCTAGTAAAAAAGGTGTCGTTATTTGAGGTGGAAAGAATGTTAGTTAAATTTATAGTGGTTATGACGGTCTTTACGTATGGAACCAATTTTTTGGTGTATCTCTATTTGAAAAATCAACGAAAAGCAGATATCTTAGAAAAGATCTCCGTTTACTTTGGAATCAACATGTCAGTCATGCTCATTGATGGTATTTTATTGTTTTTCGGGAAATTAGTTGAGGATGGCATTCTACTTCTTGAATAATTCACAAGGCGAATCTTTTGTTTTCTGATCCAAAAGTCACTACAATAAGCTTATAGGATGAATTAAAAAGAGGAGTGAAGGACAGTGAAAAAGGTTTATGAAACAGCAATGATTAACCATGGTGGTCGTGAGGGTGAAGTAGCAGCCCCAAATGGAACCATGAAGATGAAGATTACGGCCCCAAGTATTCACAGTGAAGGAACCAATCCGGAACAATTGTTTGCAGCAGGTTATGCTTCTTGTTTTAATGGTGCTCTTCAACATATTCTGAAAGAAGAAGGTATAACAGCCGATTCAGAAGTGAAGGCTCGTGTGTCTCTTTATACATTAGACGATGGTGGTTACACAATCGGTGTCATTTTGGAAGTGCATCTTGATGGATTAGAAGCAGCGGTTGCTAAAGAAATGGTGGACAAAGCGCATGCATTTTGTCCATACTCTAAAGCAACAAAAGGAAATATTGAAGTTGAATTAGTTCTTGTATAATAAAAATCAAAAACAGTCGCGAATTCGTTCGTGGCTGTTTTTTTTATGGGCTCTTTGTTAAATGAGGTTGGGACATAGCTTGTAGAGTCCCAGCCTCTTTTATTATAGAGTCGTTTTGACGTCTGGCAGAGAATCTTTTAGTCATTCAGTAACTCCTTAATCATCTTTTTTAAGGCATCTTCGCCAAACTGATTAGGTAAAGGTGAGCTTGGGTCAACGGCTTGTGTATTTAAGTGAGTAGTTGAGTAGGTTTTTCTATAAGCGGTTGGCGTGACACCCACTTTATTCTTGAAGATACGCATAAAATGTTTAGAATCGCCAAAGAATGAATGCTCCGCTACTTCTTCAATTGAGTCTATCGTAGTGGTTAGCAAGTATTTGGCGTGGGTCAATTTTGCTTGCAGAATGTATTCTTTCAGACTTACTCCTTGTTCTTTACGAAACAATCGTGTTAAATAGTTGGCATTCATTTCAAACTGTTCAGCAATCTCCGTAATCGTTAACTCTTTATATAAATGCACGCGAATCCACTCGGCAACATATGCTGTCTTTGCCGAAGTATGATTGACCTTCTTAGCTAATTGATTCAAGTAATCATCACTTAAGGCAGTTAGTAAGCCACTTGCTAAAAAGTCTGTTCCTCTATTTGAGTAGGAATAACTAGCGTTTGCGGTCAGCAGCTGCTTAACCAATAACTCCATTTGCTGCTTATTCTGTAGTGTAAATTGTGTAGGTAGGACACTGGCATTTATAAAACGACTAGCTAGCTTTTGTTTGGCAATCTGTTCCAAATCTTCTTTCAACAATTCTTCATTGATCTCTTCCCAGCTGGCCAAAAAGTGAAGCCAGTAAAATTCAATCTCTTCAGAGGTTTCTTTTGTTCCAAAAACAGTGGCTAAAGGTGGAATCAATGTACAGGACCCTTCTTTAATTATCAGCTCTTGTTCATTTATTTGGAGTGTGAACGCGCCCTTTGTTGCCAAAATTAATTCAAACTCTTCAGAATGGACATGAGGTTTATGTTTCCAGGGAACACCTTGTTCAGATAGAAAGACCCCAGCCCACACTAATAAAATCGGTTTCTCAAGAGAAATAGCATACATAAATGAACTCCTTTAAAAAAGTCAGATTTCAACACTTAATCTATTAGTCAAACAGTTATTCTTGGATTTAAGTGTCATTATACTAGTTATTATACAGGTTCACAAAAAAGATAACAGAAAAACAGGTGGAAAAATTAGACCTCGTTTAGTAAAAATAAACTATTTTTGAAGGGATGAAGAGGATGCAAAAACGCACGATATATAAAGTAGAAGATTACGGTGTAGTACCAAATCGCAACGAGATCCAAACGATCAGTATTCAAAAATGTATCGATGCTTGTCGAGATAATGGTGGGGGGATCGTCCATTTTTCAAAAGGGAGCTATACAATTGGAAGCATTCGGCTATACAACAATATCACTCTATACTTGGCTTCTGGGGTTGAGTTAAATGGCAGTAAAAATTTAATGGATTATCAAGATTTCCGAGTACCCAGCACGATTAGTTACCTTAAAGATGCGTATTATGTAACAAAATGGCATTTACCAAATTATTACTTTTATGGAATGATTACGGCCTTTCAAGCGGAGAATATTCAGATCATTGGAGAGCCAGGATCAGTAATCAATGGTCAGGACGTGCTTGATAAAAATGGAGAAGAGGGCTTTCGTGGACCGATGGGAATCGTGATGTCTCAAGTGACTAATGTGAAGCTGTCTGTCTATCAATTTAAAAAGAGTGCCAACTGGTCTCATGTCTTAGATGGCTGCAATCAAGTGGAAATTAGCGAAACAACCATTACAGCAGGGCACGATGGGTATAATTTACATCATTCAAAAAATATTACAATTCAAAATAGTCGCTTTGAAACAGGTGATGATTGTTTAGCTGGTTACGATATTACGAATCTAGTTGTTAAAAATTGTTATCTGAATACTGCTTGTAACAGTTTACGTTTGGGGGGTGAGCAGATAAGGATGATTGATTGTACGTTCACTGGACCAGGGCGCTATCCTCATTTATCAGAGGACACTTACTATACTCATGGCCTCTTCAAATATTATTCGATGGATGCAGATAGCCTATTAACCAACAAAGAGTCGATTGAGTTTGAAAATTGTAAAATCAATCAAGTAGGCAAATTATTTTCCTATGATTATGGAAAAAAAGAGCTGATGCAAAATAATCATCCACTGAAGCGGATAGTGCTCAAGGATATGACCATTGCTAATATTACTGAGACCTCAATTGTTAAAGGAAACGGCGAACCGATTCAACTTACTTTTGATCAGGTGAAGTTCACAGAAATTACAGCTACACCCTTTCTGGAGATTGATGAATCAACAAGCATAGAATTGATTAATGTGATGTTTACAGAGCCCGTAACTATTGAACAATTAGGAAAAGAGCCGCTTGTTTTAGAAAAGAATGTCACTAGATTAGTGAATGCTCAACAAGAAGAGCACAAATAGAAGGAATCTTAAATAAAATGAAAAGGGAAGTGAGCAGTATATTCTGTTTCCTTTCCTTTTTTTGATAAAAAGCGGATCCGTTATAAATATTCTTATGGTTAGTTTTATAGACAAGGTCTTCTAGTTTACCTGGTGTTGATAAACTGGAAGGATAACAAATAATTGTTCAAAGAAATCTAAAAATACTTTGGCTTTCTTATTCGGTTCTTTTTTGCATGCAGTTAATTTATTCAGCTACGGTCTACGTCTTAAGTCCCAGTGTAGTTCATCCTCTAGCCTGTGTGCGGTGTCATTTCTGAGTGATACTCTTAACTTAAAGGAAATTTAAACTTTTGAAAGTTAGGTGAGGGAATGAAGAAGAATTTATTATTTTTATTGTTAGGCCAGGTTATTTCTGTTTTTGGTGGAGCGATTCTGCGGTTTGCATTGTCCTTATATGTTCTTGATCAGACGGGGAGAGCAGATATATTTGCCACGATTTTGGCGATTTCTAGCATTCCTGTATTATTTGCGCCAATTGGTGGGGTAATCGCGGATCGGTTTAATCGAAGAAATTTAATGGTCTTAATGGATGTGGCTAATGCTATTTTAGCGGTTGCTTTATATTTTGTGTTGGGGACGAGTCAAGCGATTTTCCTCATCGGGTTGTTACTTTTTATTCTGTCAATTGTCGGAAGCTTTGACACACCGGTTGTTTCAGCAAGCATTCCGCTATTAGTGAAACAAGAAGATTTAGAAAAAATCAATGGTTTAGTAAATAGTGTTCTCTCCTTATCAAATGTTGCAGCGCCAATACTTGGTGGGATTTTGTATAGCTTATTAGGGGTTGAAACCTTGGTAATCAGTACGACTATTTTCTTTGTGGTCGCAGCTTTAATTGAGAGTATGTTGCAGATTCCGTTTGAAAAACGACCCATGGACCAGAGCCCTCTGCGTACACTAACTGCTGATTTGAAAGAAGGCGTGTTGGAAGTAAAAAACAATCGTATAATCCGCAATGCAGTGATTATTGCTGCATTAATCAATTTTTCTCTGGGTTCGTTTTTTATTGTTGGGATTCCAGTTGTCTTGCGTGTCGTATTAGGAGCAAGTAACTCAATGTACGGCATTGGCATGTCAGTGATTAGTCTATCAACGATTATTGGTGCCGTATTTGCTGGGTATTTTGCCAAGAAGTTATCGCTAAAAACCTTGTATCGAACCTTCGCTTTATCTGGCATATTGATAATTATTATGAATATCGGCCTTCAATTTTCTGGGAATTCTGTGGGAAACATCATTGGTTGGATCCTCTTTTTTGCAACAGGACTACCGATTGGGATGTTGATGAGTATTATCACAATTTATCTAATTAGTATGGTTCAACGAATTACGCCTAAACAAAATTTAGGCAAAATTATGGCAATCATTGTGGGTGTTTCGCAATGTGCGATGCCGATTGGTCAAGTTCTTCTTGGTATGCTATTAAAACAAACAAATAATCACCTATTCTTCCCAATGACCTTAATTGCTGGGCTGATTTTACTGGTTTCTGTCTGGTGTTTTCATTTGTTTAAACATACAGAGGATTCGGATATTCAGATGAGTGAAAAGATTCATGTCTGAATTTGGTTATTTCATCCTTGGAGATTTATAAAAATAAGGTATAATAAGTTCAAGATAGCCGTTTATCTTGAGCTTTTTTAGAGGATTAGAAAATAGAGTGTTATTTTTTATTCAAACGCTGAGATTCATAACGGCGAGGAGTGGGAATGGAGGGCCAAATGTATGGCTAAAGTAATGATTGTAGAAGATGAGGCGGTTATTCGCCAATTATTAATGGAAGAGTTAGAAAAATGGCAATTTACGAGTTTTGGAACGACCAATTTCAATCAAGTCTTTGAAGATTTTGAAAGAGAAGATCCTCAATTAATCTTGTTAGATATAAATTTACCTGTTTATGACGGTTATTATTGGTGTCAAAAAATTCGTGAGGTGTCAAAAGTCCCAATCATTTTTATTTCTAGTAGAAATACCAATATGGATATGATTATGGCGATGAATATGGGCGCGGACGATTTCGTGACAAAACCGTTTCAATTGGATGTTTTGATTGCCAAAATTAATGCCTTGTTACGCCGGTCTTATAACTATGTCGAAAATTCGAATGAGATGATGACGCATAATGGCATCACATTGAATGTGGATAATGGTAGTATGGAAATCAATGGAGAAATGATTAATCTGAGCAAAAATGAGTATCGTTTGTTATATATTTTAATGAAACAGCATGGGAAAATTCTGACCCGTGAAAAGCTTTTACGTGCGCTTTGGGATGATGAACGTTTTGTAGATGACAACACGCTGACGGTTAATATTAATCGGTTGAGAAAAAAGATTCAACAAGCGGGACTTGAAAACTATATTGAAACGAAAGTTGGGCAAGGCTACATTGTCCCTTAGATAAGGAGAAATCATGACGGTCAAAAAATATATCAAGGATGAATGGTTATTGATCGTGGGCTGGCTCTTTTTTGTGGCGATGACCGGATTAATCATGTGGTTGACTCCAGGACTCATCATGGATTGGTCAACGATTGGCTATTTGTGTGTAGTAGAAGGGGTCTTGTTAATTATTTTTATGACGGCTCATTTTGTTTTAAAAAAGAACTGGTGGGACAAGCTGACGCTTACTGAAGAGACGTCTACCCTACAGAATTACTTGGAGGGTGCTAATTCGCAGGAGGAGCAGCTAGTACAAGACTACATCAATCAGATTATCCGCGAGCACCAAGAAGTTATGCAATCAGCAATTAGCAATCAACAAGATCAAAAGGATTATATTAATTCATGGGTGCATGAAATCAAGGTGCCTCTTGCGGCTACGCAATTAATTGTTCACTCTATCGAATATGATATTGATGATAAGAAGTTTATGTTACTTGAAAACGAGCTTTCCAAAATTGATGAATACGTTGAGCAGGTTCTCTATTATGCTCGCTTGGATAGTTTTTCTAGAGACTATCTAATCCGCGAGTATTCACTGAAAACAATTATTCAGCCTGTTATGAGAAGCCAGGCCAACTATTTTATTCAAAAAAATATCCGCTATTCAATTATTGGTGAGGATGAAATTGTTCTAACGGACGGAAAATGGGTCAGCTTCATTTTTCGGCAATTGCTAAGTAATGCGATTAAATATACGCCCAACGATGGCGAGATTATCATTACAATCGCTAAAAGAGGAAGTGGCACGGTTCTTTCGTTGAAGGATACAGGGATTGGAATTCCTCAACAGGATATCCGGAGAATTTTTGATAAAGGCTTTACTGGAGAAAATGGCCGGTTAAGCGAAGAACATTCAACGGGGCTGGGGCTCTATTTAGCGAAGAGCTTGGCAGAAAAATTGGGGATAGAGCTTTCCGTTCATTCTGCTGAAAATAAGGGCACAACGATGGAGTTATTTTTCCCAGAATTAACCTTTTATTCGAAAGACACGTAGAGACTTCCTAAGAAAATGATGAGGGTTAGCCGATAGATTCCCTAGAAAACGTAAAAAATAAATTTCGTTATCTGAGAAAACCGTGATAATCATGGTTTTTTTCTTGTGTAGCGAGCGTTTTCTTTGTTAAACTCAGTCCTTGAATTGAATGTCAAAAACGATAGGAGAACAAAATGGATATTTTAATTGCATTGGTTCCGATGTTCGCTTGGGGAAGCATTGGGCTTGTTAGTGGAAAAATTGGTGGGGATGCCAATCAGCAGACATTAGGTATGACAATCGGCGCATTTTTGTTTTCAATCGTAACACTTTTTATTTTACAACCCGCTGTAACTAGTTGGATTTTATTTATTGGGTTTTTATCTGGCTTGTTTTGGAGTGCTGGACAAAATGGGCAATTTCACGGGATGAAATATCTCGGTGTGTCTGTGGGATTACCTTTATCGACTGGCATGCAGCTCATTATAAATACTGTGGCAGGAGCAATCTTTTTTCATGAGTGGACCAAGAGTCAGGATTTTCTTGCTGGTAGCTTAGCCCTGATTCTTTTGGTATTAGGCGCGTATCTAACCGCCAAACAGGATCCTACGAGCCAGATTGAGCACAATCGTATGTTTAACTTTGGGAAAGGATTTCGGGCACTGATTATTTCAACAATCGGTTATGGGTTATATACGATTTTAATTACTTGGGCGAAAGTCGATCCAGCGGCCGTCATCTTTCCTCAAAGTCTAGGGATGCTAGTGGGCGCTAGTCTTTTTGCTTTCAAAAAGGTCTCGATTAACCGGTTTGTTTGGAAGAATATGTGGAGTGGGCTTTTATGGGGAGCAGGCAATGTTTGTATGTTATTGACGCTTCAAAAAGTCGGTCTAGCGGTTAGCTTCTCACTTTCACAAATGGGAATTATTATTTCAACATTAGGTGGAATCTTTATACTAGGTGAAGCAAAAACCAAAAAGGAAATAACTTATGTAATTCTGGGTTGCCTTTTGATAATTTGTGGTGGTATTCTGTTAGGGTACATGAAAACAACCTAACAAAAGATGAAGAACTGAGCGGAGGCTAAAATGGATATTTTTCGAAAAAAAACGATTGAACCAGCTTCACTGAAACCGAGTGGAATGAAAAAAGAGTTAAAATCAACAGACCTGATTATGTTGGGGATTGGCGCAATTATTGGTACAGGAATTTTTGTTGTAACTGGGGTGGCAGCAGCAGAGACGGCCGGACCGGCATTGATTATTTCCTTTATCTGTGCAGCATTTGTGGTGATTCTTTCAGGACTTTCCTTTGCAGAGTTTGCTTCACGAATCCCGGTATTAGGAGGGCCTTACGCTTATATTTATGTGGTTTTTGGTGAAATAGCGGCTTGGATGACTGGCTGGTTTTTCATTTGTGAATGTTTTCTGGCGATTTCCTCGGTTGCTTCGGGTTGGTCAGGCTATCTACAAGGATTTCTAAGTAGTGCAGGAATAAAACTACCAGTAGCATTGACAGCTGCCTATAACGCCGAAAAAGGGACGTATATTGATATTATTGCTGTGTTAGTGTTAATTGCAGTAACCTATTGGGTCTCTCTTGAAGCCAAAACAGCCTTACGCTTGAACAACATAATGGTGTATGTCAAGTTTGGTATTATTTTATTGTTTATCGTCTTTGGCGTATTTTTTGTGAAGCCAGGGAATTGGCAACCATTTATGCCAAAAGGTTTCTCTGGTGTCTTAGATGGGGCTGCGATTGTTTTCTTCGCTTTCTTGGGATTTGATTCGGTGGCAATGGCGGCCGAAGAAGTCAAAAATCCTCAAAAGGATGTACCAAAAGGAATTATTGGCTCGATCGTGATTGCTACAGGGTTATACATTGTTGTGACATTAATTTTGACAGGGATTGTTCCTTTTGATCAATTGAATGTTAAGGATCCAGTTGCTTTTGCTATGCGTTATGTTAATCATGGAGTTGTGGGTTCAATTATTTCTGTAGGAGCGATTTTAACCTTACTTACTGTGACCATTTCGATGATGTATTCTCTAGCGCGTGTGTTATATGCGATTAGTAAGGATGGCTTGTTACCGAAGTTTATGAGTCACTTGGATGAAAAAAGACGAACACCCAAAAATGCGACATATGTTGCAGGTGTCGTCGCAATTATCTTTGCCGGCATTTTTCCTTTAAATCTATTAGCAGAGTTTACCAATATTGTGGCCTTAATGCATTTGATTTTGGTCTCACTTGGTTTACTAAAACTAAGAAAGATGAAAGGTTTGCCTAAAAAAGGGGAGTTTAAGGTTCCATGGGTCCCAGTATTACCCATCGTGTCTATCTTGACCTGCTTGTTCTTAATGGTAAGACTTGATGTTGCTACATGGATTGTCTTTTTTGTCTCAGTTGTTGTCGGCTTGGCGATTTATTTTGGTTATGGGTATAAGCACAGCCTCTATGAACAAAAGAGCAAACCTCAGCAAAGTAAATAAACGTAGAGATAAAAACAAACATAAGTTATTCAAATGAACAAAAAACGTCGTGCGAAAAATTTTCGCCGACGTTTTTTTGTATTTTATTATTGAGTTAATTCGAGCAATTTGTTCTTTAAATCTTCTTCCATGTGGCCTAATTCAATCTCAGCCGCACGACGTTTTTCGGTTCCTTCTTTTTGAATACGTAATGTTTCTTGGATTGTTTCCACCAAATCATTTTGTGTTTGTTGTAAGGTTTCCACATCCACGATACCACGTTCATTTTCTTTTGCTGTTTCGATAGCAGAAATTTTGAGCATCTCTGAATTTTTCTTCAATAAGTCATTGGTTGTCTCAGAAACCTGACGTTGAGCGGTTACCGCATCTTTTTGACGTAGGAGAGTGAGGGCGATGACGACTTGGTTTTTCCATAAAGGAATCGCCGTATTGACAGACGCTTGAATTTTTTCGGCTAGTGCTTGATTTGTGTTTTGAATCAGACGAATCTGCGGCGCTTGTTGAATCGTAATTTGACGAGCCAAACGTAAATCGTGCGTTCGTTTGTCAAGACGATCTAAGAACTGTGAATAGTCATTAACTTGTTGTACATCCATTTGTTCTTGTGTCTCTTCCGCACGCTTGATGGCTTGAGGAATCGTTGTTTTCTGCAATTCCTCCATCTTCAATTCACCAGCTGCAATATAAATATTCAACGCATCAAAATAATCTTTGTTCTTTTGATAAAGCTGTTCAAGCATCAAATTGTCTTTTAACAAACCATCTTTTTCTTTATCTAACTTGACGGCAATTTTATCAATTTGTGCACCAATTTTTTGGTATTTGGCGGTTACCTCATAAATTGATTGTTTGACTTTCCCAAACACGCGCATGAAGATATTTCCTTCTCCGGCACGTAGTTCATCAGGGTTGGCTTCTTGCAAACGATACATCAATTCAGTTAGTGAGTCACCAACTGGGCCGATATCTTGTGCTTGTACATGGTTTAGCATCGATTGTGAGAACTCGCCAAGCTTTGTTTGGGCAGCCGATCCGTAAGTAATGATTGATTGTGAATCTGTTGTATCAATCTTTGAAGCAAGTTCTTGTGCTTGCGCTTGTCGTTCTGCAGGCAATTTATCAATCAATCGAGGTGCTGCTTGTTGTTCTTGTAAAGCAGAAATCTCCGTTTGTTGAGTAGCTGTCAAAGAGTCGACAGGAGTTGAAAAAGGATTGTTCAATAAATCTTCTAATGTATCATTAACGGGTGTTACTTCTTTTACTGGTTTTAGTTCATCCATAAATGTTCCTCCTAATACAGTGATTACGAATAAGTTTTTTTGAATTTTATGATAGATGGAATAAAAAGTGGGGGTCAAACGTCCCACTTTTATCTATTATACCCTATTATCACGCTTTAGGCTTTGTTTGGCAACGGTTAATTCTATGTCCAAATCTTCTAAATCTTCTTCCACAAATTTTTGATAATCTTGGGCAATCAGTGCAGCAACTTGATCAATAATTTGAGCACTTTCTTCCAATTTTTCATAGGTTTGTTTGTTTTTTAGCTCATGATTATTAATTTCGATATACTTGTTTGTCAAATCAACCATGTTCGGTAAGTGCGTATATAAAAAGTGACTGGCAGAGTGTAGCTTCGTTGGGTCTTTGGTTAACTCTTTAAATAAGGCTTTAGAAGCTTTTACTGTATTCTGACGAAGGTCAATCGCTTTTAATTTTGCAGTACCGCTCATATTTTCTTGTAACTGAACAATCTGTTGTTTCGTATGATTCATCGTATTACGGAAAAGATCAACCTCACGATCAGTCATTCCGAGCTCCTCATAGTGCGCCTCTTTTTCTCTTGTTAAGACGGGTAAGCTTTCTTCTGATTTGCCTTTTCTCTTATTGAAAATGAGTAGGCCGATAAAAATAAACCCGCAAATTAGTAAGAAAATCAGTATGTCTGGCAGACCGTTTTCTAATAAGAAATACAAAACAAGCACGAGCCCGATTAAAGGAAGCAGTTTACGAAATCTTTTATTTTTTTTCATTGAATTCCCTCCTATCCCGTTCATGGGGATACATTATATAGTTTTAGTTACTTCGTCTTAACTACAAGACCATTTTAGCACAGTTAGCTAGGGAAAGAGTATCGGACTAAAGGTGGATTTTTGGAATTTAGAGAATTTATAAGAATTACCTGTTTCTCTTAAAGAAAAATTGAAAAAACTCCTAGAAACAGGTATGATAACAAAGAAAGTTAGGTGAATAGCATGCGAAAATTTGAGGAATTTGAAGAAAAGACAATTGCTCGTAAAAATATTTTTAAGGGGCACGTGATTGAAGTCGTTATAGATGATGTTCAATTACCCGATGGTGGAACAGCTAAACGTGAACTAGTTTTTCATAATGGCGCGGTTGGGATTATTCCAATTACACAAGACGGTCGAATTCTTCTAGTCAAACAATTTAGAAAACCTTTGGAGAAAGTCATCTTAGAGATTCCTGCAGGCAAAATTGATCCTGGTGAAGAGACACAACCAGAAAAGACTGCAAGAAGAGAGTTAGAAGAGGAGACTGGTTATAAAGCAGCTTCTTGGACAACCGTCTCGACGATGTATTTATCACCAGGATTTTCAAACGAAAAGATGGTCATTTATTATGCAGAGGGGTTAACAAAAGTTGAGAATCCACTAGCACAGGATGAAGATGAAGTTCTTGAGCTTTATGAATTCACACTTGAAGAAGCCAAAAAAGAGATTGAAAAGGGAACGATTTGCGATTCCAAAACGCTCTATGCTATTCAATACTGGGAGTTACAACAACGAACGCCACTCAAAAATTAAAAGAATTCTATTCTATAGAGGATAGAAGCAATAAGGAAGTGTAAGAGGTATGAGCAAAGGTCCCTTAGTAACTCGCTCTGAATTACGAAAGAGGCGTGAAGAAGAGGCTGATTTGTCGGAAAAACAGATAAAACAACAACTCAAACAAACCAATAAAGACTATGACAGACAAGAAAAAGAAATTTCTAGTTTTTATCGGAAAGAGCAAAAAAAGGCCAAAGCGATCACAAAAACTCGCGCAGGTGAGCAAATAAAAATGCGCGAACGTAACAAATTTTTAAACAAGTCATTACTAATTGTAGCTGTACTGTTGATTATTGTTGTATTAATGGTTATCTACTTATAAGAAAGAGGAACAAAGATGAAAATTGGTATTATTGGAGCGATGGAACAAGAAGTTAAAATTTTGCGTGAGACAATGGAGGCTCCCGTATCATGGGAGCGCGCTGGCGCATTATTCATTTCGGGCACACTAGGCAAACACGAGGTAATTGTTGTCCGTTCAGGGATTGGGAAGGTGCTTTCATCTATTACAACGAGTCTGTTGATTCAACAATATGGGGTGAATATGGTCATTAACACTGGTTCAGCTGGCGGGATTGGTGAAGGCCTTCGCGTGGGTGATCTAGTGATTTCTGACAAGCTTGCGTATTTTGATGTGGATGTGACAGGTTTTGGTTATGAGCCTGGCCAGTTACCTGGTATGCCGTTATATTACGAGGCAAGTGGTTACTTGAAAGCCGAGATGGGCAAAGCTGCTAAAGCGACCAGTCATACCGTTCGAGAAGGGTTGATTGTAACAGGCGATAGCTTTATCAACTCTCCGGATAAAATGAAAGAAATTTTAGCTAAATTCCCTGATGCACTGGCTTGTGAGATGGAAGGCGCGTCAATTGCTCAAACTGCGATGCAATTCAATATTCCATTCCTTGTTGTGCGTGCAATTAGTGATACAGCAGATGAAGCAGCGACACAAAGCTTTGATGCCTTTATTGAAGAGGCTGGAAAACGCTCGGCCGAAATGGTGATTGAGTTTGCCAAACATTTAGTCTAGGAGGATACATCAAATGAGAGCTTTACTTTCGATTGATTACACCAATGATTTTGTGGCAACAGAGGGTCAGTTAACGACTGGTCTACCGGGTCAAGCAATTGAAGAGGCTTTAGTTAGCCTAACCCAATCATTTATCGAATCAGGAGATTATGTCGTTTTTGCTATTGATGCGCATGATGCAACAGATACTTATCATCCTGAAAATAAACTATTCCCACCACATAATTTGATTGGCACAAAAGGCCGAGAATTGTACGGCAAACTCTTTGATGTTTACCAAGAAAACAAAACAAATCCTCGCGTGTATTGGATTGATAAGCGTCACTACTCAGCGTTTAGTGGCACTGATTTAGCCATTCGTTTACGCGAAAGAGGGATTACAGAACTTCATTTAGCAGGTGTCTGTACCGATATTTGCGTCCTTCATACAGCAATTGATGCCTATAACTTAGGATTCAAATTAGTCATACATGAAAAGTCCGTCGCTAGCTTTGATCCAATCGGTCACAAGTGGGCATTAAGACACTTCAAAGAAACCCTAGGCGCAGAAGTCAACCCCTAAGACCTGATGAAAGATAAAGACACTCATAAATAGTACAAAACGGACGATTCACCCATTCTAAAAAAAGGTGAATCGTCTTATTTGCCAGTCCCGCTAGTATAGGAGCCTTTAGCGGGATGGTAGGCGTGAGGCGATAATACAAAATGGCACATTTTGTTACCTTATAACAAGCCTTAGCTGCCAGTCCCACTTTTGTAGGACCATCTAGTTGCCAGTTCTACTTGTATAGGACCATTTAGTAGAATGGTAAGCGCAGTGCGATACTAGTGAAATGTTTCATTTCACTTCCTTCAAATAGCACTAGCAGGGATGGTATGCGCGGAGCGATAAGGCGAACTGGAACAGTTCGCGAACCTTTAAAATAGCTCTAGCACCCAGTCCCGCTTTTGTAGGATCATTTCACCTGTATCGCACTAGAAAGGATGCTAGGCGCAGTGCGATAAGGTAAACTGAAACCAGTTTACTGACCTTAAAAAAAGCATTAACTTTTTTAAGCAGGCAAACTTTTTTCATAATTATCTTCGTAAATAATGATGAAAAGGTGTACAATTATGGTGAAAAAGCTTCAGACAGTATTTTTCAGAAAGAAGGAGCACTCATGATTCATACGTTGACAAGCAACTATTCACGTATTCAAAAGTTAAATTATTTATTTCTTATCTGTTCGCTAGCACTCAGCAGTTATTTATTCCTCCATTTGCCAGCGCAAGTACCGACCTATTTTGATTTTTTTGGAACACCTAGTAATATGGGTGGCAAAGCGATTGTCTGGGGTTTTCCGCTGATATTTTTAGTTAGTCGCTTTCTTTTTAGTGAGAACAGACTTCCCCGCCTTTTTGCTAGTTGGACAGCCCATAATAATGCTGTAAAAATTGGTTGTCTCGGGCTTGAGCTTCTTTTGTGGTGTTTTATTTTTAGAGTAAACCAATGTACTTTGGTTTACTCTAAAAAGCTAACTGGGAGAGGAGTAGCGCACATGCACAACACACTGACTCATTTGGATAGCGAAACAGCGATTATTTATTTAGGATTTGCCGTCACGGCGTTCTTACTTTTAATGGCTCTCCTGACAAAATTCTCAAGTGGCCTGTTTTTGGCACGAACGTTTCTGGGTTTTCAAAAAGATCGTTACCACCCTAACTATAAAAAAGAGCGAGCAGTGGGTGCCCACTATCGACGATTTGTTTTTCGGTATATTAGTCCAATATTTATAGGGTTTGCAGTACTCTCTTTGATGAAGTTATTACAAGGATAGGCTACAAGCAAGATTATCCATTGAATATTATTTATTTAGGTATTTTTTTCATAAGATACGTTATATAATTTATAATAGAGAAAGGGTGGTAAGATGAATCGCGAATATTCAATAAAAGTACATGATAATATTATTGCCAATACAGAAGCTTGGGTAGAACAGTTCGAGGAGTCAACCTATTTTAAAAAGTTGACCAAAGCTCAAAAATCGGATGCGCAGTTTATCATTGAATTGTTCACTGATTGGAGTTACGGTTATGAGCTGAGACGACCACGAGAATGGACTCAAAACTCTTTATACTCAGTGTTACTGGATCCGTTTCCGCGTAAAATCACTGCAGAAAGTGCTTTTTTCAAGAGGGTGGAGCCTGTGTTAACGCAATATTTTTTGTTTTTAGAAGAGCTAGGAAAAATCAAAAACAGTAAAGCTTTGATTAAGACGCTCAAGGAAGTGGCACCAGAAATGGTTGCTAGAGAAAAAGATCCTGCTGGATGGGGGTTTGCTAAGCAGCTAATGTCTTCAAGTGATTTATCTGACTTTGATCTTGACATAGATTATTTAAATCTGTGATTCGTTTACTTAGTGACACAAACTGTTTAAGGATTCTCAGTTATTTAAGAGCGATGCTAAGCTATCTGAGGTGGTGGTTACCGCACATGATTATTATGTGCGGTAACCACCACCTCAGATGGCCTTTTGTTATTTCACTAGATTATTAGATTGCACTAGAGATAGTCACGGTGAAAAGTGCCTCTTGCGAAGGAAAGTTTTAGAAAAGAGTCAGGTAGTTCATGACTCCTTCCTCTTCTACATTCACGTATTACAGAGTGTATTTGTGGGGAAGAATGTCTCCGTATGGTATCATAAATTCATGGGTAATTGACTAATTGCAAGCAAGTATTTTTGCGATGAGCTGAACGGAGAAGAAACAGATGAAGAAATTAATGGTGTTATATAATGATACTTCTGGAAACAATCAAGGGCAAACGCTCGCCAATAAATTTAAAGACTATGCGAATAAACAGGGGGTAAATGTGGTGTTGCAGCCTTCTAATCCAACTGTCGATCCAAGTGAAACTCGTAAAAACGCTGAGGAAAGTAAAGTGGATGGTCTAGTGATTATTGGCGGTGATGGTACGATTCATCATGTGGTTCAAAATTTTAAGGACAGCATCTCGACCTACACACTTGGAATTATTCCCAGTGGAACAATCAATAATTTTGCTAGAGTATTGAATATCCCATTAGACGAGCAAAAAGCGTTTGAGACTATCCTAGAAAACCATGTCACCCCTGTCGATTATGGTTTGGTCAATGAGGATGTAGTCATTTCTACTTTAACAGTGGGGCTTTTGGCAGATACAGCGGCAAATATCACGCAGCAAGAAAAACAAACTTATGGACCTTTCGCTTTTATTAGACAATTTTTCCGTTTATTAATAAAAAAAAGGAAATATCAGTTAACAATTGAGGGAACAAATCAAACGTGGAAAGGGAAGGCCCAGCTTCTTTCGATGGTTATGACAAATTCAGCTGGAGGTTTTACCAATTTTGACGCAAATGCTTCGCCAAATGATGGAAAAGCTCATATCATTGTTTTACCGAAGCTCGTTCTGTACAAATTCTTATTTTATTTACCAAAAATTATTCGTGGACAGATTAATGAAATACCAGGTGTTGTGTATTTGTCTGAGGATGCCTTTAAAATTAGTGGCAACAAGTCAGGGATAAAAACAAGAACAGATGGTGATCCAACAGATGATTTGCCGGTTACTATTAAGGTAGTCAAAGGGGGACTCTCGGTTTGTGTTCCTAATGAAGACATGACAAACGATCAGTTGAGTGAAGTAAAAAATAAATTGAAAAAGTTGAATGAATCTCACTCATAAAAGGCCGATATTCAAATAGCACTCCAATAAAACCCGAAGAAAGCCTCCCAACTATGGGCAGACTTCTTCGGGTCTATTTGTGATGAAAATAGAAAATCCCTCTTATTTTACTTTGACTACATCTCTTCTTCATCTGGACTTTACATTGACGGGGTATCTTTAATTCAGACAAAAAAGAAAGGTGGAAATGGTGATGAGAAGTTTAAAGAGAGCAGCTTTGAGTGTTAGCAAACAATTTAGGAGGTCTGGTTTATTATTACTATTATTTAGTGTAATTATTTCACTTTTATTAGTTGGTTTTGGCATTCAGAAGGCTGTAGAGGTAGCAAACAAACAAGCAAAACAGCAGATGAAAGCAGAAATGTCCATTCAACCCGATTACATGAAAGCTTACCAAGATGGAAAGGAGAGCGTACCTCAGATAGATTCGGATATGGTTGAAAATATAAAAAATATTCCGCATGTAAAAAAAGTAATTGTGGATACAAAGGCGTATATAAATAATGAGTATGAGTTGTATATGACTGATCAACAAAAAGAAATGTTTGCTAATGATAATATGCAGAGTATGGGCTTAAAAGAAGGGCAAAAGGAACCTAAACAATATTTGTATGGCATTTCGGACAAAAACCAGATAGAGGTTTTCAAAAAGGGGCAGGCCTTTTTAGTAGAGGGCGAATTTCCTTATGAGTCAAAAAAACAGAATCCCTTGTTAATTTCTAAGGAAGTCGCTGAGTTAAATAAGCTAAAAGTCGGGAATACCTACAAGTCCAATGGGGGAGATTTAGCGAATAAGCCTATTGAATATACCGTTTGTGGTATTTTTGATTATCAAGACCCAGCGCCTGCAAAAGAAGGCAATAACAATATGATGACCTTTAAACATCCAATGGAGGAAGAAAAAAATCTTCTTTATACAACTATTGATGTAGCCAAAAAAACTATGCTACTAAATAATCCAAAGGGGAAGGTTCAATACGAATCAGTTAAGCTGGTTATCGACAATGTAGAAGAAATTACTGGTATTCAGAAGTACATAAAAGAAAAATTAGAAGGTGAATGGGACTATATGAATTTCACCTCTGACTTTGATCAATATGAAAAAATGACTGCAGCGATTAACCAAGTCGCTAATATTGCTAATATGATTTTAGTTATTGGAGGCATTGCTGGGGTAGTCATCCTAACCTTGATTTTGTTGCTATCCTTTAAAGACCGTATATTTGAATTTGGAATTCTGTTATCCCTAGGTGAATCAAAGGTAAATATCGCTTGCCAAGCAGTATTAGAAGGACTAATTATCTTAGTGGTAGCTTTTGTTTTGGGTATTGGAATTAGTCAACCGATTGCTGATGCTGCTAGTCAATCGCTTTTAGAAAATCAAGTGCAAAAAGTTGAAGAAAAGAAAGAGGACTCAGAAGGCAATGCAAATGAGATGGTTGTTATTGGTGGGAGTCATATGGACGAACAAACAGAGGTCAAGCAAATTGACAAGATTTCTGTTGCAACAAAGGATGTGAAAACGTTAGGTATGACCCTTGTTGTTAGTTTTTGTATTCTCCTATTCTCAACGGTTTTCCCACTGGCTTTATTATTTAGAAAAGACCCAAAAGTCATTTTACTAGCAAAGGACTAACTATCTATCGCTTTTTGTTTCAACTAAAAAACGATCTAAAAAAAACCATAATTTACGAGGAGTGACTCTTATGTTAACAGCTACAAATTTATCTTATCGGTATAATTACACAGAAGTCTTACAGAATGTCAATTTATCTTTTGAAGCAGGGAAAATGTATGCAATCGTAGGCAAATCAGGGAGCGGTAAAACGACCTTATTATCTCTGTTGTCGGGCATCAGTACACTTCAAGAAGGAAATATTCAATTTCAAGGACAGTCACTGACTACTGGACAACTAGCAGCTTATCGCAAAAAAATTAGTATTGTTTTTCAATCGTATAATTTAATAAATTATTTATCCCCTCTTCAAAATGTACTATTAGCGCTAGATATTAATCGTAAAAAAGGCAATAAAAAACAATTGGCGACTTCTTACTTAAATAAAGTCGGCTTATCTGGCGATCAGCTCACTCGTCCATGTAAGGAACTATCAGGGGGACAGCAGCAGAGAGTCGCAATTGCCCGCGCGATTGCTTGTGATTCTGAGATAATTTTTGCCGATGAGCCAACGGGAAACCTAGATGTTAAAACCGGACAAGAAATTATTACGTTGTTAAGAAGTATTGCAGAGGTCGAAAAAAAATGTATAATTTGCGTGACACATGATTTACAATTGGAGGAGTATGCAGATGCGACGTACCGTATCTCGGACGGGAAAATTGTTGCGTAGGAGGGATTAAGTGAATGCACGGTTATTGTTGGTAGAAGATGATTTATCTATTCAAAAGGTTATGCTGACCTTTCTGCAAAAAGAAGGTTATCGAGTAACAGCGGTTTCTGATGGACAGTCAGCAATTGATTTGTTTCAGCAAGAATCGTTTGAATTAATTATTTTGGATATGATGCTGCCCAAAAAAAGTGGAGAAGAGGTGTTGAGAGAGATTCGACAATCCTCTCAACAGCCGATTATGATTATCAGCGCGCTGAATGATGAGATGACGCAAATAGGTGCGTACACCAATCAAATTGAGGATTACGTAGTGAAACCATTTTCGATGAATATTCTGTTATTTAAAATTTCAGCGATTTTAAAACGAATTTATGGAGATACGAATCAACGGATACAGCTAGGCGACGTTACTATGTTCGTTGAACAGTATGAAGTCAAAAAAGCCGAACAGCTTGTTGTATTGACAACAAAAGAATTTGAAATTTTACTGGCGATGGCACAAAACAAAGGGAAGGTCTATTCAAGAGAAGAGCTGTTGACTTTAGTTTGGGGGTACGATTTTTTAGGGGATAGTCGGACCATTGATGTGCATGTAAAAAACATCCGCCAAAAATTAGGAAGTGAGCTGATAAAGACAATTAAAGGCGTCGGCTATAAGGTGGAGAAATGAGAAAAATCAGTTTTTACAAACAAACTTGGCTAGTTAGTGTCAGTATCATCGTTTTAACGTTACTTATCAGTTTTAGCATTTTTATCGCCTTTACAGGATTCTTTTTACAGCAAAATCAACAGCGTCAATTTGATGAGACTAGTAAAAATATTCGTCAAATGATTGAGAAAGAAGGCATCAACAAAACATACTTTGAAGAGCTTATACTGTCAGGCTATTACATAATAATACTCGGAACTGATGATCAAGTGATTTATCCCAAAGGTCAAACGCTCGTTTATACATACCCAGCACAACCGTTTTCAGAAGAAGATTTTCCTAGCTCAGGAGGCATTTTTCAAGCAGTTGAGCTGACCCAAAACGAGAGTACCTTCTTAGCAGATAATTTTACAGTAGGGTATCAACAAGTGCAGTATTCGGTGAAACTGTTAAAAAATATTTCTATTTCTAGTGAAGATTATCAAGGAGTCATTATTACGGCCGCACCTATTTTTTTGATTACTGGCTTACTTGTTTCAGGGATCATTTCCACAATCTATGCACAATATTTTAAGCGGAAGATTCAACATGTCAATCAAACAATTGATCAGATGAGCCAAATTGATTATCACCCAGTCATCATTGAGTCGAACGATGAAATGCAAATTCTTGAGAACAATGTCAGCTATTTGTACTTAGAGTTGAAGAAAAATCTAGAACAGCTTCAAAAAGACTATTTGTATATTGAATCTTTGGAAAAAGAGCGGAACTTATTTATGAAAGGTGCAACCCATGAGCTTAAAACACCAATCATGGCTATGCAAACAGTGCTTGAAGGATATTTTGCGGAACTGCCAGATACGGAATATAGTGATCCAGAATATGTGATGAGAAAGTGTCAATCTCAATTGAGAAGCATGACAAAATTAGTTAATGAGCTGCTGTCGTTATCAAGCGTTGAGTTAGCAAAAGAAACAGCAGAGATTGATGTGAAAGAGGCCTTAGAAACCGTGATACAGTGGTCGCAAATTCTAATAGACGAAAAGAATCAAAAAATTGTCGTAGATTTACCAACCATCACGATGTTCATTTCTAAAAAAATGTTGTTAAAAATATTCTCCAACATTATCAGTAATGCCACCCATCACGGAAAAGCAAACAGTAACATAGAAATTTCACTTGTCGGGCGTGAATTAATTTTTCGAAATCAAATAAACCAACAAGTTGAAGAGGTTGAGAAACTCTTCCAACCGTTTTACACCACTCAAGAAGACGATTATGAGGGGCATGGCTTAGGCTTATATTTGGTCAAAAACAGTTTAAGTAATTACGGATACGAAACGTTGATTCGTTTACCTGAACCCAATACCTTTGAATTAGTTATTTTGCTAACGAATCAAGAAGAAAGCTGAAAACTTTCTATTCAGCCGTTCTATTGTTTGGGTACAAATAAAGGAAATAAGATTTATAAAATTGATAAAATAAGCCTATGAATGGGTCGCAAAAGGGATTTCCAGTCGACACGTACATTCATAGGCTTTTTGAGTGATGCTCAAAAAGAGTTTTTAGTTCTCTAACGGAGAGCTAATGGAAAAGCAACTATTGGGCTTACCAAATACTTACCCTTTTTTCTGGAGCAAGATACATTGGGTCTTCTGGCTGAATGTCAAAGGTTGTATAAAAATCCGCTAAGTTTTTTGGTTGAACATTGGCTCGTAGTTTTGTAGGACCGTGAACATCGATGGATAATAATAATTGTTGGTATTCTTTCTTGGCTTTTGTTCGCCAAATTTTTGCCCAGTTCATAAAGAACTCTTCCAAAGCAACAGATTCTTCACCTTTAGCGGCTTCTAGTGCACAGCTAAGGCCGCCAGCATCGGCAATATTTTCAGAAACAGTTAATTTTCCATTTACGAGACCACCAGCGAAAGGTAAGCCGTCAAATTGTGCAATCATTTCATCAGCTAACGATTGAAAGTGGGCTAAATCTTCTTCACTCCACCAGTTGTTTAGGTTACCCAGCTCATCAAAGAGTGCCCCATTATTATCGAAGGCATGAGAAATTTCATGTGCAATCACAGCACCAATTCCACCATAGTTGGCACTACTCGATTGGTCCAGACTATAGAAAGGTGCTTGCAGAATAGCTGCAGGAAAAACAATCATATTTCTAAATGGATGGTAGTAAGCATTCACAGTATCTGCGCTCATTTCCCATTCATTGCGTTTAACAGGCTGATTCCATTGACTATAATGATCTTTTATTTTAATTTTGCTAAAATTCAGGACATTTCCTAAAAGTGTTCCACCTTCTTTAGCAGACCGCGTTTTAAATTGTTGATAAATAGCAGGGATTTCATCAGGATAACCTACTTGGATACCTAAAGCGTCGAGTTTGATAATTGCTTTTTGGCGAGTAGCCTCACTTAACCACGTATTATTTTCAAGACGAGATTTGTAGACTGCAATCATCTTTTCAACCATCTGATGGACATCTTGTTTAGCTTTTTCCCCGAAATATTTTTTACCATAGTAATTTCCCACCACTTGGCTGAAACGTCCACTAGCTAGATAATAGGCAGCTTTCTTTTGCGGCATGGCTTCTTCGGCACCAGATAACGTGCGCTGATAAATCCCGCTAATTTGGCGGATATCCTCTGTTAAGTAGTTACTGTACGACAATAGAGTGACTACGGACATCCAGCTCTTCATAAGTGGAAAATGATCTACTATCAAGATTTGGTTAAGAGCTACAAAAAAATTGGGATCCGTTACAATCACTTTCTCTGTTTTTTCTCCGATTAAACCTTGAATCAGCGCTGCTAAATTCAGCTCAGAACTATGCGCGATGAAGTGCTCAAATGATTGAGGATTATAAATTTTGCTGTAGTCAGCTGATTCCTCTGCACTCTTTACATGTGGAGCAAGCAGTTTATCAAACGCGATGGCTTGTTCGACAATTGACTCGGCTTCAGTGGCACTTTTTCCTGCCAATTTAAAAAGCTGGACCATCATATCAAAGAAGACGTTTAATAACTGTGGGCCACTCTCATGTCCGTCTTCGTAGTAGGTTTTATCTGGTAAAAACAGACTTGGTGCGGATGCAAAAAGTGCATTGACTTTGGCATTTTTCATATCTGTGTCGACATCTAAAGAAAACGGAAGGGTTAGTCCAGACAGAACCCACTCTGGAAAGTTTTTATTGAGGTCACTAAAAGAGTGTAAATCTTCTATCTTTTGAAGGATAGGAAGAAGAGGTGCGACACCATCTGCTTCTCGTTTTTCAAAATCATTGACAAGTTGGTAATACTTCAAAAATTCTTTCATCAACTCGGAAGGAGCCTGTTCGATGTCTGTAGCCATTTCTTCAACATCTTTCATCAACCGTTTTTCAATTCCGTCAGCTAAGTCTTGAAATCCACCTGTTGCTGGTTTATCTGCTGGAATTTTGGCCGTTTCTAACCATTCATGATTGACATATTCGTAAAAATCTTTTTTTAATAGTGCTTGTGTATCTGTTGTACTCATTAAAATTCCTCCTAATTCTCTTTGTTATAAAAGCGATTGCGTATACTTACAATAGAACAAAAAAAGGCTTTAGACAAATGAAAAAGTGAAATTGTAAAAGAAATTAGAGAATAATTCATCAATCACTCTTAAAAATGAGGTATTCTATAAGAAAAAGAAAGTGGAGGAGAGAGCATGCGGAAACTAACTAACCGAGTAAACTACTCATTGACACTTGAAGATAAAACGGAAATAATCAAACAAATCTTCGTACTATCAGGAATTGATGAAACGTCTCACGCCTTAGCCTTCGTTTTTCAGGATCATAGTTATGCTATAGTGGGGTTTCCTTCCGGGAAGTTAATGGAATACTGTCTGTCAGAAGACTCGTTTCCTTATTCAGAAAAGGCAGAGAACTATTATATAGGCCCCTTTAACTATTACAGTAAAACAGCACTAGGCTATCAAGATTTATTAACGAAGGAAGTCATTCCTTTTCATTTGGCTGAAGAGAGGTTTATTGATAGGCAAACACAAAGTATGAAAACGGAAATGGTTAGGGACGAAGCGTCCAACAATAGACTCTATGATGAGTGGATCGGACTACCCGAATCACGATTTTATCCCTATCGAAATTGGCATACACCATCTGGGTATCTTTGCGGGACTTATGCGTCAACCGTTCTATTAGCCTACTATCAGGATTATATCGATGAAACAATCATTCCCAAAGAGTTACGAGAAAAAGGTGAAAATCGATATGAAGATGTAGCGTCTTATCTTCGCCGTTTAATCCAACCACATGGCTTACCCACAATCCCATTTCAAGTCGGCTTCGGTTTATCTAGATATTTTGATCATTTTGGGCTGAATTATCGGGCGCGAACAACTGTAATCGGTTCATGGGCGCGTGCGACTAAAAGAATGCAACAAGGGAAACCTATTGAATTAGGTATTTTAAAAATTCTAGGCAGCTCCTATGGCAATCACTGGGTGACGGCGTACGCTTATCTAGAAAAATCAGATGGCTCACGGTACTACAAGATTCATGACAACTGGGGAAACTATAACAAGGTCATCAATGCAAGCTGGGGGAATGGTACGGTATCTCTGAGATAGGCCAAACTTAATTTTATTATCTAATTCTTACTAAGTGTATCAATTAGAGGAATCTTAGTGTTCTCTACAATCAAAAATGACAGCTAAATGAATAGCACAAAACAGAAGTTGGTGAAAAGATTATTTTCATGAGCTTCTGTTTTTTCGCAACGCTTACATTATTGCCAAATTAGTTGGCAATAAACTCTACTAACAAAAATAATGTAAGGGGTTTATATTTTAAATAGACAAGGAGATAACGAGATGAAAGAACGAACAATGAAATTATTTCAGCGATTCATAGCCTCAGAATTTCCACTTAGCAGGAATACATTGTGTGAAGATTTCAAGATAAGTCAACGAACCGTTCAAAATGAGATTACGGAGTTAAATAGTTATTTAATAAAATGGCATCTGCCTGTTATTCAAACAATCCGTGGGAAAGGATTTCAACTTCAACTTAGCGATTGTGAAAAAGAATCATTGATTGAGTTATTTAAGCAAGAGAATCAGGAGGTGTATTTCACCAGAGAAGAAAGAGTCTTTGACTTGCTGTTAGATATTGCTTTAGGAACTGAAAACGTCTTTTTTTATAAAAAAGAAGAACAGTACAAAATTTCTAAAAGTAGCTTAGATGAAGATATCAGAAGAGTTCGAGCAATCGTTAAAAATTATCCCGTTGAAATTATCAGCGTGCCTAAACAAGGGATTGTGCTAAGTGGGAAGGAACCGATTATTAGAACGATGTTATATGCAACTTTAACGAAGGAAAGTGAAAAGTTTAGTTTGGTTGATACACCGCCACACCCATCGATTATGCAACAAATTTTATTTAAATATTTGCCTTATGAAACCTTTAAAAAACTAGACAAACTTTATGACCAATCTATCTCTGCAAATGAAGAAACAATTTATCGGAAAAATATTCTTTTGTTTACAGGAGTTTGGTTAAAAAGAAATCAGGAGAACTTTGTTATTCGGGCAACTAGTTGGGAGAAAAAGATTGATGGACTATCAAACGATATTCAAACATTTGTCTCTTTAGTAGTGAACACATTTGGACTGACAGATAGAGAAAATGAAATTAATTATTTGCTATTTATGCTGAATACATTTAACTCCAAGGACATGCATTCGACTGTTGAATGGGGCCAAGCACAAATCTTATCACTCCAGCTGATTCAACATGTTGAGGAAGAGACAAAAATTCCGTTTACTCACAAAGAGGAAAGGCTTCAAGAGGGATTATACAAACACATTGCCGGATTGCTTAATCGCATGCGCTATGATATTCAGTTAGCTAATCCTTTAAAAGAAAATATTCAAAGGGGATACCACTCTATCTATCAGGCAATTAGTAATTTTTCAAAAGAGTTTTCAAAGGTTACAGGAAAAGTCATTACAGAAGATGAGTTGGCCTTTTTAACTATCCATTTTTCTACAACTGAGAGTGAGCTAAATCAAGAGATTGATTACGTTTACCGAGTGGTAGTAATCTGCAATCATGGAGTTGCTACAGGAAAATTATTAGCGGAAAACCTTCAAGAGCTATTTCCTATAGAAGTATTAGCTGTGTTGAGCTCCCGAGAAGTGCATCTAATTTCAAAGCTGGATGTTGATTTAGTCTTTTCGACGTTGATGATTCAACTAAGTTTTAAGCCTTTATTAGTAATTGAGCCAATCATCAAGGAATCTAGCAAAGAACTAATTCATCAGTTTTTGGAAAAAAATATTGAAGCGAGACGTTTGGTTCATATCCACGAAGACTCTACTTCATTATTTAATGGCATTTTAGAGCTATTAGAGTCGCAGAAATACAAAGTAACAAAAGAAACTTATGAGAGGCTAGAAACAGTTTTTCGAGAAAATAATTTAGTGATAAACACAAGGGAGATTCAGCCAATGATTAAAGATGTTTTAAACGACCAAAGTATTTTAATTAAAAAAAGTGCAAATAATTGGCAAGAGTCGATTCAGCTAGCTGCACAACCACTATTAGAACAAAAAATAATTACAAAACACTATATCCAAGCAATGATCCAAGCAGTTGAAGAATTTGGACCCTATATAGTAATTGGGCCTCATATAGCATTAGCCCACGCAAGACCTGAGGAAGGGGCCAAAGAATTGGGTTTAAGTGCCTTGACTTTAGATGAGCCAATCTTATTTGGGCATGAAGACAATGATCCAGTCAAAATTATTTTTTGTTTATCAGCAATTGATTCATATTCGCATTTGAATATTATGAAAAATCTCATTGATTTAATCAATGATGAAAAAAGAATTGAAGAATTAGCTCAGTCTGAATCAGTTTCTAGCTTTAAGAAAATTCTGTTCGATTGAATTGGGATAAGGGATTTAAAAATAATTTATAGAACAAAGAGGAGAGAGAAGGATGGGAAAAAAAGTAAATATTTTATTTGTTTGTGGTGCAGGTCTAGGAAGTAGCTTTGCAGCACAGATGTCAGCAGAAGATGTTTTAGACAAGTTTCATGTAGAAGCAAACTTGGATCATGTTGATATTTCAACAGCTGCTTCTATGCAACCAGATGTTATTATTACGGCTCAAAATTTTCGTTCGCAATTTGAAAAGTTCAATATTGATACAGAAAAGACCGCTATCGTTTATTTAAAAAATATTGTTTCTAAAGTTGAAATTGAAGAGAAATTGATTCCGGTTTTGAAAGAAAAAGGCGCTATCTAATAAAAAGAAGAGGTGATAAACATGGGAGTAGTAAATTTTATTATTGATAATATTTTGACACAGGCTTCAATTACTATTGCGTTAATTGCAATGTTGGGTCTTGTCCTCCAGAAGAAGTCTGCAGGACAAGTTATCTCAGGCTCATTAAAAACGCTGCTAGGATTCCAAGTTTTAAGTGCTGGTTCAAGTATTATTGTTGGAAGTTTAACTTATTTTGGAGAAATTTTTACAGCAGGCTTCAAGATGCAAGGAATTATTCCATCGATTGAAGCAATTAATGGACAAGCGATGAATGAACTTGGACTTGGACGTGATATTGCATTAACATTTCTAGCTATTTTTGTATTTAATATCATTATTGCTCGTTTCACAAAATGGAAATACATTTTCTTAACTGGTCAAGCTATCTTATGGATGGCCACAATGACGACAGTCTTTGGTTATTTTGCTGGCTTACGTGGCATAGTCTTGATCTTGGTTGGTGGTTTTGTAGGAGCAGTATTTGCAGTTTTGATGCCAGCAATTGCACAACCAATTATCCGACAGATTACAGGATCAAACGATATAGCATTAGGACATTTTTGTACGATTGGTTACTTATTTGAAGCTGGAGTAGCAAAGGTTTTTGGTGAAAAAGGTGAAAATAAGAAATCTATTGAAGACATTAAACTTCCAAAATCATTCGAATTTCTGCAAGATACTTATTTATCAGTCATGGTTGTAATGGTGCCTTTGTATATCATTACAGCAGCATTTGCTGGTCCTGAGATAGGGAATCCTGGAACACAAAACTATTTGATGTTTGCCTTTTTACAAGCAATTCAATTTGTTGTAGGTGTATATGTTTTACTTGCAGGCGTACGATTATTATTGGGTGAAATCGTCCCTGCTTTTCGAGGAATTGCCATGAAATTAGTTCCAGATGCGATTCCAGCGTTAGACTGCCCTGTATTCTTCCCGTATTCTCCTAATGCAGTCATACTAGGTTTTATTACCACAACAATTGGAACAATTATTGCAATGTTCGTCTTACCAACATTTGGTTTAGCGATGATTTTACCAGGAATGCTTACAAACTTCTTTGCTGGGGGGACAGCTGGAATTTTCGGGAATGCGGTCGGAGGTCGTCGAGGGGCTATCATTGGTGGGATTGCACATGGGTTCTTTATTACATTGTTACCTGCTCTTCTTGTGACAATATTTAATGGTATGGGCTTCATAAATGCAACTGCTACCGACGTTGATACAGTAGTGGCAGCATTACTCTATGCTTGGATTTTTAGTCCAATATTAAAAGCATTTTAAAGCATGCGGAAATGAGGAAATAAAATTGTTTCGTATTTTTGGGAATAAGAAAGAAAAGAAAAAAGTGGTACAAGAGGATTCCTCATTATCAGAGGACCAAAAAAAAGAATTATCTGCTGAGATTGAGCAACATCAATTGGCTATCAGTGATTTGGAAAACCAATTGTCAACAGACCCAACTCTTTTAGCTAGAAAATACGAAAGGATAGGTCTCATTTATGAAATGTTAGGGGAAATAGATTTAGCTATTTCCACATTGGAAAAAAGTTTGGACTTAAAGTTATCCATTGATGACGGGTACAAAAAGCTTATGGGCCTATACAATAAAAAACGTGCAGCAGCTGCAAAAAATGGTGATGATTCAGGGATAGAATATTATATGCAAAAAATGGATGATATGAGACAAATCGCAAAAAAAGTTACGATTACAGGCTAAAAAATAGCAGAAGAGGGATTGAAAACATGTATAAAACTTTAAAAGAAGTAACAAAAACTGCAGAAGAACTAAATATGACGATTGGTGCATTTAATACGCACAACTTAGAGATGCTACCAGAAATGATTCGTGGGGCGAAAGAAGAAGGTAGTCCGATTATCATTCAAACAAGTATTGATACAGCAAAGTATATCGGTTATAAAGTAATGGTTGCCGTTGTTAAAGAAATAGCAACTGATGAGATGGTTGATGTAGCCTTACATCTAGATCATGCAAGAGATTTTGATGAAATTAAAGCAGCAATCGATGCAGGATACTCTAGCGTTATGTATGATGGGTCTCATTTACCTTTCAAGGAAAATATTGTGAAGACTAAAGCAGTTGTTGAATATGCCCATGCACACGGTGTATCGGTTGAAGGTGAACTAGGAACTATCGGTGGGACAGAAGAGGGTATCTCTGTTTCAGAAGAAGATAAAGTGTATACTCGTCCAGAAGATGCGGTTGAATTTGTTAAAGAAACAAAGGTTGATGCGTTAGCAATTGCTATTGGAACGAATCATGGTCAGTTTAAATCCAAAACAGAAGTTAATATTCCTTTATTAAAAGAAATTCACCGAGTTGTTTCCATCCCTTTAGTGATTCATGGCGGGACAGGAGTCAAGGAAGAAGATTATTCGGAATTAATCAATAACGGTATTCGAAAATTTAATGTAGGAACAGAGCTCTTAGTTAATTGGACAAAAGAAGCAAAAGATACGTTTGGTAATACAGAAATAAATAAATCTCTGAGACATAACGTTATCCCTGCAAATATGAAAGTCAAGGAAATTGTCAAACATAAAATTCGTCTGTTTATGAATCTTGACAGTCCATTAAAAAAATGAAGAAATATCTTATATTAATTGCGGGAAGCCCCGCTACAGGAAAAAGTTATTTGATTAATCAAATCCGAACCGTTTTACCCAATGTTTTCATTGTAACTCCAGATGAATTAAAAGAAACACTAGCCGATTCTGTTGGCTTCGACTCCCTTGAAGAAAAACAAGAATTAGAGAGAGATGTCTGGAAATATTATTACGAACTACTAGAATTAAATTTAATAATTGGTAGACAACATATTCTATCTGAATATCCATTCTCTGATAAGCAAAAGCATAAGCTAGCTCAGTTAGCAGAAAAATATGATTATCAAGTAATTACCATTCGATTAGTTGCTGCTTTTGATAATCTATGGAAAAGAAGAAGACTTCGAGATATTGAAGAAAATCGACATTTAAGTCATATCATGTCGCACTATCACTATGGAGATGAGCTTCATAATCGAGAACAGGCGGATAACTTAATTACTGAACAAGCCTTTAAAGATATCATTGAAGCCCGTCAGTATGCTAATTTTTCTCTAGGAACAGTTATTGAATACGATGTAACAGACTTTTCAAAAGTAGACTACACTTCACTATTGGACAAACTAAAAAAATTAAATTAAAGTTGATATAGTCACGTGAGAAAACCTGGTTTTCCTATGTGGCTATTTTTTTGTAACAATATATTTCCATTTTGACAGGCCTTTCATAAATAAAATACGCAATTTGCACGGAATTTCCTTGGCAAATATGATAGAATTAAGTGAAAATAATCTTTGGGAGGATCATATGAGCCAAAAATATCAAGACGAAACACTAAAAATCTTTAGTTTAAATGGCAATCGTCCTTTAGCTGAAAAAATTGCTAAAGTGTTTGGTACAGAGTTAGGGAAAAGCGTGGTGAAACAGTTTAGTGATGGAGAAATTTCTATCAATATAGAAGAAAGTATTCGTGGAGACCATGTTTACTTAATCCAATCAACAAATGCGCCAGTTAACGACAACTACCTAGAATTGCTTATTATGATTGATGCGATGAAGCGGGCGAGCGCTAAAACGATTAATGTCGTTTTACCGTACTATGGTTACGCTAGACAAGACAGAACAGCTAAACCACATGAACCAATAACCGCTAAGCTTGTAGCAAATATGTTGCAAGAAGCTGGAGCGACGAGGGTTCTAACTTTGGATTTACATGCTGTTCAGGTACAAGGATTCTTTGATATTCCTGTAGATAATTTGTTCACTATGCCATTATTTGCACATTACTATCGGGAACTTGGCTTGACCGGAGATGATATCGTGGTTGTTTCACCAAAAAACAGTGGTGTACAACGAGCACGAAGCCTTTCTGAATACTTGAATTCGACTTTGGCAATTATTGATCAAAGCGAAGAAGGAAATCCAGAAACAGGCTACGTCATTGGCGATGTTGAGAATAAAATCTGTATCATGGTGGATGATATCTTAAACACTGGAAAAACGTTTGCTTATGGCGCAACTGTCCTAAAACAAAATGGTGCAAAAGAAGTCCATGCCTGTGCTTCTCATGGCTTATTATCGACACCAGCGAAGGAAATTTTGGATCATGCACCACTTAAGGATATCTGCATTACTGATTCGGTATGGACGGCTGAAGAAAAACATCCTGAAAACTTAACGATTATTACTTGCTCACAGTTAATGGGTGAGGCAGTCAAACGAATCCACGAAAATACACCGATGAGCCCTCTATTTCGTTTAGAGGAGAAAGAATTCGAATAAACTAACTGAAAAATTTCATAGGTAAACTGTGAATAGACTGGAACTGGGTAGAAAGTAGAGGCATTTGGCTTCGAACTTTCTAAACATTCCAGTCCTTTTCTATACAGAGGATAAATTTGTTAATGGTAAGTAGGCGAGTGGGCGAACCAATCGTCAAATCAGATAATAAATAGGGAATAAAAAATGAGTGGTTTTTATGTAGTCGAGTCTACATAAAGGATAGTGGAGGGAATGGGTATGAAAGAAACAAAAAAAGGCGTCTTGATTGGGTTTGGTGCGTATATATTATGGGGAATTATCCCCATGTATTGGAAGCTAATCCCGACCTCAGTTGGACCAATAGATATTTTAGCTTATCGTGTTATTTGGTCTTTCGTTTTTATGATTATTTATATTTTAGTGACAAAAAAGCGAAAGAATTTTTTCAGAGAGTGTAAGGAACTTTGGCAAGATAGAAGAAAACTCATTTCGATTATTTTTGCGGCTCTTTTTATTTCGATTAATTGGTTTACCTTTATCTATACAGTCAGCATCGGGCAAGTCACACAAGCAAGTCTTGGCTATTACATGAATCCATTGGTAAATGTCTTATTAGCTACACTAATTTTGAAAGAACCTTTAGGCAGACTGGGAAAAATAGCTTGTGGGTTTGCCTTCATAGGGGTTATTCTTTTGACAATTCAGACGGGAACGATTCCTGTCCCTTCACTAGTCATGGCCTTCTCCTTTAGCATCTACGGCTTAATAAAAAAAGGGTTAACATTATCTTCATATACAGGATTAACCATTGAAACACTAGTCATTTTACCAGTTGCGCTGATTTATTTAATTGGATTTTCGCCTTCAGGGTTTATGACTTATACGGGAGAAGTGAATCTATTATTATTGGGAGCAGGAGCTATCACAGCGATTCCATTATTGTTATTTGCTGAAGCTGCAAAACGAATTTCGTACATTATTTTAGGCTTCATTCAGTATATAAATCCAACCATTATGTTACTTTTAGCAGTGTTCGTTTTTCATGAACCATACACTGGCGAACAATTTTTTGCCTTCTCCTTTATTTGGGTGGGGATTGCTCTATTTACCTATGCGACGATCCATTCATGGAGAAAAGAGCAGCAGTTTGAGCAACAAGTGATTAAAACAGAAAAATCAACCAAACTAGAAGAATAATCTTTGGCTATCCTATTTTGTTTATGCTAGAATTAGCCATATTATTACTGGAAAGGAATGAATCTAGTGAATAGAATTTATCTAGATCATGCAGCAACCACCCCAATACACCCAAACGTGATTGCCGAAATGACACGAGCAATGGGGGAATATTATGGAAATCCCTCAAGTATTCATAGTTTTGGGCGTCTCGCACATGAACAGCTAGAGCTAGCAAGACAAGTCGTTGCGGATAGCTTACAGGTAGACCCACATGAAATTATTTTTACAAGTGGTGGTACCGAATCAGATAACATGGCGATTATTGAAACGGCTTTTTCACGTCAGAATGAAGGACGTCATTTAATTACTACAGCTATTGAGCATCCAGCAGTAATGCAAACGATGAAATATCTTGAGACACAAAATTTTGAGGTTACTTACTTGCCGGTTGATGAAAAAGGGAATATCTCCCTTGCCGATTTTGATTATGCTTTACGAGAAGAGACGACTCTTGTCTCTATTATGTTTGGCAATAATGAAATTGGGAATTTATTACCCATAAAAGAGATTGGTGAACGTTTGCGTGAGCATCCTGCTTATTTTCATAGTGATGCAGTTCAAGCCTATGGGAATCAAGAGATTCGCCCACACGAGCTGGGTATTGACTTGTTGAGTGTCTCTGCACATAAACTCAATGGTCCTAAGGGTGTCGGTTTTTTATTCAAGAGCGATAAAATAAAACTGCCTTCCTTGTTTCATGGCGGCGAGCAGGAAGAAAAAAGACGCCCTGGCACAGAAAATTTAGCAGGAATTTTAGGGATGAAAAAGGCTATAGAACGCTTAACAATAGAGAAACAGAAAGAAAACAACCAACAGTATCTAGAGTATAAAAAACAAATTCTTTCGTTTTTGGATGAAGAAAAGATTGCCTATAAAGTGAACGGCGATCCTTCAAATAGTCTGGCTCATATAATGAATCTCCATCTAGTAGGCGTGCCAAATAATCTTTTGTTAATGAAACTAGACCTTAAGAACATTGCCGTTTCCACTGGTTCAGCTTGTACAGCAGGAGCAGTTGATCCCTCACATGTTCTAGAAGCAATCTACGGAAAAGGAGATTCAGCAGTAACAGAATCGATTCGGATTAGTTTTGGTTGGGGTGTAACGCACCAACAGATTAAAACATTTTGCCAAGGACTAGTGACAAGCATAAAAAAATAGGTGAAGCTTCCCTTAAAAGACAATTTCTTTAAAATTTTGCCTATCCTAAATGAGAGATTCTGAATTTCAGCTAGCCAAGATAGTGGGAAACCTCTATAATAGAAAGTGACTAAATTATTGAGGTGAAAGATTATGGCTTTTTTAGAAACAGCAACAGTTGAAGGCACAGATGTGTTGTACAAATTAAATCCAGCAGCAAAAAAATATACATTACGAGATAATGGCTTTAGTGAGACCAAATCAGGGAATTTCCAATTGATTCGTCCATTAGATGCAACTCCTCAGAGTAAAGAAGGCTTCAAATTAAAGATTACCGTCTCTAAAGACATCAAAACATTAAAAATGTCAATTACGACTGCGAATGGTTTGAAATCAGTGAATCTATTTAAAGATGAAAAACATAAAATGAATCAAGATAAATTCTTCTTCTTAATGGATGGAATGATTGATCGCGGTTTATTTGAAAAAGTAGCAAAATAATTAAGACACTAAATAAAAAAGTTGTGACAATCAGTCATGGAGGGCATCATCATCCTAGCTGCTTGTCACGACTCTTTTTTTGAACCAATATAAGAGGGGACTTTTACTGGTTCATAGTTATATACGCTGTTTACTCCCATACTTTTTTATTTTTATAAACTATTTTGAGGAGAAGCAGCTTGATTTCAGGGGCTTTTTTCTTTATAAACGAATTTGAAAACTGTTTCATAAATAGCAAAAGACTGAGAATTAAATTCTATTAGTGAAATATTTGCTGAAATGTCGTATAATGTGAATCACTGAAAAGTTGCGACCTTCAACTCGTGGATGTTTCAGAATCTAATTGAAATGATGGTGATATCATGACTGACAACAGCAAGACTCGCGTTGTCGTTGGGATGAGTGGCGGTGTTGACTCATCTGTAACAGCACTTTTGCTGAAAGAGCAAGGCTATGATGTAATCGGGATCTTTATGAAAAACTGGGATGATACCGATGAAAATGGCGTATGTACAGCAACAGAAGATTATAAAGACGTGGCTAAAGTAGCTGCGCAAATTGGCATTCCATATTACTCAGTAAACTTTGAAAAAGAGTACTGGGACCGTGTATTTGAATATTTCTTAGCGGAGTATCGTGCAGGAAGAACACCTAATCCTGATGTGATGTGTAATAAAGAAATTAAATTCAAGGCCTTTTTAGATTACGCGCTAGAATTAGGGGCGGATTATGTTGCAACAGGACACTATGCGCAAGTTTCTCGCGATGCGGATGGAACGGTTCGTATGCTAAGAGGCGTAGACAATAACAAAGATCAAACGTATTTCTTAAGTCAACTTTCCCAAGAACAGTTGGCAAAAACAATGTTCCCATTAGGACACATGGAAAAATCTGAAGTTCGTGCGATTGCAGAACGAGCAAATCTTGCTACAGCAAAGAAAAAAGATTCAACAGGTGTTTGTTTTATTGGAGAAAAGAATTTTAAACAATTTTTAAGTAACTACCTTCCTGCAAAACCTGGGAATATGGTCACTTTAGATGGCGAAGTAAAAGGAAAACATGATGGATTGATGTATTATACCATTGGCCAACGTCAAGGACTTGGCATTGGTGGTGGCGGAAAAACGCAAGAGCCTTGGTTTGTGGTAGGAAAAGATTTGACTACTAATACACTTTATGTAGGCCAAGGATTTCACCATGACGCCCTTTATGCAACAAGCCTAACAGCAAGTGAAATTCATTTTACAACGAACACACAACAACCAGCAGAATTTCGTTGTACAGCCAAATTCCGTTATCGTCAACAAGACGTACCCGTGACGGTTCAATTAACAGCTGATGGAAAAGCGACAGTCATTTTCGATGAACCTGTTCGCGCGATTACACCTGGCCAAGCAGTTGTTTTCTATGATGGAATGGAATGTTTAGGTGGCGGACTGATTGATCAAGCGCTGAAAGAAACGAACGTCTTACAATATATTTAATTTAAACTTTGACTATTTGAAAGTCTGTAAAGAAACAAACAAAGAGGTTGGGACAGGAGTTGCTTCTGTACCCACCGTTTATTCGGATAAAGAGAGGTTAGGACATAACGTATGAAGTTTATGTCCCAGCCTCTTTTTCTCTTTTATATTTTGAATCGTGTTACAAACGTGTTCCTTATTTGCCTCGTGTGATTATTAGGAAAGCAAATGGTGTATCAATGTCAGGTAGGAATAGAATATGCAAAATGGGCACGTGATAGTAAAAGTACATCTATCCAGTTTGGACCACCTAATGCTGAGCCACCAGACAAACAACAATCACGTAGCAACAGACACAACAAAATGTAAACTCCGTATCTTCCTCTAGGTCCAGACGATTCTAGCTTGATTGGTCGATAAATTTTTTCCGATATTGTAGTGGAGTGAATTGATAGGTTTCTTTAAACTTCTCAATAAAATAACTCAACTGGTTAAACCCTATCAGATGACAAATTTCAGAGACGGAGTGTTCAGTTTCTAACAACAAGTGTTGCGCTTTGAGAAGACGATAATTGATTACATAGTTCATCGGAGAAAAGTGCGTATACTTTTTAAAAATTTGCGTGCATTTATTTTTATTAATATGAACTGCTGCAGCTAAGTCCTCAACTGTTAGTGGCTCTTGATAGTTTTGATGGACAACATTTAGTAACTGATAGATTAGGTGATTTTCATTTTTGTTTGATTGGTGTTCGCACTTTTTGGCAAATAGGAAATGTTCTACTAAAGAAAACAATAAATGGGTGGCAGTGAATATTCCTTTAGCTATGCCTAAGTCTTCTTGAGTAAAGGATTGAAGTAAGCATTCGATTTCATCTGTCATTTGGAGGATTTTGTAAGGCGTTTCTTCGTTTGAAAAGAGTTCCTCACGTAAGAACGGCAGAAGGTGCTCAGGGAATAATCGCTCTGAAAAATCAATACAGGTATAAAAACAATTGCCAGTTAGCGGTAACGTACCATGGAGTACTCCTGAATTAATAAATAAAGCTTTCTGATTGGTTAGATGAATTTGTTCCTCTCCAATCTGATACGCTATTTGCCCGGAATGTAGGTAGACAATCTGATACTCTGGATGCCAATGAAGTGGGATCTGGTCATTTCTTATGGCTGTCAGTTGACGTGTGTAGCGAGCGAGTGGTGCACCTTGCGTCTGATGAAGGGTCAATTCTTGAAGCGACTGGGCTCGATTAAAAAACATAATAGGACTCCTATTTTTACATAATAGTGATAAAAATCGTGAGAATATTCATAGTATTTTTTGTTTTATTAAATTTATAATAGCATAAGTGATAATTTGAATGAAAGAGGGAAAAAATGAAAAATAAAGGAATTCTCTATGCAAGTAGCGCAGCGAGTTTTTGGGCTATTTCAGGAATTGCCGGACAATTATTGTTTGAAAACTATGATTATGAGGCAGCTTGGTTGGTATCCACACGATTGTTTTTAGCAGGAATCATCTTATTAGCCATGGCAAAATTCGGTTTGAAACAAAAAATATTTGCACCGCTAAAACAGAAGTGGAGTCTAGCTTCACTCTTGATTTTTGCCTGCTTTGGCATGTTTACTGTTCAATACACCTATTTTAAAACAATCGAGGTCAGCTCAGCATCATTTGCTACGATTATTCAATACACTGGGCCGTTTTTTGTCATATTCTATAGCTCGCTTAAGAATCGGCAACGACCTTCAATAAAAACGATTGGCTTATTAGCTCTAACAGCGACCGGCGTTCTGCTAGTTGCCAGTAAAGGAGAGCTGAGTCGACTAATATTCTCTGGCGAAGCCTTATTCTGGGGCATCGGTTCAGCGATTGCTTTAGCTTTTTATTCAATTCAACCACAAAAATTAATTCATACGTTTGGCAGTTTACTGACAGTTGGCTGGGGAATGCTGTTAGGAAGTATTTTGGCAAACTTTGTGCAGCCCATCTGGCTCTTTAAAGGTAAATGGAATTTGACGGTCTTTTTCTTATTACTTTTGGTCATTGTCTTAGGGACAGCTGTCGCTTATTGGATTTATTTATCAAGCTTACGGTATATCACACCTACTTTGGCCAGTACGCTGACCGCTTTTGAGCCCGTCCTAGCAGCATTATTCTCATTAATTGTGTTTAAAATGGGCCTGACAGCTGCTGAACTCATTGGCTTTCTACTCGTTTTATTCTGTATCTTATTTGTTCAAAAAGAAATGACTTAAAAAGCACTACGAATCGATTGCCAAATTTCGGCAGCCGACTCGGAGCGCTTTTTTACTGTTTATAATTTTACAATGGTTCTTCCTAAATGTTGCCCCGCTTTTAATGCTTCAATTGTTAGAGGCAAATCAGCTAAGCTTATTTCATCAGACAGTGTTGTGTTAGTCACATTCCAATCAGTTGCCATCTTTTGCCAAACTGCTGGACGTTCTTCAATAGGGACATTAACCGAATCAATGCCTAAAAGGTTAATTCCGCGTAAAATGAAAGGCAAGACAGTCGTTGCAAGCTTAATCCCGCCAGCATTTCCACAAAGACTAATACTCCCGCCATAATGGATAAAGGGCAGTAAATCAGAGGCAACTTGACCACCAACTGTATCCAAAACAAAATGGAATCTTTGTTTATTTAAAGGCCGTTTTTGGTCCGCGAACTCACTTGGAAAAACAACCTGATGTGCGCCTAACGATTTGGCAACTTCGATTTGATTCTCTTTTCGAACCATGGCTGTAATTGAAGTGAAGCCCATTTTTGCAAAAATTTGAAGCGCGATACTACCCACGCCACCTGTAGCACCGGTTACAAGAATATTTGGTTGATCTTTGACAGATAAGCCATACTTTTCTAACGCATTGATTGATAACGCCGCTGTTAGGCCAGCTGTGCCAAAAATCATGGCGTCTTTTAATGTTAACTGTTCAGGTAGAGGAATAACCCATCCTGCTGGAACACGCGCATACTCTGAAAAACCACCTGTGTGACTCATGCCAACCGCAAATCCTGTAACTAAAACTTCTTGGCCAACTGCATAATTGGGATTCGTCGATTCTACAATCGTTCCACTAAAATCAATACCTGGAATCATTGGATAGTCACGGATGACCCCGGCATTCTTTTGAAGAGCTAACATATCCTTGTAGTTAACAGATGAATAAGCGATCTTAATTAAAACGTCTCCTGTTGATAAATTCTCAATCGTTGTTTCTTCAATAGCGGAGACAATCTGTTCGTCGTCTTCTCTGACAATTAGTGCTTGAAATGTTTTCATAAATACGCTCCCTTTTGTTAAATAAGTTTCAAATGACAATCTTTCTACTCAAAAATTACCATGTTCTCGAAACACTGTCAATTATTGACGAGAAGAGAAAACTTAGCTACTCAATGGATTGAGAAAAACAGCATAAGTTTTTTTAACGATGGCGCTGTTTTGTGATAAACTATTCATAGACTATGGATAGTTTTCAACAAACAGTAGAATAGGAAGTTTTTTTAAATAAAGAAACTTTTTTCACAAATCAAATTCTTGCAACTTTTTATAAAAGTGACTAGTATGATGTGTATCAAGGAGAAAGTGAGGGCCAGGAATGTACCAAGTAATCGTAATGTATGGTGATAATGAGCCGTGGTGGTTTTTTGAAGACTGGCAAGCTGATATTGAAAAGTGCGTTACTTTTCAATCACTGGACTCCGCACAAGCATTTTACAAGGAACAATGGCTAAAGTTACATTCCCAATATGCATATATTAATGCGAAGAGTAACTTTTTATGCGCCTTTTGGGTAGAAGGCGATGAACGCTGGTGTGAAGAATGTGATGATTACCTTCAACAATATAAGGGGTTAGCATTATTGAAGGATTATCAGCCTATTTCAGTTGAAAGCGGAAAGGAATTTTATGAAGCAACTAATTCTAGCGGAAAAACCAAGTGTTGCCAAGGACTTGAGCAAAGTCTTGGGCGCACAGCAAAAGCATAAAAACTACTATGAAGGACCCAAAGTTATCGTAACCTGGGCCCTTGGTCATTTATTAGGGCTAAAAATGCCTGAAGATTTAAAAAAAGAATGGCAAACATGGCAGATGGAAACATTGCCAATGATTCCACATAATTTGGGCATTAAACCTTTGCCAAAAACAGGGCATCAGTTAAAAGCCATTAAACAGTTAGCCAATCGAAATGATGTCAACGAAGTGGTCATTGCAACAGATGCAGGAAGAGAGGGTGAACTGGTCGCTCGCTGGATTTTAGAATATGTGCATTTTAATAAGCCAGTTAAACGATTATGGATTTCTTCTCAAACAGATAAAGCAATCAAAGAAGGCTTTAGAAACTTGAAGCCAGCTAAAATGTATGATGATTTGTATCAGTCTGCTTTAGCTCGCGCCAAAGCAGATTGGCTCGTTGGGTTAAATGTGACACGGGCATTGACAGTTAAGTATCAAGATAATTTATCAGCTGGTCGAGTGCAAACACCCACTTTAGCACTTGTTCGTGAGCAAGAAAAGAAAATCGAACAGTTCCGTCCACAAACTTACTTTACTATTCAATTGGAAGCACAGACACAAAAGGTAACAATGCGTCAAAAAAATCCTTATATCTTTAAGGAACGAGATAAGGTTGAGGCCTTCGTAAAAGAGTTAAGCAAAAAGAATGGGAAAGTCACAAATATTGAAGAAAAAACAAAGGTTGAACCTGCGCCGTTACCATATGATTTGACGGAAATTCAAAGAGAGGCCAATCAACGGTACAATTTTTCAGCTAAAAAGACACTTTCTCTAGTACAAAGCCTATATGAAATTCATAAAATTGTGACCTACCCGAGAACAGATAGTAAGTATTTGACTAGTGACATGAAAGCAACAATGAAAGAGCGTCTTCAAGCAGTAAGTGATTTTTCACCAGAAGTTAAAACCTATTTAAAAAAAGGGGCTGTCGTGAAACAAACGAAGGTTTTCCAAGATAGTAAAGTCACGGATCACCATGCTTTGTTACCTACTGAAAAAGCAGCTCGTTATGAAAAATTGGATAACGATGAACAAAAAATTTACCAGATGATTGTGCAACGATTTGTCGGCTTGTTTGCTGAACCGCATAAAACACAACAAACCAAGGTAACCGTTCAATTCGGACAAGAAGTCTTTGTCTTTCAGCAAAGCCAAGTGATTGAGGCAGGCTGGAAAAAAGCAGATGAACAGCCTAAACCTCTTGTAAAATGGCAAATGGGACAAAGTGTTCCAGCTAACTTTGCCATCACAAAAGAATTGACAAGCCCACCTAAACCACTGACAGAAGGTAGCTTATTGGGCTTAATGGAAAAATATAGTCTAGGGACACCCGCAACTCGAGCAGAGATTATTGAAAAACTAATCAAATCCGAGCTGATGGAGCGAACAGCTAGTGGACTACAAGTCTCTCAAAAAGGCAAACAGCTGTTAGAGCTTGTTAACCCATCCTTAGTGACTCCAGAATTGACAGAAAAATGGGAGAAGGATTTAGAGGCGATTTCAAAAGGGAAAAAATCTGCAACGACTTTTATTAAAGAAATCGAAAAAGAAACGCAACGATTAGTCTCCGAAGTCAAGAAGAGTGAGCAGAAATATCAAGACTTTTCTGTAACCTCCAAAAAATGTCCAGATTGTGGGAACAACTTACGAGAAAAGAATACGCGAGATGGTAAAATCTATGTCTGCACCAATCAAGAGTGTAGCTACCGACGTCGGAAGGACCCAAAAGTTTCGAACCATCGTTGTTCACAATGCCATAAGAAAATGGAAATTATCGATGGCAAAAATGGTTCTTTCTTCAAATGTAAATTCTGTTCCATCACAGAGAAAATTCCTGATAAAAAAGAACGAAAACAAAAGTTAACCAAACAGGAAGAACGACGCTTGATGAAAAAATATTCGCAAGCAGAGGAGCCAGAAGAAAGTCCGTTAGCACAAGCCTTGAAAGCGGCACTTGAAAATAAATAGAACGTGAATTCATCTTATGACCAGAAGGAAATTCATCAAGCGATGAGGGCTCTCTGGCAAACCCATAGATACTAGACATAAAGGAGCATAGGACATAACTTTTGGTTATGTTCCACGCTCTTTTTATCCGAATAAACGATGGGTACAAAAACAGCTCCATCTTCATTCCGCCCCATCAATTTCTACGCATGAGATATGCTAGAGTTGGAGGTTCGGAAAATAAGCTGAAATTGCTGTGAAACACTATTTACAAAGTAAATAGATGTAGAACAGTACCTACCTGGTCACAAAAATTTGAAGAGCGCCACATAGGAATCAGTATCGAAGGAAGTTTTTCGTATTTCTTGCCGTTTTCGTGAATTCCTTCTTGGTTACCGGAGTTAGACACTTCTGTCCCAAGCGCGTTCTAGTTTTATCATGTTACAAAAGATGAATACACGAAAGGAGCAACTATGAATAAAGAAATCGGGCGGTTAACAAGAAAACAGCAGATAAAAATAATTCTGCAATTCTGTGGTTGGAATTCCACAAGAAAAATAGCGAGCATTAAAAGTGTCCTCGCATATTTCAGAAATAAAAAATTCGAAGTGAACGAACCTATTGAACGGTGGTTACAAACTTATTTTGAGATAAATAGTGTCGTTTATATTGGTAGAGATGATTTATATGACGGACAACCTGTCTATCAATTTGTCTATCAGTTTACACTTGAGCAATCCGAGTTAGTTGAGAATACACAAGATTTTAAAGATATTCTTCAGTTCTCTCAAGAACAATGTCTACCTCTAGGAACCTTCGGATATTATTATGATGGCGTTGTAGCGATTGGACTATCAGGAACACTCTACATAAAACATGATTATTCAGAAGACGTAGCTAAATTTGACTCTATGACAGATTTGATTTCGTATGAATTAAGAACTATAGAAAAAATAACTGCTATTTCTAATACATCTAGTTTATAAGATTATGAACCTATCTCAATACAAGAAGTCAATTGTCGCACATTTTGATTCCTAATGAGAGGGTATTCCAAGTTCATTTTAGTTGTTCTAATTGAGAACTTAAGCTAATATGGAGAGGGAGTTTTCTAAATAATTGATCTGTTTTTAATGAAGAGAAAGATATCTTGTGAAATAGAGCATTTGTCTAAGAGTAAAAGTCTCGAGGTAGATGTCTCACAGCTGAAGTGACACTTTTCTATTTTTTGTTTACTTCTATGCTAAAAATCTTTGAGATTTCAATTTTCCAGAGTATAATTCCCAATGGAACGTGCAATTATTCAGTAAACTTTCTTTTTTTCATACGTTTTGAAAATTGCAATTATTATTATTTTCTTTTCTGGACAGAAGAGAAACAAAAGGAGGAAACACATATGGATATTGTGACATTAGCACGCTTTCAGTTTGCGATGACAACGGTTTTTCATTACTTTTTCGTACCGTTTTCAATCGGAACTGCACTAGTCGTGGCTGTCATGGAAACCATGTATGTGGTCAAAAAAGATGAGCAGTACAAAAAGTTAGCAAAATTCTGGGGAAATATTTTTCTTTTGAGTTTTGCAGTAGGGGTCGTAACAGGTATTATTCAAGAGTTCCAGTTTGGAATGAACTGGTCTGATTATTCACGATTTGTTGGTGACTTATTTGGCGCCCCTCTAGCAGTAGAAGCCTTGCTAGCCTTTTTCTTAGAGTCAACATTCCTTGGTTTATGGATGTTTACTTGGGAGAAGGTCAATAAAAAGCTTCATGTATTATTCATTTGGTTAGTCACATTTGGTTCACTTATGTCAGCGTTTTGGATTCTTGTTGCGAACAGCTTTATGCAACATCCATCTGGCTACACATTAAATAATGGCCGAGCAGAAATGAATGACTTTGGTGCGTTATTGAGTAACCACCAAGTTTGGTACGAATTCTCTCACGTAATTGCTGGTGCGATTACGATGGGTGGGATGATTGTCGCGGGTCTTGCCGCTTTCCAACTGCTTAAGAAACAGCGGAAAGATCATATTTTCTTTAAAAAATCAATGCGCATTGGTTTGGTCATTTCTTTATTAGGTTCTCTAGCTGTTATTGGTGCAGGGGATTTACAAATGAAAGCTTTGATAGAAGATCAACCAATGAAGTTTGCAGCGATGGAAGGTTCTTATGAGGATTCAGGAGATCCTGCTGCATGGACTCTGATTGCTTGGGCAAACGAAAGAGAGCACAAACAAGTTTTCGGGATTCAAATTCCATATATGTTAAGTATTCTTTCTTACAATAGTCTATCTGGTTCTGTAGATGGGATGGATACGGTCAATCAAAAATTAATTGAACAGTATGGCGATGATAAGAATTATTATCCGCCAGTCAACACTTTATTCTGGAGCTTCCGTATTATGGCAGGATTCGGGATGTTAATGTTACTTGTATCAATTTTAGGCTTGTTCTTTACTCGGAAGAAAAAACCTATATTATATGAAAAACGGTGGATGTTATGGGTGGTTGCACTATGTACGTTTGCCCCATTCCTATCAAACACATTCGGCTGGTTAAATACTGAGCTGGGGCGTTATCCTTGGACGGTTTACGGTTTATTCACCATTGAAGATAGTGTCTCACCAAACGTTTCGGTCGCTTCTTTACTAACGACCAATATAATTTACTTCCTATTGTTCTCAACTCTCGGTGCAACAATGATTTACCTTGTTCGCCGTGAATTGAAAAAAGGACCTGATTATGAAGAATTAATGTTAGCAGAAGAAAATCAACCTTCAACTGATCCATTTGATAAGGAGGAGTTTGACCTATGAGTTCTTTACAATTATTATGGTTCGTTTTAATTGGTGTGCTATTTTCCGGCTTCTTCTTTTTAGAAGGCTTTGACTTTGGTGTCGGAATGTCTGTTCAGACGTTGGCGCACAATGAAGACGAAAAAGATCAGATTGTTTCAACAATTGGACCTGTTTGGGATGGTAATGAAGTCTGGTTACTAACGGCAGGTGGGGCGATGTTCGCTTCTTTCCCTTACTGGTATGCTTCATTATTCAGTGGATATTACTTAATTTTGTTTATCATTTTGTTCGGCTTAATTATTCGTGGTGTTTCGTTTGAATTCCGTCACAGAATGCCTATTGAAAAGAAAGGAACATGGAATTGGACCTTATCAATTGGGAGTTTTCTAGTGCCCTTCTTTTTCGGTGTTTTGTTCATCAGTATGATTCAAGGAATGCCTATTGATGCAGATGGCAATATGACTGCGACATTTGGCAATTATATCAATCCTTTCTCACTTGTGGGTGGGGTTGCCTTAACATTACTTTGCTACCTACACGGACTAAACTATATTTCATTAAAAACAACGGGTCCTGTTCGTGATCGTGCAAAAAATTATGCACAGCTTCTTTACTGGGTATTATATGTTGGTCTAGTAGTCTTTGCCGTAATGATGTACTTCTATACAGATTTCTTTGATAACAAATTCTTCTTAACATTCGGCTTATTAGCGCTGATTGTTTTGTTGACAGTGGTTGCAAATGTTTCTGTATTTAAGAAAAAAGAGATGCTGGCATTTTTAGCAAGTGGCTTAACTTTAGTGGTCTTAGTTGTTTTATTATTCACTGGTTTGTTCCCACGTGTTTTAATCAGCTCTAACGGATCAGAGTTTGACTTGTTAATTAAAAACGCCTCATCAAGTCCTTATACATTAAAAGTAATGAGCTACTTGTCTCTTACTTTATTACCTTTTGTGTTAGCTTATACGGGCTGGGCGTATTATGTCTTTAGAAAACGAATTAGTCACAAACCAACGGAGGTTCATGGATGATAGATCGAGCAATCGTCAAACTTCCAGGAATGAAAAAGATGCTCGGATTGCTTGCAGGACTCGCTGTTCTGCAGGCAATCTTTATTATTGGCCAAGCCTACACGATTGCCACAGCCATCACCGGATTATGGGAGGGCGGCACTCTATCTGAGCAAATCAATTGGATTGTTCTGTTTATTCTTGTTTATGCAGGGCGACATTTTGTGACGTTCTTACGTGACAAGATGTTAGATAACTATGCCTATAAACAAGCTCGTGATTTGAGAAATCAATTACTTCAAAAGATTTTTCGTATGGGGCCACAAGTCGTTCAACAAGAAGGAACTGGGAATATGACCACGATGGCTTTAGATGGCATTACTCAAGTGGAAAACTATATTCACTTGATTTTGGCAAAAATAATGAACATGATGATCATTCCTTGGATTTTATTAGTCGTTATCTTTTTATTAGATTGGCAATCAGGTGTTGTCTTACTAATTGTCTTTCCGATTATTATTATTTTTATGATTGTGTTAGGCTATGCTGCACAAAGTAAAGCGGATAAACAATATCAAGCCTTCCAAGTGTTATCCAATCACTTTATTGATTCCTTACGTGGGATTGATACCTTAAAGTTATTTGGTTTAAGTAAAGGCTATGGAAAGAGTATCTTCCATACGAGCGAACGGTTTAGAAAAGCCACAATGAGTACGCTAAAAATTGCGATTCTATCGACCTTTGCGTTAGACTTTTTTACCACCTTATCTGTGGCCGTCGTAGCTGTTCTACTGGGCTTGCGTTTGATTAATGGGATTATCTTACTTTTCCCAGCATTGACCGTCTTGATTTTGTCTCCTGAGTATTTTTTACCGATTCGAGACTTTTCAAGTGACTATCATGCGACATTAGATGGCAAAAATGCGATGACAGCCGTTCAGGCGATTCTGACACAACCAGAAAAAGAAATTGTCCAACAAGAAGTTGGCTCTTGGCAAAAGACAAGCAGGCTAGCTATTGAAAATCTTCAATTTAGTTACGGGCAGCAGCTTGCACTAGAAGAACTTACTTTTTCTGCAGAGGGTTATACGAAAATTGGTATTATTGGGATGAGTGGTTCTGGAAAATCAACGCTTATCAATATACTTAGTGGCTTTTTACATCCAGATGAAGGACAAATTCAATTATCAGCAAGTCAACTAGATTCATTTGCCCAAAAATCTTGGCAAAAACAACTGATTTACATTCCCCAAAATCCATATATCTTCCAGCTTTCATTGAGAGAGAATGTGGCTTTTTATCATCCTGAAGCAAGTCGAGAAGAGATAGATGGGGCCATCAAAGTTGCCGGTCTAAGTGAGCTTGTGGCTGAACTTCCTGAAGGGATTGAAACGCAGATTGGAGAAGGTGCTCGAACTTTAAGCGGGGGACAAGCGCAAAGAATCGCTTTGGCTCGTGCCTTCCTTGATCATTCGAGAAAAATTCTCTTACTCGATGAACCAACTGCTCATTTAGATATTGAGACAGAAGTTGAGCTGAAGGAACGGATGTTACCTTTAATGGAAGAACGCTTAGTGTTCTTTGCAACGCATCGTCTTCATTGGATGAAAGAGATGGATTATATCTTAGTAATGGAAAAAGGGCGGATTGTAGAACAAGGCACACTACAAGAGTTACAAGAAAAGGGCGGCGCATTTGTGCGTTTAAGTCAGCAGATGAGGGGGCGTACAAATGAATAAAATTGGCTTATTTCAATCATTAAAATCTGATACATGGGTCAAACCCTTCTTGAAAAAGTATAAACGTTCCTTGATTGCTGCGTTAATTTTAGGCTTTATCACCTTCTTTTGTGCAGGCGCACTAATGTTTACTTCGGGCTATCTGATTAGTCGAGCAGCCTCTCTGCCTGAGAATATTTTAATGATTTATATTCCGATTGTTCTGACACGAGCTTTTGGGATTGGCCGACCCGTCTTTCGTTATATTGAACGCTTGACGAGCCACAACTGGGTACTGAAAATGACCTCAAATCTGCGTTTAAAGCTCTATACGACCTTAGAAAAGGATGCGATTTTTTTCAAGCGGAACTATCGAACAGGGGATATTTTAGGATTACTAGCTGAGGACATTAACCATATCCAAAATCTGTATTTACGAACAATTTTCCCAACGATTATTTCTTGGTTACTTTACGTATTTATTATTATTGGATTAGGTCTGTTTTCGTGGTGGTTTGCTTTAGTCATGCTTTTATTGTTAGGGATTGTTCTATTCGTTTTACCGCTATGGTCTGTCTTAGTAAATGGTGCCCGTCAAGAGAAAGAAAAGCAGATGAAAAATCTTCTTTACACGGATTTGACGGATAATATCTTAGGCGTTTCTGACTGGATTTTCAGTCAAAGAGGAAAGGCTTATGTTGCACTACACGAAGAGGCTGAAACTGAGCTTCGCGAAACGACCCAGAAACTAAATCGTTTTGACCGGAAACGTGATTTTCTTTTACAGATGATGTTCGGTGTCATCACAATTGTTTTACTTGTTTGGACAAGTAGTCGTTTTGAAGGAAATCATGGTGGCGCGGCTAACTGGATTGCAGCCTTTGTTCTGAGTGTCTTCCCTTTAATTGATGCCTTTGCACCACTGCCAGCCGCAGCACAAGAAACAAATATTTATAAAGACTCTATTGATCGTTTAAATAACTTACCTGAGAAGGCAGAAACAGAAGTAATGGATACAACGGTAATTGAAGGCGCGTTGACGATTCAGGTCAAAGATGTCTCATTCAATTATCCAAATACCACCAAAGATGTGCTAACGCATCTCGATTTAACGATCAATGCAGGTGAGAAACTAGCCATTTTGGGACGAAGTGGCTCAGGAAAAAGTACGCTGGCTTCCTTAATTCGTGGAGATTTACTGCCGACAGAAGGGGAGATTACTCTAAATCACATGCCGACCGGTTCGTTTGGAGATGAAATCACTAATTACATTGGTGTGATACATCAGACACCGTATTTGTTTCATACAAGTATTCTTAACAACATTCGGATAGGCAGACAATCTGCCACAGATGAAGAGGTCTGGGACGTACTTGAACGTGTCGGCTTAAAAGAGATGGTTAAATCCTTACCGGAGGGCTTAATGACCATGGTCGATGAAGCAGGTCTGCGCTTTTCTGGTGGGGAACGTCACCGGATGGCTCTAGCAAGAATTTTGTTAAAAGACGTGCCGATTATCTTGTTAGATGAACCGACTGTTGGCTTAGATCCAATCACAGAACAAGCATTGTTGGAAACATTTTTCAATGAGTTACAAGAAAAAACGATTATATGGATTACCCATCATCTACAAGGAATTTCAATGATGGATAGAGTGATTTTTATTGAAGACGGTCAACTCGAAATGAGTGGCAGTCCACAAGAATTAGAGCAAACAAGCCCACGTTATCGTCATTTACAAGAAATTGATAAAGGTTTCTAACTGAACTTAAGGAGCATGGGACATAACTCAAAAAGTTATGCCCCATGCTCCTATTCTCTGAATAAACGGTGGGCACAGAAGCAACTCCATCTTCACGTTGTTCCGCTCTCAACAACGTAAGAGCCTAATAACTAGGTACCTATAATCAAGCGACACCTCCGGGTATACTTGGCTTATCAAGTAAATTGGAGGTGTTTGTTTGACCAAGACAAACGAAATTGTACCCATTCAGCTTCATACGCAGCCAGACCAGAAACAAAATCAGAAAGTAGTGAGTGCGAAGCTAGCTGCACGAATAAAAAGAAAAGATGGCTCTGAAATACATCTTTATAATGGTATCAGTAGTTATATTCTTGCCGCAGTGCTTAGGGAGTTGAGATGACGTGCTTCTTGATTTCACTAAAGTAAAGAACTTGTATATCGTCACTGGGAAAACAGACCTTCGTCGTGGAATTGACGGATTGGCGAGTCTCATCCAACAAGAGTACGAGCTAGATGTTTATTCAGATGCCCTCTTCCTTTTTTGCGGTAATCGATGTGATCGTTTCAAAATTTTGTATTGGGATGGTGACGGCTTCCTCTTATGTTATAAAAGGATTCAAGATGGCCGACTCAAGTGGCCTAGAAAAAAAGAAGAGGTTCGACAACTAACTAGTCAACAAATTCGTTGGTTATTTGAAGGGTTGGACATCGATCAACCCAGGGCGATAAAGCCAGGGAAAAGAGGCCAATTCTAATAGATAAAAACCGTAATAAACATTGATTTAATGCGGTTTTTATCTGTTTTTTTGTTCTGAAAAATGGTATAATAAAGGGAAGAAAAATAGATAGAATGGTGGTGGATTTTTTTGGATATATCGACAGATGTAAGTTCAACAAATAACGTTGAGATTGATGTAAATGTCTTACTTGAACTTTTAAAAAATCAGACTGAAACGATTGATTCTCTAAAGAAAACCAACCAAGCATTAACCACCGAAATTCAACTACTGAATGAAAAACTCAACTACTTTATGAATCGCCAATTCGGGCGCTCAAAGGAGACTATTTCCTCAGATGTTAGTGGTCAATTAAATTTATTCACAGAGGAACTCGAAGAGGCCTCTATATTTACCGTACCCAAAGAAGAAAAACCGGCCCCTGAAAAAAAGTCTAAAAGGAAGAGTGGCCAAAAAGCTGAGAAAATCGCGCACCTTCCTTTAACTGAAATACACCATGAACTTCCACAAGAAGAACGTTCTTGTGAACATTGTGGTACTCAAATGATTGATATCGGTACAACAAAATTACGTGAAGAGGTCCGATTCCATCAAGCAATGTTGGATCGATTGGCTCACATTCAACACACTTATTGTTGTAAGGCATGTGAAAAGGCAGATGTTTCTTCCTATAAGAAGGCACCTGTTCCTAAACCAGTCGTCCCAAATAGTTTAGGCTCAAACAGTATTATTGCGGAAACAATCCGTCTAAAATTCGGTCAAAAAAGTCCAGCGAATCGCCAAGAAATTTATTGGCGAGAAACACTCGGACTCGATATCTCACGCGATAATATGACAAACTGGCATATCAAAGCTTGTCATCATGCGTTAGATCCGGTTGCCGAACGATTCAAACATTATTTGAATCAAGAAGAGATTCTTCATGCAGACGAGACGAGCTATCAAGTGATTCAGAGTAAAAAAGCAAAAACCTATTACTGGCTCTTCTCAACCGGGAAACATAGTGCACAGCCTATTGCCTATTACCATCATGCAGAGTCTAAATCTGGGACAGTACCGAAAGAGTTTTTGTCTGACTTTAAGGGGTATCTTCATTGTGATGGCTATGCAGGGTATAATTATGTAACGGATGTGAAGCTCGTCTATTGCCTTGCGCACGCACGTCGAAAGTTTTTTGAAGCCATTCCAAAAAATGGTAAGGCCGAACAAACGCCAGCAGTTGTCGCTGTGAAAATGCTCGATATCTGGTTTGAGCTAGAACGTAACTGGAAAGAATACACCATTGAGAAACGCTTTGATAAGCGTCAAGGCTATCTGAAGCCATTAGTGAATAACTTTTATGAATGGTTAGATACGTTCGTTGCCGTCCCAAAATCGAAGCTAGCGAACGCCGTTGAATATGTACGGAAGATACGAAGCGGTTTTGAGCGAATCTTTGAGGATGGTCGATTGGAATTAAGTAATAATTTGGCCGAGCGCCACATAAAAGAGCTGGTGATTGGGCGAAAAAATTACATGCATTCCTGTAGCTTAGAAGGTGCACGAACATCAGGCGTGATTTTGAGTATCTATCGAACGGCAGTGGCTAACGGTCTCAACCCGATTCGGTATATAGAATTCCTATTTGATCGCGTGCCAAATATGGAGACTCTATCAGATGAAGGGTTAGATGCCTTACTTCCCTGGAAATCTGACGTTCAAGCTTTATGTACAACCACTTACAAATAGACCAAATAACCTAAGCTTAGTATAAGGCTTGGGTTATTTGGCGTGTAGGTACTATTTTATTGGGCACTTACTCAACAACTTCTACGCATGAGACATGCTAGAGTTGAAGGTTCGGAAATAAACTGAAATTCACAAAAATTTGAAGAGCACCACGTAGGAATCAATCAACATCGAAAGAAAGGCTTTCGTGTTTCTTGTCATTTTCGTGAATTCCCTCTTATTGCTGTAAAACACAACGAGTATGAGTTGATGTTGCACAGTACCTACTCGGTGCTGTAAAACACAACGAAGTATGAGTTGATGTTGCACAGTACCTCCCCGGTTCTCGGAGTTAAACACTTCTGCCCCAACCTCCTTAGTTTATGGGCTCTTAGTCGATGGAAGCCTCCTCGGTAAGAAGAGTCATTATCTGCGTAATTTCTTCTTTTAGCTCATTTCTTAAACTTTCTGGCGACAAAACATTTAAAGACTTACCAAAGGATAGAAGATAACGGATTAGCCATTCTTGATTTGGTAACAGGGTCTCTACGCGAACCGTCTGTTTATCTTTTTGTGTGATTGTCTCATAGTCAAATTCATCATATACACGATAAAAAACCTCTTTTGAGAATTCAAGAATTACAGGGATTTTTTCCTGTTCTCTGTTTGTTTTAGGCAGCTCAGGAAGAGCCGCTTCTTGCGGTTGAAAGGGCCTATCTGTCACAAAGATGTCACTCATTCGATTGACTTTAAAGTATCTGAATTGATTGGCTTCTAAACACAGCGCCTGAAGATACCATGCTTGAGACTTAAAGACTAATTTGTAAGGCTGCCCCCTACGCCGTTTAGGGGACTTGCCTGTACTCACATATGTAAATTCAATTTGTCGCTTAGCCAAGATACTAGTTTTTAATAAGCCAAATTTTTCATCAGCAGAGGTCGTTTGCTGCCAGGTAGAAAAGTCAACCTCCAACCAATCATCAAAGGTTGATTGAAACAGTGAGTGCAGTTTAGTGAAGGCCTGGTCACTGATCTGTGGATTGATCTTTCGGGTTCCTTTAAGGGCAAGCAAAAGATTATTTTGTTCCTCTTCTGACAGGAGGACTTTTGTCAGAAGAAAATTATCTAGTAAATGAATCCCACCATTTCTCCCTGTTTGCGTATAGATGGGGATACCTAAGCTACTCAATTTGTTGATGTCTCTATGAATCGTTCTGCTAGAAACCTCAAAGTGTTCTGCAAGCTCCGTGATAGTGGCTTTATTGTTATTGATGAGATAATAAATGATGCCAAATAACCGATGGGTACTCAAATTCACGCTTCCTTTCATCTATCTTATTAATTATGACATAGGGTGTCAGGGTTTCTATCGTATCATGAAAGTAGATTAATGAGGAGGAGAACACATGAAATTTTCAATTTTAAAATCAGAAAGAACCAATAATTTTACAGATCCAGCGATTCAAACTAAAATCTTATCACTATGGGAGATAAATGCTTCAACCGTTCAGGAGACGTTTGAAAAGGGCGGAACAATTGTTTGTGTCTATCATGCGTATCAAACAAATTATAAAGGGGACTATTCTGTTTCTTTGTGTCCAGAAGAGGTAGCTGACGGAATCTTTGACACGACGAAGTATCAGTGGAAGGAATACATTGTCGACTCTGACGATAAATTAGGCGTGATAAACACCTGGCAGAAGATTTGGGCAGAGGAGGACAATCAGCAGATCAAACGAGTCTATGACTTTGATTTTGAGCAGTATAAAGCAAACGGTGAGGTAAGTATTTTTGTCGCGATTGATTAAAAGTTAACAAAAAGAGGTAGCCAAAAAAGACTGGAAGAAAGTAAGCCCGGACCCTAGACTTAACGTCTTAGGGGATACAGGTCTGCTATCTATCAGTCTCTTTCTATCAATAAATAAAAATAGAGCTTTTGTTCATAGATGGCCGCTTAATAATCGCGACCTAATAAGTCCGAGGTTAGTTGTTTAATCATTGTTTTTCCTGGGCTATCAGGAAGCTGTTCAATCTCAGCCAAGGCTTTTTCGGTGAACTCGAGCGCAAACTCTTTAGCCTTATCAACCCCGTCATATTCCAACACAAGGGTACTGACTTCGTGTGCTTCTTCAACTGTAATCGATTCTCTTTTATCCAAATAAGGCGCAAATACTTCAGGATGTTCTTCTTTTGCTAACAAAAGAGGTAAGGTATACACTCCTTGAGCCAAATCTTCTAGCACTGGTTTTTTTAATTTTTCAGTATCTGATATATAATCAAGGATGTCGTCATATACTTGAAAAGCTACCCCAATATTTCTACCTATTCTACCTGCTAGCTGTTGGGTGTCTGCGTCAGCTTTTCCAAAATGAGCACCTTCAATACAGGCTAACCAAAAGAGTTCAGCGGTTTTGCCGTTGACACTGCGAAGATAATCATTAAGTGTTTGATTTTGATCAAAACGAACATGCATCTGATCCAATTCGCCAAGAAGGAGTCTTTTCATTGAACGTGCATTGGTATGTAAGAATTCAGAGCCATTCATAGCATCAGACAAAAGATCGAAGAAAACCGTGAATAATAAGTCGCCTGTATAGACAGCCACATCTTTTCCATATTCAGATTGGACTGTAATAATCCCACGACGCAGTGGGGAATCATCAATGACATCATCATGAATCAAAGTCGCCATATGCAAAATCTCTAGTGAAGTCGCTACTTTAATTAGTTGGTCTTCATTGTGTTGGGTTTTATCGCCGACCTCAGAAAATAATAAAAACAGAGCCGGTCGTAGCATTTTTCCTCCTGCTTGAGTCAGGTTCATCAACGCTTCTTGTATCTCTAAATTCCTAACTTGTACTTGAGACTCAATCAGTGAGCATACGGCTTTGAGTTTTTCTTGTATTGTAGGATAATTGTTCCAGTAGTCTAGCATAATGTAATCCTTTCAAATAAACTAATCAACAGTGTTTATTTTACCTCAGGGAGCCAACATTGACTAGCGTAATGCCTAAAATTGTAAAGAAAAGTGGTTGTGAGATGAGTTTATCTGTATTTTTGGAATTAGTAGAATTTAAAGCTAAGACAGCGAGTGTTTTTCCGTTTTTTATTGGTTTATGTTATAGCTGGTATAACTATCAGTCTGTCCATCTTTTTTATGTCTTTTTATATTTTGTTGCCATGTTCATTTTTAATATGGCTGTTGATATTCTTGATAATTATAACGACTATCATCATGCGACAGATGTCCATGACTATAAAGAAAAAACAAACATCATCGGTCGAGAGAATCTATCTTTAAAGCTTGTCTTTCGATTAATGGTGGGGATGATTTTGGTTTCTGCCCTCATCGGGATTGGCCTATCATTTGTCGTTGGCTGGCCCTTGTTAGTTATGGGTATCTATTGTTATTTAGTGGGGATCTTTTATTCTTCTGGACCTAGACCATTATCTAGTCTACCTTTAGGAGAATTTTTCTCAGGGTTTACGATGGGTTTCATGATTTCCTTGATTTGTGTCTATTTAAACACCTATGAATCGTTTCAATGGACTTTTGAAACAGTTGGAGGGATAATTTTGATATCACTTCCCAATACACTTTGGATTGCAAATTTGATGCTAGCCAATAATATCTGTGATGTCGAAGAGGACGAAAAAAATCAGCGCTATACACTCGTTCACTACTTAGGAAAGCCACGTTCAATAAAACTTTTTGTGTTATTTAATGTGTTAGCTTTACTTAGTTTGGTGTTGGCAGTCGTCTTGAAACTTGCCCCGATATGGATGTTAGCAAGTTTTATTATATTGCCAATTGTTCTCAAACAAATCCGGCTATTTTTAAAGAAACAAGAGAAACAAACAACCTTTATTTGTGCAATTCGGATATTAGCGTTAGGTGCATTTGCCCAAGTGTTTAGCTTCTTAATTGGGATCATATTATAAGGAGAGCGAAGTACCATGACAGAAATAGTTATTTTAGGAGCAGGGTATGCAGGTTTGCGGACATTAAAAGAACTACAAAAAAGTAAAGAGGACGTTCATATTACCTTAGTTGATCAAAATACGTATCATTTTGAAGCAACTGACTTACATGAGGTCGCCGCAGGAACACAGTCAAAAGAAAAGATTACTTATGAGATTAAAGACGTTGTGAATTCTGAGAAAACGACTTTTACACAAGCCAAAGTTCAAAAGATTGATCGAGACAATCAAAAAGTAACACTCGATTCAGGTGAATCCCTTTCTTATGATTATCTAGTGGTTGCTTTAGGCTTCCAATCAGAATCATTTGGTATCAAAGGCGTCTCAGAAAATGCCTTAGAAATGGTTGATGTGGACTCAGCAGTCAAGGTTCATGAACATATCAAACAAATGATGCAACAATACGCAGCCACAAAAGAGGAAAACTATTTGAAAATTGTTGTTTGTGGCGCAGGCTTTACGGGTATCGAATTATTAGGTTCTTTAATCGAAGGCAAAAAAGAATTTGCTCAAATTGCGGGTGTCTCACCTGAAAAAATTCAAATCTACTGTGTAGAAGCAGTCACTCGTTTACTTCCAATGTTTGATGAAAAACTAGCGGATTATGCAGTCAAACATCTAACTGATTGGGGCGTTCAATGGCGAACAGGCAAACCAATCAAAGAAATTAAACCAGGCGTTGTCGTGTATCAAGAAAATGCAGAAACTGGTGAAACCAAGGAGCTCGCCGCCCAAACAATTATTTGGACGACAGGTGTCAGCGGCAGTCACGTCATTGGTGAATCGGGATTTTCAGAACGACGTGGCCGTGTAACAGTTAGTGCAGACTTAACTGACCCCGACCATAAAAATGTTTATGTTATTGGGGATGTCTCAGCAGTGATGGATCCAGAAACAAATCGTCCTTACCCAACAACTGCACAAATCGCTTTGAAGATGGGAACAATGTCTGCTAAGAACATTCTTCATCAACTTAAAGGAGAAAAAACAGAAGGCTTTACCTTTAAATCTCAAGGCTCGGTCGCATCTATTGGTAATACTCATGCACTAGGTTTAGTTGGAAAAAGTGCGGTGAAAGGTTACCCTGCTTCATTTATCAAAAAAATGATTATGAATAAATCCTTACTTGAAACAGGTGGTATCAAAGAAGCTATGGCTAAAGGGCGCTTTGATCTTTACCATTAAAAAAATCAACAGAAACAGGCAAAAAGAATCTAACCAACTTTTTAAAGGTAGGAGACAAGTCAATCGACTCATCTCCTACGTTTTTTAATACTGGGTAGACTCACGAAAGTTAACAAAGTTAGTGCTGAAATCCATTGGCTGATTCGAATGATAATAGGTGCATGGTAGGCGATTACGACCTTCTGTGGTTTATCTAATTGAATCAAGAAGGTGCCACGTTCTGACTGTTCACTAGGCAATATTTGTCCCGACTCATCATAAACGTGGAGTCCAGGATACGCTACGATGGGTAAATCAATTGCAGAAGACTTTGTGAGTGACATAAAATTAAAGCTTGTTTGACCATTTTTCCACTCATAAGGCATTGGTCGCTCTTCTTGATTAATCCAGCCCTTTTTTGTGAAAATTGATTGTTCCTGTTCGGCAGTTAAGCCTTTGACAAAATAATCTTTGTTTCGATAATTTTGGAATCTTCTGGAGGTCAGTAACTCTTCATCAGAATGAAAGACAAAGGTTTTGTCTTGGTTTAACCCAGTAATCAGCTTATCTGTGCTATAAAAGCTGACTCCTAGAATACAAACGGTACCCAAAGCTAGAAAGAGCCACTTGTTCTTTAAAAGAGTCAGTCCAAGGTCTGTAAAGATAATGCTGACGAAAAACAGGCCGAAAACAAGCAAATAGACAGACAAACGAAAAGGGAACTGAATCGTTGAGACGGGTGTTTCTTGGAAAAATGACCAAGGAAATTTATTGGTTAACAAAAAACAAATGGCTAGTGAAATTAAGAGTAGTCCATAAAGTAGGGAATTATTCATTATGGGCAATTTCTTTTTGAAAAGAAAGAGACTCGCACCAACGCCTAAACCTAAAATTAAAACAGTTCCCATACTGGTATAAGATAACTCATTTTTTAAAGAAGAAAGAAGAATCGGCTTAATCCCATAGCTGCTGTTAATTAACGGGTATTTCAAAACAGAGCGAACGGGGAAATACGCTAACTCATAAGCGATTGGCACAATACTAGCAGCAGAGAGTAGAATCGTTATCACAGCAGATGAGACTAGCTGCCACATCACTGCTTTATTGATTTTTCTAGCGATTAATGAGCATACAAATAAAACAACTAGCATAACAATTGAGAGTATGGCAGAGAGTAGGTGTGTATAGGCTAAACCTGTTAGACCAAGAATCAGCCAGCTTTTCTTTTTTCCAGAATCAAAAACAAGGCTATAAAATCCGGCAAAAACAAGTGGATAAAAACTGATAGAAACGAATTCACCCAGAGCCATTCGTCCATAAAAGGCGTTGAGACGATAGGTAGAAAAGACATAAAGAACAGTGAAAACAATCGGTGCAATCTTTAGAAATGAAGCAGATTGATAGGTCTGGATAGTGCGATTGAGTACATATTTTGCAGAAATAAAACAGCTAAAACACGTGAATAAATTTAATAAAAAAACATATAAGTACAGTCCAGCAGTCAGTGATTTTGTACCCAGTGAAAAGAGCGCGATTGGGTAAACTGAAGTTAGCGAAGGATAAAAAAGATTTGCGCTATAAAGGATTTTAGGTTCGCCAAAAGCCGAGAAGTAGGCGGGTAGACCGTTTTCTTTGAGCTGCTCAATCATCGCGGTAATTCTCGAAAAGTGGAAGAAATAATCATCGCCTCCCGTTAATAGTAGATGATGGGCAGAAAAATCATAGACTGGTACTAAAAATAAAATTGAAAGGAGAATAAAAAAACAAATAAGTAAACGATTAGTTTTAAGCATGAGACACTCCTATATAAGTAAAATGACCAACAAGACAGAAAAATGTTACGAGCATATTTTTCTGTCTTGTTGGTTTGAGCAATGTTAGTTAAAGCCTCTTGGTTCGTTCATTTCCGTTATTGTCCGTTTAGCCAAAAACTTACGTGGCTCAAAGGATTCCCAAAAACCAGCAGAAACAATCGCTATCAGTGGGAACACAAAATAACGGTAGCGTGTTTGAATTTCAACAATTTGATGAACAAGTACATAACCAAAAATGATTAATAACAATAGGTAGAAGGCTTGTTTTTTACTTGTCAGTTTGAGAACCGCAAAGAAGGCGCCGATAATTAGAACATAATATTGCACCTTTTGAATCATAAAGAGTAAAATTTGCCGGATAGAAAAATTATCTTTAAAATCAGTTGCCCAAGAGATAGACGAATCAAAGTCATTCCACATTCGTTTGAACTTCTTGACCATTAATTTACACAAATCTAAAGGGTTCTTTGTTCGCTCTGTAATTAATTGTTTGGCGGCATCATCCCTTTGTTTTTGTGTCTCAAATCGATTGACCTTTTGATAATCTTCATTATTCCAGTGCCCTTCTGAGGAAAGATTTAAACCGAGAGCGAGTTTCCAATAAGGATTGACCGTTGAGATCGCACTATCTGCAGTAGTGACCTGTGTTTCTAGCAAAATCTTATCTGTGATCTTTCCACTTATAAAGAAAACAAGAGGAATAGTTAGCAAAAGGAGCAAAAAAGGAAATTTCTTTTTAATAGTAGGTAACTGAAAAAAGAGACCATAAAGGACAAGGGCAATAATCAAAATGGAGGCTAATGGGCGAGTCAAGTTGCCGATAAATAACAGAAACCCAACCAATGGAAACCAACGTTGACCTTTCAAAAACAGATAAATTGCAACGAGGAAAATGAAAAGCGCAACAATCTGGTTGGTTAAGACGGAGGTCAAAGCAATATTTGGCACATACAAAGCCACGAACCAGCCAGCTAGGAGCGCGACTTTTTTTGAAAAAACTTGTTGACCTATTTTATACGTCATAAAAACAGTTGCTGTGCTCCACAAAACATTTAATAGCTTTAGACCGAGAATACTTGGTCCGATAATTTTTATCATCAATCCCTCATAAAGAACAAATCCAAGTTGATAGGGAGAAACAACAAAATACCACATATCCTGCATAAACCCAAAGTCGCCTTTAGCAAATCGGACAGAAGCTTGATACATTTTAAGAAAATCTTGTTCGGGAGCCGTTTGAACAAACAGAATCCATAATAGCCGTAACAAAAGAGCGATTCCTATAAGCCACACGACCGAAGTGAGTTTCGCTCTATATTGAAGCAATAGCAGCCCCATGAATAATGTACCGATGATGGTTGTCGCAATCAGCAATAGCTCGCCGCTAAGAGTCAATTCAAAAGGGAGATAACCGTTATTAAAATAAACCAGACTAATCACTAAAATGCCAAGAAAAAAGAGGGCGGTCGCACCTAATAAAAAATATTTTGCTAAACGTACAAGAAACAAGGGTTCCTCTTTTCGCTGAATAAATAAATGCATACATAAGCTCCTTACTACAAATTAATATCCCTAGCATACCTCACTATTTTCAATTGAGCTAGAAAAAATGAGAAAATAATTAAAAAAGTAGTTGACAAAAGTTGAATAGTAGCGTAAATTAATAAACAACTTAAACATTTTGACATCGAAAAGACAAGTAACAGACGAAAGCTTAAAGAGAGTCTCTGGTTGGTGAGAAGAGATAGTCGTAGATTGTGAAACACATCTTGGAGTCGATTTCTTGAACAGAAGTAGGGAAATCCGGGGAGCCCGTTACAGCTGCGGTCATTGATTGATGACCAGATAAGGTTAGTCACTGCAAGGTGCTAACGAATAAAAGGTGGAACCACGTTATTAACGTCCTTTAGTCTTCTGACTGAAGGACTTTTTTTATCCTCTTTTAGGAAATCACTTTTCTGGTACTTCATGACTGATAGAGACTTTTCTTGTAAGAGAGAAGTGAACTGAGGTGGCACCACGTTTAATAACGTCCTCTTGGCTTAGGCTGAGTGGGCGATTTTTTGTTTTTAAAATAGGAGGAGAAAAAAATGGATTATGTAGTTAGTGTTATGCCCCAACTTTTGGTAGGAACGATCACCACAATTAAATTATTTGCTTTTACCTTACTAGGCTCTTTGCCTTTAGGAATTGTTCTCGCATTACTGTTATCAATTCCGTTCAAACCACTCAATTATCTATTACAAGCGTATGTGTGGGTATTAAGAGGGACGCCTCTATTGCTTCAATTAATTTTCTTCTTCTACGGCTTGCCTAAAGTAGGAATTGTGTTCGATCGTTTTGACGCTGCATTAATTGCTTTTGTTTTGAACTATGCTGCATACTTCGCAGAAATTTTCAGAGGTGGTTTACAATCAATTCCAGAAGGTCAATATGAAGCAGCCAAGGTTTTGCGTTTACGTCCGCTTCAAACGATTCGCAAAATTGTGATTCCTCAAGTAGTCAAAATTGTCTTACCTTCAATCGGAAATGAAGTCATCAATCTAGTGAAAGATTCTTCATTAGTGTACATCTTAGGCTTAGGTGATCTGATGCGCGCAGGAAAAATCGCTATGGAACGTGATGCGACTTTACTTCCATTGTTAGGGGTAGCCTTGATTTACCTATTAATGACGGGAATTTTCACCCTAATCATGAAACAAATTGAAAACAAATTAAACTATTATCGTTAGGAGGGCTAAACATGATTGAATTAAAAAATATCAGTAAAAAATTTGGTAATAAAGAAGTCATCAAAAATTTAAATTTAACGATTCCAGATGGGGAAATCCTAGCAATCGTTGGTCCTTCAGGTGGCGGGAAAACAACGCTACTCAGAACCTTAGCAGGGTTAGAAACGATCGATAGCGGAACGTTCCTTCAAAATGGGAAAGCTTTTAATCCAACTGAAACAACGGAACATGAGCAAGTGGTCGGGGTCGTCTTTCAAGATTTCCAATTATTCCCACATCTTAGTGTTTTTGATAATATTTCATTGGCACCAAAAATGGTCTTAAAACAAACGAAAGAGACCTATACACAAAAAATTCAAGAGTTAGCCCAAACCTTGGGCATCAGCGAGTTATTAGCGAGTTATCCCTTCCAGTTATCTGGAGGCCAAAAACAGCGAGTGGCGATTGCTCGTGCACTAGCGATGAACCCTAGTGTGTTAGCGTATGATGAACCAACCAGTGCGTTAGACCCAGAGTTAAGACAACAGGTACAAAGCCTGATTTTATCATTAAAAGAAGAGGGCGTAACACAAATTGTTGTCACTCATGATCTAACATTTGCTAAAGCAATTGCAGATCAATTATTAGAAGTATCACCAAAATAAAAAAAGCGGAGGAAACAAACATGAAAAAATTCGGGATGAGTTTGGTAGTAATGGTAAGTATTTTATTTTTAGGCGCATGTGGCAATTCAAAAGAGGCAAAAACGGATGCCAGCAAGGACTCTTGGGAAACAATCGAAAAGAATAAAAAAGTGATTGTCGGATTAGATGATACCTTTGTTCCGATGGGCTTTAAAGATGAAGCAGGAGAAATTACAGGCTTTGACGTGGAGTTAGCCAATGCTGTCTTCGATAAATACGGTATTGAAGTTGAATTTCAATCGATTGATTGGTCGATGAAAGAAACAGAATTAGAGAACGGCACAATTGATTTGATTTGGAATGGTTATTCAGTGAATCCAGCACGAGAGAAAAAAGTTTTATTTACAGATCCTTATATGAAAAACGAACAAGTATTGGTTGCTTCAAAAAAAGACAAAATCAATTCTTTTGCGGATATGAAGGATAAAAAACTAGGCGCTCAAGAAGGTTCCTCAGGCTATGAATCCTTCACAAATCAGCCAGAAGTGTTACAAGATATTGTTGCAGACCAAGATGCGGTGTTGTATGCAAGCTTTAGTGAAGCCTTTATTGATTTGGAAAGTAAACGAATTGACGGGTTATTAATTGATAAGGTTTATGCCAATTATTATTTGACGCAAAATGGAAAAATTGATGATTATGCAATCCTCGATGGTGAATACACAGTTGAAGCCTTTGCTGTAGGGGCCAGAAAATCAGATAAAACCTTAGTCGAAAACATCAATAAACGGTTTAAAGAGTTACAAGAAGATGGAACTTTTGCAAAAATCTCTGACAAATGGTTTGGCGAAGATGTTGCGCCAAAATAAGACTCCGCGTAGTTGATGCTTGAGAACGTATACGAAATGCATTTGAAACAAAAAATTCGATTGGTTAGAGAGATTGGGGCAGCACTTTACAAGTTATGTCCCAACCTCTGAATAACCGATCGATTTTTTTATGACTTATCAGAATAAAAAGTCTATATTTTTATGGTTTCATCTCTATTTTTTTCTTTGAACTAACTGACGTTCCATGGTATTCTAAATGTGAGGTACACAGACATAGATATAAGAGAGGAAGAATCAAATGGAACACAAAAAACTAGCTAGTTTTCCAAAAGATTTCCTATGGGGTTCAGCTTCTGCCGCTTATCAAGTAGAAGGTGCTTGGCAAGAGGACGGCAAGGGCGTTTCTGTATGGGATGAATTTGTCCGTATTCCTGGAAAAACATTTAAGAGAACAAATGGTGATATGGCAGTTGATCATTATCACCGTTATAAAGAAGATATTGCTTTAATGAAGGAACAAGGGTTAAAAACGTACCGCTTTTCGGTTGCTTGGACGCGTATTTTCCCAAACGGCCGTGGCGAAGTGAATCAAAAAGGTTTGGACTTTTATCATGACTTGATTGATGAGTTAAGAAAAAATGAAATTGAACCCATGCTGACGTTATATCATTGGGACCTGCCACAAGCGTTACAAGACGAGTATGGTGGTTGGGAATCAAGAAACATTATCGCTGATTTCACAAATTATGCAGTGACACTATTTGAAGAATTCCGTGACAAAGTACATTACTGGGTCAGCCTAAATGAACAAAATGTCTTCACCTCGCTGGGGTATATGCTTGCTGCACATCCACCAGGGGTCCAAGATCCAAAACGGATGTACGCAGTGAACCATATTGCCTTTCTAGCTAATGCGACCGTTATTAATAAGTTCCATGAAATGGCTATGCCTGGGAAGATTGGGCCGAGCTTTGCCTACACGCCAAACTATGCCATTGATAGTAATCCAAAGAATGTTCTTGCCGCAGAAGATGCAGAAGATTTGATGGCGAATTACTGGATGGATGTTTATATGTGGGGTAAGTATCCAATTGCTGCTAGAAACTATCTGCTTGAGCAAGGATGGGCGCCAACAATTGAAGACGGCGACCAAGAGCTTCTGGAATCAGCAAAGCCTGACTTCTTAGGCATTAATTATTACCAAACAGCTACCAATATGTTCAATCCGCTAGATGGTGTGGGTATGGGTAAAATGAATACCACTGGCCAAAAAGGAACCTCTGAGGAAAGTGGAACACCAGGAATGTACAAAAAAGTCGACAATCCATTCGTGGATCGAACCAACTGGGATTGGGAAATTGATCCTGAAGGGTTGAGAATTGGCTTGCGCCGGATTACAAGTCGTTACCGGATGCCTGTGATGATTACGGAAAATGGTTTGGGCGAATATGACAAGTTGACCGAAGAAAACGAAATTCATGACGAGTATCGAATAAAATACTTAAGCAGTCATGTCCATGCAATTCGCGAAGCCATTTCTGATGGGGCAACTGTCCTTGGATATTGCACATGGTCCTATACTGACTTGTTAAGCTGGTTAAACGGCTATCAAAAACGTTATGGTTTTGTTTATGTTGATCAAGATGAAAATCAAAACGGTAGTTTGGCTCGTTATAAAAAAAATAGTTATTACTGGTATCAAGCAGTCATTCGTGAAAATGGCGAAAATAGCTAGAATCAAATAAACTGTTTATTTAATTAAATTTTCCAACTGTTCCTCTGTTTAGCTAAACTTGCTGAATAGAGGTTCTTTGTCTCGTGAAAATAAACGAAATAAATCACATAAAATGCAAATAAACGTTCTCTTTATTCAGTAAAAGCTTTTATTTCAGATTAAATGAAAATAAAATCCTGAGTAAAAAATGAAAGAATGGAAAATTTATGAAAACAAAACTTTTGTTCGCCTTCTTTTTTTTGTATAATGGAGAGTGATGAAAAGAGGGATGGAAAAATGGCGAAACGTAAACGCCCAACTAAAAAACGCAAAACAAAAAAACAAGAGAAACAACAAGAACAATTAGTAACGATTCTTTTAGGATTTGTTTTTATCCTTTTTGCCATATTCGGTCTACTAAAACTAGGATTTTTAGGTACACTTATTGCTAATGGCTTTCGAATCGTTGGAGGAAATACCTACCCCATTTTATGTAGTATATTAATTGTTTATGGTGGCTGGTTAATGATAAAAAACACACAAATTACTTACGGCCAGCCTAGAAGATGGGTCGGAGCGATTCTTTTTTATGTGGCCGTTCTCTTATTTTTACATGCGCAATTATTTGGCAAAATACAAAATGGTGACCCAAACATCATGGGAACAACTTGGGATATGATCGCAATGGATATTCGAAGCGGAAAGATTGTCCAAAATGTCGGAGGGGGCATGATTGGGGCCTTGGTTTATAGTGGGACTTATTTTATGGTCTCCCAACTAGGAAGTTATATCTTAGCAACTCTGTTTGGTTTGGTCGGCCTGTTTTTGTTTAGTATGCGAGACATTCATGAGGTGACTGATTCAATCCAATTAGTAGGCGAAAAATTGCATGATTTGTTTGCTGGAGACCCAGAAAAGCAAGCCTTAAAACAACAACAAAAAGAACAACGCAAAGAAGAGCGTGCGCGAATTCGCGAAGAAAAAAAAGAAGCAGCACGTGCGCAAGCAGAAGCACAATATGAGGAGCAACAAAAGAACCAAGTCCGTCCGTTATCAGAGGGCGAGCGTTTAGCAAAAGAACAGATTGAGCCTGCTGAATTTGAGCCAGAACAGCTTGATTTGGGCTCAATCATTGATGGGTATCAAGAAAACCTACAGTCAACTGATGACTATTTATACGATGAACCTGAACCAATGCAGTCACAGGGACAGACTTCAAGTGCTTCTAGTCAACACGCATCAATGGATGAGACAGGTGATCTTGAAGATACGGGTGATTTGAATTTTGAGATTCGTGCAGAAACGGAAAATCGAGATTATGAGTTACCACCAGCTACACTCCTCGATTCAATCCCAGCGACGGATCAAAGCAGTGAATACAAAAAAATCGAAAAAAATATTGGTGTTTTAGAACAGACCTTCCAAAGCTTTGGTGTGGACGCCAAAGTAGTGAAAGCAAGCTTAGGGCCTTCTGTAACCAAATTTGAGGTTCAACCAGCAGTAGGAGTAAAAGTTAGTAAGATTGTCAGTTTAACGGATGATATTGCGTTAGCGTTAGCTGCTAAAGATGTCCGAATGGAAGCACCAATCCCAGGGAAATCATTAATTGGGATTGAGGTTCCAAATAGTGCCATCAGCATGGTCTCATTTAGAGATATTATTGAAGCACAGCCAAAACACCCAGATAAACTGTTAGAAGTTCCTTTAGGAAGAGATATTTCTGGCATGGTTCAAACGGCAGATCTCTCTAAAATGCCCCATTTACTTATTGCAGGATCCACAGGGAGTGGGAAATCAGTTGCGATAAATGGAATTATTACCGGAATTTTGATGCAAGCAAAACCTCATGAAGTCAAATTGATGATGATTGATCCAAAAATGGTAGAATTGAATGTGTACAATGGAATTCCGCATTTATTAACACCGGTTGTAACCAATCCAAGAAAAGCCGCACAAGCATTACAAAAAGTGGTGCAAGAGATGGAAGAACGTTACGAAAAATTTGCAGCTACTGGTGTTCGAAATATTTCTGGCTACAATGAATTTGTTGCTCAGAAGAATTTAGAAATGGGTGAAAATCATCCAACTTTACCATTTATTGTCGTGATTGTAGATGAGTTGGCCGATCTGATGATGGTTGCCAGCAATGAAGTGGAAGATGCGATTATTCGTTTGGCTCAAATGGCTCGAGCAGCTGGAATTCACATGATTTTGGCAACACAACGACCAAGTGTTGATGTCATTACCGGAATCATCAAAGCAAACGTGCCGTCAAGAATGGCCTTTGCCGTTTCTAGCGGGACCGATTCTAGAACGATTATTGATAGCAATGGTGCCGAAAAACTCCTAGGTCGTGGGGACATGCTCTTCTTACCAATGGGGGAAAACAAACCGATTCGTGTACAGGGTGCTTTTATTTCTGACCATGAAGTGGAAAGAATTGTCGATTTTGTGACCGACCAACAAGAGGCTCGTTATGATGAAAAAATGATGCCATCAGAAGAGACAGCTAGCGTTTCTCCGGACAACCCACAAGATGACTTATATGAAGAAGCGAAAGCCTTGGTGATTGAGATGCAGACAGCCAGTGTCTCTCTTCTTCAACGACGATTCCGTGTCGGCTACAACCGTGCCGCTCGTTTAGTTGATGAATTAGAAGCACATGGCGTTGTCGGTGCTTCTGAAGGAAGTAAGCCGAGAAAAGTTTTGATTGAGCAGACAGAAGAACCTGAAGCAGATTCTCTACCAACAAATGAATAAACCAAGTTAAGAATAAGTAACAAAATTTAAAGCATATCATCAGTCTAAGAGACGGGTGTTATGCTTTTTTCGATGTTTGCTAAGTAAAAAAACAATCTTCTGTATTCATGTATCATAAAATAACTATTGATATTTATGAAGAAAACATTCAGAATAAGTGAAGATAGTCACACTCCTAAATAATAGTGGCTCAATCATGAGAGGGGGGTAACGATGCATCGTATACATAAAAAACAGATAGGTATAGGTTTATGTCTTTCATTTCTTCTTATTAGCTTGGGATTATTTATTTATAAACAACTGAAACCCAAAAACGAAGAGGCAAGAACTGAAGCCTCCACGAGTCAGAGTACAACACAAGAAAAGGTGCCATTGAGTGACGAAGCATACATCGAACAATTTCTTCACACGTTAAAAGATGAGGAGCTCCTTTTGAATGTCAATAAGGCCTATCAGATTGATGAAGCTTCTTCTATACTTAAACCAAGTTATGAACTAGCAGAGAGCATTATTGAGTTTGAGGTTCAACCAGAGACTGGAACATCTTCGCCCGATTTTGCACCAAATGAGTGGAGAACAGGAAAAATTATCTATTTTGCTAGTGCGGAAAATCGCCAAAAATTTCTTGATGCCCGCGCGGAAGATAATCAGTTTATTGATTATTCGATGATTAATACCAATGAAATTAATCCTCTAGTGATTGCTCACAAGGATCGACAGATTGTGTTGGAGCTGAATCAATTTATCTGGGCTCACTTGATTGAGAAGTATCAAAGGATATTTGCAGAAGATCTATCAATTTAATCAAGGAGTTTAAGCTTCTATTTAGATTTAGGAAAGCCTGGTCAAATCTCATGTAGTTTATGTAGAATGTTGGCAAATAGAATGTTATTATGTTTGTATAAACTATGCAAAAGGAGTAAGTAAACAGCAGGCAAATTTATACACAAACAGTCAGTTATGAGTTGTAATTATCATGAGGTGAAAGTATTATGATGAAACCAAAACAAATGGCATTACGATTGGGAGTGTCAGTAAGAACGTTGCAACGCTAGGATAATGACGGAACATTAATCGCGCATCGTTCACCTAAAAATCGAAAATATTATACAGAAGACCAGTGTTTAGCTTATAGTAAAGCGGATAAGAACAGTGAGAAAAAAGCCTATTGCTTATGCCAGGGTTCCTAACGTAGGGCAAAGAGATGACTTAAAAATTAAGTGGCGTTTTCAAGAAATTTTGCGAATGCAAAAGTAATCATTCTGGATGATGTTATTGTAGATATTGGCAGTGGTCTTAACTATAAACGAAAAAAGCAAAATCTCTTGTTAGACGAAGTAATGGTGGGAAACATTGGTACCATCTATGTCACGTTCAAAGATAGATTTGTGCGGTTTGGATAGGATTGGTTTGAAAAGTTATGTTCGAAGTTCGATACAACAGTTGTCGTATTGAATAATCCCAGCTTATTCCCTCAACAAGAACGGGTTGAGGATTTAATTTCAATCATCCATGTTTCTAGTTGTCGTATTTATGGACTACGAAAGTATAAAAAGAAGATTGAAGGTGATAAAGATGTTAGTGGCGTACAGGACAGAAATTCTTCTGACGGAAGAACAAAAAGGAAAGATTAAGCGAACTATTGGGGTTGCACGATATGTGAAGAATTTTTATATCGCCCATAACCAAGAAGTGTATAAAGCAGGCGGAAAATTTGTATCGGGTAAGGATTTCTCTAAATGGCTAAATAATGACTATATTCCAAATAATCCTGATAAAAGTTGGATAAAAGAGGTTTACGCAAAATCAACGAAGCATGCCATTATGGAAACCGAAAGGGCGTTTGAAAGATTTTTTCAAGGAAAAGCAAATTTCCCTAAATTTAAAAAGAAAAAACGCCAAAACGTTTCTATGTACTTTGTAAAAAATGATAAAAGAACCATTATTAAATGTGAGCGACATCGAATAAAAGTACCTTCCTTAAATTGGGTTAGATTGAAAGAAAAGGGCTACATTCCAAGACATGATGAACATCATATTATAAAGAGTGGAACAATTAGCCAACAAGCTGACCGCTACTATCTGTCGGTACTGGTGGAGCAAGACGATTCAACTCAAGTGTCAAATGAAAAAATCAACGAAGGTATTGGAATTGATTTAGGGATAAAAGATTTTGCGATTTTATCTAATGGCGCAACCTATAAAAACATAAATAAGTCAGGGAAGATACGAAAACTTGAAAAGCAACTAAAGAGGCAACAACGCCAGCTATCGAGGAAATACGAAAGTGAAAAAAGGCGTACAAAAAACAAACATTTAAAGAGAGGAGAAGCTACTCGCAAAAATATCGAAAAACAAGTCTTAAAGGTACAGAAACTTCATAAACGTTTAGCTGATAGTCGGAATGATAAACAAAATAAGATTGTATCTATCTTGGTAAAAACCAAACCAGCATATATTACAATTGAAGACTTGAATGTGAAAGGTATGATGAAGAATCGCCATCTTTCAAAAGCAGTAAGAGACCAATCCTTTTATGCATTCCGTAAAAAATTAGAAGATAAATGTAAAGTATCTACTATCGAATTACGGATAGTGGATAGATTTTATCCAAGTTCAAAATTATGCCATAAATGTGGGGATAAAAAAGTGGGCTTGAAGTTATCTGAGCGCATGTATCATTGCGATAACTGTGGATATAAAGCAGACAGAGATTACAACGCCAGTCTCAATTTGAAAGATGCGAAGAAATACAAAGTACTCGCATAAACACGCAACTTTGTAAATGTACCGATGGCTTAGTCGGGAATTAACGACTGTGGAGAGCGACACAAACCGTAGTAGTGAGCAAATGACGAGGCGGAGTTCAACGAAGCAGTAATTCTAAAAGTGTGAGCTTTAGAGAAATCTCGATATAGATATATTTGTCTATATTTTGAGTAGCAGATGAATAGATGAAGCGAAAAAGTGTCCTTTATTTAGATATTGCTGACCAAATAAAAGAAGATATATTTTCTGGAAAATACCCAATAGGTAGCTTGCTACCTACAGAATCTGAGCTTGAAGCGCTGTTTGGTGTGAGTAAAATCACGGTTAGAAATGCGATTGAACTGCTAGCAAGTGATGAATATGTTGAAAAGAAAAGTGGGCGTGGTACCACTGTTTTGAGCAACCGCCCTTACAACAAACTCTCTAAGGCTGGTAGCTTTACACAGATTCTTAACAAGACAGGACTGGATGTACAAAAGAAAAATCTTTCATTTGAAGAAGTTTCTCTAACTCCAGAACAGTCTGCTTATAAGTGCTTTGGTGAAAAAGCCATGCGTTTTTGTCGACTATACACGCTAGATCATCAGCCATATATTTATTTTGAATACTATCTACCGAGTTCATTGACAGATGTTACACTTGAATCATTTGAACAAGAATCTTTATACAGAATCCTTGACCAACGCGGATTCAAGATTGAGCGTTTTGAGGATGGTTTTAAAGCGGCTATGCTGACCTTTGAGCAACAGAAGTTTTTAGTCACCACCGAAACAGCTGGACTTCTTAGAACGCGTCATGCCATTAGTCCTCAAGGCAAAGTGATTGAATACTCAGAAGCATTATACAATACTTCACTCTATCCATACTTAATTGAATATGAAGCCTAATTTGTAGGAGGTTGGGACATAACTTATAAAGTTATGTCCTAGCCTCTTTTTATCCGAATAAACGGTGGGTACAGAAACAACTCCATCTGCACTCCGCCCCATCAATTTCTAAAGGTGGAACACCTTTAGAACTGATGGACTGCGTTCCGCTCTCAACAACTTCTACGCATGGGACATGCTAGAGTTGAAGGTCTGCACTACGTAAAAACCATACTCCGATCTCATCAATCTCTAAAGGTGAAACACCTTAAGAATTGAAGGACGTTGTTCCGCTCTCAACAACTTCTATGCATGGGACATGCTAGAGTTGAAGGTCTTCACTCCGTAAAACCACTTCGATCTCATCAATCTCTAAAGGTGAAACACCTTAAGAATTGAAGGACGTTGTTCCGCTCTCAACAATTTCTATGCATGAGACATGCTAGAGTTGAAGGTTCTTATTGCTGTAAAACACAACGAAGCATGAGTTGATGTTGCACAGTACCTACTCGGTGCTGTAAAACACAACGAAGCATGAGTTGATGTTGCACAGTACCTACCCGGTTCTCGGAGTTAAACACTTCTGTCCCAACCTCTTTTTTATTTTGACCATTCATCAGACTTCTTACAAGTAAGAGGTAAAAACTCTGAGTGACATTCCTGCGATAAAAGTGAAAGGTAACGTGACGGAATTGTTAGGTAAATGTTATTTCAATCACACGCACAATAAAAAACTTAAGCGTAAACTAAGTCCATACAAGACAGAAAGTAGAGGAGAATGACTATGTTAACCGTTCAACATTTAACCAAAACTTATGGAGAGACTATTCAATATCAGGCGCTTAAAGAAATAAATTTAACGATTGAGGATGGTGAATTTGTTGGGATTATGGGGCCGTCTGGAAGTGGCAAATCGACATTATTAAACTTATTGGCGACCATCGATCAACCAACGAGTGGGGAGGTTCTCTTGAATGGGCAAAACCCGAATCGTCTGAACCCAGAACAAATTGCCCAATTTAGACGAAGAGAGCTTGGTTTTGTTTTTCAGAGCTTTAATTTGATGCCGACATTAACTGTTGAAGAAAATATTATTTTACCACTGACCTTAGATGGTGAAAAAGTCAGCGTCATGAAACAAAAATTAAAAGAGATTGCACCACGATTGGGTATTGAAACGTTACTCAAAAAACGTATTGCTGAAATATCAGGTGGTCAAGCGCAACGTGTGGCAGTCGCTAGAGCGATGATTCACCAACCAAATTTATTATTAGCCGATGAACCGACAGGAAACCTAGATACAAAATCTTCCAAAGATGTGATGGGCCTGTTGCGTCAGCTAAATGAAGAAGAAAAAGCCACGATTATGATGGTCACCCATGATCCTCTTGCAGCAAGTTACTGTAAACGAATTGTCTTCATTAAGGATGGCCAGCTGATTCATGAGATTTCAAGACAAACCAGCCAAAAGCATTTTTATGATGAAATCATGGTAGAGCTTTCTCGAATTGAGGGGGTTGACAATGAATTTTAATCAGTTTGTCGTACGGAATACCCTACGCAATAAGCATTTATATATGGCCTACTTTTTAAGTACACTAATGTCTGTGATGGTTTTCTTCACCTTTACCGTCTTTGCCTTTCATCCAGATTTGACTTCAGGACTAAACAAAAATGTTCAAATTGGAATGTTAGCGGCAGCAATCATCATCTATGGGTTTGCTTTTTTCTTTGTCCTATATTCAATGGACGTTTTCTTACAATCACGAAAAAAAGAATTTGGTCTATTGATGATTCAAGGGATGAGCCCCAAACAGTTAAAAAAGATGGTCTTTATTGAAAATTTAGTCATTGGCTTTTTCGCCACAATTTGTGGAAGTGTTTTAGGAATCGGCTTTTCTCAAGTGATTCTTTGGTTATCCAAACAATTGATGCATGTCACTTATGGCTTCTATTTTCCAACACAAGCCCTTATTTTAACCATTGTTTCGTTTCTTTTTTTATTTTTCTTAATCTCGTTTTTCATTCAATTTCGTTTGCCACGTTTAACACTACAAGAACTATTAAAAGCAGGGGAATTAGGAAAAGGAACCATTAAAGCCTCTAAAGTTAAAGGGTTTCTTGCACTCCTGTTATTAGCTGTGGGGTATGCAATTGCCTTAGCGACACCGGGGCAGCTCGTTCCGATGGTCATGATTCCGGTCATTTTTATCGTAGTAGTCGGAACACGTTTTTTCTTTAATCAATTGAGTGTGTTACTAATTGAAGGATTCAAAAAGAAACAGTCACTCTTTTGGAAAAAGACCAATATGGTAGTTTTTTCTGATTTGGCTTTTCGTATGAAGGACAATGCGCGCTCCTTTTTCTTGGTGTCAATTATCTCAACAGTTGCCTTTGCTGCAATTGGTACGTTGTATGGCTTTCAAAGTTTGATTCTGGAACAAACCAATGCCGTTTCTTATGAGTTTCAGGTGCAAGGAGATCCCAAAGAAGTCAAGGAGTTGGAAACGTCTCTTAATCAAGTGCTCGTAAAGGAAGGTGTCGATACTCGCGCGGCTTCAGCAACAATTTACCAAAATGAAAATAACCAACAGTTCATTACCCAAACAGAATATAACCACATGGCTGAGCTAGTAGGAGAAAAAACGCTTTCAACCTCAACGAATTCAGCTGTGGAAATCCGATCAGTCAACGCAATGGTTCAAACGAAGCAAAAGACAGATTCCATCAAAATTTCAAATAAAACTTTGGCTGTTTCAACTGTTGAGGATACCAAGGTGATTCCAGCGTACCAAGAAACCTTTGTTGTGCCAGATACACTTGATCTTTCAGGCATGGCTCAAACAAAACTGACGAATTGGCAACCAAAATCTGCGAGTCGCGAACAATTATTGGCAGTCGGAAAAGCCTTTGAAGGTCAGCCACAATACATCTTTGCCAAAACCTATTCTGAGCAGTCGATTCTAGATATGTTTAAACCTATTCTTTTTGTCGGCGTCTTTATCGGGATTGTCTTCTTTATTTCAGCCGGTAGTTTCCTCTACTTCCGTCTATATAGTGATATGGATGTTGATGTTGAGAAGTTCAAGATGATCTACAAAATGGGCTTGTCAAAATCTGAGCTGAAAAAAATGATTTACCAACAAGTTGGCATTCTCTTTTTCACTCCGATTATTATTTCAGTCATCCATGGGGCAGTCGCTCTTACTGCGATGTACCACATCTTTAATTTGGGAATGCAGTTGACTGGTTGGCAAGTGCTAGGGACCTTTGTTGTGATTCAAGCCGTTTATTATATAATTGCCCGAACTTTCTACTTTAAGAAAGTCTATCGACAAATACAAGTGTAATAGAATAAGCTGGTCTTTAAACTAAATCGATTAAACAAATGAGTTTAAGAAGTGACAGGAGCAATCCGATAATTCGACTTCTTGAACTCATTTTTGTTGTATAATGAATGTATCACTCACAGTAAGGAGTCCTGTACAAATGATTAACGAAGAGAGCTTTGAAGAAATCGGCTTAACGATTGTCAATTATCCAATCGCTATAGAAGAAGGGCTGCCTGTCTATGCCGGTCATCTAAAGGAGCTACCGATGATAAATGCTTCAGCAAATTCGAAACAACAATTTATTAAGGAACTGTCTGAAAAATATCTTGCGTATCGTGAAGAGCATATGGAAGAAACCGAAGAAGTTGAAACGGCACACTTACGCCTCGACGAATTACTCAGATATTATGATGGCGAGACCTTTGATGGTTTTGATCTAGGTTTGAATTATTTAAACAAAGATGAAACGACGGAACGATAAAACGTTATTTTTGGCGAATCCGCAAGCAAAACAGTAGCGATTTTTTATGAGGAACATTGAGATTTTGTGTCCGACCAGAATGGTTGGAGACAGAATCTTTTTTGGTCTTTATTCCCTAAAAGGGGAAATTTAATTGGCAAATAATTAGCTCGCGGTTTTTTTGTCAAAAACATGGATTATTTTTCGTTTTTTTGCTTGATATACCCGGGATAATATTGACAGAGAAGGGCGAATAACGTAGTATATATAATGATTGTTTTTTATTAAATATACTGATTAGAAAAAATTTTATACAAAGACTGTCGTTTTGTCAAAAAACGATTGCTTCATAGAGGTGATCAGGCATGTGACAAGGTCTAATGAATGAATCACTCTGACAAATTGTCATCAAGCTTTTATTTCGTTATTTTAAGCATTTGTTTTTTTTAGAAATGAGGAATAAGAGCATCAAAATATGATGATTTTGTCTGATGGATTCGATAAAAAGGAGGCACGATAAATTTATGCTTTGGTTTTTATTGATTGGCTGCGTATTTATTCTTTCGTTGTCCGGCATACTGATTTATCGGACATTTGTTCAACATCAGCTAGATCAGGTGAAAATACCTAATGATGGTGCAACGAAAAAATTTAAAAGAAAACTGGCCTTTGTAAAACAACGAGAAACGTCAAAACATGTGATGTACTTGATTATCTGGGGAATGGGTGTTCTGATTTTTCTGTTATTTATGATGGTATCCTTATACATCGTCGAGACGAATCGTACTAATGAGATGTCTACGCTAAAATCTCAAGTTCAAGCATTGAAAAAGGAACAACAATTTCTTATCGAAAAAACGGACTATCCCATTCAAGGACTTGGTTTTGCAGATGCGAATTGGGAAGGCGTCTTATCTGGAAAAGATAGTAAGAAAATAAAAGAGACGATTGAAAAAACGATTACCGAGAAACTGACACCATACATTGGTCTTCCAACTGTGGTATTGTTTGTCGATTCACCCACACAAAGTATCTCCATCTCAATTACCACTGAGGAATCAGGGGAAAATCAAGTTCGCTTGAAAAAAACAATTGAGGCGTTCGTGAAAGATTTGCAGTCTGTTGATTTGATTGCTCAAGTTCAGTTTGAGTTAGTAAAGTCCAAAGAAGAAAAAGCAGCGGCCTTGTATACCGTAATCTATGTTCGAGAAGAGGCTGGGCAAGAGTTTAAGGTTATGCTTGACTCTGATGAGGAAGCAAAACAGGCAAAAAAAGATAGCGAAAAAAAATAGACATAGACAGTAAAGAGGTTAAGACCTAACTTATAAAGTTGGCTCAACCTCTTTTTTTGATGAGTTATCAAGTTCTGGCACTAATCGCGTGGCACCTGCCAAAATAGTTTCATCTGTTCAATAGGTTAGCATTACATTATAGAGGAGTGTATTTTATGAGATTAGAGAACTTAATTCCCGTAGATAAGTTTGACGATAGTCAAATAGATGAGTTAAAGACCATAGATAGACATACCGTAATGCCTATTCTTGATCAGCTACTAGTTTGGTTACAAGATTTAAATTGCCCAATCGCACAAAAATTTTTTGATGTATTGCCCAGGTTTCAGGCTGAGCTTACCCCATGTATCTTAGAGATACTTTGCTCCGATGACGATATGTGGAAAAATGATGTACTGCGTTTAATTGAAAACTTTGAGTTGGAGACTGTCCGTATAGTCGAACCAGAAATTAAGAGGATAGCCAACAAACCTACAGTGGGAGAACTTTCAGAGGAGACGCCCGTTTATGCAAAACGTATAATTGATAAATTTATTCTGGGGGATTTTAAAGACTAATCAGCTCAATCACACCAATACATTTAATGAGATAACCAAATGAGTGCGATTTTTTCTCGAGAGGTTAGGCGCAGAAGTGATTGAGGGAATACGACAAGTTAAGGATTTTTGTCAATCTGCCAAACGAATATTTTGCCCCGATTATTAAACGACTCTTTGCTCTTTTATTTTGCCATCCAGGTTACTATTCACAACCAAATTAAGAAAGGGACACTCGAACATCAGATTTCCCCTTAACAAAAATAGAGAAGCGCATCTATGTCGAGGCTGCTGAAAAAGTCTCTGACAATTTTACAAAAATAAAGAAAAATAGTGGTTGAGAAAACGTCTATTTTTCTTTTTTTTTGTATAAAAAACCCATTGTATAGCCATTTATTGGTATAATAGAAGAAGTGGAAGGAGTGTTTTAAATGCTAGATAAGGGACGTCAAACGAGCTTAGAAGTAGGCATGTATTCAGGTTTATATGATATTTTGATTGAAAAGGATAATTTTTGGAGACAAATCAATGAAACGGTTGATTTTTCTTTTATTTATGCTGAAGTAAAACAAAATTATTCAGAAACAGCTGGTCGGCCAGCTGAATGCCCCATTCTCCTCTTTAAACTAATCTTATTAAAAACCTCGTATAAGCTATCAGACCGCGATTTGATTGCTCGTTTACGTACGGATATGCAAATGAAATACTTCCTAGAATATGAACCAGAAGAAACTGAATTTATGGCTCCTAGCTTACTTTCTAAGTTCCGTCACCTACGCTTGAAAAATACGAATCTATTGGACTTACTTCTCACAAAAACTGTCGAAATCGCCTTGGACAAAGGCGTAATTGAAGTGGAAAATAAATTAATTCAAGATTCTACCCACTCGAATGCCATGTTCCAACACGTTTCGCCAAGAGAAGAAATTATCAAACGAGCGAAAGAAGTAAGAAAAGCCGTGTATGCTGTTGCCCCTCAAATGAAAGAAAAAATGCCAAAGAAAAAGGAACATACGGGGATCCTTGAAGACACCCTCCACTATGCAAATGAAGTGATAAAAGTGATTGAAACAGAGGGTGGTTTTGATAACTGCACAGCCGTGATGGAGCGAATGAATTACTTAAAAGAAGGCATCGAAGAAACAGAGGGAGCGTTTGAATTTTCTAAAGATCAAGAGGCAAAAGTTGGGCATAAGACGGCGGACACCGCTTTTTTTGGCTACAAAACACACCTTGCTTTAACTCCTGAACGAATCGTTACAGCCGCGACGATTACCAGTGGCGAAAAACCTGACGGCAAAGAAATGAAGACACTCGTCGAAAAAAGCCAACATGCAGGGATTGAAGTCAAGGCAATTATTGGAGATGGTGCGTATTCAGAGACGGATAATTTGAATTACGCAAAAGCAAACGGAATGAAACTAGTATCGAAGTTAAGTAAGTCAGTCACTCATGGGAATGGAAAAAACAAGGATAAATTCGCGTACAATAAAGATGCAGAAATGTATGTTTGCCTAGCAGGACACATGGCAATTAAAAAGAGAAAGTCAGGAAGTAAATGCGATAAAAAGGGAGTAGACTCGCGTGTAGAGGCCTATTTCTTTGACGTGGAAAAATGCAAAAGATGTCCGTTTCGCGAGGGTTGTTATACTGATGGAGCGAAAACAAAAACTTTCTCAGTAAAAATAAAGTCAGATACACATATCGCTCATATGGATTATATGGAAACCGAAGAATTTAAAGAGCTTTATAAAGAGCGGTATAAAATAGAGGCTAAGAATGCGGAGTTGAAAGGTCGATACAATTATGGAACCGCACAAAGCTGTGGTCTATTAGGGATGACCATCCAAGGGGCGAGTACGCTGTTTTTAGCTAATATGAAACGAATTATCAAGTTAGAAAAGGAAAATACGGGGAAATAGAGGGTAGATTCCCTTTATTATTATGAAAATACACAAAAAACAGTGAAATTCTTTTTTTTTGAAGAATTCCACTGTTTTTTTGTGAGTGTTTTTCAGCAGCCTCATCTATGTCTTCTTCTTTTTTTATTTGCAAAACAATATCGCTTGTATTAATATATATAATACAAACATCGAATGATAAACTTTGTTTGATTCTGCCCATTGGTTTGGGACGTCACTTCTTATGGACAGCTGATTTATCTATCATTATATGGAGGAGAAAACGATGAACACAACGATTGACCTAGCATTTATAAAAGAAATACTGCCGTTTCTTATCCCTTATGTCCTACTTGAGTTAGGGTTAGCTATTTCTGCACTGATACATATTTTACGTCATCCGCACTATAAATTTGGCAATAAATGGTTTTGGATTCCAGTTGTGTTAATTCTACAAATTATTGGACCCTTAATCTATTTTATTTTTGGAAGAGGGGAGGAATAGTTTTGTTTGCATTAGAAATACAAGGAGTCAAAAAAAGCTTTAAGCAACAAGAAGTTTTAAAAGGGGTCAATTTACAGGTGCAAGAAGGGTCGATTTATGGGTTTGTAGGTGAAAACGGCGCTGGAAAAACGACGACTATGAAAATGATTGTCGGATTGGCTCCCATACAAGAGGGCTGTATCCAAGTATTTGGGATGCCAGTACAGTTTGGTCATGCCACAACAAATAAGCTGATTGGTTATTTACCAGATGTGCCTGAATTTTATTCCTATATGACATCAAGAGAGTACCTAATTCTTTGTGGAGAACTAACTGGGATGAGAAAACAGGATATAAAAAAGAGAAGTGAGGAACTTCTCACATTAGTCAATTTGGCCGATGAAAAGAAAAAGATTGGTGGTTTCTCTCGTGGGATGAAGCAACGTTTGGGCATTGCACAAGCCTTGTTAAACCGCCCGCGTTTATTGATTTGCGATGAACCCACCTCCGCACTAGATCCGATGGGCAGAAAAGAAATCCTCGATATTCTATTGTCGCTAAAAGGGCAAACAACCGTTTTGTTTTCTACTCATATTCTTTCTGATGTTGAACGTATCTGCGACTCTATTGGTATTCTTCACAATGGCGTGCTGCAAACGAGCGGCTCAATTGAAGAGTTGAAAAAAGTGTATGGCCAAGAGGGAATATCGGTCACTTTTGAAACAGAAGAAGAGATGAAGCGACTGCTAACAAAACTCACTCAATTGATGCCTACAATCACTAGTGAAAAAAACGGGACCGTCGTTTTTCTAACCAGTGAACACTCATTGGACGAGTTAGGTCAACAGCTAATGACTCTGCTGTTAGATGAGCAAATCGTTCCACTAGAGTTTAAACAATCGGCATCGACTTTAGAGTCAATCTTTTTGGAGGTGGTGAAATGAGCAATTATTTTTTCTTTTTAAAAAAGGAACTAACAGAGGGAATAAAGACCTATAAGCTGCCAATTCTAGCATGTATCTTTTTTATCTTTGGTATCTTAAGTCCCATGACTGCAAAATTTCTACCGACTCTTCTTCCTAGTCTCTTAGGAGATGATCTGAACCTTGAACTGCCTGAGCCAAGCTCACTTGATTCTTGGACGCAATATTTTAAAAATATGAATCAATTAGGCCTAATTGTTGTGGTTCTTATATTTAGTGGTATTCTCAGCACGGAGCTTGAGAAGGGGACCTTAGTCAATTTATTAACAAAAGGTCTTTCTCGAACTACCGTAATCTTCGCCAAGTACTCTGCTATGATTTTCGGCTGGACGCTCAGCTTATTGGTCTCCTTTCTTGTCACTTGGGGATATACAGCCTATTATTTTTCGGATGCAAAGAGTCAGCATCTTTTTGCGGGAATCTTTCCACTCTGGTTATTTGGTTGCTTAATTCTTAGTATGTTGATATTTGCCGCAACCTTGGTTGAAAAAAACTATGCTAGCTTACTGATAATGGTCTTATTTGCTGGAGCTGGTCTCGTTTTATCCATTAGTAAACGAATAGCAAAATTTAATCCCTTCTCACTGATTCAAAATAATCTGGCATTCATACAGGGAACAGATTCCTTGTCTGATTATCTGCCAGCTTTGTTGATTTGTTGTTTAGGAATCCTGGTATTGGTGTTTTTTTCCTGTAAACTCATGAAACAGAAGATTCTATAGGAAAACGTCACCGTTTAAAACGAGTGGCGCAAATAGTATCAGTCAGAAACAATCGAAAATAGAGAATTACTCAGAAAAAGGAACAGCTGCTCAAGTCAAATGATCAGCTGTTCCTTTTTTTTGAGGGATGGTTGCATTCTCCCGACTTTATCAAAACTTTATTTTCTATATATGAGACGTTTATTTTCCTTTGGTACCTTTAAACTAGATGCTAAACAACGAGTGGAGGAATCAATTATGAAAAATATTATCATTAAGAATCTTTGCAAAAATCATCAAGGACAGCCCATTTTGAAAAATCTTTCTTTTGAGGCAAAATCAGGAAGAGTAACGGCTTTTTTAGGCCCTAATGGTGCTGGAAAAAGTTCGACATTAAGAATTTTGCTGGGATTGGATTTTGCTTCATCAGGGACAGCTACTTTTGGGAATCAATCCTATGTTGATTATGAGAATCCATTACAAGCAGTGGGTGCAGTGTTTGATGGGCTAGCAGGGGTTCCTTCTCGAACAGTGACTACTCATTTGAGGTTATTAACACTGAGCAATCAAATTCCCAAAAGCCGTATTCATGAAGTATTAGAACTAACCGGTTTAGAAAAGAAAAGGCGCGCTAAGCTAAGTTCACTTTCCTTAGGTGAAGGCCAACGATTAGGCCTAGCTGGAGCGTTGCTTGGCCATCCACAATATCTTGTTTTGGATGAGCCGACAAACGGTCTTGATCCAATGGGCATGCGTTGGTTTCGTAAATTTATTCGATCTCAAGCAGACGAGGGGAAAACTATTTTGATGTCTTCACATTTTCTAGCAGAAATTGAGGAAATCGCTGATGATGTAGTCGTCATTCATGAAGGAGAATTGAAAGAGTCAGGGACCATGCAATTTGTTAAGCAACGTCTAAATTCATTGGAAGATGTTTTCTTTTCTTTAACAGGGGGAATGGACCATGACTAAATACCTCAATCTAATGCAAGTGGAATTCATTAAATTGCTCACCCATAAAATAGTTTGGATAATCGCTGTAATCGTTTGTCTCATCCAACCGTTATTAGCCATGATTAATGCAAAAGATATCCTACGATTAGGATTAGATGCCTCTCCTTTGACTCATCCAGAATTAGCGCAAGCACTTCCTTCAGTGGAATATTTAGGAATTTATGATGTGTTACCGTTTGGCTTACTTCCCATGATTGTATTAGGAGGAATTCTTGGGGCAAGTGAGTATCGAAATCATCAACTGCGAAGGACTTTTTTATATGCCAATAGACGCGTTCAATTATTTCTTGTAAAAATCAGCTGTTTAGGCATCTGCGTTTTGATCCTCTCGTTTGTATCGATCTATTTAACAACAGTGGTTACACATTTTTACTTAGGAGACTTAGGACTGAATCCAGTCGTGCTTAGTGTGATTACTTGGAAATTTATAGGCTACTCACTTGTTGAATGGACACTCCTAACGCTTTTATCGTATCTCATAGCTTCGGTTTGTCAAACAGCACTGGTCTCCTTCCTTTTTTTAATTCCACAGGTTTATCTCCTTGCCTTTGAAGGGAGCTCACAATCGGGATGGCGTGAGTATTTACCTATAGTCGCAGGAAAATTCCTAAGTGCAACGCCTGTTGATATGGTCAAACACGCCCCGGTAAAAGGGAGCTTATTGTTATTAGCTTGGTTACTGATTCTATGGAGTATAGGTCTTATAGCATTTTGTCGAAAAGAGGTTGGAGGGAAATTCTAATGATTAACTACATACAAAGCGAGTTCATTAAATTTATTTCTTTCAAAGGAGCCCTCTTTGGGTTTCTAAGTGCGATATTTCTACCAGTAGCGTTACTTATCTTCGCCATTATTGGCAACAAAGAAGCTTCATCTGCGCATTTGTTAGGTATTAGTCTTCATTGTCTTTACTTAGGTCAACTGGCTATCATCAGCTCAACAGCTAGCTATGTTGGTCAAGAGTATCTGAACTCTGCATTAAGAACCACCTTATTAAGCACGCCACAACGTTTCAAACTGATAGTCGCCAAACAGAGTCTTTTGTTTTTTGTTTCAAGTAGCTCAGCTATCCTATCAGGCCTTTTTTGTCTGATTGTACTTGGGCTGAATTTTCCAGCTATCGGAACTGTCTCAATCCTACTTAGTAACTACAGCAAATATATGATTCCAATCGTTTGTAGTTGGTCAATGCTAGGCGTATTCGCAGGAAATCTGGTACTGATTACTAAGTCGTTCATCTGCCCAATAGCGCTCTTTTTCCCGTTAATTTTAGGAGCAAATAAAATGCTCCTCTCATTTTCTGAATCGATGCGTTTTCTTCCAGATTTAGCAACAATGAATCTTTTTCAAGTTGAGAGCCAGGCGTTATATTTAGAACCGGCTTTCGGACTTTTTGTTCAAGGTTTATGGGGTGTGATAGGGTTATCTCTGGCAATTTTCCTCTTTAAAAAAAGAACGGTACGTTGATACTAACTTTAGCTTCCTGTTATAATAAGTATCTGGTTTAAAAAGACATAGGGAGGGAGAGCCAATGTATTTACTGAAAAAGAAATTACTCGTTATTGAAGACGAGCTAGATTTAGCGACCCTGATAAAAAAATATCTTGAGCGTGAACATTGTCAAGTTGAACTCTGTCGGAACGGCCACTCTGCAATGTCTCTATTTGAAAGATTTCAACCCGACTTTCTACTATTAGATTTGATGTTGCCAGATAGAAACGGATTAGATATTCTACAGGAGATTCGTAAAACGTCTACAATCCCTGTCATAATTATTAGTGCAAAAGAGACAGAAGTCGATCGTATAGTGGGTCTAAAGCTAGGTGCCGATGATTATCTAACAAAACCATTTTCTATTAAGGAATTAATTGTGCGGATAGAAACAATTTTTAGACGAATGGAGACCTTCACTTCAAACACATCGGCACAAGCCGTTTTAAAATTTCATGACTACGAAATCAACCTACTTTCTCGTGAGATTAAGAAGGACAATACACCCATTCAATTAACAACCAAAGAATATGATTTATTTGTATTTTTGCTTCAACATCCTAGGCAGGTTTTTAGTAAAGCGCAATTATACGAGCAAGTCTGGGGAATCAATGAATATGGGGATATGAATACAGTAACTATCCATGTTCAAAAAATCCGTGAAAAATTAGGTAGCCTTCATGAAATCACAACTATTCGTGGAATTGGTTATCGTTTTGATGGTGCAGTGGTATGAAAAAAAGTCTGATTTACCAGTTAATAACTAGTTGTTATCTTTCCTGTCTGTTAGCCGTGTTTATTCTTTTTTTAGTCATGGATTCAAAAATTTTATTTCTTCCTATACTACTTATCACGGGCCCGTTTATGTTGTTAATTATCTATACTGTACAATTAATCAAAAAGAAAATTATTTTTCCGCTAGATGATTTAACTCGTGAGGTAGAAAGGATAGAGCAGGGGGATCTAACAAACAAAATTCACTCTTCTTCAGCGGATGAAATAGGTCGGTTCATTTCTGCATTTGATAACATGAGAGAGGCTTTGTATAAACAACAAAAAAAGCAGGATTCTTTTGAGAAAGAACGTAAAAATTTTGTCACCAGTATTTCACATGACTTAAAAACCCCACTGTCTTCACTTTACGCGTATGTCGAGGCTTTACAGGATAATGTATTGACCACTGAGGAAGAGAAGATGAGCTGTTACAAACAAATGGAGAACAAGTTGTCAATTTTAATGGAGCTCTCGTCCAATTTAAATCTGAGCTATGAAACACCTGAAGACATCGAACTATCCCTAGAATCTGTTAATTGTTATCTATGGGCAACTGACTTTTTAGATGATCTTTCAAGTGAATGTCACCTGAAAAACATTCCTATTCAGATAACTAATCAGCTGACCACTCAAACAACTTCTCGGATTTTAATAGATGGGTATCAATTGGATAGAGCTTTGCTGAATCTTACAAGCAATGCGTTTCGTCATTATGAAACGTGGGTGAAGCTTTCAACCTCTATCGAAAATGGACGATTTGTACTCAGGATAAAAAATGATGGTGCAAAAGTAAAAACAACGAATATCAACCAATTATTTGAGCGATTTTATACAGAAGAAGAGCCAAATGAGCAGGGACATCTCGGCTTAGGTCTTTCTATTGCCAAAACGCTCATTCAGAGTATGAACGGAACAATTGCTGGCAAACAAATAGATGACCAAATCGAATTCAACATTTCTTTTCCTCTTGAGTGAATGCTCTTGATTATATACCGTACACACTAACGCGGTTAAATAGCTTTGATACTGTAAGAGGGTGGGACAAATCCGAGAAACAAAGTAGGTACTGTGCCACATCCATTCATGCTTCGTTATGTTTTACACCTTCAACTCTAGCATGTGACTTGCGTAGAAGCCGCTGAAAGTGGAATACAGGTCAGATGAGCTTTTTTCTGTGCCTACCATTTATTCGGGCACTAGGAGCGTGGTGTCCTAACAAAAAAAGTTAGGCCCACGCTCTTTTTTGAGTACCATGAGCAAATCTTTTGCTAAAAATGAGGGCTTGTTTTATAGTTGACTTATCAATCGTTGACAAGTCAACAATGAATGGAGATGAAATCTATGCAGAATACGAAGGCAAGCCAGTTACTGCTGCTTCTGAAAACAGTCGGTAATCAGGTCACACAAAATTTTGAAAAGAAAACAGGACTTAGTTTGACTCGCTATGGCATGCTGGTGTATTTAAGTCAACATGAGGAGTTACCTCAAACTGAGTTACAACAGTATATCCAGATTGATCAAGGAGCGATTACGCGACATTTGAAGATTCTTGAAGAAAAAAAATACGTGGAGCGGATACGCAATCCACGCAATAATCGGGAAGTCCTTGTGAAAGCCACACCTTTGGGAACATCCGTAACTAAGCAGTGTGATACAAATAAAAATGGGTTATTATCTGAACTGTTTGAGGGCTTTACCGAAGAAGAAATTACTAATTTAAGTCTGATGTTAACTAGACTTTGTCAAAATAATCATCAAGAATAAAAGAGGAGACTATTATCATGAAAGAAAACAACTTTGAAACTATTTTAAAAGGACGTCGCTCTGTAAGAAACTATGATTCATCCGTGAAGATTTCAAAAGAAGAAATGTCAGAAATGTTGGCAGAGGCTACTTTGGCGCCGTCTTCCGTTAATATGCAGCCTTGGCGTTTTGTCGTCGCTGAATCTGTTGAGGCAAAAGCCAAATTAAAACCATTGATTCGTTTTAACACATTACAAAATGAAACCTCTTCGGCGATGATTTTGATTTTTGGGGATATGAAATGTTATGAATTAGCAGAAGAAATCTATGGACAAGCAGTAGCAGAAGGAAAAATGCCCGAAGAAGTGAAGAATCAACAGCTGGAATCGATTGTTCCTTACTACAAAGGATTCTCTGCAGAAAAAATGAACGACGTCATAAAAATCGATGGTGGTTTGGCAGCGATGCAATTGATGCTTGTTGCGCGAGCTCATGGATATGATACAAACCCAATTGGTGGGTTTGAACAAGATCAACTAGCAGCAGCTTTTGATATGGATCCGGACCGTTACGAACCCGTTATGATTCTTTCAATCGGAAAAGCGTTGGAGCCTGGCTATGAATCTGTTCGTTTACCTATCGAAAAAATAACAGAATGGAAATAACTTAGATGACGATTTTATCGATTATTTTATGTAGCCTCGTAGCGCTTGAACACGTGTATATCTTTTATTTGGAAAGTCTTGTTCCAAGCTCAAAGAAAACAGCTGAAACATTCGGTATCTCTATCGATCAATTAAAAGAAGAAACGATTCAGACGCTAATCAAAAATCAAGGCATTTACAACTTGATGATTGCAGTAGCACTAGGTTATACGCTATTGTTTTCTACTAATCAAGTAGAGTTAGGCCTCCTTCTCACAGGCTTTGTCGTGGTCGTCGCTATCTATGGCGGACTCACTAGCTCCAAATCAATTATCCTAAAACAAGGGGCGCCTGCTATGCTTGCGCTGTTGAGCCTATTGGTTTGGTAAGCAATCAAAGAACCTTTCTCTTCAAGTAATGGGAGAAATGAATACTACATGAATAACAAACAAGCGGATGCAAAACAAACATCTGCTTGTTTTTTATTTTGCATAAAGTCGGGAAGGGCTTTGCAACTAATTGCTAAATAAGCAAACCCAGAGATATACTTCTTAGTTACGCATTACTTCAAATTTTTTTGTTATTTACTGAAGGTTCTTCTTATTCTACTACCGGCTGGAAGGTCCCAAGTTGGAACATTCAACAAAATTCAGCAGATACACCTCCTTACAATGTTGCTTATGAAACAGAAGAACCGATTGCCTTAGTCCCATATGGTGGAGCGAAATTACGGATTACTGAATTTCCAACGATAGAAAAACGTAAGTAAAGTAACTCTCGACTCGAAACCAAACTATCGGGTAGTACAATAATCCAAACGCTTTTCTTTCATCAAAAGACGCCACGTTAAAGTTCGTTCTCTCGCGTAGCGTCTTTTTGAATTATATTCGTTTGATAAAGGTGTACGGGATACTTATTTTTTCTTTTTTGTTCTCGATAAATTGTTGAAAAGCCGTTTTGCCACAGAGATGTAGCTGATGATCGATGGTTGAAAACTGCATGAGTTCACTTGTCAAAAGGTTGTCACGTCCAACAATCGATTGGCGGTTTCTGTTAGGGTTTGCACGTATTATCCCAGCCGCTACATCATCCCCATTACAGAACACAGCTTCTATGCCTCGTTTGGTAAAAAACTTCTCTGCTTGAAAACCATCTTCATAAAAACAACAGTCCCAAAAAATATCCTCTTTACTAAATTTCGGGAAAACTTCGTGACAAAGCTGAACCGTAATTTTTGAATTTTGGCTAAGGTTTCGACTTCTTCCTAGTGTCACACCAACACGATCAAAGCCTTGCTCTTTTAGATGCATCAACCCTTCAAGGATGGAGTCTTTTCGATTAATATAAACGCAGCTTACCTCAGTTTCTTTCAGCTCTTCACAAAAGACAATCGGCCCATATTTTTGGTAGGTGAGCAATTGCTCAATTGAGTTGGCGCGAGAAGTAATGATTAACCCATCAAATTCTTTAGCAGCAAACTGCTTCAGATAAGTTTCTTCTACCTCTGGATCGTAATTGGTAGGAAGTAACGTGACTTTGTAATTGGATAAAAAGGCTTCTCGTGTAATTCCATTTAGGACTTGGTCAAAGTAAGAATGATTGACGAAGGGAAGGATAACACCGATATTTCTGTTTTTTCCAGAACTCAAATTACGCGCGGCAGAGTTAGGAATATAATGTAATTCTTCCATCACAGCTTGAACATGCGCTCGTTTTTCTTCGTCCACATAAGGATAGTTGTTGAGTACACGAGAAATGGTCGAAGCAGAGTAACCCGTTAGTTTCGCAATATCATGAATAGTTGCCATTTATTTTTTCACCTACAGACTTAAGTTCGTTTGTAAATAGTCTACCACACCTGTGCCAGATTCAAAAAAAGTATAGTCCTCTTTGTCAAAAGAAAAGGTAATGCGTCTGCCGCCCCAGAAAGTATCCATCACAAGATTGGTTATTTCAGAGAGGCGAATCTTCTTTTGAACATTTTTTCTTAAAAACCCCTGTGGACTTTGAAGTGTTAGATAGTCACCGGAAAAATAAAGCCGTGCATAATAGTAATCGACACCCAACTGATCAGTTATTTCGACATAGGTATTCATAGATGAGACCTCCTTTGTTTTTGTTACAAAGTAAGTATAGTTTATGAAACGCGTATCAATGCAAGAGATAAATTTCAAAAAGATTTTTTGACTAAAAACAGCGGCTAGGTAAAGTAAAAGATAGCATCTCCTTTGATTTGATAGACCAAAAATGCAGCGACCCTCTTATGTTCAATCATTTAATGTACATCAATAATTTGGTACCTCTTGCAATTGAAGAGGTAAAATCATATAGTGAAAGAAAACAAGTTCGATGAGATTTACGACACTTGAAACGCTCTTTGTGTAACCTAACAAAGAGGCCAGTGTTTTCCTGAATGTAAAGGAAATCTGAAAGACACCCATTCAGAGGTTTCCTGTTACATCAGAGAATTTTCGTAGAGATGGAGAGTGAATAGAATGAAGCATATTTCTGTTTTAGTCAAGCCTGCCTCAGCACTCTGTAATATTCGCTGTAGGTATTGTTTTTATGCGGATGTCAGTTCACACAGAGAGGTTCGTTCTTTCGGGAAAATGACCCCTGAAATTGCTAGTCAAATGATTGAAAATATATTTTTGGATTTAGCGGATGGAGATGAACTAACATTAGCTTTTCAAGGCGGAGAACCGACGCTAGCTGGTTTGGACTATTTTCGTTTTATTGTTTCCCTTGTCCAAAAACAGAAAAAAAGAGTGCGTGTTCATTATGCGCTTCAAACCAATGGCATTCTTATCAATAAACAATGGTGTGAGTTTTTGAAGGAAAATCAATTTTTAGTAGGGCTTTCGATTGATGGACATCCTTTATACCACGACCTAAATCGAGTGGATACGAAAGGACGAGGGACCTTCCACAAAGTTTTGGAAACAAAAAAGATGTTTGATGCGTTTCAGATTGAGTACAATGTGCTATGTGTCTTGACCAATCCTTTAGCAAAGGAAGCCAAGAAGGTTTATCGTTTCTTGCAAGAACAGGCGATTGAGTATGTTCAATTTATTCCCTGTCTCGACGAATTAGAAGCCGTCAAAAAAAGTAGCTATGCGCTGACGCCTCAGCGATTTGCTTCGTTTTATGGGCAATTATTTAAGCTTTGGTGGGCAGAGCTTCAGTCCGGTCATTACCGTAGTGTCAAACTATTTGATGATTTAATGAATCTGTTTGTAAATAGTCAGATAACCGCTTGCGGAATTCTAGGCAATTGTCAGATTCAGTACGTGATTGAAGCGGATGGCAGTGTCTATCCTTGCGATTTTTATGTACTAGATGAATACAGAATAGGGTATATCCAAGAGGCTGGGTTAAAAGAGTTGTTTGAACAAGAGATTTCTACTTCTTTTCTATGTGAAAAAAGAGAAACGGGTCCATTTTGTCAAGCTTGTCCATTCCAAAAGGCTTGTAATGGTGGCTGTAAACGGATGAAGGATGCGGTTTATGTCACAAAAGAACAAAACTTCTGTGGTTACCAACAAGTGTTAAAACAGGTTATTCCACAGACAAAAGAAATTATGCGTCTCGTAAGGAGTGCACAGCGATGATTTATCTGGTTTATTTTTTCATTATTATTTTTGCTAACACAGTAGGAGCTGTGTCAGGTATGGGTGGCGGCGTGATTATCAAACCTCTTTTGGATTTGATGGGCGAGCATTCTGTAGCAGCTATCTCCTTTTATTCGAGTGTCGCCGTATTCACAATGTCGATTGTTTCTACAACCAAACAAATCAAACAAGGAATTTCTCTGAATCTGCGGTTTGTTTTATGGCTATCGTTTGGTGCAATTGTTGGTGGAATGCTTGGAAATCTTGTGTTTGAAGGATTATATCTTCTTGTTGCTTCTGAAAAACAAGTCCAACTTATCCAAATTATTTTAACTGTCCTGACGCTGATTTTTGCTTTTTGCGCAACTAAATATTCCTGGAAACCACTTGGACTTAGTCATTGGTTTTGGTATCTGTTTTGTGGGGTGGTATTGGGTTTTCTTGCCAGTCTCTTAGGCATTGGCGGTGGTCCTATTAATGTCGCCTTATTGATGCTCTTTTTTGGTTTGCCGATTAAAGAAGCGACGATTTATTCTATTTGTATCATCTTTTTTTCTCAATTATCCAAGCTTGCCACTATCGCCTTAAGCACGGGCTTTGAACGATATGATTTGACCATCCTGTATGCGATAATTCCAGCAGCTATTTTGGGCGGCTTCATCGGTGCAAAACTTAGTCATATTCTTTCACCAGAAAAGGTGACCTTCGTTTTCCAGCTGGTCATTCTCGTTGTACTAGCAATCAATATCTATAACGGGTATCAGATTTTTTAAGAAAACCAGCACTATGCTTGCAATGGTTATCAGTCAACTCTAGCATGTCCCATGCGTAGAAGTTGTTGAGAGCGGAACAACGTGCAGATGGAATTTCTTCTGTAGCCACCGTTTATTCGGATAAAGAGAGGCTAGGATCGTCTCTACCTAATTCTCAGAATTAACCCATTCTGCCCTAACCTCATTTGATTGACTACAGATCTGCTTATTCTTATTAGAAGTCGAAAATTGCTTATTCTTCTCAAATAGGATAAAGTATTTACAGAAAATGAATTGTAAATTTAATAAAGATACAAGGAGAAAGAAATGATGGCCGAAACAAAATTTTGTCGCGAATCACGAGTGATTCAAACACATCGGATTTTCCCATTCGATTTGAATCCTTTTCAAGCTTTATTTGGCGGAAAGTTGATGACATTGATTGATGATGCAGCTTCAATCTCCGTCACTAGACATTGTCGAAGGGGCGCGGTGACGGCTTCTTTAGATAACTTGAACTTTTTGAAACCACTCCATGAAAACCATTCAGTCTGTATAGAATCCTATATATCGGGCGCACATAAAAAATCGATGGAGGTCTTTGTCAAAGTGGTCGGGGAGAATTTGACCACAGGCGAGCGATATTTAGCGGCAACCTGTTTTACAACCTTTGTTGCGGTCCCAACACATATGAATGAGGAGACTGAATTCACAGTTCCCCATGTGATTGCTGAGACGGACGAAGAAAAACTTGTGTGTGCTGGTTATGAGAAACGCCGATTGCACCGATTACAAGAAAGAGATGACTACAAAAAATTCGCTGAGACCCTAACGACCGATTTGCCCTGGATTGATGAGGCCTAACAGTCGTCGATTCAAAAATGGAACTACGAGATTATCGCTAAATTTATCAGTCCTATATAGGTGAGAGCCAAAAAAATCGCAAACTAACAGCACAGCTGAAATGTTTGCGATTTTTTAGCTAGTTGTGAGTGAATGCTGTTAATAAAAACAATATTCACTCACACTTACGATTGATTTAAGGATAAAGTAAATTAAAATTAGACGGGGACTCGGTCCAAATCTTCAACAGATTGAATCGCACGTAAGACTTGTTCAGCAGAAATTCCGTCATCAATCATTTGGAAGCTTTCTTTTTTACCGGCTGCAAAAGTAGCTGCTTGTTCAAGTAAAGGAAGCTCTTCTTGACTGACATTTAACTCAGCCAAACGAGTCGGTAAGCCAATTGTTTCATAGAAAGGTAAGAGACCGGTGATTTCATCAAAATCATTCGTGTGTGCCAATTGAACTAAAATCCCGTAAGCAACCTTTGCTCCGTGTAACACATCATGCGTTGACGGAATGTAAGAAAGCCCATTGTGAACAGCATGGGCACCAGCTGAACGTCCAAATTTGGCTGCAAATCCACCAACCGTTCCTGCTAAAGCGATAATCGTATCTGCCACACGCCCGAAAGCAGGAGAGACCGTCTGTGTTTCTAAGTCTTCTAATGCTTGCTCAGAATCCGTTAATAAAATCGATAGAATCTCTTTGGCACTAGCAATTCCTAAACGAATAAAGGCCGTTTGTTCGTTGTCTGATAAGTTACGAGTGATTCCTTCAATCTCGTACCATTTGGCTAATGTATCACCAATTCCTGCGATAAAATATTCTTTCGGTGTTTGTAATAAAAACGTCCAATCAACAAATAATAAAGACGCTGAATATGTATAATAGCCGATTTCTTTGAAGCTGTGATCCGGGTTATAAACCGCTGCTACAGGTGAAAAGGGCGCACAATTTGAAATAAGTGTGGGAATCAAAATAAATTCCGACTGTAAATTTTCTGCCGTCATTTTTGTAGTATCTAAGACGCGTCCGCCCCCAATACCAATCACGACATCTGCTTGACCGATCACATCGGCTAATCTCTTTGCATCTTCTTCACTTGCGCTACCATCATAAACAAAGGTCGGATAATCAAACGCATGAGGGTAATAGGCTTTGAATTTTTCAAAAGAAATTTCCCCAGTGACTACAGCAACTGTAGTATATTTTTCTAAGTATTGTGGTAAATCAGTTAACACATTTTCTCCCGCAAGATAGCGATTGGCTCCAGGCCGAACCTCTGTATCCATTTCCATAAATAATCCCTCCATTTTTGTTGAGTTGCAGATTAGTTTAAACTTAAAAAATGATGTTGTCAACATTAGAAAGCACTAATTTTAAAAATATTCTGACAATTATCAAATAAAAGCATTTTTTGTATCGATTTGGCTTTCTATTTGACATTGGGTACAATAGAAGAAAGAGGGAGGAGAGAATTAATTGATTTATTTTGCAAGACATGGAGAAACACAATGGAATAAAGACGGCTTAGTTTGTGGTCGGGCGGACATTCCTTTAACAGAAAAAGGCTACCAACAAGCTGAAGCATTAGGCAAAAAGGTGAAGACTCTTTCGACGCCAATCACTAAAATTATTCATTCCCCGCTGATTCGTGCAAAAGAAACGGCTCGAGCAGTAAGTGAAGCGAATCAAATTTCTATGATTGAGGACGCTCGTCTAGCCGAATTTGATTTTGGGATTTACGATGGCCGACCTGTAGCAAATATCGAATTCCAAACAGATCGACCAAATTTTGCGGTTCGTTTTCCAAAAGGCGAGTCGGTACTTGATGTTGCCGCTAGGATTTATCCGTTAATTGAGGAATGTTTGGCAGATGAAGAAAATACTTATCTACTCGTGTGTCATAACGCATTAATCCGAGTGATACATACGTATTTTGACTCCATTAAAAACGATGACTTTTTCAACTTTTTTGTAGAAAATACTGAGTTATTATCTTATCAGACAAGAAAAATCTAATTAACTGTATACTAAGCTGTGAAGTCCGAAAACTTCCGGCTTTTTTTATTGAAAAAAGCTCATCTTATTCATTCCTCTTTGTTATCAAAAAGTATTTTTGTGAGTGCTTTTCTTTGCGCTTACAAAAAGTAAGTGATATGATATAACTATCAATTAATTTGAGGGGGAACTTACAATGACAGTAATTATTCCAAAATTTAGAATACACGAAAAAACACATCCAGGAAAAGTGACACTTAAAGTGAACAATTTACAGAAAGAAATGGCTTTTTACATAGAAACAATTGGCTTAAGCAAACTTTCTTCAACAGAAACTTCTGCTGTTTTGGGTGTCGATTCACGTCCGCTGCTTGAGCTAAAAGAAATCAAAGGTGGGCAAGCGAGCCTAACCAAAACAGGCTTGTATCATATGGCCTTTTTAGTGCCTAAAAGAAAAGATTTAGGGAATATTTTGTATCATTTGCTTACAATCAAGGCTCCTATTACAGGTGCTGCAGATCATGGTTACAGTGAAGCAATTTATTTAGACGATCCAGAGGGAAATGGGATTGAAATTTATCATGACAAACCTCGTGAAAAATGGGATATCAGACCTGATGGAGAAATTGTTGGCGTGACAGTAGAGATGGATGCAGATGGTGTTATTTCAGAGGCAGATAGTAAAACGAGTCAGCTGCCAGTCGGAACTGTCATGGGCCACGTCCATTTAAAAGTAGCAGATGTAGAGAAAACAGAAAAGTTTTATACTGAAGTTTTCGGTTTAAGTCTTAAAAACAACTTTGGCAGACAAGCAAAATTTTTTGCGGCTGGTGATTATCACCATCATATAGGTGCAAATGTTTGGCAAAGTGAACATGGGCAAGAAATAACTGCTACAGATCTAGGTTTGGAATCCCTTACACTAGAAATTCCTGATAAAACTAATTTTCAAGAAGTAAAAGAGCATATCCTGACAACCCAAGAGCTTCTGAGTGAGGATACACAATCATTTAGTGTAAGAGAACCAAACGGCTTATTGTTTATTTTTCATTTAGAAAAGGCATAGTGAACGAATAAGAAAACAAACAGATAGAGGCGAAAGTCTCTTTCTGTTTGTTTTTTTGAAGCATTATATTGACCTCATTTCATATAAATAATCATAAATTTGTTTTCATGGGCGACTAGGTCCAAAGACTGATTTTCAAAAAAAACTTGTTTTTCTATACTATGCGTTGTATAGTATTGTGCATAGGGAGGTGTTCGGGTGAATAGTCAATTAAAAAAAGGGATGTTGGAATATTGTATTCTGGCCTATCTAAATCAGCAGCCATCGTATGGCTACGATATTGTAAAAAATATTTCTGGACTGATTCCAATTACAGAGTCCACTTTATATCCTATTTTGAAACGTTTAGAGGCCAAAAGAAGCGTCGAGACGTTTTCACAAGAGTATAATGGACGCTTGAGAAAATATTATAAAATTACACCTGAGGGATGGACCGAACTAAAAGAATTTATGGAAAGCAAAGTGCAGGTTGAAGAGATTTATGCATTTATTGAGGGGAGTTTAGCAGGATGAAAAAGGATATACGTATGTTTTTAGTAGAGTTAGAAAGAAAAATTCCTAAAGACGCGCCAGTTGGAGAAAAGGACGCCTTTTTAGATTATTGTAGTGAAATGATTCAAGATTTGATAGAGGATGGTTATTCAGAAGAAGAAGCAATTTATAAATTGGGGAATCCGGATTCTTTGATATACGATAATTTTGAGTCTTGGTTTACAGTAAAGGAGCAAGTGGTTTCACGAAAAACGATGCCTCTTGTCATGATTGTAACGGTGTTAGGTTTTCCATTATGGGGAAGTCTCCTATTAGCTGTCGGCTTATGTATCCTTTCAGCCTATTTTGTGCTATGGACGATTCCATTTGTGTTAGGGATGTTCGCAGTTACAGGGATTATTGGTGGCGTCGCATCAGCTGTCACTAGTCTGATTGCTTTACAAGACGGGGTATTTATTGGTGTGACACAATTTGGTGTTGGCTTGACTATCTTTGGACTAGGGATTCTAGCAACCATTGCCACAGTCAGAACAAGTGGGCAATTTATCAAATGGACCGCCTCATTAACCAAGTATGTAACAAGACTATTGTTCAGTAGAAAGGTGAAATTCATATGATTAAGAAACGAGTAAATGAATTATTTAAACTAGGTATTTTGATGACCGCGGTTGGTCTACTTATTGGTTTTATTGGTTTTTCTTTGTCTGGGTGGGACTATAAAGCATACTCACAAGGCAATCCTCACGCCTGGTATCGTACGGTAACTATATTTCCAGATGATGAATAATAAAAAGATTTACAGAGCGGAAACGATTGTTCATGCTCTGTAAATCTTTTTTAGTTGTTTTTTGTTGCTTCTACTAACCGTTCATAAATTCTCTCAGCATCTGCTGGGGTGCCTCGTAATTCATAATCATCGAGTACAGGTACAGAAAATTTTTCCGCGTATTGTTTGGCAGTCAGGCAATATTGATGGTTAAAATTTTTGTTGCCACTTCCGACAATTCCTTGACACTGCTTAAAGTTATTCTCATACGCCATATATTCCCCTAAGACGTTAGTCAAAATTTCAACATCTCCGTTATCAACGCCATTCCCACCTTCTAAATAGGTTGGGACAAAGGCAAAATAAGGACTCGTTTCCAACTCAAAATCAGAATTTTCATGGATTTCTTTTAACTCGATCAAAGGATTTTCCGCGTTAACTTGATGTTTTTCCTCTGCGTAAGCTGCCAATTTTTTGACAAACGAGCGAGTATTTCCAGCAATTGATATATATATAATGTGCATAGTAACCTCTCCTTGTGTATTCTACCCAATCACTTCCTAACTTCTAGTGTACCGTTCTTTTTAAAAAAATGAAACTAATTATACAAAGGAGATAAATGGAATTTTGAGAACTTGGCTTAAATTGTTCATAAAGCAAGGAAAAGTCAACGGTTATGACGCGTATATTTAGATGGTATAATGACCGTAATCATTGTCTTCATCAATAAAACCAAAGCTTTTTGAAGGAGGAGATAAAATGACTTTAAAGTATTCATTTCTAATTTCTCTGGCTTTATTCATCGTAATTTTGGGAATTGGGGTGATACTAACTAGTCACTATCAGCGAATTTTTTAGCAAAGACTTCAGTAAAAATGTCTGTTTGCCTAACGGTACGTGAGTCAAGCTGTCTAAAAAAGATTCGCCTGACAATAAATCAATGAACCCATTCACAAAAAAGTGAATTTAGGTCCATTTTTTTGAATATTTATGGTAAACTGGTGGTCGCATATTTGTTTGGAGGTGGCGTTAACATGGATGAGTGGGATGAGGTCCTAAAAGAATGGTATCCCGAAGTTTTAAGCAAAAAAAGTTATCCTTTAAAAATTTCAAAACAATATACCAGTGGACAACGCTGGGAAATCTATGAGCGTTTAACAAAAGAACAACGGGCGCTTGTTAATAACCATCGACGTTATCTTATTCAATCCCAATTTCTGGAAGAAAATTATTTAATTGCCACAGATTGGGTCTTTGAAGACTTCCGAGTGAATCCTTTTTTTCGAACGAATCGTCGACAAGAAAAACTGTTTTGCAAGTGTGGTCGAGAGCTTAAAGTACAATATATCGTCAAATCAAAGAGCACAGGGGAACGATTAACACTCGGTATTTCTCATTTTGCAGAACATCTTCATGTTTCAGAGCGCGTGGCAACCTCGATTTCTCAAGGAATGACTACCGTTGACCTGGCGATGGATGAGCTATTATGGTTGAAACAACAAAATATCCCGTTTCCAGAGGCACTTTGGCAAAAATATTTATTGGCACTCTTATATAACAATCGTTTAAAGAAACCACATGTGCCCAATAAAAAACTGATTTTGCGCCTAGGGGAGTTTCGTCAAGCCGACTTTCCTATCTATATAGCAGATTATAAAGCGATAGAAAAAGAGATTGAAACCATCTATCGACAAAATAACACTGAAAAAAGAGCAACAAAATTAACAAAAAACGATTTTTTGAATACCAAAACTTCAGTGGAAATGGATACTAAAGAATTTATTGAGACCTATCAAGCCTTTCTTCAGAAGGACTTATCGGCTATAAAAACGACAGAATGTACCCATCTAAAACTACCTGAAAGTTTCTTCCAAGAACTATTAACTTTTTTAAGAACGGTCAAAAAACTAGATAGCACGCAACTTGAGGAAAGAATCCAATCGTTTGCCAAAACACCTCAAGGACGCTGGATTCAGCCACATATCTATTCTATAATTGTTAAAAACTATCTACTTTATGGATTTAAAGAGAGTTTTTTCTATACGATTCCGCGCCCCATGAGAAATGGGCTATTACATCTGTTAAAACGAGAACGAGAAGCACTAAGAAGTGTTAAGCATGCTAAGACATCTGACTCTTCGTTTACTTCATGGCTAGAAGAGAAACAAACTCAGAACGTCGAGTCTACAAAACAAGCGGCTTTCGGCCTAATGCAACAATTCGAAGATTTACGAAAAAGGGATCCATCCGTCGCTAAGTTATTAGAAGAGTATCTTGTAAAGATGAAGGAGGAGAACGCGTAATGAAGGTAAATGTAGTAGATTATTCCTCTCTATGGTCAGGTCTGTATAGACAGGAAGCTAAGAATTTAAAGGAAATTGTTCAAGAAAACCAAGTGGCCAGCTTTCATATTGGCAGCACGTCAGTTATTGGCTTAAAAGCAAAACCCGTGATTGATATTTTATTAGTGGTTAAAACGATAGAACAACTAGATAATCAATCTCGAGCATTTGAAACGCTTGGTTATGAAGTCATGGGGGAATTTGGACTTCCCGGTCGTCGGTATTTCAGAAAGGGTGGGGATCAGCGAACCCATCATATTCACGCGTATCAGTTTGATAACACGCAAGAGATTTTGCGTCACCTCTGTTTCAGAGACTTTCTTCGAACACATCCGAAAATAGCTGAGGAGTATGGCCTACTAAAAGAGCAGCTAGCACAACAGTTCCCGACAGACATTGAACGATATGGGGACGGTAAAGATGCCTTTGTCAAACGAATCGAAGCAGAGGCACTGATTGATTACTGGCAAAAAAGAGAAAAAGCGTAACCTAAAAAGACTCAGTTGATTTTCCAAGCGAATTACTTGAAAATCAATTGAGTCTTTGTTTATTTCATGAGTGTAAATTGTAATTTGACCGGATTGTGATCTGAATGCTCAAACCCTTTGTCAACCACAGCGACATGCTTGATTGTGACATTGTCAGACACGATAAACCCATCAATTAAGGTAACGAAGGTGTGGCCTTTTTTATACGCCTCATCTAGGTTACGCACCGAAGGAATTGCCGCCTGCGCCAAACCATCTTCAGCTACGGCAAAACCTTTTGGTAAGTCCTCTTTTGGAAATGGCTGATTCCAACTAAAGGAGGTCTCAGTATTTTCAAATATTGTGTCGCTATTTTCTATCAGTGTGTGGTTATAATCGCCACCGACAATCACATAATTACCTGATTGATAGTTTTGCTCCATCACATCGCCGAGTTTTTTGATCTGAGCCTTTTGAATCTCAGGATCCTTGGTATACGCAGAGAGATGAACATTAATTAATGTCAAGGTCCGCCCATTTGACACTGGCATATCTGACACGGTAAAGGCGCGATCCAAATCAAAAAATTTATTAAAATTCGTTTCGATAGGTAACGAATAACGCGTACTCTTAGTGATTTTCCCTTTACTCATGGTAACCAGTCCTGATTTTGATTGCCCAATCGGCTCAGTCAATGGATAAAATAGGTAAGAAGAATTGTAGTTTTGACCATAAACACTTGAATATGCATCAAAAAAATGAGTTAATTCACTCACTTCATCTACTCCATAAGAGCGGGTCGCTTTTTCATCAACCTCTTGAAAGAGCGCAAAGTCAGGATTGATTTGTTTGGTTGTTTCGATAATCCCGGATAGATTTTCTTGAATAGCCTCTTTGCTAAATCCTCGAGCATACTTCCCACCATCCATGAAAAAACTATAGTCTGGACTATAAGAACCATAGCCAATATTAAAGGTGGTAACCACATAGTCTTTTTCCGGAACGATTGCCACATTTTCGGTCTTCGTTTCTGTAACAGGTAAGGATAAGTTGTCCTCCATACGCGAATAACTCAGAAAAACGTAGGCAACATATCCGATAACGATTACCAAAACCGCTATAATAGTTATCAGCAAGTAACGTAGAAACTTTTTCATAATTCACCCCTAAACAATTTTTCTGTAGCTAGGTTATTTGATCTTTGGATTTTCTATAGGATATTTCAAGGCATTTTTGACTAGTTTTTCTTCAATAATCTTGGAGACATCAATCGATAAATCGCTGGTTAACATCAGTGTATAAATAAGAATATCAGCAATTTCTTCCTTAATGTTTTCAAAATTTTGTTCAATAGCCTCTTGACTAGAACGCCACTGGAAGTCTTCTAAAAGCTCTGAGGCCTCCAAATTAATTGAAATAGTCAAGTCTTTGGCATTATGATATTGCCGCCAGTCTCTTTCTTCTCGAAACTGGTTAACCAAATCCGTTAGTCGTTGTACTTCGTTCATCACTATCTCTTCCTTTCAGTTCTCTTTATTTTCTCGTACTCCCTTGAAAAAGTAAACCTATTTGCTGTAGAGTAAAATAATAACAGAAAATTCTAGACTTTTTAGCAACAATAGCGTACAAAGAAAAAGAGTGCCCGAATTTTTAACTCAAACTTCATTTATTAAGGAGCGGATATTATGAACTTGCAAACCATTCACCATGTAGCGATTATTGTCTCCGACTATCAAAAATCAAAGGACTTTTATGTTCGGCTACTGGGTTTTACAATTATTAGAGAAAACTTTCGACCTGAGAGAAATGACTATAAGCTGGACCTTAAGCTTGGCGAATGCGAATTGGAAATTTTTGGTATTGCGGATGCACCTAAACGCCCAAATTATCCTGAGGCGTGTGGGCTAAGACATCTGGCTTTTAAGGTGGAAAACATTGAAGAGGTGATTGCTGAATTGAATAAAAAGGGCATTGAGACAGAGCCAATTCGAATAGATTCGTTTACAGATAAAAAGATGACCTTCTTCCATGATCCTGATGGGTTACCACTAGAATTACATGAATAACAGCTGCTACATGACAAAACTGTTAGGTTGATTTCATGAAATCAATATTTTCTTTTCTTAATTCTTGCTATAATTAGGGAAAAGGGGTGTGAGAACATGAAAAAAATCGGCTTCGTGATTCTGCTAGGTAGCATGTTCTTAGTAGGATTAAATTGTGGGTTGCGTGGGAACAATCAACCGAAAACAGATATTAGTCAACAAGAATATAAAATAACATTGGAAGATGCGATTCAGCTCTATCAGAAAGAAACAAAACTTGACAGCTGCACAGCACTTTCTTTTGATACGATGGTTAATACAGCTGCTTCTCATATGGTATATGAGTATGTGTTTGAAAACGGCGAAACAATTATACACATTAATTCCATGACTGGAGAAGTGACAAAAAGCAAACAAAAACGAGAGAAAAAGAGCCCACAAAAACAAAAGATACACTTTAGTGAGTTGACACACTTACCGATGCCAAAAGAGGCAATGTCTCAGGCTTTGGAGCGAGTGCGAGGACACAACAAGCAAGTCGTTTCTTGGCGTGTCCAACAAGACCGAGTCAATCCGTCTTATACAGTAACTGTCAAACAAAACCATGCTCAAAAACGAGTACTCGTTGAATCGCTGAATAACAAAACCTTAGATTCGTTAGGAGTAGCGGACTAGATTCGAAGATAGCACCTAAATAAAGAGGCTGCTTCTGTACATCCATTTATTCAGATACTAGGGGTGGGCTCGTAACCAAAAGCTATGATCCACACTATTCGCTTAAATTTTTACGAAACGATTTGTGAAATCCGATACTTTTTTTGCAAATCGTCCCTTTATTGAGGTTATTATTTCCTATTTTTTGCTTACAGGAGTAATCTATAGATGTAAGAAAATGATAGGAGTGGAGACACGTGGAAAAAATAGTTTGTCCTCATTGCGGGAAAAAGTTTCGTTATGAAGAGATCACGAATATTGTCAGTCACACAGACAAAGAGATGGCTATCGTTTGTCCGTATTGTGATTTGATTGCAGAAAAGAGACTTAGTCACGGCTATTTTGTTTCGACAAAAATTATTGAACAAAAATAAGCGAAACGAGATCCCTGTGATTTTTTTAAAAAGAAGATACAGATTATCCTAGGTAACGCAAAGCGTGAAGGAAAAATCTGTATTTTTTTGCAGACAAATCCGTACATATCTCCTGTTTTGTTCAGAATCTTTTTCTCTTCTTTGAATTCGTTCTGCTTGAATGGTAGAATAGACTCGAAAGAGAGGAAGATAAATGATTCGCTTTATGAAAAAAGAAGATGGGGCAGCAGTTGCTCCATTAATATTAGTTATTTTAAAAGATATGGAATTGCCCTTTGTCGTACAATACGGTGAAGAGAAAACGATTCAGATTTTAATCGAAGCCGCGGCGGAGCCAAATTATCGGTATGGATATGCCAATGCGATTGTTAAAGAAATTGATGGGAAAATCGCCGGTGTTGCATTCGGTTATACATCAGAAGAGGAAGCTGTTATTGATGAGCCTTTAGTCAAAATTTTAAAGGCACATGGCATGGAAAATGCTCAGCTCTTCACTGATCCTGAGACATTTTCTGATGAATGGTATCTTGATACTATTTCTGTTTCAGAAGAATTTCGTGGCCAAGGAATTGGTTCAGAACTATTAGATGCATTACCAATGCTTGCAGAGAGTAAAGGTAAAAAAGTGATTGGCCTTAGTGTGGATGAAAGTAATCCAGGTGCCCGTAAGCTCTATACTCGTAAAGGCTTTAAAAAGGTCGGAGAAGTCCCAATTAGTGGGCATATGTATGATCACATGCAAAAAGAAATATAATTAGTTGCGCTGATGAACCTGGAGTGTTTTTTTAAGGTACTTGGTCCAACTCAGTGGCAATAGGCGTAAAAGGCGCTCAAGCAAATTTTGTAGTTTGCTTGAGCGCCTTTTTTATTTGAATAGAATATTTTGGTGAATTAATTGGTATTGAAGTCCAGCCGGAAATTATTTTTATCTTTTTTTCGGTTATATAACCAATAGTCCATCACCGCAGCGATGCAGATACACAAGGGTGCTTCTTCATCGACAGGGACATTCAGCACATAATAATCACCAGTAAATAGACTAGCTTTATCCATCTCCATAACTAAGCGATTAAAATGATGAATGGTGTATTGATGTTGGTAAATATTTCCTTGCACCGTCCAATGAAGCTGCCGGATGTAATAAAAGTCTCCCGGCCAGTTAAAGATTTTCTTTAGCGTACCAACCTTTTTAAAACCTTCATAAATTTCAAAACGTGTGCCAAAAGTAAAACTAACTTGTTTGATACTCGCAACCAATTCACCGCTCATTTGATAAAGAGAAAGGGCGTCACCTTTTGTTCCCCAACGACCCACAAGAAGATACAATGACTTTCCTTGTCCATCTTTGACAATTGTCCGTGTTACACGACTTAACTGCTGTTCTTGGATAAAAAATTCTGACATACTTAGCCCCCTCTCTTCATTAAGTTATTTTAACAGATTAAAGTTCTTCTTCGATGGCTCGCATAATCGCTTTGCCGACACCATTTTCTAAATTGGTGTCGGTCACATATTTGGCATACTCCTTGACCTCCAGCTCTGCATTTCCCATAGCGAAACTAACACCAGCAACTTGAAGCATGCTGACATCATTAAAATTATCACCAATCGTCATTACGTCTTCCAAATCGATCCCTCGTGCGCTTGCTACATGAGCCACAGCAATTCCTTTTTGAGCTGAACGATGATTAATCTCGATGTTATTTTGGCCAGAAGAAGTCACTGCTAAATTACCTAATGCATCAATTTCATTGGCTACAGGACCTAAGACTTTAGGGCCTTCATTGTGCACACAAATGATTTTTAGAACTTCTAACTCATCATCGACAAGTAAATCACGAATACTTTCAACATAGTCAATCTTCAATAGTTCAAGATTCGCTGCCGCCATAGCAATCGCCATTTTGTACGTAAGATGAGGCAGGTGGTCAGCAATCATTGAGGCAAAGCTATCAATCCGACGACTTTGACTTTCAGAGTATAGTCCTTTATTGGTTGACACCTCATAATAAATGTTATGCGCATCTAGTTTATCTAAAATAATCGTAATTTGGTCTCTAGCGATTGGAACAGTGAACAAAGAAGTACCATCTTTATCAAATACCTGCGCGCCGTTCAGCGTAATCATAGCACAGTCAATCCCTGCTTCATCCAATGCAGAACGAGCTTCTTGATAGTTTCTGCCAGTAGAAACCATAAACTCTATTCCTTTATCTAAAGCAAAACGAATCGCCTCAGCATTTTCTTTTGAAATTCCCATCTGGGCGTCTAATAATGTCCCATCCATATCAGAAGCAATTAATTTAATCATAAATACTTACCCGTCCTTTCTTGTCTACTCTTTTATTTTACCACATTTATAGGTTTTTTTTAGAAGAGAAATAGACTTGTATCCGAAAGAAAACTACGTTATTCTTAAAAAAAAGAAGGAGTGAGTAGATGAAAGAATTCATTCATAATAGCTGGCAAACCTTATTAGCAGACGAATTTTCACAGCCCTATTATCAAGAACTACGCGATTTTTTAAAGGTTGAATACCAAACACAAAAAATTCACCCGGACATGTATCACATTTTTGAAGCACTTGAACTAACTCCCTATGAAGAGGTAAAAGTGGTAATTTTAGGTCAGGATCCTTATCACGGAGTCAATCAAGCTCATGGTCTTTCATTTTCAGTTCAACCGGGTGTTAAAACGCCGCCTTCGTTAGTCAATATCTATAAAGAGCTTGAATCAGATCTAGGGATTTCTCCTGTCGCTCACGGGAATTTGGTTTCTTGGGCCAAACAAGGGGTCTTATTATTAAACACCGTCTTAACAGTTAGAGAAGGGCAAGCCTATTCTCATCGAGGAAAAGGCTGGGAACAGTTGACAGATGCCATCATTAAAAAATTAAATGATCGAGAACAGCCGATTGTGTTTATCTTATGGGGTAAGCCGGCACAAGAAAAGATGAAAATGATTGATGAGACAAAACATGTGATTATTAAAGGGCCTCATCCAAGTCCACTTTCTGCCTATCGCGGATTCTTTGGTTCTAAGCCTTTCTCAAAAACGAATGAAGCGTTAGTATCATTAGGAGAGACATCCATCGACTGGAAATTACCAGATACAGCTGTACTAAACACTTAGCAACCTGTTATAGTGCAGAAGTCCGATTATGTGAAACCTTTAACATAATTGGACTTTTCTTTATGAAACAGCTTAAAAATCTGTTCTTTTTTTCGAAGATGGTGTATGATAAACAGGTAAACTAAATCTGGAGGGTATTATCTTGGAACTATTTGATAGTCTTAAATTTAAAGTTGTTCGTCGTAACATTAAAATCGTTTTCCCTGAAGCAACCGATGCACGTATTTTAGGAGCTGCTGCTCGTTTGAAAGCAGAAGAACTTATGGAACCAATTTTGATTGGTAATCCTGATGAGATTCGTAAATCTGCACATGCTCGTGGAATTAAAATCTCTGCATTTACTATTTTTGACCCAGATAACTATGATGGTTGGGATGCAATGGTCGAAGCATTTGTTGAACGTCGTAACGGCAAAGCAACAAAAGAACAAGCTGAAAAAATACTTAAAGATGTCAACTACTTTGGTACCATGTTAACTTACATGGGCATTGCTGATGGTATGGTAAGTGGTGCGATCCATTCAACAGGTGATACTGTTCGCCCAGCGCTACAAATCATCAAAACAAAACCTGGCATTAGCCGTACAAGTGGTGCGATGATTATGGTCCGTGGACGCGACCAAGAAAAATACATCTTCTCTGATTGTGCAATTAACGTAAACCCAACTGCACAAGAATTAGCTGAAATTGCGGTTGATTCAGCAAAAACTGCTGAATTGTTTGATATTGAACCTAAAGTTGCTATGATGAGCTTCTCTACAAAAGGTTCTGCAAAAGCACCTGAAGTTGATAAAGTTGTCGAAGCAACCAAAATTGCGAAACAACTAGCTCCTCAATATCAAATTGATGGCGAATTACAATTCGATGCTTCTTATGTTTCATCTGTTGCACAATTAAAAGCACCAAATTCTAATGTTGCCGGTCAAGCCACTGTCTTCGTTTTCCCAGAATTACAATCTGGAAACATTGGCTACAAGATTGCACAACGTTTAGGTAACTTTGAAGCGATTGGACCTATCCTACAAGGATTAAACAAACCAGTTTCAGACTTATCACGTGGTGCAAACGAAGAAGACGTCTACAAATTATCAATTATTACTGCTGCTCAAACTTTAATGAGCTAAGAAATGACTGAAAGTAAAGAGGTTTGGATATAACTTATAAAGTTATGTCCAAACCTCGCTTTTTTTTGTCAATTTCTATCTGTTGAACGATCAGAAAAAATAAAAAATCCAATACTTATTTATCCTTGGGGACTGAAGTTTATTTGACAGCTGTTTCATTTCTCTTAAAATGCTGTACTTTTTCTTTTCAAAAAAAGCTTCACAAGGTATACTATCAAAAGAAAGTAGGGATAGATCGTGAGTATTTTAATAGAAAATCCAGAACAAACAGAACAATTGGCCCTAGTGATTGGAGAGGTCGCACAACCTGGCGATAATCTCGTGTTGACTGGGGACTTAGGTGCAGGCAAAACGACCCTTACAAAAGGGATTGCACGTGGTTTAGGGATTGATCAGATGGTAAAGAGCCCAACCTATACAATTATTAGAGAGTATCAACAAGGGAGAATTCCTTTATATCATATGGATGTTTATCGCGTAGAATTTGGTGCCTCTGAGCTCGGACTAGATGACTATTTTGAAGGGGACGGCTTATCTGTCATCGAATGGGGCAACACATTAAAAGAGGCTTTACCACAGGACTATCTGGAGCTAATTATTAATAAAGATGAGTCAGATGTGGAGAAACGAACAATTGATTTTCAAACATTTGGGCCTCAAGCGACTGCCTTTAAAGAAAGAATCTTGCTTAAACTGGCGTGTTGCCAATGAATGAAGAAGTGGCGATTACGATTCGTGAAGCAATCCCTGATGATGCACAGGCATTATTAGAGGTGACAAAAAAGATTGGTCGTGAAACCGACTTTTTAGTCATGGATGAAGAAGGTATGGCGCTTGAAGTGGATGAATTAGCCTTTCAACTTGCGCGTCTTTATGATAGTTCAAATAATGTCTTGTTTGTTGCTTTAGTAGAGGATGCGATTGTTGGGATTGCCTCAGTGCGAGCCGATTCCAAATTCCGCGTCGCTCATATTGGCGAAGTTGGGCTTAGTATTTTGCAAAGCTTCTGGGGTTTTGGGCTTGGGAGTTTACTGATGGATGAGCTAATTCTTTGGTCTGAGGAGAGCAAAATTATTCGTCGACTAGAGTTGACCGTCCAAAATCGGAACCAACGCGCGATTCATATTTATGAAAAATTTGGTTTCCAAACGGAAGGCATCTTAACGCGAGGTGCACGTCTTGATGATGGGCAATTTTTGGATGTTCGTCTAATGAGTTTAATGATTGAATAAGAAAGAACCATTTACTAAAAAAGCTTCTATCAGGATTGCAAATGGGCAATGCTGTTAGAAGCTTTTTTAGCAATTTTTCATTTTATTGTCACCAATTTTTTTAACGGTTCGACACCAAAATGGGCTTCTTGATACAATAATATTTCCGCACAAGCTCGACTATCTTCTAGTGCATCATGGTGATTTTTCAGCTCGATAGATAGTTGATCACAGACGGTATTCAAGCGATGATTTTTCATCTCCGGGAATAGTTTACGACTGGTTCTAACCGTACATAAAGAAAGGTATTGTGGTTGTTTAATTTGGTAATAATCCAGACAACCTGACAGAACCTTCGTATCAAATGCCGCATTATGCGCGACAATTAAGCCGTTTTGATGGAAGTAGGGTTGGATATTCTGCCAAACCTCTGGAAACTTAGGGGCAGTGCGAACATCTTCTGGATGAATCCCATGTATCTGGATATTCCGCCAAAAAAATTCAGTTTCCGGTTGAATCAACGTATAATATTCACCAACGATTTTGCTGTCTTGTACCATTACTAAGGCTAAAGAGCAGGCACTATGAGGGAGATGATTGGCAGTCTCAAAGTCCATAGCAATAAAATTCATGGCAACAGCCTCCTTATTTCTAGCAGTACTTTAGCATAAATTTCTCTGAAAAACAAAAGCATCGAATGACTCTTAACGAACAAAGTCTGTCTACACACATTAAAACGCAAGATCAACTTCGACCGGGCAATGATCACTTCCAGTTATTTCTGAATGAATCTTAGCTTCTGTTAACTTATCTGTGATATCATCTGACACGATAAAATAGTCAATTCGCCACCCTGCATTGTTCGCTCGTGCATTAAACCGATAGCTCCACCATGAATAAGCGCCTTCTGTGTCAGGATAGAAATGACGGAAGGTATCAACAAAACCACTAGCTAACAACTCCGTAAACTTCTCGCGCTCTTGTGGAGAAAAACCTGCATTTTTTTGATTAGTCTTCCAATTTTTCAAATCAATATTTTTATGTGCGACATTCAAGTCTCCACAAAGAATCACAGGTTTTTTGTTTTTTAAATCATTTAAATATTCACGGAAAGCTACTTCCCAAGTCATTCGATAGTCTAAACGTTTTAGCTCGTTTTGAGCGTTGGGTGTATAACAAGTAATCAGATAAAAATCTGCGTATTCAAGTGTAATCAAACGACCTTCTTGATCGTGCTCCTCAATACCTAGGCCATACGAAACGGAAATCGCCGGTTCTTTGGCAAAGATGGCTGTACCTGAATAGCCTTTTTTCTCTGCATAATTCCAATATTGATGATAGCCAGGTAAGTCCATCTCAATCTGACCTTCTTGTAATTTTGTTTCTTGTAAGCAGAAAAAGTCTGCATCTAACTCATTAAAAACATCCATAAAGTTTTTTTTCATGACCGCGCGAAGCCCATTAACATTCCAAGAAATACATTTCATTTGTCGTTCCTCTTTTCTTTTTTTCCAAAGTACTACTTTCTTCTTTATTCTAACCAAAAATAGTGTAAGATTAAAGCAGAGAGAACAAATTTGGAGGAAAACTTATGAAATTTGGAGTGATTGGTGTCGGAAATATCGCCCAAAAAGCTTATTTACCAAGCTATAGTAGTAAAAGAGATCGTGGTGAGTTTCTTTTTGCTACAAGAAATACTGCGGTTCAAGAAGAGTTACGCACAAAATATGGGTTTTCATCTGTTTACAACCATTTGGATGAACTAATTGAGGTCGGAATTGATGCTTGTTTTATTCATACGGCTACTCAGACGCATTTTCAATTAGCCAAACAATGTCTAGAGAATGGTATCCATGTGTTTGTTGACAAGCCGCTGAGTGAGAACTTGCAAGAAGTTGAGTACCTACAGCAATTAGCTCACGAAAAAAATCTTCTATTAATGGTTGGGTTTAATCGCCGGTTTGCGCCAATAATTGATTACCTAAAACAGCAGCCAAACAAACGAATGATTCATTTACAAAAAAATCGAATTTCTGCTGAGCAAGCAACAGATTTTGTAATCTATGATTTATTCCTACATTTAGTTGATACAGCCGTTTATCTTTTAGATGAACCTATCCAAAAAGTCTCAAGTCGAGTCAAAGAACGAGAGGGAATCCTACAATGGACCTCTTTAGAGTTAGAGACAGAAAATCAATTGGCTCATTTATCAATGGATCTGGCCAGTGGTGCCAATACAGAACTCTACCAAATAACCACACCGGCGAGTACGTTGACCTTAAATAATTTAGTTGATTTAAAAACGCAAGCTGAGGGGAAAACAATACTGACAACATTTGGCGATTGGGAAACCACACTTGCCAAACGTGGCTTTGAGCAGCTAGTAGATAGCTTTATCAGCGGTGTAACAACAGGGGATACAAGTAATCTTCGTCAAGAAAATATTTATCAAAGCCATGCGCTCTGTGAAGAAATTTTGCAAGGATTTCATAAGGAACAAGCAAAGGGCTAGGCAATAGAAGTGTCTAACGATATCGTGCAAACATTGAACCCTTAAGATTGTTCATACTTACACACAGAAGGGGTAGTCAGTTTTTCTTCAACATGTTAGAATGGTACAGATGTTGAAATAGAAAGGACTCATGTTCGTGAATACAGAAGACTTAAAGAATCGCTTGCCACATATAACGATTTTAGTGGACGAGCTCTTAAAAAATTATACATTTACCAAAACAGGTGGACCAGCTGATGTGTTGGCCTTTCCTAAAAATCAAGAAGAAGTCAAAGCTTTAGTGGATTATTGCAAAGAAAATGGGATTGACTGGTTAGTTTTAGGGAATGCTAGTAACCTGATTGTTCGAGATGGTGGCATTCGTGGAGTGGTCATCATGTTGACAGAAATGAAACAAATTCAAGTAGAGGGTGAACAATTACTAGTTGAATCTGGTGCTAAATTAATTGATACGACTTATGTTGCTCTAGAGGAAGGCTTGACCGGCTTTGAATTTGCTTGCGGAATTCCCGGAAGTGTCGGTGGTGCTGTCTATATGAATGCGGGCGCTTATGAAGGAGAAATCAAAGATGTTTTTGACTATACCGAAGTCTTGTTAGAAGACGGAACAATCAAAACATATACCGCTTCAGACATGGCTTTTGCTTATCGACATAGTAAGATTCAAATGATCCATGGGGTGATTCTTAGAACTGCTTTCAAGCTAAAAAAAGGACAACCAGAAGTGATCAAAGCTAAAATGGACGAATTAACTAAATTAAGAGAATCAAAACAGCCCTTGGAATATCCGTCGTGTGGTAGTGTCTTCAAACGACCGGATGGATATTATACTGGGGCACTAATCCAGAAAGCTGGGCTGCAAGGATTACAATGGGGTGGCGCTCAAATCTCAACCAAGCATGCTGGATTTATTGTCAATATTGACTCAGCCACAGCAACTGACTATGTTGAGTTGATTGCCCATATCCAACAAGTCATCAAAGAAAAATTCTCTGTGATACTTGATACAGAAGTCCGAATCATTGGTGAAGAAGTCCACTAAATGATGGAACGTGTGTAGGATGGAGAACTTTTTCTACTCTGAGCTGTCTTGTACAATACATGATAAAAAATAACCTCCAATCCGACGATAAACATTCGTTAGACTGGAGGTTTTTGCGGCACTTTGTCAAATCGGACTGATAGGATCACCAAGGAACATTAGAGGAGGAAGTTTTTGCGCAGAAAGGCCCTCTTCTCCTCTCTTTGAATGGGGCGAGGCACCCACATAAAAAAAGAACATTTCCACTAAAATACGCACATTATATGTACAAAAATTAATTAGTCGGTATAATAGAGATAAATAGCGCTTTCTTTATTAACCTAGAAAATCTAAAAAAGCTTATGTATACAGTCGCTGTCTCTTATCTTTCGTAAAAGGGGGGACTCGTTATCTGTTCATAAATTTATCCACGTAAGGAGAGAACCATTTGTGAAACTTACACGCCAGAATAAGTTTTTTCTACTAATCGAGGGAATGATTATTTTCTTCTTTTTTCTTAGTCATTCAACACCTACTTTGGCCATTCGTACAAACCTCTTTTTTTCGGGTCAATTCTCGGACAGCTTTTCTTGTAAATTAGTAGAAGCCTCTACCAAAAAGGACAAATATACCCTGACACCGCCCGCCTATGAAAAGAGTACTCAATCTGAATTAACAACCTACCAAGTAAAACGCTACTGCGGTTTTTTCTATTTCGCAAGATATCAAGGCGAAGTCTAAAAATAGGCGTGGTGTAGTCAAAAAAGCCGTCAAAACGAGCCGTAAATCTGCTGTTTTGATGGCTTTCTTTTTTTGACTAGGGAGAAAAACTTTTTCTTAAGTTTCCTCTTTTGTCGTCTGTTTTATCATTTGAAATGATTCATTTTGAGTAGTCGCAATAAGACCGCACAGACGGCCGCTGTAGCAATACCCGCTACGATTGCTTCTGGCACACCACTCGTAAAAATCACTGCTAATACGGCGGTATAGACAGCTGATCCACCTTTTCCGATAACCGTCGCATAATCCTTTTGAAAAAGAAAATAAATTAGATTCATTACCAAAATCGTATTGATTAATGAACCAAACAGGCCGGCCATAAATAACGAAATCGACTGGTTACGTTCTTTTAGCAATTTTTTCATCCCTAGATAGACAAAATAAGGGACAATACCGATTAGGATACGTGGCACAACGGCAATAATTAAGGCTTTCCAGCTACCTGTATCCGTGCCAATGACTGGGATAAAGGGCGAAAAGACAAACGATAAAGGCGTTTGTATCACCGTACTCCGAATCATACTAATAATTCCGAAGATTCCGCCGAGGGTACCGCCAATCTTTGGACCTAAAATAATCGATGCAATAATCACTGGAATATGCATGGTTGTTGCATTAATTGGCCCAATAGGAATAAACCCTAGCGGAGTGACTGCTAGTAGAATCATGATTGCCAAAAACATGGCGGTTAAGGTGAACTGTTTCGTATTTTTCACTAGTGTTTGCTCCCTTGATTCAGTGTTTCTGTTACGCTGTCGATAATATCAGGAATAGTAGCTAGCGCCCCTTTTCCGTAATCGCCACAAGCAAGTAGCGCTTCCCGAGGTTCGATTTCAGTATAGCCTAGATCCTTTAACCAACGAAGGTTTCGTTGATTAACTGGGTTTTGATACATATACGTATTCATCGCAGGAGCAATTAGCTTGGGCACTTCGATTTTTAAGGCCATCGCTACAGTCGAGAGCATATCATCAGCAATTCCATTAGCGAGCTTTCCAATAATATTGGCAGTCGCTGGGGCAACTAAGAATAAATCGGCTTTTTTTGCAAGCTCGATATGGTTGATTTTATCTGGAAAGTTCTCTTGCATGACATCTGTGTGAACGAAATTTTTTGAAAGAGATTGTAAGGTTAGAGGGGTGATGAACTCCGTACTGCTTTGAGTCATAATTACTTCCACATTATAACCTAATTTTACTAGTTGATTAGCGATATCAGCACTTTTGTAAGCTGAAATACTTCCTGATACACCTAAAAGAATTGTTTTCATAGTTGATTCTCCCTTAGTGCTTCAACAATTAATGAAGCAATCTCTTGTTTAGTAGATCCTTTGGCAACAAGCCCATTTTTTGAAATGAGATACCCAATATGCTGCGTCTCAGTAATTGATTCTAAGTCATTAGCCAAAACGAAATCCGCTGAGTTTTTCTGTAAATTCTCACCAGCAACTTTGAACAGTTCCTCTTTGTCTACGCCAACTAATAACTTAAAGCCTACAAGTTTGGTTTGAGGCTGTATTTGTTTAATTAGCTGGATGATTTTAGGATTCTGTTTTAAAACCATCAACAAATGATTAGCTTTGGAAGAGATTTTCTTTTCCGTCGTCTTTGAGTGAGACAGCTGTTGAAAGAGCGCTTCGAATTTGTCGTAAGATTCTAGTTGCTCAGGATTATCTAACAAGTTCTGATAAAATTCCTGTAACAGTGTTTCTTGTGCACGACTAGACTCTGGGGTGAAGTCGCTCACTGCCATGCTATGAATCACGGCCTGATAGGGATATTGGGTTAATAATTCTTCCATCCTATTTTTTAAATCCATAGTTGACTCGATATAATGAAGGTGAAGACGCGCATGATGCTCGGGTAAAACGGCCTGTCGAGTCGTAATATAGTCGATTTCCATATTCGTATTTGCTAAAAAAGTTTGGGCAATCTGCTGACCCAGTCGTCCTGTTGAGTGATTGGTAATCGAACGAACGCTATCAATCGGTTCTGAGGTACCGCCAGCCGTCACTAAAACACGTTTGGTTACAGATTTCATGTGAGTGGAGGCCTCTGTCGTTTGTTTCATGAGTAAGCTCCTTTTAAGACGTTTTCATTATCTTATCACAGACTATATAGGTGTCAAAGGGTTCTTACTCACTTTTATAAAAAAGTAAGATTGTTATTTTTTTGGTTAAATGAGTTCCTAAAAATATTCCGCCAATTTTCTATCATTTTTCGAGAATATTTTTGCAAAAGTTCTTGTTTTTCTTGTAAAAATTCGTATACTAAATAAGGGTATTAAACTTGTAGTTTAGTATTAGAAAACTTTTCTAACAAAATTTGATAGTTGGAGGTGAGCCATGGAGATTGGTGATAAGCTGCGCAATTTGCGCATACAAAAAAATTTAACCTTGGAAGAATTAGGGGAACGAACGGATTTAACCAAGGGCTACCTTTCTCAATTAGAGAGAGAGTTAAGTTCTCCTTCAATGGAAACTTTTTTTAATTTACTTGAAGTTCTCGGCGTAACCCCAGAAGAGTTTTTTAGCCAAGAGATGAATGATCAAAAAGTCGTCTATAAAGAAGTCGATAGTACGATTTATTTTGATGAAGAAAACGGCTATGAATTAAAATGGTTGATTCCCGATTCTAATGAAAATGAGATGGAGCCCGTTTTGATTACTTTTGAAAAAAAAGGTGAGTATAAGACGTTTGAACCGTCCTTATCGGAAACCTTTGTTTATGTATTAGATGGTAGTATCGCACTACGCCTAGGCAGTAAAACCTATACAGCAAAAAGAGGCGAGTCTATCTATTATCAAGCGACTGAGCCTCACCAAATTAAGAACTATTCTCGAGGAAAAACCCGTGCCTTGATTGTTGCTACGGAATCCTATCTATAATCAACAAAGGAGTGAAGAAGTGAGTACAATTATTTCTTTTAAAAATGTCGTAAAACAGTACGATGATGAAGTGATTTTGAAAAACGTAAGCTTTGAGATTGAGCAAGGGAAATTTTATACACTTTTGGGACCTTCAGGCTGTGGTAAGACGACTATTTTGCGAATCATCGCAGGCTTTACTGAGGCGACAGAGGGGGATATTTTATTTGATAACCAACGCATCAATGATATCCCTGCCAACAAACGTTTGGTGAATACTGTCTTTCAAGATTATGCATTATTTCCTCACATGAATGTCTTTGATAATGTGGCATTTGGTTTGAAGATTAAGAAGATGCCTAAGACCGAGATTGAGAAAAAGGTCAAAGAGGCCTTAAAAATGGTTCAGCTTCCAGGGTATGAAACCCGCGAAATCAGCGAAATGTCTGGTGGACAACGACAACGTGTCGCAATTGCACGCGCGATTGTCAATGAACCAAAAGTCTTATTACTTGATGAACCGCTGTCTGCTTTAGACTTAAAGCTGCGCACAGACATGCAGTACGAGTTACGTGACTTACAACAACGACTAGGTATCACATTTATTTTTGTGACTCACGATCAAGAAGAAGCTTTGGCGATGAGTGATGAAATTTTTGTTATGAATAAAGGAAAGATTGTCCAAAGTGGCTCACCCGTCGATATCTATGACGAGCCAATTAACCATTTTGTGGCCGATTTTGTTGGTGAAAGCAATATTGTCAATGGAACGATGGTCGAAGATAATCTAGTCGAGTTTGTTGGCAAACAATTCGAGTGTGTCGATGGTGGGATGAAAGAAAATGAAGCTGTTGAAGTCGTTTTGCGGCCGGAAGATTTAACGATTACCACACCAGATAAAGGGAAATTAGTCGTAACAGTAGATACTCAACTCTTCCGTGGCGTTCATTATGAAATTGTCTGTACAGATGAAGATAAAAACGAATGGGTCGTTCATTCGACACGCAAAGCGAAAGAAGGTAGCAAGGTTGGCCTTTCTTTTGAGCCCGAAGATATCCACGTTATGCGGTTTAATGAATCAGAAAAAGACTTCGATGCTCGTCTCGAAAGTTACGAAGAGTAGGGGGCAGGCAAATGAAAACAATGCGTCGGATTTATTCCGTTCCTTACTTTATATGGCTCTTACTATTTGTCGTGGCGCCTGTTCTGCTCATTATTTATCAATCATTTTTTGATATGAATGGTCAGTTTACTTTAGCCAACTATGCGACGTATTTTACTTCAGGAACTTATTTATGGATGACCTTTAATTCTGTTTGGTATGCCTTTTTGATTACCTTATTTGCGTTATTAATTAGTTATCCAACTGCCTATTTTCTAACGAAGTTAAAACACAAACAGCTGTGGCTGATGCTGATTATTTTACCCACATGGGTCAATTTATTGTTAAAGGCCTATGCCTTCATCGGAATATTTAGTATCCATGGCAGCGTCAATCACTTCTTTGATTTTCTAGGTATCGGTCCAAAACAAATTTTATTTACTGATTTTAGTTTCTTATTTGTTGCGACCTACATCGAGATTCCTTTTATGATTATGCCAATTTTTAATGCACTCGAGGAGTTGAACCCTTCGTTAATCAGTGCCAGTCGAGATTTAGGCGCAAATAATCTAGAGACTTTCCGAAGAGTCATTTTTCCTTTGTCATTAAACGGAGTCAAAAGTGGCGTTCAAGCAGTCTTTATCCCGTCCCTTTCTTTATTCATGCTGACCCGCTTAATCGGGGGCAATCGTGTGATTACTCTAGGGACAGCTATTGAACAGCATTTCTTAGTGACACAGAACTGGGGAATGGGTTCAACCATTGGCGTCATTCTAATTATTGCGATGTTCCTAGTTATGTTACTAACAGGTGAAAAACGAAAAGGGGGGCGGACAAAATGAAGAAACTGTTCAAGTGGTCCCATCTTTATTTGGCTATTGTTTTTCTTTTACTCTATACACCGATCTTTTATCTGATTTTTTACTCGTTTAATGAAGGTGGCACTATGAATGAGTTCACCAGCTTTACTTGGGAAAACTATCGCGCGGTTTTTGAAGACACTCGTCTCGTAATTATCGTGTTAAATACCTTTTTCTTAGCCTTTCTCGCGGCTTTAATTGCGACAATTATTGGGACGTTTGGGGCGATGGGAATTTATTACACCAAAAAACGGCGTGCACGAACGGCCTTACTCAGTGCCAATAATATTTTGCTTGTCTCACCCGATGTCATTATCGGAGCTAGTTTCTTAATTTTCTTTACACTGATTGGTTTTAGTTTAGGCTTTAATAGCGTATTACTTTCACATATCGCCTTTAGTATTCCGATTGTCGTACTCATGGTTTTACCAAAGCTACAAGAGATGAACGACTCGATGGTGGATGCAGCAAGAGATCTAGGTGCCAGTAATTTCCAGGTAGTTAAAAATATTATTTTGCCGTTTTTATCGCCAGGGATTATTGCAGGCTATTTTATGGCCTTTACTTATTCACTAGATGATTTTGCTGTTACCTTCTTTGTGACAGGTAACGGCTTTACCACACTCTCTGTTGAAATCTATTCCCGTGCTCGTCAAGGGATTAGTTTGGAAATCAATGCGCTGAGTGCTTTAGTTTTCTTATTCTCCATGATTTTAGTCGTGGGTTACTACTTTATCAGTAAAGATAATACCTCTCGAAAGGTTCGAAAAAATCGTCGAGGTGCAAGAGAGGTGGCAAAAATTCAATGAAAAAACTACAATCTTTATTTCTAGGAATCCTTGCCATTATTCTGATTCTTTTCGTTTCCGTACGTCAATTGGAAAAAGCTAGCGGAATGGCTGGTGCTGATATTGTCACTATTTATAATTGGGGCGATTATATCGATCCTGATTTGATTAAAAAATTTGAAAAAGAATATGGCTACAAAGTCAACTATGAAACTTTTGACTCAAACGAAGCTATGTTCACCAAAATTCAACAGGGTGGAACGGCCTATGACATCACGATTCCTAGTGAATACATGATTCAAAAAATGATGAAGGAAAAGCTTTTATTACCAATTGATCATTCCAAACTGACAAACTTAAAGAATATTGATGAACGCTTTTTAAACTTAGATTTCGATCCAAATAATCAATACTCGATCCCTTATTTTTGGGGAACCTTGGGGATTATCTATAATGATAAATTCGTCGATGCCAAAGATATTCAGCATTGGGACGATTTATGGCATCCCGAGTTAAAGGACAATGTTATGTTAATTGATGGTGCAAGAGAAGTTATGGGGCTTTCATTAAACAGTTTAGGCTACTCGCTGAACAGTAAGAAAATAACTGAATTGGACCAAGCCTCAGAAAAACTAACGGGCTTAACAACGAATGTTAAAGCTATTGTCGCAGATGAAATCAAAATGTATATGATTAATGAAGAAAGTGCAGCAGCCGTAACTTTTTCAGGTGAAGCAGCCGAAATGCTCGAAGAAAACGAACACCTTCATTATGTGATTCCATCTGAAGGCTCCAATCTATGGTTTGATAATATTGTCATTCCCAAAACCGCCAAAAACATCACCGGTGCCTATGACTTTATTAACTTTATGTCTGAGCCTGAAAATGCGGCCCAAAATGCCGAATATATTGGCTACTCAACCCCAAACAAGGTTGCCAAAGACCTGTTACCAAAAGAAATTTCAGAAGATAAACAATTCTACCCAGACGACCAAACCATCGAACACTTGGAAGTCTACGAAGATTTAGGCGCCAAATACTTAGGCATCTATAACGATTACTTCTTAGAATTTAAGATTTATCGTAAATAAGATGGAACCCAACTGAAATAGCTTTAAATCAATGAACGAAGAGCTGAAATCTTGCCGCCATCATGTTGAGGCTGGGACTTATAAATTTATGTCCCAGCTTCTTTTTATCCGAATAAACGGTGGATATAGAAGCAACTCCATCTGCACGTTGTTCCGCTCTCAACAACTTCTACGCATGAGACATGCTAGAGTTGAAGGTCTTCACTCCGCCCCATCAATTTCTAAAGGTGGAACACCTTTAGAATTGATGGACTGCGTTCCGCTCTCAACAACTTCTACGCATGGGACATGCTAGAGTTGAAGGTTCTTATTGCTGTAAAACACAACGAAGTATGAGTTGATGTTGCACAGTATCTACCCGGTTCTCGGAGTGAAACACTTCTGTCCCAACCTCTTTTTGCTTTTCCGTTTCTTTGCTAGGCAATCTTTTACAAGTAGTCTGTATAGGATCTGACTACAGCAAAAATTTATAAAAAAGTTTTGATTCCTTAAGAAACGGTTTATTTCCAAACTTTTCATTTCCTTATTCTCGAACTATTTCTACTAATGACTTTAGTTTTTATTTCCCCATACCTTCAAAATTATTTATATTTTCCCTAATAAAAATCCATTATTTCATTCGACTTTTCTAACTATTTTTGTATATTTTGACTATAATATATGTTTCTAGAAGAAGAAAATCATCGAAAAAGCTAATTTATAGGCTTTTTTCAAAAACAACACTATACAAAACGATGATTAAATATACAACGAATTATTAGGGGAATTGTAAAAAAAGTGCTATACTTTCGACGGTATATGTTACCAATTTTATATTTTTGAGGAGAGTTCATAAATGAAAAAAGGATTTAGTATGATAGTCTCAGGAGCTTTGATTCTTTCTAATCTTCTGACGATAAGTGTTCAAGCAGTAGAATTGAATCAACCAACAAGAAATACGAATACAGGAGATTCCACCACGGAACTTAACCATTTGATGAATCCCCAATTATCAAGCAGTACATCAACTAATGAAATCGTTTCAGATAATGTTCAATCAAAAGAGGAGATAAATGATACATCCTCACAACAACCACCAGCTACTAATTCAACAACATCCAGTACAACAGATACGACCGTTTCTACAAGCGAACGCACGGTTAATAAAACATCTGAGTCTATAAATGAGGGGCAAAATCCGAAGATAGATAACAAAAAGGCTCAATCTTCAACCACCCCGACAGCAAGTGAAATAACTATCACTGTCAATAAAATCACTGAATGGACAAGTCCAGACTTCACTCAGCATCGATTTGTTAATAATACTACCGAATTAACAGGTACTGTGGGTGAAGGATATACAATAAATTCAGATTGGCAAAGCTCTAAAGTTAAAAGAGTTGATGGAGCATTAACTGGAATATTTAGTGAGGATAAGCAGGTAAACATCTACTATTATCCTACTTCAGCCTCTGTGCACATCAATTATGTTGATTCTAATGGTGGAAATTATAGAGATGCAGGGTTCCCAAATAGTGTGAATATAGCCTACTTAGATGACACATTTAAATCGAAATCTTGGGATGCACCAAAAAATGATGATGGTACGTATACACATCTTCATGAGATAAATAATGGAATGATTTATGATATTCCTGATTATGTAACTGTAGATGTCATGGAAGGAAACCAAGTAGTCGAAGAAATCATTCCTGCAAGTGCACATATAAAACCAGACAAGTTTTTTATTGAAGGCTGGGCTGAGACTACCCAATTTACTTTTGGTCTAGACTCGCTAAACGCACCGGCAAAATATGATTTAGTAAATTCAAAAGGGCGTGGGAAACGAATAGACGTTAACTATCATTATAAACAGGTAGAAGAACAGACTGAAGGGAAAGCAAATGCAAAGTTTTTTGATATGGAAACTGGAGAACAGATTGCCTCTCCTAAAACTAAGACAGGTACGTTAGGGGAAAGCTATGACTGGGACAAAGAAAAAGAGTTTCATGGATATAAGCTAGTTCAGACATTTGGTTATGATAAAGGTACATTTACAAAAGAAGATCGAAATGTTGATTTTTTGTATAAGAAATATAAAAAAATTGCCGTTCTATCACTCTTTAAAGATATTGATACTGGCAGAAAGTTACAAGACGATGATGGCATGTTCGGTATGACAGTGGGAGATTCTTATCACATGAATGAAATAGGACAATTGCGAGACCCTATCTTAAATTCTGAATATGAATTCGTCAAAGTAGTTACCAATAATGACAACCCTCTTTCTGCAGTTTTAGATGAGGATATGGTGAACAATGGAGATGTTGAAGTAACGTATTATTTCAAAAAACGAACCGCTCCTCTCCCTTATCTGAAAATGACCCCTATTCGGACAAAATTCGTTGACTTAGATGGTAAATCTATCGCGGAGGATGTTGTTACATCGCAAAAGCTGGGAACTGATTATCAAACGAAAGCGTTAGACATTGCTGGCTATCGACTTGTTCACACCGACGGAAATGCTAAGGGCGTCGCAGGTGAAACAGAAGTTGTCGTCACTTATGTTTATCAAAAAGAAACGGTAAAATCTTCGCAGGTAACAGTAAAATATCAAGATACAGAAGGGAACAAACTATCTGATGATGTTATTTTACTAGGAAATGTCGGTGATTCGTATGCGACTGAACAAAAGAAAATTAGCGGGTACACTTTTAAAGAAGTCAAAGGAATAACAGATGGCAAGTTCTCAGATAAGTCACAGGTTATCATATTTATTTATACAAAAGTAACAAGTGGGGGAACTGGAGACACAGATACATCAGGAACTTCTGAAAGAGGAACAAAACCTGATGGAAGTAACAAGATTGAAAACCAATCTAGACCAACTGTTTCAAACAAAACAAAATCTCTACCTAAGACAGGTGAAAGTACACAAGGAAGCTTTATACTAGGACTTTTAGGGGGACTTACTGTTCTTAGTGTAGCAATAATTGTATTTAGAAAAAGATTTGTACCTAAGAAATAAACTCATTTTTTTTAAGTCAATCTCTAAAGGAAATTTTGGGAATAAAAAGAGACGATATCAGAAAGGTTTATCTTTAGAGATTCATGAGATCGGAGTCCTTCAATTCTTAAGGTGTTTCACCTTTAGAGATTGATGAGATCGAAGTGAATTTACGGAGTGAAGCTGCCGTTTTTTCTGGGACCACTGTTTATTCGAATGCTAAGAGGCTAGAGGCTAGGACATAACTTCATAAGTTATGTCCTAGCCTCTTTTTATCCGAATAAACAGGTCGATACAGAAGGGACTCCATCTTCACGTTGTTCCGCTCTCAACAACTTCTACGCATGAGACATGCTAGAGTTGAAGGTCTTCACGTTGTTCCGCTCTCAACAACTTCTACGCATGAGACATGCTAGAGTTGAAGGTCTTCACGTTGTTCCGCTCTCAACAATTTCTACGCATGAGACATGCTAGAATTGAAGGTCTTCACGTTGTTCCGCTCTCAACAACTTCTACGCATGAGACATGCTAGAGTTGAAGGTCTTCACGTTGTTCCGCTCTCAACAATTTCTACGCATGAGACATGCTAGAATTGAAGGTCTTCACGTTGTTCCGCTCTCAACAACTTCTACGCATGGGACATGTTAGAGTTGAAGGTTCGAAAAATAAGCTGAAATTGCTGTGAAACACTATTTACAAAGTAAATAGATGTAGAACAGTACCTACCTGGTTCTCGGAGTGAAACACTTCTGTCCCAACCTCAAAAATTAGAGAATAATCACACAACTGGTATCTAAATAAAATAACAAGTTCGTAATTTAACTAGATGATTTTTTTGTTTTTTTACAACATATAAACCTTACAACAAAAGTGTTTTTATCAAAACCTTCGTTTTATTTAAAAATAAAATCATTGACAAATAACGAATATAGATATACATTGGTCACGTGGTAGTAACCAGTTGAAAAGGAGTAATGATTCGTGAAAGATACATATAAAAAACAACCTCTTTATGATCAATTAGTTGATCTCTTAAGAGAAAAAATAGAAACAGAATTTGGTCCAAATACGATGTTGCCTTCTGAAAGGGAGCTAGTGGAACAATATGGGGTAAGTCGGACAACCGTTCGCCTTGCTTTACAAGAATTAGAGAAGATGGGGTATATTTATCGGCGACATGGGAAAGGGACGTTTGTTTCCGATTTAAGTAAGAAAACGACAAACTTATCTGGGACGTATAGCTTTACCGAACAAATGAAGTCGCTAGGAAAAATTCCAGAAACAAAAATTTTGGCATTCGAAAAGATTGAAGCCAATAAGTTTTTAGCAGAGCAGCTGAATGTTTCTTTAGGTGAGGCACTCTACAAATTAAAACGCTTACGTTCAGCTGATAATCAGCCTATGATGTTAGAACGATCCTACCTTCCTGTAAAGATGTTCTTAGGAATGGATGTTCAGCAACTAGAAAGCAAACCATTATACACCCTTTTTGAAGAAAATTATGAGCAAACGATTCGTGTCGCTGATGAAGAATTTTACGCCAGTTTGGTGACAGGAAAAGATGCAGAGATATTACACCTAATGGAAAGCTCTCCAGTGCTTCACTTAGTCAGAAAAACGTATAACACCAAAAATGAACTGATTGAGTTTACTCGAAGTGTTGCAAGAGCCGATCAATTCCGCTATAGAATTAGCCATGTTCGAGTAAATGATTAATTAACTGAATGGAGGAAAAAAGAATGTTTCAGCAGTCCGATAATCAACTAAAAGAGTTAGGGGCAATGATAACTACTAGAGAAATTCAACAACAACCAGAGTTATGGCAAGAGGTTAGTCAATCATTTGAAAAGAAGGCCAATGAAATTGCTACCTTTTTAGCATCGATACTACAAGAAAATGAGGTGCCTATCCGAGTTATTTTTACAGGGGCGGGAACCTCACAATACATTGGGGATACGTTAGTGCCTTATCTTAATCAAGCCGGGAACACAAAAGATTTTTCGTTTGAAAGCATTGGTACAACAGATATTGTCGCTGCACCGCAAGATTATTTTACGATAGAGCGCCCAACCTTACTCGTGTCATTTGCCAGAAGTGGAAACAGTCCAGAAAGCTTAGCAGCTGTACAATTAGCGAATCAGCTGATTCAGACGGTTTACCATTTAACGATTACCTGCGCAAGTGAAGGAATACTTGCTAAAAATTCTACAGATGATGGGAAACATCTTCTTTTACTGATGCCAAAAAGATCCAATGATGCAGGTTTTGCAATGACCGGAAGCTTCACTTGTATGCTTTTAACAGCATTACTAACCTTTGATTCAACTGATTTTGACAAGAAAAAAACGTATATTGAAGCAGCTGTACAATTAGGCAAAGAGGTCATCGAGCGAGAAACGGCTGTTCAAAAGTTTCTTGATGCTGAGTTTAATCGAATTGTTTATCTTGGCTCAGGAAGTCTAGCTGGTCTCACTAGAGAGGCGCAACTGAAAGTTTTAGAACTGACTGCAGGTAAAGTAGCTACTGTTTTTGATTCCTCTATGGGGTTTCGTCATGGACCAAAATCATTTGTTGATAAAAAAACGCTTGTTTTAGGTTTCTTAAATAATGATTGTTACACGCGTCAATATGATTTAGATGTTTTAGAAGAGGTCCACGAAGATAAAATTGCTCAAAATATCATAGCAATTGGGCAAAAAGGGACGATCAACTTTTCTGGAAATCAATTCACATTTCAGACAGAAGCTGTTTGTCTTCCTGAAGCTTATCTTGTGTTACCAGAGATTATGGTCGCACAACTGATTGCCCTTCTAACTTCAATCAAAGTAAAAAATACTCCGGATACACCTTCAGCAACGGGGACTGTGAATCGTGTGGTAAAAGGCGTTACGATTCATCCATATAAAAACTAGGCAGTACGCAAAATGATAGGAGTGTCAAACATGTTAAAGCTTTCCAAGAAAAAGAAAGAAAAGATGGATTTATTGTCAACAAACACAGGGCGAATTAAAGCACTAGCTATCGACCAACGTGGCGCGTTAAGAAAGATGATGGCGCAAATAAAGATGCAGGCACATGGCACCCATTTAGAACCATTGACTATTTCAAGAATTGAAGAATTTAAAATGCTTGTCTCTGAAGAGCTAACACCCTATGCCTCTGCAATTTTATTGGATCCAGAATACGGCTTACCCGCAGCGCACGTAAGAGATGAACATTCAGGGCTGTTACTTGCTTATGAAAAGACAGGCTATGATGCTTCTACTCCAGGACGACTCCCCGATTTGTTGAGTGATTGGTCTGTCGTACGCTTAAAACAGGCAGGGGCAGATGCGGTGAAATTTTTACTGTATTATGACGTAGATGAAGCCGAGTCGATTAACCATCATAAGCAAGTGTTTGTGGAAAGACTTGGTAGTGAATGCGCGGAAGAAGACCTTCCTTTTTATTTAGAACTTGTGTCATATGATGCAACTATATCTGATAGTGGTTCAAAAGAGTATGCGCAAATAAAACCGCATAAAGTAATTGACATGATGAAAGAATTTTCCAAACCCAACTATAAGGTAGACGTCTTAAAAGTTGAAGTGCCAGTAAATATGAACTATGTTGAAAGCTTTTCTTCTAATGAAAGCGTTTATACGAAAGAAACGGCAGCTAGCTATTTCAAAGAACAGAGTGAGGCTACTGACTTGCCGTTTATCTTTTTAAGTGCAGGCGTTTCCGCACAGCTATTTAAAGAAACCTTGGTTTTCGCACATGATGCCGGCTCAACCTTTAATGGCGTTTTATGCGGACGTGCAACTTGGAGTGGCGGAGTTCAGCCTTTTGTAGAAGTAGGAGAAGGGGCGACACGTAATTGGCTTAGGGAAATAGGGAAAGAAAACATCACTTCCTTGAATAAGGTGGTCGAAAAAACGGCTCATCCTTGGTATGAAAAAGTAGAAATCATCTGACAGGATTCAGCCTATTCTATCAAATGACGCACACAAATACCAAAGAGGAACAGACGACAGCTTAATCGGATACGAAGCTGTTTCATTTCAAACGAATGTTTTGACAGCGTTTGCAAAGGAGGGAGGTTTAATGTCAAGTTTTGAAATACAGGATGATTTCCTGTTGAATGGACAGCCTTTTAAAATTTTATCTGGCGCTATTCATTATTTCCGTATCCACCCAGATGACTGGTACCACTCATTATATAATTTAAAAGCGTTGGGCTTTAATACGGTAGAGACCTATATTCCCTGGAATTTTCATGAAGAAAAAAAAGGGCAATTTACCTTCGAGGGGAGGGCCGATATCACGACTTTCTTAGAAATTGCACAAAATCTTGGTTTATACGCAATTGTTCGTCCATCGCCTTACATTTGCGCAGAGTGGGAATTTGGCGGTTTACCTGCCTGGTTATTAAATGAGCCAAGGATACGTATTCGCTCAAGTGATAGCATATTTCTGAGCTATGTTGCTTCCTATTACGATGTTCTACTAAAAAAGCTGAGACCCTATCAGCTGTCTCAAGGTGGAAATATCTTAATGTTTCAAATCGAAAATGAATATGGCTCCTATGGCGAGGATAAGGAATATTTGAACTCACTCTATAATCTGATGCTTAAGCGAGGCATCGACGGACCCTTTTTCACTTCAGATGGTGCTTGGTTAGCCGCTCTACGTGCAGGAACTTTACCAGATGAGGATATTTTAATCACAGGAAATTTTGGCTCAAAAGGAAAAGAAAACTTTTTAAGCATGAAAAATTTTTTTGAGAAACAGCACAAAAAATGGCCTCTGATGTGTATGGAATTTTGGGATGGTTGGTTTAACCGGTGGCATGAGCCAATTATTCGCAGAGACCCAAAAGAAACCGCCAATGAGATAAAAGAAATTATTAAACTAGGCAGTCTTAATCTTTACATGTTTCATGGTGGGACAAATTTTGGCTTTATGAATGGTTGCTCAGTCAGAGAGGGTCGTGATTTCCCACAGATTACTTCCTATGATTATGATGCACCACTAGATGAGCAAGGCAATCCAACCAAAAAATATGAAGCAATCAAAGAGATGATTCATGATCTTTATCCTGAGATTCAGCAGATGACACCACTCGTCAAATCCGCTATTGAATTGACCGATATTCCATTAACCAATAAAGTCAGTTTGTTTTCAACTATCGATACAATCGTTACGCCCATCTATTCTAAATATCCACTAACAATGGAGCAGCTTCATCAAGCTACCGGTTATCTTTTCTACCGAACCCTTCACAAACCGGCTGCTGAAACAGAAACGTATCGAATTATCGATGCATCTGATAGAGTCCATTTTTACGCTGATGGACAGTTAATTTGTACACAAAGTCAGAATTGTGGAGAAGTCGGAGAAGAAATTCAGGTAACATCAACAGTCGATTTAAACAAGATAGATTTATTGGTTGAAAATATGGGACGAGTCAATTACGGAGCAAAGCTAACCGCTGATTCTCAACGCAAAGGAATTCGGACAGGTGTCATGTGCGACATTCATTTTATCACTGAATGGATGCATTATCCCTTAACGTTTGAAACCAGTGAAGGGATTGATTTTTCAGGTAGTTGGATAAAAAATCAACCGAGCTTTTATCAATATCAATTCAGATTAGAGGAGGTTAAAGATACGTTTTTGGATGTTAGTCACTTTGGTAAAGGGGTTGTTTTTGTTAACCAAAAGAATATTGGTCGTTTCTGGGAAGTAGGACCCACGCTTTCTCTTTATATCCCTCATGGATTATTAAATAAAGGGGAAAATGAACTAATTATTTTTGAAACAGAAGGAATCTATCAGCCAACTATTTCGCTGCGAAAACAGCCCGTTTTCAAAAAGAATTTACTAAATGAGGAGGAGAAAAAATGAGTATTATCGCAACACGAATTGATGGACGTTTGATTCATGGTCAAGTAGCAAATCTTTGGACAACCAAACTGAATATTACTCGAATTATGGTGGTGGATGATGAGGTCGCAACGAATGCGATTGAAAAAAGTGGCTTAAAACTAGCAACCCCCGCTGGAGTAAAATTGAGTGTCCTTCCAGTTGAAAAAGCGGCCACGAATCTATTAGCCGGAAAATATGACTCACAGAAACTACTCATCATCGCTCGTAAGCCTGATCGTTTTTTGAAGTTAGTAGAACTAGGAGTTCCTATCACAGAAGTAAATGTCGGAAATATGTCACAAACTGACGAAACACGTTCAATTACAAAATCGATTAATGTCGTGGACCAAGACGTAGACGTATTCAAGAAACTAAATCAACATGGCGTGAAATTAGTGGCACAGATGGTTCCAAGTGATCGTGCGGAAGACTTTATGTCGCTACTTAAAAATTAGGAGGAATGACTTATGAGTATAGCATGGTGGCAGATATTATTATTAACTTTATATGCAGGGTACCAAATTTTAGATGAATTACAGATTTACTCATCATTAAGTGCACCAGTTTTTGCAGGATTAATTTCGGGGATTATTATGGGTGATGTGACGTCAGGCCTACTGATTGGTGGAAGCATGCAACTAACGATTTTAGGCGTGGGTACCTTCGGCGGAGCCTCAAGAATCGATGCCAATTCAGGTACCGTTCTAGCCACTGCTTTCTCGATTGCACTTGGGATGGATCCCGAACAAGCCATTGCAGCCATTGCCGTTCCTGTAGCTAGCTTGATGATTCAGATGGATATCCTTGGTCGTTTCGCTAATACGTACTTTGCTCACCGAATCGATGCGCATATTGAAACGATGAATTACAAAGCCATTGAACGAAACTTCCTGTTTGGTGCACTTCCTTGGGCCTTATCTCGTATGATTCCAGTATTTTTAGCTCTTGCTTTTGGTGGCGATTTAGTTCAAAAGGTTGTGACGTACTTGAACGGAGATTTGAAATGGTTAGGTGACGGCTTATCTGTTGCCGGTGCTGTATTACCAGCAGTTGGTTTTGCTATTTTATTACATTATTTGCCAGTAAAAAAACATTTTGCCTATCTTGTTCTAGGTTTTGTCATTACAGCATTATTAACAACTGTCTTTGGAAACATTCAACTATTAGGTACAGGAGTTGCTAGCGTAGTTAAAGATTTCTCTGGAATATTTAATGCGTTACCAATGCTTGCTATTGCATTAATTGGGTTTGCATTGGCTTCATTGAGCTATAAGAATTCACAGTTCACGCCACATACACCAAGTGGGAATCAACAGGTTTCTGATGAGGAGGAAATTGAAGATGACGAAATCTAATTACAAACTAACAAAGGAAGACTTTACTCAGATTAATCGTAGAAGCTTATTCGGGTTTCAGTTAGGTTGGAATTACGAACGGATGCAAGGGTCTGGTTATTTATATACTATTTTGCCACAGCTAAGAAAAATTTACGGGGATGATACCTCTGAATTAAAAGAAATGATGAAAACACACGTGCAATTCTTCAATACGTCCAATTTCTTTAATACGATTGTGACAGGAATCGATTTGGCGATGGAAGAAAAAGAGGGGATTAATGCAAGAGATACTGTTTCTGGATTAAAGGTTGGCTTAATGGGCCCTTTTGCCGCAATTGGTGATTCTATCTTCGCTTCTCTTGTTCCAACAATATTTGGAGCTTTAGCAGCAAATATGGCCATCAATGGCAACCCTACCGGAATATTTATTTGGATTGTTGCTCAGATTGCCATTATGGTCTTTCGTTGGAAACAGCTCCAGTTTGCGTACAAAGAAGGCATATCACTTGTTACAACTATGCAAAGTCGATTAACTGCTTTAACAGATGCTGCGACGGTATTAGGTGTCTTTATGGTTGGTGCGTTAGTTGCAACGATGGTTAATGTAAAATTTTCATGGGCGCCAAGTATTGGTGATGTCACATTAAACATTCAAAATAGTATCGATATGATTTTACCTCGCTTATTACCTGCAGCTATTGTGGGGGCTGTTTACTGGTTACTAGGACGAAAAAATATTACGTCGACAAAAGCTATTTTTATCGTATTGTTCGTATCAGTTGCGCTTTCTGCACTTGGTGTTATTTCAAAATAAGCTATCTGGGGGATAAATGATGGGCACACAATTAATTTTAGTCAGTCATGGAACACTTTGCGAGGAACTAAAGAGAAGTACAGAGATGATTATGGGTGAACAGCCCGATATTCAGACCCTTTCACTCCTTGAGTCAGATGGCCCTGAAGACTTTCGAAAAAAATTTTTAGAAGCAACAAAAGGCTTGCATGAGTACATTGTTATGGCCGATTTGCTGGGCGGAACGCCATGTAATGTTGTCGCAAAAGAGCTCATGCTTGGTGCGCAATTTGATTTATATGCCGGAATGAATATGCCCATGGTGGTTAGTTTTATTAATGGACAGCTGACTCAAACAAAGGGAGATCTAGTGCAGGAGGCAAAAGAAAATATTTATCATGTAAATGAGTTACTTGTTATTGATGACGAGGATGAGTGAGGTTAGATAAAACTTATTGTCAGATGTCTCAAGACTACAAGAAAGCTGAGGTGATTAGCAGAGCAATCTGTTAAATACCTCAGCTTTTTAACATCAATTATTGTGGGAAGTACTGTTCTTATCTCCGATTTATTAATGGATAAACCAATCTTTTCCAGTATTAAAGTAAAATCATATCTCTTGCAGATTCCCCAAACTAATAGATAGTAAAAAATAAAATAATGTGACAAATACTATCCACCCGAATTATAATTAAAGAAAGACAACTGAAAGGATGTGCGAAGGTTAATGATCAAATTAGATGTTGTGTTGGTAGCAATGGAAATGTCGAGTACAGAGACAACTTTTTTTCTTGATTTAGATACTGGTGAGAGTATTTGTTTATCGGATAATTTTTTTGATGCGTTTGATTCAGAGATTACGGCTGATGAGATTGACGAGAATCCAGCTCGATTTCTTCCTCTACCCACACAGTTTGAAATCAATGAGTACAATATTATGGAAGAATTTATTTGGAGCTTAGATGGCATCATCGCAGATAAATTAGCTCAAACGATACAGGGCAGAGGAGCTTTTCGACGTTTTAAGGATAAAGTTTATGACTATGGGATTGAACAACAATGGTTTGATTTTCGTGAAAATAAATTTAAGGAAATCGCCATTGAATGGTGTCAGTCTAACAAAGTAGCTTATGAAGTATAAATGAAGCATTATAGTAAACACTAACAAAAAAATTGAAATAGGTAACTTAGCAGGAGACACATGGACACAATAATTGAAGGTTTACATTATTACACAAACCATTTCCCCGCTGATTTGTACAAAGAAACCTTAGTAAATACTGATGAAGTTGCGTCACTTTTATTAGAAGAGGATTTTAAGACATCATCTTATTTACCTTACTATGAAAGACGTCGTTGCTCTGATAAAACGAATGGCTAAATAAACGGTCATACAATTTCTATTCATTATATGTAATAAAAATAGGCCTGAGACAGTAGGCGAATTTTCCCTACTTATTGTCTCAGACCTATTGATTTTCTCGTGACAAAAATACTACAGTTCACTCAAAGTATCCCTAAGTAATCTTCTATGCATACACCCAATAGTTAATTACTTGTGAAGCAACCTCGTCCACATCATACGTCTTTTTATAATGATTTTTTTCTGGCGTATCATTTGGGTCATAAACGCTCAGCTGTCCATCTTTATAAGCTGACAATAACATAATATGCCCAGTATCCGTAAATTCACCTGGAGAAACTGAAACAACGACTGGGATTCCTTGTTCTAGATAAGTCAAAGCTGTATTGATATCGCTTCCTAAATTTTTAAAAGGTAAGCCGTAATGTGTCGCGAAATCTTCAAAAATATTCCAAGAGGTGCCAGCACCTTCAACAAAATAAGCATCTTGAGCCCAATCGAGAATCTCTGGCGGCTCAACGGTGCGACCCTGCTCTCGAGATAAAATCATCGATAACGTAGCAATGGCACAACCATTAACGCCGAGTGTGTCATCACCATAGGGCGTGTCTCCCCAACGCTCATCTTTTTGTAGATTCAAGGGATAGGGCTGCGTCTGAGCGATTGTCTTTTGTTTCTTCAAATAATCATTTGCTTGTTTTCCGAATGATTGCTGCGTTTGTTCTGAATGAAATATGGTTTGAAATGAGTGAATAGATAAGGGGTTATCTGTATTGGCTAACGCCCAGACGCCACCGACAAGTAGCAATAAGACAAACAATAGAATAATCGGACTTTTCTTTTTTCGTTTCTTATAAGGCCTTCGTGGATTGACTTTTCTCATGTGATCATCTCCTTGTAAAGTAAGATCTAGTCTAATTTAACAATAGAAAAAGAGAAATAGGTGAGAATAGGTGAATCCTTAATAGTTTTCTAACTATCTTAAAGAAAAGCTAAGAATCTCTGCACAAGATCCTTAGCTTTTCTAGTTAATTCAGTTCTTCTAATTCAAGACTGGTATTTTCCCAATCACTTAATAACTCCTCTTGTTGTTGACGCGCCTTTTCCAACTCTTGATTCAGTTCCATTAAACGAACATGATTGTCAAGTAACTCTGGTTTGACCATTTCAGCTTCTAACTCTTCAATCAATGTATCAAGCTTAGCCATGTCTTCCTCAATTTGAGTAATTTTTCGTGTGAGACTACGAACCAACTTTTGTTGTTCCTTATTTTGGTAGAACGCGTTTTTAGGCGTAGAAGGGGCTTTTTCCTCTTCTTTTTTTGCAAGAAGCTCAGCAATTTCTTCTTCCTCTTTTTTCTTCTCTAGGTAATAATCATAATCCCCCAAATACAGTTTGCTACCCGTCTCTGATAATTCAATAACCTTGGTCGCTAAACGGTTGATAAAATATCTATCATGGGAAACAAACAACAAAGTTCCTTCATAATCAATTAAGGTATTTTCAAGGACTTCTTTATTATCAATATCTAAGTGGTTAGTTGGTTCATCAAGAATCAGAAAGTTTTCTTTATTCATCGACAATTTGGCTAAAGCGACTCTTGCTTTTTCGCCTCCACTTAATAGAGGAATGGTCTTTTCAACATCATCACCCGAGAAAAGGAAACCTCCTAGGACACTACGAATATCTTTTTCTTGAGTAGTTGGATGTTCATCCCACAGCTCTGCCAAGACCGTTTTATTGCCATGAAGTTCTGCTTGTCCCTGATCATAATACCCAATCGTGACATTCGTTCCGAGATGCGCACTCCCTTTAATAAAAGGCAATTTTCCAATAATTGATTTTAAAAGGGTTGACTTGCCAATTCCATTTGGTCCAACTAGGGCGATGGCATCTTTTCGACGAACGTCTAAGTTAACAGGCTCCGCAAGAATCTGAAGTGCATCATACCCAATCGCTGCATCTTCTACTTGTAACACGACATTTCCTGAAGGGCGCTCGATATCAAAAAGGAAGTGCGCAGATTTTTCATCTCCTTGAGGACGTTCCATTCGGTCCATTTTTTCTAATGCTTTTCGGCGACTTTGCGCTCGTTTGGTTGTCGAAGCACGCACAAGGTTTCTTGCAACAAAATCTTCCAGCTTGTTAATCTCTGTCTGCTGTTTCTCATAGGCTTTCCATTCTGTTGTTAATTGTTCAGCCTTCAACTCTAGATATCGTGAATAATTTCCTTTATAGCGACGCATTTTTTTGCGACTCAACTCATAAACCTCACTGGCTACTTTATCTAAGAAGTAACGGTCATGAGAGACAATTAACAAGGCACCCGTATAATTTTGTAAATAGTTTTCTAACCAGGCCAATGTGGTGATATCTAAATGGTTGGTCGGTTCATCCAAGATTAAAATATCGGGTTTTTGTAAAAGCATTCTTGCCAAAGCTAGACGGGTCTTTTGCCCCCCTGAAAGAGTCGTAATTTGTTTATCATAAAAGGACGCATCAAACTGAAAGCCGTGCAAAACTGAACGAATCTCATTTTCATAGCCGTAACCGTTTTTTTCTGCAAACTCATGTTGCAAACGATCATACTCTTTCATCACTGAGTCATAATTACTAGCATCAGGGAGTAGCTGACTGATTCTCAGTTCAACTTCTCTCATACGTGCTTCCATTTGCCGTACCTCATCAAACGCTTTTAACATTTCATTCCAGACGGTTTCTTCAGAAGCTAGCCCTGTATCCTGTGCTAAATAGCCTAAAGTTGCGGCTTTATTTTTTGAAATCGTTCCGGCATCCGGACTTTCCAATCCAGCAATCATTTTTAAAAGAGTTGATTTACCCGCTCCATTACGACCCACTAAGGCAGTGCGCGAACCGGTACTTATCTCTAACTGTATATTTTCAAACAAAGTGTCTGCACCAAAATAGCGGGCCACTTGATTGGCTTGTAATAAAATCATGGAATCCTCTTTTCCGCTTGTGAAATTTACCTTCTACTAATTAGAAGATACCTTCACATAGTGTATCATATTTTCAAAGGACTCGCGAGATGAAAGCAATCCTCTAGAATTTGACCATTTTGAAAAAATTTCACAATTTTTAAGCGAAGGAATTGCTTTTTAGAATGAAAACTTGTTATGATGTATATATTGTTTGGTATATTTTTATTAATGGAGGTAGTAATTGTGAAAGATCAAGTAATTCCGAAAGCAACCGCAAAACGGTTACCACTATATTATCGTTACTTACGAATTCTACATAATGCAGGAAAATTAAAGGTTTCATCAACTGAATTAAGTGAAGCAGTTCAAGTCGATAGTGCAACAATTCGCCGAGACTTTTCTTATTTTGGAGAGTTGGGCAAACGAGGATACGGCTACGATGTTGAAGATTTAATGAATTTCTTTGCGAAAACATTAAATGATGATGAGCTAACAAATGTCGCTTTGATTGGGGTAGGGAACCTAGGAAGCGCCTTACTAAAGTATAAATTTCATCAAAGTAACAGCATTCGTGTGAGTTGTGCCTTTGATGTCAATGATGATATCGTTGGTCGAATTGTCGATGGCATTCCTGTATATCCAATGGAAGATATGATGGAACAAATCAAAATTCAACAAATTGAAGTAGCAATCCTAACGATTCCAGCTGATAGAGCGCAAGGTGTTGTAAATCATCTGGCAGATGCAGGGATCAAAGGGATTCTGAACTTTACGGCAGCACGTTTGTCTGCCCCAGCACATGTGTTGATTCAAAATGTAGATTTGACGAATGAATTACAAACGTTGATTTATTTCTTACATTCTGATAATTCATTAACCAAAAATGAAGAAACAAAATAAAAGCTAGGACGATCCCTCTTTCTTGAGTAAAGGTACTGAAGAAAGAGAAGGCTTGTCCGAGGCTGCTGAAAAAGTCTCTGACAATTTTACAAAAATAAAGAAAAATAGTGGTTGAGAAAACGTCTATTTTTCTTTTTTTTTGTATAAAAAACCCATTGTATAGCCATTTATTGGTATAATAGAAGAAGTGGAAGGAGTGTTTTAAATGCTAGATAAGGGACGTCAAACGAGCTTAGAAGTAGGCATGTATTCAGGTTTATATGATATTTTGATTGAAAAGGATAATTTTTGGAGACAAATCAATGAAACGGTTGATTTTTCTTTTATTTATGCTGAAGTAAAACAAAATTATTCAGAAACAGCTGGTCGGCCAGCTGAATGCCCCATTCTCCTCTTTAAACTAATCTTATTAAAAACCTCGTATAAGCTATCAGACCGCGATTTGATTGCTCGTTTACGTACGGATATGCAAATGAAATACTTCCTAGAATATGAACCAGAAGAAACTGAATTTATGGCTCCTAGCTTACTTTCTAAGTTCCGTCACCTACGCTTGAAAAATACGAATCTATTGGACTTACTTCTCACAAAAACTGTCGAAATCGCCTTGGACAAAGGCGTAATTGAAGTGGAAAATAAATTAATTCAAGATTCTACCCACTCGAATGCCATGTTCCAACACGTTTCGCCAAGAGAAGAAATTATCAAACGAGCGAAAGAAGTAAGAAAAGCCGTGTATGCTGTTGCCCCTCAAATGAAAGAAAAAATGCCAAAGAAAAAGGAACATACGGGGATCCTTGAAGACACCCTCCACTATGCAAATGAAGTGATAAAAGTGATTGAAACAGAGGGTGGTTTTGATAACTGCACAGCCGTGATGGAGCGAATGAATTACTTAAAAGAAGGCATCGAAGAAACAGAGGGAGCGTTTGAATTTTCTAAAGATCAAGAGGCAAAAGTTGGGCATAAGACGGCGGACACCGCTTTTTTTGGCTACAAAACACACCTTGCTTTAACTCCTGAACGAATCGTTACAGCCGCGACGATTACCAGTGGCGAAAAACCTGACGGCAAAGAAATGAAGACACTCGTCGAAAAAAGCCAACATGCAGGGATTGAAGTCAAGGCAATTATTGGAGATGGTGCGTATTCAGAGACGGATAATTTGAATTACGCAAAAGCAAACGGAATGAAACTAGTATCGAAGTTAAGTAAGTCAGTCACTCATGGGAATGGAAAAAACAAGGATAAATTCGCGTACAATAAAGATGCAGAAATGTATGTTTGCCTAGCAGGACACATGGCAATTAAAAAGAGAAAGTCAGGAAGTAAATGCGATAAAAAGGGAGTAGACTCGCGTGTAGAGGCCTATTTCTTTGACGTGGAAAAATGCAAAAGATGTCCGTTTCGCGAGGGTTGTTATACTGATGGAGCGAAAACAAAAACTTTCTCAGTAAAAATAAAGTCAGATACACATATCGCTCATATGGATTATATGGAAACCGAAGAATTTAAAGAGCTTTATAAAGAGCGGTATAAAATAGAGGCTAAGAATGCGGAGTTGAAAGGTCGATACAATTATGGAACCGCACAAAGCTGTGGTCTATTAGGGATGACCATCCAAGGGGCGAGTACGCTGTTTTTAGCTAATATGAAACGAATTATCAAGTTAGAAAAGGAAAATACGGGGAAATAGAGGGTAGATTCCCTTTATTATTATGAAAATACACAAAAAACAGTGAAATTCTTTTTTTTTGAAGAATTCCACTGTTTTTTTGTGAGTGTTTTTCAGCAGCCTCGGCTTGTCCTAGCTTTTTTTTCTATTTTTTGTGGCACGGTGTTATCTGACTATTTGAAGAGTTCTTCGTAGCTTGTAGAGGGGGCATCTATTAATTCTATAAGTAACGCTTCGACTTGTTTCAGGTTAATAAAACGAGCTTGACGTTGCAATTCTTTGCCTTGAGCAAAAATCATCAGAGCCGGCACGGTCATTACTTGGAATTCGCTGGCAACTTCAGGAAATAACTCTGCATCCAGTTGGTAGGCCGGAATGGTGAAGTTCTCTAGCAGCTGTTCTACTCGGGGAAGAATCGCGTGGCAGACACTACAATCTTCACGAGAAATATAGACCAGCGAGACAGGGGCTTGTTTAATTGTTTCAAGTGCTTCTACTAGTTGTTTGGGTTGAATCATACGCTCCGACCTCCTTTACGCCAAATTTACAAGGTTTGCCAAAGAAAGTCAATTTTTCTGATTTGCTTAAATTTAACCAGAATCAATAAAACGGTCTTGTTCTTTTGGCTAAAAAAGGGTATAGTTATTCCGTTTTTAAAAAGAAAGTTACGAGGGGGAAAAGAATGTTTGAGCAACTTCCTCATTCTGTTTTACAGATGAGCACTATATTTTTATCCATCGTCATAGAGGCTTTGCCGTTTGTACTGTTAGGCTGCTTAATCTCTGGCGCGCTTCATGTCTTTTTGACACCTGAACGGGTACAGAAGCTTTTACCAAAAAATAAGCTATTATCCATTATCATTGGCTGTTTAATGGGCTTTTTCTTTCCCTCATGCGAATGCGGAATTGTCCCCATCGTCAATCAATTTGTAAAAAAAGGCGTCCCTGTCTATACGGCCTTTGCTTTTATGCTAACGGCGCCAATCATTAATCCAATCGTTATCTTTTCAACATTTATCGCGTTTGGAAATTCATTTAAATTTGCCTTGTGGCGCATGCTAGGAAGCTTTTTGATTGCTATGGTTGTGGGGATCTGGTTAGCCTATTTTAACAAATCAACCATTCTAAAAAGGCCTTTGATTGAACCCAACCAGATAAACAATAGCGAACACAAAGAACAAGGGGATAAACAAAAATCTCATACACATACGCATGAAACAGACGCAAATCATTCACATAAAAAAAATCATTTTTTTCATCAATTCAGTCATATGCTAACTCATGGTGTGGATGAATTTTTTGATACTGGTCGCTACCTTGTGATCGGTGCCTTGATTGCCTCAGCTATGCAAACGTATCTGCCAACTGGCTGGATGATGACCCTTGCTTCAACAAAAATTCTAGCAGTGCTTATCATGTTACTTATGGCCTTTATCCTGTCTCTTTGTTCTGAGGCGGATGCTTTTATCGGCTCTTCTCTATTAAGTCTATTTGGAGCGGGTCCTGTTGTAGGTTTCTTAGTGTTTGGTCCAATGGTTGATATCAAAAATCTGTTAATGATGAAGCGTTACTTTAGTGGCAAATTTATTGCTTCATTAGTAGGAATCATTGCTGTAGTTGTATTTGGCTACGCAATGATCGTCTAGGAGGGATGTACGATGTTTCGTTTTATTATCTTAGCAGGTTATTTTGAATTAATGGCCTACCTCCAGATCTCTGGCAAACTGGATCAGTATATCAATGTGCATTATCAGTACCTAGCAATTTTATCGATGGTCCTAGCATTCGTATTGGCAATTGTTCAATTAGTGCTTGTCTTACGCAATAAAGAAAACGAACACCATGAGCATGGAGGAGATGAACATGATCATCACTTAACTAAAGGCTATCAAAAGGTTAGTGCCTATCTGTTATTAGCCCTACCTATCCTTGTTGGCTTGTTTTTTCCAACCATTAGCTTAGATACAACTATCGTGGAGGCGAAGGGGTTTAATTTTCCAATTAGTAAAGAATCAGTTGGTGATCCCGATGTTCAAACACAGTATCTAAAACCGGACACCAGTATTTATTTTAATGCCTCTGACTATCAAGAACAGATGGATACCTTATTAAAAAAATATGACCAACAAGGGACACTCAAAATTACAGAGGAAAACTATTTGGAAATCATGGAGCTTATTTATAACTATCCGAGTGCTTTTATCGGACGTCAAGTTTCCTATGACGGGTTTATCTACAATGCTAAAAATGAGCAATCGAGCGACTCATTTGTGTTTCGTTTTGGGATTATTCATTGCGTCGCTGACTCTGGTGTGTTTGGTCTTCGAACGAAGCTCCCTAATTCTGCCAATTATAAGAATGACACTTGGGTGCATATCGAGGGGAAAATTCAATCTGAATACTATCAACCTTTTAAACGAACCTTACCTTTTGTCGAGGCAGAAAAAGTGACTTCTATCTCAGCACCTCAAAATCAATATGTCTATCGCTCCTTCTAAAATATCTACGCAAAAAACACGGACTTTTTTTAATGTTTTTTGTTTCGACTGTCAAAAGTTTGGACTCTATAATATTTGGTGTTGTTACTCAAAAAAATGAGTAGGAACACCAAATTTTTTTATAACAAAAAGCATTTGGTTTCTCTATAATTAAGTCGCTGAACAAAATATAGAAGGAGAAACCAAATGCCTATGACTAAGATAACAGAAAAACAGAGGAAGAGACAAGTGAATTAATAAAAAAGTTATTAACTATAAAAGATTCAAACCTCTACTTTGTAAAGGACTCCTTATCTAAAGAAACGATCTCTGGCAAACGAGCCAACGTCTTTACTGGTGTGCTTACTTATACGCCTTGACAAAGAGCCAAAGTTTTTCGCGTTAACTTTTTGACGGTCCCTACAAAAACAGTTAAGAAAGTCCGTGTTTTTATTGTAAAGGAAACTTTTTCTTCGTTTTTCTCTCTTTTATTCGCAGCTTGAGAATGGCTTCTCGTTTGACCTTGAAGTTGCGAATGTTGTGATTAAATACCTCAGACAAAACCAACCCTAAGGCAATCGCACCGGCAATCATAACTGCTTGAACAGCGGCTGTAACAGCTTCTTGATAGGTGCCAACAACCAAGTTGCGAACAGCTTGATAAGCCAATCCACCAGGAACTAGAGGGACCATACCAGGAATATTAAATATCGTCACAGGCATCTTTAACCAACGCGAAAAAACATGACTAGCATAGGCAACACCTAAGGAACCTAACAAAGAACCTAGTGCAGCATTGCCGCCCAATTGAAGACAGCCCCAATAAAGAACCCAACCAGCTACTCCGGCTAAACCACAGTACACTAAAGATTTCCTAGGAACATTCGTGATAATCGCAAAGGCAGCAGTGGCTAAAAAACTAAAGATAACTTGTATAATTAGTGATATCATTTATTGTCTCCCCCTAACCTAAAAATTGAAAAACAAAGGCAATCGCAAAACCAATCATCGAAGCCGTCATCAATGCTTCTGTTCCTCTAGAGACCCCAGATAAATAGTGGCCTGCCAGTAAATCTCGAATGGCATTGGTGATTTGAACCCCAGGAACCAAGGGCATGACACAGCCAATAATAATCATATCCTCACTGACACCTAACCCCATACGCGCACAAAAAATCCCTGCAAAACCAATAAATAATGAAGCCAGAAATTCTGCTAAAAAACGAATACGGAAAAAACGAAGACCGTAGAGATAGAAGGTGTACCCCAGGCCACCTATCAATAACGTAATCGGAAGATCGCGAAACGTGCCGCCAAATAAAATCATAATCGCACCACTGACGATTGCTGCACTGACAATTTGAAGCCAAGTCGGGAAAAAGAGTTGTTCCTTATCCAGTTCTTTTAATTTTTGTAAAAGCTCATTCAAATTGAGCTGACCCGCCACATAGTCACGAGAGAGGTTGTTCACTTTAACTACTTTATCTAAGTTAATCGAACGATTCGTAATTTGTTGCATCCGAATAGTTGACGATTGATCAAGCCCGACAAATAAACCGGTCTGGGTGACATAACTAACCAAACGATAATTGCCAGATGCTGAAGCGATGCGACTCATCGTATCTTCTACACGATACATTTCGGCGTTACTTTCCATCATAATTTTCCCTGCTAATAAGCAAGTTTCCAGTAATTTTTCAGTCACTTGTTCAGCCAAAGTGAAAGCCTCCAATCTAAATTTCCATTTGTTTCCTCATTTTACTACAGATATACGTAAAAAGGCGATTCTGAAAGTAAAACTCTTGCGCTCCTATTTCGTGAGGCGTATACTAACATTGTTATGCGGGTGTAGTTTAGTGGTAAAATCCCAGCTTCCCAAGCTGATGTCGCGGGTTCGATTCCCGTCACCCGCTTAGAGTCAAGAGAAAGCTTTAAGTGAGCGAGCAAAATAAAAGGAAACGGTGGAGCTAGAAAAGGAATTTTTTGGCTCCACTGTTTTGTTATCTTACTTTTTATTTTTTAAAAGAGGGTTGATGTCTTCATTTTGAGAGCGCCGAAATAGTTAGAAGAGGTAAATATCTCTTAACCTCTTTTATTCGCAACTATTCCTCCAAAAAGCAACTATAACGTTTGGCTGGTTCCGTTGCAGGTTTATATTCAAACAAGAGTATCTCTGCGTCGTTTTTTTCAAAAGTGAAGGTAAAGGTAAGGCTTTGACTTTTACCTGGCGCATTTTTTTTAGTTGATGCGTAAGACTCATCTATAAGCTCAAGCGGTACTTCATCTGCATAAATAGTGAAGTATTGATAACACTCAACAAATGTTTGTGGCATTTCTCCTTCATTGACCCAATCAAAAGAGACCATCAGTTGTTTATTATTTTGTACCGCTGACTGGATAGTTACAGAAGTAGTCTGAAAAGACAAAGTTGGTGTTTCATATAAACGATTATTCTCCACCGACAAACCTGTCTCAACTGGCTCTCTTGTACCGACTGTTTTCCAGTTCTCTATCGGCTGGCAACCTGATAATAATAGAAGGAGACTAACGCTCATCCACAAAAAGATCGGTTTCTGGCAGTTTTTCATCTTCTATCCCTCCAATCTTTCGTAGAATCATCCCAAATGTACTACAAACAAAGAGGCCAAGTATTAGAAATAGAGGGATATCAATCCAAATAAATGGATAGCGTGGCAGTAACAGGTAGCCTTTAAGTTGATTGTTTGCCAGTGTAATGACAACTAAATAAATCATCTGACTCAGAAAAAAACCGACTAGCTCCCCAATAAGGTAGGGGAGACTGTAGCTAAACCAAAATATCCCAGAATTTTCTAGAATAGAGGTTCCTATGTATGCTTTTATTTTGAGTTCTTCTTTTTGCTGAATGAATTCCTTTACTAAAAGCGTGATAAAATAAGCAAAACTTAGACCTATAAAAATAAGAAAAAGAAAGAGTAAGCCTTTCTCTAGAATCCTCAAAATAAACAATAAATCTGGTCGAGTATTAACAAGTCCACCTGCGTCTGGTACTTGTTCTTCCACCGCTAATGAATACAAAACATTTAGATAAAGACGCCCACCAACACCAAAAATCAGCGTACAGAGAAACCCATAGATAACCATTATTCGGCTAAATGTTTGATTGCGCCAAGCATCTAAGGCTCCTTGAAACGCAATGAATTTTAATTTTCCCAATAGACTTTCCCCCATAAAGCACTTTTTTCTATTATACTAGATAAGAAGTTCGAAATAGTTAGAAACAGTGATTGTTATTAAATTGTTAATCAATCGTAATTAATAGATAGAGGATGAAGCAAATGAAAAAATTTGTAACAAAAAAGAAAGTTGTCGTCACGCTAATGGGACTGGTCATTATTTTAGCCGGACTCTTTATTTTCCAATCATTAACAAAAAAAACACCCGCGACTGAACCACCGAAAAATCTTAAGCTATGGGTGTTGACGGATAATCATCTGATTGCTCCTGAGTTATATGATGATGGTAGTGAATTTTCCTTTATTGAAAGTACCGCGGCAGGTAAAGATTTACGCTACCAAAAACAAAGCTTACAAGCGCTTGTGGACAAAGCGTTGAAGGAAAAGCCTGATGAGATTGTATTAACCGGTGATCTCACTTTAAATGGTGAATATATTAGTGCACAAAAACTAGTCGAATTATTGACGCCACTTACTGAAAAAAAGATCAAGGTACGTGTGATTCCTGGCAACCATGATATTCATGATGGCTGGGCGAGAAAATATCAAGATGATAAACAGTTAAAAACAAAACAAATTTCGCCGGATGATTTTCGGGACTTATTTAAAGATATGGGTTATAACGGGGCTGATAACTACGATAAGCATTCTTTAAGTTATAAGGAAGCTGGGACATCAGAGTATGATTTTTATTTTCTGGATAGTAATCAATATACTCTAGAGCCAAGTAAAAGTGCTCCTGCTACAGGTGGGCGATTTAGAGAGGAAACGATGGCTTGGTTGGAAGCAGAATTCAAGAAAACAGTCGCGGATGGTAAACGCCCAATCGTCTTTATGCATCACAATTTGTACCCACATAATGCAGGTGTGAGCCGTGGTTTTGTGATTAATGACGTTGACAAGGTTCAAACGCTCTATGCGAAATACCACGTTGCTGTTGTCTTTTCAGGACATATTCATGCACAAGACATTCTTGAAAAAACAATTGACGGCGTGACGATTCCCGAAATTGTTACTAGCTCCTACAGTATCATTGATCATGGGTTTGGTGAGGTGGCTGTAAGTGAGCAGGGGATTGAATATACTCGAAAAACAATTGACGTCGATAGCTGGGCAAAAGAGACCGACCAGATAGATCCTAAATTACTGGAACATCAAGCTTACCTCAGAAAATTGTTTGTTAAGGACGGGGAAGCTCTCGCATATGGTTCGTTGTTAGATAAAGACATTCCTAATGAAAAGGATTTGGATGCAGCTGCTCAACTAGTCGGCCAGCTCAATGAAGAATTTTTCACAGGAAAAGACGCAAGAACCCCCGAAGAAATAGCGCAAATCAAAGAAGGAAAGGCTTATCAAACACTTGAAAAGTATGATCCTTTCCTTAAAAAATATATAGACTCTGTGTTGACCGACAACAACTTGGAAGACACTCACTTGTTTATAGAGAAATGATAGCCGAACGTTTAACACAGAGCTTGAGGTCGTCTTTTTAGCGATTGCCTCAAGCTCTATTTGCATTTCTATCACTCAGTTCGACAAATCAACAATCTCGTCTAACTGATTTCTCACCGCATCTCTTAGGTGATGGGTAATCATGATAATCAAGACACCTGTTTGTTTCATAAGGGTTTGTTCGATTTTCAAGGCACTTTCTTCATCCAAATTAGCGGTTCCTTCATCAACTAAAATGATTTTTTTCTCACGTAGAAAGCCTCGAGCCAAAGCTAGTCGTTGTTTTTGTCCGCCTGAAAACAATCGGCCATTTTCACCAACTGAGGTTTCTAGTTTTGCAGGAAGGGCTTCAATCATTTGCCATAAATCAGCTTTTTGTAGCGCGTTGATTAAGGCTTCCTCTGAATAATCTTCTCCCAGTGTTAAATTTTCTCGCACAGAACCAGTAAAAAGATAGGGTGTTTGGTCGAGATAGAGGAGTTCACTATGGAGCGTTTTTAGCGGAATGGTTTGGAAATCTTGGTTATTTAATTGAACTGTTCCAGTATAATCGGTCAACTTTCCATTTAAAATATTCAATAAAGTTGTCTTTCCGGAACCACTTTCCCCGACAATTGCATACTTTTTCCCTAAATCAAATCTTTGTGTTCGACGATTCAGAATCGTTTTCTCGCCATAAGCATAACTAACATCGACCAAATCAAAGCCCGTTTCTAAAGAGAATGTTTCAGTCGGTTGTGGTGTCATGCAGTGAATACTGTCAAATTTCTCAAACAAAGGCTTGGTTGATTGAATCGCCCCGATTTGTTGTGTCAAGTTGCCTAATGTATTAAAAATGGTTCCCCCTAAACTTCCTGTAGCGGTAATCGTACCAACCGTCATCTTTCCTAAAATCACTAAAGAACCGTTAAGTGCAAGGATTCCCAGCTGACCGATTATATTTCCTAACGCACCAGACACAGCTACCTTGGCGATGACAGATGCTTGATTATTTTTCTTATCTCCTAATTTTTGAGAGGCAGCCACCGTTCGTTTCGGCAAGTTTGACAGTAAGTGAAAGACATACAGGGTATCGTAACCGGCCAAGCTGTCAGATACTTTAGATAAAAATGTTTCATTTTCCGAAGCGACGGCAGATGAGGCAGCTGTCATTTTTTTCTGTAATAATTTGGGGAGCGATAAAAGGAGTCCACCAACAATGATAGAAAAAACCGCCAAGCTCCAGTGAAAACTGAAGAGCGTTAAGATAGATAGCGTCGTTCCAATCAACCCTGCGGCAATGTGATAAAAACTGTCAAAACCCGCTGACTCAATCATCGTCAAGTCATTGGTCAACCAAGAGGCATAGGTTCCGACTTGACGTGAATGAAACTCTTTATAAGACGTTTTAGATAGTTTGGTCGTGAGTGCTTCACGAATATGAGTCGCCATTAGTTGTTTGACTTTACTGATTTGTTTAACCTGCCAATAAGTCAATATCAAAAAACAAAAGTAGGCGAAAAGCATTTTTATTAATCCTTCGACAAACTTCTCTGGCTTGCCACTAATTAATGCGTTTAACATGGAAACATTCATCAAACTCGCGATAATTTGTGTGATTGATACGCCGATTAATAAGATTCCAACAAACAGATTCTCTTTCCAAAAGATTTGGATGACCTTTTTCATTTGATATTACCTCCATCTGTTTCTCTAATTGATAGACCAAGTATACGAAAGGGAAAATAGTCAATCTTAGAAAATTACACATATGCAAAAAAGAAACGGACTGAACGTCAACTAGACAAAATTATCCCTTGCAAATTAACAGAAAAAAAGGTAAATTTATCAAGCGGTCCCTAGCAAAATTTATCTGGTTATTCTTGAGAAAATCACGGGCTAATGGCACTTGAAACAACCGTTAAAAAAGGAGAGAAGCCTTCCAAGAGCGGAGAGCCTCTGACGGACTATAAAAAAAGGGAGAGAGAACTATCAAAAAATCGCCAAAAAGAATTTTTGCTGGTCTACTGGTTTTAGTTTTAGGAACATTAGGCATATACACGACACAAGACAATCCCGATATTCTTGGGCAATTAAGTCATTTATTTGATCAAGCACCGACAGCTAGTCAGCTCGTGGATGTTCCAAGTTATGACGGAGAACATCAAGAAATTGAGATAAACAATAACAAACCAACATTTACAAAAGAAGAATTAGCCTTGGATAAAGGATCATGGGAAGACTATTCGGATTTGGATCGCTACAATCGAGTCGGAGTCGCAAATGCGATGTTGGGAAAAGATTTATTTCCTACTGAAAAAAGGGAACCCCTACACGTCAACCCGACAGGCTGGAAACAAAAAAAATTGGGAGACAATCAGTGGCTGTACAACCGAAGTCACTTAATCGGGTTTCAACTTACTGGGCAAAATAACAATTTGAAGAACCTGATGACTGGAACACGGAGCTTAAATTCTCCACATATGCTTGTGCATGAAAATGATATAACGAATTATATCAAGACGACAAATCATCATGTTCGCTACCGAGTAACGCCATATTTTAAAGGGGACGAATTGTTAGCACGTGGTATACAATTAGAGGCCCGAAGCATAGAAGATAATGAAATCCAATTTAATGTTTTCATCTATAATGTGCAGGATGGTATGTCTATTGATTATCAAACTGGCCAAGCAAAAAAAGAATAAATAAAACTCGAAATCGTCTGAGCGGGCATATACTGCAGCTTCGACGATTTCGAGTTTTTTAGCGGCTATTTTTACGTTTTGGTATCAGAATTAAGGCAATTGAGACTGCCCAACACAGCCCTGTTAGAATCAAGACAATTTGTGAAGATTTTTTATGAGGATAACTCAGGACTAGTTGGTTTTCACCTTTTTCTTGAGTAACTATCGGATTCCCAATCGTCGTCAGCTTGAGAGGCGATTTGGTAATTTCTCGCCCGTTCAATTTGAGATTTGTATCTGCGTATTTGATGACAGGAACTGTTACGTCACCGGCCGCACTTGCAGTCCATTTAATGACCAGATTATCACCCTCGACTGATTTAGTGAAACCTGCATTATTTTTTACAACATGTTTGGTATAGGCATCGTATTTGTTTTCTGGACTTTTATTCATCAATGGTAAATAATCCGGCGTTGACTTTTGTGCATAATATAAAGCTTTAGATAGGTCCTTGTCAAAGAATGAAGACTTAATTTTTGTTGCATCCGTCGAAAACAAATCCGTGTGTTTTCCCGTATTAATGTAAGAATTTTTTGCCTGCCATTGATTTAAAGTAACAGAGGAAAGAATCAATACCTGTGCCATACTTATCAAAATAATGAGACTGCTAATAATTTTCATCTTCATTCCAAAACGATAGTGTTTTTGTAAAAGTAAACCTAGACTCAATAAAAATAAAACAGTGAATGGAACAAAAAAGCGGAATGGAAACTGAATTAATTCAACAAACGGAAACTTCTTTTCTTGAACAAATTCCCAAAAAGGGGCAATTGTACTCAAGCTAAAAAAGAAAGTAGCGATTATTAGCGTAATTTTTTGTAGAGTGGTTACTTGTCTTCGACTGATTATTCCCCATAAAAAGAAAAGAATCAATAAAATAAAGGTTTTTGGTGTCAACAACCAATACACACTATTTCTAAAAATTGTCGCATTTGCCATATGTTCATAGACAAAGGGTGCTACAAGTACATTTTTCCCATAAACTTGAATGAAAGCATAGGACACATTTAAAGTTAGTAGGAAAAATAGACCAATCGATAACAATAGTTTGTAGAGTAACTCTTTTTTCTGCTCTGTTTTGATAAAAGCATAAACAAAGAAAGGTAGGTAGATAATGACCAAAAATGCACTAGATAAGATATGCGTTTGGAACATAAGTGCGACGAACAATCCTAATTTAAGAGGATAAATCTCTTTCTTTTCATAAAAATCTATGATTGGCAGTAAGCATAGAGGAAGTAGCGCTGCCCCCCAGCTGGTAAAGCCTTGTCGAATCACCCAATATTGAATGGAATAAGTCGTCATATAGAATAAAGACAGTAGCAATGAATAATTTATAGAGATTCGGGCTTTTCTTAGAAAGGCAAACATAGACAGGCCCGCTATAGAATACAAAAGATAATTAGATAAGAGCTGATAGACAAACCACGAGGGACTAATTAAAACGAGTGCCCCTTGAACATAGGCCATTAATGGGCCATACAACGCATTAACGATACGACCAGATTCTTGAAAGCCGTACATGGAAATAAAATATTGAAAATTACCGTTTTTCATTTGCATCGCCGCATCATAAAAACGATTAAAATGAAAGATTGAATCCGAGCCCATAATCATCGATTGTCGAATCAACTGAGGCAGGATAAAAATCCCTGCAGCGATCAGAATCATTGCAGTCGGTATTAGATAGGGGTGATAAGTCTTTTCTTGTTTTACATGTTGAATTAATTGATAAATTTTCTCCATAAAGTCACCTCCGAATAATCAGAATTACTCTACTAAAACTACGTGATATTTGGTGAAAAAACAAGTTTTTTTCTGTAATTCCATGGAAAATTATCATTTTAATGAAAATGGTTCCTAAACGAGTTCGATTGAATCTTAGCGTAAAAAATACAATTTAGTCAAAATAAATTCAAACTTTTTTTGTATCTTAAAAATAAAAGAATAGAATTTGATTAGGAAAGAAGAATTTGTTTGTAGTTTTCCACTTATTCTAGTAAAATGAAAGAGTATAAGGTATTGATACCTTAAGGAGAGAGGTGTAGAATCATGGGTTTTACAGATGAAACTGTACGTTTTGATTTTGACGACAGTCGTAAAAAAGAAGTTGGCGAAACACTCGCTATCGTTTATCGGGCTTTAGAAGAAAAAGGCTACAATCCAATTAACCAAATTGTGGGCTACTTGCTTTCTGGAGACCCGGCCTACATTCCTCGTTATCGTGATGCACGTAACCTAATTCGTCGTCATGAACGCGATGAAATTATGGAAGTATTGGTCAAACATTATTTAGCAGACCACGGTGTTGTGATTTGATAAGAGTCATGGGTTTAGATGTTGGGTCAAAGACGGTCGGCATAGCTGTGAGTGATCCTCTTGGATGGACAGCTCAAGGTGTCGAGATTATCCGTATAAACGAAGAACAAGAAGAATTCGGCTTTGATCGACTAAAAGAACTAGTGAAAGAATATGAGGTCACTCATTTTGTTGTTGGCTTACCCAAGAACATGAATAACTCCATCGGGCCTCGTGCCGAAGCGTCTATGGCTTATGGAGATCAAATTAAAAAGCTATTTAATTTACCGGTTGCCTATCAAGATGAACGCCTAACAACTGTACAAGCTGAGCGTATGTTGGTAGAACAAGCAAATGCATCTAGAGCGAAAAGAAAAAAAGTGATTGATAAACTAGCAGCAGTCATGATTTTACAAAATTACCTAGACGGCGCCGGCAAACAATTATTTTAACTTAAATAGAAAAGAGGAAATAGAATGACAGAGCACAACCATGACCATAATCACGATCATGATCACGAAGGACATGAACACATCACTTTGGTAGATGATCAAGGGAACGAAACACTTTATGAAATTCTTCTAACGGTTGATGGCCAAGAAGAATTTGGTAAAAACTATGTATTATTATATCCAGCAGGCGTTCCTGAAGACGAAGATGTAGAATTACAAGCTTATGCATACATCGAAAACGAAGATGGAACAGAAGGCGAACTGGAACAAATCGAAACAGACGCTGAGTGGGATATGATTGAAGAAGTCTTCAACACCTTCATGGCTGAAGAAGAATAGAGCCAAAACAAAATAAGCTGGGACATAACTTCATAAGTCATGTCCTAGCTTATTTTTTATCCGAATAAACGATAGGTACAGAAGCATCCTTTTTATTCCACCTTTATTCCAGGCTCAGTATCTTTATTCAATTCATTGTGCGGATTTGTGGAGGCTTACCGACCTTCTCCATTTTGATATGGAGTCTTTCGCTTTGGTAGCTTTTATCCAACCAACAGATTTAAGTAGTTCAATCTTTTCTTTTTGTATCATTGGTATTGTGCACTATATCTTTTGATCCCCTCATTGTATACGAGTTAATCAATGGTGATAAAAAAGACTCAGATTCACTTTCTTCAAATTGCTATAAGATTTTTCAAACAAGTTGCTAAATAAAACCCAAAGTTATAGTATAGGTGGCACAAAGAGGGCCTATATGCGACTGATGAGTCGTTTAAATATCGGCTGAACTCTCTTAAAACGTGAAAATACGCTTATAGAAATGAGATGGAAATTTTTGAATCAGATGTATTTGGCAATAGGAAATAAGGTAGTGTCGGTCGATGATGAGGGAAACTTGCTAGTACACAGTGTCGCTTTTCTTCTTCTCCTTTGTATACTCTATGTGATGTATTTGTTGGTCACCTTAGTTATCGATCGGTTGACTGACTATACTCAGAAAGATTATTTTCCAAAAGAATATCTTACTAGCAATGAGGACACGACATTCTTACTTTCGACTTACAAAATTTGGGAACGACGTAAATTGGCTTATTTGAAGGAACAGAATCGTACTGGAAATGTCATCAAATATGATGGACGGACTTACTCTATTCAACGCTTTTCTGCAGATGAACGAGTGAATTTTAAGATATTGAGATTCAAAAAACCTTTTACTAGAGCGTTTGTTATCCAAACAACTCGTATAGAAAACGAAATTGAGCGTAAACTATAGTTCGTGTCAAACTGTCAAAAATGTCTGCCATGCTTTGTTAAACATTGCACATTTTTGACTTTCTGTTCGTTCCGTCGTACACTTTGTTTATGGAAACTCATACTGGATTATTAACTCATGTGAAGGTGTTCAAGGATGGGAGTTATCCCATAACTGGAATATTGATGTTTGAAAATGATGAGTGTCTTAACTGCGTCATCAAAGACCGCTATCTATCAAAATATGTATTGAGCTTGCCGATGCATAAATATCGTTTGGAGGTACAAGGAAAGTACAATGAACGCGGGCAATTTAATGTAAAAAAAATGCGGGTCATCAATATAGATAGTTACATTGCAATAATTGGAACACCAGAATAGATGAAATGGACCTTAGCCTAAAGCGAGGTCTATTTTTTTGTTCTAACTCTTTGTTCAGATAGGGGAATTAGCAGTGCAAAAATCTCGTATATCAAATCAAGTATATTCATCAATTTAGACGAAGTATTTCTATCATCCGTCTCATCTGACAAAGAGCCGTATTTCATATTTTCGACAAAAAATTAGCACCTACTGTCTATTTTCAGTAGGTGCTGTCAGTATGAATAGTCATTGTCCATGAGAGAGTATTACTCCTTATGCGATTTTTTCTAATTCTTTTACTGCATTTTCAATTGTCGTACCTGTAGCAAATTTATTTTCATCGTCTTTGATAAAAACAATAAAGAGGTTTAACTCTGTATTTAAAGTTACTCGATACTCTAATTTTTGGTTATTGAATGTCATATAGCATTCTCCTTTCTCTGTAGTGACGAAAGGCAACGATAACGTTCATAACGAAATTCCTATTACATATAATAACACAGATTAGTCTCTTTGGCTAATTTTTCTTTTCAAAAAAGGGTTGTTCTTAATTTTTTATTTAGAAATCCTGGTCATAAAAAAACAATCTAACTGTAATTACTCTGCCAAAAAGGGCGAGTTTGTAAAGAAGGTCATCGCCCAAATTATTGCGTGGTTAAAAATTACTTCATCCCTGGGACTAATAAATTAATATTCGTTAACTCCAAAGCAATCATAAGATTGGTCAAATCAGTGACACTTAAGCCGTTCTCATCAAATTCATTTTTGGTATACATATCAAGTAATGTATCGTAAGAAATCCCTGTCTTTTGAGCTAGTTCAATTAAAGAAGAATCATCTGAATCCACATAGTGTCGTAAATTAATTTGCATAATGCCTTCACTCCTTGTATGGTAATCATGTTTATTCCATCATTATACAGAACGTTTGTTCGTTATGTAAAGCGAACAGACTTTTAAACTAATGTAAAGAACGCAATTTTTTACACCTCTCTAAAAATGCTGACACTATCCACAATAAATAAGAAGATTTCTTGTTCCCCTTTACACGAACAAAAACGATGAGTATCATGATTAGTAAAGAAGTAGAAATTGAATGGGAGAGAAATTTATTGGAGAATATTCTAACATTTTTGGTCAAAGCAAAGCGTGAAACTTATGCGAACAATACGGGGCAAACAGATAGCTCTAGACTACAAAGCTATGACTTACAGTTTGCAGAAGGTAAATACATGTATCGTGATTCTTATGTGGGGACACATTCTTTCTCAGGGCAAGAAATCGTTTGGTATGACAAAGAGCCAGTCTGGTCAATGAACTATTACGGTGATGTGTTGGATCATAAGTTTAAGAGCTCTTTTTTGAAATCAGCTCTAATGAATCCGAGTGAGAAACTTCCGTATAGAGGTCCTCGGCTGTTAAGAAAAGAGGCATATACCTATGTGATGGATGTTTCTGGAGATTTTGACAAATTTTCCGGCACTGAAAAAATTTATTTTGAGGACTTACTCGTTTATGAACTCTTTTTCCATGGGGGAAAGATTATCGATAAGCACTTTGACTAAGCTCAATGAACTACAACCAAAAAATTGAATCACTGAGTTAGTCGACTTCACCTTTTTTGACAGTTTCTTTAGTTTTACCATACGAGTACTAAAGAGAAAGGAAAACATACTTTCAAAAATAGGCAACTGATGAACAAAATTGAACAACGCAAAAAAAACCACAGGAATTGAGGAGAAAATCAATGAAGTACGAATGGCGAAAAGAAGAAAAAATAATCTATTTACCAAAAACGATGCCACAGATAGTTGAGGTACCTACTTACAAATACCTCGTTTTGACAGGTAAAGGAAATCCAAACTCAGAGTTATTTGCGCAACAAACGGCTGCTCTTTATGCTCTTTCTTATGACTTTAGAATGAGTATTAAAAAAGGGCTTTTAGGTGATCGACCAATGGAGTATGTAGTCTATCCGCTAGAAGGAATCTGGACAACAGGTGATGGATCAAAAGGGGCGTCTCTAAACAAAGACGCATTGGAATACAAGATTATGATTCGTCAGCTGCCGTTTATTACGCAAGAGAATTTACTGGACAGCTTAGAAAGATTAGCAATTAAAAAACCGAATCCTCATTACGAAGGGGTGACACTTGAAGCGTATCATGAAGGAAAGAGTGTTCAAATGCTACATATGGGTTCTTACGACCATGAATTAGAATCGTTTGAGAAGATGGATGCTTACTTACAAAAAAACCACTTGAAGCGCGTAAATATTATGGAACGTTATATTCATCGTGAGATTTATCTATCGGACCCACGAAAAGTAGCTCCAGAAAAATTAAAGACTGTTTTGCGTTACCAAGTGGAAGAGGCAGACTAAGACCATTAAGTATTCGCTCTTGTCCACTTAGCTAGATAGAATCGTTGCTTTACGATAATAAAAAAACTACGTACAAAAAGTTTCGTCTAACAAACTTTTCGTACGTAGTTTTTCATACTAATTTTTGAGCTTTTTCAGTGTTCGCAAAGTGTAACTTTGCATAATTTCTTAACAACTCAAGACCGCCTTTTCTGAGGATATCTGCTGCTACTTGGTCTGATTTGGCACCGGCTCCTGAGGGAATGGTCATCCCAAGCTCTGTTGAGGCTTTATCGAGTTCGTCCAAGAAGCTAGCCCGGCTAATAATAGAGGCTGCAGCCACCGCTAGATGATATTGTTCTCCTTTAGTCGTAAAATATAGTCTTTGGTCGACCATCGTCCGCTCCATAGCCACATATTTCATATAATTTGCTTCGGGCGTAAACTGGTCAATCAAGATTGCTTCAGGTTTTACTGGAGCAATTTTTTCCAATAAAAGGGCAATTGCTTGGTTATGCAAGGCAACCTTCATTCGAACCGCATTATAAGTAGGTTGAATTTGATTATATTTTTCTGGATTCACGACGAGTAATTGATACGGAATTAATTCTTTGATTTTTTCAGCCATTTGACGAATCTGAGTGTCTGTTAAGGCTTTTGAATCTTTTACGCCGAGTTCTCTAAGCTCAGAAAGATGTTCTTTGTCTGCATAAGCTGCGCAGACTGTCACAGGTCCAAAATAACTGCCATTCCCAACCTCATCACTCCCTAATACCGACAACTGACTGAGATTTTCGGGAAGAGATGCGTTTGCTCCTCTTTTACTAGAGCTCGGCTTTTTCTTTTTAGGAATTTCCTCACCCCAAACAGCCGCTTCTCTTTGTGCAGATTCCCCTTGAAACATGACCTTCCCCGAAGTATAGGCAGTAATTGTCGTGCTACCTTTTTTTACGACGAACGCACTATGGGGAACCTTTTTGTTTAGTATATTACCTTTATAGGCTTCCTTCATCTGACTCATTACTTTTTGCGATACTTTAATTACGACTGTGTTCATTTTCATTCCTCATTCCAATAGTCCTCTAAACAGGTATCTATTTAGGGAGTGTACTTTTATACTACTGTTTTTTTTATATTTTTCAATCTCTCTTAATAAATATACGTAAAATAGGTGGAAATCTTTTGCGTAAGCGTGCAGAAATAGAATTTTCTGTTATAATTTAAGGGCAGTCAGTTTCTACGACGAACCAAGTGAAAAGACTTCTGTACTTTTTTGAATTCAGGAAGCCTCACTTTCAAAAGACCACAAACTATTTTAACAAAACTTTAAACTTATACAAGCCACAAACAAAACTTACTCATGCTACAATAGGTGTTGGACTTGTGATAGAAAGGAATAATTTACATGGTACAAGAAAAGAAACGGTATAAAGCAGTTATTGCCGGACAAAACTATACAATTATCGGACAAGAAGGCAAACGCCACATGGATTTGGTAACCAAACTTGTCAATGATCAACTAAATGAAATCAAACAAATGTCCCCACAAATTGATACGGAGCAAGCCTCTGTTCTTTTAGCAATTAACGCGATGTCAGACCAATTAAAAAAACAAGAAAAGCTACTTAAATTGGAAAAACAGGTTGCTGAATTAAAACAATCGGCGATCCGCGTAGTAGAGCTAGAAAATCGTGTCAAACGTATCGAAGCGATTGAGGCCGAAGCTCGCGAAGTGTTAGACAAAAACGGCCAAGGGGAAGTCGAAATTCAAAATCATGTAGAAGCTCAACAAATTCTAAATGAGAACAGGAAACGTCAGATTCAACAGAAAACTGCTCACGAATAGTGGGAAGGAGTATTTTATGGTCACCCTATTTATCTTTATTTTATTAGCAATTGCTTTTTATTCTGGTGCACGAAGAGGGCTCACGCTCCAACTAGTCTATACGGTTGGTTATTTTCTGTCGTACCTTGCTGCCCGTCTCTACTATAAAGAGCTTGCGCCAAAGCTTGAACTCTATATTCCCTATCCTTCTGTAACAGAGAACTCGAAATTAGTCTTCTTTACAAAAGAAATGGGGCTTGAATTAGATCAAGCCTATTATGCTGCGATTGCCTTTCTGATGATTTTGTTTATCGGTTGGATGGTGACACGTTTAATTGGTGTGTTTGCTCACAGCTTAACGTTTCTACCGATTCTGCACCAATTTGATTGGGTAGCAGGTGGCGTGGTCAGCGCTTTATTGATGTATATTGGCATCTTTTTAGTCTTGTCGCTATTAACTTTATTACCGATTGATTTTATTCAAAATCAATTCCGTGCAAGTGGTTTTACCCGCTCAATTGTTGAAAATACCCCGATATTTTCAAATCAGATTCAGAATCTTTGGGTGAATAATATTTTGAAATAGTTTCGAGTGGGGCGTACTATTGTCCTGCTCTCTTTTTAGGAAAACGATTGGATCCTATATAAATGGTAGATAGACAGTTTTAATAGAAGCATTATTTTTATAAAAGTAGGTGAAAGAATGAATAACCGAATCTTATCCACATTAGATTTCGATAAAGTTAAACAAATGATGGCACAATACTTAGTTACCGCTCAAGGAACAGATGAGATGAATCAGTTAGTTCCAGTTAGCGATGCGCAAGTGATTGATGCTTGGTTACAAGAAACGGAAGACGGTTTAAAAGTTCAACGATTACGTGGAGGCATTCCGATTCCAAAGCTTGAAAACATCCGTCCGCATATGAAAAGAATTGAGATTGGCGCTGACCTAAACGGCTTGGAGCTCGCACAGGTTGCTCGCGTTCTCTCAACAACGAGTGAATTAACCCGGTTTATAGATGATTTAGAAGATAGTGAAATTGAGTTTTTGCGTTTGTATGACTGGAAAAAAGAATTGATTACCATTCCAGCTTTGAACCAGCGACTAAAGGCTGCAATTGATGAGGATGGGCGTGTAACGGACGAAGCGTCGCCTGAGTTGCGTGTGATTCGTCAAAATATTCGTCGCAGTGAACAAACGATTCGCGAACAATTAGATGGAATTGTGCGTGGGAAAAATGCCAAATACTTGAGTGATGCGATTGTCACCATGCGAAATGAGCGATACGTGATTCCTGTCAAACAAGAATATCGCAGTATCTTTGGGGGTGTGGTCCATGATCAGAGTGCGTCTGGTCAAACCTTATTTATTGAGCCAAAACAAATTGTTGAATCCAATAACCGTCTGCGTCAGCATCAAATTGCTGAACGAAATGAAGTGGCCAGAATCCTTTCAGAATTGTCCGCAGAATTAGTGCCTCATAGACAAGATATCTTGCATAATGCTTACGTGATTGGGAAATTGGATCTAATCAACGCAAAGGCCCGCTTTGGGAAAGAAATTAAAGGGATTGTGCCAGCAGTTAGTCCAGAGAATCAAGTGATTTTCAAACAAGCACGTCATCCTTTATTGGACCAAGAAAAAGCTGTTGCCAATGATATTACGATTGGCAAAGATTATCAGGCAGTCGTCATCACAGGGCCAAATACTGGTGGGAAAACAATTACCCTCAAAACATTAGGCTTACTCCAACTGATGGGGCAAGCAGGATTACCGATTCCGGTTGATGAAGAGAGTCAGATGGGAATTTTTGAAGAAATCTTTGCTGATATTGGTGATGAACAGTCAATTGAACAAAGTCTTTCAACTTTCTCTTCTCATATGACGACCATTGTGGATGTCTTAGGAAAGGTAAATGAACATAGCTTAGTTCTATTTGATGAGCTGGGAGCTGGAACTGATCCTCAAGAAGGTGCCGCATTGGCGATTTCAATTTTGGATGCCTTGGGTGCAAAATCTGCTTATGTGATGGCAACCACTCACTATCCTGAATTAAAAGTCTATGGCTATAATAGAGCCAATACAATTAATGCCAGTATGGAATTTAATGTGGACACCTTGAGCCCAACCTATCGTTTATTAATTGGTGTGCCTGGGCGAAGTAATGCCTTTGAAATTTCAAAACGTCTGGGTTTAGATACACAGATTATTGATGAAGCCAAACAAATTATGGATGGCGAAAGCCAAGATCTGAATGAAATGATTGCTGATTTGGAGAATCGACGGAAGATGGCTGAGACGGAATATCTAGAAGTTCGTCATTACGTTGATGAAGCGCAACGCCTTCATGATGAACTGAAGGAAGCCTACAGTTTCTTCTTTGATGAGCGTGAAAAAGAATTAGCCAAAGCCCGTAAGAAAGCCAATGAAGTGGTGGCAGAAGCCGAAGAGAATGCGGAAAAAATCATTTCTGATATTCGGAAAATGCAACTAGCAAACGGCCAATCTGGCGTAAAAGAACATCAATTGATTGAAGCGAAAACACAATTAGCTAGCCTTCATCAAAACGAAGGACATTTACAAAAAAATAAGGTACTAAAAAAAGCCAAAGAGCAGAAGACCCTGAAAGTGGGGGATGAAGTGATGGTGACAACGTATGGTCAACGTGGTACCTTACTGAAAAAAATGAGTGCCCATCAGTGGCAGGTTCAGCTAGGCATCTTAAAAATGCAGGTTGATGAATCCGATATGACGCCACTAACACCACAAAAAGAGCCAGTTCAACGAGTGATTCATTCCGTTCGCTCTGCTGAAAGTAGTCACGTGCCCAATCAACTAGATTTACGTGGAAAACGTTATGAGGAGGCACTTGCCGAAGTTGATCAATATTTAGATGCAGCGATATTAGCCGGTTACCCTCAAGTAACAATTGTTCATGGAAAAGGGACAGGTGCTTTGCGTCAAGGCATTACGGACTACTTAAAGAATCATCGAAGTGTAGCAAGTTATTCATTTGCACCAGGAAATCAAGGCGGCAATGGGGCAACTATCGTGAAGTTTAACTAAACACAGTTGAATGAAACTTAAAGGTTTGATTGGCAAAAAAATTCAAGAAAATAGGTGCGAGCGAAACAAACCTATGTACTTGTTTTCTCTAATAAAAAATTTTTTAGCCTATGATTGCGTTGATGACTACCACATCTTACTTATTGTAAGCAGATAAGTAGAGTGAATTTACAACAGGTGCTATAATATAATTATAGGTTTTACTACTATCTAATTTTAATAAACGGAGGTTTCTTATAATGACTGAAGCAATTACAGATAAAACATTTGCAGAAGAAACAGATAACGGTCTTGTGTTAATCGATTTTTGGGCAACTTGGTGTGGTCCTTGTCGTATGCAAGCACCAATTTTAGAACAATTAAATGAAGAGTATGATGATGGTGAATTAAAAATCGTTAAAATGGATGTGGATGAAAATCCGGAAACACCTGCTTCATTTGGTGTCATGAGCATTCCAACACTTCTTTTGAAAAAAGATGGCGAGGTTGTTGAAAAATTGATTGGTGTCCATTCAAAAGATCAATTACAAGCATTGGTTGCAAAACACTTATAAACGAAACGTATAAAGCCTAGATCGTTGACTAGTTCACGGACTAGGCTTTTTTATTTGAGTAAAAAAGCAAAATAATAATCATTTTATAAGGTCTATAACAGCTAGATAGGGAGGATTCATACTAACTGCAAGGGAACTCTTTTGAGCAAGTACTGATGACCTTGAGCTGAATTCATGCGTCTCTTGTCTATATTTTTATTAATGATATGCTTAGATGAGGCACTCGCTAAACGTGTAATTTGAACATGACTGTTGGCAACCAAAAGGAACTCTTCATCTCCCTTTTTTGACAATCATGGTATAATATAATCTAGCTTTAGATAAGAAAAGGGGATTAAGATGAACGAACGAATTCAAAATAAATTGGCCTTACTCCCTGATCAACCCGGTTGTTACTTGATGAAAGACAAAAATGGGACGATCATTTATGTTGGAAAAGCCAAAGTACTAAAAAACCGCGTCCGTTCTTATTTTACAGGAAGTCACGATGGAAAAACGGAACGACTTGTAAGTGAGATTGTGGATTTCGAATATATCGTAACAGAGTCGAATATTGAAGCCTTGCTTCTAGAGATAAACTTAATCAAAAAAAATGATCCAAAATATAATATCATGCTGAAGGATGATAAGACCTATCCCTTCATTAAAATAACTAACGAGGACTACCCACGACTCTTAATTACTCGAAAAGTTTTGAAGGACAAGGCACTTTACTTTGGTCCTTATCCAGATGTTGGAGCCGCCAATGAGACCAAAAAATTACTTGATAAGCTGTTTCCTCTGCGTAAATGTAAGGTTTTACCTAAGGAAGTCTGTCTCTATTATCATATGGGACAATGCTTGGCTCCGTGTATATTCGATATTCCGACAGCTCGTTACAAAACTATGGTTGAAGAAATCAAACGTTTCTTAAACGGTGGTCACTCCGCTATTCAGGATGATTTACAAAAAAAGATGAATGAAGCAGCTGAGAACATGGAGTTTGAGCGGGCAGCAGAATATCGAGACCAAATCAAATCGATAGAAACCGTTATGACCAAACAGAAAATGACCAATGCTGATTTAATCGATCGCGATATCTTTGGTTATTCTGTTGACAAGGGCTGGATGTGTGTTCAAGTTTTTTTTGTCAGACAAGGGAAGCTTATCGAACGCGATGTCTCTATTTTCCCTTTTTACAACGAAGCACAAGAGGATTTCTTGACATATGTCGGACAATTTTACCAAGAGAACCAACATTTTATTCCCAAAGAGGTACTGATTCCAGACGATATCGACCAAGAAAGTGTCGAGGCCTTACTTCATACCAAAGTTCTTCAACCACAACGAGGGGAAAAGAAAAAACTAGTAAAATTAGCTGGGAAAAATGCGGCTGTTGCTCTAAATGAAAAGTTTGATTTGATTGTTCGCAAACAAGAACGAACGATTGGCGCAGTCGAACGTTTAGGAAATGCAATGAATATCCCAATTCCAACACGAATTGATGCATTCGATAACTCAAATATCATGGGAACTAACCCTGTATCAGCAATGGTTGTTTTTATTGACGGACGACCAGCAAAAAATGAATATCGAAAATATAAAATTAAAACGGTCAAAGGCCCTGATGATTACGCTTCAATGAGAGAAGTCATTTATCGTCGCTACTCTCGTGTATTAAAAGAAAGTCTTCCTCTGCCCGATTTAATTCTGATTGATGGCGGAAAAGGGCAAGTGGATATAGCCAAGGATGTCTTAGAAAATCAATTAGGACTCGATATTCCGATTGCTGGGCTTGCCAAAAATGACAAGCATAAAACAAGTGAGCTACTTTTTGGGCCATCATTAGAGGTTGTTCCATTAGAAAGAAACTCGCAAGAATTCTTTTTACTTCAAAGAATTCAAGATGAGGTTCACCGATTCGCTATTACATTCCATCGTCAATTACGTAGCAAAAATAGCTTTGCTTCAAAACTGGATGGGATTGAAGGACTAGGACCTAAACGGAAGAAGACCTTACTAAAAGAATTTAAATCGTTAAAAAATATCACTGCAGCTACCATTAAAGATTTACAAGCAGTTGGCTTGCCTAAAAATGTCGCTGAGAGTGTTCACAAGACATTAACTCAATCGCAAGAGCAGCTACAAGAAAATGATCACAAAAAGAATACGTATTGATCCATAAAACATATACATCTGCTTTTGTCGCCAACGTTTATTCGGATAAAGAGAGGCTGGGCCATAACTTTATAAGTTGTTGTGGCCCAGCCTCTTAGCATCTGAATAGGTGGTGCGCTAATAAAAAAACTATCGTTATTCAATAGTAATAATTCTTTTTCATATAATTGCTTGACAATATATATATCGTCAAGTAATATATCGTTATGAGATATATCATTTATTGATATATCGGATGATGATATATAGAAGTGACTAGATAAGGAGGAAATACATGGATGAAACACTCACAGACTCTACTTATTTAATCTTATTAGCTTTGCTACGACCACAGCATGGTTATGCAATTATGAAGGAAGTCAGTGAATTAACAAAGGGGACTGTTGAAATTGGGCCAGCCAGTATGTATACCATCTTAAAAAAACTTCAAAAAAACCAATACATCACGTTGGAAAATACAAATGATAGGAAAAAAGTCTATACAATCACTGAGTCAGGTAAAGAAGTGCTCAAAAAAGATATTCAGCGAAGAAAACTCTTTTTTGAAGCAGGACAAAAATTACTAGTGGAGGGAGGGGAAGTATGATTTTCAAAGATCGAAAATACGTCATGAGCAATGGGGTGATGTTTTATCCTGAATACGAGATAACAAGGTTAAAAAAAGAGGCTCATGAAGGATGGACATTGGATCGAGTATCAAGAACAGGTCTACTAATTTTTAAACGGGGAACACCTAGAGACAGCCAGTTTGCGATTGACTTTTATGATGGTGACAAATCCAGTATTCCTGACTATTTGTCTCTTTACGAAGAGGCAGGATGGAAAAATATCTACACCTATAAAAACAAGTATTTCTATTTTGAGGCTTCCCTTGAGGCCACCCCAATCTACTCCGATCCACAAAGTTATCGTGACAGAATACATAAAGAATGGGTTTGGGGGATCATGCGAAGTTTTTTAACCCTTCCAGTCGGGCTTGTATTTATATATTTGTTGATTATGTCTAAAAATGAAGTTGGCACTAATCTGTCAGCTGAATGGACGCGATTTTTCCTTTATTTCATTGGTTTTTTCTTTACATTTTGGCCAATCGGCATCATAGTTAATGTTCTTTTTGCTCGGGTGATGTATGGAAAAAGAATAGAATTTTACAAAAATCCTGAAGTATTTGCCAAGAAACAACGAAAATTACGTGATGTAATTCTCCTTATGCTTCTTGGCGGTTTCTTAGGTGGAAGTATCAGTGTAATTGTGACGCACCTATTTAGAGAATTATTTTAAAAGAGGAGTGAAAATATGTTAGAAGTAAAAAACTTAGTAAAAACTTTTGGAAACTACACAGCAGTCGATGACCTTAGCTTTACCATTCCAAAAGGGAAGATAATGGGGTTAATTGGTCAAAATGGGGCCGGCAAAACTACCACCTTCCGTTTGATTCTTGATTTCTTAACAGCTGATTCAGGTGAAGTGCTTTGGAATGGGCACAAGCTAAACGAAAAAGACTACAACATTATTGGGTACCTGCCAGAAGAACGTGGGCTTTATCCAAAAATTACGATTCAAGATCAATTACTTTACTTTGCTGCGTTACGTGGCAAAACAAAAAAGGAGATTGAACCCAAAATTGATGAATTGATGGAAAAATTCCAAGTAAAAGGAAAAAAAACGGATAAAGTGAAATCTTTATCTAAAGGGAATCAACAGAAAGTCCAACTGATTGCAACGCTTATTCATGAGCCAAAGCTAATCATTTTAGATGAACCATTTAGTGGCTTGGATCCTGTCAATGCTGAGCTTTTGAAAGATGGCATTATTGAATTAAAAGAGAAAGGCTCTTGCGTAATATTCTCTAGTCACAATATGGACAACGTTGAAAAAATCTGTGACCACCTAATTATGTTAAACAACGGACGCACGGTATTAAACGGTGTAGTTCATGAAATCCGCCAATCGTTTGGCCGAACAAAAGTCTTCTTGGAATCAGATTTAACACTAGAAGAAGTCCAATCAGTCGAAGGGGTGAAAGAAGTACTTCAAAAAGAAGATCAAACGCTCGATATTACTTTATCGAATCCAGAAGCTGGGAAAGAAATTTTTGCTCGCGCGACACAATCTGGGTACATCCCAATGTTCAATCAACAACCACCAACCTTAGAGGAAATATTTAAAATGAAAGCTGGTGCCTTAAATGAGTAAATTTTGGATTATCACATCGGACGTTTATAAGAAAAATGTAAAATCTATAGCCTTCTTAATTATGATTCTCGTGCCTTTTATTATGATGGGTGTCATTTATTTAGCAGGGAGCTTTGCAGGAGGAATGTCAACTGTTGATAAAATTGGCCTTGTTTCAAACAAACCAGAACTAGCCAAAGCTTTAGCTGAAGATAAATCATCTGACTATGAATTTACAGCGGTGGATTCTGAAAAAAAGGCTCAAACCAAACTGAGCGATGAAAAAATCGATGCTTACATGGTCTTAACGATTGATGAACAGACACAAACTGTAAAAGGGGAATTATTCAGTGAATCTTCTATGGGGCAAAGTACAGAATTAATTCTTCAACAGTTACTTGCTTCTCTTCAATCTTCTGGACGGGCAACTCAGCTTGGTTTAAGCGCTGAAGAAGTAGCCAGTTTGACTCAGCCAGCAGAATTTGTTAAGCAAAAGGTCAGCTTTGACGATTCTGGGAAAATGAAAATTGGGGAAGATAATAGCGACATCCAGTTCTTAGTTAGTTATGCAGCGACGATTCTGCTTTTTGTTATTATTTTAACGTATGCACAAATTATTGCTCAAGAAATTGCTTCCGAAAAAGGCACACGAATTATGGAAGTCATCTTATCTAGTACCAAAGCACAGACTCATTTTTATGGAAAACTAATTGGTGTTCTACTTGTTGCGGTTACTCAAATTGTCTTGTATGTCGCAATCTTTGGTGCCGGCTACATGAAGTTTAAAGATTTAGAATTCGTGAAGCAGTTTACGCAAAGTGGTGCCTTACAAAAAATTGTTGGCCCATTCTTAGGATTTACAGCAATTTTCATTATTTTGGGCATTCTTATCTATTCTGTTTTGGCGGCTTTATGTGGTTCACTTGTTAACAAGGCAGAAGATACGGCAAAAGCAATTCTGCCGGTCACTTATCTATCGCTTGGCGCTTACATGTTAGGATTGACGTTAGGCGCTGCTGATCCAAACAATATCGTGATAAGAGTGACTTCTTATATCCCGTTCTTATCCTCTTATGTCATGCCGATTCGATTGGCGAATGAAACCGTCGATATAGCTGGTGCAGCAATTTCAGTCGTTGTGTTAATCATTTCAACATTTATCTTAATGTTCTTTTCTGCTGCAATGTATAAATCAAATGTTTTGGTATACAGTGAAGGCGGACTCTTCTCTTCACTAAAACAATCACTTTCAATCATGAAAAATGAAAGAAAAAGTAAAGCACAATAAACAAAAATGAAAAAGTTGCTGGTCGATGAACGAATCGATTAGCAACTTTTTACTGTAAAGAATACATAAGGTCAAAAACCGACTGAACAAGAAGAGGTGGCTCTGCTGTTTAACTATCTAGTCGAAAACTTTCGCCGTTTAGGATACAAAATCGACCGATTAGGATAGAAAGGCTTTTTGTACTTTGGTTTTTACTATAATTAGAGATAAGAACAAGGGGTTTATGTTGAATCCAATTAAAAAATAGGAGTGTCTAACAATGAGAAAACTATATGTAAAACAAAAATTATTGAGTATGAAGGATCGTTTTTATATTAAGGATGCTTTTGGAAATGATGTGTATTATGCAGAGGAGAAATTGATGAGCTTTTCGAAGCGTTTTTTTCTCTATGACATACAGGGGAATCAAGTAGCCGAAGTGGTTCAAAAACTAAGAAGCTGGTCCACAGCGTTCTTTTTGCGGACAACAGATGGTCAAGAGCTTCTGATTCAAAAAAAAATGATGTCTTTTAAACCAAAATATGAAGTCGTGGGCTCAGATATTACCATGGAAGGCAACTGGACTTCAAAGTTTAAGGTCTTAAAAAACGGCCATCAAATTGGTTCAGTCAATAAACAATGGTTAAAAATGGCTGATTCTTACGAGATTGATTGCTTAAATAGGTCAGATGAACACTTACTCGTCGCTTTTTCATTAGCACTAGACTATGTCGAAAGTGCGAGTGCGACTACTGGAGATGTTTAGAATTAAGAAAACCGATACACGACACAGGTAATAGCGTTTTTCATTTAAACATTTAATCGGTTTACTTGAGCCGTTTAGGAAACAAAATTGACCAATTAGGATAGGAAAGCTATTTATTGCCTTGGATTTACTATAATTAGAGATAAGAAAAGAGGTGAGATGATGAGTATCGAATGGTTTTTTTATGGGATAGGTGGGCTGTCAATCCTCCTGTTTTTAATGATTATGGGGATATCAAAATTCGGCGAGGAAAAAATGAATGCTTTTTCTGCGGTGGGAACCGTGGTGATGCTTACCTTAGTTGTGGTCGGACTACTTGAACTACTTGAAGTGAATCAGGTTCAACGATTTCTTCATCTCACTCTATTAGAAATGACCATGTTAATAACGGTCGTCTATAACCTTCATTTTTTACTTTTTAGATACAGAGCCTATCTGAAAAACAAGGTCAGTGCTGAAGTACAGCGTCTACAAAGGAGGTAGAGACATGCTGAAGGAAACGTTTTGGTGGAAATGGTTTGCTACCTTACTCGTTTTAACCCTTGTTTCAGTTGTTCCTTCTCAAATTATGGAAAAGATTGACTGCATGCAAGGTTAGCCGGAAAAAAGTAACACAAAAAAAGAGGTTGGGAAGTGTGTAACTCCGAGAACCTTCAACTCTAGCATGTCCCATGCGTAGAAGTTGTTGAGAGTGGAGTCCTTCAATTCTTGAGGTGTCTCACCTTTAGAGATTGATGAGATCGGAGTCCTTCAATTCTTAAGGTGTCTCACCTTTAGAGATTGATGAGATCGGAGTCCTTCAACTCTAGCATGTCCCATGCATAGAAGTTGTTGAGAGCGGAACAACGTGCAGATGGAGTTTCTTCTATGTCCACCGTTTATTCGGATAAAAGAAGTTTGGGACATAACTTTTTTAACGTCAACATTTATCGATGGCTCGCCTTTACATAAATAAATGCGCAAAATAATTGACGTTAGTCACAAAGAAACGGAAAATAAAAGAAATAAGACATAGAGGAGGAAACGATTTGACAATAACAAAACAATTAGCAAACGGTACTCAAATGCCACGTTTTGGCCTCGGAGTATGGCGTGTGGAGGATGAAGAAGCCGCACAAGCAGTACAATGGGCACTAGAAACAGGATATCGGATGATTGATACCGCAAAAGTCTACAAAAATGAAAAGGGAGTAGGCGAAGGCATTCGCCGTTCAAATATTCCTAGAGAAGAACTATTTGTGACTACCAAATTATGGAATGATGATCAAGGGTATGAATCTGCCTTAAAAGCCTTTGATGAAAGTCTTGAACGATTAGGCTTAGATTATGTTGATTTATACTTAATTCATTGGCCGGTTGCTGGTAAGTACAAGGACTCTTGGAAAGCCTTAGAAGAAATTTATGCCAGTGGTCGCGCAAAAGTGATTGGTGTATCCAACTTCCATCAACATCATCTAGAGGATTTATTGACCACAGCGACAATCAAGCCCATGGTCGATCAAATTGAAATCCACCCAACATTGACGCAAGAACCCCTACGTGCGTACTTAGAGGCTGAAGGCATTGCAGTTGAAGCGTGGTCTCCATTAGGGCAAGGAAAAATCTTAGAAACACCAAAACTTATTGAAATTGGTCAAAAATATGGAAAATCAGCAGCACAAATAATTATTCGTTGGCATCTCCAAAATGATATTATCGTGATTCCTAAATCCGTCCATGAAAGTCGAATCAAAGAGAATTTCGACGTATTCGACTTTGAATTAACAGCTGAAGAAATTGAACAAATCAACGCGTTAAACATTGATGAACGACTAGGATCAGATCCAGATTCATTCAATTTCTAAACAAAAAGAAGTTCGGACTGGAGTCTCTTCTGTCCACCGTTTATTCAGGAATAGGAGGATGGGACAGAAGTGTTTAACTCCGAGAAATAAGAAGGAATTCACGGAAATTGCTCTTCAAATTTTTGTGAATTTCAGCTTATTTCCGAAGGAGTTGCTTCTGTACCCACCGTTTATTCGGATAAAGAGAGGCTGGGACCTAACTCAAAAAGTTATATCCCATGCTCTCCTTTTTTGTTTATCTGTTGTTTAACTAGTGCTAGTTTTACATCTCATTTACGAAATAATCAAATATTTTTTGTTCTTTTTCCTCTACGCTGCGAGTTAGTTCAGGATGCCACTGAACACCCAAAATCGGCAGGCCTTCTGAGCTTTCAACTGCTTCAATAATGCCATCTGCTGCCCAGGCAGTCGCTATTAATCCAGGAGCTAACTCTTTTAGTGCTTGATGATGATACGAATTAACATAGGTCTTGTCAGGGATTAGTTGCCCAATTTGACTCTCAGAGAACACCGTTATACTGTGCGTAGAAAATTGGGGCGCTGTTGGCTGTTGTGCATGCTTGACACGCCATTGATCATACTGAGATAAATCCTGATAAAGCGTGCCACCTAACACCACATTTAATAGTTGCGTGCCACGACATACCGTCAAGATAGGTTTCTTTTGCAAAATGGCTTCTTTAATTAATTCTGCTTCAAAAATATCTCGTGCATAATTTGTTTCTTCCAATGTTGGCTGGGGTTCCTCATGATACATTCTCGGACTGACATCTTGTCCTCCTGCTAGTAACAGTTTATCAATACTTTTTATGTAGTCTTTCGCCTTTTTAGGAGCGCTTATAGGTAAAATCAGAGGCAAACCACCAGCTTCCAAAACGCCATCTACAAAGCCCTGAGGTGTGTACGTAACAAAATTCCCATTAAATACTTCTGTTGCATGAATTAACTGATTGCCAGCAATTCCAATAATCGGTTGGTTCATAAACTCACTCCTTTTTCTTTTTCAATTGTATCATGTGAATCCTGCTTTCAAAAATATTTCGATTCTCTTTAGAAGTATCTGTCTGTTAGTGAAAAATATTGGCTTTTCCCCCATTATTTGATATACTAATAAGCATATCTGAATAAAAAATGGTTGGGCGCAAGCTTTCAAGGATCAGGTTCTTCAAGGGGTGAGAAGAACAATAAAGAAGGTGTCCCTCTAACCAATTACTGTCATTTCAAAGGCACTGGACTTTCTAAAATAGGTTCGGTGTCTTTTTTGACCAAGAAAAGGATGTGAAGAGGTCAATGTTAGAAGCGGTAAAAAAGATTCAGTCTGCTGAAACAGAGAATGAGGAATTAAAAGAAGCACTCATTCATAAGTTAAGGCAAGAACAGGAACAAAAAGAAAATGAATTACGTGCAATAAAAGTGCGTACTCAAAACGTAACCATCGAAGAGGTACACGCACTAGAAGAAAATTTAACCAAGTCTCTCCAACAAGAGCAAGCAGAATTGCAACAAGTTTCCGAGAAAACACGGGCAACTTATCAACAACTCTATAATGAAAAAAAGGCAACGGCAGTCAAGACAATTATCGAAAGGGTGAAACAAACCTATGGCCGTCTCTAAAATAGAAAAAGTCTCAATCATTTTAGAAAAAAAACACTTAGAAGACGTTTTACAGGTCCTTCAAGGGTTACAAGCAATTGAAGTTCGAGATTTATCTGAAAAAAACGCAAGTAATTTTTGGGTAGAGGAGTACTTTTCTGAAGCATTTGAAACAAAACAAAAAACGAATGAAGAAGAGATTACCCTTCTTTTATCAAAGATTAACGAAGCTAGTTTATTTCTTCAACGAAATGGTGCGATAAACCAAAAAAACTCAGGATTACATCGACAAGAAATTTCGCTGCAAGAATTAGAAGAACAATTCGCTTCGGAACAGTTTTCTAATAAGCTTAATCATTTGCTTCACTTAAAAAAAGAATGGCTAAGTCTTCAAGAAAAAAAAGAAACCTTACTGGAAAAAGAAAGCTGGTTGTCTAATTGGCAATACTTAGACGTCAATCCTAGCGAGTTTCATTCAGCAGGGACGCAAATGACATTAGGGTTTATTCGCGAAACTTCGCAACTCGATTTTATTGAAGCAATAAAGCAGCGAACAACAACTTATATCGAAGAACTGTTTCACCATCCAAATGAAACCTACTTAGGGCTTATTTATCTAAAAGAAGAGACCCCTGTTATCGAGGAGCTGGTCTCAGCATTTCATTTTACAAAAATGGACTATTCCTATCCTCATTCGCCAAAAGTTGAACAAGAACAAGTAAAAGAAGCTTTAGCTACTCTTTACCAAACGGAAAAAGATCTTTCTTCAACAATCACTGAGCACGCCTCTCAATTAAGAGAACTGCAATGGGCCGAGGAAGTCTTTCTTGCCCAACTCGAACGTGAAAAGATCAAAAACCAACTGATACAAGCCAAACATCTGACAATCATTCAAGGATGGCTAGCTGTGGAGGACAAAAAAAAGTTAACCGAATTTTGTACACAACGATTAGGTAATCAAACGGTTTATATGAGCTTTGAAGAGCCAACAACGGAGGAAATTGGAACAGAAATTCCAACCAAATTAAAAAATCACCCGTTGGTTCGACCATTTGAAATGTTAACGGAGATGTACAGTTTACCTAAGTATGATGAAATTGATCCGACTCCTTGGATGGCGCCATTTTATTTTGTCTTTTTTGGCATGATGGTGGCTGACATTGGCTATGGATTAGTGATGTTATTAGGGACTGTACTTGCACAAAAGTTGACTGTTCTCCCACGTGGAACGGCTCGTTTTGTCAAGTTTTTCCAAATTCTAGCCATTCCGACGATTCTTTGGGGCTTCATCTACAGCTCATTTTTTGGTATGTCTTTACCTAATAAGGTCTTGGGTATTCCCTTACCATTCCCAATTCTTTCAACTACCGATGATATGCAAACAATCTTGTTGTTATCCGTACTGTTTGGTTTTATCCAAATATTAGTTGGCTTATTCGTTGCTGGAAAAGAACATATCAAACGCAAGGATTATTTATCTGCGGTAAACGATGGGTTTTCTTGGCAAGGGATTCTTATCGGAATTGCTTTAGTAGCTGTGGGTGCTCTGTTAGTAGACAGTCAACCTCTTATGATTATTGGAGCTAGCATTGCTGGTATCTCAGCTTTAGCTATTTTGGTAATTCCAGTGATTCAATCGCCTTCCAAACTCAAAGGAGCTGCAAAAGGAGCCTATAATCTATACAACGTGACTGGATATATCGGTGATTTGGTTAGTTACACGCGATTGATGGCATTAGGTATTTCTGGTGGAAGTATCGCCTCAGCATTTAATCTACTTGTGGCATTTATGCCACCAATCGCTCGCTTTACAATTGGTATATTACTGATTTTCGTCCTTCATGCCTTAAATATATTTTTATCTTTATTAGGAGCTTATGTCCATGGGGCGCGACTGCAATATGTCGAATATTTTGGTAAATTTTATTCAGGCGGAGGAAGACCGTTTTATCCTTTAAAAACAGCAGAAAAATATATGAACATTGAACATAAAAAAAAGAATTAACAGGAGGAACTATAAACAATGATTGATTATTTAATTAATGAAAATGGCGGTATCGTGTTCGCCGTATTAGCAATGGCAACAGCAACAATTTTTTCAGGAATTGGATCAGCAAAAGGGGTTGGGATGACCGGGGAAGCTGCGGCTGCATTGACCACTAGTCAGCCAGAAAAATTTGGTCAAGCACTAATTTTGCAACTACTGCCCGGTACACAGGGACTGTATGGATTCGTTATCGCTTTTTTAATCTTCACGAATTTATCAGGTGACATGACAATGGTTCAAGGCTTGAGCTACTTAGGTGCTTCGTTACCGATTGCCTTCACAGGTCTATTTTCAGGTATTGCCCAAGGGCGTGTTGCGGCTGCCGGTATTCAAATTTTAGCTAAAAAACCTGAGCATGCAACAAAAGGAATTATCTATGCAGCCATGGTTGAAACATACGCTATTTTAGGATTAGTAATTTCTTTCCTACTTGTCCTAAATGTGTAAGTGGGAGGTAACCAATGGATTCTATTGAAACGATTATCCAACAAATAAATGAGCAAGCTGAAAAAGAGCGCGAACAATTTGAAAAAAACGAACGTGCGCAACAAATTCAAGCATTTGATAGCGAAAAAGCACGCATAAAAGAAGAAGAGTCAAAACGAAAAGAAAAGCAACTTCAACAAGTTAATCTAACATATAAACAAAAGAAAAATCGTCAACAAATTGATAATCGCCAGAAACTTCTAACTGAAAAGCAAGTCTTTCTCAACAAACTATTTAATGAAGCTGTACAAGCAATGGAAGACTGGTCAAAAGAGGAGCACCGCGCATTTGCAAAAGCAGCTTTGCGTACGTTACCGCTGAGTGGGGAGCAGTTATTTCTAGTCGGTCAAAAATCAACAAGTTACTTTACTGAGGACTGGCTGACAAAAATTAATTCAGAGCTTCCTTTCACACTCAAATTATCAACAGAAGAGGTCCCTCAACAAGCAGGTTTCCTCGTTGACAATAACGGCGTACAGTATAACTTTTTATACAAAAGTCTTATTCAAGATATTGAAGAGACGATGCGCTTTGAAATGGCCACATACTTATTCGGATAAAGGGGGGATTTAGTTGAAACAATCCAGTTACCACATGGTGAATCCGTTAATTCGTGGAAAAGAACTAGAGTTGCTTCCACAAGAAACAATCGATCGACTCGTTCAAACTAAAACCGTCGAAGAAGTCGGAACTCTACTTTCTACAACTATTTATCGAGAGTTTATCTATGAAGGCTTTGAGCACGAATTTGAGAAAAATTTAGCGAACGAAAGAAGCCAGTTGTTTCGTTGGTTAGTAGAGATTGCCCCACAAAAGGATCTGATTTGGATGTATACCATGCGTTATACCTTTCATAATCTTAAAGTGATTAGTAAATCGTTCTATATCGGGGAAGATTTGGACTATCTGTGTATCGATGATGGACTTTATGAGATTGATTGGTTAAAAGAGGCCGTATCTACAGGCGAGTCTGCTTATTTGCCAGAGCTTGCCATGAATAGTATCAGAGAAGTCAATGAATATTTAGCCGAATCGACTATTTTACAAGGAATTGATGTGATTTATGATCGTCACTTTTTAACGGCACAAAGGCAACTAGCTGAACAAATTGGTTCACCTGAACTGTTAGAAGAGGTGATTGCTTTTATCGATTTAACCAATATTTCGACATCGGCACGTGGAATCAAACAAAACCGTAGTACGGCCTTTATGACAACAGTCTTGTCTAGTTCAGGTGACATTCCAAAAGAAGATTTCTTGTCTTTTACAGAAAAGCCTTTACGTGAATTGATTCTTTTCTTAAAAGATTCATCCTATGCACAGATTCTTTCTCCAGCATTAAAAGAAAACGACATTGATTTTATTCAATTAGAAATCATCACTCAAAACTACCTTACGAGTTTCTATCGACAAGCTCAAACTGAAGCATTTGGTCCATTACCACTTTTGGCTTTTTTACATGCCAAAGAAGTCGAAGCACGAAACTTACGAACGATTGTTGTCGGCAAACGAGGTCGATTTTCAACAGCTATGATTAAAGAAAGGATGAGACAGCTTGGCATATAAGATTGGTGTCGTAGGCGATAAAGATTCAGTTATGCCCTTTAAGCTATTTGGTTTTGACGTTCGTTATGGACATTCTAGTCAAGTTGTTCGTCAAAGCATTGAAGACATGGCAAAAAAAGACTACGGTGTAATTTATATTACAGAAGAATGTGCGGCAATGGCTGAAGAAACTATTAACCGCTACAAAGAAGAAGTCTCACCTGCGATTGTTCTAATTCCGAATCATCAGGGAACATTAGGCAAGGGGCTTTCAGATATTCAGAAAAATGTTGAACGGGCAGTTGGGCAAAACATTCTATAAGACAAAGGAGATAGGAATTTGCAAGAAGGAAAAATTATTAAAGTATCCGGTCCTTTAGTCATGGCTGAGAACATGTCAGATGCAAGTATTCAAGATATGTGTCTGGTAGGGGACTTAGGCGTTATTGGAGAAATCATTGAAATGCGTGGCGATGTAGCCTCCATTCAAGTATACGAAGAAACCTCCGGAATAGGTCCTGGTGAGGTAGTAAAAACGACGGGTGAAGCTCTATCTGTTGAATTAGCTCCTGGGATTCTTTCACAAATGTTTGATGGTATTCAGCGGCCATTGGATACCTTTATGGCAATCACACAAAGTAATTTTCTAGCAAGAGGTGTTCAGCTTCCAGCGTTAGATCATGAAAAAAAATGGCTATTTGAGCCTATAAAATCAATCGGTGATACCGTCAGTTCTGGTGATATTATTGGGACTGTCCAAGAGACCAAGGTTATCCTCCATAAAATCATGGTTCCAAATAGCGTCAAGGGAACTGCAACAATCAAAGAAATTCATTATGGCGAATTTACCATCGATGAAGTTGTATGTATTTTAGAAACCGAAGACGGTGAAAAAAAACTAACCATGCTGCAAAAATGGCCGGTTCGTCGAAGTCGTCCAATCAAAGAAAAACTCAATCCAGATGCGCCAATGATTACCGGTCAGCGTGTGATTGATACCTTTTTCCCTGTAACAAAAGGGGGCGCCGCTGCTGTGCCAGGCCCATTCGGCGCGGGGAAAACTGTCGTTCAGCACCAGATTGCCAAATGGGCCGATGTTGACTTGGTCGTTTATGTTGGCTGTGGTGAACGAGGCAATGAGATGACTGACGTACTAAACGAATTTCCAGAATTGATTGACCCAAAAACAGGGGAATCCTTGATGGAAAGAACCGTTCTAATTGCCAACACCTCGAACATGCCCGTTGCCGCTCGTGAAGCGTCGATTTATACAGGCATTACAATCGCTGAGTATTTCCGTGACATGGGCTACAGTGTGGCGATTATGGCTGATTCCACTTCTCGTTGGGCAGAAGCACTCCGAGAAATGAGCGGCCGCCTAGAAGAAATGCCTGGGGATGAAGGATATCCGGCCTACCTAGGGAGTCGTTTGGCTGAATATTATGAACGTGCTGGTCGTGTTGTGGCATTAGGATCGGACAATCGTGAAGGTAGTATTACGGCAATCAGCGCGGTTTCTCCATCTGGTGGAGATGTTTCTGAACCCGTTACACAAAACACATTGCGCGTCGTAAAAGTTTTCTGGGGCTTGGATTCCATTTTAGCGCAGAAACGGCATTTCCCTTCCATTGACTGGCTACAAAGCTATTCATTATATTCAACTGAGGTTGGCAAATATATGGATCAAGCGTTACAAGCTGATTGGTCAGATATGGTAACTGAAGGTATGCGGATTCTTCAAGAAGAAGCGCAATTAAATGAAATTGTCCGTTTGGTAGGTGTGGATTCTCTATCAGATAAAGATCGTCTAACCCTGGAAGTGGCTAAGTCGATTCGTGAAGATTATTTACAACAAAATGCCTTTGATGAGGTTGATACCTTTACCTCACGTGAAAAACAATTCAAAATGTTAGACTTGATTTTAACTTTCCAAAAAGAGGGCTTACGTGCATTAGAATTAGGTTCGTATCTAAATGAAATCATGAAAGGAACTGTCATGCTACGCGATCGAATTGCTCGTAGTAAGTACGTGCCTGAGACAGAATTAGATCAATTAGATGGGTATTTACAATCAATTAAACAAACCATGCAAGAAATAATCGCTGAAGGAGGGATGTCCCATGATTAAAGAATATCGTACGATTGGTGAAGTAGTGGGGCCTTTGATGGCAGTGGATAAAGTTTCTGGTGTGAAATACGAAGAGTTAATCGAGGTTCGTATGCAAAACGGCGAAATTCGTCGTGGTCAGGTTTTAGAAGTCCATGAAGATAAAGCCATGGTCCAAATTTTTGAAGGAACAAGTGGGATCAATTTAAGGGATTCTGCCGTGCGTTTTTTGGGACATCCGTTAGAGCTAGCTGTTTCTGAAGATATGATTGGTCGCGTATTTGATGGTCTTGGCCGACCAAAGGATAATGGTCCAGAAATCTTACCAGAAAAAATGTTAGATATTAATGGGGAAGTCATCAATCCTGTGGCTAGAGATTATCCAGATGAATTTATTCAAACTGGAATTTCTGCCATCGATCATTTAAATACATTAGTTCGTGGGCAAAAGCTCCCTGTATTTTCGGGCTCTGGGTTGCCGCATAAGGAGTTAGCGGCTCAAATCGCTCGCCAAGCAAATGTTTTGAATAGTGATGAAGAGTTTGCTGTAGTCTTTGCAGCTATCGGTATTACTTTTGAAGAGGCTGAATTTTTTATGGAGGATTTCAGGCAGACAGGCGCCATTGATCGTTCGGTAATGTTTATGAACCTAGCTAACGATCCCGCAATTGAACGGATTGCGACACCGCGTATGGCTTTGACAGCGGCTGAGTATTTAGCTTATGAAAAAGGTATGCATGTACTAGTGATCATGACCGATATGACCAACTATTGCGAAGCTCTTCGAGAAATCTCTGCCGCTCGCCGTGAAGTCCCAGGACGAAGAGGGTATCCAGGGTATTTATATACGAATTTAGCGACTTTATTTGAACGTGCAGGGCGAATTCGTGGGTTAAAAGGTTCCGTCACACAGATTCCAATTTTGACGATGCCTGAAGATGATAAAACCCATCCGATTCCCGATTTAACTGGTTATATTACTGAAGGGCAAATTATCCTTTCAAGAGAATTGTACAAGAGTGGCATTCAACCGCCAATTGATGTGCTGCCTTCTCTATCAAGACTTAAGGATAAAGGTACGGGTCCTGGCAAAACACGTGAGGATCATGCAGCGACGATGAACCAGCTCTTTGCGGCATATGCACAAGGAAAACAAGCGAAGGAATTAGGCGTCGTGTTAGGTGAGTCGGCTTTATCTGATAGTGATCGTTCCTATGCAAAATTTGCTACGCAGTTTGAAAAACAATACGTCAATCAAGGCTTTACGACAAACCGTTCGATTGAAGAAACCTTAGATTTAGGTTGGGAGTTACTTGCAATGCTTCCTCGAACAGAGTTAAAACGAATTAAAGATGAGATGTTAGATAAGTATTTACCTGAAGGGGAGTGACTAAAATCGTACAATTGAATGTAAATCCTACCCGGATGGAATTAACTCGTTTGAAAAAACAGCTAGCTACCGCCAGTCGTGGTTACAAGCTGTTAAAAGATAAACAAGATGAGTTAATGCGACAATTTATTTTATTGATTCGAAAAAATAATGTCTTAAGAAAAGAAGTCGAAGAAGAGCTGCAACAGTCGATGAAGGGCTTCATTTTTGCTAATGCCTCAATCGATGAACGGTTTATAGAGGAAATGTTTGTATTACCGGCAGAAAAGATTACACTAGACATAGTAGAAAAAAATATTATGAGTGTAAAGGTTCCTTCGATGAGCTTCAGTTATGATGAAAAACTTGGAGAAGCGCCGTTAGATTATGGCTATCTGAATTCAAATCAGCAATTGGATCAAGCAATTGATCGTTTTACTGAGAATTTATCTAAGTTACTAGAGTTAACAGAGATTGAGAAAACCTGCCAACTTCTTTCAGGCGAGATTGAGAAAACCCGTCGCCGCGTGAATGCGTTAGAGTATATGACGATTCCTCAACTAGAAGAAACCATCTATGCGATTCAGATGAAACTGGAAGAAAATGAGCGGGCTGAAGTCACACGTTTAATTAAAGTTAAAAATATGGGCGCTCCACAATCTTAGTGGGCGTCTTTTAAAAAGGAGTCAGAAAGAATGAAGAAGAAAAAGCGGCTTCGCACCAAACAAATGACAGCCGTTCAACTACTCGCTTTAGGTTTTTTTGTTTTAATTACTTTAGGTGGTGGTTTACTAAGCTTGCCTTATTTTAGTAGGAGTCAAACCTTTACACCTTTTATTGATGCGTTGTTTACTGCCACCTCAGCTGTTTGTGTCACCGGGTTGACCACACTTAATACGGCAGAACATTGGAATGAGTTTGGCCAATTTCTGATTCTGTTTCTGATTGAAATCGGTGGATTAGGTTTTATGATGATGCCGATTCTCTTTTTTACTTTGGCAAAAAAGAAAGTTAGTTTGAGTACGCGGATTGTGTTAAGAGAGGCCTTAAACTTAGATGAAATGTCGGGTGTAATGAACTTAATGCTCTATATCTTAAAGCTGGCAGGGGCTATTCAATTGATTGGTGCACTTGCGTTGTCTGTAACATTTGTGCCCAAATTTGGCTGGCTCAAGGGGCTTTGGTACAGTATTTTTCACTCAGTTTCAAGCTTTTGTAACGCGGGCTTTGACTTGTTAGGAGATAGCTTAGCAGGCTATCAATCCAATCCTTATGTAATTTTAGTGGTGTCTGCTTTGATTATTTCAGGGGGGCTAGGTTTCCTCGTTTGGCGTGATTTATTAACTTATAAAAAAAAGAAACGCTTCTCCCTACACACGCAAATTGCCTTAGTTGTAACTGCGACGCTTTTAATCGGTGGTACGATTGTCTTCTTCTTTACTGAACAAAATGCGAAAGGTTTGGCGCCAGATGCTTCCTTTTTGGAACGTTTGGCCAATACCTTTTTTATGAGTGTGACACCAAGAACGGCAGGGTATTTTTCGATTGATTATGCCCAAATGAGCCATGCTGGTTTGATCCTGACGATGTTTTTGATGTATATTGGCGGAACTTCTGGCTCAACAGCAGGGGGGCTAAAAACCACGACGTTTGGGGTCTTAGTTATTCAAATGCACTCTATGTTTAAAGGGCGTCCTCGAGCTGAGTTTCGAGAACGGACGATTCGCTCGGCCGCAGTTACGCGAGCACTGACTCTCTTTTTCTTAACTTTGACTTTATGTGTGGTGACGATTATGATTTTGTCTGTTACAGAGACCATTCCAAAAGGATTTGGGATCGAATACATCGCTTTTGAAGTTTTCTCGGCCTTCGGGACAGTCGGACTTACAATGGGTCTAACACCGGAATTATCAATGTTCGGTAAACTTTTGATTATCTCTTTGATGTATATCGGCCGTGTTGGTGTGCTAACTGTTGTCTTTTCATTAATTACTTCCGCACAAAGACAAGAAATCAATTATAAATACCCAGAAGAAAGTGTCATGATTGGGTAAGAAGAGGTTGGGACAGGAGTGTTTAACTCCGAGAACCGGGTAGATACTGTGCAACATCAACTCATACTTCGTTGTGTTTTACAGCACCGAGTAGGTACTGTGCAACATCAACTCATACTTCGTTGTGTTTTACAGCAATAAGAACCTTCAACTCTAGCATGTCTCATGCGTAGAAGTTGTTGAGAGCGGAACAACGTCCTTCAATTCTTAAGGTGTTTCATCTTTAGAGATTGATGAGATCGAAGTGGTTTTACGGAGTGCAGACCTTCAACTCTAGCATGTCCCATGCGTAGAAGTTGTTGAGAGCGGAACGCAGTCCATCAGTTCTAAAGGTGGAACACCTTTAGAATTGATGGGGCGGAGTGAAGATGGAGTCCCTTCTGTACCCACCGTTTATTCGGATAAAGAGAGGCTAGGACATAACGTATGAAGTTATGGAGTTATGTCCCAGCCTCTTATTTTTCGCGGATAACTTCAATTTTGTAGCCATCAGGATCTACAATAAAATAATAAGATGGCGCAGTTCCTGGAAGTCCTTTTAAGTCAGTTACTGTATAGCCTGCTTCTTTTTGACTCTGATGTATTGCTTCCAAATCAGGAACAGCGATAGCAATATGTCCATAACCATCACCCAAATCATAGGCAGCATGGTCATAGTTGTAAGTTAATTCCAACTCGTAGTCATCTCCTGGTAAAGTAAGGTATGCTAGAGTAAATTTGTTTTCTGGAAAATCACGGCGGCGGCTTTCTTCAAAACCAAATGCTGTTTGATAAAATTCAAGTGATGCTTCAAGATCTTTTACACGTACACAGGTATGTGCCATTTTCATAGATAAATCATCCTTTCTTAACTGATAGTCTAATCATAGCATAGTTCGAAAAAGAAATTAAGTTTTGATGATTTTCGCGCTTGTTTCTAATTATTCACTCCTGTAAAATGTAGAAAAGGATAAGTTGGAGGATAATAAATGGATAAGCCGATTTTTGGGGAAAAGGTTAAAGAAAAAGATTATCAGGCACGCTATGCAGCCTATATTATTGTTAGTAGAAAGGCTGGACAGGAGATGGTTCTTGTTCAAGCGCCAAATGGGGCTTATTTTTTACCAGGTGGAGAAATCGAAAACAACGAAACAAAAGAAGAAGCGATTGCTCGTGAGATGATTGAAGAACTAGGGGTTAGTGTTGAGATTGATTATTATATTGGCGAAGCCCACGAATATTTTTATTCAAGACATCGCGACACCTATTTTTTTAATCCAGGCTACTTTTACTGTGCCAAATCTTGGACTCAACTAGGAGAGCCCACAGAAACGACAAATCAATTGGTCTGGCTGAAACCGACAGAAGCCATAGAGCAATTAAAACGCGGCAGCCACAAGTGGGCCGTTAAAGAGTGGTTAAAACAAAACTAATTCGCTAAGGACAGCTTTAGCGTAACGACTAAAATAAAACCTTCCAAACTGATAAATGGTTGGGACAAAAACAATTTCTTCTGTCTCGAGGTTGGGACAGAAGTGTTTAACTCCGAGAACCGGGTAGGTACTGTGCAACATCAACTCATACTTCGTTGTGTTTTACAGCACCGAGTAGGTACTGTGCAACATCAACTCATACTTCGTTGTGTTTTACAGCAATAAGAGGGAATCCACGAAAATGACAAGAAACACGAAAGCCTTTCTTTCGATGTTGATTGATTCCTACGTGGTGCTCTTCAAATTTTTGTGAATTTCAGCTTATTTCTCGGAGTTGCTTCTGTATCCACCGTTTATTCTTATAAAGGACTACTTAGTCAGTATGTATTCCTTAATCACTTCTGCTACGCCGTGTTCCTCGTTAGAAGTTGTTTGAACGTTCGCTGCTTGTTTTACTGAAGGCGTCGCGTTGCCCATTGCTACACCCATGCCGGCATATTCGATCATCGATAAATCATTTTCATTATCTCCAATAGCCATAATTTCTTCTTGTTTAATTCCTAAGTGGGCTGCTAGTTTAGCAACAGCCGCTCCTTTACTCGCTTCTTTATTCAGAATTTCATAATAGAACGCTGCACTTTTAACAGTTGTATATTGCTCTTTAAACTCATCTGTTAACTTAGCTATCGCCGCATCCAGAATCTCGGGTTCATCAATCATCATCATTTTGACTGGCTGCACCTGAGCAGTAATTTCTTCAACTGTTCGATATTTGATTGGCATCCCTACTAGATACGATTCATGGACCGTATAAGGGCTGATATCTCGGTTCGGCGTATAGATTGACTCCTCATCGATGATATGAAGATGGCTGCCGACTTTTCGCGCTGTTTCTTCTACCGTAACGAAATCATCACTCGTTAAGCCATAACGAGAAATTACCTCACCCGTTTGTGTATTTTGAACAAGAGAACCATTATAGGTAATCACGTAATCATTTTCCTTTAATAACTCTAGTTCATTTAACAAAGGCTGCACGCCAGGAAGTGGACGCCCTGTACACAAAACAATAGCTACCCCTTGACTTTCTGCCGCTTTTAACGCTTCCTTCACTTCAGGTGTTACCTCATGATTGTTGTTTAATAATGTTCCGTCAATATCAATTGCTACTAATTTAATTGTCATTCTCTTTTGTATCCTCCTAAGATTCAGGGCTAATTAAAGCACCATTACGAATATATTTTGAAAATTCTTGATACGTTTCCTCAAATAAATCATAGTGGTCTTGAAGAGTCGGGTCAAGCATTTCTTTTGGGAAATAGAAGCGTTCGTCGCCTTGCTGCTGTCCAGCTAACGCTGAAACCAACTGACTTACTTGAGATAACTCAATCAAGGTTCCATCTTTTCTAACAATTTCGATCTGTGTTCGATGACTTCCTTGTTCAGGTCGGTAAAAGTCATATGGCAGGTCATAACTGGAATGAATGGCCGTATAATAAACAGGATTGTAGCCAACTTTTTCGACTAAGCCTTGAAGCTTCTCAATAATTTGCTGATCCTTCTCACCTGAAAATGTCACTGATTTTAATGGTTTTCTGTTCAAAAAGCGTTTTGCTAAGTCGCTCAAAACGGCGTCACTTTCTTCTGTCCACAATGTAAAGTAGGTTCCTAAAACGCCATCGTCTAATTTTAAATATTCATCTAATGTAAATGAATCCTTTAAAAATGGTAGAAGGAGCTGAGCCCTCATTTCAAATATTTCTGAATCCTCTTGATATAATTCATGCGCACGATTCAAGAGATGCTCCAAAACGACCTCCATCCCTCGTGATACTGGATGAAAATAGACTTGAACATACATTTGATAACGACTGACAATATAATCTTCCACCGCATGCATGCCGTTCATCGCAAAGGCAATCCCACCCTCATAAGGACGAATGACGCGTAAAATTCGCGTTAAATCAAACGTGCCGTATTCCGTTCCTGTATAGTAGGCATCTCGCAATAAATAATCCATTCGATCGGCATCAATTTGACTAGAAATCATTTGAACAACTTGAGGGTTTGGATATGTTTTAGTGATAACACTAGCGACCTTTTCAGGAAAATCTGCCTCAACTTGGTTCAAAATTTGGTAGACTTCCGTTTCTTTCGAGGTGATAATCTCCACTGTAATCGCCTCGTGATTGGTATGAAAAATATGCTCAAAGGTATGCGAGTAGGGACCATGTCCGACATCATGTAAGAGTGCTGCACACAATGCAACTAACCGCTCATCATCATTCCAGCCACCTATACCAATTCGCTCAATAGAGTAATTTCGTTCAAAGATATCACAAATCCGCCGCGTAATCTCGTATACACCTAATGAATGTGAAAAGCGGCTATGTTCTGCACCATGAAAGGTAAATGAGGAGGTTCCTAACTGCTTAATTCGACGTAAGCGTTGGACCTCCTTTGAGTTAATCAAATCAAGAATGACTTGATGTTGAACATGAATATAGTTGTGGACGGGATCACGAAAAACTTTCTCAATCGGTAATGTTTGTTGTTTGTAGGGGATCATTCAAGCAGCTCCTTTATTAATTCATTTCGTTTGACCATGTTCGATAGATACCTTGAAAAACTTTCTTGCTGATTGATTTCTTCAAGAAAACGAGGGGACTCAGTGGCGAACGCCTTTCCATAAAGTTTCTCAAAAGCTACGACTAACTGTTCTTTAACTTGTTGAACCGTTAATTTTTGCCGCAATAGATCCGGCAAATTCGCCATACTTTCTGGATTGACTGGTGGATAGCCGTCTAAACCAAATTGTTCGTTTAAGCTAGCCTGATAAAAGCGCTGAACGACGCTCCCTCGAGCTAGCTGATCGCCTTCAATACTCAGATACATCATAATAGCTAGTCCGTTTTTGACACGTCTTTGTGCGATGCCGGCAAATTTTTTCCCACCAATACTTAAATCATAGGTTCCTGGACAATAAGAATCAGTAATCTCATAAGCCTCAATCGCATCGCTAGAAAAGGCGCTTCTTACCAAAGTAAGCATGGCTTCATACCCCTCATCAATGCTTGTTTTCTGCCCATTAACACTTATCGGTAGAATTAACGAAACATTCAGCACGCCAGCATCGGAAATCACACCCAGTCCCCCAGAATTTCGAACCAGTGGCTGATAGTTGTCTTTTTGCAACGTTTTTATACCAGCCGCTAGATGGGGCACGCGAGTATCTTTCATGCCTAAAATCATCGTCTGTTTTAATTGCCAAAAATGAAGGAACTGAGTGTGCTTTATGCCAGCAACTTCAATTAACACATCCGTTAACGCAAACGGCTGAAGGGATTGTCTGTTTTCATAAATAGGTTGATCGATTATATACGTTTGACTTGTCATAAAATACTCCTTAATAAGAAAGAATAGTCTCCTGTAACGGGCGCTTCTCATCTATTCAATTACACTCATCATTATATACGAAAAGATAAGTTTATGCTCATTTCAAAACCGAGATGAACAAACGTCGAGACTTGCGAAACAAACAGATTGACTTTATTTGACAAAAAAGGTAAAACTATGAAGAATATAAGTAGGAGTTTTTGCTTCTTACTTAAGAAATACATAGTAATTGTAACTATAAAGGAGAATTTAGCATGGATTTAACACAAGGAATGCCGATTTCCATTCAATTAACAACCAAAGTGATTCAAAACGGCGAAGTTCAAGATTTCTATTTTGATTTAACGGGGCAGGTCGTGAAAATGGCTGATACCTTATATATTCGTTACAAAGAGATTCAAGAAGAGACAGGCGAAGAGGTCCCGGTTACAATCAAAGTTAGTCCTGACGGCCGCATCCAACTGATACGAGCGGGAGAAATGCGCATGCGTCTAAAATTTGGGTACCAAGAACGTTTGGAAACAAATTACAGAACGCCTTATGGGATGTTGACGATTCATACGTTTACACGTAATTTACGTTTTAGTTTGAAGGATCGACCTGTATCAGGAAAAATCGTGATTGATTATGATTTGTTTATGGCAGAGGATAAAATTGGCGAATATCACTTAAATCTTGCGTTTACTGCATAAAATTTGCAAGAATGAATTGCTTTTTTGCTTATGATTTTGTATGATAAAGAATAGACTGTGAAAGGGCGTGTCCTGCTTGGAAATTAACGTATTTAAAGAGGCCAACAAAAATGAATTATCTATGATTGAAGTCGCTCATGCAATTTTAGAACAACATGAGGATGTAATGGATTTTTCTGATTTGGCTAACCAAATCCAAACTTACTTAGGAAAAACAGATAGTGAAATTCGTGACTCATTAGCACAATTTTACACAGACTTGAATATTGATGGAAGCTTCATTTCTCTAGGAGATAACCGCTGGGGCTTACGTTCATGGTACGCATTTGATTCAATTGATGAAGAAGTGAACCACGGACTTGAAGATGAAGACGAAGATACACCTAAACGTCGCAAACGTAAGAAAGTAAATGCCTTTATCACTGGTGATGAAGATGCAATTGACTATAATGATGATGATCCAGAAGATGCAGACTTAGTTGATGAAGATGACGATGACTTGTTTGAAGATGATGATGACGATGAAGAAGAAATCTCAGCATACAACACAGACTTGAAAGAAATCGGTGCAGATTCTGATGATGAAGAAGAACTTCCTGGAAGCATTGAAGAAGATTTGACCATCATTGATGACGACGATGAAGATGAAGAGTTTGATGATGAGTTCGAAGAAGAAGAAGAAGAAAAATAGGCCAATTGGTCTATTTTTTTTTTCGAAAAATTGGTTTAGAGAATACCAAAATAAAAGTAGTGAGGTTGGGACAGAAGTGTTTAACTCCGAGAACCGGGTAGGTACTGTTCTACATCAACTCATGCTTCGTTGTGTTTTACAGCAATAAGAGGGAATCCACGAAAATGACAAGAAACACGAAAGACTTTCTTTCGATGTTGATTGATTCCTACGTGGTGCTCTTCAAATTTTTGTGAATTTCAGCTTATTTCCGAACCTTCAACTCTAGCATGTCCCATGCGTAGAAGTTGTTGAGAGCGGAACAACGTGAAGATGGAGTTGCTTCTGTGCCCACCGTTTATTCGGGAAATAGGAGCATGGGCATAACTTTTTGAGTTATGTCCCAACCTCTGTTTTATTGAAATTTCTTTTAAAAAATTTTCCCCTGTGAAAAATGATCTTTGTGTTTTATTGAATACTTGGAATCACTCGTTTTTTTTAGTCAATAAATTGCACAAACTTTTGGTTCTATCTTCATTTCAGTAATTTATACTCAAATTAAGATTGACATCCGAAAATACAGCGATATAATTAGCAATATACTTTAGGTAAAAAAAACTTTTAAAGAGGAGTTTCACTTTATGACAACAAATTTCGATTCCAAAGACTATCTTACAAAGGTTGATGCTTGGTGGCGAGCATGTAACTACATTTCTGTGGCACAAATGTATTTGAAAGATAATCCTTTATTAAAGCGAGAGATTCAAGAAGAGGATGTAAAAATTCATCCAATTGGTCACTGGGGCACAATTGCCGGTCAAAACTTTATCTATGCTCACTTAAATCGTGTGATTAATAAATATGATTTGAACATGTTATATTTAGAAGGACCTGGTCATGGTGGCCAAGTGATGGTTTCAAACTCTTATGTGGACGGAAGTTATACTGAAATTTATCCCGAAATCACACAAGACGAAGAAGGCTTCAAAAAACTTTGCAAAATATTCTCTTTCCCTGGAGGAATTGCCTCTCATGCTGCACCAGAAACACCTGGTTCAATTCATGAAGGGGGAGAATTAGGTTATACGCTTTCTCACGCGACGGGCGCTATTTTAGATAATCCTGATGTAATTGCGGCAGCAGTCGTTGGTGATGGAGAAGCTGAAACAGGACCTTTAGCGGCTGGTTGGTTCTCTAATTCATTTATCAATCCAGTAAATGATGGCGCAGTTCTACCGATTCTTTACTTAAATGGTGGGAAAATCTCTAACCCAACCATCTTAGAACGTAAATCAGATGCTGATTTAAAAAAATACTTTGAAGGTCTTGGTTGGGCACCTATTTTTGTTGGTGGAACGGATCCAGAAAAAGTTCACCCAGAGATGGCCAAAACAATGGATACGGCTATTGAACAAATCAAAGCAATCCAAACGAAAGCTCGTTCAGGTAGAGCAGAGGACGCAACGATGCCTGCATGGCCGGTCATCATTTGCCGTACGCCTAAAGGTTGGACAGGTCCGAAAGCTTGGAATGGGGAACCAATCGAAGGCGGCTTCCGTGCACACCAAGTACCAATTCCTGTGGATGCACATCATATGGATCATATTGATTCTCTAGTTGACTGGTTAAAATCTTATCGTCCAGAAGAACTATTTGACGAGAATGGAACCATCAAAGAAGAAGTGCGGGCGATTTCTCCAAAAGGTGACCGTCGTATGTCAACGAATCCGGTCACAAATGGCGGAATTGATCCAAAACCATTGACAATTACCGACTGGAAACAATATGCAGTAGATACTTCTACACCAGGAGCAATTGAAGCCCAAGATATGACGGAATTTGCGAAGTTTGCCAAAGATTTAATCGTCGAAAACCCAGATAATTTCCGAATTTTTGGACCAGACGAAACCAAATCAAATCGAATGGCCGATCTTTTCAAAGTAACCAATCGACAATGGATGGAATCTCAAAAGCCAGAGTACGATGAATGGATTGCCCCTGTAGGACGCGTGATTGATTCTCAATTGTCTGAACACCAATGTGAAGGATTCTTAGAAGGGTATGTCCTAACTGGACGTCATGGTTTCTTTGCCTCTTATGAAGCTTTCTTACGTGTGGTAGACTCAATGATTACGCAACATTTCAAATGGTTACGTAAAGCGGCAGATCATAAATGGCGCAAACAGTATCCTTCATTGAACCTAATTGCGACGTCAACCGTGTTCCAACAAGACCATAATGGTTACACGCACCAAGATCCAGGTTTGTTAACACACCTTGCTGAGAAAAAGCCCGAATTCATTCGTGAATATTTACCAGCAGATGCCAACTCTTTGATGGCCGTTATGGAAAAAGCCTTGGGTTCAGAAGAGAAAATTAATTTAATCGTCTCTTCTAAACAGCCACGTCCTCAATTTTATTCAGCGGATGAAGCTGCAGTCTTAGTTAAAGACGGCTTGAAGATTATCGACTGGGCCTCTACAAGTGGAAATGAAGAACCTGATTTAGTGATTGCTGCTGCAGGTACTGAACCAAACTTAGAAGCTCTAGCAGCTGTATCAATCTTAAATCAACAATATCCAGAATTGAAGATTCGTTTCATTAACATTGTTGATTTATTGAAGCTTCGCCACCCTGATCAAGATCCTCGTGGGTTAACAGACGAAGAATTTGATGCTTACTTCACAGCAGATAAACCTATCGTTTTTGCTTTTCATGGCTACGAAGGATTGGTTCGTGATATTTTCTTCAAACGTCATAATCATAACCTATCTATTCATGGCTATCGTGAAAATGGTGACATTACAACACCTTTTGATATGCGTGTTTTCTCTGAGATGGATCGTTTCCATATCGCCAAAGATGCAGCAGTTGCTACTCTTGGCACAAAAGCAAATGATTTTGCGCAAAAAATGGATGCCACTCTTTCTTTCCATCATGACTATATCCGTGCAAATGGAGTCGATATTCCAGAAGTTGTCAGCTGGAAATGGGAAGCTTTGAAATAGAAATGAACTAAATCCTTGAGTAGTTGTATTTTCCGACAACTACTCAAGGATTTTTTTAATGCACTCATTATTATAGAAATAAAATAAAAACGAATCTTCTTCTGTAGAGAATGAAAACTAGTTAAAGCTTTTAATCAACGCTTTTTGTCATAAGATTGAACAGTTGTTCACAAGTGTTTCAAAATTATATCCTTCGATTCATGCAAAAAATTCGTAAACATATGTTACTATAACTAGGGAATCATTTATTATTACATAAGCAAAAAAAAATTTCATTTCTTGTATAAAAATACTAGATTAAATAAAAAAACTCCTCAATTATTTGAGAAGTTTTAAGAAAATTGATGATAAGAACGCGTCCTGAGGGAATCGAACCCCCGTCTTGAGAACCGGAATCTCAGGTGATATCCACTACACTAAGGACGCAGACACGAGTATTAGTTTAGCTGATTTAGCTGAAAAATACAAGAGGAAGGAGCAAAAAATGAAATTTGAACAAAGTTTTTCTCAACAACAACGACAAACACAAAAATTAGCGATGACACAGCAGCTGCAACAATCCATTCAAATTCTTCAGTTTAACACAGAAGAGTTGGTGGAATTTGTTGAGTCAAAATCCTTAGAAAATCCGTTAATTGATTTTGTTGAGCCTATATATAAAACGGATTATTCATCAACAACCAACAGCAGAAGCTACGATTCAGATGAAAAATCAAATTACTTAAACCAAATCCCAGATACTCATATCTCTCTTTTTGAATATTTACTTGAACAGGTGCACTTAAACTATCGCGAGACTTATCTGAGAACCTTAGTCTTATACATGATTGAGTTTATTGATTTAAATGGTTTTTTGACCCTCTCTTTAGAGGAGGCCGCCCTACACACAGGAGCAACAAATATTCAAATTTTGGATGCACTGACCCTGATCCAACAGTTAGATCCAGCCGGAGTAGGTGCACGAAATCTTCAAGAATGTTTGATGTTACAAACGGAGCGAGATGACCACGCCCCAGAACTTGCATACATCGTATTGGAAGAACGCTTTACAGAACTTGCTCAAAGAAAATGGGAAGTTATTACCAAACAGTTTGATATCACCTTACAAGGGGTTCAAAGAATCTTTGATTATGTTCAAACCTTAACACCAACCCCAGGGGCAATTTTTGGCAACACTTCTGAGCTTTATATCATTCCTGATGTGAAAGTCCGAATAGAAGATGAACAGATTCTGGTTACCTCCAATAAAAAAGGGCAACCGGAAATTCACTTTCAACAAAAATACTTCGATCGTATGAAACAAGAGAATGACAAAGAGGTCAATAAGTATTTAAAAGAGAAACAACAAGAGTTTGAATGGTTACAAAAAACATTATTGCAGCGAGGAGATACGATTTTAAACGTCGCAAAAGCCGTTGTTGAGCGACAACAAGAATTCTTTCTTGATTCAAGTCGTCCCATTAATGCGCTAACCTTAAAAGAAATTTCTGAAGCGATTGGTGTTCACGAATCAACCGTCAGTCGTTCAGTAAATGGAAAATATTTAGAAACTAGCTTTGGCGTTTTCGAATTAAAGAAATTCTTTACAAATAAGGTGGGAACCAATCAGTCAGAGGATGGAGAAGAGTTATCCGCTGATAGTGTCAAACGAAGTATTCAAGCATTAGTTGATGAAGAAAACAAAGCAAAACCGCTCTCTGATCAGAAGCTCGTTGACTTATTAAAGGAACAATCGATTGACATCTCAAGAAGAACAGTCGCCAAATATAGAGATCAACTAGGCATTGCCAGTTCGTCCAAAAGAAAGCGATATGACCAGTGATTTTCATGCGCCGAGAAATCTTTATCGATTTCTCGGCTTTTTTTCTTGAAAAAAAAATGGAAAACTGCTACACTTAATTTCGTAAGGGAATGATGTTTCTTTTTTATAAACAGTTTATAAAAAGACGTTCCACTTTTTTTTAGCGTATATGGGTCGTTTTAAGTCTATCTTGGACAAAAAATGTCCAACCAAGGAGTTTTCTATGATTAATGAATTGAAAATGATCGAAGCGATTGCTCCAGATGTAATGGATGTACTTCAAGAAAGATTCCAAATTTTGCGAAACATCTATTGGATGCAACCGATAGGCAGACGTAGTTTGGCAGAAAGTATGGGAATGACTGAACGTGTTCTTCGTACAGAAACAGACATGCTAAAAAATCTACAATTGATTGGTACTTCAAAAAGCGGGATGACCCTCACCAATAAAGGAGAGAGCATTTACCAAGACTTAGAGAAGATTATGAATCAGTTACTTGGTGTGAACCAAATTGAGAAACAACTAGCTGAGTATTTCGGTATTAAGCGATGCGTGGTCGTAGCTGGTAACAGTGACGAACAAGTAAAAGTTGTGGATGAGTTTGGGGAAGCTTTGAACGAAGCACTGATGTTGTTGCTTCCAGAAACGCAAAACACCATCGCCGTCATGGGCGGAACAACCATGGCAACTGTCGCTGAACATTTAACAAATTTGGAGACAGAAAAACGACATAATCTTTTCGTTCCTGCAAGAGGAGGAATCGGGGAGGCCGTGACTGTTCAAGCCAATTCGATTAGTGCAATGATGGCAACAAAAGCCAAGGGAAGCTATCGAACGTTATATGTACCTGAGCAGTTGAGCCTAGCAACCTATAATTCTCTGATGCAAGAGCCCTCAATTCACGAGGTCTTAGACTTGATTAGTCAAGCAAATTGTGTTATTCATAGTATTGGAAGAGCCTTACACATGGCGGCTCGCCGAAAGATGGCTGAGGAAGAATTGCTGATGTTAAAGCAAAAAAACGCAGTCGCTGAATCTTTTGGATATTTCTTTGATGAAATGGGAAAAGTCGTGTATAAAGTACCTCGGATTGGCTTAGAATTAAAAGACATCCAGGATATTCCAGTCGTCATTGCGATTGCGGGAGGACATTCAAAAGCAAAAGCAATTAACGCCTATATGAAAAATGCACCTGAACAAACGTGGCTGATTACAGATGAAGCCGCAGCAAAAGTGATTTTAAAAGGGGTAACCCTTTAAAATAAATATTTTTTTGATTTTCATAAGGAGGAAATCTTAAATGACAGTTAAAGTAGGTATTAATGGATTTGGACGTATCGGACGCTTAGCATTCCGTCGTATCCAAGATGTAGCAGGAATCGAAGTAGTTGCAATCAATGACTTAACAGATGCTAAAATGTTAGCACACTTGTTAAAATATGATACAACTCAAGGACGTTTCAACGGGACTGTTGAAGTTCACGAAGGTTCATTCAACGTAAATGGTAAAGAAGTTAAAGTTCTTGCTAACCGCAACCCTGAAGAATTACCTTGGGGCGAATTAGGAGTAGACATCGTATTAGAATGTACTGGTTTCTTCACTTCTAAAGAAAAAGCTGAATTGCACTTAAAAGCTGGTGCTAAACGTGTAGTTATCTCTGCTCCTGGTGGAAATGACGTTCCAACAATCGTTTATAACACTAACCATGACATTTTAACAGGTAAAGAAACAGTTATCTCTGGTGCTTCATGTACGACTAACTGTTTAGCTCCTATGGCTAAAGCTTTGCAAGATAACTTTGGTGTTGTTGAAGGTCTTATGACTACAATCCACGCTTACACAGGTGACCAAATGACTCTTGATGGACCTCACCCTGGTGGAGACTTCCGTCGTGCACGTGCTGCTGCAGAAAACATCGTTCCTAACACAACTGGTGCTGCTAAAGCAATCGGTCTAGTTATCCCTGAATTAAATGGTAAATTAGACGGAGCTGCTCAACGTGTTCCTGTTGCAACTGGTTCATTAACTGAATTAGTAACAGTTCTTGACAAAAATGTAACTGTTGAAGAAGTAAACGAAGTTATGGCTAAAGCTGCTAACGAATCTTACGGATACAACGAAGATCAAATCGTATCTTCTGATATCGTAGGTATGACTTTCGGTTCATTATTCGATGCTACTCAAACAAAAGTAATGACAGTTGGCGACAAACAATTAGTGAAAACTGTTGCTTGGTATGACAACGAAATGTCTTACACTGCACAATTAGTTCGTACTTTAGAATACTTCGCAAATCTTTAAGATTTATTCGACTGATAAGTGTAAAAGATAAACACTGTACAATCTAAAAGCGGGGAAGCGACGCGCTTCTCCGCTTTTTTTGACAAAAAATTTACATTGGAGGCAATCCTTTCATGGCTAAAAAGACTGTAAAAGATATCGAATTAAAAGATAAAAAAGTACTTGTCCGTGTTGACTTTAACGTGCCGTTAAAAGATGGCGTAATTACTGATGATACACGTATTAAAGCAGCTTTACCTACAATCAACTATGTGTTGGAACAAGGTGGTAAAGCGATTCTATTTTCACACTTAGGTCGTGTGAAAACAGAAGAAGACAAAGCTGGTAAATCTTTAGCTCCAGTAGCTAAACGTTTAGGCGAGTTATTAGGTAAAGAAGTAACTTTTGTTCCTGAAACACGTGGTGCAAAATTAGAAGAAGCAATCAATACTATGAACGATGGCGATGTTGTTGTGTTTGAAAACACTCGTTTTGAAGATGTTGATGGCAAAAAAGAAAGCAAAAATGATGCTGACCTAGGTAAATACTGGGCTTCATTAGGCGACGTGTTTGTGAATGATGCATTCGGTACAGCTCACCGTGCACATGCTTCAAACGTGGGTATTGCTTCTACTGGTATCCCAACAGTTGCTGGCTTCTTAATGGAAAAAGAAATTAAATTTATCGGTGAAGCAGTTGAAGAACCAAAACGTCCGATGATCGCTATCTTAGGTGGCGCAAAAGTTTCTGATAAAATCGGTGTTATCGAAAACCTAATTCCAAAAGCTGATAAAATCCTTATCGGTGGTGGAATGACTTATACATTCTACAAAGCTAAAGGAATGGAAATCGGAAATTCTCTAGTGGAAGCAGATAAAGTAGAATTAGCAAAATCATTAATTGAAAAAGCAGGCGATAAACTGATTTTACCTGTAGACTCAATTACGGCTGCTGAATTCTCTAATGATGTTCCTACTGAAGTGCACGTTGGCGATGTTCCAGCAGGTCAAATGGGCTTAGATATTGGACCTGAAACAATTGCTTTATTTGCTGAAACATTAAAAGGTGCAAAAACAGTTGTTTGGAATGGTCCAATGGGCGTATTCGAAATGAGTAACTTTGCACGCGGAACAATTGGCGTTTGTGAAGCAATTGCTAATCTTGAAGGTGCAACAACAATTATTGGTGGTGGCGATTCTGCTGCTGCTGCAGAACAATTAGGTTTTGCTTCTAAATTCACACACATCTCAACGGGTGGCGGTGCAAGTTTAGAATTACTAGAAGGTAAAGAATTACCTGGTTTGGCTGCAATTAACGATAAATAATTATGAGAGGCTGTGGTCGTAAGTTTTCGACCATAGACTCTTCAACTATGAGGAGTGAATCATTCATGCGTAAACCAATTATCGCTGGTAACTGGAAAATGAATAAAACTGCTTCTGAAGCAAAAGCCTTTGCTGAAGCAGTAAAAACTAAAATTCCTGGAAATGATAAAGTAGATTCAGTAATTGGATCTCCAGCATTATTTTTACAAGAATTAGTTGAATCTGCAAAAGGAACTGAATTAAAAATTTCAGCTCAAAACTGCTACTGGGAAAACTCAGGAGCATTCACTGGAGAGGTTTCTCCAGCAGCTCTTTCTGACTTGGGTGTTGACTATGTAATTATTGGTCACTCTGAACGTCGTGAATATTTCCATGAAACAGATGCAGATATTAACAAAAAAGCAAAAGCTATTTTTGCAAACGGCATGATTCCAATCTTCTGTTGTGGTGAATCTTTAGAAACTTATGAAGCAGGGAAAACAGCTGAATGGATTGAAAGTCAAATCACTAACGGATTGGTTGATTTATCTGACGGTCAAGTTTCTTCAATGGTTATCGCTTATGAACCAATCTGGGCAATCGGAACTGGTAAATCTGCAGATGCAACAATTGCTGATGAAATCTGTGGCGTTGTTCGTTCAACTGTTGAAAAATTATACGGAAAAGAAGTTTCAGAAGCTGTTCGTATCCAATACGGTGGTTCTGTAAAACCAGAAAACATTGCTGAATACATGGCAAAAGAAAACGTTGATGGTGCTTTAGTCGGCGGAGCTAGCTTAGAAGCTGACTCATTCTTAGCTTTATTAGATGCTGTAAAATAGTTTCTTTTTGAAAAACTTATGAAAATAAGCAAGAAACATTTGCACTCTGGTTTAAAATTAACTAAAATTGTTCATAAGGGGAGAAATCCCTTAGGATAAATACAAACTCAAAGGAGAGACAAAACATGTCAATTATTACTGATGTTTACGCTCGCGAAGTCTTAGACTCACGCGGTAACCCAACAATCGAAGTAGAAGTATACACTGAAAGCGGTGCTTTTGGTCGCGGAATGGTTCCTTCAGGAGCTTCAACTGGTGAATATGAAGCTGTTGAATTACGTGATGGAGACAAAAGCCGTTACTTAGGTAAAGGTGTTACTAAAGCTGTAGATAACGTTAATAACATTATTGCAGAAGCTATCATTGGTTACGACGTTACTGACCAAATGGGCATCGATAAAGCAATGATCGAATTAGATGGCACTCCTAACAAAGGTAAATTAGGTGCGAACGCTATTCTTGGTGTTTCTATTGCAGCAGCTCGTGCAGCAGCAGACTTCCTTGAATTACCTTTATACCACTACTTAGGCGGATTTAATACAAAAGTATTACCAACTCCAATGATGAACATCATCAACGGTGGTTCACATGCTGATAACAGTATTGACTTCCAAGAATTCATGATTATGCCTGTAGGAGCTCCTACATTCAAAGAAGCTCTACGCATGGGTGCAGAAGTGTTCCACGCATTAGCAGCTATCTTGAAATCTAAAGGTTTAGCTACTTCAGTTGGTGACGAAGGTGGATTCGCTCCAAACTTAGGCTCTAACGAAGAAGGTTTTGAAGTAATCATCGAAGCAATCGAAAAAGCTGGCTATGTACCTGGTAAAGACGTTGTTCTTGCTATGGATGCTGCTTCTTCTGAATTCTACGATAAAGAAAAAGGTGTTTACGTATTAGCTGATTCTGGCGAAGGCGAAAAAACAACTGAAGAAATGATCGCATTCTACGAAGAATTAGTTGCTAAATACCCAATCATCTCTATTGAAGATGGTTTAGATGAAAACGACTGGGACGGATTCAAGAAATTGACTGAAGTTTTAGGCGATAAAGTTCAATTAGTTGGTGACGATTTATTCGTAACAAACACAACTAAATTAGCTGAAGGTATCGAAAAAGGAATTGCTAACTCAATCCTAATCAAAGTTAACCAAATCGGTACATTAACTGAAACATTTGAAGCAATCGAAATGGCGAAAGAAGCTGGCTACACTGCAGTTGTTTCTCACCGTTCTGGTGAAACAGAAGATTCTACAATTTCTGATATCGCTGTTGCAACAAATGCTGGTCAAATCAAAACTGGTTCTCTATCACGTACTGACCGTATTGCAAAATACAACCAATTATTACGTATTGAAGACCAATTAGGTGACGTTGCTCAATACAAAGGTTTGAAATCTTTCTACAACCTTAAAAATAAATAATTCGTTTGAATACGATTTTGTTCTACCCAGAACAAAAGTTGATCAGACTCAAAAAGACTCTTCTACGGGAGGGTCTTTTTTTATTTAAGTTTATGCCAAATTTGTAAAGCACCTTAAGAAATTCAGCCTCGTGTACAACTATAAATAATAGCCAGTTTATCGGGTTATCCTTTTACGCTTCAAAATAATAGTTGGCGTTTTTATTTCCCTATTTTTTAGTCAAACATTTGTTATAATAAATAGGAATCGAGTGACTAAGATAAGTGATAACATATTCAAAACAAAAATATGGACGAAAAATATGAAATGAGTTTGAGTCGAATTTTTGAGGAGAATCGATTGCAGTCACATAGTAGTTTTGGAGTATCCATAATTTATAATGCCAATAGGGAGGGCTTTAAGTGAATGAAAAAAGACGTAGCCGGCACAGGCAGTCTAGGGCAAAAATACAGATTTTGATTACGGGCTTATTGCTGATAATTATCGTTTTATTACTGGTTATAATTGGGATGAACTGGTTTCATAAACCAAATAATCGCATTTCACCTACTGCAAACACTTCCAATACTTCGCAGAAAATAGAGGGATCTTCTTCAAGTATGATAAGACAAGAAACAGCCGATTCTGAGAAATCAGAAACTGTAGAAAACACCACAGAAGAAAAGTACCCTAAGATTACTAAGGACCTGTTAAATGGCCGTTCATGGTATGAGGGTCAGTCATCAGGAATCAAGAATCAACCGAGAAGTGGGTTTAGCGAAAATACCTACCATGATCCGAAAGGGGATTCTGCAGAGTATGAAATCATTGTCGATGATCATGAAATGGAATACAAAATTATGGAGTTTAGAGTAAATGAAGTATTCAACATAAGGATTAAAACGAAAATAAGCATGAATGTACCTATGATAGATGGTACATATCGTGAACAGATTTATTATTTATACTACAAATATGATGGTACACTGATGATTGCACATGAAGACTTTTTGTCTGATGACTATGACCTAATAAGTTTTCCACTTGAGAATGTGATAAATTGGTAGCTGAGTTATTGAAAAGAGGGATTATGAATCAATATATCCGAGAAGAAACCCTGCGTTTATCGTTGAAAGAAAAACTAAGCCGACAAGAGTCCTATGGCGATGACCTCAGCCAAAAAAGACCCATTGAACATTACCTGACTTTTCAAAATAGAGTGGATTATACGTGTTTTATGCGCGTTATGTATCAACATGGCTTCACAAATACGCTGTCAGGATATAATCATCAGGAAAATAATTGGCGGGCAATCATCACACGGTCCGATTGTTTACTTTTTGATACTATCGCTCAAGTAATTCAAGAGGTCGAAACGCTTAGCGAAAAACATAACGGTGTCTATGATGGCTGGAGTTCGATAACGGTGAAAAAAAAGTGAGCATTCTGCTTCTATTTTTGGTAGAAGTCGAATGCTTTTTCATATAATTCTCTGGTTTGTTTCTCGTCCCCATAAGATAAACAGTCATCTGCATAACTTAAGGTCCAAAAAGGTTCTTCTTTAGCTAAACAATCTGGCAGATAGGTATTCCAGATGCTATACATCTTCCGGCCAAATTCATCAATTTGCAACTCATCAGAAAAATAAATTTTTTTGAGCTTCTCGAATAAGTATTGACCAAATAATGCCCCATTTAGCGCCTCCTGCCGTTTGTAGATGATTTTATGAATACGCTGCATGTATCCTGAGAGAGGGACTCTAGCTCCAATAGAAGGCTATTTTCGGGATTGTTTATGAAATAAGTATCTAGCCTCGTCTGAAAGCGCACTTGTTTGACTAATTTTTCTTCGGCTAAAATAGCCAGCACTAAAAGTTCTTCCACCATATAAAAATCGCCACCTTTCGTCCATTAATTTTAGCATAGAGAAACAACTAATTCTTTAAAAATAGACGAAAAATTAAGAGTGGAGAAGGGGGGCTGCTGAAAAAGTCTCTGACAATTTTACAAAAATAAAGAAAAATAGTGGTTGAGAAAACGTCTATTTTTCTTTTTTTTTGTATAAAAAACCCATTGTATAGCCATTTATTGGTATAATAGAAGAAGTGGAAGGAGTGCTTTAAATGCTAGATAAGGGACGTCAAACGAGCTTAGAAGTAGGCATGTATTCAGGTTTATATGATATTTTGATTGAAAAGGATAATTTTTGGAGACAAATCAATGAAACGGTTGATTTTTCTTTTATTTATGCTGAAGTAAAACAAAATTATTCAGAAACAGCTGGTCGGCCAGCTGAATGCCCCATTCTCCTCTTTAAACTAATCTTATTAAAAACCTCGTATAAGCTATCAGACCGCGATTTGATTGCTCGTTTACGTACGGATATGCAAATGAAATACTTCCTAGAATATGAACCAGAAGAAACTGAATTTATGGCTCCTAGCTTACTTTCTAAGTTCCGTCACCTACGCTTGAAAAATACGAATCTATTGGACTTACTTCTCACAAAAACTGTCGAAATCGCCTTGGACAAAGGCGTAATTGAAGTGGAAAATAAATTAATTCAAGATTCTACCCACTCGAATGCCATGTTCCAACACGTTTCGCCAAGAGAAGAAATTATCAAACGAGCGAAAGAAGTAAGAAAAGCCGTGTATGCTGTTGCCCCTCAAATGAAAGAAAAAATGCCAAAGAAAAAGGAACATACGGGGATCCTTGAAGACACCCTCCACTATGCAAATGAAGTGATAAAAGTGATTGAAACAGAGGGTGGTTTTGATAACTGCACAGCCGTGATGGAGCGAATGAATTACTTAAAAGAAGGCATCGAAGAAACAGAGGGAGCGTTTGAATTTTCTAAAGATCAAGAGGCAAAAGTTGGGCATAAGACGGCGGACACCGCTTTTTTTGGCTACAAAACACACCTTGCTTTAACTCCTGAACGAATCGTTACAGCCGCGACGATTACCAGTGGCGAAAAACCTGACGGCAAAGAAATGAAGACACTCGTCGAAAAAAGCCAACATGCAGGGATTGAAGTCAAGGCAATTATTGGAGATGGTGCGTATTCAGAGACGGATAATTTGAATTACGCAAAAGCAAACGGAATGAAACTAGTATCGAAGTTAAGTAAGTCAGTCACTCATGGGAATGGAAAAAACAAGGATAAATTCGCGTACAATAAAGATGCAGAAATGTATGTTTGCCTAGCAGGACACATGGCAATTAAAAAGAGAAAGTCAGGAAGTAAATGCGATAAAAAGGGAGTAGACTCGCGTGTAGAGGCCTATTTCTTTGACGTGGAAAAATGCAAAAGATGTCCGTTTCGCGAGGGTTGTTATACTGATGGAGCGAAAACAAAAACTTTCTCAGTAAAAATAAAGTCAGATACACATATCGCTCATATGGATTATATGGAAACCGAAGAATTTAAAGAGCTTTATAAAGAGCGGTATAAAATAGAGGCTAAGAATGCGGAGTTGAAAGGTCGATACAATTATGGAACCGCACAAAGCTGTGGTCTATTAGGGATGACCATCCAAGGGGCGAGTACGCTGTTTTTAGCTAATATGAAACGAATTATCAAGTTAGAAAAGGAAAATACGGGGAAATAGAGGGTAGATTCCCTTTATTATTATGAAAATACACAAAAAACAGTGAAATTCTTTTTTTTTGAAGAATTCCACTGTTTTTTTGTGAGTGTTTTTCAGCAGCCTCTGGAGAAGGTGTCCTCCCTTTTCTCGTTTCCTTCTACAGATGCCGCGACACATCTAACCATCCATTCAAATGATCAGCTCGCCGTGTGCAAATAGTTGTGGTTTTAACAATTACTTGCTAGAATTAGTTAACATTTATAAAAAAGGGGCGTATTAAAAATGGATGGAAGCAAGTTAGGTAATCAGACCGCAACCGAAGAAGCTTTAGTTGCGAATGGTTATCGGAAGTATACTGGAAAAGAAATTGATATTTTTTATAACAAAGAGGTTTGTATTCATGCAGGGAAGTGTGTGGCTGGTAATTCAGACGTTTATGAAGTGGGGCGGCGTCCATGGATTATAGCCGATCATGCAGCACCTACAGAACACACTCAAATTATTTCGACTTGCCCAAGTGGTGCTTTGAAATATGTGAGAAAGGATGGCATCTAATCATGGAAATAAAAGAAGAAAAGAATCGTTTTGTCCTATTCAACGATGCGTCAAAAAAAATAGGGGAGATGACCTGGTCTGATGCAGGTGAAAAAATCATGATTATTGACCATACCTTTGTTGAACCAGCTTATCGTGGACAAAAACTAGCAGAGAAACTTGTTTTAGCAGGCGTTGAGAAAGCTCGCCGTGAACACAAAAAAATTGTACCATTATGTCCATTTGCCAAAAAAGAATTTAATCAAAAACCTGAATATGACGATGTTTTAAGAAAATAAACGGTCATTTTTAGCAAAAAAATAAAAATAACAGACAATGAAGTGCCTGAAATTATTTATTTCCTACGCTTCATTGTTTATTTTTAGAAAATTCCACTAGATATCTGAGTCATTCTGTGATACATTAAAATAGATGAATTTTCGTGAAAAAGGAGGTTTTATTACGTGAACTTGTATAATCTTATTTTAGGCGCTGTAATCGTCTTGTCTGTTTTATTAGTAATTGCTATTATGATGCAGCCAAGTAAACAAAATAGTGCTGCTAGTGCCTTTACTGGCGGAGCAGATCAATTATTTGGGAAACAAAAAGCACGCGGTTTTGAGGCCGTTATGCAAAGAGCCACTGCTGTGATGGGTGTGCTTTGGATAGCTTTGTTATTCGCATTAGCTTATCTTTCTTCTCGCTAAACAATTACACGGTTACTGTAGGATGATTTACTTCCTGTGGTAACCTTTTTCTTTTGCCAAAAAGATGCTCTGGCCGAAAGTTCATAAACAATCTATGGTAGAATAGGAACTGAAGAGGTGAGTCTCAATGAAACAACCAATTAATTTACCCAAGCCGCTCTTTGCACCTCACGGCAAACGAGCTGTCTTATTGCTTCATGCATACTCGGGGAGTTCAAACGATGTCCGAATGATGAGTCGTTACTTAGAAAGTGCCGACTACAGTGTGTATTCACCCATCTTTTCGGGGCACGGAACATTAGATCCATTAGATATTTTAAAGCAAGATAAAAACACATGGTGGCAAGACACTTTGCGCGCGCTATCGTTTTTAAAAGAGCAAGGCTATGCACAAATCGCTGTCTTTGGTCTTTCAATGGGCGGTATTTATGCGATGAAAGCTTTGGAGTTACAAGATCCGACAATTATTGGTGGCGGCTTATTCTGTTCGCCTATTTTTCCGGAAAATAATCATGTGTATCCAAACTTTATGTTATATGCCAAACAAGTACTAAAAGTTGCAGGTGCCACACCGGACGAGCTTCAATCAAGACTTGCAGTATTTGATCCACTGGCTAAAAATCAACTGCTAGCCATTCAAGATGTCGCACAGCAAGTATCGACTGAGTTAGCAATGATTAACGTCCCCGTCTTTTTGGCACAGGCCGGAAAAGATGAGATGATTGAGGCAACCAATGTTTTTAAAACTGCACAGGCATTAAAAAATAGTCGATATACACTTCAGTGGTACCCAAACAGTACACACGTAATCACTGTTGGACAAGATCGACGACAATTACAGCAAGACGTATTGAATTATCTAAACGACTTGCCTTGGAATGAGGAAAAAGAATGAATCAAGAACTAATACAAAAGAAATTATTGTTCTATATGGAAACCAGTCAAAAAAAGACGTTTTCGATGGAACAAATTGCAGAGGCACTAGGTCTTCAAAAAAGTGCAGACTTTAAGAGCCTCGTTCAAACCGTTGCCGCAATGGAGCGGTCTGGACAAATTGAATTTAATAAAAAAGGCAAAATCAAACTGCCTTTTTCGCCAGCTTTAGTTGAAGGAACCTTCCGCGCAAATGAACGGGGATTTGGGTTTGTGACGATTGATCCTGAAGAAGGGGATATCTATATCCCCAAAGAAGCAACTGGTTTTGCGATGGACGGAGATACAGTGGCGATTGATATTTTAAAAACCTCTGACCCGTTTTCAGACAAAGGGGCAGAAGGAAAAGTTGTCGAAGTTCGACAACGGAAGCTTACCCAAATTGCTGGGGAGTTTGTCGCCTACACAGCCGACGAAACTGCTGAAACAGATTTATATGGCGTTGTTTTGCCGAAAGATAAAAAGTTAGGAAACTTCAAGGTGTATGCCATAGCAGAAGGCGTCCGTCCTGTAGATGGTAGCATTGTTCTAATTGAAATTACCCATTATCCAGAGCCAGGCTACTCAACAAGTCTAGAAGGAATTATCAAACAAGTGATTGGTCATAAAAATGATCCCGGAATGGATATTTTATCGGTGATTGTCGCTAATGGGATTCCAACAAGCTTTCCAGATGATGTGCTTTCAGAGGCCGATAACGTCCCTGATGAGATTGAGGAAGCTGACTTAGCTGGCCGTAGAGATTTACGCGATCAATTGATTGTTACAATCGACGGGGCAGATGCCAAGGACTTGGATGATGCTGTGACCGTGAAAAGATTACCAAATGGCAATTATTTCCTTGGTGTGCATATCGCTGACGTTTCTTATTATGTGACAGAAAAAAGTCAGTTGAACCGTGAAGCTTTTGAGCGTGGGACCAGTGTCTATTTAACGGACCGGGTAATTCCGATGATTCCTCAAAGACTCTCAAACGGCATCTGCTCATTAAATCCCAAAGTACCTCGTTTAACCATGAGCTGTGAGATGGAGATTGATTCACTAGGAAACATTGTCCAACATGAGATTTTTCAAAGTGTGATTCAAACAACCGAACGAATGACGTATACGGCTGTCAATGAGATTTTGGAAGAACAGAATCCAGAAACAATCTCACGATACGAAGCATTAGTCCCGATGTTTAGAGAGATGGGGCAACTCCATCAAATTTTGGAAGCAATGCGAATTAGACGGGGGGCGGTTTCATTTGAAGATCGCGAAGCCAAGATTTTGGTTGATCCTGAGGGCCATCCAGTGGACATTCTATTAAGAAGTCGAGGAATTGGTGAGCGTTTAATCGAATCCTTTATGCTCGCTGCAAATGAAACCGTTGCTGAGCATTTTACGCGCCAAAAGCTCCCTTTTATCTATCGTATCCATGAACAACCAAAAGAGGAAAAGATGCAACGTTTCTTTGATTTTGCTGCAGCTCTAGGAATCGTTGTACGCGGAACAAAAGGAACGATTACGCCTAAAGACTTGCAAAAGGTCGTTGAAGAGGTTGAAGGCAAACCAGAATCGGCTGTTATTAACACCATGCTTTTACGTAGTATGCAACAAGCAAAATACTCTGAAACCAATTATGGACATTACGGCTTAGCAGCTGAGTACTACACTCATTTTACTTCACCCATCCGTCGATACCCAGACTTGATTGTTCACCGTTTAATTCGTTCGTATGGCATGGATAAAAGCGAAACAATGCAAGATAAGTGGGCAGAAGCTCTGCCAGAGATTGCCGAGCATAGCTCTCGAATGGAACGTCGTGCAGTAGAGGCAGAACGAGAAGTTGATTCACTGAAAAAAGCAGAATTTATGGCGGATAAGGTTGGGGAAGAGTTCGATGGTATTATCAGCTCTGTTGTCAAGTTTGGTCTGTTTATTGAGCTGCCCAATACCGTTGAAGGTTTGATTCATATTAATGAGTTAAAACAAGACTATTTCCACTTCTTAGAAAATCATTTAGCTTTGGTGGGTGAACGAACGGGAATGACCTTCAAAATTGGTCAAAAGGTTCGAATTAAAGTCGTCAAATCAGATCCCGAAACACGAGAAATCGACTTTGAATTGTTAGAAGCTGAAGAAATTGCCAAACTTCAAGCACCGAAAAAAGAAAAACGCCGAAAACCGACAGATGAATACCGCTCACACAAATCCAAACAAAAAACAGAAGGGCCGTCTTACCGAAATAAGAAAAAACAAAAAGGTAACGGGAAATCATCGGGTACTGGTAAAGGAAAGAAACCATTTTATAAAGGAATTGCCAAAAAAGGCAAGAAAAAGAAAAAATAGCTAGGAGAGACTTTTATGCCTAAAGGAGAAGGGAAATTAATTGCCCAAAATAAAAAGGCACGCCATGATTATGCCGTGCTGGATACGATGGAAGCTGGAATGGTCCTCCAAGGGACTGAGATTAAGTCAATTAGAAATTCACGAATAAATCTAAAAGATGGATTTGTTCGTGTCCGTAATGGCGAGGCCTTTTTATACAATGTCCATATCAGTCCTTATGAACAAGGAAACATCTTTAATCACGATCCGTTGCGAACACGCAAACTGTTGCTTCACAAAAAACAAATTGCGCGACTAATAGGAGAAAGTAAGACTACAGGGATTACAATTGTTCCATTAAAAGTCTATATTCGCGATGGGTACGCGAAGGTTTTAATCGGAATTGCTAAAGGGAAAAAACAATACGACAAGCGTGAAGACCTAAAACGAAAAGACGTAGATCGACAAATTAGTCGTACTTTAAAAAATTATTCTAGATAGGGTAAATATACTTTTTCACATATTCAATAGATTTTCTTTTACTATTTACGAAAGTTTGATAGCATTACACTATCTAGGAAACAATTCATGAATTTTGGGCGCTTATTTTTTGTCACTCTTATATAGGAAGAAACTCATATTTTGACAAATAATTTATTAGGAAAATTCTTCTTTTTTAGTCAAAGTGAAAAAAATGTCTATTTTTCATGAAAATGCTTTGAAATTTCTGATTCATGGTGGTATGATACCCAATGTCATCATATATTTGTAACGACATACCACCACTGGATCAGTATCTAGAGATGAGTTTACGGGAAAAGAGGTGAAATGAATTGGATGAAAAATCATTAACTTTTCACATTGGCCCCATTTGGTTTGATGGAACGATTTGTTTGATGGTCTTACTAACGTGCGCAATTGTTTTTTTCACCGTTTATTTTTGCACACGAAATTTGACCATGAAGCCAAAAGGAAAGCAGAATGCCATCGAATGGGCAATCGACTTTGTCAGGGGAATCATTACTGACAATATGCCAAAGAAAGAGTTGAATAATTTTCATTTATTAGCCTTTACATTATTCTTATTTGTTTTTGTATCAAATATGTTAGGTTTAGTAACGAAGATTGTCTTGCCTGGTGAGTTATCTGTTTGGAAAAGCCCAACCGCAGATCCGATAGTGACACTAACCTTAGCATTCATGGTAATCGTTCTTTCAAACTTGTATGGAGCTGCTAGATTTGGATTAAAAGGATACGTAACAAATTCCTTCTTTAAACCTGTTTCTTTCTTAGCACCAGTAAAATTTATGGAAGAATTTACCAACGTTCTGACTCTTGGTTTGCGTCTATATGGAAACATATACGCAGGCGAAGTACTTCTTACCTTAATTTCATCAAAATTAGGTGGACTAGGTGGAGGCTGGGGTATCCCGTTGGCCATCCCGCTAGAAATGATTTGGATTGGTTTTTCAATATTCATTGGTAGTATCCAAACCTTTGTTTTTGTCTCATTATCAATGGTTTACATGAGTCACAAAATTGAAGTCGAGGAATAAAATAAAAAAGCTACATTATCTTAGGAGGAAAATAATCATGCAATATATCGCAGCAGCAATCGCAATTTTCGGCGCATCAATCGGTGCAGCATATGGTAACGGACAAGTAATTTCAAAAACAATTGAGTCAATGACTCGTCAACCTGAAATGTCAGGACAATTACGTACAACAATGTTTATCGGGGTTGGTATGATTGAAGCTGTGCCAATTCTAGGGGTAGTTGTTGCTTTACTACTTATCTTTATCTAAATTTTTCAAAGAAGGCAGGACGCCGATTACTCGGGACACCGTCGCTGCTTTCTTTCTATATGTGGCGTTTCATCTCAGACTCTTTAACGAGAAACTCTGACACAGGAAGGAAGTTGAAGCATCTATGTTTAATCAATTGGTTATTGCCGAAGCACAGGGGAACTCTATGATAGGCACTATGCTAGTTGTTAGTGGTGCGTTTTTAATCCTCATACTTCTATTAAAAAAATTCGCATGGGGAGCAATCACTGATCTACTAAAACAACGTGAAGACAAAATCGCCAATGATTTAGATTCTGCTGAACAATCTCGACTATCAGCTGCTAAACTTGAACAAGAACGTCAGCAACAATTACTTGCTTCTCGTTCAGATGCAGCCGATATTCTTAAAACAGCGAAAGAAAACGGAGAAGCTAGTCGTCAAACCATCTTAAAAGATACAAAAGAAGAAGTTAGTCGCTTAAAAGAAAAAGCGCAAAACGATATTCTTTTGGAACGTGACGCAGCTTTAACATCTGTCAAAGACGATGTGGCTGATCTTTCACTACAGATTGCAGCAAAAATTCTTAAAAAAGAATTGACACCTGAATCACATGAATCTTTAATTAATCAATATATTGAAGGTCTAGGTTCAACAAATGAAACTAGATAAATACACAGTTGGTAAACGCTATGGGAAAGCCTTGTTCAACTTGGCGATGGAAGAGCAAGCAACAGAAGAGATTTACCAACAATTATTAAGTTTAAGAGACGTTTATGCAGAATTGCCTGACCTTGGGAATATCTTAAGTGATACACGTTTAGAACCTAATGAAAAACGGGCGATTATGGATAAACTAGTGTTGCATTACGAAGGAACAATCAAAAAGTTTTTAGAAGTCGTTTTTAACTATAACCGGATGGACGATTTGCTCTTAATGATTGAAGAATATGAGCATCGGTTCGGTGAACAACAAGGCTTGATTTCAGGTGTTGCAACTACAGCAGTGCCCCTTTCAGAAGAACAAAAATCAAAACTGGAAGTAAAAATCGCACAATATTTAGGTTACAAAGAGGCCAAACTTGCCAATAAGGTGGACCCATCAATTGTCGGTGGCGTCGTGGTCGAAGCGAATCACCAAGTTATAGATGGTAGCATCGGGAAACAATTAGAAACGATCACTAGACTCATTAAAAAATAAGAACAGAAATGTATTAAAGAGGTGAATCGAATGGCTATCAAAGCAGAAGAAATTAGTGCCTTGATTAAACAACAAATTGAAAATTATCAAAACGAGCTTTCTGTAGAAGAAATTGGGACAGTTACCTATGTAGGTGACGGGATTGCTCGTGCCCATGGATTAGACAACGCAATGAGTGGGGAGCTATTGGAATTCTCAAATGGCTCTTACGGCATGGCGCAAAACTTAGAATCAAATGACGTTGGGATTATTATCCTAGGTGATTTTGAAACCATTCGTGAAGGGGATAAAGTAAAACGCACAGGTAAAATTATGGAAGTTCCTGTTGGGGAAAGCCTAATTGGTCGTGTCGTGAATCCTTTAGGTCAACCAATTGATGGTTTAGGAGAAATAAAAACAGATAAGACTCGTCCAGTCGAAGCAATGGCTCCAGGAGTTATGCAGCGTAAATCAGTTAACGAACCGATGCAAACAGGCTTGAAAGCAATTGATGCACTCGTTCCTATCGGTCGTGGCCAACGTGAGTTAGTCATTGGTGATAGAAAGACTGGGAAAACATCGATTGCCATTGATACAATCATCAACCAAAAAGGGCAAGATATGATTTGTATTTATGTTGCGATTGGTCAAAAAGATTCAACCGTGCGTGCACAGGTTGAGACTCTTCGTCAATATGGTGCCCTTGACTACACAATTGTCGTTACAGCTGGTGCCTCTGAACCTGCGCCATTACTTTATATCGCACCTTATGCTGGAACTGCTATGGGTGAAGAATTCATGTACAATGGCAAACACGTTTTGATTATTTTTGATGACTTATCAAAACAAGCCGTTGCTTATCGTGAACTTTCTTTACTACTTCGCCGTCCACCAGGTCGTGAAGCTTACCCAGGGGATGTTTTCTACTTGCATTCACGTTTATTAGAACGTGCAGCCAAATTGAGTGATGAACTTGGTGGTGGTTCAATGACTGCCTTACCATTTGTTGAAACACAAGCTGGTGACATTTCTGCTTACATTCCAACAAATGTTATCTCAATTACAGATGGACAGATCTTCTTAGAAAGTGATTTATTCTATGCCGGTACAAGACCAGCCGTAGATGCAGGACTATCTGTTTCTCGTGTTGGGGGTTCTGCCCAAATTAAAGCGATGAAAAAAGTAGCTGGAACGCTTCGTCTAGATTTAGCAAGCTTCCGTGAACTTGAAGCTTTCACTCAGTTCGGTTCAGATTTGGATGCAGCTACACAAGCAAAATTAAATCGCGGCCGTCGAACAGTTGAAATTTTGAAACAAAAACTTCATGCACCATTAGCTGTTGAAAAACAAGTCGTTATCCTTTATGCATTAACTCACGGCTTCTTAGATAGCATTGCAGTGAATAAAATTTTAGAATTTGAACAATCTTTATTTGAATATATTGATGCCAATCATGCAGATTTATTCCAAACGATTCGTGAAACAAAAGACTTACCAGATGAAGAGAAGTTGAATGAAGCAATCAAGAACTATCAAGAAATTTTTGTTGCTTCTAATAGAGAAGGTTTGTCGGCAAAAGAACAGTTACAATCGATCCAAAATGCCTAATAAAGGAGTGAAAAACAATGGGCGCTTCCTTAAATGAAATTAAGCAACGGATTGCTTCGACTAAAAAAACGAGTCAAATTACGAAAGCCATGCAAATGGTTTCCGCAGCAAAATTGACGAAATCAGAAGCTTCTTCAAGAAATTTCCAAGAGTATGCTTCTAAAGTACGCTCAATTGTTACCCATTTAGTGGCTTCACAATTGGCAGATTTGGAAGAAATTACGGAAGCTACATCAAATGATGCCTTAAATTATCACAGCATGCTGTTAAAACGTCCGGTTAAGAAAACGGGCTACATCGTAATCACTTCAGATGGTGGACTTGTTGGAGGTTACAACAGCTCCATTTTGAAACAAACGATGGGCATGCTTTCTGATGATCATACTTCACAAGATGAGTACGTAATGATTGCGATTGGAGCAACAGGTGCTGATTTTTTCAAAGCTCGTGGCATCAACTTAGCTTATGAACTACGTAATCTATCTGATCAACCTAGTTTCGAAGAAGTTCGTAAAATCGTCTCAATGGCAACAACTATGTATGAAAGCGAAGTGTTTGATGAGTTATATGTTTGTTACAACCATCATATTAACTCATTAACCAGTCAGTTTCGTGTTGAAAAAATGTTACCTATCTCTGACTTGGATGCAGATGAAGCAACAACGTATGAACAAGAATACATCTTAGAACCATCTAAAGATATTATTTTGGACACGTTATTACCTCAGTATGCAGAAAGTTTGATTTATGGCGCCATTGTTGATGCAAAAACAGCAGAGCATGCTGCCGGAATGACCGCAATGAAAACTGCGACCGACAATGCACAAAATATTATTAGTGATTTAACTATTTCATATAACCGTGCTCGTCAAGGAGCAATTACTCAAGAAATTACCGAAATCGTAGCTGGAGCAGCTGCATTAGAGTAATGTCATGATTGGAGGAATACAAATGAATTCAGGCAAAATTGTTCAGGTTATTGGTCCCGTTGTTGACGTGGAGTTTTCACTTGACCATTCATTACCAGATATTAACAATGCCTTAGTCGTTTATAAAAATGATGAAAATCGACAAAAAGTCGTCTTAGAAGCTACCCTAGAACTAGGAGATGGCGTCATTCGTTCAATCGCAATGGAATCTACAGACGGTCTTCAACGTGGAATGGAAGTTATCGATACAGGAAAAGCGATTTCTGTTCCTGTCGGGAAAGAAACTTTGGGTCGTGTGTTTAACGTATTAGGTGACACAATTGACTTGCAAGAACCGTTTCCAGAAGATGCACCTCGTAGCGGAATTCATAAAAAAGCACCTAATTTTGATGAATTAAGTACAAGTACTGAAATTCTTGAAACTGGGATTAAAGTAATTGATTTATTAGCCCCTTATCTTAAAGGTGGGAAAGTTGGGTTGTTCGGTGGTGCCGGAGTTGGTAAAACCGTCCTTATCCAAGAGTTAATCCATAACATCGCGCAAGAACATGGTGGGATTTCTGTATTTACAGGTGTGGGTGAACGAACACGTGAAGGAAATGACTTATACTATGAAATGAAGGATTCTGGCGTTATTGAGAAGACTGCCATGGTGTTTGGGCAAATGAATGAACCACCAGGTGCACGTATGCGTGTTGCCTTGACTGGTTTAACCATTGCTGAATACTTCCGTGATGTTGAACAACAAGACGTTCTTTTATTCATTGATAATATCTTCCGTTTCACTCAAGCGGGTTCTGAAGTATCAGCACTTTTAGGTCGTATGCCTTCTGCCGTTGGGTACCAACCAACATTAGCAACAGAAATGGGCCAACTTCAAGAACGAATTACATCAACGAAAAAAGGCTCTATCACATCAATCCAAGCGATTTATGTGCCAGCCGATGACTATACTGACCCGGCTCCAGCAACAGCCTTTGCCCATTTGGATGCAACCACTAACTTAGAGCGTAAATTGACTGAACAAGGGATTTATCCAGCCGTTGACCCACTGGCTTCTTCTTCAAGTGCTTTGGCACCAGAAGTTGTTGGCGAAGAACATTACGAAGTAGCAACAGAGGTTCAACATGTCTTACAACGTTACCGTGAATTACAAGATATTATTGCTATCTTAGGGATGGACGAACTATCTGATGACGAAAAAGTGTTAGTTTCTCGTGCACGTCGGATTCAGTTCTTCTTATCACAAAACTTTAACGTAGCTGAACAATTTACTGGTCAACCAGGTTCTTATGTACCAGTAGAAGAAACAATCAAGGGGTTCCGTGAAATCTTAGACGGCAAACATGATGCTCTTCCTGAAGAAGCCTTCCGAAGTGTCGGTCGTATTGAAGACGTCATCGAAAAAGCAAAAACATTAGGTTACTAGAAAGGGGTGCCCCATGGATAATTATTTAACCGTGAATGTGGTTACTCCAAATGGCCTTGTCTATGACCATCATGCCGTGATCGTTGTTGCAAAAACTCTTGATGGTGAAGTGGGGATTTTACCTCGACATGCACCAATCATTGTTCCTTTAGCCATTGACGAAGTTCGGATTAAACGCGTTGACTCAGACACCCATGTGGATTGGGTTGCTGTGAACGGCGGGGTTATGGAAGTCAGAGAGAATGTTGTTTCTATTATTGCCGATAGTGCCGAACGTGAACGTGATATTGATGTTCCACGTGCCGAACGTGCAAAACAACGCGCTGAACAGATGATTAAAGAAGCAAAACAAAATGAGGATATAGATGAGCTTAGTCGAGCAACCGTTGCATTACACCGAGCAATCAATCGTATCAAAGTATCAAAACACAGTTAATATACTGATTATTGAACCAAGATAGAAAGTCGTTTACACAAGACTTTCTATCTTTTTTGAACTGCAAAGGGATTATATAATGTTGAGGTGTAAGAAAGCTATTGGTAATAGGTAAGTGCCTAATAAAATAGTACCTACACGCCAAATAACCCAAGTCTTATACTAAGCTTAGGTTATTTGGTCTATTTGTAAGTGGTTGTACATAAAGCTTGAACGTCTGGTTTCCAAGGAAGTAAGGCATCTAACCCTTCATCTGATAGCGTCTCCATATTTGGCACGCGATCAAATAGGAATTCTATATACCGAATCGGGTCGAGACCATTAGCCACTGCCGTTCGATAGATACTCAAAATCACGCCTGATGTTCGTGCGCCTTCTAAACTACAGGAATGCATGTAATTTTTTCGCCCAATCACCAGCTCTTTTATGTGACGCTCGGCCAAATTATTACTTAATTCCAATCGTCCATCCTCAAAGATTCGCTCAAAACCGCTTCGTATCTTCCGTACATATTCAACGGCGTTCGCTAGCTTCGATTTGGGGACGGCAACGAACGTATCTAACCATTCATAAAAGTTATTCACTAATGGCTTCAGATAAGCTTGACGCTTATCAAAACGATCCTCAATGGTGACTTCCTTCCATTTACGTTCCAGCTCGAACCAGATGTCAAGCATTTTCACAGCGACAACTGCTGGCGTATGTTCGGCCTTACCATTTTTTGGAATGGCTTCAAAAAACTTTCGACGTGCGTGCGCAAGGCAATAGACGAGCTTCACATCCGTTACATAATTATACCCTGCATAGCCATCACAATGAAGATACCCCTTAAAGTCAGACAAAAACTCTTTCGGTACTGTCCCAGATTTAGACTCTGCATGATGGTAATAGGCAATAGGCTGTGCACTATGTTTCCCGGTTGAGAAGAGCCAGTAATAGGTTTTTGCTTTTTTACTCTGAATCACTTGATAGCTCGTCTCGTCTGCATGAAGAATCTCTTCTTGATTCAAATAATGTTTGAATCGTTCGGCAACCGGATCTAACGCATGATGACAAGCTTTGATATGCCAGTTTGTCATATTATCGCGTGAGATATCGAGTCCGAGTGTTTCTCGCCAATAAATTTCTTGGCGATTCGCTGGACTTTTTTGACCGAATTTTAGACGGATTGTTTCCGCAATAATACTGTTTGAGCCTAAACTATTTGGGACGACTGGTTTAGGAACAGGTGCCTTCTTATAGGAAGAAACATCTGCCTTTTCACATGCCTTACAACAATAAGTGTGTTGAATGTGAGCCAATCGATCCAACATTGCTTGATGGAATCGGACCTCTTCACGTAATTTTGTTGTACCGATATCAATCATTTGAGTACCACACTGTTCACAAGAACGTTCTTCTTGTGGAAGTTCATGGTGTATTTCAGTTAAAGGAAGGTGCGCGATTTTCTCAGCTTTTTGGCCACTCTTCCTTTTAGACTTTTTTTCAGGGGCCGGTTTTTCTTCTTTGGGTACGGTAAATATAGAGGCCTCTTCGAGTTCCTCTGTGAATAAATTTAATTGACCACTAACATCTGAGGAAATAGTTTCCTTTGAGCGCCCGAATTGGCGATTCATAAAGTAGTTGAGTTTTTCATTCAGTAGTTGAATTTCGGTGGTTAATGCTTGGTTGGTTTTCTTTAGAGAATCAATCGTTTCAGTCTGATTTTTTAAAAGTTCAAGTAAGACATTTACATCAATCTCAACGTTATTTGTTGAACTTACATCTGTCGATATATCCAAAAAAATCCACCACCATTCTATCTATTTTCCTTCCCTTTATTATACCATTTTTTAGAACAAAAAAACAGATAAAAACCGCATTAAATCAATGTTTATTACGGTTTTTATCTATTAGAATTGGCCTCTTTTCCCTGGCTTTATCGCCCTGGGTTGATCGATGTCCAACCCTTCAAATAACCAACGAATTTGTTGACTAGTTAGTTGTCGAACCTCTTCTTTTTTTCTAGGCCACTTGAGTCGGCCATCTTGAATCCTTTTATAACATAAGAGGAAGCCGTCACCATCCCAATACAAAATTTTGAAACGATCACATCGATTACCGCAAAAAAGGAAGAGGGCATCTGAATAAACATCTAGCTCGTACTCTTGTTGGATGAGACTCGCCAATCCGTCAATTCCACGACGAAGGTCTGTTTTCCCAGTGACGATATACAAGTTCTTTACTTTAGTGAAATCAAGAAGCACGTCATCTCAACTCCCTAAGCACTGCGGCAAGAATATAACTACTGATACCATTATAAAGATGTATTTCAGAGCCATCTTTTCTTTTTATTCGTGCAGCTAGCTTCGCACTCGCTACTTTCTGATTTTGTTTCTGGTCTGGCTGTGTATGAATCTGAATGGGTACAATTTCGTTTGTCTTGGTCAAACAAACACCTCCAATTTACTTGTTAAGCCAAGTATACTCGGAGGTGTTGCTTAATTATAGGTACCTAGTTATTAGGCACTTACGGTAATAGGCTTTCCAGCACCTTTCATGAGACCAACGTAGCAAGGCCCATCCATGATTTCTTCCATCAAAAAGTTCGCAGTCTGGTCGCAAGCGAGGTTGGGACAGAAGTGTTTAACTCCGAGAACCGGGTAGGTACTGTTCTACATCAACTCATACTTCGTTGTGTTTTACAGCACCGAGTAGGTACTGTTCTACATCTATTTACTTTGTAAATAGATGTAGAACAGCAATTTCAGCTTATTTTTCGAACCTTCAACTCTAGCATGTCCCATGCGTAGAAGTTGTTGAGAGCGGAACAACGTCCTTCAATTCTTAAGGTGTTTCACCTTTAGAGAATGGTCCTGAAAAAGTGGAACTGGCAATTGTCAGCTGTTTGCCAAGTATTTACAGTTGGCTCGAGCCAAACAATGGAATCACCAACGTTCTTAGGTGAGTCGCTTGCGGCCAGACTATAAACTTTTTGATGGAAGGAATTCTGGATGCAAACTGCTTTATTCATAGATGATTAAAGCAGGATGGTAGGAATTGATTGCCTAATGGAAACTCAAAACCTCGGCTTGCCGAGGCTATTTGATGATTCTTAGATTTATCGGCTCTACCTCAAATGATGGGAATGACTAGAATATTTATCATTACTACTCACGATTATTTGAACAATTTTACCTGAGTCTTATAGGAGTCATAACCAGATTAGCCAAAATAGTGTACATGATTATTCTTTTGCTTTTCGCTGTAGGATTTACGAAAAAAAAGAAGACGGCAGCCAAATTATCTTCATTTTTTATTAAGGGAAAATCTGAATTACGAGTGTCACATTCTTGATTTGTCCGTGAATAATAACGATTCATTTCCCACATATGAGGATGCCATTATTTCCAGAGAGCTTCGTAGTTTGAAAATAAAAACTATAAAATTTATTCTCAATTCTTAAAATGACAATGACCCTTTATCTGTTTTAGTTTTCTTAAAGACTTTTAATAATCTTTCGAGTGCGCAACGATTTTCCTTTTCCTCTATTTGTGTTATTATCAGTATGTTAATATTCTATACTCAAAGAATTGGCAAGGAGAGACTTATGCAAGTTTATGGAGTGGATGCAATCGTTCGTATCGTTAGCCACCTAACATTTATTTATTTGGCTTTTTGGGCCTTACGTTCTTTGCGAGTAGAAACACTATTTAAAGTCATGATGCCAACCCAAGTTCGCATGGTGATTGTCTTATTTTCTATTTTTTTAGGCTATACAGCAAGTAGTTTTTTCTTAGAACTAATTGCTCTCTGCCGAAATTTATTCTATGTCGGGTTATAAATACAAGAAAGGCTACTATTTAGGGACAAATAGTGCTATAATAGAAAAGATTTTTGTGTGAAGAAACACGCAAAAGAATGTGTGGAGGGGACAAAATGGAACAAATTATTGTTCAAGGTGGAAATCAATTACAAGGAACTGTTGAAATTGAAGGTGCCAAAAATGCTGTATTACCAATTTTAGCTGCAAGCTTACTAGCTGAAGAAGGCACGACCACTTTAAAAAATGTACCAATTTTATCAGACGTATTTACCATGAATCAAGTGATCCGTCACTTAAATGTAGATGTTGATTTTAACGAGGAATTAAAACAAGTAACATTGGATGCGACAAAAGAGTTAGAAATCGAAGCACCCTATGAGTATGTGAGTCAAATGAGAGCGTCAATCGTTGTCATGGGACCATTGCTTGCACGTAATGGCCATGCCAAGGTTGCAATGCCTGGTGGTTGTGCAATCGGTAAACGACCAATTGATTTACATTTAAAAGGCTTCCAAGCATTAGGAGCGAAGATTATACAAAAAAATGGCTATATTGAAGCTATTGCTGACCAATTAATTGGAAATTCTATCTATTTAGATTTCCCAAGTGTTGGTGCAACTCAAAATATAATGATGGCAGCCGTTAGAGCAAAGGGTACGACTATTATTGAAAATGTCGCTCGTGAACCTGAGATTGTTGACTTAGCAAACATCTTAAACAAGATGGGGGCCAGAGTTTATGGTGCTGGAACTGAAACGATGCGTATTGAAGGCGTAGATTCGCTACATGCTGTAGAACATTCAATCGTTCAAGACCGAATCGAAGCCGGCACATTTATGGTTGCTGCAGCGATGACTCAAGGAAATGTTTTGATTGAAGATGCTATCTCTGAACACAACCGTCCACTAATCTCAAAACTAATTGAGATGGGTGCAACGATTACAGATGAAGAGAATGGGGTTCGCGTAATTGGACCCAAAGAATTAAAATCAACTGACGTAAAAACAATGCCACACCCTGGCTTCCCAACAGATATGCAAGCACAAATGACAGCTATCCAATTGGTTGCTAAGGGGACAAGCGTAACGACAGAAACAGTCTTTGAAAATCGTTTCCAACATCTTGAAGAACTACGCAGAATGAATGCACATGTTAAGATTGATGGAAATATTGCGATTATCGATGGTGCACATGAATTACAAGGTGCTGAGGTCTATGCGACTGACTTGCGTGCGGCGGCAGCCTTAATTTTAGCTGGCTTACGTGCAAACGGTATGACTCGTGTTCGCAACTTAAAATATTTAGACCGTGGTTACTACCAATTCCATAAAAAATTACAAGGTTTAGGAGCAAATGTAGAGCGTGTTGGAGAAAATGAAAAAACTCCCTCAGCTGCTACCGTAACTGCTTAAGTCCCAAGTTAAGGAGGCGTTTCAATGGGTGCTACGCGACATATTTTATTTTCACTACTTAAAATAGTAGTGGTCATTGTCTTAATTATGCTTCTTTTCGTCATCGGAATGATGATTGGGTATGGTGTGATAGGTGGAGGAAAACCTTTGTCTGTGTTCAGTCATGACCTTTGGGATCACATTTTTACTTTTTTCAAATAACAATAAAAGAGACAAAGACCAAAACATTCGTTTTCGTTCTTGTCTCTTTTTCAAATCAAATGAAGGACTGCATAATAAATGAAAAAAATATTAATCGGATTGGTTCGAGCCTATCAGAAATATATTTCGCCTGCATTTCCTCCAAGGTGTCGGTATTATCCGACCTGTTCTGGGTACATGATACAGGCGATTACTGTGCATGGTGCGTTTAAGGGGACATTAATGGGGATTTCTCGCATCTTGCGCTGTCATCCACTAGTTAAAGGTGGACTAGACTACGTCCCACGAAAATTTAGTTTAAAAAGAAATACAATCGATCAAATTCAACCAGAATATACCTATAGGAGAGAAAGATGATTCGGTCATTACTACAAACAGAACCACTTCCTTGGCACTTACTGTTAGATGCCGATCCAGAAAAAGAGATTGTCGAAGGTTACATTAACCATTCAGAGATTTTAGTAGCCGTCAGAGAAGAGAAAATCATTGGCTGCTTAGCTTATCAAATACGTGAAGAGGAAGCGGAATTGATGAACGTAGCAGTGGATTCTGCTTATCAAGGTCAAGGTCTTGGCAAACAGCTAGTTGAACAAGCGTTAATAGAGATTGGCGCGAATAAACCTTACTCACCATTTCCAGTCTTGGTTAAAACGGGGAACAGTACACTTTCTGCCTTGGCGCTCTACAAAAGCCAAGGGTTTCAAGAAGTGGCACGAGTGAAAGACTATTTTTTAACTCATTACAGTGAAAAAATTTATGAAGAGGGTATTTTATTAACGGATCAAGTAATCCTGAATCAAATGATCTAAGGGAAAGTAACTATTTTTTAAATAGCTGATTGAAAGCTCTTTCCTAATGTCGTACAATAAGATGAATTGATTTTTGAATTTAACTTATTGGAGGCACAAATTATGGGTTTATTAGTTTTTGATTTTGGTGGTTCAGCTGTTAAATATGGTTACTGGAATGGAAAAGCCTTAGAAAAACAAAACCAATTTACGACACCAGCTAGTTGGGAAGAAATGAAAGTACAATTAAAAAAGGTTGCCGATCAAATGGATCAGCCTTTTGATGGAGTCGGAATTAGTGCACCAGGAGTGGTGAATGTTGAAACGCAAAGAATCGAAGGAATTAGTGCAATTCCTTATATTCATGGATTTGATATTTTTAGCGAGTTGAGAGACTTGTTTGGCCTACCGATTACCATAGAAAATGATGCCAACTGTGCGGGTATGGCCGAATTTTATCAAGGAGCGGCAAAAGACTACGATAATGTCGCCTTTGTTGTCATTGGTACAGGTGTTGGTGGTGCCTTGTTTATAAATGGGGAAATCTCTAAAGGTGCTCATTTATATGGGGGAGAATTTGGCCTTATGTTCTTAAATGGTGGAAAAACATTCAGTAATTTAGGAACTGCCGTACAAATGGCTTGGCGCTACTGTGAACGTAAAGGACTTGAAAAAACAGCTTTCTCAGGAAAAGAAGTTTTTGAGTTTGCTGAAGCAGGTGACGAACTAGCAAAAGAAGAAGTGGAGAACTTTTATGAATATTTGACACAAGGATTGTTTAGTATTCAATTTGCTTTTGATCCTGAAGTGATTGTACTAGGTGGTGGTATCTCTTCAAAAGAAGGCCTTCTAGACGAAATTAATCGACGAATGGGCGAAAAATTAGCATTACAACAGCTAAATGACTTTGTTCCAAAAATTCTTTTATGTGATTATCGAAATGATGCCAATCTAGTCGGTGCCGCTGCAAATTACACAGCGCTAATAAACCAATAAGTAAATAGTTGATACAAATAGATACACGAACTCGAACGAAAAGCTTTTGAAGCTCTTAGATTCTGGTTCGTGTCTTTTTTTATTTCACTTTATTCGAATAAAAAATAAAGTAGCGAAACCGCGCTAAACCAATGTATGCGCTTCACTTATTGTCTTTCTTGACTTCTTTAAAAATCCAAAAATAAACAGAGTAATTTTAATTGACTGAATTATACAAATTTTCTGATAATTCATTGACAAGCCCTTGATTTTTCAGTATATTGATATACATATCTTAAAAAAAGATTAAAAGGGGGAAATAAAATGAAGAAAAAATTTGCGTTTTTGTTTGCGAGCTTGCTGTTGTTATCAGCCTGTGGTGCAGGAGGAGCAGCCGGACCAAAAAAATCTGGAAACTCAGCAGAAGGAGATACAATCAAAATTGGAATGAATATGGAGCTTTCCGGAAAAGTTGCTGCTTATGGTTATGCTGAAAAAGAAGGAATCGACTTAGCCGTTGAAGAAATCAATGCAGATGGAGGCGTCCTAGGAAAGAAAATTGAATTAATCGAAAAAGATAATAAGTCCGATAATGATGAAGCTGCTTCAATTGCAGCCAACTTAACAACAAATGATAAAGTCGTAGCTGTTGTTGGACCAGCAACATCAGGTTCTGTTAAATCAACCATTCCAAACATGACAAAAGCAGCGGTACCTGCAGTTACACCGTCTGCAACAGATGATAGTATTACAATTCAAAATGAGACGGTTCAGGAATTTATCTTCCGTGTCTGTTTCCAAGATAGCTTCCAAGGAGTTATCCTAGCCAAATATGCACAAGATAATTTAAAAGCTGATAAAGCCGTAATTATCGGAGACAACTCAAGTGACTATGCAATTGGTTTGACAAAAGCCTTTAAAGATACGTATAAAGGAACGGTTGTTAAAGAAGAGAACTTTGTAGCAGGAGATAAAGATTTCCAAGCAATCTTAACAAAAATCAAAAATGAAGACTTTGACGTTATCTATATCCCAGGATATTACACAGAAGCTGGCTTAATTATTAAACAAGCACGTGAAATGGGTATTGAACAGCCTATCATCGGAGCAGATGGTTTTGGAGATGAAAAACTCGTTGAAACAGCTGGCGCAAAAAATGTCTCAAATGTCTTCTACACGGGACACTTCTCAACCGAAGCACCTGCGACAGACAAAGTAACACCATTTGTGGAAGCCTTCAACAAAAAATATAACAAACAGCCTTCTGCATTTAATGCACTAGGATACGATTCTGTTTACATGCTAAAACAAGCAATTGAAGAAGCTGATTCAGCTGATTCAGCAAAAATTACTGAAGCGTTAACTAAGATTAAAGGATTTGTTGGCGTTACAGGTGAGATGGCGATGGATAAAAACCATAATCCGGAAAAACCAATCGTTGTCCTTGGTTTAACAGAAGGAAAAGAATCTTCTGCTGAAACGGTAACACCCTAAAAATCAAAAATTAATCGTTGTCTAGTCAAAAAATAAAAAGTATAGATAATGATAGAATGACTCGTTTTATGAAAATATTGGCTGGCACAAGAGTTTTTTGTTCCAGCCTCTTTTTAAGCAACACGAAAAAAACATTGGAAGTGATGGCAATGGAACTAATTTTACAACAATTAATCAACGGCCTATTCCTTGGAAGTATCTACGCTCTTATGGCGCTTGGATATACCATGGTATACGGTATTATCAAACTAATCAATTTTGCGCATGGTGAGATCTATATGATTGGAAGTTTTATCGGCTATTATTTAATTAATCAATTCAATATGGGCTTCTTTCCTGCCCTTGTCTTATCCATGGCGTTAAGTGCGGTCGTCGGGGTAACAATTGAATTTTTAGCCTACAGACCTTTGCGTAAATCAACAAGAATTGCGGCTTTAATTACTGCAATTGGGGTTTCATTTTTCTTGCAAAATATCATGATTTATTTCTTCAGTTCAAGTACTCGAGCGTTTCCTCAAGCCATACAACGTCATTCTTATAAATTGGGCTTTATCGAAGTCAGCAACATTCAACTATTAATCTTAGGAATCTCCTTAACTTTAATGATTCTCTTACAATTGATTGTGAAACAGACAAAGATGGGAAAAGCCATGCGTGCCGTTAGTGTAGACGCAGATGCTGCTCAATTAATGGGAATTAATGTCAACCGAACAATTTCATTTACCTTTGCATTAGGTTCAGCCTTAGCAGCCGCTGGTGGGATGTTAATTGGGCTTTACTACAATTCTATCGACCCAATGATGGGAGTAGTTCCTGGTCTAAAATCCTTTGTTGCAGCTGTTTTAGGTGGAATTGGAATTATTCCTGGCGCAGCATTAGGCGGGTTTGTAATTGGGCTGATTGAAACAATAACAACAGCGATTGGTTTTTCTGACTATAAAGATGCCGTTGTTTACGGGGTGCTAATTCTTATTCTACTAATTAGACCTGCAGGAATTCTAGGCAAAAATCTGAAAGAGAAAGTGTAGGTGAACAACCATGAAAAAAAATCTAAAATTTAATCTTGTCTGGTTGCTCATTGCCGCTGGTGTTTATGGTATTTTATATGCGTTATACAGTGCTGGAATCATTACTATCTTCACTGACTTTATTATTGTCAATATTGGAATTAATATTATTCTAGCTTGTGGGTTAAACTTAATTATCGGTTTTTCTGGGCAATTCTCATTGGGACATGCTGGGTTTATGGCGATAGGTGCCTATAGTGCGGCAATTATGAGTGTCAAGAATCCAACAATCGGAGGATTCTTTTCAGGACTTGTTTTGGGAATCTTTTTATCAGGATTAGTTGCGTTAGTCGTTGGAATTCCGACGCTTCGCTTAAAAGGAGATTATCTAGCGATAGCTACTTTAGGTGTCGCTGAAATTATTCGAATTCTGATTGTCAACTTCCGCGACATTACAAATGGACCTTCTGGCATCTTTGGGATTCCGTCAATTGCGAACTGGTCAATAATCTTTGGTTTTGTCGTGATTACAACTTTAGTCATTGTTAATTTTCTTCACAGCGGACCAGGGCGTGCCACAATAGCGATTCGTGAAGATGAAATTGCTGCAGAGTCTATGGGAGTTAATACAACCAAATATAAAGTGATCGCCTTTATGATTGGCGCAATGACAGCTAGTATCGCTGGTGCTCTCTCAGCGAGCTATGTTCAATCTATTGCACCACAAAATTTTGGTTTCATGAAATCAATTGATATTTTAATTATTGTGGTATTCGGTGGTATCGGTAGTATCACAGGAACATTTGTAGCAGCGATTGTTCTAGGTGTTCTAAATATGTACCTTCAAGATTTTGGTGCATTACGAATGATTATCTACGCATTAGCTTTGATCATCATCATGATCTTTAAACCAGGCGGTCTTTTGGGGACTTGGGAATTTTCTGTAAAACGTATTTTTGAAAAATTTGGAAAAAAGGAGGACGATTCTGATGCCTCTATTGGACGTTAAAAATTTAACAAAAAACTTTGGTGGATTGGCGGCTGTATCAAATGTCAATTTACATTTAGAATCAAATGAACTAATTGGCTTAATTGGGCCAAATGGTGCAGGAAAAACAACTTTATTCAATCTTTTAACAGGCGTTTACGAACCTAGTGAAGGCGACGTTCTCTTTGAGTCATTAGGACAAACACATCGTTTGAATGGGCAAAAACCTTATAAAATTGCCGATTTAGGTTTGAGTCGAACTTTTCAAAATATTCGTCTCTTTAAAGATTTAACGGTGATGGATAATGTCCTAATCGCGATGAATAGTAAAAATAAAGAGAGCTTAGTTTCTAGTATTCTTCGTTTTCCAAGCTTTTATAAAAAAGAAGAAGAAATGCAGAAAAAAGTAATGGAGCTATTAGCAATTTTTAGTATGGAAAATAAAGCCCAAACCTTAGCTAAAAACCTGCCCTACGGTGAACAACGTCGGTTGGAAATCGTCCGAGCACTAGCAACCCAACCAAAGATTCTCTTTTTGGACGAACCCGCAGCAGGAATGAATCCTCAAGAGACGGCAGAATTGACCGATTTAATTCGGAAAATTCAAGCAGAATTCCAGATTACAATTCTTTTAATTGAACACGACATGAGTTTAGTTATGGAGGTCTGTGAACGAATTTATGTATTAGAATATGGCCGTTTAATTGCAGAGGGGCAACCAGAAGAAATCAAAAATAATCCTCGAGTAATTGAAGCCTATCTTGGAGGTGAGCTGTAATGTTAAGTGTTCAAAATTTATCGGTTCACTATGGAATGATTCAAGCGGTTCGTGAAGTCAGTTTTGAAGTGAAACAAGGTGAGATTGTCTCTTTAATCGGCGCAAATGGTGCTGGAAAAACCACAATTCTACGAACAATTTCTGGTCTGATTCGACCTTCTAACGGTAGCATTACATTTGAGGGAACTGAAATTCATAAAACTGTTCCACAAAAAATTGTTGCCTCTGGACTTTCGCAAGTGCCAGAAGGGCGTCATATTTTCGCAGGGTTGACTGTGCAAGAGAACCTTGAGATGGGGGCTTTCCTACGTAAAGATTCTTCAGAAATGAAAACAGATTATGACCAAATTTTTAAAAAGTTCCCTATTTTAGCTGAAAGAAAGTCTCAAGATGCAGCAACACTTTCTGGAGGAGAACAACAGATGTTAGCAATGGGACGGGCATTGATGTCCAAGCCAAAGCTATTGTTACTTGATGAGCCTTCTATGGGGCTAGCTCCTATTTTTATCAAGGAGATTTTCAACATCATTCAAGAAATTCAACAACAAGGAACAACTGTCCTACTGATTGAACAAAATGCCAAAATGGCCCTCTCAATTGCTGATAGAGGGTATGTATTGGAAACAGGTAAAATAGTTCTTGAGGGGACAGGCGCAGAGCTATTAGAAAGCGAAGAAGTCAAAAAAGCTTATTTAGGAGGGTAATTCATGAGCGTTCAAGATTTTATGACAAAAAACTTAATTGTAGTGCGACCTCAAACAAAAATTTTTGATGCGGTTGACTTAATGAAAAAAAATGACATCCACCGATTACCAGTAGTAGAAAACGAACGTTTGGTTGGTTTGATTACTGAGGGAACGATTCAAGAAGCTTTACCCTCTAAAGCCACTAGCCTAAGTGTTTATGAAGCAAACTATTTGTTAAACAAAACGACCGTCGCTGATGTCATGGTCAAAAATGTCCAAACTGTTTTGCCAGAAGCCTTATTAGAAGAAGGCATTAGTTTGATGCGAAAAAATAATGTCGGTGTTCTTCCCGTAGTTGATCAAAAAGAAAATCTCGTTGGAATCATTACGAACAATGATATCTTTGATGCTTTCTTAAAAATCACTGGCTACAAAGATGGTGGGACACGCATTCAAATTCAGATTACTGATGATCACAAAGGAATCTTAGCAGACTTAACGAAGCTTCTTGCGGACAATGACTTCAGTATTTTGACGGTTATTGTGAATAGAAAAGAACTCGAAACAATTGTTGAATTGCAAATTCAAACAAGAGAAACAGAAAAAGTTCAACAGGTACTGCAAAATGCAGGTTACCAAGTCCTTGAAGCCGTTTTAACCAACAATCAGGACTAAAACATAGAAGAGGAGGATGGGACATGACTTAAAACGTTATGTCCCATGCTCTTATTTCTCGGAGTTAAACACTTCTGTCCCAACCTCATTCTCAATCTTATTTTTGTCTCAAATCATTCCAATAAAAAACTACAGAGTGAAAACATCTCAGATACAAATAGACTGGAATATGGTAAAATAGGCATCGAGGTGAAAATTATGTCAAAAAAAAATAAAGATATTGAAGTACGTGTTGAAGAAACATCAAAAAATGTCAATGGACAAGCAATTGATGTGACACAATTATTTATTGGAAAAAAAATGATTGGGGAAGTTCTAACAAACGATGCCAAACATTTCGAAATTTTTATGGATAACGAATCTCAAGGCGTGACAAAAACTTTAGATGAAGCGTTAGAGTCAGTGATTCGACAATGGAATCTTCACGATTAAAAAAATAACTAAAAAAATTTGAATTTTCCTCTTGCAATAACACGCATTTTTATGTATTATAACTAAGTCAGGTTTTTTACTAGACTTTTGGAGGAATAGCGAAGTGGCTAAACGCGACGGACTGTAAATCCGTTCCTTAGGGTTCAGTGGTTCGAATCCACTTTCCTCCACCATTGGGGTATAGCCAAGCGGTAAGGCAAGGGACTTTGACTCCCTCATGCGTTGGTTCGAATCCAGCTACCCCAGTTTTTAACCGAATCAAATGATTCGGTTTTTTTTTGCCCTTTTTCGCACACAAAAAAAGCGATTGGGTTACTTTATCTATGCGTTAGACTTTAAATAACACGTACATAACTCTCTCCAATATCCCCCTAACTAAAAAGATAACATTACAAAAAATAAAAAAATTAGCTAGCTAAACCAGTCAAAAAAGAAGAGACGTGGACTAGTCTGACCACGTGCTCTTCTTTTCTATCGCTTACTTTTCTACATCAATTCCTAAAACAGTCAAATGACCATTTCCGACAAGCTTAATCACTAATCGCGCTAAGTGATTCGGTGTCATATCTGTGTCACTTGTAATCCACCAGTGAAGTGTCCCAATAAAAATCGACGTCATATACTCAATAATAAAGTCGATAGGGACTTCAATCTCATTTTCGGTGATTTTCAGCTGGCTAAAGATATGTTCGTATTTGTCATTCAGAATATCCGCTAGCTTTTGACGAAGAAGTTCATTGGAAGAACCATCCATAATTGTCAAAAAGAATTTTTTATTCTCATGAATTTTCATATAGATGCCTGTTAAAACAAATTCAACCTTTTTAATCTGTAATTTATTTCCTTCAACTAGCTGCTCTGGATCCAAAACAGAGGTAAATGCGGACACTGACAAATCGAAAATTCGGTCATATAAATCAGGTTTATCTTTAAAATGTGAATAAAAAGTAGCCCGATTAATCATTGCCTCATCTGCGATATCTTGAATCGTCACGTTTTCATAACCTTTTTCCTCAACTAAATGGATAAATGCATCCACAATCATCTTTTTAGTTCGTATCACTCGCAAGTCTGTTTTCTTCAAGTTGTGAACCTCCTAACAAATCAAGCAACAATTACAAGCGTTCTGTTGTTTATCTCACAAAACAGCTTGAATTGCTTATTGAATTTTTCTTGATTTCTCAATAAAATATACACTAGTAGTATATCAGACACTTTGTTAGATAATCAACAATCTGTCGAAAAAAAGGAAGTAGGGGAAGAATATGACATTACGAGCAGGGATCGATGTCGGTTCAACTACTGTAAAACTGGTTATTCTAAACGAAAAGAATGCAACCGTCTTTGCAAAGTACGAGCGGCATTATTCAGACGTCAAAGCAGCAACTGAGCGCGTCCTAAAAGAAGCACAAACACTTATTAAAAACCAAACATTAACAATGAATATCACAGGTTCTGGCGGTATGGGATTAGCTGACGTGCTAGATATTCCTTTTGTCCAAGAAGTCATCGCCTGTACAAAAACGGTAGAAGAAATGATACCAGAAACAGATGTCGCGATTGAATTAGGGGGCGAGGACGCCAAGATCACCTTTTTTGAAGGGGCCCTTGAACAGCGAATGAACGGAAGCTGTGCAGGTGGAACAGGCGCCTTTATTGATCAAATGGCAGCCTTACTTAAAACAGATGCCAATGGAGTCAATGAACTCGCTAAAAACTACCAGAATCTCTATCCGATTGCCTCACGCTGTGGCGTATTTGCCAAAACGGATGTCCAACCCTTAATTAATGAAGGCGCGGCAAAAGAAGACATCTCAGCGAGTATTTTCCAAGCGGTCGTCAATCAAACCATTGCAGGTCTTGCCGCTGGACGTAAAATTAAAGGGAAGGTTGCCTTTTTAGGCGGACCACTTTTCTTTATGTCTGAGTTGCGTAAACGATTCATTGAAACGCTAGATATTAAACCAGAAAATGTGATTTTCCCAGAAAACCCTCAACTCTTTGTGGCGATGGGTGCGGCTCTTTACTCAGAATCGGCTGAAGAAAACACATTGGCAAGTTTGTTAGATAATCTATTAAATGGGGACCGTGAACAATTAAGTCCTTCTGATACTTTAGAACCTTTATTCCATAATGATGAAGAACTGGCAGAGTTTCGAGCACGTCATAACCGCGCTCAAGCAAGTGAAAAAGATCTCGCCTTACATACTGGTGTGACTTTTTTAGGAATTGATGCAGGCTCTACAACCACCAAAGTGACCTTAATTGATGAGGATGCCAATATTCTCTTTTCATTTTATGGTAACAATCAAGGACAGCCACTTGAAACAACCATGAGTGTGTTAAAAGATTTATACAAAAAAATGCCCAAAGATACCTTTATTGGGAAAGCAGCAGTTACAGGATATGGCGAGCATTTAATCAAAAATGCTTTGAAGGTTGATATAGGTGAAGTCGAAACGATGGCTCATTATAAAGCAGCCAACCATTTCCAACCTGGTGTTGACTTCATTTTAGATATTGGTGGTCAAGACATGAAGGCTATGACAATTAAAGATGGTGTTCTTTCTTCTATCCAATTAAATGAAGCTTGTTCTTCTGGCTGTGGTTCGTTTATTGAAACCTTCGCAAAATCATTAAAATATGACGTCAAAGATTTTGCGTTAGCGGCCTTAGAGTCACGCAAACCCGTTGATTTGGGTTCTCGTTGTACTGTCTTTATGAATTCTAAAGTCAAACAAGTTCAAAAAGAGGGAGCATCTGTTGGCGATATCTCAGCGGGGCTTTCCTACTCAGTGATTAAGAATGCGATTTATAAAGTTATCAAAATTCGTCGGCCTGAAGAGCTTGGGAAAAAGATTGTCTGCCAAGGCGGAACTTTCTACAACGAGGCTGTTTTAAGAGCATTTGAGCAAATTAGTGAACGTGAAGTGGTTCGTCCTTCAATTGCTGGTTTGATGGGGGCATACGGTGCCTCATTAATTGCGTTAGAGGACTATCAACTAGGCGAAGAAACAACAACACTTTCCTTAAAAGAACTAGATGAATTTACTTCTGAAAAAGAATTTACACACTGCGGCCTTTGCGAAAATAACTGTATGTTAACGGTGACGGTCTTTTCAGATGGACGTCAATTTGTTACAGGAAATCGTTGTGAACGTGGGGCACGTATCAAAATTAAACGTGAAGAACGAAAAGTCAACTTAGTGGATTATAAATACCGTCGTTTATTTAAATATCGCGCGCTTCGTAAAAAAGACGCTGTTCGTGGCTCTATTGGAATCCCACGAGTCTTAAATATGTACGAAAACTATCCATTATGGCATACCTTCTTTACCGAATTAGGTTTCAGAGTAGAATTGTCACCACGCTCCAATAAAGATTTATATGAACAAGGTATGGATACGATTCCTAGTGATACAGCCTGTTATCCAGCTAAAATTGCACACGGACATATTCAAGCACTGATTGATTCTGGGGTACCTAAGATTTTTTACCCAGGGATTATTTTTGAACGTCAAGAGTCAGCTGGTGCTGAAAATCATTTTAACTGTCCGATTGTTCAAAGCTATCCAGATGTCTTGAGAAACAATGTGGATGATATCCGCGAAGGAAAGGTTGACTATCGGAATCCGTTCTTAAACTTAGCGAATGAAGAATCCATGGTTGGTGTATTAACCAAAACCTTTGCAGATTTAGGGATTTCAGAAGGTGATATAGCCAAAGCGCTTCGTCATGGCTTTGAAGAATTAGATGCCTTTAAACAAGATATTCAGCAAAAAGGTGAAGAAACCTTGATGATGCTGAATCAAAAGAGGCAACGTGGAATTGTTATCTCTGGTCGTCCATACCATTTGGATCCTGAGATTAATCATGGGATTGCTGAAGTCATCACACAAGAAGGCTTCCATGTCTTAACAGAAGATAGCATTTCTCATTTAAGTGACGTTGGCAACCTGCGTGTGGTTAATCAGTGGGTCTACCATTCTCGTCTATATGCGGCCGCACGCGTTGTAGCCAAATCGAAAAACTTAGAGCTTGTTCAGCTGAACTCGTTTGGCTGTGGGATTGATGCCGTAACAACTGATCAAGTGGAAGAAATCATGGACCAGTACGGGAAAATCTATACCGTGCTAAAAATTGATGAAGGGTCAAACTTAGGAGCGATTCGGATTCGTTTGCGCTCATTAAAAGCAGCTGTCGGAGAGCGAGAAAAAATGAACTTCGAACCTGTTCAGCGCTATGAAGAACCTGAAAAAATTATTTTTACCAAAGAAATGAAGGAAAAACATACGCTTCTTTTACCGATGCTAAGCCCGATTCATCAAAGTGGTTTAGTTGATGTGGCTCTGCAAGCATCTGGATACAATGTCGTTTGTCTGCCTGCAAAAGATAATCAAGCAGTTGACATCGGGTTAAAATACGTCAATAATGACGCCTGCTATCCAGCAATTATTTCGATTGGACAATTGGTTGAGGCCCTTCAAAGTGGCGAATATGATGTTGAAAACACGAGTGTCATGATGACGCAAACAGGGGGTGGCTGTCGAGCAACTAACTACATCCCACTCCTTAGAAAAGCACTTAATGATGCTGGGTTTGATAAAGTGCCGGTTGTTTCTATTTCGATGGGGAACAAAGGGGTTGAATCTAATCCTGGGTTCAAATTTACTTTGCCAATGTTAAAACGTGTCGCTGTCGCTTTTCTTTATGGTGATTTGTTCGAACGTGTCGTCTATCGAACACGTCCTTATGAATTAGAGCCAGGGGTGATTGATGCCTTACATGATCAGTGGATTAAACGAATTGAACCCAACATTCGGAGTGGTTCACTGACGGCTTTTAACAGAAATATGAAAAAAATTGTCCGCGAATTTGATGAGATACCATTGTCTGATGAAGTCAAACCAAAAGTTGGTGTTGTCGGTGAGATTCTAGTAAAATATTCACCTACTGCCAATAACGATATCGTTCGCTTACTTGAAGCGGAAGGGGCTGAAGCAATTGTTCCTGATATTGTTGGCTTTATGAACTACTCTTTGTACAATCAAATTTGGAAATACGATAATTTAGGCATGTCTAAACAAAGTAAGCTAGTTGCACAATTTGCCATTCGACTGATTGAAATGGTTGAAAAACCAATGGATAAAGCGCTCAGAAAATCGAAGCGATTTGATGGGATCAACTCTATTTATGACATGGCCGAAGATGCTGAAAAAATTCTTTCTATCGGAAATCATACAGGTGAAGGCTGGTTCTTAACTGGTGAGATGATTGAGCTTTTAAAAGCCGATGTGAATAATATTGTTTGTATGCAACCATTTGGCTGTCTGCCTAATCACGTAGTCGGAAAAGGTGTCATTAAAGAATTGCGTCATCAATATCCTAAAGCAAACATCGCAGCAATTGATTACGACCCAGGAGTTTCCTTAGTCAATCAATTAAATCGAATTCGTTTGATGATGGCCACTGCCAATAAAATGTTAGACAAAGAAAAAGTCAAGTAACTAAATGAAGAAGCAAGGAGCGTGGCTCCTTGCTTCTTCATTTAGTTACAAATCGTTCCTACTTACTTTAAGATGGTCGGCAATACAGGTTGCTAGTTGAACGGGCGCCTCTTTATTCACTTCATGACCTACATCGCCAATCATCGTTAAAGAGCTTGTAGTAATCTTTTGGCGAAGCTCGTATGCAGCTGCTTTATTGGGCTGATCTTTTTGACCATAGATAATCAATGTATCAGCCTTAATCGTTCGTAAGTAATTGGAGAAGTCAAGGGTCTCCATCGAATGTGTTAAACTCAATACTTCTTCCTTTAAAAAACTCATTTTTTGAAAAAAGTTTGCAGGTAAAAGTTTAAACACTTGGTTTTGTAGCGAAAATAGTACTTGAGGAATTTTGTATTGCGTACTTATCAGGATTAATTTTGAGACTTTGTTTGGAAAATCAATCGCATAATTTAAAGCAATCATTCCACCTAGTGATAGACCACAGATCGCAAACGGAGGCTCAATCTTTTCAAGCTCAATATACACCTTCGTATAGATTGACTCATAAGTGACGTCTTCACCACGAACTAATTTGCCAAGATCGACATAAATACTCTCAAAATCACTTGGCAGATTTTGTTGAACAGCGGCCCAACTTTCGGCTGTTTGACCCAACCCATGCAAAAAAATAGTTTTCAAATAGACTCCCTCCAAATCATCATTTTACCTTTAGTCTATAGGAAGCCTTTTGCTGAGTCAAACGAGACTCAAATAGAAAATAACTGAATAAAAAAGCCTCCTCAAAAAAGGGCTTGACTCTGAAGTTAGGTTGAGTGTTATTCTAGCTGTACAGTCAAACCAAGTGCTGTTTCATTGACTAGAAAATTTCAGAAGGGATTAATTTTATGAAAATCAGCCAAGTTAGCCAAGAATTAAATCTACCTATTTCGACCTTACATTACTATGAAAAAGTTCACTTGATTCAGCCAAAAAGAACCATTGGCAACTATCGGAGCTACTCAGAGCTAGACAAAACAAAAATCAAATACATTATTCTGCTGAAAGAATTTGGTTTATCTATCGATGAAATTAGAGACACACTCCTTCGTTTCTTTCAAGATAGTTATACGCAGGAATGTATCGCAGAAGCCAGACAGCTGTTTGATGGAAAAACTCAAATGATGAAAAAGAAAATTGAACGCTACCAGATAATGATAAAATTAGTTGAAAGCTTACCCGTTTTTATGGAACAATCAGACGACAAAATCCGCCAAGAAACGCAACAGATGGTCGACTTTCTCTATGAGCAAAAGGGAGAGGGGAGCACTATTTATGAGTAAGGTGTTGATTATTCAAGGAGACGCTAGAAGTCAAGGAACTATGAAAAGAATGGCGGTAGAATACGCACAAGTCATGGCCGAACAACATGAAATTAGAGTCGTCGATTTAGCAAGCTTGGATTACGATATCGCCTTATCAGAAGGTTATCAAACAAAACGAACGCCTGAAATGTTGGCCATCTCCGAGTTTGCTAAAGAAGCTGATTTATTGGCTTTTTTCTATCCCATTTGGTTTGCCAATATTCCGGCTTCCTTAAAAGGCTTTATCGAAAACTTATTTTGGGTCAAAGAAACCTATAGTTTTAAAGAAAAAGAATATTTATGGAACGGAAAGTGGCGTGGCAAAAAAGCGAGTGTTTTTTATTCAATTGGTGGAAGGGAAGTCTACCACAAACTATTTGGTCGTGCAGGATACAAGGCAGTTCGTCAGCCGTTATGGTTAAGTGGGATTTTCGATATTCAGCTTAGTGTTTTTGAAAAAAGAGATCGTTCAACACGCAGACCAGAAGATGAAATCAGACAAAAAGTCCTAAAAAAAGCGGCCGCCGATTTAAAACGTTTAGCAAAATAACTGAAATCGGCAAGTAAAAATGAATAGACAAAAAATAAACCGTGATGCCTGTTAAACAGCTAAGGACACCTAGCCCAAAACATATTTGAGCCCACTATTTAGTTTGAATCTACCTTATATTTTCTTTTAAAACAGCTTTATTTCGGCATTTTCCCGAATAAAAATAGTCGAATTGTAGTTGTGAACCAGGTATATACCAGTTATAATAAAGAAAAGAAGTAGAGGAGGGTGTTTACATGCCTGGAAGTTTACCAGTCTATATACAAATTCATGATCAGCTAAAAGAAGAAATCGAGAACGGCCTCTGGAAAATCGGGGATCGTCTTCCTTCTGAACGAGAGCTGTCTGTAAAGTTTGGCGTCAGTCGTATGACCTTACGTCAAGCGATTCAAACCTTGTCAGATGAAGGAATTTTAGAAAGAAAAATTGGTTCAGGGACCTACGTTGCTCGAGAAAAAGTCCAAGAAAAAATGACCGGAACTACTAGTTTTACTGAGATTATGGAATCACAAAATCGGGTGCCTTCTAGTAAAACCGTGTCCTATTTTGTGACCTCTCCAAGCTCTAGTGAGATGGATAAGCTAAAGCTCTCAAAGACCGATTCTATTTTGCGAATGGAACGAATTCGTTATGCTGATGGTGTCCCGATTTGTTTTGAAGTAGCGAGCATTCCTAGTAAGTTAGTAGAAGAATTTACCAAAGCAGAAATCACCGGATCATTCTATCGAACACTTGAAACAAAAGGAAAAAAGAAGGTTGGTCGTGCCAACCAAACAGTCTCTGCGATGCTCGCCTCTGAACGAATCGCTGAGTATTTAGAAATTAAACGAGGTGACTCTATTCTACGTTTACGCCAAGTCTCTTATTTTGAAGATGGCACACCGTTTGAATATGTCCGAACACAATATGTTGGCAATCGTTTTGAATTCTATTTAGAAAAATAATCAAAAAAACTGATTGATCTCCTAATTAACGGTGACCAATCAGTTTTTAATTATTTTACTAACCCTTACGAGATAAGCGTTTCAACATAACTAGTGTCGCCTTCTTCAAAGCTTACTTGTCCATTCAAAAGATCCGTCACAGAAACTTTGAAGACATCTATTTCAAATTGATCAACCATCGCCACAACAATCACTACATCAGTATAAAGCGTCTCTTTAATCACATATTGGTTCAGCTCTAGAAAATTCTGAACTTTGCCTAATAAGGGGTAGCTAATATGAATCAAGACTTCCTGCTGTCGAACGCCACGCACAATACCGACTTCCTCCATCGCTTGCGCAACCGCACCAGAATACGCCCGAATTAAGCCTCCTGCACCCAATTTAATTCCACCAAAATAACGCGTGACCACAGCCGCGACGTTGATGACTTCTCGTTTTTTTAGCACCTCAAGCATTGGCACTCCGGCAGTTCCGCTCGGCTCACCATCATCACTACTTCTTTGGATGGCATTCTTTTCACCAAGCACAAAGGCACTGCAATTGTGGTTTGCCTTCCAATGTTCTTTTTTTACTTCTTGAATAAATGTTTTTGCTTGTTCTTTTGTCTCTATTCGTTTTAAGGAACAGATAAACTGAGACTTCTTGATTTCAATTTCTGTTTGATAATCTTTTTTAATTGTTATGTATTGGTCCACTTTGGTCACCTCTCAATAGACAGTATAGAAAAAAAGACGACAATTTTCAACTTTGTAATCATTTGCAGCTCGGCGATTTTGTGCGATAATAGAAAGAGAAGGTGGGTGAGTGATGATGAAAGACCGTTCAAAAAAATATGACGCAATCACTGAATATTTGAAAGACAATGGCGGTTCACAGGTCACCTTGACCTTTACGCAGTTTGACGAACTACTCTTTCCACATTCTGGCTTACCAAAAACGGCACGTACAGACGCTGATTGGTGGGCAAATGATTATCGTCATCCAGAAAAAGGGGCTTACGGGTGGTTAAATGCTGACTATGAAGTTGTTCAAATTAATCTTTTTAAAGAATATGTCGTTCTCAATCAATTGGTCAAGTCCAATTGGTTTGCGACGTACGAAAATAAATAAACTCTTCACTTCAAAAAAGAGACGCACATTTGCGTACTTTATTTTGAGGTGATTTTTTATGGAGGAGCTTTGGGGAAGAAGAGTCCTACTGACAAAACAGTTTTCAGCAGTATTAGATGCGTATCAAACATTTCCTGCCATGATAGACCAAGGTGCTTATATGCGTTGTACAAGGTGTAACACAGAGTTACTCAAAACGGCGATTTTATTGCCTTCTGGATTCTACTATTGTCCTTCTTGTATACAAATGGGGCGAATTGATAGTAGCCTACAGCTCATTCACCAGGCAGAGCCGGCCAATCAGACACGGGAAGTTTTTTTGGACTGGCAAGGAACACTGACTCCTGCACAAGAAGAAATTTCAATTGCTTTATGTCACAGTCTCGCTCAGAAAAAGCCTCATTTGATTCATGCCGTCACAGGTGCTGGCAAAACAGAAATTCTTTTTGAGGCGATTTATCGTGCACTAAAAAAGGGTGGGCGAGTCGCGCTTGCCTCTCCCAGAGTGGATGTTTGTTTGGAGCTCTATCCACGACTGCAAGAGGTCTTTCCTAAAGAAACGATTGCCTTATTGTATGGCGGCAACGAGCAAAAATATACCTATACCTCGTTAGTTATCTGCACAACACATCAGCTTTTGCACTTTTATCACGCGTTTGATTTTTTAATTGTTGATGAAGTCGATTCTTTTCCTTTTCAAGGAGATAAAAAGTTAGCCTATGCCGTATCACAAGCTACAAAAGAAGACTCATGTCTAACCTACTTGACAGCGACCCCTCCACAGGCACTTTTAAAGGAGATTCAAGCGTCATTTATCATCAGTCAATTACCGGCTCGCTTTCATCGACGTCCACTGCCTGAACCAGAGTTTATTTGGTGGAATCATTGGGCGGCTCATAGTAAAAAGGGCACACATCTAGGCAAGCTCTATCAACTCATCGACCAACTAAGCCAAAAGAATCATGTGCTGCTTTTCTGCCCAAGTATTCATCTGATGGACTGTCTATTTCAACATGTACAGAAACACTTTCCTGATTTACAGGTAGAAAAAGTCCATGCTGATGATGATCAAAGAAAAGAGAAAGTCACCAAGATGAGACAGCACCACTACCAGCTTTTTTTATGTACGACTATTTTAGAACGGGGCGTTACCTTTGAAAACGTCTCGGTCATCATATTAGGCGCCAATCATCCCGTCTTTACAAAAGCCACACTCGTTCAAATATCCGGTCGAGTGGATCGAAAAGGGGCGTATAATTTCGGCCGCGTCTGTTTTCTTTATGATGAGCAGACGGTCGCTATGAAACTTGCCTTAAAAGAAATTAAGCTAAATAATCAGCTAGCAAGAAAGAGAGGGCTAGTTGATGAACTGTAGTTATTGCAAAAAAAAGATTATTCGGACACTGACACTCCCAGAAATCTTAGGACTTGTGTCTATTCCAACGGTCGAGCTTTGTCCCATCTGTCATCAGTTATTTCACTTGATTGCACAAAATCTTGCTTGCCCAGGCTGTGGTCGAGAAAATGGTGGCTTTTTGTGTGAGGATTGTAAACAATGGCGACAAATATACCCACACTATCTTTTCCAAAACAAGGCACTCTACATGTATGATGCACCGTTTAAAGAATGGATTTCGAGCTATAAATTTTCGGGAGACTATCAACTTAGATATACGTTTGTCGCCTCGATAAAGCAGGCTCTAAAACCCTACAAAAACTATCTTATTTGTCCTTTGCCGCTATCAGAAGAACGGCAGAAGACAAGGGGATTCAATCAAGTGGAGGGGGTATTGAGCGCGGCTTCGGTTTCCTTTACTTCTTTATTACAACGAGTCGACTTACCTGCTCAGTCAGGGAAAGATAAACAAGCACGAATGAATATGGCACAACCTTATACCTTGGCAGTGGAAAAAACGCAAATTCAAAATCAGAAAATTTTGTTAGTGGATGATGTATATACCACGGGTAGAACCTTATTTCATGCAGCAGAAATCCTCTTATCAAAACAGCCAAAACGAGTAGAAACCTTGACCCTTGCACGATAGCACTCAGCTTTTTGGATTTTCTTTAGAAATGATAGCGATTTAATTTGCAAATAGACCAATTTCCGATATAATAAGAGTATAAAGAAGGACAAAAGAGTGGTCCTTATCCTTCTTTGGATGTGGTAGACGAAAGGGGTAATTTTTATGTTTAGATATAATGTCCGTGGAGAAAATATTGAAGTTACAGACGCTATTCGCGACTATGTAGAAAAGAAAGTCGGGAAATTAGAACGCTACTTTAGCGAAGCACCTGAAGCGACAGCTCACGTGAACTTAAAGGTTTACACTGAGAAAACAGCTAAAGTTGAAGTAACAATTCCACTTCCTTATCTTGTATTACGCGCAGAAGAAACTTCACCAGATCTATATGCAAGTATTGATTTGGTCGTAGATAAATTAGAGCGCCAAATCCGCAAATTCAAAACAAAAATTAACCGTAAGTCTCGTGAAACTGTAGCGAATCCTGCAGTAGCAGCTACTTTCTTCAATGAAAGTAACGGTGAAGACGAAAATGAATCAGAATTAGATATCGTTCGTACAAAACGTCTATCTTTAAAACCAATGGATAGCGAAGAAGCAGTTCTTCAAATGAATATGTTAGGTCATAACTTCTTCATTTTCGAAGATGCTGAAACAAACGGAACGAGCATTGTTTATCGTCGTAAAGATGGCAAATATGGATTAATCGAAACAGATTAATCACTTCTGACAAATGAGAACTGGGTCATAACTTCGGTTATGACTCAGTTTTTATTTGGTATAAAAATAAATTTCTGTTGTTTTATTGCTAAAAAAGCTATCTTTTTATATAAAAAAAGTACATAATAAACTAGAATGTGTCAAAGTTTGTGTGTAATTCTCACTAGGTTATTTCATTTGAGCGTAAGAAATGATAAAATATACGGGAGAATTTACACTTTGGTGTATTATAATAAAAGAAGTGATATAAAGGAGAAGAATAAACGAATGGCCAATCTTTTAAAAAGAATAATTGAAAATGACAATAAGGAATTAAAGAGGCTGGAAGGAATCGCGAAAAAAGTTGAAGCTCATGCGGATGCGATGGCTGCCTTAACTGATGAACAGTTAACAGCTAAAACCGAGGAATTCAAATCTCGTTATCAAGCTGGTGAAACGCTAGATCAACTGTTACCTGAAGCTTTTGCGGTTGTTCGTGAAGCAGCAAAACGTGTGTTGGGATTATATCCATACCGCGTTCAGTTAATGGGTGGGGTTGTCTTACATGATGGGAATATCCCTGAGATGAGAACTGGTGAAGGGAAAACCTTGACTGCGACAATGCCTGTATACTTGAATGCTATAACAGGAGAAGGGGTTCACGTAGTAACGGTTAATGAATACTTAGCGACCCGTGACTCAACAGAGATGGGAGAATTGTACAATTTCTTAGGATTATCTGTAGGATTGAACATCAACTCAAAATCTTCTGAAGAAAAACGTGCCGCTTATAACTGTGATATCACATACAGTACAAATAATGAACTTGGGTTTGACTACTTAAGAGATAACATGGTTGTTTATCGTAGCCAAATGGTTCAACGTCCACTAAACTATGCAATTGTCGATGAGGTTGACTCGATTCTGATTGATGAAGCAAGAACGCCATTGATTATTTCTGGTCAAGCGGAAAAATCAACTGCTCTATATACAAGAACAGATAATTTTGTAAAACGTCTGAAAGAAGAAGAAGACTACAAAATTGACATCCAATCAAAAACAATTAGCTTAACTGAAGCTGGGATAGAAAAAGCAGAAGAAACATTTACACTAGAAAACCTATATGATATCGAAAATACGGCTTTAACTCATCATATGGATCAAGCGCTTCGTGCTAACTATATTATGATCCGCGATATTGACTATGTGGTCCAAGAAGGCAAAGTATTAATCGTTGACCAATTTACAGGACGTATCATGGATGGTCGTCGTTATTCTGATGGCTTGCATCAAGCAATCGAAGCCAAAGAAAGTGTTGAAATCGAAGACGAAACAAAAACAATGGCTACTATCACATTCCAGAATTACTTCCGTATGTATAAAAAATTAGCTGGGATGACAGGGACTGCGAAAACAGAAGAAGAAGAATTCCGTGAAATCTACAATATTCAAGTTTTCCAAATCCCAACGAATAAACCAATCGTTCGTGATGACCGTGCTGATTTACTCTATCCAACATTACAAAGTAAATTCCATGCGGTTGTTCAAGATATCAAAGAACGCTATCGTAAAGGTCAACCTGTCCTTGTCGGAACCGTTGCGGTAGAAACATCTGAGCTATTATCAGATATGCTAAACAAAGAAAAAGTTCCACATGAAGTATTAAATGCGAAGAATCACTTTAAAGAAGCAGAAATCATCATGAATGCTGGTCAAAAAGGCGCCGTTACTATCGCGACCAACATGGCTGGACGGGGAACAGATATCAAACTAGGCTTAGGCGTTATTGAGCTTGGTGGTCTTGCAGTTATCGGAACAGAACGTCATGAATCTCGTCGTATTGATAATCAGTTACGAGGACGTGCTGGACGCCAAGGGGATCCTGGGGTTTCTCAATTCTATCTATCATTAGAGGATGATTTGATGAAACGTTTTGGTTCTGAACGAATCAAAGCTTTCTTGGATAGAATGAAAATTGATGAAGAAGATGCTGTTATCCAAAGTAAAATGTTAAGTAGACAAGTCGAATCTGCTCAAAAACGAGTAGAAGGAAACAACTACGATACACGTAAAAACGTCTTACAATACGATGATGTTATGCGTGAACAGCGTGAAGTTATCTACAAACAACGTTTATCTGTCATCATGGAAGAAGATAACTTAACTGAAGCATTGATGAATATGGTTAAACGGACGATTGACCGTGTTGTAGATGCGCATACTCAACTTGAAAAAGAAAACTGGAATCTTGAAGGAATTGTTGACTTTGCAGCTAGTGCATTGGTTCATGAAGACTCAATTGCTATCTCAGATTTAGAAAATAAATCTGCAGAAGAAATTAAAACTAGCCTATATGACCGTGCAAAAGAAGTCATGGAAGTCAAATCAGGTCACTTGAATGGTCCTGAACAATTACTAGAATTCCAAAAAGTCGTTATCTTGCGCGTTGTTGATACAAAATGGACAGATCATATTGATGCAATGGATCAACTTCGTCAATCAGTTGGTTTACGTGCTTATGGTCAAAACAATCCATTAGTTGAATACCAAACAGAAGGCTACAAGATGTTTGAAGATATGATAGGTGCGATTGAATATGAAGTGACTCGTCTCTTCATGAAAGCTGAAATTCGCCAAAATGTAGAACGCGAGCAAGTAGCTCGTGGAGAAGCAAACTATCAAGAAGAACCTGCCGATGCAGCAGCTCAAAGTAATACAAGTGACAAAAAGTCACCTGTTCAAGTGACTAAAGTTGGAAGAAATGATCCGTGTCCTTGTGGAAGCGGCAAAAAATTCAAAAACTGTCACGGCAAAAATGCTGGCTAGAGTGCTTGCTTAGTCCAAATGAAACGTAAACGCTGAGGCAAAATTCTTTTGAGTTTTGCCTCAGTTTCTTGTCACTTTAACCGATACAGAAAGAAGGAATAGAAATGGAAATTGCTGAAATTCGTAATTTGCTAGAATCTATGGAACAAAAAATCACAAGCTTTAGGGGGTCTCTTTGACTTAGATCAATTAGAAGAGGACATTGCAGAAGCCGAACACCAAATGGCCGAACCTGGCTTTTGGGATGATAGTGTACGTGCACAACAAATAATTAATGAAAACAATGCGAATAAAGAAACCTTTGACCAATTTAATCAATTGGCGGAGGAGCTAGATGAACTAACCGTCATGGCTGAGATGCAACAAGAAGACTTTGATGCAGATTTACAAACAGAGTTGGAAGCTCGAATGAAGGCGCTGGATGAAAAACTAGCTACGTATGAATTATCAATGCTTCTAGATGAACCTTATGACCGTAATCACGCGATTTTGGAATTACATCCTGGAGCAGGTGGGACAGAATCTCAGGATTGGGGCAGTATGCTTTTGCGAATGTATACAAGATGGGCGGAACAACACGGCTATCAAGTAGAAATGCTAGATTATCTGGCAGGAGACGAAGCAGGGATCAAGAGCGTTACTTTACTGATTAAAGGGCATAATGCGTATGGTTATCTAAAATCAGAAAAGGGCGTACACCGACTTGTTCGAATTTCACCTTTTGACTCAGCCAATCGTCGACATACCTCCTTTTGTTCGGTAGATGTCATGCCTGAGTTAGACGGAACGATTGAAGTAGATATTAACTCAGATGATTTAAAAATTGATACTTATCGTGCGAGCGGTGCAGGTGGACAGCATATCAATAAAACCGAATCGGCCGTTCGAATTACGCATATTCCAACGGGGACAGTGGTAGCCAGTCAAGCACAACGTTCACAGTTAAAAAATAGAGAACAAGCGATGGGCATGTTAAAGGCCAAATTGTATCAACTTGAGTTAGAGAAAAAAGAACAGGAAGCGGCTGCCTTAAAAGGGGAACAAATGGAAATCGGTTGGGGTTCACAAATCCGTTCGTACGTCTTCCACCCCTACTCTATGGTAAAAGATCATCGGACAGATTATGAAACAGGAAATGTACAAGCTGTTATGGATGGTGATTTAGATCATTTTATCGATGCTTATCTAAAAATGCGCTTAACAAAAAACGAGACACGTTAGAATTTAATCAAATGAAATATAATTGTAACCTCTTGAAAGATAGTTGCAATATTTACGTGTTATAATTACGTGTGATTGAATAAAAAGATATGGAGAGATAGCCATGATTGAAATGAAGGATGTAATGAAGAAGTACCCGAATGGGACAACTGCCATCCGAAATGTCTCGATCAACATTGATCAAGGTGAGTTCGTCTACGTTGTAGGTCCTTCTGGAGCTGGAAAATCAACGTTTATCAAATTAATGTATCGTGAAGAAAAAGCAACAAAAGGCGTTTTAAATGTTGCGGGGCACGATTTATTAAAAATTAAAAACCGCGAAGTTCCTTATTTGCGTCGTGATATTGGTATTGTCTTCCAGGATTACAAATTGTTACCTAAAAAAACAGTTTATGAGAATGTTGCCTACGCTATGCAAGTGGTCGGCAGGAAACCTCGCGAAATAAAAAAACGCGTTATGGAAGTTTTAGACCTTGTCGGCCTAAAACATAAAGTCCGCGTCTTTCCAAGTGAACTATCTGGTGGGGAGCAACAACGGGTATCAATCGCACGTTCTATCGTGAATACCCCGAAAGTTTTAATTGCTGATGAGCCAACTGGGAATCTCGATCCTGATAATTCATGGGAAATCATGAAATTATTAGACCGGATTAATGGACAAGGAACGACCGTTGTGATGGCGACGCATAATAGTAATATCGTGAATACCATTCGTCATCGCGTAATAGCCATTGAGAATGGTCGAATTATTCGAGATCAAGCGGAAGGGGAATACGGATACGATGATTAGAACGTTTTTCCGCCATCTATTAGAAAGTATCAAAAGTCTAAAGCGCAACGGCTGGATGACTGTTGCTTCAGTCAGTGCGGTCACAATTACATTAACTTTAGTAGGTATTTTCTTAGCGGTTATCATGAATGCAACTAAATTAGCAACAGACATTGAAAACAACGTAAATGTTTCTGTCTTTATCGATGTCGGTACCAAACAAGACGAAATCGATCAACTAAAATCAGAGCTACTTAAGTTGGATAATGTTGAGGATATCAAATTTTCAAGCAAAGACGCAGAGTTGAAAAAAATTCAGAGTGCCATGGGTGATGCTTGGAACCTGTTCGAAGGAGATAGCAACCCACTTTACGATACCTTTATCGTCAGCACAACGGACCCAGCACACACGAAGTCTGTATCAGCCAAAGCAGCAAAATTACCATCTGTCTACAAAGCCGATTATGGTGGTGATTCTTCTGATAAAATTATGAAAATTGCTAACTCTGTTCGAACATGGGGACTTGGCGCTGCTGCATTATTGATTTTTGTAGCGATGTTCTTAATCTCCAATACCATTCGAATTACCATTCTTTCACGTAAACGCGAGATTCAAATTATGCGTTTGGTGGGAGCAAAAAATGGCTATATTCGCTGGCCGTTCTTCTTAGAAGGAGGCTGGATTGGTTTAATTGGAGCAATTGTTCCAATTCTAATCCTAACATTTGGTTATCAAGCGGTTTATAGCTTAACAAATCCGATGTTACTGCGCTCTAATTATTCGTTACTAAAGCCAGATGACTTCATCTGGAAAATTGATTTACTTATAGTTGGAATTGGCGTAATCATTGGTTCATTAGGATCTGTCATTTCTATGCGTAGATTCCTTAAAATTTAGGTATACTCAAAAAGCGAGCAATTTTGCTCGCTTTTTCTTTACTTCTAATTTCAACTTGGGTATGCTTGTTAGTGGGTTTATTACATATTAAAAGGAGGTGGAGAATGTGCAGTTAATTACGAGCAATCTCTCATTGATTATCGTCCTAGCCAATATTTTACTTTCATTAGTCATTGTTTTTAGGGAACGAAGACAGACAGCTCAAACATGGGCCTGGTTGATGGTTCTAATGTTTATTCCCGTATTAGGCTTTATTCTCTATATCTTTTTTGGTCGTGGAATCTCAAAAGATAAAATTTTTGATTTGAAAATGCAGGCTAAACTAGGGATGAATATCGAGATTGAACAAGAAAAAAATGCTTTACGAAGAGGACTGTATCCGCATCCACCAACAGGGGAGGCAGATCCTAAACAATTAATTTATATGTTAACGATTTTTGAAAGTTCTTTGTATACAACAAAAAATCAAGTCAAATTGTATACAGATGGCCGAGAAAAGTTTGATGCACTTATAGAAGATATTAATCAAGCTAAGAATCATATTCATTTGCAATATTATATTTATCGTAGTGATAGCTTGGGAATTGAGGTGCGCGATGCTTTAATCAACGCTGCCAAACGGGGAGTGACGGTCCGAGTTCTATTAGATGCGTGGGGCTCTACGCAAGTCTCTATGAGCTTTTTCGACACATTAAAAGCCGCGGGGGGTGAAGTAGCTCTGTTCTTCCCTTTATTTGTTCCTTACTTGAATCCACGGATTAACTATCGAAACCATCGGAAAATTGTCGTGATTGACGGTGAGATTGGTTACACTGGAGGCTTTAATGTCGGCGTTGAATATCTTGGCCTTGTTGAACGGTTCGGCTACTGGAGAGACAATCATTTACGCATTCATGGTGAGGCTGTCTACGCCTTGCAAAACCGTTTTTTAATGGATTGGAACTCCCAGCATACAAAAGAAGTCAGCTATGAAAAAAGTTTCTTTCCAACAATTGTCTCAGATGGCGATAAGGCTATGCAGATTGTCACAAGTGGGCCTGACTCAGAGCATGAACAAATCAAAATGACTTACTTAAAAATGATTTCAACAGCAAAAAAAGAAATCTTGATTCAAACGCCTTACTATATTCCGGATGAATCTATCCACGAGGCTCTTAAGCTTGCTTTGTTATCTGGGGTTAAGGTACAGATTCAAATTCCTAACAAACCTGACCACATGCTAGTCTACTGGGCGACCTATTCATTTGCAGCAGAACTGATTGACTATGGGGCAATTATTGAAACCTATGAAAATGGTTTTATTCATGCCAAAACGATGATTGTTGACGGAGGAATCGTTTCTGTTGGCTCAGCAAACATCGATGTTCGCTCCTTTAGACTTGATTTTGAAGTGAATGCCTTAATCTATGACGAAACATTGGCAGAGGAGCTGCGTAAAGAATTTTATAATGATTCAAAGGTTTCTGCTTTATTAACTGCTGAGCGCTACGAAAAACGTGGCGTACTAATTAAAATTAAAGAAGGCCTCGCTCGATTGATTTCACCATTGTTATAATTTGAGAAAAGAATAGGCCCCAAATAAGAACACCGCTTAAATGACAGATGTGTAATCTGCATTTTGAGCGGCGTTTTTTTAACGTGTTTTGTGAAAAAAAGAAAGTGCATCATCATATAGACAATACACCTTCAAAAGGGATGATCATTTCAGCAAACATATGGGGAATGTCGAAGAAATGATGAAACCGTCCAGAAACTATTCTATTTCAATACTTTTGGGGAATCTATGATTTTGGGGAAATCAATAGATAAGTAGCGAGTAGAACGTTCTTTTATAGAGACGCATTTCAAGAATAGTATAGCACATAGTTAAGATTCGAGATAGTATTTGTGTCAAAAAAAATAAGTTTTTTTCAGTTTATTTGTTATTCATAACTGTTGAGAGATTTTCAATCTGCCGATAACGTGTTAAACTATAGTTGTTTTTATCTTTCTAAAGAGGAGTTTACACATGAAAAAAAACGGAATCATTCTTGCCCTATTTGGCTCATTAATTTTACTAACAGGATGTGCAAAATGGATTGATCGCGGAGAGTCAATCACCGCGGTTGGTTCGTCTGCGCTTCAACCTTTAGTTGAAACAGTCGCTGAAGACTATCAGACCAATCATCCTGGAAGATTCATTAATGTCCAAGGTGGAGGTAGTGGTACAGGACTTAGCCAGGTTCAATCTGGTGCTGTTGAAATTGGTAATTCCGATCTATTTGCTGAAGAAAAATCAGGAATTGATGCCACCAAGCTTGTAGATCACAAAGTGGCAGTTGTCGGAATTGCCCCCATCGTCAATAAAAACATTGGCATAAAAAACATTTCCATGGAGAATTTACGCAAAGTCTTTCTTGGTGAAATTACAAACTGGAAAGAGCTTGGCGGAACAGATGAAGAGATTGTCATTTTAAACCGAGCAGCCGGTAGTGGGACTCGTAGTACCTTTGAAAAATGGGTTCTAAATGGAGAAACGGCGGTCAAATCTCAAGAACAAGACTCAAGTGGCATGGTTCGGCAAATTGTAGCAGATACCCCAGGAGCAATTAGTTACACGGCTTTTTCTTATATCACAAATGAAGTTGCAACTCTAACAGTGGATAATGTTGCCCCAACGGATGAAAATGTTACCACCAATGATTGGCAAATTTGGGCTTATGAACATATGTATACAAAAGGGAAGCCAACCGATCTAACTAAAGAGTTCCTAGACTATGTTCTTTCAGATGAGATTCAAGAAAAAATCGTTGGTGAACTTGGATATATTCCCGTTTCTAAAATGACCGTGGAACGAGATTGGCAAGGAAAACTAATCAATTAACCAGTCTTTACACAAAATTTACAATCTACACAAAACCTTTACATGAAGTTAAAACCAAATTGATGTTCTAACAGTAAACTAAAAAGCGTATGCAACTAGACTTTATAGTTGCACGTTTAGAGGAGGAACAAACTTGGAAGATGTAAAAAAAGTGTTACTAACCAAATCAAAACGGGCGAGAATGGAACAACGAGGAAAGCTTCTGAGTTTTCTATGTATCGCTTTGATCGTCCTAGTCGTCATTTCAATATTCTTTTTTGTCGCAAGCAAAGGATTAGCTACATTTTTTGTGGATAAAATCAATGTTTTCGATTTTCTATTCGGCTCTGATTGGAATCCTAGTCAATTAGGTCCAGAAGGCAAGCCCATGGTAGGTGCATTGCCGATGATTGCCGGTTCATTTATCGTGACGTTTCTGTCAGCAATCGTCGCAACACCATTTGCTATTGGTGCAGCAGTCTTTATGACAGAGATTTCGCCAAAAAAAGGCACCAAAATTTTACAACCAGTTATTGAATTACTGGTCGGTATTCCATCAGTTGTTTATGGTTTCATTGGGTTATCAGTTATTGTACCAGCTGTGCGCTCTGTCTTTGGTGGCACTGGATTTGGGATTTTAGCTGGAACGTTTGTCCTATTTATCATGATTTTACCGACTGTTACAACGATGACCGTCGACGCGCTTAAATCTGTGCCCAGACATTATCGTGAGGCCTCTCTTGCCTTAGGGGCAACACGCTGGCAAACGATTTACAAAGTGGTGCTAAGAGCCGCTATCCCAGGTATTTTGACAGCCGTTGTCTTTGGTATGGCTCGCGCGTTTGGTGAAGCTTTAGCAATTCAAATGGTCATTGGGAATGCTGCCTTAATGCCTTCTAGTTTAACAACACCGGCCTCAACCTTAACTTCTATTTTAACGATGGGGATTGGGAATACGATTATGGGGACAGTCGAAAATAATGTCTTATGGTCACTTGCATTGATCCTATTATTAATGTCACTGTTCTTCAACATTGTGATTCGTTTGATTGGGAAGAAAGGGGCGCTTAAATAATGAATGCAAAAAAATCAGATAAAATTGCTACAGGTGTCCTGTACACCGTCTCAGGAATTATCGTCTTAATTTTAGCGGCCTTACTTCTTTATATCTTAGTACGAGGTGTGCCACATATTTCTTGGGCCTTCTTAACAGAACCTTCAAAAGCTTACCAAGTGGGTGGAGGAATTGGGATCCAACTATTTAACTCATTATATCTACTATTTATTACCATGCTTATTAGTCTGCCGATTTCATTAGGAGCAGGAATTTACTTATCTGAGTATGCTCCTAAGAACTGGGTGACTGATATCATCCGTACATCGATTGAAATATTGAGCTCTTTGCCTTCTGTTGTTGTTGGTTTGTTCGGCTTCTTAATTTTCGTTATTCAATTTGAATATGGTTTTTCTATCATCTCAGGTGCGTTGGCTCTAACACTATTCAACTTGCCTCTTTTGACAAGAAATGTCGAAGAATCTTTACGAGCAGTTCACTATACACAGCGCGAAGCAGGGTTAGCTCTTGGACTTTCTCGTTGGGAGACTGTCACCAAAGTGGTGGTTCCAGAAGCTCTGCCCGGAATTTTAACGGGGATTATCTTAAGTTCTGGTAGAATTTTCGGTGAAGCTGCGGCCCTTATTTATACAGCAGGTCAAAGCGCACCAGCACTAGATTTCACGAACTGGAATCCATTAAGTATTTCCAGCCCGATTAGTATTTTTCGACAAGCAGAAACCTTGGCTGTTCACATTTGGAAAGTCAACACTGAGGGAACGATGCCTGATGGTGCAGCCGTTTCAGCTGGAGCCTCAGCTGTCTTGATTATCGCCGTACTGCTCTTCAATTTCGGCGCTCGAGCACTCGGAAAACGACTACACAAAAAGATGACTTCAGCTTAAGGAGACGATTAGATGAAAGAATACGACTTAAATGATACCAATATCATTTCCGTACCAGATAAACAAAATATTGCCCTTCACACCAACGATTTACATGTTTGGTATGGTGAAAATGAAGCCATCAAGGGTGTCGGTCTGGAATTTGAAAAAAATAAAATCACCTCTCTAATTGGCCCATCAGGCTGTGGGAAATCCACTTACCTGCGCTCACTTAATCGAATGAACGATGGGATCGCTAACACCAAAGTGACTGGCGAAATCATGTACAAGGACGTCAATATAAATTCTAAAGAGGTTGATGTCTACGAAATGAGAAAACGCGTTGGAATGGTGTTCCAACGACCGAATCCATTTAGTAAATCTATTTATGAGAATATTACGTTTGCACTCAAACAGCATGGAGAAAAAGATAAGAAAAAGCTAGATGAGATTGTGGAAACCAGTCTCAAACAAGCTGCTTTGTGGGATCAAGTCAAAGATACTTTAGATAAAAGTGCCTTAGCTTTATCTGGTGGGCAACAGCAACGCCTTTGTATCGCTCGAGCCATCGCTATGAAGCCAGATATTTTATTACTAGATGAACCTGCTAGTGCCTTAGATCCTATTTCGACGGGAACGGTAGAAGAGACCTTAGTTAATTTGAAAGAACATTATACGATTATTATCGTGACGCACAACATGCAACAAGCAGCGCGTATCAGTGACTACACAGCATTTTTTTATTTAGGAAAAGTTATCGAATACGATGAGACTAGAAAAATCTTTACTCGTCCAAAAGTCCAAGCAACAGAAGATTATGTTTCTGGACATTTTGGTTAAGCTTTTGCTTTGAGAACACAGGAATGCTAAAATGGAGGTTCGAGAGATGATAAACGAAATCATCGTATCTAAAGACTTACATCTTTATTATGGAAAAAAAGAAGCATTAAAAGGAATTGATATGCAGATTGAAAAAGGCCAAATCACTGCTATGATTGGCCCATCTGGTTGTGGGAAATCAACCTATCTGCGCTCACTAAACCGCATGAATGATCTAATCCCTGATGTGACAATTACTGGAAGTGTGATGTATAAAGGTCGTGATATCTACAGTCCTAAAACGGATACTGTGGACTTACGAAAAGAAATTGGCATGGTGTTTCAACAGCCGAATCCATTCCCTTTCTCCATTTATGAAAATGTCATTTATGGTCTGAAACTAAAAGGAGAAAAAGACAAACAAGTGCTCGATCGGGTCGTCGAAGAAAGTCTAAAAGCCGCTTCTGTCTGGGAAGATGTCAAGGATAAACTACACAAGAGTGCTCTTTCTCTTTCTGGTGGGCAACAACAACGTGTCTGTATCGCGCGTGTGCTAGCTGTCAGTCCAGAAATCATCTTATTGGATGAGCCAACTAGTGCACTTGACCCAATTTCAACAGGGAAAATTGAAAACATGCTGCTTGAGCTTCGTGAACAGTACACCATGATTATGGTGACTCATAACATGTCTCAGGCTTCACGGATTTCTGATAAAACGGCTTTCTTTTTAGATGGTCATTTAATAGAATACAATGATACAAAAAAAATCTTTTTACAACCGGAGAAAAAAGAAACGGAAGATTATATTTCTGGTAAATTTGGATAGGAGGAGAAATATGTTACGTACACAATTTGAAGAAGAACTTTTGAACCTTCACAATCAGTTTTATGAAATGGGTATGATGGTTAGTAGCGCCGTCCACAAATCGGTTCGTTCATACATCAAACACGATAAAGCCTTGGCTAAAGAAGTAATTGAAAATGATGTGGCTATAAACGACATGGAAGTGCGTTTAGAGAAAAAGAGCTTCGAGATGATTGCTTTGCAACAACCTGTAACAACAGACTTGCGGATGATTATTACCGTGATGAAAGCAAGCTCTGACTTAGAAAGAATGGCCGACCATGCTGTGTCTGTCGCTAAGTCAACGATTCGCGTTAAGGGAGAAACACGGATTCCTGAAATTGAAAAAGAAATTTCTGATATGTCTGATTATGTAAAAAAAATGGTGGATAACGTTTTGGTGGCTTATGTCAAAACGGATGAAAAAGATGCCCGAACGATTGCTAACATGGATCAACGGGTCAATGAATATTTCACTCAAATTTATAATCGCTCAATTAAAAAGATGGAAAATCATCCTGAAACAGTCGTTAGTGGGACAGATTACTTGCATGTAGCGACGTACTTAGAAAGAATTGCTGACTATGTGACGAATATTTGCGAATGGATTGTTTATCTAGCGACAGGTAAAATCACAGAGTTAAACACAAACCACGACGAATAAACCACGATAGTTTTCATTTAACATTTGTAATAGGAAGAGACTTGCTTTAGCAATTAACCAAATTGTGGAAAGGTAAGTCTCTTCTTGTATAAAAAATCACCATAAGAAGGTCTGATAAATGAGCGGTGGGATTTATCTCAAAATTGATAGTTTAGAGAGAAGGTTAAAAATAAATGGATAATTACTCTGGATATTATATTGTACCTAATTTTGGCAACGGTATATTTAGTGAAACGGTTAATGGAAAGAAAAAGATTTCAATAAGTTTAGCTGAGAAGAAATTAGCAGAGGTTCAATTCATTGACAAGCAGTACACTTTCAATTTTGATTTAGATTCATTTGAAATTTTGCTTAATCAGATGCAGAGGTTATATGATTCAATGAATATTGAAAAATAATTACCAAAATCGATGAATTTATTTGTCCTTTCATAAAAAAAAGACACTTTCACCTTGAGACAGAGAAAAAGTTACAACTAAAGTCCTATGACATTTATCAAAAAAAAGGGCATAATAAGCATGTAAGGAAAACCTTGCAAAATAAATTTGCTCAAGGAGGCAATTTCCATGAAAGAAAGAGAACGTATTTTAGAATTAGTTAAACAAGGTGTGCTCTCCACTGAGGAAGCATTAGATTTACTTGAATCTATGGCAACTGCAAAAGACGAAAAACACATTGACCAGGCGGCGGACAAGGTGTCTTCCACTAATCAAGACCTAACTAATAAAGCAACAGATCCTTCTACAGAAGATAATGATCAAGTCAATAAGTTAATCGATGCTTTAGAAAATGGTCAAGAGCTGGAAGAGCCTACTCTAGATTTTAAAGATAAAGAACGAGAAGATAAAGAAAACTTAGAAAAAATCCTCGATGATTTAGCAACGGAAGCAAATAAAGCATCTGTTGAACTGGATGAAGTCAATGCTGAAATTCAAGGCATTCGTACAGAAATCAAAGAAAAACAAGAACAGACGATGCAATTAGATACTAAAGAAGAGTTAGGGACCTTGACTGAAGAAGAACTAGAAGCTAGACAAGTTCTTCAAACGGAAACAGAAGCCCTAGAAGATTCTCTAAATGACTTACTAGAAGAAAAGGTCACTTTGGAAGCTGAGCTCAAAAACATCCGTAAAAATCAATGGTCTGAAACAAAAGACTCAATTGGTTCTAAGTTTGACATTCCAGATGATTGGAAAGAACAAGCCAACGATACACTTAGTCAAGTCGGTGAAAAAATGGCAGAAGCAGGCACACAATTAGGAAAATTCCTAAAACAAACATTCCAAACAGTTTCTGAGTCAGTCAATGACAATATGGAATGGAAAGATGTTAGTTTACGAGTACCAGGCATCGCAACAACAAAATTTGAGCATGAGTTCTACTACGAAGCTCCCCAAGCAAGCCTTTTAGATGTTAAAGTGGCTAACGGGAATGTTCAATTCAAAACATGGGATAAAGAAGACGTCAAAGTAGAAGCGAAAATTCGCCTATATGGCAAGATGGATGCAGCAACACCATTTGAAGCGTTCGAACAAAGAAGTCAAATTGAAGTCGATGACGAACGAATTTCATTCCAAATTCCCAACAAACGGATTCGTGCAGACTTAGTGTTCTACTTACCAACACGCACGTATGATCATGTTTCTATCAAATTATTAAACGGAAATATGACCATTGACGAATTGGAAGTAAAAGATGCTTATGCAAAATCAACAAATGGGAATATTCAATTTAATAAAGTGAAGGCTACAATGCTTGAAATCGAAGGCGTCAACGGCAATATTGACGTTCGTGCGAGTGAAATTTTAGATTCAATCATTGAAACAGTTAATGGGACCGTCACACTTGATGATGCCCCACAAAATCTATCTGTTTCTCTAGTTAACGGCGATGTTCGTGTCACAGCGAAAAATCCTGAACTACACAAGATTGAAGCAAGCTCAGTTAACGGAAATGTCAAAGTTGCTTTACCAATAGAAGTTGGTGTTGATGGTTATGCGAAGACAAGTCTTGGTCGCATTAACAGCCGCATGAGCAACTACGAAGTCATTCGTGAAAAGAAAGAACGCACAAACCAAATGCTTCAATTCCGTCGCGTATCTGAAACAAAAATGGCCCAAGTAAGCTTATCTACAACAACAGGCAGTATCTACCTAAAAGATACAGATAAATAAATATTTTTTGAACTAGAGAGGTGCATTCTGCATCTTTCTAGTGTAAAATTTGAAGGGATAGAGGTGAGGAACATTGAGAAAAAAATTAACGAAATCTAATAAAAACGTAGTCCTTACAGGGACATTAGCAGGGATCGCTGAATACTTTGGGATTGATCCAACCATCGTACGTGTCATTTATGTTGCAGCAAGTATGTTCTTAATTGGCAGTCCAATTATCTTATATATTATCATGGCGTTTATCATCCCTTCAGGTCGAACAAGAACCCAGAATTATGGTCATGATAATCCTTATTACCAAAGCAACAATTACCGTGAATCAAACAAAACAACACGCAAACAAGCAGAAAAAATTGATGAGGACGACTGGAGTGATTTCTAATGACTTATTTCCAACGACTAGTCGTTAATTCGTTGACCTTTATCTCATTAGCCGTCCTGTTTCCTAACATGGTGCATGTTCATGGGATTCCAACAGCGATTATCGCAAGCTTTGTTCTTTCCTTGCTGAACATGCTAGTCAAACCAGTGTTAACAATCCTATCTCTACCGTTTACACTGGTAACATTTGGTTTGTTTAGCTTTGTCGTTAATGCGATTATGTTAAAAATGACTTCATTTTTTGTCGGTACAGAACAATTTGGCTTCTCTTCGTTTGGCGCAGCAATTTTGGTCGCTGTGATTATGACATTTGTTAATACGATAGTCAGCGAACATACCATGACCAAATATAAATAATAGTTAAAAGAGGATGGGACAAACTTATAAAGTTTTGTTCCATCCTCTTTTTATCCGAATAAACGGTGGGTACAAAAGCAACTCGGTTATTTCTTTCTAGTATCTTGTTTGGGATAATGATAAAATAGGACAGGAATACTATATGAAATGAGGGACTGTAATGACAGAGATTGTCAAAGTAAGCCAACTAGTCGAAAAGTTATCACTTGAAGTTGTAACTGGAAGCCCAACTAGTTTAGACCGTGACATAGTAACAGGAGATATTTCTCGACCTGGTTTGGAATTAACCGGTTATTTTAATTATTATTCCCATGATCGCTTACAATTATTTGGAAGTAAAGAAACGACTTTCGCTGAACGAATGACACCGGAAGAACGACTGATGGTGATGAGACGGATGTGTAGCCCAGATACTCCTGCGTTTATTATCTCTAGAGGACTTGAAGCTACCAAGGAAATGATTCAAGCAGCTGAAGAATTTGATATAGCCGTTTTACGATCGCCAATTTCAACTTCGCGCTTGTTAGGTGAAATTTCAAGCTACCTAGATAGCCGTTTAGCACCACGCACAAGCATTCATGGCGTTTTGGTAGATGTTTATGGCCTAGGCGTCTTAATCCAAGGAGACAGTGGGATAGGTAAGAGTGAAACTGCTTTAGAATTAATTAAACGAGGGCATCGTTTAATTGCGGATGACCGTGTTGATGTCTATAAACAAGATGAGTTAACTGTTGTCGGTGAACCGCCTAAGATTTTACAGCATTTAATTGAAATTCGCGGAATCGGCATTATTGATGTGATGAATTTGTTTGGGGCAAGTGCGGTTCGTGGCTCGACAGAGGTTCAGCTGACCGTTTACTTAGAGTCTTGGGAAAAAGATAAAAAATATGACCGCTTGGGCTCAGATGATACAACCGTTGAGATTGCAGCAGTGCAAGTACCACAGATTAAAATCCCTGTGAAAACTGGGCGAAATGTCGCTATTATCATTGAAGTAGCTGCCATGAATTTCCGTGCGAAAACGATGGGGTATGATGCAACGAAAACATTTGAGGAACGACTAACCAAACTAATTGAAGAAAATTCAACAAATTAAGGAGTTTTTATATGTTAGCGCAAATTGACCGTGTCGCGTTCGACTTCTTAGGCTTTCCAATTTATTGGTATGCACTTCTAATTGTCTCAGGTATTGCTATTGCCATGTGGTTAAGTAGCCGTGAAGCTGTTCGAGTTGGGTTAAAAAAAGATGATGTGACTGATTTTATGCTTTGGGGGCTACCCATTGCTATTATTGGTGCACGCTTATATTATGTTTTATTTGATATCCAGCTTTATTTAGAAGATCCTATTCAAATTTTCAACATCCGTTCTGGCGGATTAGCAATCTATGGTGGGTTAATTGCTGGGGGGCTGACACTCTACTTTTTCACTAGATATCATTTTATCTCTTTGTGGACGTTTCTTGACATTGCGGCACCAAGTGTAATTCTTGCGCAAGCAATCGGCCGCTGGGGCAACTTTATGAATCACGAAGCTTTTGGGGCAAAGACAACTGAAGCATTTTTAAAAGGCCTACATTTACCACAATTTATTATCGATAATATGTACATCGAGGGCGCCTTCCGTCAGCCAACTTTCTTTTATGAATCAACATGGAACGTGCTTGGGTTCATTCTTCTGATTGTTTTCCGAAAAAAGAACCACTTATTAAAACAAGGCGAAGTTTTTCTTGGTTATATTATCTGGTATAGCTTTGGGCGCTTTTTCATTGAAGGGATGAGAACAGACAGTCTCTATCTTTTCGCTGATATCCGTGTCTCACAAGCGCTATCTGCCGTTTTATTTGTTGGCGCAATCGTTGTTCTTATCTGGCGTCGAAAAAAAGACACAAATTTACAAGACTACGATCGAACCTTAGGAAACAATCAATCGCTGTTATAAATGAAAAGATTCGAATACTGTGGTAAACTAGCAATGCAAAGCTACAGGAGGGGGAGCATTAATTGAAACAAACAATCGCTGTATTAGGCCCAGGTTCATGGGGGACTGCCTTAGCGCAAGTTCTTGCTGAAAATGGCCACGATGTCCGCATTTGGGGCAACAATGAAGCCCAAATTGATGAGATTAATACCTATCATACCAACCGTCATTACCTACCAGATTTAACGATTCCATCATCTATTCGTGGTGAAAAAGAGTTAGAGGTAGCTATCGATGGCGCTGATGCCATACTTTTTGTTGTTCCAACGAAGGCAATTCGTATCGTGGCACAAGAATTTGTAGCAAAAGTGAAAAACAAACCGTTAATCATCCATGCCAGCAAAGGTTTGGAACAAGACTCACACAAACGTATTTCAGAAGTTTTATGTGAAGAGATTCCAGCTGATAAAAGACGTGGTTTGGTTGTTTTATCAGGACCTAGCCATGCAGAAGAGGTTGCTGTTCACGATATTACAACAATTACTGCAGCAAGTGAAGCCGTTGAAGATGCGACTTATGTTCAAAGCCTATTCATGAATGATTATTTTAGAATCTATACAAATACTGATGTCATTGGCGTTGAGATGGGCGCTGCCTTAAAAAATATTATCGCCATTGGAGCAGGAGCGATTCACGGTCTTGGTTTTGGAGATGACGCTAAAGCAGCTATTATGACACGTGGTCTTGCTGAAATTAGCCGTTTAGGAGTAGCTATGGGCGCAGATCCACTAACCTTTATCGGATTAAGTGGTGTGGGTGATTTAATTGTTACCTGTACGAGTGTCCACTCTAGAAACTGGCGAGCTGGAAATCTTCTTGGAAAAGGGCATAACCTACAAGAGGTCTTAGATAACATGGGCATGATTGTTGAAGGAGTCTCTACAACAAAGGCTGCCATCGAGCTTGCTCATCAAGTAAACGTAGAGATGCCCATTACAGAAACCATCTACAGTGTGCTTTATGAAGGAAAAGATATTAAAACCGCAGCAAAAGATATCATGTTACGCGACGGAAAAGTTGAAAATGAATTTTCAATTAGTTAAAAATTTTTTTATTAGTTAACTTAGGAGGCAATACACATGAAAGTCAAAAAAGCAGTCATTCCAGCAGCTGGATTAGGCACTCGTTTTTTACCAGCAACTAAAGCTATGGCCAAGGAAATGTTACCCATTGTTGATAAACCAACCATTCAATTTATCGTTGAGGAGGCCCTTAAATCTGGCATTGAAGACATCTTAATTGTTACAGGAAAAGGCAAACGTCCAATTGAAGATCATTTTGATTCAAATGTAGAATTGGAAACAAATCTTCGCGAAAAAGGTAAGACTGAATTATTGAAGCTTGTTGAAGAAACAACAGATGTTAATCTTCACTTTATTCGCCAATCCCATCCAAAAGGTTTAGGTCACGCCGTTCTTCAAGCACGCGCTTTCGTTGGTAATGAACCATTTGTCGTTATGTTGGGTGATGATTTAATGGAAGATACGATTCCGTTAACCAAACAATTGATTAACGATTACGAACGTACCCATGCTTCAACACTTGCTGTCATGCGTGTACCACATGAAGATACCTCTAAGTATGGAATTATTAACCCTGGTGAAGAAGTTGAAAAAGGCTTATTCAACGTTAAAAACTTTGTTGAAAAACCAAAACCGGAAGAAGCGCCAAGTGATTTAGCGATTATTGGACGTTACTTGTTAACACCTGAGATTTTTGATGTCCTTGAGAATCAAGCGCCAGGTGCCGGAAACGAAATTCAATTAACCGATGCCATTGATACACTAAACAAAACACAACGTGTGTTTGCTCAAGAATTTACTGGAAAACGATACGACGTTGGAGATAAATTTGGCTTTATGAAGACAAGCATCGAATATGGTTTAACACACCCAGAAGTGGGAGAAAATCTAAAACAATATATTATCGACTTAGGTGCTGAGCTTTCTGGTGAACCAACAAAGACTAAAGAAACTGCTCCTAAAAAAGAAAAAAAGTAATACAATAACAAGATAAAGAGGTTAGGGACAGAGCTTTATAAATTATGTCCCTACCTCTTTATCTTATCTATCAAGTTACTCAGTTGAATTGATTAAGAATTCAGATACATAAAAAGCCTTCTTTTATTTCTTTTACGACAGATAGCGGAGTCTGTACTATTTGCAATGGCTCTGTTTTCTAGTACAATAGAGGTAGCAAACTAATTATAATTAGCGCGTGTTTTATTTGTACAAAAAATAGTGAAATGCTATGCTAAGTGTAAGTTTTATATGCAGAAAAGGAGTGTTGGCATGTCAGGTGGAGAAATCGCAGGATTATTAGCAGCACTAGCACTAGTTGTGCTTGTGATCTTTTTAATCCCTGTATTATTACAAGTATCAAAAACGCTTAAGAATGTGGATAATGTTGTATCAGAAGTGAAGACGACCGTTAATGTGGTCACAAATGACGTCGATGTTTTATCTCGTCAAGTGGAGGGGTTACTTGTCAAAAGTAACGAGCTTTTAAACGACGTCAATGGAAAAGTGGCAACTATCGATCCGTTGTTTACGGCCGTCGCCGATTTAAGCGAGAGCGTTTCGGATTTAAACAGCTCAAGTAAGAGTCTATTATCAAAAGTAACTTCTGTTGGTAAAACAACAGCAAAAGCAAGTGTCGCCTCAAAAGTGGGTGGCACAGCTATTAAGTTCTTTAGAAACAACAAATCAACAGAAAAAAATACAAAATAGAGTGGGAGGAAACACAGTATGTCAAAAAAAGGTGGATTTTTATTAGGTGCAGTCATTGGTGGTACGGCAGCCGCTGTAGCAGCCTTGTTATTAGCGCCTAAGTCAGGAAAAGAGTTACGTGAAGACTTAGCAACACATGCAGATGACCTGTTGGATATGGCTTCTGACTACACTGATTATGCCAAAGATAAATCAACAGAGCTTAGCTCAATTGCCAAAGAAAAAGCAACGATTCTTTCTCAACAAGCAGGCGACTTAGCTGGAAATATCAAAGAAAAAACAGCGAGCTCTTTCGATGATGCACATGATATTTCTGATTCAATGCTACACAGATTAAAACAACAATCAGCTGATTTAACTGATCGTTTCAAAAAAACGGCGACTGACTTAAAAGAGGAAACAGATGAATTGTCAGACCTAGCTGAAGAAACTTCTGAAGATATCGTCATCAATGTAAAAGAAACAGCTGAAGAAGCAAAAGGAACGGTTGAAGAGGCTGTTGAAGAAACAAAACCTGTTTTAGATGAAAGTAAAGAAGTAGCAAAAGAAGCTGTAGAAGATAGTAAAGAACAAGTCTAAGATATGATCGACGATACAAAAGAATAGTATAAGAAACCCTCGGGCAGATTGTTTGCTCGAGGGTTTCTACTAAGACCTCCAAGTCAGATATGAATCTTTTTTGAGGCAGTATACAATCATAGCTATCGTCGTTTATTGAATAATTTGTAACTCTTTTGTCGTTTTCGTAAATGATTCACAGCCATCTTCTGTTACGTAGACACAATCTTCAATTCGAACGCCGACTTTTTCAGGAATATAAATACCAGGTTCTAGAGAGAAACACATGCCTTTTTCAATCACCAAATCGTTTCCTTCAACCAAAGAAGGGTACTCATGAACCGTCGTCCCAATTCCATGACCAAGACGATGATTAAAATACTCGCCATAACCGTAGCCTTCAATTACGTCACGCGCAATCTTATCCAATTCACTTGCTTTAACACCTGGTTTCACCGCTTTTTGCGCTTCTAACTGTGCTTCTAAGACAATATTGTAGATTTTTTCTTGGAACTCCGTTGGTTCATGAAACGCAACAGTTCTTGTTGCATCACTACAATAACCATTCCAAACAACACCTAAGTCAAATAATACTAATTCATTTTTAGCAACTGCTTTTTTGCCTGGGTTACCATGAGGACTTGCCGCATTTTCACCGGCCAATATCAGTGTATCAAACGACATAGACATAACACCTTGACGTTTTAATTGATATTCCACTTCTGCAACAAGTTCTTGTTCTGTTACGCCTTCTTTAATCGTTCTAAAGCCAATCTCAAAAGCGACATCTGCCCATGAGCCAGCCTCCATTAGTTTATTTTTTTCTTCCTCTGTCTTAATCAATTGTAAACGTTGAATAAGAGGGGTTAAGTCTGTTGAAAAGTCAGTCTCAGAAAAGGCCTTTTCTAGTTCATTAAAACGATCCAGCGTCAAATTGGCTTTTTCAAGACTCATTGATTGAGGTGTGCCATAACGACTTTCAATTTCTGCTGCAATTTTTTTCCAAGGATTTTCACTATCTAAATAGCCAATCACATCATACGTCCAAGAGCTATTTTGTGCATCTTCTACTTCAAGAGCGGGTGTAAATAAAAAAGGATCACGGTCAGTAGAAACAAAAAGGGCTAGGATTCGTTCATGCGGTTCACTCTCATAGCCGGAAAAGTAAGCAATATGCCCTGGATCACTAATGTAAGCCAAATCGGTCTGATTTTGTTTCATCCAATTCTTTAATTCTGTTAATTTAGTCGCGTTCATTTATTCTCCTTCTTTCTGATAGCGTTTATATCTATTATTGTACCACTATTCGAATCGACACACTAATTGAAATGAATGTAAAATTTTCATGAAAACACAAGTAAAACGGTTGCATTATTTTACAGAAAATGCTATTCTAGTTTAGAAATGTAAATAGCATTTTCAGAAAATGGAATATAAAAATGAATAGGAGAATTTTCATGGAAAAACAAACAATTACAATCTATGATGTTGCTCGTGAAGCAAACGTTTCTATGGCAACTGTTTCTCGTGTTGTTAATGGTAATCCTAACGTGAAGCCTGCCACTCGTAAAAAAGTGTTGGAAGTAATCGATCGTTTGGATTATCGCCCAAATGCTGTCGCTCGTGGTTTAGCAAGTAAAAAAACAACCACTGTTGGTGTCTTGATCCCTGATGTGAGTAATATGTTCTTCGCATCATTAGCACGCGGAATTGACGATGTTGCTACGATGTATAAATACAACATTATTTTAGCAAACTCTGATGGAAACGACCAAAAAGAAGTCAATGTTTTGAACAATTTATTGGCAAAACAAGTGGATGGCGTGATCTTTATGGGGCACCATATCACAGATGAGATTCGTGGCGAATTCTCTCGTTCGAAAACACCAGTTGTCTTGGCTGGTTCAATCGATCCAGACGAACAAGTCGGTAGCGTAAATATTGACTATGCAAGTGCCACAAAAGATGCGACAGACCTACTAGCAAAAAATGGCAACAAAAAAATTGCTTTTGTTAGTGGCGCGCTTATTGATCCAATCAATGGCCAAAGTCGTATGAAGGGATATAAAGAAGCACTTTCTGAAAATGGTTTATCTTACAATGAAGGACTTGTATTTGAGTCAGCTTACAACTTTAGAGACGGTTTAGCATTAACTGATCGCATTAAAAATAGTGGGGCAACTGCCGCTTACGTAACAGATGACGAATTAGCTATTGGAATTTTGGATGGCATGTTAGATGCTGGCGTAAAAGTTCCTGAAGAATTTGAAATCATCACAAGCAACAACTCATTATTGACGGATGTTTCTCGTCCACGTCTATCAAGCGTAACCCAACCTTTATATGATATCGGTGCGGTAGCGATGCGTCTATTGACAAAAATGATGAATAAAGAAGACGTTGAAGAAAAAACAATTATCTTACCTTATGGAATTGATAAAAAAGGCTCAACAAAATAATTGAGAATCACAAAAAAGGAATCAGCGAAAGCTGATTCCTTTTTTGTGATTACTTATTCCTCTACAACTCAATCGTCTTTTGTATCTTTTTTATCCTCAGATTTCTTTTCTGTAGAGCTATTGTTATTTGTTTTTTTCTTTTCTTTTTCTGCCTTCTCGTTATCCGTTTGCTCTTTGGCTTTTTTCGCTTGTTCCGCTTGTCTTTGCTGAGCAGCAATTCTATCCAAGTAAGCTTTCCAGTAAGACGAGTAATCGGCCTCTGTTCCGCCAATTCCGAACTCAAAGGTACTATCAACTGGACCATCCTTCGCCCAAAGAGAAGTGACTTCTTTTCCAGGTGATTGAAGCTTATAGTTTTGATAATCAACAGTTGCTGGAAGAGCACCAGTAAAGTCTGACACTTTGACTTGTTTGACCTCATTAGACAAATTAAACCGCTCGTTAGTTCCAAACACATCGCCGTTTGTCTGATGTACTTTATTAATCACGTAGGCTAGGTAATTCGCCGAACGATCACCGCTACCATCATACATTGGCACATTTGCTTCTCCATGTCCTGACCAGTTACTGATTGTGACTTTCGGCGTAGAGACGACTAGCCATGAATCCGCATAATGATCGGTACTCCCAGTTTTCCCAACCCAATCGGCATTGCCTAAATTCCAATCAAGCCCACTAATCACAGACTTAAACGGGGTCGTGATTTGAGCATCAATCACACTGCGCATCAAATCATTCATAATAGAAGCAGTCGCAGGGGAGAAGACCTTAACAGGTTTGGGCTCGTGCTTGTAAACAACATTGCCTTCATTGTCCTTAATAGACTCGATTAAATAGCCTTCTTGGTATACACCACCATTGGCTAAAGTTTGATAGCCGTTTGTTTGACTCAGTGTGGTTACATCCGTCGTTCCTAAAGGCGCAGCCTCAACTCCCCAGTCATGTGAAGCAGGGTAGTTCATTTTCTTCAAATAGTTATCGTACGCAAACTGATCTGAGCCTGTTTTTTCAATCAAGTTTTGATAAATATGGTACGCAGGAATATTGTTAGACCACTCAAGAGATTCACGAACCGTCTGGAAGGTCTTTGAGCCTGTGTTCGTTGCATTGGCCAACACAGCGCCACCATCTTTATACTTCATCGGATAATCCGCCACACGCGTCTCAGAGCCCATTAATCCTTGATCGATTGCTGGACCATAAACTAATACAGGCTTGATGGAAGAACCCGCTTGTCGGACAGTATCAAACGCATGATTATTTTGGTCCGTATTGTAATCCCGACTACCAATAAAACCTAAAATTTTCCCGGTTTTATTTTCCATCAAGACACTACCTGTTTCAATTCGTGAGCCAGAACCATCATCTAACATATATCCGTAGTCACGGACAGCATCCTGCATCGAATTATAGATGTTTTTATCAATGGTAGATTGAACCGTATAACCACCATTTTCTAATTCCTTTTTGGCCCGGTTTAAATAAGCGGCATAGGTTGCCTCATCTGCAAAATCTTCATCACTGATGCCATCTTTTTTGGCATTTTTCTTTGCAATAGCCTCTTGAGCGGCATCCAACACAGCGTAGTATAAGAAGCCTTGGTCATCTGCTTTCGCTGTTTCTTTCTTTAAAAAGTCCTTAGATAAATCATACGCTTTGGCTTCTTCATATTCTTTTTTAGTAATCGCCTTTTCACGATACATACTGAATAACACGAAGTCCTTTCTTTCTAAGCCGAGTGAGTAATCTTCTTTTAAATCGCCTGTATTGGTATAAGGGCTGTAGACGATTGGACTTTGTGGGAGACCTGCGATAAAGGCTGCCTGGGCTAAATTAACATCTTTGGCATTCACACCAAAAATTCCTTTTGCCGCTTCTTGAACCCCTGCAATGTTTTGGCCTTTGTTGTTTCGACCAAAAGGGGAGACATTTAAATAGGTCGTCACAATCTCATCTTTTGAGAAATACTTTTCAATCTGCATAGATAAAATAATTTCATTGGCTTTTCTCTTAAACGTGGTCTCATTAGATAAGATTTGTTGTTTAACCAATTGCTGGGTTAACGTTGATCCCCCTGACGAACCCATTCCAGTTGCCTCAGATAATAATGCTCGAACCACAGCTTTAGGAACAAACCCGTTGTGCTCTTCAAAATACTCATCTTCTGTATTAATAATGGCTTTTTTGATTAAATCAGAGATATTTTCGGAGCTGATAGCTGTTCGCATTAAATCCGAACGAATGGTGGCAATATTACTATTATCCGCGTAGGTTAACTTGGAGGTTTGCGTAATATTCCCTAAATCACGTGCTAATTCATTTTTGGTAGGCATGTTCGTATCCTCAACCAAATAGGCGAAATAGCCTGTCCCAATTCCCAAGGCCAATGAGCCGCCAAGAATTAACAGAACAACGCCAAAGGTTACTAGAGATTGGATAACTCGTAAAACAATGTTTATCCGAAATAACCATTGATCTTTTTTAGTGTTCCGATTATGCCTTTCATTATCTAATGGGGGCAATGAATTCACCTCGATTTTTTAATTTATACCGTATAATTATAGCAAATAAACAATCATATGAATAGCTTAGTGGGAAAAACACCCTGATTTACCAAGAAAAACTTCCTATTTTGTGGATGTTTTCCCATGATTTTCTTTTATTTGTCCCGTGTTTCAGTTAAAATTAACGGATAATGCATAAATGATAGATAAAAACTTATTAGGTAGAAAGAACCTTAAAATTTTTTTAAGAAAGTGACTGAGGGTCTCAAATGAAGGAACCCCTAGAGAATTCAATAGAAAAAAACTATTTTCTAGTACCACATCCACCTAACTATTCACCTATTTTGGTTTTATAAGAAAGAAGGAAGAGCACAATCAAAACCATTTTGTTTAACGCCTTAGGACTGTTTTTGATTATTCTGATTGGGTACGGCTTAAAACGGTTGAACCTTTTATCAAAAGCAGATGGCAATACCTTATCCAAAATCATTTTAAATGTCACGTTACCTGCCGCAATCGTAGTAAATTTAGCTAGTCTTACCATCCAAGTGAGCTTATTTAGCTTGTTATTCATCGCACTTATCTTAAACTTTTTTATGATTGGCATCGGCGCGTTCTTTTCCAAAAAGAGCTCCGTGACTGAACAAGAATTTATGATGTATAGTGTTTCTGGCTACAATGTCGGGAATTTTACGCTACCGTTTCTCCAAAGCTTTTTACCTGCTGCAGTACCGCTACTTGCGATGTTTGACATGGGCAATAGCATCATGCTAGCCGGAGGAACCACTGTAACAGTCGATAAAATAGTAGGTGAAAAAGCCCCTATATCCCTGGGTGGTATTGTCATCAAGCTGCTCAAATCTGTTCCATTTTCAGCCTATTTGCTGATGTTGATTCTTCGTTCAAGCGGAACTTCATTACCCCAGTCACTCGTTGAAATGTTACAAGTAATCGCAAACGCAAATACCTTTTTATCTATGTTTATGATTGGGTTGTATTTAGAGCTGAAACTCCCAAAAATGAGCTATTCACTTGTCCTAAAAACGTTAGGTCTGCGTTATGCATTTGGCCTTGGCTTATTCGGCCTATTTTACCTGCTACCTATTCCACATGATATGAAGCTCGTCTTATGTTTGTTAAGCGTTGCACCCATTCCGACATTTTCTGTTATTAATAGTGTCAAAGCAGGGATGTCCGAAGAAGTAGTTGGGATTACCTCATCTGCTAGCTTCATCATTGGTTTAGTTTTTATGACAGCAGGCTTACTGATTATCGGTATTTAACGAGCGACAAACAGATTTCTTTAAAAAAAAGCAAATATCTGTTACAAAGAAGAGAGTAAATGAAAAGGAGAAAAAGTATGTTATTAGGATCTCACGTTAGTATGAGCGGTAAAAAAATGTTCCTTGGTGCAGCAGAGGAGGCCGCGAGCTACCAAGCAACGACCTTTATGATTTATACAGGGGCACCACAAAACACACGCAGAAAACCAATTGAAGAAATGAATATTGAAGCTGGGCAACAATTCATGACCGAGCATCACTTATCAAACATCGTGGTTCACGCACCCTATATCATCAATTTAGGTAATACGATAAAACCTGAAAATTTTGGTTTTGCGACTCAATTTTTGCGTGAAGAAATTATGCGCGCGCAAGCTCTAGGTGCGACTCAAATCACACTACATCCAGGAGCCCATGTTGGTGCGGGTGTTGATGCAGGACTAAAACAAATTATTAAGGGTCTCAATGAAGTCTTAACCAAAGAACAAACGGCTCAAATCGCTTTAGAAACAATGGCTGGTAAGGGAACAGAGCTTGGGCGAACCTTTGAAGAATTAGCTACGATTATTGATGGGGTGACGTTAAATGAAAAACTTTCAGTGACCTTTGATACGTGTCATACCAACGATGCGGGCTACAATATTCGAGAAGATTTTGATGGTGTACTAAATGAGTTCGACAAAATTATTGGCTTGGATCGTTTGAAAGTCTTGCATATCAATGATTCAAAAAATCCTCAAGGCTCTCACAAGGATCGTCATGCCAACATCGGCTTTGGAACGATTGGCTTTGATGCTTTGAGTCAAGTCGTTCACCATGAAAAATTAATGGCTTTACCTAAAATTCTTGAAACGCCTTATGTTGGGGCAGATAAGAAAACAGCAAAAGCACCTTATGGCTTTGAAATTGAGATGTTAAAAGCCAAAAAATTTGATCCAAAAGTGCTAGAAAAGATTGAAAACCAATAAATAAAGCGCGTAATCCCAAAAAAGTTTAACTATTTTGGAATTACGCCTTTTCTTTTCTAGCTTTATCTAGTAAAATAATTTCTTGAGAGCAATTCGAGAGGAAAGGAGAGATTTATATGTCAGTAGGAATAGTTGTACTTATCGCGGTTATCGCTTTATTAGTAGGCGCTGTTGGTGGATTCTTCATCGCGCGTAAATATATGCAAGACTATCTTAAGAAAAATCCTCCCGTTAATGAGGAAATGTTACGATCAATGATGGCGTCAATGGGTCAAAAACCCTCTGAAAAGAAAGTACGTCAGATGATGCAACAAATGAAGAACCAAAACAAGTAATCTATTCATTTGTTTGTCGACACATCATATTATTGAAAAAATTACGGGCTGAAATTTCTTTCGGCCTGTTTTTTTGTGTCTTATTTTAGGGAGAATCGGGATAATTGAAGGTACAAACGAGTGATTTACTCTCAAAATGACTCGAGAAAAGGAGGAAAGTATGTCAATATTTAGAAAGTTAGGTTGGTTTTTTAAACAAGAAAGGAAACATTATTTTTATGGTGTCACGGCACTTATCTTAGTTGCGCTCGTTCAATTAGCACCACCCAAAATCATTGGTATCATTATTGATGAAATTGCGAATAAAAATATTTCAATCCAGACGATTGGTCTTTGGATTGCGATACTTATACTGGCAGCAATCGGTCAGTACACGTTTCGTTACATATGGCGAATGAATATTTGGGGAAGTGCTGCACGTTTAGAGAAGGACTTGCGTCGTCAATTATTTGAACATTTTACTCGCATGGATCACGTCTTTTATCAAAAATATCGGACGGGTGATTTAATGGCCCATGCGACCAATGATTTAAATGCAATTCAAAATGTGGCCGGAGCTGGTATTTTAACCTTTGCAGATTCATTAATTACAGGAGGCGCCACGATTATTGCAATGGTTTTGTTCGTTGACTGGCGGCTAACTTTAATCGCCTTGATTCCATTGCCACTATTGGCGGTTACTTCAAGAATCTTAGGCTCTAAACTACATGATGCCTTTCGTGAATCACAAGAAGCTTTTTCGACCATTAACGACAAAGCACAAGAAAGTATCACAGGAATGAAAGTGATTAAAACGTTTGGTCAAGAAAAAGAAGACTTGGCTGACTTTGCGGAAAAAGCTAGCGATGCGATTGTCAAAAACCGCCGAGTGAACTATTTGGATGCCTTATTTGATCCCTTTATCACGTTGATCATTGGTATCTCTTATGCTTTAACGATTATCGTCGGTGGCAATTTCATTATGCAAGGTGAAATTACGATTGGGCAATTGGTTTCTTTTATTAGTTATATTGGTATGCTCGTTTGGCCGATGTTTGCAATTGGCCGTTTGTTTAATGTTTTAGAACGTGGGAATGCAAGCTACGATCGGGTCAATGAACTACTTCATGAGAAAACACATATTGTGGAACGAATAGATGCGATAAAAGAGCCAGCAAAAGGCACACTTACAATGGCTCTAACGGCATTCACTTATCCAAAAGATGAACAGGCGACCCTTAAGGACATTCATTTTTCGATTAATGAAGGGGACACATTAGGCATTGTTGGTAAAACAGGCGCTGGTAAAACCACAATCTTGAAGTTACTTATGCGCGAATATGATAATTACGAAGGAAAGATTACATTTGGTGGCCACGACAATAAGGATTATTCTCTAGATGCACTTATGAAGTCAATCGGCTATGTTCCGCAAGATCATTTCCTATTCTCCATGACAATTAGAGATAATATTCGGTTTGCAAGTCCTGATTTCACACAAGAGGAAGTCGAACAGGCAGCTGATATGGCTTATATTAATGAAGATATTACAGCTTTTCCTGAAGGGTATGACACAATGGTTGGCGAACGGGGCGTCTCTTTATCAGGCGGTCAGAAACAACGACTATCGATTGCTCGTGCACTAATTGTCAACCCAGAACTGTTGATATTAGATGATGCGTTGTCTGCAGTTGATGCAAAAACAGAAGAAGCAATTCTTAAAAACTTAAAAGCGGCAAGAAATGACAAAACAACAATTATTTCTGCACACCGCTTAAGTAGTGTCATGCACGCAAAAGAAATTATCGTCATAGAAGAAGGACGAATTGTTGAACGAGGCTCTCACGACAACCTACTGTTAGCAAATGGTTGGTATAAACGTATGTGGGACAAACAACAACTCGAAGCAAAAATCGAAGGGAGTGAGAGTTAAGATGGAAGAATATAAGTCAGAATGGACCAAATCAATTCCTTTACGCGAACAAAAAACAATTATTAAACGCTTGATGCAATTTGCCAAGCCTTTTCGGACAACTTTTTTTGTTGCTATTTTGTTTGCATTTGTTTTATCCATAATTAATGTGCTGTTGCCAAGAATCATTCAAACCTTTATGGATGATTACTTATCCACACAAACAGCCACAACCCAAGTAATTCTTTACTTTGCAGGACTATATTTGATTGGCGTCATCTTAAAAAGTATCATTTGGTTCTTCCAATGGTTCTTATATTCAATGGCCTCATTAAAAACGTATCAGCATATTCGTGTCAAGCTTTTCGAGAAGCTCCACACGTTAGGTATGCGTTACTTTGACCAAACACCTGCTGGTTCCATCGTTTCTCGTGTCACCAATGATACGGAAACATTATTTGATTTTTGGTATGTCTTTTTAATGGTTTTAACTGGGATTTTTGCAGTTGCTTCTTCCTTTATCGCCATGTTCCAAATCAATACCAAAATTGCCTTGTGGAATCTAGTTTTCTTACCTATTTTGGGTGTTGTTATTTGGTACTATCAAAAATTTAGTTCACGAATTTACCGAAATATGCGGGAGAAGCTGAGTCAGTTAAACACGAAGTTAAATGAATCGATTTCGGGTATGCAAATTATTCAACAATTCCGCCAAGAGAAACGGTTAGAGAGTGAATTTGAAGCAATAAATGATGATTATTTAGGGACGCGCTATTCAATGATCAAAACAGATTCCATACTATTGAGTCCGATTATCAGTTTTTTACATGCGATTGCCATTGCGATGTCTTTGAGCTTGTTTGGCTTTGACGCCTTACATTCACCGATTGAGGTTGGATTAATTTATGCCTTCACCACCTATGTTCAAGGCTTTTTTAATCCAATGTCTCAAATGATGGATTTTCTGAGCGTCTTTACAGATGGAATGGTGGCTGGAAGTCGGATTCTGAAAATTATGGATAACGACGAATACACGCCTCAACAAAATGAACACGCAACAGGTGAAGTGTTAGAAGGGAAGATTGAATTTAAAAATGTCAGCTTTTCTTACGATGGAAAAAACAATGTCTTAAATAATATTTCATTTGTGGCAAATCCAGGTGAAACCGTCGCACTAGTCGGACACACGGGTAGTGGAAAAAGCTCCATCATTAATGTGTTGATGCGCTTTTATGAATTTTATGAAGGGCAAATTTTGATTGATGATACAGACATTCGGGACTTCCCGATTGAGGAGCTTCGCCGAAAAATGGGCCTTGTCTTACAGGATGCCTTTATGTTTTATGGCGATATTGCTGGTAACATTCGAATGCTAAATCCTGAAATTACAGATCACCAAATTAAAGAGGCCGCTAGATTCGTTCAAGCAGATAAGTTTATTGAGACTTTACCAAACGACTATCATGCCAAAGTGATTGAACGTGGTGCAAGTTATTCTAGTGGTCAACGTCAATTAATTTCATTTGCTAGAACGATTGTGACGAACCCCAAAATTCTTGTCTTAGATGAGGCAACAGCTAACATTGATACGGAGACAGAGGGCCTCATTCAAGAGGGCTTAGCCAACATGCGGCAAGGACGAACAACGATTGCGATTGCTCATCGATTGTCAACAATCCGTGATGCGAATCTAATCTTAGTCTTAGATAAGGGGCATATCGTCGAACGCGGCTCACATGACGAGTTATTAGTCAAAGATGGCCTTTATGCCGATATGTATAAACTACAAAATAGTGAAATCTAAGGTTAGGAGAGGATTCAAAAAAGGCTATCCTACCTTAAAAATCCGAGTACACGACGGGCGCAGAAGCCGCTGCTTCTGCGCTTGACCTCAGTATAAAACCAGCGAAAGGACACCTGTTCATTCGCTGGTTTTTTTGATAGAAATTCTACACACAATCGCCGTTACCAATTTTTTTGATCACTCCAAAAAAACTGTCAAAAGGGATGCCTGTTATTTGTTTTCGAGGTGATTCCTTCTTTTCTAATAAAAAACTAAATTAACTCTAATCATATTTCTTTTAAGAAAGCGTTGACATCCAATGAAGACATGTTTATTATAGGGATGTACCCAATATACTGGATGGTGATTGCTCCGTGCAAGCCAAACCTAATTAGTTCATTCTTGGTAGCATTCTACCTATAATGAAGTGATTAGGTTTTTCTTTTTTTCAGATACTGTACAAACACCTTGGAGGGAAAAAAGATGATAATTGAAAAAGTGTTAAATAACAATGTCGTCGTGACAAAAGATGAATCGCAAGCGGAGATTGTTGTTATGGGGAAGGGACTAGCTTTCAACAAAAAACCGGGTGACTTTATCTCAAAAGATAAAATAGATAAAATCTTTAAATTATCTAATCAAGGAATGTCTCAAAAGTTTCAGGAGCTGGCACATGATATTCCCCTTGAATATTTTACGATTGCCGTTCAAATCATTGAATACGCCAAAGAAAAATTGAACAAAACCTTAAATGAATCGATTTATTTATCCTTAACCGATCACCTCTATACAGCGATTGAACGAACCAAAAAGAACATTCAAATGCCCAACGTTTTGCTATGGGATATTAAGCGACTATTCCCTGATGAGTTTGAGATTGGCAAACGAACGGTTGAGAAGATACTAGAGGAATACCATGTTCATCTGTCAGAAGATGAAGCCGGTTTTATCGCCCTCCATATTGTCAACGCACAAACAGAGAATCCCGAGATGGATGACATGTATGCCTACACCAAAACTTTACAGGATATTCTAAATATCGTTCGCTATTATTATAAAATTGATTTGAATGAAGAATCTGTTTATTTTTATCGTTTTACCACGCATTTGCGCTTCTTTTTATCAAGAGTAGTGAATCAAACGCAACACGATGGGGAGGTCGAAGAAGAGCTTCTCTCAATCGTTCAAAAAAAATATGGTACCGCAATGACCTGTGTAGAAAAGATTCAAAGCTATCTGATTGATTCATTTGATTATCACATGTCTAGCGATGAAAAGATGTACTTAGCGATTCACATTGCCCGCTTGGCCGATATGAATCGATAAAATAACTATTAAGGACAAAGGAGGGGCGAAGAACAAAAAAGACCCATAATTTGCGATATCAGAAATGATGTGGCTTTTGGATAGTGACATTCAGTTGGCTAAACCTTCAATCAAAAACAAATTGGAGGAAGAAAAAATGGGAAAATACAATGAATTAGCAAAAAAAATTGTAAAAAATGTCGGTGGAGAAGAAAACATCAACAGCTTAACACACTGTATCACACGCTTACGCTTTAAGCTAAAGGATGAGAGTAAAGCAAACGATGACATCCTGAAAAATATGGATGGTGTCGTGACCGTCATGAAAAGTGGCGGACAATACCAAGTCGTGATTGGAAACCATGTACCCGATGTCTATGCAGATGTTATTGAGGTAGCACATCTATCCGGAGAATCTGAAGAAACACCTTCAGATGGCAATATCTTTAATCGTCTGATTGATATTCTTAGTGGTTGTTTCCAACCGTTCCTTGGCGCGATGGCCGCGGCTGGGATGGTTAAAGGGGTTAATGCACTTTTTGTTTTCTTAAAACTTTATACAAACACTTCAGGAAACTATACGATGTTAAACGGTATCGGCGACGCTGTATTCTTCTTTATGCCTGTTATTTTAGGCTATACAGCCGCTAAAAAATTCCGTCTAAATCCGATGGTTGGGCTTGTGATTGGTGCTGCCCTCTGTTATCCAAGTATTCAAGGTGGCGCATTAAAAGCTGCTTATGAACTAACGGCTGGAGCAGGCGCTGCTGCACCTTATAACTTGTTCAGCTTACCTGCCTATGATACGTTTCTTGGAATTCCATGGGTAGGGGCGAGCTATACAAGTAGTGTTATACCTGTTATCTTCATCATTGCATTTGCTGCTCAAATTCAAAAAATTGCGAAAAAGATCGTGCCTTCTGTTGTACAAACGTTCTTAGTTCCTTTTATCGTCTTCTTGATTGCTTTACCGGTCGGCTTTTTAATCATCGGCCCAATCATTAGCATGTTGACAGAAGTGTTGAGTACAGGATTCCGTTCATTAATGGCCTTCTCACCAGCACTCTATGGCGTCATCTTAGGATTTTTCTGGCAAGTATTGGTTATCTTCGGTCTTCACTGGAGTGTTATCCCACTTGCAATTATGCAAATGCAACAAGATGGTGCAAGCCAAGTTTTAGTTGGTTCTTTCTGTGCCAGCTTTGCCCAAACTGCGGTTGTCCTTGCGATGTACTTCAAACTAAAAGATAAAAAGTTAAAAGCACTTTGCCCGCCAGCAATTATCTCAGGGATTTTCGGGGTAACTGAACCGGCGATTTACGGAATTACTTTACCGAAAAAGAAACCATTTATTTTCTCAATGATTGGCGCAGCAGCTGGCGGTTTTTATTTAATGGCCAATGGTGTTATCTCTTATGTAATGGGTGGTTTAGGAATCTTCGGTGTTGTAAACTTCATTAAAGATGGGGATGCAAGTGGGATGATGAAATCATTTGTTGGGATCATCATCGCAGCTGCTATCGGCTTTTTATTAACGTTTTTCTTCTGGAAGGATGACGCAAAAGAAGAGAGCGAAATGACTGTTTCCTCTGATTCAAAAATTAGTGTGAACAAAGAAATCGTAGCAACACCTGTGCAAGGAACCATCGCCCCATTATCAACATCAAAAGATGCGGCGTTTGCACAAGGGGCTTTAGGAAAAGGTGTCGTTATTCATCCAACAAAAGGCGAAGTAGTCGCGCCGTTTGATGGCACGGTCATGACTCTTTTCCCAACAAAACATGCGATTGGCTTAATTTCTGACCAGGGTCTTGAACTATTGATTCACATTGGTTTAGATACGGTACAGTTGGATGGGAAATATTTTGAGTCATTCGTAAACCAAAATGATCATGTCAAAAAAGGACAGCTTCTTGTTCGTTTTGATATGGAGGCGATTGAAAAAGCTGGTTATAGCATTGAGACACCAATTATCGTCACAAATGCTGCGGACTATCTAGATATTTTAGAATCACAAAACAAAACAATTAGCAGCGGAGAAGAATTAATCACCGCACTCGTGTAAATTCTTAAAGCTAGACTCACACAGACCTGTTTAAAGCCTTCAACTTTCACTGTATTCATGCACAAAGTTGAAGGCTTTGAACTACATTCATTTAATTAGGAATCCAAGAATCTAGCTCATGTAAGACATCTTGAGGATTCTTTTCTCGAATAATTTCTGAGGTGGAGCTTCGATTATCGACCTTTTGAGAAACTTTGAAAACATGGTCAAAGTTTTTGCGGTAGTGCTCCCCAAAGACACAGCTATAAAGAACATCGAGTAAGTAGCAGATTGAATTATTGATAGTAAAGCTACCAATTTTAGAATACAGGCGTTCTCTTGTAGTCATGCGAAGAACACAGTCACTTTTTTCAGCCAATTGGTTGGTCCCAATGCTGGTAAGAGCAATCACGGGAATTTTTCTCTCTTTTAGGACAGCTAAAATTTCTAACATATATCTATTTTCACCGGTATAGCTAATCAAAATGGCACAGCTGTTTTCAGGTAGATTGTAGGTCTCATAAAGACCTTCGCCAAAAGTTGTGCTCACTGAAGCTGATTTACCTAGGCGGCTCATCTTCAAAGCAAAATCTTGAGAGATCAATGTATTGGCATTTCCTCCAAACACTTTGATAGTCTCCGCTCGTAAAAGATATTGTTTGGCTTTTTGCAAATCATCATGATGCAACAGAGACAAGGTGTCATCAATAGTCATTTTTTGAAGGGTGCCAATTTTGGACGCAATCGACATGACGCCATCACTTTGATCAAAAGGGAAATTGGCGTCTATAGACGAAAAGTGACTAGTTAAGTAAGTGATTTCTTCTATATACGCTTCCTTCAATTCTTTCCAGCCTGTGTAGCCCATCTTTTTGGCTATCCGGATTAAGGTGGATGGATGCGTATAGACTTGATTGGCAATCTCTTTAATGGTTTGTTCATGCAAGCCTTCTGTATGTGTTAATAAATAATCGACAACTTGCTGCTCAGAGCTAGAGAAGCTCGTTTGTTGCATTTTTTCTTGAATTAGCATGGAATCCCTCCTCATTTACACGAATTATAATATTTTTGTAAATCAAAAGAAAGCTTCTTTTTTAGAAAAAGACAATAAATTTATCAATTCCAGCTGATTTGTAAATGAAATTTACAAATACATGCGGATAAACCGACTATTTTGCAAATCAATATGTAATTTTAAGAATTGACCTTGTAAAAAGTGTTTACAAGATAGAAAATAAAGTTGTAAATAAAATAAGAGATGGAGTGACCAGAATATGGGATTTAGAAAAGACTTTTTATGGGGCGGCGCAACTGCGGCTAACCAATGCGAAGGCGGCTATAAAGAAGACGGTAGAGGACTTGCGAATGTTGACTTAGCACCAGTTGGACCCGATCGTTTTGCTGTAATTACTGGTGAAAAGAAAATGTTTAACTTTGATGACGAGCATTTCTACCCAGCTCAAGAAGCAATTGATATGTACCATCATTATAAAGAAGACATCGCTTTATTTGGCGAAATGGGCTTTAAAACTTACCGTTTATCTATTGCATGGAGTCGTATTTTCCCATTAGGAGACGAGACTGAACCAAATGAAGAAGGCTTAAAATTTTATGAAGACTTGTTTAAAGAATGTCACAAACACGGAATTGAGCCACTAGTTACCATCACTCACTTTGATTGCCCAATGCATTTAGTTGAAAAATACGGTGCGTGGCGTAGTCGTGAAATGCTTGGTTTCTATGAAAATCTTTGCCGAGCAATCTTCACTCGTTATAAAGGTCTTGTAAAATACTGGTTAACCTTTAATGAAATTAATATGATTCTTCACGCGCCGTTTATGGGGGCTGGTTTGTATTTTGAAGAAGGCGACAATAAAGAACAAATCAAATATCAAGCAGCACACCACGAATTAATGGCTAGTGCAATGGCAACAAAAATCGCACATGAGATTGATCCAGAAAACCAAGTAGGTTGTATGTTAGCAGCTGGTTCAAACTATGCATACACATGTAAACCTGAAGACGTTTTTGCTGCTCGTAAAGCAGATCGAGAAAACTACTTCTTTATCGATGTACAATCACGCGGCGAATATCCTGCCTATGCGTTAAAAGAAATGGAAAGAAAAGGACTTAACGTTGTTATGGAGGAAGGCGACTTAGCATTCCTTAAAGAGCATACCGTTGATTTCATTTCATTCTCTTACTATTCATCACGTGTTGCTACAACAGATCCAAAATTATTAGAACAAACAGCTGGAAACATCTTTGCTTCTGTTAAAAATCCTTATTTAGAAGCAAGCGAATGGGGTTGGCAAATTGACCCTCTAGGTTTGCGTATTACGATGAACGATTTATACGATCGTTACCAAAAACCATTATTTATCGTTGAAAATGGTCTGGGTGCAGTAGATGTTCCTGATGAAAATGGCTATGTTGAAGATGATTACAGAATTAGCTATCTAGCAGAACACATTCAAGCGATGCGTGATGCTGTGGATGAAGATGGCGTTGACCTATTAGGGTACACAACATGGGGCTGTATCGACTTAGTTTCTGCGGGAACAGGCGAAATGAAAAAACGTTACGGCTTTATCTATGTTGATCGCGATAACGATGGGAACGGAACTCTTAAACGTTCGAAGAAAAAATCATTTGATTGGTATAAACAGGTCATTGCTTCAAACGGCCAAGACTTATCAAATAACTAATTAATAGGAAACTATCTGGTTGGTACAGAAGGATTTAACTCCGAGAACCGGATAGGTACTATGTGCTTCATTTATTCGAAAAAAGGAGGGGGATTAATCTTTCTCCTCCTTTTTTCAATTTTAATCAATCTAATTTAGTAAGAGAGGATGACAACAATGAGCTTTCCTAAAAATTTCCTTTGGGGTGGCGCAACTGCGGCTAACCAATATGAAGGCGGTTACCTATCAGGCGGCAAAGGACTTAGCACACTAGACGCGATTACTGGGGGGAGTCACGAAGAACCCAGAATGATTACGTATAAAACAAAAGAAGGCGTAATCGAGCGCGTGACAAGAGAGCAAGCATTACCAGAAGGGGCTGTTGGGTATATCGATGAAAAAACGTACTACCCAAGTCATGTAGCAACTGATTTTTATCATCACTATAAAGAAGATATTGCGCTATTTGCTGAGATGGGCTTCAAATGTTTCCGGATGTCGATTTCATGGGCACGAATTTGTCCAAAAGGTACAAAAGAAGTGAATGAAGAAGGCTTAGATTTTTATGACCGCGTGTTTGATGAATTATTGGCTCACAACATTGAGCCTGTCGTAACTATCAATCACTTTGATATTCCTATGTATTTAGCCGATGAATATGATGGCTGGGCAGATCGCCAAACCATCGACAACTTCATTTTCTTTTGCGAAACCATCTTTAAGCGCTACAAAAAGAAAGTCAACTATTGGATGACCTTCAATGAAATCAATTTCTTAAGAAGCTGGACACAAATCGGCATTCATAAAAATGATGCACAAGCAAAATACCAAGCAGCCCATCATTTGTTTGTTGCTAGTGCCAAAGCAGTCTTGTTAGGAAAAGAAATTAATCCAGACTTTCAAATCGGAATGATGGTAGCTTACATTCCAAGTTATCCACTTTCTTGCCGGCCCGAAGATGTGTTTGAAGCATTACAGTTTAATCGTGAACAAGAATTCTATATTGATGTTCAGGTGAACGGGTACTATCCTGCACACAAAGTGAAACAATTTGAACGTGAAGGCGTGACCATTCAAAAAGAAACCGGCGATGACGAATTGATTGCTCAAGGCACTGTTGATTACATTGGGTTTAGTTACTACATGTCAACTGTTTCTACGGCGAATCCGGACAAGGTAAAATATGTTGGTGGCAATCAAATGCCAGCTGTAAAAAATCCTTATTTGGAAGAATCTGAATGGGGTTGGGGCGTCGATCCTTTAGGTTTGCGGATTGCATTAAGCTCTCTTTATGATCGTTATAATGTTCCCTTATTTGTTGTCGAAAACGGCTTTGGCGCAGTCGATACGATAGAAGCGGATGGCCGTATCCAAGATGATTATCGTATTGATTATTTCCAAAAACATATTGCAGCAATGAATGATGCAATTACCTTAGATGGCGTGGATTTAATCGGCTACACAACATGGGGCTGTATCGATTTAGTTTCTGCAGGGACAGGTGAAATGAAAAAACGTTATGGCTTCATCTATGTTGATATGGATGACAAAGGCCACGGCACACTTAAACGGACAAAGAAAAAATCCTTCGACTGGTACAAACAAGTGATTGCTTCTAATGGCGAAGACTTAGCCAACGAGAAATAAAAAATGTGCTTGAGAAATCTGCTTCGGCAAATTTTTCAAGCACTTATTTTTTTGAAATATACTCTGAATTTTTAAAATATTCTTCGACAAAGCCCTTTAGAGAATCAAAATTATCAGAAGTAAAGCTAAAAGTTGTTACGGTTAAAGTAAATTTGATCCCTTCATCTGTTGGAAAGAAAGTCCTATCCCCGTTGATATCTAAAAAAGAAATCAACACTACCCAAGCAGTTCTTTTATTTGCATTGTTAAAAGGGTATTTTTTTATCAAATTTATAAAAAGAATCGCTGCCTTAACAAAAACAGTTGAATAAAGAACCTCACCAAATACTTCTTGTTTTGGTTGTTCTATGACCCTTTGTAATGCATTAGCGTCTTTCAATCCAACGATTTCTTTAGGCGTAAATTGCGAGATAACCATTGCATTTATTTTGATTACATGTTCTACGGTTAAGTATCTAATCACTACATGATGCTCCTTCTTAGTGATTCGCTAACTCACCAATTAATTCATGATATTGATTAATCGTGTTCTTTATTACTTCATCAATAGGAATCTCTTCATTTTTTTCTAGTACAACTTTATCATTTTTAATAGAAAAAGAGATAGTACCACCACTTTTGATACCTAAATGTTCCCTAACTTGTTGCGGAAGAGTGATTACATCACTGTTTTCAGCCTTGCACACTTTATAGGTAGTCTTAGTTCCTGTTTTCTCTGACATCATCAGTTCCTCCTAAATAAGTGTTGGTGTATGCACATTAACACCATGTAAGTCTTTTGTCAAAAAGATAGACACGATGGTTTGTAGATACATTTCATTATAAAGCCAGACTGATTATCTCTATTTCTAAATAACACCTAATAACTAGCTATTTATTTTTTAGTAGCAAGAATCCCTTTAATCGTAAAAAAAGAGGTTGGGACAGAAATGTTTAACTCCGAGTACTGTGCAACATCAACTCATGCTTCGTTGTGTTTTACAGCACCGATTAGGTACTGTGCAACATCAACTCATGCTTCGTTGTGTTTTACAGCAATAAGAGGGAATCCACGGAAATAACAAGAAACACGAAAGCCTTTCTTTCGATGTTGATTGATTCCTACGTGGTGCTCTTCAAATTTTTGTGACCAGGTAGGTACTGTTCTACATCTATTTACTTTGTAAATAGATGTAGAACAGCAATTTCAGCTTATTTTTCGAACCTTCAACTCTAGCATGTCCCATGCGTAGAAGTTGTTGAGAGCGGAACAACGTCCTTCAATTCTTAAGGTGTTCCACCTTTAGAGATTGATGAGATCGAAGTGGTTTTACGGAGTGAAGACCTTCAACTCTAGCATGTCCCATGCGTAGAAGTTGTTGAGAGCGGAACAACGTCCTTCAATTCTTAAGGTGTTCCACCTTTAGAGATTGATGAGATCGAAGTGGTTTTTACGTAGTGCAGACCTTCAACTCTAGCATGTCTCATGCGTAGAAGTTGTTGAGAGCGGAACAACGTGAAGATGGAGTTGCTTCTGTGCCCACCGTTTATTCGGGAAATAGGAGCATGGGCATAACTTTTTGAGTTATGTCCCATGCTCCTCTAACTATCAAAAATTTTTCCTACAGCGTAGCAGCTGTTTCTTTCGTATCATCTTTGTGGACGACCGCTTTGTTTTTCCAGACACCTGAACGCCAACGGATAATCATAAAAATACTTCGTAAACCTTCGTCAATCGCATAAGCAATCCAGACACCGATAAGTCCGAATTTGAAGAAAATAGCCAATGAATAAGAGAAGGGTAGACTAATAACCCAAAGAACAAGTAGGCTACAGATAAGCGGGAATTTCACATCGCCACTTGCATTTAACGCACCGACCAAAATCATATTGATGGCGCGTGCACATTCTAAGAAAATCTCAACAAAGAAAACGCCCTTAGCGATGGCAATTACTTCAACATTGGTTGTGAATATCCCCATTATCGGTTCAATAAAAATCCATGTAACAATACAGATACTAACGGAGGCAACAACACCAATCTTCATCGTCCGCATCCCTCGTGCACGAGCGCGTGAAAATTCACCCGCCCCAACATTTCGCCCAATCATAATTTGATTTCCTTGGCTTAATGAAGAAGCAATCAGATAAACAAACTGAGAAATAGCTGTTACATAAGATTTCGCGACCAGGACACTTGAGCCTAGAGAGGCAACAATCATCGTTACGACCACCTGTGCTCCTTGATAGGACAAAGATTCCCCTGACGAAGGGAGCCCATAAGCGAGAATCTTTTTGACAAACTCCATGGAGATGTTGCGAATACGAACCGAAAGAATTGAAAATCCAATATGCTTTTTCAATAAATAACAAGCAATCAATAACCCAATTGTATTCCCAAAAACACTGGATGCTGCTAATCCGTCAACACCCAAATGTGGTAGCCCAAATGGACTATATAAGGCGACATAATTGCCAATAACTGCTAAAATACTTGCACACATTGGGACTAAAAGAGCCGGCTGGGTGAACCCATGACTTCTCATCACCGCAATAATCGTTGCAGTGATTGCCGAAATAAATAGACTGCCACCAAAAATTCGTAAATAACCATCACCTATAGAAATCAATTCTTGATCTAAATTCATAAAACGAAGTAAGGGACCTGCAAAAAAAAGAAACATCAAGCTAATAAATAGCCCGATTACCAAAGCCCCAAATAATGCTGAATTGATGACGGTTGGGATTTTTTCTTTTTGTTTAGCACCAATCAACTGGGCAATAATAATTTGCGTGCCCACTGTAATAAATCCGTAAATGAAGACCGTCAGATTTAACAGCTGATTGGCCGCACCGACTGCCGCAACAGCTGGTTCTGAGTAATGTGAAATCATCCAGACATTAATATTTCCGATGACCACACGTAAAAACATTTCAATAAAAATTGGCCAACTTAAAAAAAATAATTCTCTGTCAGAAATCGTTAAAAACTTCCTTTTATTCAATTGTATGTAACCCTCCACTTCTATATAATAGATATATCGTGATGATTTTACAGGAGAGAAAATAAATGTCAATAGACTATCTTCTCAGTTTTACTGGACTATATTATTCGTTTTTTTCATAGATGATTGCTGAAATCAAAGAATCACTTATAAGTAGAAAGTCGAACAAGCAGAAAAGTAGACATTTAGCCGTTTCACTTGTAAAGTAAATTTACTTTGAAATTTAATTGGAGGTATTCCTACTATGTATGACGTAATTATTATTGGAGCTGGCCCCGCAGGAATGACGGCTGCTCTTTACGCATCTCGCTCAAATTTATCCGTTTTAATGATTGAACGTGGCGCGCCGGGTGGTCAAATGAACAATACAGCTGAGGTTGAAAACTACCCTGGATTCGAGTCAATTATGGGTCCTGAGCTCGCTTATAAAATGTATGAGAGTGTCACTAAGTTTGGGACAGAAAACGCCTATGGGATTGTTCAAGATGTCATCGACCATGGCGACTATAAAGAGATTGTCTGTGAAGATGCCAGCTACAAAGGGAAAACAATTATTATTGCGACTGGCTGTGACCACCGTAAATTAGGTGTGAAAGGCGAAGAAGAATTTGCCGGTCGTGGGGTTTCTTATTGTGCGGTTTGTGATGGCGCCTTTTTCCGTAATCGTCGCTTAGTTGTTGTCGGTGGCGGAGATTCCGCAGTCGAAGAAGCTATCTATCTAACACAATTTGCCTCTGAAGTGGTGATTGTGCATCGCCGTGATCAGTTACGTGCACAAAAGATTATTCAAGACCGCGCGTTTGCCAATGAAAAAATTTCCTTTATTTGGGATACTGTAGTTGAAGAAATTGTGGGGGATGAAATGGTTATGACAGGCGTGAAGCTTCGTAATGTCAAAACGAATGAAACCTCTGAAACACCTGCAAACGGCATCTTTATCTATGTTGGTTTAGATCCTTTGACCGCGCCTTTCAAAAAAATCGGCTTAACAAACGAAGCAGGTTGGATTGAAACGGATGAAGAAATGCGTTCAAAGATACCTGGAATTTACGCTATCGGAGATGTTCGTGAAAAAACCTTACGTCAAATTACAACAGCAGTAGGTGATGGTGGAATCGCTGGCCAACAAGTTTACAAATATTTAGAAGAGTTAGAAACACCTGAAACGATTAGTTAAAGGTAATCGTGGATCAATATTTATCAAAAAAGACTATTTATACGTTGATTTCTAGTACAGTGACCACCAAAACGTCCGACCTAACATCGACCTTTTGGGTGGTTACTTTACTACCAACGATAATGGTCTTTTTTACATTTATTCTAGATGAAAGACGTCTTTTTCATGTAGACGACTTTCATCTAGAATTCATGAATGGTATACTCTAAAAAGAAATCATTATTTTAGAAAGAGGTGTCGTGTCATGTCTTGGGAACAAGTCTATGAACAATGGCTAAACGAAACAAGTCTTGAAGAGAACCTAAAACAACAATTAAATACTTTAAAAGAAGATCCTGTTCAACTAGAGGATGCTTTCTACGCACCACTTGAATTTGGAACAGCGGGCATGCGTGGAATCTTAGGCCCAGGAATCAATCGTATGAATATCTACACCATCCGTCAGGCGACAGAAGGATTGGCACGTTTTATGGATGCACAGGATCCTGATACTAGACGACGTGGCGTAGCGATTGCTTATGATTCTCGTCATATGTCACCAGAATTTGCTATGGAAGCAGCGAAAACTTTGGCAAAACATGACATCCCATCTTTTGTTTTTGAAAGCTTACGCCCAACACCAGAACTTTCATTTGCCGTTCGCCACTTGAATGCTTTTACAGGAATTATGATTACTGCGTCTCACAACCCAGCAGCCTATAATGGCTACAAGGTGTACGGAGAAGACGGCGGACAAATGCCCCCAGCAGATGCGGATGCTTTAACAACTTATGTACGTGGGATTGAGAATCCTTTAGAAGTGGCTGTTTTATCAGATGAAGAAGCAAAACACAGCGGCCTAATCTCGATTATTGGAGAAGAAGTTGATTTGGCTTACTTGAAAGAAGTAAAAGCCGTCACCATTAATCCAGCCCTTGTAAAAGAAATGGGTAAAACGTTAAAACTAATCTATACACCCCTTCATGGAACAGGAAAAATGTTAGGTGAAAAAGCCTTACAACAAGCTGGGTTTGAACAATTCAAATTAGTTCCAGAGCAAGCAATTGCTGATCCTGATTTCACAACAGTTAAATCACCTAACCCAGAAGAACATTCTGCCTTTGAGTATGCGATTCGTTTAGGTGAAAAAGAAAATGCGGACTTACTGATTGCAACGGATCCAGATGCTGACCGTTTAGGCGCAGCTGTTCGTTTGCCAGATGGTCGTTACCAAGTCCTGTCAGGTAACCAAATTGGTGCGTTGATGATTCAATATATCCTTGAGGCCCACAAACAAGCAGGAACACTTCCTGAAAATGCAGCTGTCTTAAAATCAATCGTTTCTAGTGAATTGCCAACTGCGGTAGCTAATAAATATAACACTAAGATGATTAACGTCTTGACTGGTTTCAAATTTATTGCTGAGAAGATTCAACAATTTGAAGAAGATCACACACAAACGTTCATGTTTGGTTTTGAGGAAAGTTATGGCTATCTTGTGAAATCATTTGTTCGTGACAAAGATGCGATTCAAGCACTTGTTTTATTAGCCGAGGTTGCGGCCTTCTATAAAAAACAAGACAAGACTCTCTACGATGCTTTAACAGCGATGTTTGAAGAGTATGGCTATTTTGCTGAAAAAACAATTTCTGTCACAATGAGTGGGATTGAAGGCTCAGCCAAAATTGCAGCATTGATGACGAAATTCCGCGAAGAAGCACCTAAAGAGTTCGCAGGCGCTAAAGTGGTTCAAACAGAGGACTTCCAGTTATTAACAAAAACAGATGCAACTGGAGCAACCAAAGCCCTAACGACACCACCATCAAACGTTTTAAAATATGTGCTTGAAGATGAATCTTGGATTGCCGTACGCCCATCTGGAACTGAACCAAAAATCAAATTCTATATTGGGGTTAAAGGGAGCACACAAGCACAAGCAGATGAAAAGATTGCGGCTTATGAAGCAAGCATCAACCAAATCACTGAAGGCTAGAGAAAAAAATGGCATGCAGTACGCGTAGAGAACGACCCTCTGTCTATAAAACGGAGGGTTTTTCTTTCGCCTACAAAACAAAATTTTTGAGCAAAGTAAAACGAATTTCTCGAATAATTCAGGAATTCTGCTATACTAGATTTAGCTTTTCTAACAAACGACCAACTAAAGGAGGGACTGTCCGTGAAAGGAAAAACGCAACAAGAAATAGAAAAAGTGAGTCAGTTATATAAAGTTTTAAGTGACCCTACGCGTTTGAAAATTTTATTTTTCTTAAAAGCCGGCGAACAAAACGTGACGTCGATTAGTCAAGAAGTCGACATGGAACAATCGGCCGTTTCCCACCAGTTAAAGCTGTTGCGTGATAACCGTGTCGTGAAAGCACGTCGAGAAGGAAAAACAATGCTGTATAGCTTAGATGACCATCATGTATTGGACATCTTAGATCAAACCTTTGAACATGTTCAACATCACTAAAAAGTAGCTAGGATTTTTCCGGTTTTTATCGGGAAAACCCTAGTTTTTTTTTCTGATTTTCGGTATACTAAGACGGTGAACATTAAAGAAAAATGATAATATTTTAATGTAGATATTATTTTTGGAGGATGTATGGAAGAAAAGTTGAAGATTGGTTTACTAGGACTAGGCGTTGTTGGTTCTGGGGTACCAGAAATACTCATTGCACATCAAGAAAAAATTCGTCAAGTAACTGGGATGGATATTGTCGTGGACAAAGCCTTTGTTCGTGAGATTGAGACCAAACAAGCCTTAGGAGACGCCTTTAATATTCAGTTAACGACCTCAATTGAAGATATTTTAGATGATCCTGAGATTTCAATTGTCGTGGAGCTCATGGGAGCCATTGAGCCAGCCAAAACGTATATTTCTCAAGCCTTAGAAAAGGGCAAACATGTCGTAACTGCCAATAAGGATCTTCTCGCTTTACACGGTGGGGAGCTTGTTGCTCTCGCTCAGAAAAACAAGTGCGATTTATACTATGAAGCAAGTGTTGCAGGTGGCATTCCTATTTTGCGAACCATTGCCAATAGCTTGGCAGCAGATGATATTACTAACGTTCTAGGCATCGTTAACGGAACCACAAACTACATGCTCACTCAGATGGTCTCTCACTCAAAAAGCTATGAAGAAGCGTTAAGAGAAGCACAAGAGCTAGGGTTTGCTGAATCGGATCCAACAAATGATGTGGACGGCATTGATGCAGCCTACAAGATGGTTATCCTTAGCCAGTTTGCTTTTGGTATGAATATTGGTATGGAACAGGTTGCGGTCAAAGGGATTCGCGGTTTATCCTTAGAAGATGTTGCCACAGCCAAACAATTGGGCTATGAAATTAAACTAATTGGTGCGGCCAAAAAAGCCGGAAACAGTATTCATGTAGAGGTTTCGCCAATGCTAGTCCCTGTGAAGCATCCATTAGCTTCTGTCAGCAATGAATTTAATGCAGTCTTTATTGAAAGTTCAGGAGTGGGCGAATCGATGTATTATGGTCCAGGTGCGGGCGCTAAACCAACTGCTACAAGTGTGGTTAGTGATCTGATTACCATCGCCAAAAACATTCGTTTAAAAACAACCGGGCACATGTTTAATTCTTACCGACATGAGACGCTTTTAACTGAGGATAATGAAATATTCAGTAAGTATTATCTTTCCTTAGAGGTCCCTGATGAGCGCGGACAATTTTTAAAGCTGGCTGAGATTATGAATCAAGCGGACGTTAGCTTTGACCAAGTCGTACAACAAAAATCAGATGGAAAAACGGCTCGTGTAATCGTCATTACGCACACGACAAGTAAGAAAAATTTAGAAACTGTAAGCAAAAAAATAAATGAAACAACTTCATTTTCTTTAGAAAATACAATGAAAGTTTTGGGGGAATAATGTATGTATGAAGGATTATTAAAACAATATAAAGACTATTTACCAATCACTGAAAAAACGCCAATGATTTCTTTAGCAGAAGGGAATACACCCTTAATTCCTTTGCACAATTTGTCAAAAGAACTAGGCATTACTTTGTATGGGAAATACGAAGGCTTAAACCCGACTGGCTCATTTAAAGATCGTGGCATGGTGATGGCTGTTGCCAAGGCCGTCGAGGAAGGGGCCAAAGCGATTGTCTGTGCCTCTACAGGAAATACCAGTGCCGCAGCCGCAGCTTATGCCACACGTGCGGGCGTCAAAGCCTATGTAGTGATTCCAGACGGTAAGATTGCTATGGGTAAATTGGCGCAAGCGATTGTGTACGGTGCTGATATCATCTCGATTCCAGGCAACTTTGATGAAGCCTTAAAAGCCGTGAGAGATATCGCCAAAACAGAAGCGGTGGCTTTGGTCAATTCAGTGAACCCTTATCGTTTGGAAGGGCAAAAAACAGCGGCCTTTGAAGTCTGTGAACAATTGGGACAAGCACCTGACGTGTTAGCCATTCCTGTAGGTAACGCAGGGAATATTTCTGCTTACTGGAAAGGGTTTAAAGAGTGGCATGAAGTCAAAGGAACTGCTTTACCACGAATGCATGGATTTGAAGCTGAAGGTGCGGCAGCGATTGTTCGCGGTGAAGTAGTGGAGCAGCCAGAAACTGTCGCCACAGCGATTCGTATCGGTAACCCTGCTAGCTGGAAATTGGCAGAAGCGGCCCGTGATGAATCATCTGGTTATATTGATGCCGTAACTGATGAAGAAATTCTAAATGCTTACCGAAAAGTGGCTGCTCAAGATGGGGTCTTTGTTGAACCCGGCTCAGCTGCTTCATTGGCAGGCGTTATCCAACATGTTCAGTCAGGCAAAATTAAACCTGGCGAAACAGTGGTCGCAGTCTTCACTGGAAACGGGTTAAAAGATCCTGATACGGCAATTAACGCAACTGATGTGACCATCTCTAAAATGAGTGACTTAGAAGAAATGCGCATGCATCTACGTGAAGGAGTCGCAAAACTATGAAAATCAGAGTCCCTGCTACGAGCGCTAATTTAGGCCCAGGATTTGATTCTTGTGGAATTGCTTTATCAGAATATCTTTTCATTGAAGTATTAGAAGACACCGACACTTGGATTATTGAACACAACCTTTCTGGAGAAATTCCAACAGATGGGTCAAACTTACTGTTACAGACAGCTTTAGCTTTGGCACCGAACTTATCTCCTAAACGCTTAAAAATGACTTCAGAAATCCCTTTAGCACGTGGTTTAGGCAGTAGCTCGTCAGTCATTGTCGCGGGTATAGAGTTAGCCAATCGCCTAGGAAATTTACATCTTTCAGTAAAGGATAAAGTTCAAATTGCTACAGAGCTTGAAGGACATCCCGACAATGTTGCTCCAGCTATTTGCGGTGGTTTTGTTGTTGCTAGCTTTTTAGATGGCGCGGTTCACTATGTTAAACACCATTTTCCAGATTGTGATGTATTAGCCTATGTACCTAGCCACGAACTATTGACGACAGAAAGCCGTAGTGTCTTGCCAGAGTCAATTTCGTATAAGGAAGCAGTGGCAGCTAGCGGCATTGCTAATGTTATGATTGCAGCGATTTTGAATGGCAATCTGCCTCTTGCAGGTGTCATGATGGAAAAAGATAAGTGGCATGAAAGTTATCGAATGCACCTAGTTCCTCATTTGAAAGATATTCGTGAAATTTGTCATGAAGAAGGCGCCTACGCTTCATTTTTAAGTGGTGCTGGACCGACTATTTTAGTTCTCTCTCCTGAAGAAAAAACAGAGGCTCTTATGGCTCGTCTCACCGAACTAGACGAACAGGCCCAAATCAATTTGTTACATGTTGATAAAGAGGGCGTTCAAGTATTTTAGATGACCAAATGACGAGAGGCACACCAATCACAGGGAAGCAGGAATTGCGTTATGCGCTGAAATGGCCGGCTTTCGTTTAAACTAAGTTCATAAAAAAGGGCTGGTGAGTACGGGATTACTTACCACCTTTTTTTCATAAAAAAACAAAAAATGGAGGATGTTCATTATGGAATTTGAAACAAAATGTCTACACGCGGGGTACCAACCAAAAAATGGCGAACCACGAGTGTTACCAATTGTTCAGAGCACGACTTATACTTATGATTCAACAGAAGAAATCGGTAAACTTTTTGATTTGGAAAAAGCGGGTTATTTTTATACACGGATTGGTAACCCAACCACTGATGCTGCTGAACAAAAAATCGCGGCCTTAGAAGGAGGCGTCGGTGCTCTATGTACTTCTTCTGGGCAAGCCGCAACCTTCTTTGCGTTGTTAAACATCTTGGAAGCCGGAGATCACTTCATCTCTTCTAATCTAATTTATGGAGGCACGTATAACTTATTTGCCCATACCTTTAAAAAAATGGGGATTGAAGTAACCTTTGTTGACCAAACCGCAACTCTAGAGGAATTAAAAAAAGCCATCCAGCCAAACACAAAAGCTGTGTTTGCAGAAACAATTGCCAACCCTGCAATGGCTGTGCTAGATATAGAAAAATTTGCAGACTTAGCACATGATTCTAATGTACCATTTTTTATTGACAATACCTTTGCGACGCCTTACTTCTGTCGCCCAATCGAATTTGGGGCAGACATTGTGATTCATAGTACCACCAAATATCTTGATGGACATGCCGTTCAAACAGGTGGTGTGATTGTTGATAGCGGCAACTTTGATTGGACGAATGGTAAATTCCCGCAACTTAGCACGCCTGATGTGACCTATCATGGACTAGTCTATACAGAAACTTTTGGAAAAGCTGCGTACATTACAAAAGCGCGCGTTCAATTGATGAGAGATTTAGGTGCGACGCCTTCTCCACAAAACTCATTTTTGCTGAACTTAGGGATGGAGACATTAGCTGTCAGAATGGATCGTCATTATCAAAATGCCCTTGAAGTTGCCGAATATTTAGCGACACAGCCTCGCGTTTCGTCTATTTCTTATCCAGGACTAAAAACAGATTCGGAATATGAGTTAGCTCAAAAATATGTCCCAAACGGTTTATGCGGGGTGATTTCCTTTACGATTGAAGGTGGGAAAGAGGTGGCTGCCGCTTGGTTGGATAAGCTTTCCTTAGTGAGTTTAGAAGTTCATGTGGCAGATATCAGAACTTGCGCACTCCATCCAGCAACCTCAACTCATCGACAATTAAGCGAAGAAGAGTTGAAAGCCGTAGGGATCTCAGCCGGACTTGTTCGACTTTCTTGTGGAATTGAAAATAGTCAAGATATCTTAGCCGACTTAGCCCAAGCATTTGCTTTATTGGAGCAATAGTATGCCCATTAAATTACTTGACGGGTTTCCCGCAAAACAAATAATTGAAAAAGAAGATATTTTTGCCATTCAAGATGAACGGGCAGCACACCAAGATATTCGTCCTTTAAAACTTTTAGTGTTGAATCTAATGCCAAACAAAATTGATACAGAAATTCAGCTTCTTCGCTTAATTAGCCAAACACCGTTACAGATTGATGTTGAATTCTTGAAAATTACTGGACATGTCCATAAAAATACCAGTCTTCATCATCTATCAAAATTTTATTTGGAGTTTTCGCAAGTAAAAGACCAATGTTACGACGCGTTGATTATTACAGGCGCCCCGATTGAAACATTGGCTTTTGAAGAGGTTAATTATTGGCAGGAGCTGCAAGAAATTATGGATTGGTCACAGACAAATGTCACCTCGACACTCCATATTTGTTGGGGGGCTCAAGCAAGTCTGTATCACCATTACCAAATAGAAAAAATTCGCTACTCAAAAAAATTGTTTGGCGTTTATTCCCAAGAAACACTTGGAAACCCGCGTCTTCTTAGGGGCTTTGATGATATTTTTTATTGTCCTCAGTCTAGATACACGGGAATTGATGAACAAAAATTATCTGAGTGTCCACTGACTGTCCTTGCTCGTTCAGAAGAAATCGGTGCGACAATCATCGCTTCAGAGAATTATCGAAACATCTTTGTTCTCGGGCATTTTGAATATGACACGCTTTCCTTAGAAAATGAATACACGCGCGATAAAGCTAAGGGACTTGATACGTTACCACCTGCAAATTATTATTCGAAAAGCTCCCATGGACAAGTCAAAAACAATTGGCGCGCCCATGCGAACTTGCTCTATCATAATTGGCTGAATGATGTTTATCAATTCACCCCATATGAACTTGAAGATATCAAGCAAGAAAAATGGACTATAACCTAAGTTACAGTCCATTTTTATCCGAATAAACGGTGGATACAGAAGCAACTCCTTCGGAAATAAGCTGAAATTCACAAAAATTTGAAGAACAATTTCCGTGAATTCCTTCTTATTTCTCGGAGTTAAACACTCCTGTCCCAACCTCTTTTTCTACGAATAAACGGTGGGCACAGAAGCAACACCATCTTATTTCTCGACGTTAAACGCTTCCGTCTCAACCTCTTTTTTAAGGCTCTAGTTTACACCGCTCCGTAATAGCTATGATCTTCTAAATTAAGCGCGTTTAGGATAATCGACGCTGTTTCTTCAATTGAAAGAGTCGCTACATTAATTACTTCACAACCTAGCTTTTTATACAAATCATTAGCGAAGACTAATTCAGCTTTAATTTTTTCAATATCTGAATAAGCCGTGTCGGGGTTTAAACCATAAGACTTCATTCGTTCTTTTCGAATATTGTTCAAAATATCTGGATCATTGGTTAGTCCAACAATTTTCTTAGGATCGACTTCCCAAATTTGTTTTGGAATATGTGCTTGTGGAACGAGTGGAAGATTCGCTACTTTAAGATTTTTGTTGGCTAAAAACAAACTCAAAGGAGTTTTAGATGTCCGCGAAACACCTAGTAACACCACATCTGCTTCTAAGAACCCACGAGGATCTTTTCCATCATCGTATTTTACGGCAAACTCCATTGCTTTAATTCGCTTAAAGTAATTTTCGTTTAGATGGTGTAAAGCACCCGGTTCTCTAGAAGGGGCGATACTAGATCGGCGCTCGATTTCTCTCACTGCCGGTGTTAATACATCAAAACTAAAGAGATCATTTTTCTCACAAAAGTCATTCGTAATCGTTACTAATTCTTCATTAATAATCGTATGTAAGACCATTGCATTTTCTTCTTTAGCATCCTCTAATGCTTTTAATAGAAGCTCCTTGTCATTCACAAAGGTTCTGCGGAATAAATTAAACTCTACAGAAGGGTACTGCGCCATAGAAGCTTGTGCCAATTTGGTTGCTGTTTCACCAGCGGAATCTGAAATTACATAAAACGTGACAATTTCCATTGTTTCATCTGTCATAATAAAAACCTCTCTTGCAAAATTTGATAATTTATTATACCATAAAATCGAAGTCGTAATTCGGAATCGTTTGGATTTAGGAGGGATATTAAATGAATCAACAAACACTTATCCAACAATCGCTTGACTGTTTAAAAGATAATGGTCTAAAGTACACTAAAAAAAGAGAAGCCTTACTGACTTATTTAATCAAAAGAAATCGATATGTTTCTGCAAAAGAGGTCCATCATTTTATGCAAGAATCATTTCCTGGCTTAAGTTACGATACGATTTATCGAAACCTTCATGATTTTTCTGAGCTTGACTTATTAGAGGAAACAGATTTGAACGGGGAGATGAAGTTTCGTTTTCACTGTTGCCAGGGGAATGTAGGGCATCACCATCATTTTATCTGTACGGTTTGCGGGAAAACAAAAGAAATCCATATGTGCCCGATGAACTTTTTTGAAGAGCAGCTTTCAGGCTGTACTATCGAAGGACATCGATTTGAAATTTTAGGTCGCTGCGAAGAATGTCAATAGGGGAAAAATAAAGAATAATAGAAAAAATTTTTTTATTTTTTAATAAAAAAACAAAGAATTCTCGAAATTTCTAGTGATTTTTGCCAAAATAAGGAAAATCCTACCTATTTTCTCATAGTTAGACGAATAATTCACAAAACTTTCCCTGAATGCCTTGACGGTCTTAGGGGCTTTCGATATAATATTTTAAGGACAGTCTTGTTTTTTGAGATATTAACTTTCAATAGCAAAAACGGTTACTTTTTAAGCTCGGAGGGAGGGAATTAACATGTCAAAAACAGTCGTTCGTAAAAACGAATCTCTTGACGATGCTCTTCGTCGCTTCAAACGTTCCGTGTCAAAAGCGGGTACATTACAAGAATCTCGTAAACGTGAATTCTACGAAAAACCAAGTGTAAAGCGTAAGAAAAAATCTGAAGCAGCTAGAAAACGTAAAAAATTCTAGTTCATTGATGAGGAGCTGGTAGTGTGTCACTACTAAGTACGTTGAATGATGATATGAAAACTGCGATGAAGGCAAAAGACAAGGAAACCTTGCAAGTCGTTCGTATGTTAAAAGCAGCCATTCAAAACGAACAGATTAAAGCTGGCCACGACTTGGATAATGAAGAAGAATTAACCGTGTTGTCTCGCGAAATGAAACAACGACGTGATTCTCTATCAGAGTTTGAAAAAGCGGGGCGCGATGATCTAGCAGACAAAGTCAAAAGTGAAATTATTATTGTTGAGAAGTATATGCCTGAACAACTTTCTGATGAAGAGATTCGTCAAATTGTCCAAGGTGCGATTGAAAAAACTGGTGCCACTTCTCCAAAGGAATTTGGAAAAGTTATGGGTCTTGTTATGCCCCAAGTAAAAGGCAAAGCGGATGGCAATCAAGTCAACGCAATAGTAAAAGAACTTTTGCAACCTGAATAAGAAACGTCTAAACACCACAGACTTCGTGTCTGCGGTGTTTTTTTGGCTGCCATTCTTCATTCTTGTTAAGGAAAAATCTGATAGACGAGTGTCGCTTTCTTAATTTGTCCGTGAATAGTAACCGATAATCCAATATCACTGAGCCTTGTAGGTATCATCTGCTATTTTTTCTTTTTCCCAGAATGTGGTATTATAGGAAGGAATATAAATTGAAGGAGATGACGCATTTTTGACAGCAGAAGAGTCAAAATCTTTGGAAATAAAACTGAGCGCGACCGATGACATCAGCATGCTCTTAGGCGCGCACGATAAACATATTAAATTTCTTGAAGACAATACAAAAACAGACATCCACACCCGTGGAGAAATGATTCAAATTATTGGTGAACCTGATGAGGTTGATTTAGTGGCAGAAGTGATTCGTATGCTTCAAGAATTAATCAATCGAGGAATTCACATCAGCACACCTGATGTGGTGACGGCTCTAAAAATGGCCCGTAAAGGAACCATTGATTATTTTGTTGACATGTATGAAGAAGAAATTGTCAAAGATCATCATGGAAAACCCATTCGTGTGAAAAATATTGGTCAAAAAAATTATGTTGCTTCTGTGAAACGACACGATGTTGTCTTTGGCATTGGACCTGCTGGAACGGGAAAAACGTTCTTAGCTGTGGTCATGGCTATTGCTGCCTTAAAAAAAGGCGAAGTACAAAAGATTATTTTGACTCGTCCAGCCGTTGAAGCAGGGGAAAATCTAGGCTTTTTACCTGGTGATTTAAAAGAAAAGGTCGATCCTTATCTTCGCCCAGTTTACGATGCCCTATATCAAATCTTTGGAACAGAGCATACCAATCGTTTAATGGAACGAGGGGTCATCGAGATTGCGCCTTTAGCGTATATGCGTGGCCGAACCTTAGATGATGCATTTGTAATTCTAGATGAAGCTCAAAACACAACGATTGCTCAAATGAAGATGTTTTTAACACGTTTAGGTTTCCAATCAAAAATGATTGTTAACGGCGATAGTAGTCAAATTGACTTGCCACGTGGCGTAATGAGTGGTTTAATCCATGCAGAAAAGACCCTAAAATCAATCAAAAAAATTGATTTTGTCACTTTTGAAGCAAGTGATGTGGTCCGACATCCGGTTGTGGCAGAAATCATTCAAGCCTATGAACAAGAAAACTTACGTCAAGAAGCCAAAGACTGAAACCAATTTAGGAGGGAAATAAGTGTTTAATAGAACCGTCTTAAAAATACGTGAGAAGCTAGGACACTTCTTTTTACCCAGCGTTTTAGTTCTCTTTGCCCTCTTTTTATTTGGGATTACATTTAGTAGTGTCAAACAAAAAGCAGTTGATTACAAAGAAGGACAAGTCGCCACAGAAAGCATTCGTGCAAACAAAACGATTGAAAATACCGCTGAGACTGAGCAGAAGCGTAAATTAGCGGCTGAGGCTGTAACACCAGAATATAGTTATCAAGAAGATCTAGCTACGCAACAACATGATCGTTTAAACAATCTGTTTTCTCTGATTACAAAAACGAATGAACAAGTGGATAGCGAGTATAAAGAAAAAGTAGCGAAAGCCAAATCTGGTACCAACGTCCCAAAGCCAACCGCCGACGAACGAGTCGCTGCTTTAAAGAAGGAATTTGAAGGGGCTAAGGATGAAGACGTCGCACTTTATCAGAAATTGCCGAATCAGTTTTATCAAACGATTATGTTGATGACCACAGAAGAGATTGAAACCATTCGCACAGAGACATTAACATTGGTTGATGAGCAGATGGCTAAACAAATTCGTGAGAGTGATTTAGAAAACTTTCAACAAGAAGCAACAGATAAATTACAATATTTAAATATCACCGCTGCACAACAGCAGGATATCCGTTACTTAATCAATCTAGGAATTGTTGTCAATGATTTCCCTAACGAAAAACGAACAGAAGAATTGCGTGAAGCAGCTCGTCAGGCCGTTTTACCTGTCATGATTATTCAAGGGGAAGTGATTGTGCGTGAAGGAAATCAAATCGATGCTAACGCGATTGAAAAGTTAAAATTATTAGGACTTACAAGCACCAACACATCAATTTTTCCGTTAGTTGCTTTAGCCTTAACGATTATTTTACAAATTTTAGTGTTACTGTACTTCTCTTATCAATTCCAAGAAGATCAACGACAAAAGTTTGTTTTCTTTTATGTTGCAGCGATGGCGATGAGTGTCATCTTAATGAAGTTTTTCCAAATGTTCCAATCTGAGCAGCTGATGTATATTGCGCTCTTTTTCCCAGCTGCCTTTACGCCGTTAGTTCTAAGTTACTTTTTAAACAGGCGAACAGGGGTCGTATCAGCGCTGTTTCAAGTGATTTTTGCACTCTTTGTGTTCTATGATTCCATTGGCACAAACTTCCTTGTCATCACCCTGATTACGTATTTATTTACTGGGCTTATGGCAACGGTCGTAAAACATCAAAGAATCTCGGAGCAAGGCTGGCCAGCCGTCATGTGGGTGATTATCTTCCCAGTGTTGATGAATGTTATTTTAATCATCTATCAAGGAATGAACTTTAGTGATGGTAAAACGTGGACCGCATTAGTCTGTGGACTAGCAGGCTGTTTGCTTTCTTTCTTATTAAGTATGGGACTACATCCTTATATCGAATTAATGATTACCGATGATAGTATGATTGTCTTAAACGAGTTAAGTAACCCTAATCATCCATTATTAAAACAGCTGTTAGAAGAAGCACCAGGGACGTATCATCACAGTATGATGGTTGCCAACCTAAGTGCCAATGCTGTAGCAGAAATTGGTGGGCGTTCACTGTTAACACGAGTGGCTTGTTACTACCATGATATTGGAAAAATCAAACACGCCAACTTTTTTGTGGAAAATCTTCCTTCAGGAGCTGAAAATCCACATAACTTCTTACTCCCTGAAGATAGTAAACAAATTATTTTCGGTCACGTGATTGATGGCGCCAAGATATTGGAAGAATATGGCATGCCAGAGATGGTTATCGATATTTGTAAACAACACCACGGAACAACTTTAATGCGCTACTTTTATGTAAAAGCCAAAGAACGTAATCCTGAGGTAACAGAGGAACAATTCCGTTATCCTGGACCAAGACCGCAAAGTCGGGAAGCGGGGATTGTTAATATTGCCGATAGTTGTGAAGCTGCCGTACGTGCAATGGATCATCCAACCAATGAAAAAATCGAGAAATTTGTTTCTGACTTGATTGAAAGTCGAATCCTAGATGGGCAATTAGATGATACAGGACTGACGTTAAAAGAAATTCGTAAAGTTGAAAAATCATTAATCAATGGATTAAGCAGTACTTTCCATTCACGGATTAAATACCCAAAAATGAAATCTGAAGCTGAAAAGATGAAAGAAGAACAAGAAAGAAGAGATGCCTAATGGATATTACTTTTATCGATGAGACAACCAAAGTTTCTGAAGAAAAAATAAAAGAAATTGAAAATCTGCTACAGTTTGCAGCAGATTACTTATCCCTTCCAAAGGATACTGAAATGTCTGTCACTTTTATGAATAATGCAGCGATTCAAGTTATTAACCGTGACTATCGTGGGAAAGATGCGCCAACTGATGTCATTAGTTTCGCCTTAGAAGAAGAAGGGGAAGATGAAGTCCCTGTGATTTTTGAGGATGACGAACTAGATATTCCTAGAAATTTGGGCGATATCATGATTTCTATCGAGCGTGCAGCTGAACAAGCCGAAGAATTTGGCCACACGTATGACCGAGAGTTAGGCTTTCTTGCCGTTCATGGATTTTTACACATCAACGGTTATGACCACATGACTGCTGAGGATGAAGAAGAGATGTTTGGCCTACAGAAAGAGATACTTGATGCGTATGGACTCAAAAGATAAGCAACCTATTGAAAAAAACAAACATTTTGTTCGTTCTGTCGAGTTTGCCATTCAAGGAATCAAAACGGTCTTTCAAGAAGAAAGAAACATGCGTAAACATGGACTGTTCGGCGTTCTTGCCATCGGGGCAGGATTCATCTTCAAATTGTCCCAAATGGAGTGGCTGTGGTTATTATTAGCTATTTTTTTAGTTTGGGTCGTCGAAATTATTAATACTATTTTTGAAAATGTGGTAGACATGGTAACCGACTTTCATTTCCATCCCATTGGCAAAAGAGTCAAGGATATGGCAGCAGGCGCTGTTTTACTAACTGCTTTATTTGCGGCATTAATCGGGGCGATTTTATTTATCCCAAAACTATACCAACTTATTTTTCGTTAAACAATCTAGGGGGAAACTATGACTACACATAAATCAGGGTTCGTTGCCATTGTGGGCAGACCAAATGTTGGAAAATCAACACTACTTAATCGAATCGTGGGGCAAAAAATTGCCATCATGAGTGACAAAGCACAAACAACAAGAAACAAAATTCAGGGTGTTTACACAACCGCTGATACGCAAATGGTCTTTATTGATACACCAGGAATTCATAAACCAAAACATCGCCTAGGGGACTTTATGGTCGAGGCGGCTTACAGTGCTTTACGCGAAGTGGATGCGGTTCTGTTTATGATTAGTGCCGATGAAAAACGTGGCCGTGGTGATGACTTCATCATTGAACGTTTAAAAAATGTTTCTTCACCTGTCTATTTAATCATCAACAAAATAGATAAGGTTCATCCAGATGCTTTATTAGGAATTATTGAAGATTACACCTCACAAATGGAATTTTCAGAGATTGTACCGATTTCAGCAGCTGAAGGCAATAATGTCGAACATTTAATGGCTATCTTAGTAGACAAAATGCCTGAAGGACCTCAATATTTCCCTGATGACCAAGTAACCGATCACCCAGAATACTTCATTGTATCTGAATTGATTCGAGAAAAAGTCTTAGAGTTGACTCGAGATGAAGTCCCTCATTCAGTGGCGGTTGTGATTGATAAGATGCACCGCGATGAAAACGACAAGGTTCGTATCCTCGCCACAATTATTGTGGAGCGTGATAGTCAAAAAGGAATTGTGATTGGTAAAGGCGGCAAGATGTTGAAACAAATCGGCACAAAAGCCCGCAAAGATATTGAACTATTATTAGGAGATAAAGTCTTCTTAGAGGTTTGGGTAAAGGTCCAAAAGAACTGGCGCGATAAACAAACCTATTTACAAGATTACGGCTACAGAAAAGACGAGTATTAACACAAGCGTTGACAGGAATCACCAAAGCTAAAATGAATCAGACTGATACGCATATCTATCGATTTGTGTCTCAGTCTTTCTTTATGAAGCACAGGAAGGAGCGAGTGAAATGAGTCATCTTGTCGAATCAAAAGGGATTATTCTGAGAAGTCGAAACCACAAAGAAAAAGATAAACTAGTCAAAATATTTACCGAATCAGCTGGAAAGATGATGTTTTTTGTGAAGGGTGCTCATCGCCAAAACAATCCCTTAACCCCCGCATTATTACCTTTTACAGAGGCCGTTTATATCGGGGATTTTCGTGAAGAAGGGCTTTCGTTCTTAAACAATGCCAAAGAGATTCACGGCTTTAGAAAAATTCAAGAAGATATTTTTCTAAGTGGCTACGGCACCTATCTGTTGAACCTTGTCGATGCTGCTGTCGATGATCGTGTGTACGACCCACACCTGTATCATTTTCTTCATCAAGCATTGAGTTTAATGAATACGGAGGTCGACGCAGAAATCATTACGAATATCTTTGAGGTTCAATTATTGCAGCGCTTTGGTATTTCGCCGACTTGGAAGCAGTGCGTTATTTGTGGGCAAACGCAAGGAAAATTTGATTACTCCTCAAAATATAACGGTGTCCTTTGCCAAGCACACTGGTCGCATGACGAACGCCGTTATCATGCAGATCCTAGAGCTGTTCATTTTGTTCGAATGTTCTCAGAGATTTCCTACGATAAGCTACAGGAGGTCAATGTCAAAGCTGAAACCAAAGCACAGATTCGTCAGTTTATCGATCTTCTCTACGATGAATATGTCGGGATTCATTTGAAAAGCAAAAAATTTATTGATCAAATGAAGTCCTGGGAAGGCATGTTAACTAAAAAGGAAGAATAAGTAAAAACCCAGACAGACAGAACGATTTTTGTTTTGTCTGGTGGGTTTTTTGGTCTCTAATCTGCAACTGAGCTGGCAATTCCTGTTAGACAAGTCCCGCTTTCTCAATTCAGCTGTCAATAAACAAAAATTTACCGATGCAAGCGGCGAAACTCCAAGGGTGTGTAAGAGCTCTCCTTTTTAAAAGTCGCCACAAAATGACTCGTGTCTTTGAAACCAACGAGATAGGCCACTTGCTGAACTTCTAATTCTTGGCGATTAATTAATAGCTCTTTTGCCTTGTTTAAGCGATAGCGCAATAAAAAAGCATAGGTTGACATCCCTAAGAAGCGTTGGAACAAACGCGAAAGATACTGAGGGCTAACAAAAACTTTTTCAGCCAATTGTTCGACCGTTAAGGCTTCTCTATAGTTTGTTTCAATTTCCTCAATTATTGGCTGTACATAGGTTACATACAGCTCATGTTTTTGGCTAGAATGTTTCTCTTGAAACCGACTAAGCTGCATTAAAAATTGATAACAAGCAATAGATAATTCGACTGAATCCATCGAAGGGTTACTTACTTGTTGTTGAATTTGCGTTTCGACCCACTCAAAAAATGAAAAGTAAGGTTGTTCCTCGGCTAGTAGGTAAGGAGCGTTGCCAACAATTTGCCCAATTTCATTAGCTAAGCTGCCGTTAAACGTCGCAAACGAGGTTGTCCACTCAGATGAACGATGAGAAAAGTATTGATGTGCAACAAATGGGGCAATCAGAATGCCTTGGCCTTCTTTTAAAACAATCCGTTTTCCTTCAAGAAATATTTCTCCCACACCAGACTCTGTTTGCATCCAATGATAATAAGGATATCCAGATGGACGGCTGACAGTCGGTTGCTCCCAGTGAGAACCAATACTGTCAATGGACAAGGGCTCATCTTGATAGGTCAAATTATAGTAAACAGGCATCGAGTCATCTTCCTTTTTTGTTTCGTTTTTTTATATCCAATAGTTTAACATATTATACTTAACAATTGAAATCGCTTCTATAATTAGGGTAATTAATCAAGAAGGAGCGACGAATTATGACAAAAAAAGTGTTCAATCGAATTTTATTTGGAGGAGACTATAACCCAAATCAATGGCCAAAAGAGGTCTGGCAAGAGGATATGCGAATCTTTAAAAATGCCAAAATTAATAGTGCAACAATCAATGTGTTCTCTTGGGCCAAAATCCAACCTTCAGAAACGGACTATTATTTTGATGAGTTAGATGAAGTCATCGAGATGTTAACCGAAGAAAACTATGACATTGTCCTAGCAACCTCAACTGCTGCTTTGCCTGCTTGGATGTTCAAAAAATATCCTGAAGTGGCCCGAACAGATTTTGAAGGCCGTCATCATAAGTTTGGTCAGCGTCACAATGCTTGTCCCAATAGTTTGGTGTATCAAAAATATGCAGAAAAATTAGCAGGCAAATTAGCGGAGCGATACGGTGCGAATCCTCGTGTAACTTGTTGGCATATTAATAATGAATACGGTGGGGAATGTTACTGCGACAATTGTGAGAAGGCCTTCCGCGTTTGGGTGAAGAATCGTTACCAAACAATTGAAGCGTTAAACAAAGCCTGGAATCTAGAATTTTGGGGACACACCATTTATGAATGGGATGAAATTGTCCTACCTAATGCATTAGGTGAAGGGATTGACTATGATAATACAGCATTTGCCGGAATTTCCATTGATTATCGACGTTTCAACTCTGACGGCTTGTTAAATAACTTCAAAATGGAGCGCGAGGCCATTCGTCGATACGACAAAGCAACACCTATCACCACAAACTTAATGGGAACGTACAAGACGTTAGACTACTTCAAATGGGCCAAAGAAATGGATATCGTCTCTTGGGATAGTTATCCTTCTTATAACACACCTTGGAGTTATGTTGCCTTAACACATGATTTAATGCGTAGTTTGAAAAAAGAACCGTTTATGTTGATGGAACAAACACCAAGTCAACAAAACTGGCAGCCGTATAATTCATTAAAAAAACCTGGACAAATGAGAGCACAAAGCTATCAAACAGTCGCTCATGGTGCTGATACGATTCAATACTTCCAGCTTCGTCGTTCAGTCGGGGCTTGTGAAAAATTCCATGGTGCTGTGATTGAACATGTGGGAACAGAGGATACTCGTGTCTTTAGAGAAACAGCTCAGTTAGGTACGGAGCTTGCTGCATTTGGTGATTCTTTACTAGGGGCCAAAAACGAAAGCCGGGTCGCAATTTTATTTGATTGGGAAAACTATTGGGCGCTTGAATATACGAGCGGGCCAAACAAAGACTTAAAATATGTCGATCAAATTCATCAATATTATCGTTATTTCTATGACAAAAACATTGCTGTAGATTTTGTGTGCAGCGAAGAAGATTTAAGTGCCTACTCACTAGTGGTTGCTCCGGTCTTTTATATGGTGAAAGAAGGCGTGAAAGAAAGTATTGAAGCGTTTGTTCAAGCAGGAGGAACGTTTGTTACTGGTTTTATGAGTGGGATTGTTGGCGAATCAGATAATGTTCATTTAGGTGGTTACCCTGGACCTTTACGACAATTAGCTGGTGTTTGGGTGGAAGAAATCGATGCCTTAGCGCCCGAACAAACCAATAGCATTCAATTTATTGCTGGAAAAGAGGGAACTAGCCGTCTACTTTGTGATATTATTCATCCAGAAACCGCTGAAGTTTTGGCGAACTACACAAGTAACTTCTATGCACAAACACCGGTTGTTACTAAGAATTCGTTTGGGGAAGGAACCGTCTACTATATCGGTACAGAATTAGATGCTGATAGCTTGGATTACTGCCTTGAACAAGCTGTTTTATCTGCTGACGTTCACGCTGTTCTTGATGAACATACGCCACTAGAGGTTGTGCTTCGCCAAACAGACACGGAGAAATTTTATTTTGTTATGAACTTCCATGAAGAAACGCAAAAACTACCCGCTGCCTTTGTTGGAAAGAGCGATCAATTAACTGGCCAAGTCTTAACAGAAGCTACACAACTTTCACAATATGACACGTTTGTAATCAAAGCGTAGAAAGACTTGTTTGGTTGGGGGTTCGCAGACTTAAATGCTTGCTTTTAAATCTCTGGGGTAGACACAACTGGACAGCTCAAAAAGACACACTAAAAAACGAGTCAGTCGACAACTTTTTGAAATTTCATGAAAATTGGTTGACAAACCCTTTGATTTCGGACTATTATTAAGCATATTGAATCGTACGTAGACCAAGCAAAGTAAAAAACAAGAAGCCAAGCGAGTCTGGGAGAGTGGAAGCCGGATGCAATCAGTTTTTGAACTAGGCACTTGCGAGTACAAGTAACGAAGCTGCCGAAGATTTTTTTTCGGAAGTAGGGTGGAACCGCGAATGATTATTCGTCCCTATGTCTCTAAATGGAGACATAGGGACTTTTTTTATTCTCACACAAAATAGGAGGGGTACGTAAAATGAGCAAAAAATTAACTGTTCAAGAAATGATTCTCACATTACAAAAGTTTTGGTCAGAAAATGGCTGTATGTTAATGCAAGCCTACGACACAGAAAAAGGGGCAGGAACAATGAGTCCTTATACATTCCTACGCGCAATTGGTCCTGAGCCTTGGAATGCAGCGTACGTAGAACCATCAAGACGACCAGCAGATGGACGTTATGGGGAAAATCCTAACCGTCTGTATCAACATCATCAGTTTCAAGTTGTGATGAAACCATCGCCAGAAAACATTCAAGAATTGTACTTAGAAAGCCTACGTTTATTAGGAATTGATCCACTAGAACATGATATCCGTTTTGTTGAAGACAACTGGGAAAACCCTTCAATGGGCTGTGCCGGCCTTGGTTGGGAAGTTTGGTTAAACGGAATGGAAATCACACAGTTCACTTATTTCCAACAAGTAGGTGGGCTGCCTTGTAAACCAGTTACTTCTGAAATTACTTATGGTTTAGAACGCCTTGCTTCTTATATTCAAGAAGTTGAAAGTGTCTATGATTTAGAATGGACAGATGGCGTAAAATATGGAGAAATCTTCAATCAACCTGAATTTGAACACTCAAAATATTCATTTGAAATCAGTAACCAAGAGATGCTGTTAGAAAATTTCAATAAGTTTGAACAAGAAGCCAAACGTTGTATCGATGAAAGCTTAGTTCATCCAGCCTATGATTATATTCTAAAATGTAGTCATACCTTCAATTTACTGGATGCTCGAGGGGCTGTATCTGTAACAGAACGAGCAGGTTATCTTTCACGTATTCGTAATATGGCAAAATCAGTCGCAAAAATCTTTGTTGCTGAACGTAAAAAATTAGCCTATCCTCTACTAGATAGAGAAACGGCTGAATCATTACTGAAGGAGGACAAATAAGATGGCAAAAAATCTATTACTAGAAATTGGCTTGGAAGAAATGCCTGCCCATGTTGTAACTCCAAGTATGGAACAGTTACAAGAAAAAACAGTCAAATTTTTGGAAGAACAAAATTTAGGTTATGAAACGGTCGAAGTGTTTTCAACGCCTCGACGTCTAGCCTTAAAAATCACAAATATCCCAGAACGCCAAGAAGATACGCAAGAAGAAGTCAAAGGCCCTGCCAAAAAGATTGCCCAAGATGACCAAGGAAACTGGTCAAAAGCGGCAGAAGGGTTTGTTCGCGGTCAAGGACTAACCACTGATGCAATTACTTTCCGTGAATTAAACGGCGTTGAGTATGTTTATGTTACAAAACATACAAAAGGTCGATCTGCTCTTGACGTCTTGACTGGATTAAAAGAGGTTATCACAAGCTTAACCTTCCCTGTCACTATGCATTGGTCAAACTTTGATTTTGAATATATCCGTCCAATTCATTGGATTGTCGCGTTACTTGACGAACAAGTTGTCCCTTTCTCTATCCTTGATGTTGAGACGGGTAGAACTTCTCGAGGCCATCGTTTCTTAGGCGAAGAAGTCACTTTCCAACATGCCGATCAATATGAAGAAAAAATGAATGCAGAGTTTGTAGTTGTTTCATCAACCATTCGTAAACAAATGATTGTTGATCAAGCCAACGAGTTAGCTGCCAAAAATAATTGGTCACTTGACTTAGATGAAAACTTATTAGAAGAGGTCAACAATTTAGTTGAATACCCAACTGTTTTTGTGGGAAGCTTTGATGAAAAATATCTGTCAATCCCCGAAGAAGTACTAGTGACTTCGATGAAAGAACATCAACGTTACTTTGAGGTTCGCAACAAAGAAGGCTTGTTACTTCCGTATTTTATTGCAGCTCGAAACGGTAACCAAGTCAAAATTGACAACGTAGTCAAAGGAAATGAAAAAGTTCTAACTGCCCGTTTGGATGATGCCGAATTTTTCTATAATGAAGATAAAAAACTAACGATTGAACAATGTGTTCAAAAGTTAAAACAAGTCACTTTCCATGAAAAAATTGGAAGTATTTATGAAAAAATGCAACGGGTCGGTGTTTCTGCTCAAATTATCGGGGAAACAGTTGGTTTGTCTTCTGAAGAGCTTGTTGATTTACAACGTGCTTCTGAAATCTACAAATTCGACTTAGTTACCAACATGGTCGGTGAATTCCCTGAACTTCAAGGGATTATGGGTGAAAAATACGCGCTGCTACAAGGTGAAACACCCGCTGTAGCTAAAGCTATTCGTGAACATTATCTGCCAATTTCTAGTGAAGGGGCACTTCCTGAATCAGCTATTGGCTCAGTTCTAGCTATCGCAGACAAACTAGATAGCGTCCTTTCATTCTTTGCAGTTGGTATGATTCCGAGTGGGTCAAACGATCCTTATGCATTACGTCGTCAAACGTACGGAATTGTTCGCATCATTGAAAACAATCAATGGGAATTCCCATTAGTTGATTTACAAGAAAAGATTGGCCAACAAGTCAATCAAGATATTGCTACTTACGGCTTAGAGTTACCAACCAATCAAAACGAAGTGCTTGAGTTTGTCAAAGCTCGTTTACGTCAGTTCTTGAGTACAAAAAATATGCGCCACGATGTCATTGATGCGGTCATTTCAGCTGAGCAAAAGAACTTAACTAAACTATTCAGCTCAGCTAAAATTCTACGTGAGCATTTATCAGATGCCGACTTCAAACCATCTATGGAAGCTTTGACACGTGTCATCAACTTAGCGAAAAAAGGGCACAAGAATGATTTGAGCAAACTTCCTTCTGTTGATGCCGCCCTGTTTGAAAATGCAGCAGAAAAAGAGCTACACGAAGCGGTTCAAACGATTTCAGGAAACTTTGCCAACCAAGGTATGGCAGATAACTACCAGGCCCTTGTGGCATTACGTCCTCTAATTGATGAGTACTTCAATCAAACGATGGTTATGGTCGATGATGAAAAGGTGAAAAATAACCGACTCGCTCAATTAGGTCAAATTGCTTCTATGGCTTTAGCCCTAGCAAGTTTAGATCTTCTTATTACTAAATAATTAAAAAGTCCTACAAGAGGTTGGGGCAGGAGTTGCTTCTGTACCCACCGTTTATTCGGATAAAGAGAGGCTAGGACATAACGTATGAAGTTATGTCCCCGCCTCTTTTGTAGGACTTACTTGTTTTTTATTTGTTAAAGAATCAGATGTAGCAAAAATGGAATATAGATCAGATATAAGAGGACACTATAGCCTAAACTTGATGCTGCAAATTCGACATCGCCACCATAAGAACGTGTAAGAATTGGAACAGAATTTTGAATGGGCATCGCTGATTGAATGATAAAAACCTGAAGCATCATATCAGGAACTTGAATCCATTGACCCAACAACCAAACAATTAAAGGCGAAATAATGTAGCGACCCAATAAAACACCAAAAATATCATGATTCATTCGCAAGTTTTTGACACCAATTTGATAAACAATAATGCCAATTGCAAACATCGATAAAGGCGTCGTTAAATTGCCTAAGTAGCCTGTAAAAGAAGCGATGAACTTAGGAACAGAAAGGGAGCATAACACCCAGATTAACCCTACGATAAAACCAATCAGAGCAGGAGAGAAAATCTTTTTCAGGGCAGCAACTGGATGAAACTCAATTTTTGCTTGCTGACTCTCAGGATTATCTTGCGCCATTTTATAGACACCGGCTGTCCAAAACAAACTCGTATTAATAATGTAGTAGAGTAGAACGAAGGGCACAGCGACTTCGCCAAAAATTGCTAAGTTAATGGGTAGGCCCATAAAAATAGTATTTGAAAAGGTAAACATCGTGATAAATGTCCCTTTTCTTGTTGAAGAGACGCTGAAAAACTTGGTATAAAGTGTACTTAAAATGAACGTTACTAAAATCGAACATAAAGGGATCAACATCCCAGAAAACAAGGCCAAAAATTCATCTCTAGAAAAGTTTTTTGTTATATTTAAAAACATGTTGCAGGGGAGCGCAATCGTTAATACCAGCTTAGAGAAAACATCCGCTGTTTGATTGGTAAATAGTTGACGATAACTTAACCAGTACCCCATAAACATCAAGACAAAAATGACAAATATATTTAAATATGCATCAACCACAGAAAACCCACTCCTTTATTTCTATAGCGTACCATAGGAAAAACAATAAGAAAAGATACGTCGGACGCATAGTGGCACAACACATAAAAACGACTATAAATCATTCTTAATTTTGAGACTTTAAGCTCTTAATAGTAAAAGGAGGCTAGGACATAACTTTTCGAGTTGTGTCCTAGCCTCTCAGTGATTCATGTATTTATTTTCTATTTCTTTGTTGTTTGCCTGCATTGCGGCCTTTTCCAGAATGATTGGCATTCTTAGGGGCATTCGCAGCTTTTTTTGTTGTTTGTTTTGGTGTAACATCTTTCATCGGTGTCACAACTTGTTTTGGCGGATTCAAACGGAATTCTTCTGCTACCTGTGCTTTAATTTTTGGTTTCATTAAGACGTTCGTAATGAAGGTTTGTAAACAGCTGAAAATCCCTCCGACTACCCAGTAAAGCGTCACTCCAGCAGGGGAGCTGATTGACATGAATACAATCATTAATGGAGAAACAATCAACATCGTACGCATGGTTTTCTTTTGTTCTTCTGGAATACCAATTGTTGAAATGTATCCTTGAATCAAGTAAGAAATCCCTGCAATAGCGACTAAGACCAGACTCGGTTTACCCAAATCAATAACATTTAAGAAAGTTGATGATTGAATTCCTTCAGTATAACGTGCCGTAAAGTAAAGTGCTGAGAATATTGGCATTTGAATCAGTAACGGTAAACAACCAATCCCACCGGTCATACTCATGCCATTTTCTTTGTAAACCTTTTGTAATTCAGTTTGAGCTTCCATTTGTTCTTCACGTGTTGTTGCTGCTTTTAATTTCGCTTGTGCTGCATCAACTTGTGGTTTTAACATTTGCATTTTTTCTGCTTGGAGCATCGATTTTTTCGATTGACTAATCCCCAATGGTAAAATAATTAGACGCACGATAATGGTCATTACAATAATCGCCCAGCCATATTCCCAGTGGAAATTATCTACTAAGTATGTAATCATACTGCCCATTGGTTTAACTAATGCGCGATAGATTAGTCCATTTGTATCCGGATTTCCATTTTTGTCCATTCGTACACACCCAGATAAAAATAGGGTGATTGTAAGTAGACCAGAGCCTAACAGCCAATTCTTCCATTTATTCATTTGATTCTTCCTCTACATTTAATTTACACAAAAACAACTATACTAGAAAAACGCCTTGCTTTCAATTAGATTCACAGAAAAATCATACAATGTTTCGTTAATTCTCATCATTTTAGCCAAACAAGAACTGACTTTTCTAATAGTAAACAACGTCAAATTTCTTACGCTCTTTTATGGAAGGATCCTTTTCCATGCTAAATTGAGTCACTCGACCACTAGGGCTAGGTGAGGCTTTAATTTTATCGATAAATAACGACATCTTATCCGCTTCACCAATCGCTTCAATTGTAACAGAACCATCTGTTTCATTCTTGACTGTTCCTTTAATGCCAATTTTGTCAGCAACCATCTTCGTCATATAACGAAACCCAACTCCTTGAACACGACCATTCACATTCATCCGAACTTTCTCCATGTCGTCACATCCTCGTTTGTTTTCTTTTATCATATCGAGATTTTCATCCTCTTTCAAGTAAATTATTCCCACAACTTTTCCATTAGAAACTGTTTCAAAAAAACGGGGATTCAAATTAAAATAGAGAATAAACATGCTATAATGAGACGAGGTGAAAATTTTGGACGAAATTTTATCAGTAAAAAATACCCGGATTAAAGAAGTAAAAAAATTGCATAAAAAAAAATACCGCGAAGAAAATCAAGCGTACTTATTAGAAGGCTTTCATTTGATTGAAGAGGCGCTCAAAAATAATAAAGAACTCCAACACATCTATTTAACCCCTAAAGGACGAGAACAGTGGGGGGCATGGTTAGAGAGCCAGACGTCCGCGATTACTTTAGTCAGCGAAGAAGTCATGAAAAGCCTCTCAGATTTACCCACACCACAAGGGATACTAGCAGTCGTTGCTATGGAAAACTTGGCCATTGATAACTGGGCGGGTTCCTGGTTATTGTTAGATAACGTACAAGACCCCGGCAATGTTGGAACTATGGTTCGCACAGCAGATGCTGCTGGACTGACAGGTATTATTCTAGGGGAAGGGACAGCAGATATTTACAGCACCAAAGCGCTAAGAAGTATGCAAGGGAGTAACTTCCATTTGCCGATTGTCTCATTGACTCTTTCTGAGGTCATCAGTCAACTAAACACGCAGGAAATCCCCGTTTATGGTACAGAACTTAACGAATTTGCGGTTTCCTACAAAGAGATCAAACCTAGTCAAAACTTTGCGCTGATTATGGGAAATGAAGGGCAAGGCGTTGACAAGAATTTACTGGAGCAGACCGATAAAAACCTGTACATTCCTATTAAAGGACAAGCCGAATCTCTCAACGTCGGAATTGCGGCGGGTATTTTAATGTACCATTTAGCACTCTAAATGAGTATCATTCTTATTAAGGAACTGTTAAGCTTTGATTACACCGTTCAAAAATCCTAGGATATTTAGAATCACGATGTTATACTATGAACAACTTAATCGGTTAGATAAAAAAAGGTGGCAATCAACGTATATGACAGAAAAATGGCAAAATGATCCAGAATATATGACATATGTAGAAGACTTACTTGCAACTGAAGCCGTACAAAAACTAGCAAATTACACACAACATGTGCATTCTACACGCTTAGATCATTCAATTAGCGTCTCATACAATAGTTATAGATTAGCAAAAAAATGGGGCGGTGACGCACGGGCAACTGCGCGGGCAGGCTTGTTACACGATCTCTTTTATTATGATTGGCGAACAACCAAGTTTGATGAAGGCTCGCATGCTTACATGCATCCAAGGATTGCTGTAAAAAATGCCGAAAAGATTACTGAGCTTTCAGATTTAGAACGTGACATTATCATCAAACATATGTGGGGGGCAACCATTGCACCACCCAAGTATAAAGAAAGTTATATCGTTACAATGGTGGACAAATATTGTGCCATCAAAGAAGCTGCTGAACCCATGACCAAAACAGTTAAATCAAAATGGCGTCAGTACTTTGGCAAAAAACAATCTGTATAAGCTTCAACTAAATCACAGAACGAGCGGAATTCTATTTGAAATTCGACTCGCTCTGTGTTATTCTTTTTTTGACGAATCTATAGGTGATGGTGTTCGCCCTTAACTATTTATCATGGATAAATTAATGACGCCTACTAAAGGGGCGGAGTCTGCCCTTTTAGTAGGCGTCTTTTGTTTGTAGGAGGAAAACTTATTTTGAAAACGCAATACGCAACACATACACGAATCCCTATATATATGGGGAAATGGCTAATTTTAACCGCTCTTCTTGGTCTTTTTATGGGAAGTCTTTCCGCCTTTTTTTTGACTAGCTTGACCTGGGTCACCAATACACGATTGGCTCATCCTTGGCTGCTCTATTTATTACCTGTTAGTGGAGCCTTTTTTGCCTTTCTTTATACGTATTATGGCAAAAATGCCAATCGCGGAAACAACCTAGTCATTGATCAAGGAAATGGTGGCACGGAGAAAATTCCTTTGCGTCTGATTCCGTTGACTCTGTTTGGGACGATTACCACACATCTTTTTGGTGGTTCTGTGGGCCGCGAAGGAACCGCTGTTCAAATGGGTGGAGCAGTCGCTGATAATCTCGGACGTCTCTTTAAATTAAGCGCTGTTGAACGAGAAATTTTGATTGTTAGTGGGATAAGCGCTGGCTTTAGTTCCGTGTTTGGCACGCCTCTTGCAGGAACCCTGTTTGGTTTAGAGGTGTTAGCCATTGGAAAAGTTCGAACAGAAGCATTATTTCCCAGCTTTTTTGCGGCATTCTTTGCAAATCTGGTCACAGGATGGTACGGCGTAGGACACACCCATTATCAAATGGGACCAATCCCAGAATGGTCTATTTTACTTTTTTTCCAATTGCTTTTAGCGGGCATCTTATTTGGCATTATCGGTTGGATCTTCAGCCGTTCGATTGTTTTTATCAAAAAAACTTATGCTAATTGGTTCAAAAATCCTGTCCTCAGAAATTTTATGGGTGGTGCGATTGTTGTTTTGATTGCGATTGTGTTAAACAATCAACGTTACCTAGGCTTGAGTCTACCGCTTTTAACGGATGCCTTTAACGGTGATGCGCATCTTTTTGATTTCATTGGTAAACTGGCTTTTACGGTTCTCTCTTTAGGAGCTGGGTTTCAAGGTGGGGAGGTTACCCCGCTGTTTGAAATTGGTGCGACATTAGGCTCAACTCTTGCTCAACTCTTCCATCTATCCATGCCATTTTTAGCAGGTCTTGGCTTTATCGGCGTCTTTTCAGGAGCCACAAATACACCAATTGCCTGTTTTGTGATGGGTATTGAGTTATTTGGGAGTGAAGCGAGTGTCTATCTCTTTATGATCTCTCTTGTTAGTTTTATGTGTTCTGGTAACAGTGGCATCTATTCTTCTCAACAAGTGATTAAGAAAAAAGGCGAGCTCTTTTTACCTCTAAGAATCATCAAACAAAAAGAGCCCTCAGATTAAATAAACGCTTCATTCATCAGAAAAATCGCAGGAGATTAGGCTTGATTGCCAGAACTCCTGCGATTTTTTTAATTTTTAAACTGATTACCCTGCGACAAGTAAAATACCAGCGAAAAAGACAAACATAGCTGCAATCAGCCCAATAATCACTAGATGTCGTTTTTTATTCATCATAAGAATGGCCACAAATTCACGTAAAAAAGCATTTGGTAGATAATAAAAGGCTGTTTTAGACCCTAAGCCATCGATTTTTAGATTGGCCTGTCTGGCGTAGATACCTGCTCGAAAAATATGGTAATTATTCGATGCAAAAATTGCACGATAGGGTTGAATCGAGCCTCTATCCATGATTTCTTTTGAAAAGCGCATATTTTCTAACGTCGTTGTAGAATTCGTTTCAACCAAAATATCCTCTTCAGGAATCCCTTGGGCCAACGCATAATTTTTCATAGCGATTGCTTCAGGAATTTTCTCATCACTTCCTTGACCACCCGACATAATTAATTTGGATCTCTTCATGGTCGCACGCCTTTGTGCCTTATAAAAAGCAATTGCTTTATCGATGCGTTTGGCTAGCAGAGGCGTTACACGTTCGCCATCAATCAAACCTGCACCCAAAACAATAATATAGTCTTGCTGGTAACGAGGCCGGTTAAATTGATATAACACCGTAACAGTTAGAAAATTATATAGGACCACTAAAAGATACATCAAAACAGTGGGCACAATAAAGGACAGCATCGCGACTGGTTCAGGTAAGTAACGAATAATCACCATGTAAAAAACCAGAGTTAGTGTTAAAAAGACCGCTAAGAATAACGTCAAAAGATTCGCTAACGAGTGGGACTCTTTTCGTAAAACCACCCAACCATTCCAATATAAAAACAGAATCAATGCATAAAGTCCAAACATCAATAAAAGAAAGACTGGAATACCAATCAGTACTAATAGTCCGCCTAAAATAAAGTCGCTTGCTTGGAGCATCAAAACGACCAAGTAACCACCGAAGCTAATGAGAAAGAGATTGAAGAGTAGGCCGTTGATCAGCCGACTTTTCGCTTGGAAATAACTAAATAAAAAAATACCTAGAAAGATTAAGGGAACAGCTAGAAAATAATTGCCATAACCAATACTTAAATAAATGACATACCCAGCTAAATTTAGCGAAGACCAGCCTATAAAATAAAAGAAATACGCGTGATCCGTCTGTCGCTTTCGCCATTGCCAAATTCCTAAAATACCTATCAAGTATATAAGCGCTGCCCCTATATATCTTGAACTATCCATAAACTCAACTCCTTTGTTGTCTATAGTATACCAAACTCACGTAAAAAAAGCCTAGTGGTCTAGCCCATAAACCAGCTTGTTGATAGGCATGCCAATAATATCCTTCGTTTAAAAAGAGGAGGGAGTGGGCGCCACTATTCCATAAAAAAAATCAGTGAGCGCCCCAAACGAGCAACTCACTGATGTTTGATGTTCAAATTATTTGGTTAGATTGGCGATTATTAGAACAGATTAGAGAAGAAGTCTGAAATAGAACGCCAAGCTAATTCAATAAAGTTGGCTTTATCAATGGTGCTATCTATTTTGATATCCGTTTCATGTTTAACTGAGTTGTCAAGATACCCCAATGTATCTTGAATCAGAGAAAGTTCAGCTTTACCAATCACATCACCTTCAGTAATTGGCGCTTCAACGGTTCCATCCACAACTATTTTGTCATCAACGGTAGGGATGATTGTTAATTTATTAGTATCCATATCGTTTCTAACCCACATTTTTATTGGCTCAGCTAGGCTAACAGTAACCGTTTCTTTTTTTCCGTCTTGTACTTTAACCGTCTCTAAATTTGGAATTACAGTACCTTTCTGACTAATTTCTTTTTGCGACCAGTTGTCAAAACTATAATCCATTAACTTACTCGTTTCATCAAACCGAGCACTTGGATTCTTTGAATGATCCGTCGCATTAAGGACGACGGTAATAATTCGTTGTCCATCTTTACTCATGGTTCCCACAAAACAAGCCCCTGCCAACTCCGTAGTTCCTGTTTTTAACCCATCAACGCCTTCTTTTGCGTTAATAAACCCAGGCAACATCCAATTCCAATTCACCATTTCAACAGGATCAGAGGTATTTTCTCCGAACATTTTCGAAGCTATTTTTGTCACATCCAAAATTTCAGGATAATCAAGAATCAGGTGACGTGCGACAATCGCGACATCTCTAGCAGAAAGCTCATTTTCATCTGCTGATGAACTACCTTCATAAATATTTTCGCCAAGGTAAGAGTTATTTAGGCCTGAGCTATTCACCACTTTAGCGTCTTGGATTCCCCAATCTACTAGCTGCTTTTTCATTAAATCAACAAAATTTGGCTCGCTACCTGCGATTTTTTCCGCCAAAGCAACGACTGCGGCATTCGCTGATTGAATCATACTCGCATCAAATAAATCTTTCACTGTATACGTACTTTCTTCATGTAAAGGGACATTAGATAAATCAGGAGTGATACTCAAGTCTGCAGCATATGCTGAGATAGGTACGGTATCTTCCCAAGAAAGATTTCCCTTGTTCACTTCACTTAACACAATGTACATACTGATAATCTTTGTCACAGAGGCAATTCCCATCGGTGAATCCCCCTCTTGATTGTACAAAACCTTACCGCTATTAACATCTATAGAGAAAGCAGCAGCAGCCTTAATTGAAAAAGTCCCACTTTTTTCTGGGGCCGTTTCTTTTGCAAAAACAGAAACATCGGTAAATAATGGCGTACAACATAATAAAAGACTGATTAGTACTAAAAGAAACGGACTTTTTTTTCGGGACATGTGTCATTCTCCTCATATAATAAATTTCTAAGTCTAAAGTGTATCAGAGACTCCACTTAGTTTCAATGATTGATAGAAAACCTTAAGAAAGCCATGAAAAATGGATAGATAAAAAAATGTCAAAAAAAAATCGTCATGGAAGACGATCTCTTTTGGCTTTTTCTGGTACTCTCACTTGTTGACTTTCTTTTTGCATATAATTACTTAACCCATATAAAGAAATTCCTGTTAATAGAACTAACGTTACGACTGTTAATGTATTAATCATCATTTATTCCGCCTCTCATCATTTGTAACGTGGAAGGTAGGATTCGAACCTACACCTTGTGAAGAAGAAAAAATCATCCGATTTCATATCCTACGAACGGAACATCCTTGTTCATCCACCTAATAAACATAGTATACAGGAAAGAAATAAACTTTTACCTAAGGAAAGGTGTAGAATTCGGTAAGTATTTGTGAAGATTTTGCGAACTTTGGAAGCGATTGACTGATTCTACTTTTCTTTCAGAAAGCTATCAGAATCACTTCAGAAAACTAGCGCAGAGACCACAAAAAAAACTGGCACATTCGTCCAGTTTTTTCTTATTGGCTCTATAATATTTGGTGTTGTTACTCAAAAAATGAGTAGGAACTCCAAATTTTTTTATAACAAAAAGCATTTGGTTCCTCTATAATTAAGTCGCCTAAACAAAATATAGAAGGAGAAACCAAATGCCTATAACTAAGATTAACAGAAAAAAACAGGAAAAGACAAGTGAATTGATAAAAAAATTATTAAATATAAAAGATCCAAACCTTTACTTTGTAGAGGACCCCTTATCTAAAGAAACGATCTCCGGCAAGCTATCCAACGTCTTTACCGGTGTACTTACTTATACACCTTCTTGTTGCCCTGCTTGCGGCTCTGTCAATGAAGGACACTGTATTATTCGTCATGCGTATTATGAGAGTCTTATTCAGCTCATTCCGTATCAAGAGGTTCCTACCTACTTACGGTTATTTAAGCAGCGCTTCCGTTGTAAACAATGTACCGCCACTTTTTCTGCCCAGACGACCTATGTTCAGGAAAATTGTTACATTTCGAACCCATTGAAATTCGCTATTGCCATTGATTTGAAGCGGAAAATTTCAATGAAAGATATTGGCGAACGCTATTTTGTCTCTTTTAAAACGGTTGAACGAGTTCTAGACTCTTTTCATAGAGAACCCCGTTTTAACCCTCATTACTTGCCAGCTCATTTATTGATTGACGAGTTTAAAGGAACGAAAGATTGTGAAGGAGCCATGTGTTTTATTGTCAGTGACGCAGATACAGGACAAATTTTTGACATTTTAAGCGACCGAAGAAACTTCAAGCTACGTGCGTATTTTCAGCGTTTTACGCTAAAGGCACGAAAGAAAGTCACCCATATTGTCATGGACATGAATGCTTCTTATAGTAGCTTTGTAAAAGATGTATTTCCTTACGCCAAAATTTCGATTGATCGATTTCATGTGATTCAACAACTGAGTAGAGCTTTTAATAAACAACGAATTCAAACAATGAATCAACTAAAAAAAAGTGATGCCCTTGCCCAAAAGGACTATCGCAAGTTAAAAAAATATTGGCGGACTCTTTTAAAGAAACATAAAAATATCAACTACAGTGCGCTCAAGCAGTTTCCCCTCTTTCAAAAGAGATATGTAACAGAATCAGAGGTTTTGGACCATCTCCTAACCGTGGATTCTGACCTCAGAGAAAGCTATGAAATTTATCAAGAACTCTTAGAAACCTTTGAAACTAAGGATTATGAGGGCTTCTTTACTTGTATCGACCAACTTCCTGCGCAATTGAATAAAGGATTCAAGAAAGCCATTCTCTACCTGCGAAAGCATCGAAAAGCCATTTGTAATGCCTTGATGTACAGCTATTCTAACGGGAAACTAGAAGGAAAAAACAACCTAATCAAAGTAATCAAACGTATTGCCTTTGGATTCCGAACATTTCGCCATCTACGCCTGCGGATTCTAGTCCAACAAGGTCTCTGTGAACTCATTTAAAAAACAAAAAGAGAACACCAAAAGTGTTCTCAATTCTGTGACTTATTTTTAAAACAACACCATTTGACAAAGTGCCTTCTTATTTATGCCAGTCTTCTTTCAAAAGTGCATAGCGGTTCATATCCCGAAGCTCGCCATAGATAGTTACATCTTGACGATCGGTTCCAACCAAAGTAAAACCACTTGATTTGGCCACTTGATTACTTGGTAGATTTTCAGTATCTGCGACAATTGATAGTTTGTTTAATCCCATCTCTTCAAAAGCAATCTCACATACCTTATGGACAGACCTTGTCATAATACCTTTTCCTGTAAACTGTTTTCCTAACATATAACCGATTTCTGCGCGTTTATGTAGTTGACTAATAAAATGTAAATCGATATTCCCAACTATTTGGCCTTCATATTCAATTAAGAATAATCGATCGGTGCCACTCAGTTCATTCGTTAACTTCATTTTGAAATAATTTTCCTCATCCGTAACAGAAAGAGTCGTATCCACAAAATCCAGGTAGGGACGAAGATGATCACGGCTCGAATCGACTACTTGAAAAATTTCATCTGCTAATGAAAGGGTCGGAAAAACAAAGTTAATCTGATCATCAACAACGAGTCGAAATTTATTTTTCATAACAATTCCTCATTTCATTTTAATGGGAATTTTATCAAGGAGTGCGTTGAAAGCCAAACAGTTTTCTATAATTCTTTCATTTCGTTTCAAGCTAGCAATAATTTTCTTCCTTAATCATCTAGAAAAGATACAAATCGTCTATCCCAGATTGATTCATAAAACGAAATCGTTTGACTGGCCGTCATAAATTCCGTCGCATAGGTTGTCGTTGCTCCACGTTTCATAAAAATTTGATAGCCTAGCCCATGAGCAAATTTGACCGTCGCATCAACACAAAATTGCGATTGTGCTCCGCAAATTTCCACAGATGAAACAGATAAACGTTTGAGTAAATTCGCTAGTTCTGTCTGATAAAAGGCATTGGCATGTGTTTTTTCGATAAAATATGCGGGCGTGAGGGTCGTATTAATTTGCGGAATAATCGCCCAAGCGGGGGCCCCGTCATCAACTCTTCATCACAATGCTGAACAAAAATAATCGGGCGTTTCTCGTTCGCATATTGTTCCATTCGTTTATTCACAAGCTCAGTCAATGCTGCTAGGTGATCAATTGTCTGTTCCTCATTAAAACAAACCCCATTTTGTAAATCAATGACCAATAATACGTCTCCCATAGTTTCCATAACATATCTCCGTTTTCTGTTTTCTCAATTGTAGCATAAAAATTAGGGATTCTTAACAAACGGTCAATTAGCTAGCACCAAACATAAATCTGGTCTCTCCCTATTCTAAATACCCTCAACGATAATGCCAATAACCGATCCAGCGGTTGCTTGCGCGATTCTCAAAAGTTTATTTTTTGTTTCCAATACAGAATATAACTCTCGAAAATTCCTTTGAAATGAGTAAATTATAAAAATCAAAATAAGTACTACTAACCCTTTTAATAAAAACATCATTCATTCTCCTCCAATAAGTTCCTATCTTACACTTTAACAATTTTTGTTGATGAGACCATCAGACTTTAGAATGAAAAAAGAAGGGGACTTATGTCGGAAAAAGAGGGGGCAAATGAACATCTCAAACATGTAACACACCTCCTTCCAGTCGCAAGACTGTAGGATAGGCGACAGTTTATTATAGCAGATTTAAGAAAATAAAATCCTACTTAAAAATAAAAAGAAGTATATTGTATATCTAAATTAAATATATTTTACAAACTAATACCATATGATAGGCACATTAAATCTCATAGTGGATTGGAAACCCGTATCCCAACCAAAGTATTCAGAAGAACCCTGCATCCAAATCTCTACACCACTTACATTGGTATCAAGATTTTCTACTATTATAGCATTATTCGATCTTTGTACTTCTAATACTTTGCTTGTGTCATGACTTGGGCGAACCTCAACATCAATTTTTTTAAATTGTGAAGAATACTTAACTGGTTGCTCCAAAATAAATGTTTTAAGCTCCTTACTAACATAAACTGTAGGCAAATCAACGGTATTTCCATACGAATAAAAACTATGAAGATTATTTAAGTTTTCAAGAGGAGTTATATCCACAATATTTGCATACCCTAAATAAATCTTTTTACTATTTTTAAGCGAAGCAAATGGTTTTAAATCAATCAGGTTGTCCCCGCCAAGGCCTAGTGAGCTATATGCCTAGTAACTCTCTAGTGATGTTAAGTAAGATATTGGACGATAATCTAAAATACCTTCTGAAAATTTAAATGAAAATGAACTTTTCTTAAAAACGACTGTTTATGAGAAAGAGAAGATAAAGGATGAAAATCCTGTCACTTTTTAAGTTATTTGGCGTTATTTTATTTGATAAATGGCGCATAATTAACTTTTTTATTTAAGTCAAATACTTTATTCATTACTAGTTTCTGTTATTGAATGCCAACAGCTCCTAAAATGTGATCGTGAATAAGTTGTGATTAACGCCAAATAAAATGAAAGGAACATCCAATGTTCTGATCCTTCTAATTCTTTTTTAGCTACCACCGAATCTTTACAGTGTAAAGATTCGGTGGTATACTTTTATAAAAATATCAAGGAGGTCTTTTTATGAATAGTGAAACCTACCATCATGGCAATCTAAAACAAACACTCATTGAGTCTGGAATTGTGATGATAAATGAGGTTGGTGTAGAATCTCTATCACTTCGAAAAGTGGCAAAAAAATGTGGCGTGAGTAACGCTGCTCCATATGCACATTTTAAAAATAAGGAAATATTTCTAAATGATATACAAAGCTACATAGAAAAACAATTTGTTGACGTATTAAAATCAATTGTGATGGAGCATCATACTCAGTCAGATCTCTTACTTAAAATTGGAGAGGGCTATGTCTTTTTTTTTATCGACAATCCACACTATTACTATTTCTTATTTTCAAGAGAAAATAGTGAACTAAATTTTTCTTTAAAACTCTCAAACGAAAGCTCCATCAAACCATTAGAGTTCTTCAAAAAAATATCATTAGATGTGCTATCCAAAAGCAAGTTATCCCGTGAGGATATTCAAAATAAATTTATAGCTATGTGGTCACTCGTTCACGGATTGGCCAGTATTGCCATTATGCCCAACCAAACATCAGATATTGATTGGAAATCGAAAACCAATGAAATTATCCAATCTATATCAATGCCGTATCATTATGAATAGCACATTATCTAATCACTTAGGAAGGACCATGTTAATGAAAAACCTGTCAAAAAAATATCTAGTATTATCCTTTGTTATTTTTCTTCTTTTTATGTTAGAACTCTTTTCTTTAGGAATTTTAGAGCCCCTTCTTTTCAAGGTCACTTACATTAATTATTCTAATAGCCAGAAAGGGGGGCATTGGATAATGGCAGCTATTTTATGGCTGATTTCTAGTAGTTGTGTTATCGCATATGGTAATCAATTGACTGAAAAAATTAGCTATTTGAGTTATCAGAAATTAGAACAGAAAAACTGGATTATAGTTGGATTTCTCTTAATTATTTGCAAAATCATTACTTTTATTGATTGGCAAACGTTGAAAGTGATTGGTGAGTTTCAAAAAAAAAATAACCTTTATCTTTTCACGACCCAGTATCTCTACTATTTTATTGAAATATTCCTCGTATTGCTCATTGTAATATTTGCTCAAAAAGCATTTGAATTGTGGCAAGGAAAGACATCTACAACTCCTTTTGGCGGCCTATTTTTGGCCCTAACTTGGGGAGCTTTTCATTTTATTTCAACAGGCGGGGATCTGTGGAATGGTTTTTCATGCATGGTCTTTTCGATTATTTGTGGATTCGCCTATCTATATCTAATTAGAAACATCCCTCTGTTTTACTTATTTTTGTGTGTGGGGTATTTATTATGAGTGAGAATCCAAGAAAATTAACTCCTAAAACAGAATTTCGTGCCGCAAAAAAAGAAGAAATACCACAAATTATTGACTTATTTTCAGACGCATTTAAAAATGACCCACTCATGTATATTTTTAACCCTAAAGGAAAAAATCAAAAAATGTTTATACGTAATCTATTTTGTGTAAACACCAGATCCTATTTTCGTAGACATCTATGCTTTGTGACTATCATTGAAAAAGAAATTGTAGCCGCAGTATTAGTTAAAAAGAAAAATGTATCGGAAATAAATTTTTTAGATTATGCTATATCTGGTGGTTGGAAATTAATAGCCAACTTAGGGCTAACACGCTTTATAAAATTCTTATCAATTTATGACACGGCTCAAATTGATTGCAAACAGTTATCCCAAAATGCTTGGTACATAGACACTTTAGCTGTTAGAGTGAATCGACAAGGTGAGGGAATTGGGGAAGAATTTATTCAACAATGTATACTGCCTTATATCAAAAAAAATGGCGGTGGGCTACTAACTCTAATAACTCAAAACGCTAATAACTACGATTTCTACGTCAAAAATGGGTTCATCAATTTTTCAAATAAGACATTAATAAACGATGGGGTTGAAATTCAAAATTATAGCTTTAGTCAATTAATCACAACGAATAATTCTAACGAATAAAAAATTACAAAAACATCAGTCAGTTTGCTTCAAAAATAGATTATTTCAACCGATCAGTTTTCCTGAGTAAGGGGTGGCTCCTATAATGTGATTGTGAACAATTTGTTCGCAATAATATATTAAAGGGGGTGAGGCCAACAACCCATGGCTAGAAAGTAAGAAGACTAGCCGATTAATAAATTTTTTCTTTTACTTAAAAATGAGGACAAAAAAAAACCACCACGACCGTCGCCATGGTGGAAATGAAGGTTGTTATTTACTCTTTGGTAGGAGTAAGTATGAAAAACCAATTCGGGATAATTGGCATAGTAACATTATACAAAATCCTCCTAGATGAATCATGAATAACTGCTAGCGAAATCCTAAATTTTTTATGAGAAAAAACTCATTTTATCTTTTTGTTTGTTTTATTTTTTACAACTCGTATTAGTGTATGGATTTTTTTTAGTGTGGTACACTGGGGATTGTAAAGAGATTTTCAATTTAGGAGGCGTTCATTTTATGACGGAAATCGGTAAAAAAATATTGTCTCAATTGACTGCTACAGATGCAACTGGCCCTTTTGTCACTATTATGTTAAACACGCACGTGGCGCACCAAGAAGTCGAAAAGGATCAGATCAAGTTGAAGAATTTTGCAAAAGAAGCAAAAAGACGCTTTGAGAAAAAATACGTTGGACACGACTGGCTAGCTTTTCAAGAAAAAATTGATGCTCTATTAGCAAGTAAAGAATTTTGGCGAACAAATGCAACAAGTGTCGCAATTATTCTAACAGAAAAAGAAACATCGATTCATCGTTTATCGATTCGTGTAGACGATCAGTATTATGTGAGTGATACACCCTATCTTTTGGCCATCATCAAAAATGCCCAATTTAATTATTCCTATTACTTATTGGGCTTAACTCGCGATAGCATCAAACTTTATCAAGTCGACAATAAACAGGTGACAGAGGTGACACTACCCGACGATGCGCCTATCGATTTGGTCACCGCTCTAGGGGATGAACTGACCGACAACGGGGGTGCCTCAGGAAAAGATGGGCAAAGCTATCATGGGATTAATACGAAAGACGAAGAGGTTGAGATTGACTGGCTTAATTATTATCAAGCCGTTGATACGTACCTAAAGGATTCCTTTACAAATGAAGCGAATCTACCCATTTATTTATATGCACTTCCTGAAAACCAAACACTTTTTAAAAAAGTTGCGAAAAACCCTTATTATCAATCAAACATTGCGATTTCAGCTTCACCTTCGCAGCTCTCGACAAAAGACCTTCATTCAGCTGTCGAAAAAATTACGGATGAGCTAGCCAAAAAAGAGACCCAAAGCTATCAACATTTAATGAACAAAAAATTCCTCGATTCATTGGTTGACTTGGTGCCAGCCGCAAAAGAGGGGAAACTCTCTCATATTTTTATCGCAACCTCAAACTTAGCAGACGGATTTGGAGAAAACCCAGAAACAGAATACGACCGTCGCCAAGTCTTAAATAAACTAGCAGGTGATGTCCTCCAAACAAGTGGACAAGTCTTTGTTTTAGATCAAAAGGATGCTCCTGATGAAAAAAGCTTAGTTGGATTTCTTCGTTATTAAAAGTAATCCACTAAATGGACAAGAGCCTAACCGAAAAAAATCGGTTAGGCTCTTTAATTAAGCATTAAATATTTTATTAGTCTTGTAATAACGACCTACATTATTCATAAATTGGTGTTTCAATTTAACTATTAGTCACTTTTACAAGGTCATCGAAGGTAGTTCGTTTCTCATCTACACAATTTGAACCCATTCCTCTTTCAAATCTATGCGGTTCCATGACCGCGCCTTCAGAGTAGACTTCAATAAAACGAAGTAAAAGGACTTTCACATCTAATTTCTTAATACTTTTTGAGTATAACAGATAGAACGTTCGGTTGCTATCGCTTACTTTAAATTTAATAATTCCTTAAACATAAATTATTCTAAGAAAAGGCTAGCTCGGATTTTTATTCTATGCTATAATAGTGGTGTAGTTTTTGTTCGGTAATATATGGTAGTTTGTTTCATAATAAACATCTTCCACATTCACCATTCAAGTAATTGCAAAATATGTGTTCAACACAAGGAGGATTTTTATTATGGAAACAGGTACAGTAAAATGGTTTAACTCAGACAAAGGTTTTGGTTTCATCACTGCAGAAAACGGAAACGATGTATTCGTTCACTTTTCAGCTATCCAAGGTGACGGCTTCAAAACTCTTGAAGAAGGCCAAGCAGTAACTTTTGATATCGAAGAAGGTCAACGTGGCCCTCAAGCTACTAACGTTAACAAAGCTTAATTAACTTGTAGACTTCTAACTTCTGACAATTCGTTGTCAGAAGTTTTTTTTGCATAAACGATAGGCTCAACCTCTGAATAAAGCCCGATGAATGGCCTCTGTTTTTTATTTATTTTAAAAATCATTCAAAATAAACTTGCATTCTGCCAGCGAACCTTTTATCATAAAGAAGAATAGTTTTAGACTAGTACTTATCAAATGGTCCGAGAGAATCGATTCACGGCTGAGAGATTGATACCCACTTTGGTAAAGAACCTACTAAAATTGACTTGTTGTGAAAACAACACGACACCCATCGTTATCGGGCTTAAGTTGGGTTATCAAATGGATAACCAAGCAAGGTGGTACCGCGAAATTCAATCGTTTCGTCCTTTCATGGACGAGACGATTTTTTTATTTTTAGGAGGGAAAATTATGACAAACTTACAAACAGAAGATTTTTCGAAATGGTATCTACAAACCATTCAAAAAGCTGACCTAATGGCTTACTCGGCCGTTCGTGGCTGCATCATCTTTAAACCAGATGGTTATGAACTTTGGGAACACATTCAAGGAGAGTTTAACAAGTTTCTCCGTGCAGAAGGAATTCGAAATGCGTATTTCCCAATGCTGATTCCTCAAAGCTTCTTCCAAAAAGAAGAAGACCATATTGAAGGCTTTGCACCTGAACTTCCTTGGGTAACAGAAGTCGGCAATGAAAAATTAGAAGAACCCTTAGCATTACGTCCAACCTCTGAAACAATGGTCGGCTCGGCCTTTAGTGAATGGATTAATTCTTACCGCGATCTTCCTTATGAAATTAACCAATGGGCCAACGTTTTCCGTTGGGAGAAAAAGACCTTACCATTCTTACGGACCTCTGAATTTTTATGGCAAGAAGGACATACAGCTCATGAAAACGAAGAAGAAGCACGCGTGCGTACTGAGCGAGTGTTAGAAGCGTATGCTAGTCTAATCGAAGACTTCTTAGCAATTCCTGTTTACCGTGGTCAAAAAACCCCTTCAGAGCGTTTTGCCGGTGCGGTTGATACCTACTCAGTAGAAGCGATGATGAAAGATGGAAAAGCGGTTCAAGCTGGGACATCACATTATATGGGAACAAAATTTGCTGAAGCTTTCGATATTCGCTATTTAAATCGCGAGAACAAGCATGTACATGCACATACAACTTCATGGGGAATCTCTACTCGTTTGATTGGTTCATTAATTATGACTCATGGAGACGAACAAGGATTGATTTTACCGCCAAAAGTGGCTCCTACACAAATCATTTTAATCCCCGTTGGCCCTTGGAAGAAAAATCCAGCTATTTTAGAAAAGCTAACTGAATTGAAAGCTTCTCTTACTGATAAAGGCTACCGTGTACGAATCGATGACACAGATAACTCTGTTGGTTTCAAGTTCAACGAATGGGAGCTAAAAGGAGCAGCTGTACGTGTTGAATGTGGGCCACGTGACTTGGAAAACAATCAGGCGATGGTCAAAGCCCGTGACGTAGAAGAAAAACAAGCCGTTTCATTTGATGAGTTAGAAGATTACCTGACAAATGAATTAACAACCATGCAAACGCGCCTATTCGAAAATGCGTTACTTAGAAACAAAGAGAATGAACACCTTGATATTGAAACATTAGATGACTTAAAAGCACACATCCAAGCCTCTAAAGAAGCAAATAAAACACCTGGTTTTGTGTTAATCGGCTGGGATGGTAGTGAAGAAACAGAGAAACAAATCAAAGACGAAACAGGCTTCACAACTAGAAATATTCCATTTGAAGCACCTGTTCAAAAAACAGTTGACTTGGTTAGTGGAAAACCTGCAAAACATACAGTTTGGATTGCCCGAGCTTATTAAGAATGCGCTAGTTAAATTTAAAACAAATATAACTATTTATGTGTGAGTAATAGAGTGGAGTGTATCATTCCCTATCTTCGCACTAAAAAGACGATTGCCACAAAATCTGGCAATCGTCTTTTTTTAACGAAAGATCTCTTAGTAGGAAATTTTTTAATAGGGCCTAAAAGAGTCACGACTGAGCGAGGCATTCTTACCAACAAAGCAATAAAACCACTCAGAGTTTTTTAAAAATCTCCGGAACCTTTTTAAAAGCTTTTATTTCTTGTCGATAATCAGGTAAGATGGGGATAAGATTATTTTGTCTAAAGGAGCAGATTATGAAAATATTTTTAGTCGAAGATGATGAAAAGATTGTTCAACTAGTTACTTCTCAACTAGAAAAATATGGGTATCAAGTCGTCGTTCCTGACAGCTTTCAAACGGTGTTAGAGACGTTTCATAAAGAGCAACCTCAACTGGTTTTGCTTGATGTAAACCTTCCCTATTTTGATGGGTTTTATTGGTGTCGAAATATTCGGGCGACTTCTTTAGTGCCCATTTTATTTATTTCTTCGCGCGATAGTAATATGGATCAAGTCATGGCGTTGGAATATGGCGCAGATGATTATTTAGTCAAACCTTTCTCGTATGAAATTCTAATTGCAAAAGTGAAAAGTCTTTTACGAAGGGTGGGAGAATATCTCCCTACACAAGAAGAGCGGACACTCACTTGGGAAGGTCTTTCTTATTATCCTGAACGATTAGAAATGAGCTATTTAGGACAATCAGAGCTGTTAACAAAACGTGAAGGCGAGCTCCTAGACTTATTTTTAACCGCGACACCAAATATTGTCCGTAGAGAACAGATTTTAAATAAACTCTGGGATGACGAGAATTTTGTTGATGACAATACCTTATCCGTAAATATTACTCGGTTAAGAAAAAAGCTAGCAATCTTAGGCATGGAGAATGTCTTGTTTACCATTAGGGGACAGGGGTATCAATTACGTAAGGAGTAACAGTAAACCATGAAACTATATCTTAGAGAAAATGGACTTAGCTTCAGTTTTCAAATAGGACTTATTTTTCTCGTCCTGTTTCTTATCTGGCTAGATGGGTACCCAAATTTCCGCTTATTACTTTATATTTTTTTATTAAGTCTATTTTTAATCGTTCTTTTTTATGCGTATCATTATCATAAACAGAAAAATTTCTATCAAAAGTTAACTAATTCTAAAGGGATTTACGATGAACTGAACGAATTAGACACCCCCGTTGGTCGCAAATTAGATGACTTATTCCGCCGTCACTATCTAAAATATTACCAAGAGACCACTTCATTAAAGCTAGAACAACAACAGCAAAGAGAGTTTATGGACTTATGGATTCATCAAATGAAAACCCCCTTAGCCGTTATGGAACTGCTGATGCAAGAGGAATCAATTGATGTCTCAAGTTTAAGTGAAGAAACCGATCGCCTAAAAGATGGACTGATGGTTGCCCTAACGATGAGCCGTAGTCAAAACCTACGTGAGGACTTTGTCGTTCGCCCGTTAGTCATAAACGAGGTAGCAAAAAAAGTAATTCAAGAGCAGAAACAAAATTTCATTCGGAATCACGTCTATCCTAAGCTAACCGTTCCTACAAATATTCAAGTTCAAAGTGATGAAAAATGGCTTCATTTTATTCTTTATCAGCTAGTCTCAAATGCTATCAAGTATTCAAAAGAAGAGGGACATGTATCCATCTATGGAGAGATAAGAGCATACGGTTATGCACTGGTTGTCAAAGATGAGGGAATCGGTATTCCAGCTTCTGATTTACCTAAAGTTTTTCAACCATTTTTTACTGGTGAAAATGGTCGAACACAACAAGAAGCTACTGGAATGGGGCTCTATTTGTGTGAAAAGGCAGCTATAGAACTGGGGCTTTCCATCACCATTGCGTCAACAGTTGGGGTCGGAACTTCTGTTTCCATACTGTTCGACAATTGGCAAACTCTTTCAAACTAACATAAAAACGAGGCAGACTAGATAGCCGCAAAGTATTCCCCCTCTAGTCTGCCTCATTTTTGTCTATCACAATCACTGTCGGACAGGGCTAACGCACAAAATTACCATTAAACTATTTTAAGTGACAACATTGTAAGATTACTGACAAGTTTGCACATAGGAGTTTTTCTGGTTGTCTTGTAAACTGTAGGTAAGAGAAAAAAGGAGGAGTTTTTTAATGGCACTTTTAGAAGTTAAAGATGTATCGAAGGTTTATCAGGGAAGCGTTCCTGTTGAAGTTCTTAAACAAATTAGTTTGAAGGTTCAAGAGGGCGAGTTTGTTAGTATTATGGGTCCTTCTGGTAGTGGCAAAACGACTTTATTAAACGTCATAGCCACCCTGGATAAACCAACTGGTGGCTCCGTTTTTATTGAAGGACAAAATCCCCATGAGTTTTCTAAAGAACAGGTTTCGACCTTTCGCCGTCAAAATCTTGGGTTCGTTTTTCAAAGCTACAACTTATTAGCCCCTTTAAATGTTGAGGAAAATATTATGATGCCTCTGACGCTTGACCGTATTGCTCCTAGTGAAATGCGTACAAAATGCGAGCATTTACTAAAAGAGTTAGGGATTCAAAAATTGGCTAAAAAAAGAATTTTTGAGTTATCTGGTGGAGAATCCCAACGTGTGGCAATCGCTCGAGCATTAATCCATGATCCTTCACTTATATTAGCCGATGAACCGACAGGGAATTTAGATTCCAAGTCTGCGCGTACCGTCATGGAGCTGTTAAGTCAGACCAATAAACAGAAGAAGGTGACCACTCTCATGGTGACACATGACGCATTTTCTGCTAGCTACTCCGATCGTGTTGTCTTTATAAAAGATGGGAAATTTTTCAATGATATTTATTGTGGCAACAGCCGAGAAGACTTCTATCAAAATATTTTAGCGGTTCTCGCACATTTAGGAGGGGCAAGTCATGACTTTCAAAAACCTCATCATTCGTAATTTGACGAGAAATACACGAAGCTACGGAGCTTACTTTTTTAGTAGCGTGTTCTCTGTATTCGTCTTTTTTATCTTCTCATTATTATTTTTCCATCCACAGTTAAGTACAAATATTCGAGCAAGTAGTGATCAAATTAGCTTTCTTGCTGGCATTGGACTTCCTGTTTCTCAGGTGGTAATTGTCGTCCTTTCCTTTATCTTTTTGTGGTATACATTTTCGGTATTCCTACATTCGCGTAAACGGGATTTTTCAATTTACCTGACGCTGGGGATGAGCATTAAGGACTTAAGAAAACTAATCTTCTTTGAAAACTTAGCATTAGGTGCTGTTGCATCAACTATTGGGATCTTCCTTGGCGTCCTATTTTCAAAAGTTATTTTGCTGATTAGCCAAAATTTACTTGGCTTAAAAAGTGGTCTGAATTTTTATTGGCCTTGGAAAGCTATGATACTTAGTTTCGGCATTTTTATTATTCTATTTTTCTTAATCTCTGTATTTAGCCTTTTTCATTTACAAACCGAAGAGCTTTCTTCAATGGCTAAAGAGGATGATAAAGGTCAGCCTGAACCAAAAAGTAATGGTTTCTTAGGTTTATTAAGTTTCCTTTTTATTGGCATTGGTTATCTATCTGTTTGGTTATTTGCTACAGATACACAAGGCTCTAGTTACTTAATATTCTTACTATTATCCTGTGTCATCTGCACAATCATAGGAACTTTCTTGTTCTTTAGACAAGGGAGTATCCTGATATTAAAGTTACTCAAAAAGAGTCCACTTTTTTATCGTGGAACCAATATGCTAACCATCAGTGAATTGATTTTTCGAATGAAGGATAATGCGATGATGTATTCACTCATTGCGATTGTTTCTTCCGTGGCTTTTGTAGGAATTGGTGTCACCGCTGTTCTTGGCAGCTCAGGTTTTGGGAACACTCAAGGAACAACCGCCGCTTACGTCTATTCTGGAAGCATTGATACACCGAATACGGAGACGCAAAAAGAGAATTTCTCTTTTATTCGTGAAGAATTGAAGAAGACCGGGGAGCCCATCTTTGAAGAAACCGTCAGCTATCTGTATTCTCCTCTTTTGAAAGCAGATGGAAATTTTGGAGAGAACTCTTTTCCTGTCATTTCTTTCAGTACTTATAAAAAGCTAGCCAAAGAATTTGATTTACCAAAATTATCGATAAAAGACAATCAATTATTTATGTTTACCAATAGCAACTCTGATTTAACTGAAGTAAAAAAACAATCCCTAGCACAACGAACAATTATTTATTCAATGAATATGTCTAATAAAAAAAGCAATCTGGAAGTTGTCCGATTACCCTTTTCATTGAACTTAAACATTCTACAGCTGTCTGTTGTTTCCGATACCCTTTATGACCAATTTAACAAACTCAATAAGGAGCAAGATGGGGAATATGCTGTCAATCACGTGCAGCTCTTCCATATTAAAAACTGGATGGATTATCCAGAGATTGATCGAGAAATTATGACTGAGATGACTAAAAGAGAGGAAAAAGCATTCAGTAATATAGAAGACTCTTACACTGACGAAGAAAAGACGCAAGAGACAACCGATGAGAATCAGTCACCTGCAAACGCTTTGGATGCAGAGAGACAAGAATATTTCAACCTAGACTCTCTTTACTCGACTTGGCAGGCAGCTCGTCAAGCCAATGGACTCATCCTAATGATTGGGGTTTTATTAGGTTCTGTCTTCTTTAGCTTCTCAGCTTCAATTCTTTATTTCCGCTTATTTGGTGATTTAGACCGTGATGGACGCTACCATCGCTCACTAAATATCTTAGGTGTTTCTGAAAAAGACCGTCACAGAATTGTCCGAAAAGAAATGTTGTTGATGTATTTCCCACCTGTCTTGATTGCGATTGCTCATTTTGGCATGGCCTTTCTAGCGTTAACCACTATGATTGGTCGAGATGCTGGTTTTATTTGGGACATTTATCTAAAAATTATCGTCGTTTATTTTGTCTTTTTATTCATTTTTTATCTAGTTTCCAAGTTCCGTTATCTAAAGCACTTGGATAAATTGGCTGAAAAATAACCACGTGTATAATTAGTAATTGAAGACAAGAGGGCACTTTTCTTCTGGTGGAGGGTATTACACCTTAGTTTCTTCAAGTATATCTGTAAGACCCTTCAAAATAAGTTCGAGACAGCCACAGCTCCTAGAAATCATTCGGAGCTGCGGCTATTTTTATTGACTATTCTTGTTTACTGAGGTTGGGACGCAAACTCTTTGAGTGTAAGCCCAACCTCATTTTTGTTATCTAGACCAAGAAAGAAGAAGGAAGTGCATACTTTTTTTACAAGATGTAGTATAATTTTCAGCAGACAAAGGCGTAAAGGGAGGGAAAAATGTGAAACCAACAACTTACGCAATTGTGGATATTGAAACAACTGGAACGAATCCTAAAGAAGATCGGATTATCCAATTTGGCTGCGTGCTCGTCGAAAATGGACGGATAGTCTCTCAATTTGCGACAGACGTAAACCCAAATCGAGTGGTTTCAAAACAAATCCAAAGCCTAACGGGTCTGAGCAATAGCCGTGTCCAAAAAGCACCGTATTTTGAAGACATTGCTTTGACTATCTATAACTTATTAGCTGAAACGACATTTGTCGCACACAACATTTATTTTGATTATACATTTTTGAATCATGAATTAGTTCGCTGTGGTGTCCCTGAATTAACTATTCCAGGAATTGACACCGTTGAATTGGCTCAAATATTTTTGCCTACAGAAACCAGCTTTCGTTTAGGGGACTTGGCAGATAGCTTTGGGCTAGCCCACGAAAATCCCCATCAAGCGGACAGTGATGCCAAGGTAACCGCTGAACTATTTTTAACCATCGAAGCGCATATGAAAAGACTTCCGTTGATTACAATGGAACAAATTGGTAAATTAAGTGCGTTGACCGGTATGAATACCGGCGAATACATTGAACAGGTAACTGATTCTATGCGAAAGGATTCAATGCCTCTATCAGAAACTTTACAGGTAGTTGACGGTCTTGCCTTGAGAAAAAAAGAAGTGCCACTTTTTTCAGAAATCCATTATGGAGAGCACAGCTTCCCTCGAAAAAAAACTGGGAAACAAAAGATTTTTCAAGAAAAATTAGCTTATCGCAAAGAACAAAGTCGATTGATGAACCAAGTTTTTGACCATTTTTCAAAAGAAAACACCGGCAAAAATCTCATGGTCGAAGCCGCAACAGGGATGGGGAAAACGATTGGTTACTTATTTCCGCTAAGCTATCTAGCGACTCCTGAAAACCCAGCAATCATCAGTACGGTTTCGCTTCTTTTACAAGAACAGATTTTGAGTAAAGACATTCCTTTACTCAATCATGTGTTGGAACAGCCAATACAAGCAACCGTTGTTAAAAGTCAGCGTCATTATCTTGATTTGCAGCGGTTTAAGGCAACCTTAGCTCAACCTGCCGAACAAAAACAATATGCCCTTTACCAAATGAAGGTCCTCGTGTGGCTCACGCAAACAAAAACAGGGGATTTTGATGAGCTACATATGACCAGTCTCAATCATCTGTTTTGGCAGGAGGTTAGGCATCGGGGGATTGCTTCTTTATCAGAGAAAAAATCTTTCTATAGAGAGGATTTTTTACGTCATCTCTATCAAAAAATTGATCAAAGTAACTTCTTGATTGTGAATCATGCTTTTTTAGTCCAAGAATCGTCACGAGAAACACCTTTACTGCCTAAAAGTGAGTATCTACTAATCGATGAAGCGCATCATTTACCAGAGATTGCTGAAAAGATTAGTGACCACAAGTTTGATTCAATTCAGTTTAAAAAACGTAGTCAACAGAGTATGGAGCCTAACCAACTTTTTGCACAGCTGCGAACTCTTTTTTCAAAGGAGGAGAAGGTTCACCGATTAATCAACTTGTATCAACAAGAGATAGAGGAATTAGTAGAAGAGCAACTTGATTTTTTTCAAGAGCTGTACGCTATACTTCCTACAAAACAGACACAGGCTTCAGAAGAGGAGCAAGTCGTTTTCAAAGAACAGCTTGATGCGCTTTCTATAGAAGGAGAACGTGCCATTGAGCGACTTTCTCTATTGTATCGAGAATTACTAAGTCTTCAAGAACAATTAGCTGAGGTTCTTGAGCCTGCTCAAACACGACTAGCCAGCAAAGAAAGAAGTACATTAACTCAATTTTTCTTGTTGTTTGATTCCATCAAACAACAAGCCCAAACAGTCACTATTTGGCTAACCAATTGGGAAAATCAATTGGTTCATTGGGTCGTTCCTTCAAAAAATAAAGAAGACGGTACCCTACACATTCACGATTTCCACGCGGCCCTGCTCCCTAAAACGACTTGGTACAAACGCTATAAAAAAATCATGTATATGGGTGGTACATTAAAAATTGGTGCCGACAAAACCTATTTTGCGCAACGTCTAGGATTGCCTGAAACACCGCTTAAAGTCATTCCTAACCCCTATGATTATGGCAATCAAGCACGTGTTTATGTACCTGCAGAAGGCATTTCGATTGCGGAGGCTACACAACATGAATACACACAATATTTAGCGACAACCATTCAAGAATTAGCGGCACAGGAGAATCGCTCCATTTTAGTTTTGTTTACTTCTCATGACGTCTTACAACGAGTCTACTATGCGCTTCATGAATCGTTCTTGAATCAGGGACGCGAGCTGTTAGCACAAGGGATTACCGGCAGTCGTGAAAAAGTCTTAAAACGTTTCTTACTTTCTGACAACAGCCTTTTGTTTGGAGCTGACAGTTTTTGGGAAGGGATTGATTTACCTGGAGATGTTCTTCAAATAGTCATGGTGACTCGCTTACCGTTTGATAATCCAAAACGTCCACTCGTTCGTGCGCGAAATGAATTTCTACAAGCAGAAGGCGTGAATCCATTTTATCAAGAATCCGTGCCTCGAGCTGCTCTCAAAGTGCGCCAAGCTTTAGGACGTTTGATCCGTACAGAAACCGATAAAGGAGTGCTAATCATTTTGGATAGACGGTTTTTAACCGCCAAATACAGCCGACGCTTGCAAAATGCTTTACCAAAAAAACTGCCAATTAAAGAGCTGACTATGAAAGAAATGCTTACAGATATCCAGCAATTCTTAAGAAAAACAAAAGAATAATCTATCTCTGAAGTAACGTTTTTTCAAATAAAATCTGCTATAATTGTATCCAAGTGATTCTCACTAAGTTTAGCATTCACAATCAATAGAAAAGGAGCGCCATTTAGTGAATAGAGAAGCAAAAACAGAGAAGCGTGTCGGTCTCATTTTTATTTCAGTCATCGCGATTTTACTAACGGTGATTGTCTTAACGTCCATCTTTTATATCCGCTCAAATCGTCCCATGGCGCAGGCCAAAGCCGAAGCCGTTGAGATTGCTGAAAAGTATGCTCACGTAAAAACGGTGGATAAATTTTATTGGTTCACAAGAAAAGAAACCTACTTTAGTGTATTAGGAAACGATGATAAAAACCAAGCCGTTGCTGTTATCATTTCCAAATCGGGAGATACAGTAAAAGTAGTGAATCAAAAAGATGGTTTATCTGAGCAACAAGCTGAACAAGTCGTTTTAAGTGAACACCCTGGCGAATCAGTTCTCAAACGAAATCTAGGGCTTTACGAAAAGGAACCGGCTTGGGAAATTGTCACCAAAAATGGGCAAGATGAACTAGCATACTATCTAATTTCTTTTAGTGATGGGAAGGAATTGAACGTCATTAAAGAAGCCTAAAAATGAAGGGAGTTTATTTCGTATGAAAATCTCACAACGTGCTGAACAGTTAGAGCCTTCAGTGACTTTAGCCGCTTCAGCCAAAGCGAAAGCACTAAAAGCGCAAGGACTAGATATTCTGACTTTAACCGTCGGAGAACCAGACTTTGCCACACCAGAAAATATCCAAGAGGCAGCTATCAAAGCCATTAAAAACGGCAATGCGAGCTACTATACGCCAACTGCTGGGATTCCAGAACTGAGACAAGCAATTGTCACCTATTTGGAAACAAATTACGGTTTAACGTATAAACCAAGTCAAACAGTTGTCACAGATGGTGCCAAATTCGCACTGTATACCTTATTTCAAGCAATCCTGGACGCAGGAGATGAAGTGATTATTCCGGTTCCTTATTGGGTCAGTTACGGAGAACAAGTCAAACTAGCTAGTGGTACGCCCGTATTTGTTACTTGTAAAGAAAGTGAACAGTTCAAAGTCACGGTCGAACTGTTAGAAGCGGCTTATACGGATAAAACCAAAGCGATGATTCTCAATTCCCCTTCGAATCCAACAGGGATGATTTATACCAAAGAAGAATTGACAGCAATCGGTAATTGGGCTGTTGAGAAAGATATATTAATTATTGCCGATGATATTTATGGCCGTTTAGTTTATAATGGAAATACATTTACACCAATTGCGACAATTTCAGAGGCAATTCGCAAACAGACAATCATTATTAATGGGGTTTCAAAAACCTATGCGATGACGGGTTGGCGAATTGGTTATGCGGTGGGGGATGAAACAATTATTCAAGCAATGATTGATATTGCCTCTCAATCGACAAGCAATCCAACAGCTGTCAGTCAATACGCAGCCGTGGAAGCTCTCATTGGTGCGCAAGATACAGTCGAGGAGATGCGCAGTGCATTTGAGGAACGTCTGAACAAGATCTATCCTTTAGTTGAAGCATTACCTGGTGTACATTTAGAAAAACCTCAAGGCGCTTTTTATCTTTTTCCAAACGTCAAAGAAATGCTCACTATGTGTGGTTATGAAAACGTAACAGATTGGGTCGATGATTTATTAGAAGAAGCCCAAGTAGCACTTGTTACGGGCGAAGGATTTGGCTCCAACGAACACGTTCGGATTAGTTATGCCACAAACCTGGGCATTTTAGAAGAAGCAATTGGACGAATTGAAAAATTTATTGAAAGCAAACGAAACGTGTAAAAAAATCAAGCTCGGGATGGCTAGATAGAAATAGAATGGAGAGACAAACGTGGAACAAATTCAAATTATTGATGCCAAACATCACGTTGGCGAAACAGTAAAGATTGGCGCATGGGTCGCTAACAAACGCTCAAGTGGGAAAATTGCCTTTTTACAATTGAGAGACGGGACTGCTTATTTTCAAGGGATTGTTGTGAAAAATGAAGTCGGCGAGGACATGTTCCAGCTAGCAAAAAATTTACATCAAGAAACTTCAATTTGGATTGTTGGTGAGATTCGTGAAGATAGCCGTTCAAAATTCGGTTACGAAATCGGAATTTCTTCGATTGAAGTAGTCGGTGAAAGCCATGAATACCCAATCACACCAAAAGAGCACGGAACTGACTTCTTGATGGACCACCGCCATTTATGGTTGCGTTCTTCTCGTCAACATGCCATTATGCAAATCCGAAACGAGATTATTCGTGCTACTTATGAATTTTTCAATAACAATGGCTTTACAAAGGTTGATCCACCAATCTTAACAGGTTCAGCTCCAGAAGGCACGACTGACTTATTTGAAACTAACTACTTTGATCAAAAAGCGTATCTTTCTCAAAGTGGTCAGTTATACATGGAAGCAGCTGCTATGGCTTTTGGGAAAGTGTTCTCCTTTGGCCCAACCTTCCGTGCTGAAAAATCGAAAACACGTCGTCACTTAATCGAGTTCTGGATGATTGAACCAGAGATGGCCTTTATGCACCAAGAACAAAGCTTGGAAGTTCAAGAACAATATGTTGCTTTCTTAGTTCAAAATGTCCTTGATAATTGCGACTATGCTCTTGACGTATTAGAGCGTGACAAAGAACTATTGAAAAAATATACACAACTGCCATTTCCACGTATTACGTATGATGATGCAGTTGAGTTATTGAAGAAAAACGGCTTTGATGATGTTGAGTGGGGCGATGATTTTGGTTCACCACATGAGACGTTTATCGCTAACTCCTTTGAACAACCCGTCTTCATCTTAAACTATCCAAAAGCAATCAAACCATTCTACATGAAACCACATCCAACACGTGAAGATGTTGTCATCTGTGCAGACATGATTGCGCCAGAAGGTTATGGTGAGATTATCGGTGGTTCTGAACGTGCGACCGATTATGAATTTGTACTAGAACAAATTCGCAAACAAGGATTAGACGAGAACGAATACTCTTGGTACTTAGACTTACGCAAATATGGCTCTGTGCCACATTCTGGATTTGGTCTAGGACTAGAACGAACTGTCACTTGGTTATCAGGTATTGAACACGTTCGTGAAGCCATCCCATTCCCACGTTTATTAAACCGTATTTACCCATAAACAAAGGCGTTTTGTATTTGTTTTAATTATAAAAAAAATAAACGCTCAAGAACTTAGTGCTATTCAGCTAAGACCTTGAGCGTTTTTTTGGCTCAAAAAGAATTTTTTTCTTGAATACTTTAGCTCTTGTGGCATAATAAGAAGAAAATGGGAGGGGTTTCATTGAACAAACCAGAGTTTATCAAACCAACAGGAACACAACGAATTTTATTTATTGGAGACAGTATTACAGATGTTAACCGGAATCGTGAAGAATTACATGATTTGGGCCACGGTTATCCATTTTTAGTCGCAGCGACCGTCGCAAAAGGCTTACCCGGTTTGAGCTGCGAATGGATAAATAAAGGAATTGGTGGAAATAAGATTGCCGATTTGAAAAATCGTTGGCAAGAAGATTGTCTTGCATTACAACCTGATGTGATCTCAATTTTGATTGGAATTAACGATACGTGGCACAATACCGATTCTCCTGAATTTGGAAGTAAGGAAGAGGCCCTACGTTTTGAACAAATCTACCGCCAATTACTTGAACAAATTCGCAAAGAAACAAACGCGATGATCGTTTTGATGGAGCCGTTTGTTCTACCAGAACCTAAAGATCGTCTAACTTGGCGAAAAGATTTAGATCAAAAAATCCAAGTAGTCCGCATGTTAGCAGAAGAATTTCAGACAATCTTTGTGCCGTTAGATGGGAAATTAAACGCCTTAGGAATCGCACATGGACACGAACATTATACAGGCAATGATGGGGTTCATCCAACACTTGCCGGCCATGCTGTCATCGCTGACAGCTGGTTAAAAGCGACTCAATTCATTCAGTAGAACAGAGGAGAAGGCCCTTTAAACAAGCAACATCTAATCACTTATCACAGAAGACAAAAAAGTAGCTCCGAATGACAACACGGAGCTACTTTTTTTGTTTTTTTAAAAAATAATATTGTCTTCAATAATTTCCAAATCCTTGATAAGAATTTTGCGATTGGCTATTTCAACTGCACCGATATCTTTTAGCTGTTGCATCATCCGGTTAACGCTACTCGCAGAAGAGATACCACAGAAATGAGCGATTTCTTCATTCGTTACCACAAAATCAATTAGGTACCCATTCTCCGTCTTCACACCAAATGTATCGTATAACTCGTAAATTTGTGTGCATACCGCGCCAAACTTACCATTCATCAACATCTGTTGCATCTTTTTCATTGAATGAACCAAACAAAAACGATAATAATCCTTCACATATCCTTGCAAATCAGCGCTTTGATTGACATCCTGCCAGAACTGGACACGATCAATTTTGTATAATTCCGCTTCATCTGATTCCACCCGAATATTGAACGGTGCATCTGTGATTTGTGAATACTCATCCTTTAATAAAGAAACAATCTCCAACTCGTTAATGTAGCGCAAATTAAATTCACGACCATCTCTTGAGATGACACTGGTTTTTATGACGCCACTTTTCAATATGTAGACATATCGATCTTTGATTCCTTCATACGTCAAATATTTTTTTTTCAGTTTTACAACTACAGGGAATGAATGTTTGTCCAAGTATTCTTGCAACACTCGATTGTCCATTCCTTTGACCCCCATTCTCTAGCATGCTGTTTCTCTATTTTACCATAAATTGAGCGGAATAATGGTTTTCACGAAATAGATAACTCAACTTATTTAACCTAATTCCACGCCAACAAACAACAACAAATGTTAATGTTTTTTGTTAATGTGTTTTATCGTTATACTTTTTATTGATTGTTTGCTGTTTCATTTTAGCATTCACAAACCTGAATTTTTTTAAAATTGAAAGATAGTATAGTAATAACCGTAGAAAATTTCATAAAGTATTTTCAACAACACTTATAAATGGAGGAACAGCAATGGTTGAACAAAAGAAAGAAAAATTATTTAATAAAGGATTTATTAGCATCACCTTGATTAACTTTGTTGTGTATCTTGTCTATTATTTGTTAATGGTTATTATCGCGGTCATTGCACAAGATAAATTACACGCAACACTTGGACAAGCGGGACTTGCTTCTGGCATATATATTATTGGGACTCTTTTTGCTCGTTTGTTTATGGGTAAAACGCTTGAGTTGGTTGGACGTAAAGCAGTCCTTCGTTATGGCGCACTATTTTATCTAATCACAACCATCGCTTATCTTTATATTCCAACGATTCCTATTTTGTATGTCATTCGTCTGTTAAATGGGTTTGGTTATGGTGCCGTTTCAACTGCTACAAACGCTATTGTTACAGCTTATATTCCTAAATCACGTTATGGTGAAGGGATTAATTACTATGGATTAAGTACTAGCTTAGCGGCGGCTATTGGGCCTTTTATTGGGATGATCTTATTAAACTATACTAACTTTTACTTTATTATCATGTTTTCAATTATTGCAATTTTATTGACTACGGTCGCATGCTTCATTTTCCCAGTAAAAAATATTCATTTATCAGAAGCACACCGAACAATGCTGAAAAAATGGAACTTTGATAGTTTTATCGAAAAACGTGTTCTTTTCATTTCGTCAGTGGCCTTTTTAATGGGCTTATCGTATTCTAGTGTCCTTTCGTTTCTTTCTTCATACGCCAAAGTTATCAATCTGGTCAGTGCTAGCTCATTTTTCTTTGTTGTTTACGCGTTGGTTATTACCGCAACTCGTCCAATGTCAGGAAAAATTTTCGATAACCATGGGGAAGATTATGTCATTTACCCAAGCTATTTGTTCTTAACATTAGGGTTATTTTTGTTAAGTATCACAACAAGCAGCTGGATGCTCCTATGTTCAGGTGCTTTAATTGGGTTAGGGTACGGAACCTTTATGTCAAATGGCCAAGCAGTTTGTTTAAAAACAGTCAAGGATCCACATCGCGTCGGCATCGCCTTATCGACTTATTTCATTGGTTTAGATTTAGGGTTAGGCGTGGGACCTTATATTTTGGGCGAACTTAGAAATGTTCTTTCTTTTCAAGGCATCTATTTAGTTGCTGGTGTTTTACCAATCATCTGTACCTTACTTTACAAATTCTTTTATCATCCGAAAGAAGCGGAAGAACCCGCTGAAGAAAAAATCGTAATGGATTCAATTGAGGAGTGAATGACAAATGGAGACAGACACACGGATTATTGAAGTCTTAGAACAAGCCTTGTTAAAGCTTGATGAAGTGAGCACACAATTGAGCAAAATCGAAGGGAATACCCATTTGATTGAGCTTCAACAAGATTCATTGAGTAATGGGCTTAAAGAATTAAAAAATACGGTGAGAAATGACAACATTATTGGATAATTAACTGAAAATTATAAAATTAGATACGCATTAACACCACTTCCTCACTCTAGTAATTTCGCGAGTGGGGAAGCTTTTTTATTCCTCTTTAGCTTAAATTTATTGTTTTTTTATTTGATGAAAATGAGAATTCAACTTGTTTTTCTATTTATTTCATGAAATTACAATGGCTTAAAGATGGCTAGAGAATAAAATAACACACACTATAAATAAGCAATCATTGCTACTTGATGGGAAAATGATTATTATTACATAGTTAATTATATCTATTCACAAGACAAAGGAGAAAATTGATGAACGAAAAACAATTGCGTTGGTTTACCGTTGCTCTGATTGCCTTCAACATGGTTTGGGGTATGGGGAACGTCGTAAATAACTATGCACAACAAGGTATTTCAGTGGTCACATCTTGGTTATTAATTCTTGCAATTTATTTTGTCCCTTATGCTTTAATCGTTGGACAACTAGGCTCGGCCTTCAAAGATAGCCCAGGGGGAGTTAGCTCATGGGTTGAAAACACAACAATGAACAAACGTTTAGCTTATTATGCAGCTTGGACGTATTGGGTTGTTCATATCCCATACCTTGCACAAAAACCACAAGCAATCTTAATTGCACTAGGTTGGGCGGTTCAAGGAAATGGGGATATCGTCAACACGATGTCTGTTCAGTTAGTGGCTGTTATTTCTTTAATTATCTTTTTAGCATTTTTATATTTATCTACAAAAGGACTTTCTACCTTGAAAGTTATCGGTGGGTTAGCAGGAACAGCAATGTTTGTTATGTCGATTCTGTTCATTCTATTGGCAGTAACCGCACCTTTTATTAACTCAACAGTAGAATTTGCTACACAAAATATGACACAAGTGAAGACATACATTCCAACGTTTGACTTCACGTACTTTACAACCGTTTCAATGCTTGTCTTTGCAGTCGGAGGAGCTGAAAAAATTTCTCCTTATGTAAATGCAACTAGAAATCCAGCGAAAGAATTCCCTAAAGGGATGATTTTCCTTGCAGCTATGGTTGGTGTCTGTGCGGTCTTAGGTTCCGTTGCAATGGGGATGTTATTTGCAAGTGACAATATGCCAAAAGATTTGATGGCTAACGGCGCATATGCAGCATTCCAAATCTTAGGAAATTATTATGGCATCGGCAACACGTTAATGATTATCTACGCATTAACAAATATGGTTGGTCAAATTTCAGCGCTAGCCTTTTCAATTGATGCGCCACTACGTATTCTTTTAGCAGATGCAGATCCTGATTTTGTTCCTAACTGGTTAAGAAAACGGACGCCAAAAGGAACTTTAATTAACGGCTATGTGTTAACTGGTATTTTGGTAAGTATCATCATCTTATTACCAATCTTAGGAATTCAAGATATGAACGAATTGGTAAAATGGTTAACTAACCTTAACTCAGTCGTTATGCCAATGCGTTATCTATGGGTGTTCTTTGCTTATATGATGTTAAACAAGGCCTATAAAAAATTCACTTCTGAATACAAATTTGTTAAAAATCCAAAAGTCGGTTTTATCTTCGGCGCATGGTGTTTCTTCTTTACAGCCGTTGCTTGTATTTTGGGAATGGTTCCTAAAGTTGAATACGCAGCTAGTCCTAAAGCTTGGTGGTTCCAATTAATCTCAAACATTGTTACACCAATTGTTCTGATTTTATTGGGCATGATCTTGCCAGCTATCGCTCGTCGTGATAAACAAAAAGCACTAGATGCTAAAAAATAAAAAATTTAAAAAATCATTTGTTACTAGTGAGCTAGTGACAAATGGTTTTTTTTTGCGTTTAAAAGGCATGGTGCTCAGGAGCCTGAGCATGGGACATGCTAGAGTTGAAGGTTCGAAAAATAAGCTGAAATTGCTGTGAAACACTATTTACAAAGTAAATAGATGTAGAACAGTACCTACCTGGTGCTGTGAAACACTATTTACAAAGTAAATAGATGTAGAACAGTACCTACCTGGTCACAAAAATTTGAAGAGCACCACGTAGGAATCAATCAACATCGAAAGAAAGGCTTTCGTGTTTCTTGTCATTTCCGTGGATTCCCTCTTATTGCTGTAAAACACAACGAAGTATGAGTTGATGTTGCACAGTACCTACCCGGTTCTCGGAGTTAAACACTTCTGTCCCAACCTCAGGTCATCTTACGCTCGATTCGTTGAACAATTTAAAAGAAAAAAATTTTTTTAAACATTTCTCTTGACCTTTACCGTTTACAGTTGTAAACTTAAAAAGAATCAAAGATTACATTTGTAAACGGAAAAGAGGTGAACCTTATGAATACAGTACTTGAGCCAATAAAAATCAGTGATTCTGAATGGGAGGTCATGCGTGTCATCTGGACCTTAGATGCGGCAACGGCCCAAGAGATTAGTGGTATTTTATCTGAGTCAATGGATTGGAAACCAGCAACTATCAAAACATTGCTTGGACGCTTAGTCAAAAAAGAAATTGTCTGGACGGAACAATCTGGGAAAAAATTTATTTACCATCCGCTAGTGTCAGAAGAGTCCACAGTACGTAGCGCTACAGAAAATTTATTTTCACATATCTGTGCCAAAAAGGTCGGTCAAACGATTGCCGATTTAGTCGCTGAAGCTACGCTAACAAAAGAAGATCTTCAATTAATTATGGCTGAACTAGAGAAAAAAGAACCCGTCTCAGACATTGCCTGTAATTGTATTCCAGGCCAATGCAACTGTAACCATCACCAATAGAAATAAGAAATACACAACCAAACTTAAACTTTAGGAGGAACCAATCATGAAACAAAATTTTTCCATTTCAAAAATGAGCTGTAACCACTGTGTCGCAAAAGTAGAAGAAAGCATTAATCAATTACCAGGTATTCAAAAAGTAAAAATCAGTTTAAAGAAAGAATCAGGAACAGTCAAATTTGATGAAACAAAAGTCAGCGCACAACAAATTGCTGAAAAAGTGACAGAAGCTGGTTATACAACTGAGGTGGTGTAAGATGTCTTCAGCAGCAAAAATGGAAACCTTCGTCATTACAGGCATGACGTGCGCCAACTGTTCAGCGCGAGTAGAAAAAGAACTAAACGCTCATCCCGGTGTACTCTCAGCAACTGTCAATTTAGCTACAGAAAAAGCGACGGTTCAATACCAAGAAACAACGCCGTCTGAATTAATTCAGAGCGTCGAGTCAATTGGTTATGGTGCAATTATTTTTGATGAGTCCCATAAACAAGAAATCGAAAAAGAGAAAGAAAACTATCTGAAAAAAATTAAGTTTGATTTACTCTTCAGCGCTTTATTAACGGCCCCTTTAATGATTGCTATGATTGCATCTTTATTGGGTAGCCATGCAGTATGGGTCCAGTTTTTCCATAACCCATGGGTTCAACTAATTTTAGCAACGCCTGTTCAATTTTATATCGGTGCACGTTACTACAAAGGAGCCTACCATGCAATTAAAACCATGGCACCCAACATGGATGTTCTGGTTGCCATGGGGACAACAGCTGCCTATCTATTAAGTATTTATAATGGATTTTTCAGCCAAAACCACATGGATTTGTATTTTGAAAGTAGCGCAACTATCATTACCTTAATTCTTTTAGGTAAGTATTTGGAAACTAACGCTAAAGCAAAAACAGGCAATGCAATCAAACAATTAATGGCGCTTCAAGCAAAAACAGCGACTGTCATTCGAAATGGACAAGAGATCAGTATCCCTATTGAAGAGGTTGAGCTAGGCGAAATGATTCAAGTTCGCCCCGGTGAACAAATCCCCGTTGACGGTATCCTAATTTCTGGAACAAGTGCGGTCGATGAAAGTATGTTAACTGGAGAAAGCTTACCTGTTGAAAAAAAAGCAGACGATGTGCTTTTTGGCGGAACGGTTAACACAAATGGTAGTTTGCGAATGCAAGCAACCAAAGTTGGCCAAGACACTGTACTTTCAAAGATTATTCGTATGGTTGAAGAAGCCCAAGGAACCAAAGCGCCTATCCAACAAATTGCCGATAAAATTTCCGGGATATTTGTGCCGACTGTTTTAGTTGTTGCGCTCTTAACACTTTTGTTAACTGGCTTTATTTTAGGCGATTGGCAAACTGCTCTCATTCATAGCGTATCTGTCTTAGTCATTGCTTGTCCTTGTGCGTTAGGATTAGCAACACCAACTGCCATCATGGTTGGTACAGGACTAGGCGCCAAAAAAGGGATTTTAATCAAAGGCGGGGAAGCATTAGAAGCCGCAACCCACATTACTAGCATTATTCTTGATAAAACAGGAACCATAACAGTTGGAAAACCTAGCGTGACAGATTATGATAGTAATAGAGAAGACTCCTTAGCTATTTTTACCTCGTTAGAAAAAGATTCTGAACATCCTTTAGCCAAAGCTGTTGTTGCATACGGAGAAGAACAACAAGTGACGTCACACATTGTTACGAACTTTACAGCATTACCTGGCGCTGGGATAACCGGAGAGATTGGACAAACAACCTATTACGCTGGTACAAGAAAGTTACTCCAAAGTAAAAAAATCGATTATTCAGCTGTCGAAGAACAAGCAATTCTTTGGGAAAAGCAAGGAAAAACGGTCATGTTTCTAGCAAACGAAAGCTCTTTATTAGCAACCATTGCTGTCTCTGACCAAGTAAAGCCTTCTTCAAAAGAAGCGATACAGAAATTAAAAGAACGTCATGTTTCTGTTTATATGCTCACAGGAGATAATAAAACGGCTGCTGAGTTTATCGGCCAACAAGTCGGTTTAACACCGGACCATATTTTTGCTGAGGTCTTACCAGAAGATAAAGCGAATTATGTAGCGCAGTTGCAAAAGGACAACGAATTTGTAGGTATGGTCGGAGATGGCATTAACGATGCGCCCGCCTTAGCTTTAGCAAATGTTGGAATCGCTATGGGGAGTGGTACAGATATCGCTATGGAAACGGCCGATGTCACACTTATGAACAATGATTTAGTTTACGTTGAAAAAATGATTCACCTCTCTCAAGCAACACTCAAAAAAATCAAACAAAATCTATTTTGGGCATTTATCTATAACACGGTAGGCATTCCTTTTGCAGCGTTAGGCTTTTTGAATCCTATCGTCGCAGGAGCTGCTATGGCCTTTAGTTCAGTGAGTGTCCTCTTAAACTCACTCAGCTTAAACCGTAAGAAAATCTAGGAAGAAGGGCTTGTTATGGCAAATAAACTGTCAGAACATTCAAATGAAACACCCAAGTCTGTAAATAAGACAGAACAACAGGGGAAATCGCTAGAAATAGAACCCAAACAAACACCTGAGAACGAACAAACAGAACAGAACATGCATATGGGGCACGAGGACCACGATATGAGCAAAATGGATCATTCACATATGAGTCACAAGGACCATGATATGAACACGATGGATCATTCACATATGAGTCACGAAGACCATGATATGACCAAAATGGATCATTCACATATGGGGCACGAAGACCACAATATGAGCAAGATGGACCATTCGATGCATATGGGGCACGAAGACCACGATATGAGCAAGGATCATTCGATGCATATAGGGCATGGAGGGCACGATATGGGCGGCATGGATCATTCGATGCACATGGGGAATTTTAAGCAAAAGTTCTGGTTATCACTTATTGTGGCCATTCCGATTATCGTTCTTTCTCCAATGATGGGGATCCGATTGCCGTTTCAATTTACCTTTTCTGGCTCAGAGTGGGTGGTTCTCCTTTTAGCAACATTTCTATTTTTCTACGGAGGGCAACCCTTCCTCTCTGGAGCGAAAATGGAGCTTCAACAAAAAAGTCCTGCCATGATGACCTTAATTGCAATGGGCATCTCTGTTTCTTATATTTATAGTCTCTATGCTTTTATAACGAATACCTTTACAACACAAACTCACGTCATGGATTTCTTTTGGGAGCTGGCCACGCTAATTGTGATTATGTTATTAGGCCACTGGATTGAGATGAATGCCGTCGCTAGCGCTAGCAATGCTTTACAAAAACTTGCTGAGTTGCTCCCCGATACTGTTAAACGAATTACGAAAACAGGGCTAGAGGAGGAGATTCCTCTTCAAGAAGTGGTCGCTGGCGACATATTGATTGTTCGTTCAGGTGATAAAATGCCTACAGATGGTCAAATTATCAAAGGGACTTCGACAGTCGATGAATCAGCTGTTACCGGCGAGTCTAAAGGAATTCAAAAAAACATCGGGGATTCCGTCATCGGAGGATCAGTAAACGGAAGTGGCATGCTTCAAATCCAAGTGACCGGAACCGGTGAGAATGGGTATCTTGCCCAAGTCATGGAAATGGTTAGAAAAGCGCAAAGTGAAAAATCCAAACTTGAAAGCCTCTCTGATAAAGTTGCAAAATGGTTATTTTACATTGCTTTAGTGGCGGGTATCTCCGCATTTATCGTTTGGTGGTTGGTGGCTGATTTAGCGACCGCACTAGATCGGATGGTAACTGTTTTTGTTATTGCTTGTCCACATGCACTAGGATTAGCGATTCCACTAGTGATTGCCCGTTCGACTTCTATTGCTGCCAAAAATGGACTCCTTCTAAAAAATCGCAATGCTTTGGAGCAGGCCAATCAAGTAGACGTAATAATGCTGGATAAAACAGGAACACTAACAGAAGGAAAATTTACGGTTACCGGACTGGAATTATTTACTTCAGCCTTCAGTAAGACAGAAGTCTTCAGCTACATTGGTGCATTAGAAAAAAATGCCAATCATCCTTTAGCAATTGGCATTATGACCTATATTAAAGAACAAAATATTGATTCTTATGAAGCCCATGATTTAACGAATCTTTCTGGGATAGGTCTTGAAGGAATAGTCCAAGGCAAAACAGTTCGTATTGTCAACGAAGGAGAAGTCATCCGCCAAAACTATACTTTTAACACTTCTGTCACAACCAAATATAAAGAGCAAGGAAATACTATCAGTTATTTGATAATTGACCAAAAACTGATTGCCTTACTTGCTTTAGGTGATGAAATTAAACCTGAAGCCAAACAATTTATTCATACACTAAAAGAAAATCATATCTTGCCCGTGATGTTAACCGGTGACAACAAAACGGCTGCTGAAGCTGTAGCAAATTATCTTGGAATAAAAACCTTCTATGGAGAATTATTGCCCGAAGATAAAGAAAAAATTGTTCGTCACTATTTAGACGAAGGAAAACGTGTCATGATGGTCGGTGACGGGATAAATGATGCACCGAGTCTAGCCCGTGCGACTGTTGGGATTGCCATTGGAGCGGGGACAGATGTCGCTATTGACTCAGCAGATGTGGTTCTTACCAACAGCAACCCTGAGGATATCTTACACTTTTTAAACCTCTCCAAACAAACACGTAAGAAAATGATCCAAAATCTATGGTGGGGCGCAGGCTACAATTTATTTGCTATTCCTCTAGCAGCGGGCGTTCTTGCCCCAATAGGCATTTTGTTAAACCCAGCAGTAGGCGCCATCCTCATGTCACTAAGTACCATTGTTGTCGCAATAAATGCTATGACGTTAAGAATCGACAGATAAAGTTACTCACACGAAAATGAATGACGATAGGCTTTTGTGCGCCCTTACTTATTCAATCAAAAAGGCGGAGAACCTCAAGCTGGTTTTCCGTCTTTTTGAGGCGCTATGTCAAATGATGTGGATGACTAGAATATAATACACACTAAGCAGCTTTGTCAGTGATGACAGAATTGCTTTTTTGGGCTAAATTGGAGCTAGTTAAAATACGGTACTTGAAATCCCAAAAATTTCGGTAACCACAGACGACTCCTTTTTGATTGGCACTTCTAGCCATTATACAATTTTGAACGGTTTTCCTCCCAAAATAAAATAGCAAATATGTTTGTTTTTATGGTACTTTAATAGTGAGAACGATGAGAAGAGGTGCAGAGATGGATTGGGTTTCATTTTTAGAAAAAGATTATCAGCAAAAGCTCCGAATCCTTATCTATATGAGAGAAGGCTGCTTTACTTTCCAAGAGTTAGCTAATCATTTTTCTATACACCGTAAGACTTTACGAAAAAGATTATTCGAAATTGAGCGTATTTCTCCACAAATGAATTTGCATATCGATCATAAGTTCGTTTCTTGGCACTACCAAGAAACCATCTCCCTGCACAAAATCCTAGTCCTGTTTTTTTCTAAAAGCTCTTTATTTCGATTGCTCTCTCAAGCAATTTGGAATGAGCCAGCTACTACTAACTTCACAACTCGCCAATACTATCGACTCAACAAAGCCTTGTTTCCTTTAGGTTTTTATGTCCAAGAAAAGGAATCCGTTTTGCTAGGCGAAGAGGGGGCCGTCTGTAAACTTTCATTTGATTTTGCTCGTGACTTCCCTGAACTATGTCCTAAAAAAATTCAACTCATTTTCGCTCAAAACTCTACTCAACCTTTCGAAGGAGCTTTGTCTGAAAGTTTGATGACACATATTATTTACTATCGCCGAGAAGTCCATACTCTTCGACTGCCTAGGTTTTGCTGGCAGTTAATTCAAAAAGATAGTCGATTTCAGCTGTTTAAGAGAAAACATCTAAGCCTGACAGGTAGTGAATCTCTTTATCTCTATCTATTTTTATGCTCAGAGGCTTCCAGTGACTTTTCTAAAGAGAAGTTTCCTTTCACATTAGACACTATCTATCCGATTGTTCCGGAGATTAAACAATGGTTATTGGTCATTCAACGGACATTTCCTGAGTTTTCTAATCCCGCTAAACAAACCATCCTCGTGAAGATGCTTCTTCAGCGTCTTATTTGCCGAGCTATCCACACCGAAGACCTCCTAACGATGTATGAAAAAGAACGCATTACACAAAAGCTTCAGAAGCAGCCTAAAATGCTTGCACGCCTAAAGATTATTTCAGATCGCCAACCCTATGCCTTCACCAAAAATTCCGAAGATAAACAGATACAAAATCTCTATAACTATCAGATGATTGTCCCCATTCTTTCCTCGACTGAGATTGAGATTCCGATTCATATTTGTTTACTTTTAAAGTTATCTGAGAGTAAACTTAAACACTTGGAACAACTAATACAGAATCACTTTTCTTTATTTTGCGCGATTCGCGTGTCGATTCACTTTGGTAATGAGATTCCTAACTACGCAGATATTTGTGTGACAGATTACTATAGCTTAAAAAAATCCTCAAATAAGACGATTCGGACGATCTTCATCTCGACCTTATTTATTGAGGAATTAATAATTGAATTAACGAATGTTATTTTTCAATTAATAAAATAGATGAAGAAAAACATGAACCCATGGGAGAAGCTGTGATATAATGGTTTTTGTCAATGCGAGGAGGAGAAACGAATGGAACTGAAAAAGCTAGATGTTCCCACATCTTCGATCACAGAAGTGAAAAAATCACCCATGGATGTATTTAACCAAGCAAGAGAAGCGGGTACAGGTGTCTATGTTTTCAATCGAGAGAAGATTGCCGGAGTTATGCTAACCAAAGAACAATACGAAACATTGCTGCAGGAACTGCAAAGTCGCCCAGAGCCTGAACCAGAGATTCCAATAGCCGAAGAACTAGAAGGGCTGGCAATGATTCTCCATCAAACATTAGTTGATGGCGCGACTATTTCAGCCAAAAATTTGGATGAACGAATGGTTGCTCTTGGTTTTATTACCAAAAAGACTGGTTTTGGTGGTGTCGTTGATATGATGAATGAATTGAATGAATCTGGTAAGATCATTTACCAGTTAAGAAAAAAGAACAACCAAAAGATCATTCTCGCTGAAGTGATTGGCGAACAAGACAGCCAATCTCATTTATTTGATAAATTACTGATTAAAAAGGTCTATTTGAGAGAATTATAAAAAATGCCACTTTTTTGCAACCCAAAGAGAGGTTGGGGCAGAAGTGGTTAACTTCGAGAACCGGGTAGGTACGGTGCAACAAGAACCTTCAACGCTAGCATGGCCCACGCGTAGAAATTGTTGAGCGCGACACGCAGTCCTTCAATTCTAGCATGTCCCATGCGTAGAAATTGATGAGAGCGGAATGTAATGGAGATTGGAGTTGCTTTAGTGCCCACCGTTTATTCGGATAAAAGGAGTTTGGTACATAACTTTCTGAGTTATGTACCAAACTCCTTTTTTTCAAAATGCACAAATATTTTACTCACAAATGAATAAAATTTAATGCTCCTTTCGTAAAAAAACAAGCAATTCCCAAACAATATTTCGTTTAGGTTTGATATAATTCAGTATATTGCTAAAAATATAAACATTATCTAGCAAATTTTGGGATAGATACTTACAAAATTGTTGAGGAGTGGTACGGTTGAAAAAAGTAATTCACTATAAAAATATCTTTCTTGTTTTTTGGCTACTACCGATTGTCCTACTTCCCTTTCGTTGGTTAAGTGCGGTCGTTAAAGATGCAGAAATATTGGGTTCGGTACAAGGAACCGGGTGGCTAATCTTAAAAAATTTCCCAGCATTAGGATGGCTCTATTTCTTATTAACTGTCTTCTTAGTTTGGTATCACTTTTCCCGTGTAAAAAGGGTTCTCGCACCTATATATCTTTGCTGTCTCGCTTGTTTCACAACAGGAATCGCTTTGATGCCGAGAATGATTTTGGGACCTACAGGACTTAGCCAAAGCGGACTATTTGATAGTCAGGCTTACTATTCGCTTTATTTTATCGCAATTAAACCCATTTTTTACGTAGTCGTCTTATCTTTTATTTTAACAATTATCACATTTTTTATTTTCCATATCTTACCCACTCAAAAAGAGACCGACTAAACAAAGTGGCAGATGCTGAAGTTAAAGATATTCAGACATACTTAATTTTTTCAAATGAATCGCTTGAAGCTAGCCATGTACACGGCTGGTTCCAAGCGATTTTCTGATTTTTTATATGTAGTCTACGCGGCATAAATAATTTTTCAAGAAATTCTGGATACAACTTCTCTTTTATACAGGAGTATTTTATACATCCCAAAACAACCAGAAATTTTCTCATATTTTATACATTATATTGTAATTAAAAATTCATTTTAAAATTCTTTTATGGTACTATAACTATACTTAGAGATTTCAAAAAAAGTTAAGGTGGTTATGTGTGTGAATAAGCTAGAAAATCGATTTAATCAGCAAGTTTATCAAATTGCCGTTTCAACCATTCGACAATTTGATGAAGCCGTCTCTCCAATCCCAGACATTTTAAAACTAACGTTGGGTGAGCCTGATTTTAATACGCCAGAACATGTGAAGACAGCAGGGAAAGAAGCTATCGAGCAAAACTTCAGTCACTACACAGGGATGGCTGGTTTGTTAGACGTCAGAGAAGCCGCAACCTATTTTTTGAAGGAGAAGTATCAGCTCTCTTATAACAGCCAAACTGAAGCCCTAGTGACAGTCGGCGCGACCGAAGCGATTTCTGCGACACTATTGGCTATTTTAAATAAAGGGGACAAGGTTTTGTTGCCGGCACCCATTTATCCAGGATATGAACCGATGATTACCTTAGCTGGTGCGGAGCCAGTTTATATTGATACGCGACCAAACCAGTTTGTTCTTTCCCCTGAGATGATTGAGCAGGCGATGGCTGAGCATGGTGATGCCGTCAAAGCAATTATTTTAAACTATCCAAGTAACCCAACTGGCGTGACGTATTCAAGAGAAGAGGTTCAAGCAATTGCAGAGGTCCTCAAAAAATATCCAGTCTTTGTCATCAGTGATGAAGTCTACAGTGAATTGACGTACGGAGAACCCCATGTCTCAATTGCAGAGTATCTAAGAGAGCAGACGATTCTGATTAATGGACTTTCAAAGTCACATGCGATGACAGGTTGGCGAATTGGGTTCATCTTTGCGCCTTCTGCCTTAACCAATCAGATTATTAAAGTCCATCAATATTTGGTAACCTCTGCTGCGACGGTTTCTCAAAAAGCGGCTGTACGAGCACTTGTCGAAGGAATTAATGATGCCGCCGTGATGAAAAAAGAATATTTAGAACGCCGTGATTTTCTTTATGAAAAAATGACTTCTTTCGGGTTCACTGTAGCTAAACCGTCTGGCGCCTTCTATATTTTTGCAAAAATTCCTGAAGGCTGTCTTCAAGATTCGATGGCTTTTTGTGTCGATTTGGCTGAAAAAAATGCCTTAGCAATTATCCCAGGAATTGCGTTTGGTCCCGAAGCAGAGGGGTACGTTAGGCTAAGTTACGCTGCTTCAATGACTGTTTTAGAAGAAGCAATGAGACGGTTAGAAAACTATTTATCTGACTACACCTCTAAGTAAGTAGGAATAGATTAGAAGTTTGCAAAAAAACAGGTAGATCTTCAATTAGTTGGAAAAAAGCTTTATTATGCGCGACAATCGTCCCAAGGTTAAGTGGAGGATTGTCGCCCTTGTTTTAACCAACGAACCACATGTTCAAGTTATTTCTTCGAGGTGTTTTTCGAATTATTCTAACTGCTAAGGTTTATCTCAAGCTTTTCCAGAAATAACGCAAAAAATTTAATTCGTTATTTATTCCAGTTTTTTTGTTTTTTTCGAAAGAAAGGGCTTGCAGTTGATTGCTTTTTATGATATTCTCTAACAGTAATAAGGATTGTTACTGTTCGGCAGGCAAAACTAGAATCTAGCTAACCTTTTTTTGTAGGGCGGATTCTAGGTTTTTTTATTTTCTTTTTGGGGAGGAACATCAATGTACATCGAAAAAATCTACAATAATAATGTTGTTCTTTCAAAAAATGAAGCTGGGGATGAGATCATCTTTATGGGAAGAGGGATTGCTTTTCAGAAAAAAATTGGTGATTCTCTAGATACAGATAAGATCGAAAAAGAATTTATTCTCAAGGATTCTTCAGCCATGGGACAGTTTCAACAGCTGCTCGTAGATGTCCCCACAGAAGAGATATACCTGGTGAAAAAAATCGTTGATATGGCAGAAGAAAGGCTAGCAACTGAGCTTTCTCCAAATATTTATGTCACATTAACTGACCATATTCACTATGCCTTGCAACGATCCAAGGAAAACGTCTTAATTCCTAATCCTTTACTTTTTGAGATTAGAAAGTTTTATGGAAAAGAATTTAAGATTGCCAAGGATGCGCTCAAAATCATTGAGGAGCGGACAGGTATTTTATTTCCAGAAGATGAAGCAGGCTTTATCGCTTTTCATTTTGTTAATAGTCAACAAGCGAACGGCAACATGGAGGTGACCATGACGGCAACCACTATGGTTCGTGATATTTTAAGTATCATCAGCCGATATTTTGGGCAGATATTCAATGAGGATTCCTTGAGTTATCAGCGGATTGTAACCCATTTACAATTTTTTGCTCAAAGATATTTAAGAGATGAGGTCTATGAAGAGGCGGATGCGTTTCTGTACGAACTCATTCAATCCAAATATCCACAAGCATTTCAATGTGTCCAAAGAATCAATGACTTTTTGGTACAGACTCAACAAAAACCGATTGATAAATCGGAACAAGTTTACCTAACGATTCATGTTCAACGAATTGTTGGAGAAAATCAACATTCTACTCAATCATAAGGATTGTTACTGTTTGGCAGGCAAAACCTAGATTGGAAAAACAAGCTTTGTTTTCGGACAGAAGTGTTTTTTCAGTTTAGGTTTTTTTGTATACATAAAACACAGAAAGAAGGAAAAAAAATGGATAACAAAGCAGTAGGGAAACGCGTACTTGAAGCAGTAGGGGGGGAAAAGAACGTCAATAGTCTCGTTCATTGTGCCACCCGTCTTCGCTTCAAATTAAAAGATGAGGCAGTTGCGGATACAGCAAAATTAAAAGCTGATCCAGATGTCATTCAAGTTGTCCAAAGTGGTGGGCAATACCAAGTCGTTATCGGCAGCAATGTAGCTGATGTATATAAAGCAATCTTAGATGATTCAGGACTTGGCGAATCACCTGTTGATGAAGGCGAAAAAGGCAATCTTTTAAATCAATTTATCGATGTTATCTCAGGAATCTTCACGCCATTCTTAGGAGCGATGGCGGCAGCCGGTGTCTTAAAAGGATTTCTTTCTCTAGCAGTTGTCTTAGGTTGGTTAAGTGATGCAGATGGTGCTTACCAAATTCTTTTTGCCGCAGCAGATGGCATCTTTACGTTCTTACCGATTCTTTTAGCTATCACTGCCGCAAGAAAATTCAAAACCAATGAGTTTCTAGCAGCGGGTATCGCGATGGCATTAGTTTACCCAGCAATTTCGGCTATTGCAGGAGCGGGAACTGGCTTAGACTTCTTTGGTATTCCAGCAATCTTATCACCATCAGGCTATACTTCTTCGGTTATTCCAATAATTTTAGCAGTATGGTTACAAAGTAAATTTGAGCCATTAGTTAAAAAAATGGTTCCACAATTCTTGCAAACCATTTTGGTTCCATTGATCGTTTTAGTAGTGATGGTTCCAGTAACCTTTGTAGCAGTTGGACCATTAGGAACTATCGCCGGTGACGCATTAGGTAGTCTATTTAACACCGTTTATGGTTTCAGCCCACTAGTTGCAGGCTTAATTATGGGTGGTTTCTGGCAAGTATTTGTTATGTTTGGGATGCATTGGGGCTTTGTTCCATTGATGTTCTTAAACCTTGAACAGCTTGGATATGATGTTTTAGTGCCAATGTTGTTACCAGCCGTTATTGCTCAAGGGGGCGCGGCCTTAGCAATTGCTTTACGTACAAAAAACTCAAAACTTCGCCAATTAGCTTTTACTTCAACAATTACTTCATTCTTTGGAATTACTGAGCCAACTGTATATGGAGTTACTTTACCTTTGAAAAAACCATTTATCGTGGCCTGCGTAACAGGTGCATTAGGTGGGGCAGTTGTTGGGATGAGCGGTGTGAAAGTTTTTGCTAACGGATTAGTTAGTTTATTATCAATTCCTTCATTCATTAGTACGATTGACGGCGTTGAATCAAATGTTATGATGGCGATTATCGCAACAGCTGCTTCTTTCGTTCTTGCGTTTATCGGAACATTTGTCATCGGCTTTGATGACCCAAAAAATCCAGAAAACACTAGCAACACTCAGTCACACGCAGCAGAAACGAATACACGTCACATTTTACAAAGTCCTTTAAGCGGTAAAATCATGCCTTTAGCTGATGTCAAAGACCCTGTATTTTCTTCTGGCGCTATGGGTAAGGGACTAGCAATTGAACCTGAACAAGGTGAATTAATTGCACCGGCTGACGGAGAAATTACCACAATTTTCCCAACTGGTCATGCGGTTGGTTTTACAACAACGGACGGTATTGAAATCTTGATGCACATCGGAATGGATACTGTAGAATTAGATGGCGAAGGCTTCACAGCTCACGTCAAACAAGGCGACCAAGTAAAAGCGGGTCAATCATTAGTTTCTTTTGATCTTGCGAAAATTAAAGCAGCTGGGTATTCAATCATCACACCAATCGTGATTACGAACACCAATGATTTTGCTGACGTAGTAGATTTAGACCAAGAAGAAATTATTCAAGGCGAAGATTTTCTAACTATTGTAAAATAAATTTGAAAAGAGGGCGCACAAATGAGTGAACGTAAATTTAGACCAGACTTTTTATGGGGTGGCGCAACAGCAGCCAATCAATTAGAGGGGGCTTTTGATCGTGACGGCAAAGGTTTATCTGTCGCGGACGCCATGCCAGGCGGAAAACAACGGTTTAGCATCATTGGTGGTAAGGATTTCGATTGGACCATTGATTCAGAGAGATTCATTTATCCAAATCATAAAGGAATTGATCATTTTGACCGATTTAAAGAAGACATTGCCTTGTTTGCCGAAATGGACTTTAAATGTTACCGATTTTCAATTGCTTGGACACGTATTTTCCCAAATGGAGATGAGCTTACGCCAAATGAAGCTGGCTTAAAATTTTATGATGAAGTCATTGATGAATGTTTGAAACACAATATTGAACCAGTGATTACTATCTCTCATTATGAAATGCCTTTACACTTAGCAAAAACATATGGTGGCTGGAAAAACCGTCAATTGATTGATTTCTATGAACGATTTGCTTCAACTGTCTTGACTCGTTATGGCAAAAAAGTGACTTACTGGATGACCTTTAACGAAATTAATTCAGCCTTTCATTTCCCAGCCTTGAGTCAAGGATTAGTTCAATCAAATGGAGCAGGTAACTATCAAAACGTCTTTCAAGCGTGGCACAATCAGTTTGTTGCTAGTAGTAAGGCAGTCAAAATCGCACATGAAATAAATCCTTCAATTCAAATTGGCTGTATGATTATTTATGCGACAACTTACAGCCTGGATGCAAATCCAACGAATCAAGTAGCTACTTTGGTTCAAAATCAAGAATTCAACTTTTTCTGTACGGATGTTCAAGTTCGCGGAAAATATCCAGCGTATACACAAAGAACGTATGACAAATACGGTGTTGATGCCAACGCTCTTGAAATCACTCAAGAAGACTTGGATTTGTTAGCTAGTTATCCAGTTGACTATATTGGGTTTAGCTACTACATGTCGTCAGCTATCAATGAAACCTTGACGCAAGAGGAAGCTGACACTGTAGTTGGGAATCTATTGGGTGGGGTTCGAAATCCATTCTTAGAAGCCAGCGAATGGGGTTGGCAAATTGATCCTGATGGTTTGCGAATCGCCTTAAATGAATTATATGACCGCTATCAAAAACCATTGTTCATCGTCGAAAATGGCTTAGGCGCACTAGATACCATCGAAGCAGATGGCACGATTAACGATGAATATCGTATCGATTATTTGCGCCGTCACATCCATGCAATGGCAGAGGCCGTTTCTGATGGGGTTGATTTGATGGGCTATACGCCTTGGGGTTGTATTGATTTGGTCAGTGCTTCAACAGGTGAAATGAGTAAACGTTATGGGTTTATCTATGTTGATTTGGACGATAAAGGAAACGGAACCTTAAACCGTTCTAAGAAAAAGTCCTTTGATTGGTACAAACAAGTTATTGAAACAAATGGGACAAATCTAGATTCATAATAGGAAAAGAGAGTCGTGAGCGGCTCTCTTTTTGTATTCCCATAGTTTCCCTGATAACCTTTTACCAGTTTAACTCTAGCTTTCTCGATAATTTCTATCAACAAAACTTTTTTGAATCTTTACACAAACATTACATGCCTTTACCACATCTTTACTTCAAATCAATTTGGTATTTACATCCAATTGATAAGCTTTGTTTGTACCTAAGAGAGGAGAGTACTCATGAAAAAAAGCACGTTTGTTTTAACCACCTTAAGCCTATTATTAGTTGGCTGTGGCAATCAAGGGACAACCGACAGCACAGATTCAGGAGATTCAAATAAATCTTCAACTAATCAGCCTGTCAAAATCGTGGCGGTTGGCTCGACAGCACTCCAGCCTTTAGTTGATGCGGCACAAACAAGCTTTACTGAAAAAAATCCAACCTACCAAATTTCTGTTCAAGGTGGGGGAAGTGGGACTGGCCTAAGCCAAGTCGCTGATGGTTCTGTGACTATTGGCAATTCAGATGTGTTTGCAGAGGAAAAAGAGGGAATTGCTGCTGAAAAACTAGTTGATCACAAAGTAGCTGTAATTGGAATGGCTCCTGTGGTCAACAAAGAGGTCAATATCAAAGAGCTTACCAAACAGCAGCTGATTGCTATTTTTACGGGTAAGATTACGAACTGGAAAGAAGTTGGGGGTGTTGATGAACCGATTTCTGTTATAAACCGACCTAGCGGAAGCGGGACACGGGCAACATTTGAGAAATGGGCACTAGATGGCGCAACCACTGTTCAGACACAAGAACAAGACTCCTCGGGAACTGTTCGCAAAATTGTGGCCCAAACACCTGGAGCCATCAGCTATCTTGCTTTTTCTTACCTGGATTCTTCTACGCAAGCACTAAGCATAGATGGTGTGGCGCCGACTGCTGAAAATGTGGCGGAAAATCGTTGGTCAATCTGGTCCTACGAGCATATGTATACAAACGGCAACCCGGATGCTTCGGTGAAAGCTTTCTTGGACTTTATGATGACCGACGAGATCCAGCAAGGACCTGTAAAAGAGTTAGGTTATCTACCCATTACCGATATGAAAGTCGAACGTGACGTTGACGGAAATGTAACCTAATTTCTCGCAGGTCTTGACCTTCCCCAAAACAATAAAAAAGCAATCGTCCCTTTATAAATGAGTCAGGAGATTGCTTTTTTATTTCAGTCAATTTAAGGACCTGTTATTGAATGGGTAGATGGATGGTGAAGGTCGAGCCTAAACCTAAATGACTCTCCACTTCAACATACCCACCCAAAAGTCGTGTATAGTCTTGAACAATCGATAACCCCAATCCCGTACCACCTGAATGGCGACTACGCGCTTTATCCACACGATAAAAACGCTCGAAAATTCGCTCACGATCCTCTTCATCAATGCCAATCCCTGCATCTTGAACAGATAAAACCAATGCCTTATCTTGATGATAAGAAATGTGAATCGTTCGGTTTTCAGGAGAATACTGAATCGCATTTTCAACCAAGTTTTTAATAATTGGATAAAACAATTCTAACTTCGTCTCAATTTCTAGCCCATTATCTCCAACCACCTCAAACTGTAGTTGTTTCTCTTTTCCCATTGATTGATAACTTTGAATTAACTGATCCAGTAGGGGACGGAGCGCAATTTTTTTTGTCTCATAAGAAACAGAATCGCCATCTTTTGAAAGCTGCAGAATTTCTTGAATTAATTTCTGTAATCGTTGCGCATCTTTTTGCATAATCTGTAAAAATTCTTTGAGCGTTGTTGGATCGTCCATCGCTCCATCTAACAAGGTTTCTGTAAAACCAATTAGCGACGTAACTGGTGTTTTGAGTTCATGAGAGACATTACCCACAAAATCCTTTTGCATTTTTTCAAGACTACGAACGCGAGTTAAGTCATAGGCAATCCCAATAATTTGACGTTTATTCGCCTGCGTTAAATAACGTAAACTAAATGACAAGACCTGTTCAGATGGCTCTTTTATTGAGAGCTCTTCATGAACAACGGATTGTTCCAGTGTCACTTGATGAATCAGACGAATAAGCTGTGGGTCTGTGACGACCTCCGTATAAAGCTGATTGGGTTTAAACTCTATCATCCCCAAGTGCTCTTGCATTTTGGGATTGACTAACACCAGCTGACCTTCTTCATCAATAATAAACACGCCAATCATTAACTCATCTAGCAGTGTATAGAATTGTTCCTCTGTTGCAGTATAGGCAAGATAGGTTTCACTCGTCTGTTCACTCAATGTATTAATCGTTCGATACAGTTCCGACCATTCATCAGATGCTTGCATGATAACCCCAGCTTGTTCCGGCTGGCGTACCATTTTTTTCAACACCGGTAGGACCGTTTCTATCGGACGATTTTTTTGTCGAATCAAGTAGAGAATCAGACTGCCAATAATGATAAAAAATAACACGAATATGATGAATATAGAACGCCTAAAACTCTCAGCTTGTTTTAAGAAGCCACTCGTTGGCTCGGATAAACGCAGGACTCCCACTAACTCGTTGTCTAGTTTGATGGGTAACGCAATGTACAATAATTCTTGTTTGACAGTCAGACTCTTTCGTAAAGAGCTACCCATCACACTTCCAGAGAGCACCGATTGAACCTCTGGACGCGTATCTCTTTTCCCATGTAACGCTTCATTTGTTGTATCAAAAAGAATCGCACCTTGTTGCGTCAATAAGGTGACTCGCTCCGTAGAATGGGCGACATAGTTTTTCAATAATTGTTTGGTTTGAGGGGGCACTTCAGCGGGTACCTTAGGATAATTTTTAGATTGTTCCGCTTGTAGCTGTCGAATGAGTAAGCTCCCTTTATTTTGAAGATACGTTTCTTGTTGGGCTACTACTTCGTTATGAAAAAAATGAGTAATTAACTGCCAGCTTCCGGCAAATACTAACACTAAGAGGAACAATGCAGCGAGCGCTTCTGTCTGTTTTTTTACCTGTTTCATTCGTGGGGCTCCTGAAATTTGTAGCCAAAACCACGAACTGTTTTTAGGTAGCGTGGATGTTTGGGATCGACTTCAATTTTTTCTCGAAGATGACTCACATGGACATCAACAATTCGACTTTGACCAGCAAAATCAAACTTCCAAATTCGATCCAATAAGGTATCCCGGTTAATGACACGATCTTTTCGTTTCATAAAATAAACCAGTAGTTCAAATTCTTTCGGCGTCAAAATAATTGCTTGACCCTCAACCGTTACTTGATAGTTAGTTAAGTCCGCACGAATTGCGCCTACTTGAAGAAACTCTGCTGATGGCTCTTCTGTCACCGTTGCTGAGGTTCTCGGAGCCATCCTCCGAAAGATAGCTTTCATTCGAGCTAAAACTTCTCGTGGGCTAAATGGTTTGGTTAAATAGTCATCTGCGCCCATCTCCAGTCCTAATATACGATCAATCTGGTCATCCTTCGCCGTTAGCATGAGGATTGGCGCATCAATTTTTTCTTGGCGTAAAGTCCGAGTAATCTCCATACCATCCATTGAGGGGAGCATCACGTCCAAAATAATAAAATCAAAAGGCTGATTTAATGCCAAATCTAATCCTTCAAGACCATCCGTTGCACTAGTCACCTGATAGCCTTCTTTTTCTAGGTTAAACGTAAGCAGGGTCACAATTGATGGTTCATCATCAACAACGAGTACTTTTTTCATAAGTTGACTCCTTTTTTTTCGTTTATCTTTAAAACGAATAAAAATTTTTTTGTAAAAATGACTGTCACTTCTTCATTTTAGCATAGAATAGGCTTTTAGGACTATTTCAAACGCACAATAAATGGTATAATGGGGGAGCGATTTTATTTTCCAACTACACGAACAAAAAGGGGTCTTAAAATGATTGGCATTAGTGCTTGTTTGGGCGGCGTGTTTTGTCGATATGATGGGCAAGCCAAAACCGTAGAGCCGTTAAAAGAACTCGTTCAACAAGGAAAAGCAATCATGGTCTGTCCAGAGGTTCTTTCAGGACTGCCTATTCCTAGAGAGCCAGCCGAACTAGTTGGTGGAGATGGGTTTGACGTTTGGCAGAAAAAGGCGAAGGTTCTGACCATTACGGGTGTGGACGTGACTGAAAAATATAAGCAGGGCGCACGTATCGCCTATGAAAAATTACAAGCACAGAAAATCACCCAGCTAATCACAAAAGAGAACAGTCCTTCTTGTGGACGCCATTTTATTTATGATGGTCGATTTAGTGGGCAGAGCAAACAAGGGGTCGGAGTAGCTACGGCCTATTTTATCCAAAAAGGTCTATCTGTATTGTCCGACGAAGAATGGTTGGCACAACAAGAGATGACAAAAAAATGAGGCGAGACAAATGGAAATTGAAAAAACAAATCGTATGAACGCACTCTTTGAATTTTACTCCACCTTACTAACAGAAAAACAAATGAATTACATGGAGCTTTATTACGCAGATGATTTTTCATTAGGAGAGATTGCTGAAGAGTATGCAGTTAGTCGTCAGGCTGTTTATGATAACATCAAACGAACCGAAAAAATTCTTGAAGATTACGAACGGAAACTTCACTTATTTTCAGACTATATCGTTCGTGGAGAATTATTGGACAAGATGGAACTCTATGTTAGAGAACACTATCCAAAAGATGAGATGCTACCTGAATTGATGAAAAAAATACAAGAAATTGATGAATAAAGGACTGAATAAACTATGGCATTTGAAAGCTTAACAGAACGCCTACAGCAGGCGATGAGCAAACTACGTAAAAAAGGCAAAGTATCAGAGGCTGATGTCAAGGAAATGATGCGGGAAATCCGCCTAGCTTTACTTGAAGCCGATGTTAACTTACAGGTCGTAAAAGAATTTACCAAAAATGTTCGTGAAAGAGCAATCGGAGCAGAGGTTTTAGATAGCCTGTCTCCTGCACAACAGATTGTCAAAATTGTGGACGAGGAACTGACAAAAACATTAGGTTCTGAAACCGTTGAACTGACAAAATCGCCAAAAGTTCCGACTGTTATTATGATGGTCGGTTTGCAAGGGGCTGGGAAAACCACCTTTGCTGGGAAATTAGCAAAACATTTAATCAAAACTGAAAATGCCCGTCCATTGATGATTGCCGGAGACGTCTACCGTCCAGCCGCTATTGATCAATTAAAAGTCTTAGGACAACAACTGGATGTCCCTGTGTTTGATATGGGCACCGAAGTAAGCCCTGTTGAGATTGTTCGTCAAGGGATGGCCTTAGCGCACGAAAAGAAAAATGACTATGTCTTGATTGATACGGCTGGTCGTTTACACATTGATGAAACTTTGATGGATGAATTGAAACAAATCAAAACAATTGCCGAACCTAACGAGATCCTCTTAGTTGTAGATGCCATGACCGGGCAAGATGCCGTCAATGTTGCAGATAGCTTTAACCAACAGCTAGGGATTACTGGGGTTGTCATCACAAAACTTGATGGGGATACACGTGGCGGGGCAGCACTTTCGATTCGTTCCGTAACAGGTGCACCCATTAAGTTTATCGGGTCGGGTGAAAAATTAACGGACTTAGAAATCTTCCATCCAGATCGTATGTCTAGCCGAATTCTTGGAATGGGGGATATGTTAACCCTTATCGAAAAAGCACAACAAGATTATGATGAGAAAAAAGCAGAAGAGCTTGCACAAAAGATGCGTGAAAACAGCTTTGACTTTAATGACTTCATCGAACAGCTTGATCAAGTAATGGGGATGGGCCCAATCGAAGACCTTTTAAAAATGATTCCTGGAATGAATCAAATGCCAGGGATTGAAAATGTCAAAGTTGATCCAAAAGATGTTGAACGGAAAAAAGCGATGGTGTATTCGATGACACCTGCTGAAAGAGAAAATCCTGATTTATTAAACCCAAGTCGTAGAAGAAGAATCGCGGCAGGGTCTGGGAACAGCGTGGTGGAAGTAAACCGCATGATCAAACAATTTAAAGAATCCCGTAAGATGATGCAACAAATGTCTAAAGGGGATATGAACATTCCAGGCATGGACCAAATGTTTGGTGGCGGCGTCAAAGGCAAGCTAGGTAAGATGGCCATGAACCGCATGATGAAGAAAAACAAAAAGAAGAAAAAGAAGAAAAAATAAACCAACTAGCAAAAAAACCAGAGTCTGAGATTTTCTCAAGCTCTGGTTTTTGTAATTAACTTTAAGTAACGGGAATAATTGTACTTTTGCTAAATTTTTAGTTCCTCAAAAATAGAAACATCAGTAATAGAGTCAGTGGTAACCCCACCACAACGCTTAGAATCGTCATACCTGTTTTGATTTGTTCAGGTGTTCGTCGAAAAACTAACAGCAGGCGATAGAGTAGCCAACCCAAGAATCCACCAGTAACATTTAACAATATATCATCAATATCTGCACTCCCCAGAATCAGCAGATATTGAATAACTTCAATAGATACGCTAATTCCTAGTAATAAACACATCGTTTGAAAAAATGAGCCTTTTTTTCTTATCAAAGGTACATAAATTCCCAAAGGTAAAAACATCAGAATATTGCCCCAAATATTTACATTAAAAGTTAGCTTACGTGTTCCCATCTCATATATATACAGATACGACTGGATTGAATCAAAAGGAACTAGATTGACTCTGCGAAGTCCCATTCCGATTGAATCCATCCGACTAAAAAAGACCACCTGAAATAATAGAAAAAGATACAGGAAAAACATGCCCCAAAACAGATAATTTATGCTATTTTTTTTCATAATTAACCTACCTGACCGCTCGTCGAACAAAACGAAGCAAGCGTTTTTTGAGTGGCGCCATATAAATCACACCAATCGTAACGACTGCAATGAGCACGCCAGAAATCAGGCAGCGAGAAATAAAATACACTGTATCTATAGACTTGTAAGGGACGATTGTTAACGCATACGTAAAGGCTTCACCCCAGAAAATAAAACAGCTATACACGATAACAAGAATCGTTATTGGTAAACGACTTTTATCTATCAAAAGATTTTGGTTACTTTTTTCAAGTGATGTCTGCTTAAAGATGGACCAACTAATAAAAACGAGAAGTAAACTAACGAGAAACATTGCCAAACACACCCATAAATTAACTGGAGACTTTCCGATTTCAATCGAAAAATCCAAATATCGATAATAGTTTCGCTCAAAATCTTGTGTTTTGTAAAAATTAATGGCATACAAATAGTTAGTGAGCGAGCTAGGAATATACATCGATGATACGAAAAATGACACCACAATCACTAAAGCAAAAATCAGATTCCCAACTGCCGCACCGATAAATAAGCCAAAAGTGAAGTACAGGAAGGTGATTAACCAACTATTGAGCGCAGTTAACAAGAGTGTCGAAAGCTGGACGTTAATGAGCTCGAATGGAATCAATAGGTAGATGCTCGCAATAAAAGCTAATTTGGCAAGTAGAAGAGTCCCAAGTAGTGGAACCGCAACAACTTTGAGCTTTTCCAGAAAAATCTGTCTACGCGTTACGCCTAGTGAAAAAAGAAATGTATTAAAATTAGTTTTTAGATCAACAAAAAATAAAAGAAATCCTAGTAGAAAGAAAATTACCATAAACACCCATGAATTTTCCATAAAGAATGTGTTGGGGTAGATAGCGTCACTTTTAATTTCCTTATTACTTAGTAGATTAGGATCTTGCCCGCCATTAGCATCTCCATATAAATAAGTATTCGCCCGAATATATTCGTTAATGTTCTTATAAGGAATAGCTACCGTCCCATCTTCAGGATAATAAACAAAGTGTTCAACATTTTCTTCATAGTCTGCTTGGAACGTTTCAGAATGATAATACTCACTTATTGATTTCCACTGACGAAATTCCGAGTTAATATTGACTAGATAAAACAAACCTAGAAGTAGCATGCCAATGATTACGAATTTTTGATAACGCATTTTGATAATTTGTTTGATATCTATACTCATCATATCCTCCTAATTAAACAATTGATAATCTGACTCTTGACTCAGATTGGCTTCAAATAAATCTTCTAATGTTAACGGTAATTCTTCAAATAAGACCGGCTCAATCTCACGAATTTGCTGTTCAACTTCTTCCGTGTAATTCTCAAAAACTGCGATAATCACACGGCCTTGTACGCGAAGTAATTTACAGTTTTCTTTAATAAAATGAGGGACTTTTTTCGTTTTGAAGACCATCTGAACTTTTCTTGCTTGTGCACGCATTTCTTCTAATTGATAATCCTGCACAATCGTCATATCCTTCAAGATTAACGCTCTATCAATGATTCCTTCTAGCTCATTCAAATTATGAGAGGAGATTAACACTGTTCGTTGCCCATCACTTAAACTTTCTAGTAACAAACGAATGACATTCTTTTTAATAATTACATCAAGCCCATCAAACGGTTCATCCAAAAGAATGTAACGCGCATTAGTCGTAATCGCAAGAATGATTTTAAACAATCCCTGCATTCCTTTTGACAGGGCACGAAAGCTTCTATTTAAAGGGAGATTTTGTTTTTCTATCAACTCAAAAAATCGTTTCTCATCAAAATTGGGATAGGCATTTTGATAAAACCGACCAATCTTTTTTAATGAATAACTTGAGAAAAAATGAATCTGTTCATCTATATAAAAAATTAACGGTTTCAATTCAGGATGAGAAAAAACAGATTGTTCATCAATAGTTACATCCCCAGAATCCACCAAATAGTGCCCAGCTATCGTTCGAAACAGACTCGTTTTTCCAGAGCCGTTACGACCAATCAAACCAATAATTTCATTATCATGGACCGAAAAGTCAATCTCTTTTAATACCAATCGATCATTAATTGTTTTTGAAATAGTCTCAATTTTCATTTTTTATTCCCCACATCTCCTCGAATTCTTGCACCCACTCAACAATTTCCTCGTACGTCACCTGTAAATGCCCAGCTTCAATCAATACATCTTTTAGCTTCCCCTTGAGCAATTCAATCCGATAATCGTCTCGTTGAGTGGGATTGGATTTTTTTACAAAGGTTCCTTTTCCTTTAACAGTAATCAAAACTTGCTCTGTTTCCAGTAATTTGTAAGCCTTACTGATTGTATTAGGATTCATCATCAAATCCCGAGCCAGCTCACGAACAGAAGGTAGTTTGTCCCCAGCAACCAAGATTCCTTGTAGGATATCTTGTTTGATGCTTAACATCAGCTGTTCGTAATAGGGTTTACTACTGGTTTTATTAATAAAAACCATGGATAGCTCCTTTCAAAACCAAAGTGTGTTTACGTGTACTAGTATACATAGTACACTTGAGTGAGTAAATAAAATTTTGAAAGTTTATAAGAAACGCAAAAAAAACTTAAGAAAAGGAAATAAATCCATCAAAAGTACAAAAAATCCCCTAATTTCCTTAACTTTTGGTAAACTAAGGACAGACACATTTTAGGAGGGAAATAATGAGAAACGTTGTCTTTTATGGTGGCATTAGCCTCGATGGTTACCTTGCAGATGCGTCTCATAGCTTGCAGTGGCTATTTGATGCAGACGATGGGACACCTATGAATTATGATTCTTTTATCAACACGATAGACACAACAATCATGGGTAGAAAAACCTTTGAAGAATCGTTAAACTACTTAGAAGGAGACAATCCTTACCCGGATAAAACAAATTTTGTGTTTTCTCGTCGCCCACAGGCAGATAAAGAGGGAATTACCTTTCTATCTGAAGACCCCGTAGCCTTCATTAAAAAACTTAAGGAAGAAGAGGGGAAAGATATTTGGGTCGTTGGTGGAGGGAGTTTGATCAAACCTTTACTAGAAGAGAATCTGATTGATGAGTGGTGGATTCAGTTCGCCCCAGTTTTATTAGGAACAGGGATTCGCCTGTTTGAGGAAGGAAACTACCGCAATTACTTAGAACTGCTTGAGGTGAAGCAATTTGGCAACTTCGCCGAATTACATTTGAAGAAAAAAGAGCAATAAAAAAGAGTTGGCCCCCCAAAGAAATCACTGGGGGCCAACTCTTTTTTACTATTTAAGACAAATTATGCTTTTGTATTGGCTTCATAAAATGCTACATAGGCATCGACGATTGTTTTTAAGAAATTCATTGTTCCTTCAATAATCGTGCCGTCCTCATTAAACATACCTGTAACGTTTCCTAAATAAGCTTCGGGTTGTTGCAAAGTAGGGACGTTTAAGAAAACTAATGATTGACGTAAATGATGGTTCGCACCAAAACCGCTGATTGCTCCTGGAGAAACACTGACTACTAAACCAGGTTTACCATCCCAAACGCTTTGTCCATAAGGTCTTGAACCGACATCTAAAGCATTCTTTAACACAGCCGGTACGGAACGGTTGTATTCAGGTGTAACAAATACAAAACCAGTCATTTCTTTTACCTCTGAACGGAAAGTCGTCCAAGAGGCAGGTACACGGTTTTCATCATCAAAATCTTGATTATACATCGCTACATCATCTAATGAGATAAAAACTGCTTCATACTCTGCAGGAAATAGACCCGCGATCGCCTTGGCTACCTTTTTACTGTATGAATCTTTTCTCAAACTACCTACTAAAAAACCAATTTTTTTTGTCATATCAAATTTCCTCCTTATGTAAATATAAATCAAATCTACTTACTAATAATAAGTCGCTCTCGAAAAACTTGCAAGCAAAGACACTTACAAAATAAAAACGATTCAATTACCGCCAAAAAAAGACCTTTATTTGTATGAATGAACAAGTGGAAAACCAAGTGTTCCATGAGAAAAATAGGTATTTTATTTACTGTAAAGAAAAAAAGCTTTACAGGTCGATAAAAAACTGGTAAACTAGCTCTTGTGAATAAATTAATGGAGGTGTAATTATATAATGGCAGTTAAAATTCGTTTAAAACGTATGGGTTCTAAAAAGAGTCCTTTTTACCGTATTGTTGTAGCTGATTCTCGTTCTCCTCGTGACGGACGATTCATCGAAACTGTAGGAACTTACAATCCTTTGAAAGACCCTGCAGAAGTAGTTTTAAAAGAAGATTTAGTTTTAGACTGGTTATCTAAAGGTGCGCAACCTTCTGATACTGTTCGTAACATTCTTTCAAAAGAAGGCGTTATGAAAAAACACCACGAAGCTAAATTCGTAAAGAAATAGGGTGATTGGATATGAAAGATTTGCGAGAATTAGTCTTAACGATCGTTCGTCCACTCGTTTCTAACCCTGATCAAGTAAAATTGGAAATCGTAGAATCTGATGATTTTTATGAATACAATTTGACTGTGGCACCCGCTGACATTGGTCGTATCATTGGCAAACAAGGACGTGTTGCAAAAGCAATTCGAACAATTGTTTACGGTGTTCGAACAGAGGGCCCAAAAAAAGTTCGTCTGAATATTTTAGACGGAAAATAAAACAATCCAGAGGCTGGGACATAACTTCATACGTTATGTCCTAGCCTCTCTTTATCCGAATAAACGGTGGGTACAGAAGCAACTCCATCTTCACTCCGCCCCATCAATTTCTAAAGGTGGAACACCTTTAGAATTGATGGACTGCGTTCCGCTCTCAACAACTTCTACGCATGGGACATGCTAGAGTTGAAGGTCTTCACTACGTAAAAACCATACTCCGATCTCATCAATCTCTAAAGGTGAAACACCTTAAGAATTGAAGGACGTTGTTCCGCTCTCAACAACTTCTACGCATGAGGCATGGAGTTGAAGGTTCGAAAAATAAGCTGAAATTGCTGTGAAACACTATTTGCAAAGTAAATAGATGTAGAACAGTACCTACCTGGTCACAAAAATTTGAAGAACACCACGTAGGAATCAATCAACATCGAAAGAAAGACTTTCGTGTTTCTTGTCATTTCCGTGAATTCCTTCTTATTGCTGTAAAACACAACGAAGTATGAGTTGATGTTGCACAGTACCTACCTGGTTCTCGGAGTTAAACACTCCTGTCCCAACCTCTTTTTTTGACGAAAGTTTGCAAAAGGCCCAGGACAGGGGACGCTTTGCCGCACCACTCACTAGAAGTTCTCGATTATGACCCAATCTTGTCAGATTAGGTATTGTTACAGCACTTATGATAACTCTCGTTTCTTTATTTTTCTTTAATGTTGAGTGTTTCACTTTTTCCCAAAAATAAAAAGGGGTATAATTAAGCGAAGGAGGCGTTCTCAATGAAAAAGACTTATCTACTTTTATTACTTGTGCCGTTTATTCTGGGGGCTTGTGGAAAATCAAATAATACGGAACAAATATCAACAAGCAGTACGGCAATAGTCTCGAGCACTGATAAAACAAGTGATAGTGCAAGTAAAAGCTCTACTACAGCTACAAGTGAAACAACCGAAACAAGTAGCGAATCGAAGAACAGCTCATCAACAAAAAATTCTGAAACAACCAATACAACAGATACTCAAGCAACCTCAAAAGAAGCAGCTGATGCAAAAGCGCAACTAGCGTCAGCCTATCCAGAAGTCTTACTGCCAACCACTGTACCTATCAATGAGGGGACTTACCTAAACGTTGCCTCAGACGGCAGTAATCAAAAGCTTTCGGTGCTCTATTTTGCACTAGGCGAACCATTAGTTTTAAACTCGAAACAATTAAACCTTGAAACACCGATTGCTTCTTATTTAAAAAATACCTTTAACAGTGTAGAAGAAGCGACAACGGCTGTCAACCCAATCAGTGATAACGGCGGTCAAAAAGTCGATCTCGGTTACGGGATTACAGGCTATCAACAAGGGGCGGCTGGCTCGACTTATCTTTCTTGGGAAGAGGGCAATTGGAACTTAGTTGTTCGGGCAAGCAATGTCCAAGGGCAAGAACCTCAGACACTTGCTAAACAAGTAGTGGACTATCTAGAAAAAGCAACCCTTCCAGCACCCAAGGATAACGGACAAATCACGCTTGACTTAAACCAGTCAGGAGCAAAAACAAATCAAGTGGTTTGGCAAGAAGGCACTGTTGTCTACACCGTTACCCACCAAAATCCTATGAGTGCCTTAGAAATGGCCGTATCAATGAATCAATAGTTAGAATGGAACTTATAACCAATGTTTAACAGGAACATTTTGGTTATGAGTTCTTTTTATTTGTCTAGAATAGAACAGGTTCACAAATCGTGAATTTTTTGATACTCGTAAGGGAATACTATGATAGGATTGGAATTAGAACAATCCTTAATTAATGGCTAGATAAAGGAGTAACGATTATGAAAATTGATACAAAAAAAATCAATGTACTAAACCGACTCGTTGAGCGTTACGGATTTCAAGAGTGGTGGCAAGATGAGAACCGAATAGCAGACTGGGTTTCAATGATTCTCATTCAGCAAACAACAGAAAAAAATGCCAAGCGTGCCTTGCAGAATTTGGAAGGTCACTTATCTGTTACACAACTACATAATATGGATATGGAGTTACTACAGGAACTCATTCGGCCGGCCGGTTTTTTCAAACAAAAAAGCCTCTATATCAAAGAATTGATGCATTGGTTTATTGGTCATGGCGCCAATATAGATAAGTTTCAGAGCTATTCTACACCAGACTTACGTAAAGAATTATTGTCAATCAAAGGTGTTGGACAAGAAACAGCCGATGCGATGTTGTTATACATATTCGAAAGAAACGTCTTTATTTGTGACCAGTACGCGATTCGATTATTTACACGACTCGGTTTTGGCACCTACAAAAACTATACCGAGATGCGTAAAGAATTTGACCATTTAGTAGAAAACGTTCCGCATGATTTATGCAAAGAATGGCATGCTGCAGTTGATGTACACGGAAAACACTTTAACGCCAATAAAACGATGGATGAAACTTGGTTACTCCAATAACGGCATCAGTTTATGAAAGCTAGATATTGAGGATGTTTTCAATAGGGTACTTCCCATCGATTCTCGTTTCCCCTTCTGTTATAATAGAAGAGAAGACAGAGGAGGACTTTATGACTATTTACTGGGAAACAGACGCTGAGAAAAAAGCGCAAGTAGCGACAAGTGTTCTAGACGATTTACCTGAATGGTTCGGACTCCCTGAATCAACAAAAGAATATGTAGAAAATACCAGACACTTGGCGACACTATTTGTTAAAGAACAAAATCAGGTGGTTGGCTTTTTATCCATCAAACAAACTGCTGAGAAAACGGCAGAAATCGATTGTATGGGTGTTCTAAAATTAGCTCAAAGAAAAGGGTTTGGGCAACAACTAATTGAAGAAGCCTTGAGTTGGTGCCACAAAAAAGAATACACACTTCTTCAAGTGAAGACTTTAGCTGCGATACATCCAGATATCTACTATCAAAAGACGCGAGCCTTTTATCATAAGATGGGCTTTATGGATGTTGAAGTATTCCCTGATCTATGGGGTCCCGAAAATCCTTGCCTACAGCTGATTCGTCCAGTTTAATAATTCGATAGCAAATATTAGAAAACAACTTTATTTATAAAAATATTTTTGGCTGAATGCGGACCTGCATGTGAGTCATTTTTAGAAACCGTTCAAAAACTCGTATGACGGAACAATTTTTTAGCTCTCATTATAAACATACGCAAAACTGCGTAGAATTCCCTTGTAACTCGTGCTAAAATAAAACGGATAACCAAAGAAATGAGGAGACCTTTTTGACTGAATATTTAAATGTAGGAAAAATTGTAAATACACAAGGAATCAAAGGAGAAGTTCGTGTTATCTCTCAAACGGATTTCCCAGAAGAACGTTACAAAATTGGGGCAACTTTGCTCTTATTTCAGGAGAATAAATCACCAATTAAATTGATTGTTAAAAGTCATCGTAAGCATAAAAACTTTAATATCCTAAGCTTTGAAGGCCACCCGAATATCAATGATGTTGAAAAATATCGTGATGGGATTCTTAAAGTTTCCAAAGAGGACTTAGCTCACTTAAATGATGGAGAATTCTACTATCATCAAATTATTGGCTTAGTCGTTGTAAACGAAGAGGGAACCGAGCTTGGTAAGATTAAAGAAATTCTTTCTCCAGGAGCCAATGATGTCTGGGTCGTTCAAAGACCAAAGAAAAAAGACGCTTTATTGCCTTATATTGATTCTGTAGTAAAACGAATTGACTTAGAAGAAGGAGTCGTACATGTTGAAATTCCTGAAGGGTTGTTAGACGATGAGAATTGATGTCTTAACCTTGTTTCCACGAATGTTTGAGGGACCCATGGGAGAATCTATCATCGGAAAAGCGGTCGAGAAAGATTTACTCGAAATCAACGTCTCCAACTTCCGTGAGTTTTCAGATAACAAACATCAAGCGGTGGATGACTATCCATATGGTGGGGGCGCTGGCATGCTTTTAAAAGTCCAGCCAATCTATGACAACTTAAAAGCAATCGAAAAGGACACACCCCACACACAAAAAAGAGTGATTCTTTTAGATCCAGCTGGCAAACAGTTTGACCAAAAAATGGCTGAAGAGTTCTCTGAAGAAGAGCACCTTGTATTTATTTGCGGACATTACGAAGGGTATGATGAGCGTATTCGTTCAATGGTCACCGATGAAGTTTCACTCGGCGACTATGTTTTGACAGGCGGCGAGTTAGGGGCGATGGTCATGATTGATGCAACAGTCCGCTTACTTCCAGATGTATTAGGAAATAAGACATCTGCGCAAACAGATTCTCACTCAACCGGACTACTAGAGCATCCACAATACACACGCCCTGCTGAATTTAATGGTATGGCCGTACCTGAAGTCTTAACCAATGGTAACCACAAACTAATTGCTGAATGGCAGCTAAAGGAATCCTTGCGTCGAACGTATTTACGTCGCCCAGATATGTTAGAAAAACTAGAGCTGACAGATGAAATGAGCAAGCTATTAGCTGAGATCAAAAAAGAAGAAGCCTAGTCTAAACGAAACACCAAGAACTGCTCCTTTAAGAGCCGGAATCCTTGGTGTTTTTTTGACGATTTGATCTCAGCTAAAATAGAAGAGGGATTGAAGATATAAGTCAAAAAATAGTTATAAAGAAAATTTACTTTACACTGTCTAAAAGCTGTGCTAAACTAATTTGGTGAGTGCAAAAGCACTTAACTATTACGATATTCCGCTGTGGTCCGTACCATAAGAATGTTTGGAATAAGGAGAAGAAGAAATGAATCCATTAATTCAAGAATTAACACAAGAACAATTACGCAGTGACATCCCAGCGTTCCGTCCTGGTGATACTGTACGTGTTCACGCGAAAGTTGTCGAAGGTACTCGCGAACGTATCCAGTTATTTGAAGGTGTTGTTATCAAACGCCGTGGTGCTGGAATTAGCGAAACTTACACAGTTCGTAAAATCTCTAATGGTATTGGGGTAGAACGTACTTTCCCATTACACACACCTCGTGTTGCTCAAATTGAAGTGGTTCGCTTTGGTAAAGTTCGTCGTGCGAAACTTTATTACCTACGCGCATTACACGGAAAAGCAGCTCGTATCAAAGAAATTCGTCGTTAATTTATCGTTATCGAATGAAGTTGAAACCCTTGATTATTCAAGGGTTTTTATTTTATCATTGTTATATATTTCAATCAGTGAGCACTAGTACTTTGTCCCTATACGCTCAAAAGGGGCAGAAAAGGGGCAAGCTTTTATAAAAGCTCTAAATCACTTTGTAATTTTTCTCGCATTCCTTCAGTAACATGAAGATAAATTTGTTGAGTCAATTTACTATCCTCGTGACCGACTCTGTCTTGTATCACATACATCGGTGTTCCAATTTCAGCCAGCTTAGAAATATGCGTGTGTCTAAAAATATGAGAGCTTAAACTTTTTTCTGGATTGATTCCCATATCGACTTTATGTTTTTTAAGATACGTATTTATTGCAGTGATTAAAATAGGTGTTCCTCTGCTTGTTTGAAATAAAAAATCACCACTCGGATTTAATTCCAGTAGTCTATAATATATTTCCATGGTCTTTGTAGACAAACCAATTTTGCGCATCCCTGCTGCAGTTTTTGTCCGGTTTGATTTAACCATCTCTGATACTTTACGCTCTCTGGTTAGCAGTGTGCCGTTAATATCCACCATTGTGTTATCAACATCCACATCTGACTTTAAAAGGCCTGTAGCCTCACCAGGGCGCATTCCTGTTAAATACAACCACTGAAACAACAATCCATATCGTTCATTATGATTCATTGAAAATTTTATAAGTGATTGATATTCGGAGTCTTCAAGATACTTATCTTTAATTTTTCCCGTTTTAAATTCTTTCTTATAATTCAATTCAACTTTGTCTAGGGGGTTGATGGTAATATAACCTTTTCTAATTGCATATTTCAAAACAAGATTAATTTTAGTCTTAATAATACTGACATATTTGTTCGATAGATTTTTCTCATATAAATATCTATCTAAAATGTCACCAAGAAGACGATCGTCAATTCTAGACACCAATGTATTTTCACCCACATCAGCAATTACTGCTTTCATCAAGTTTTTTGTAGGGAGGTAAGTTCCTTCTGCTACTTGCTTCTTATAGCGCTCATACCATTCGTTATACAAGTCGATAAACGTAATTTCTGGCAAAGCATTTTCCAACTCATTTAGTTTATCGGCAATCTTATTATTCAAAATGTACATAGCTTCCTTTTGCGTTTGTCTCGTCTTGTTGGGGCAAAGCACCGACATACGTTTCAATTTCCCCGTTAATGGGTCCTCATAGCGTTCAATATACTTGAATCTGCCGTCCGGCATTTCTTCAATCCACATTTGTATCAGCTCCTATTTTTTGATACAATAAGCGTGACTAAATAAGCCTATTGTTTATTTTGTACTGCACGCCAATCTTTCGACGGATGGGGCGTGTTTTTTTATTTTAGAAAGGTGGGTCTTCCTTAAGTTCCTTTTCCAAATCCCAATTTTTTAGTAACCCTTGAACTTTGTATGATGTAGTAGCGCCACATTTCGGACAATATCTAAAATTCCCTGACAAAACTCCATCACAGCTACTAGAATCTTCACTTCTTTCTTGAAGGGTCAATTGTACCGTACCAAAAAAAGTATCGACTGTTTTATTCGAATCAGGCCCTAAGCAAACGTTGTGGATATAAGTCGAGCATATAGGACAGTAGTTAAAATCGTCATTCAATCCTTCGTACTCACAGCTAGGACATTTAACAGGAGTACCTTGTTCATTTGTTTCAATTTTTGAATAGTCCATAATATTATCCCTTTCCACAAAATAATTAGCATAACTTTCAGCGTTAGCACCGTTAAAATGAGTATTTCCACAAAATATGCAAAAATCATTATCCTTATCTTGCGCCCCAAAACAATTCATACAAATTTTTGAGTTCGCATCAGCGTTAATGAAATCAATAAAGCTGTCAACCATAGGATGTCCTTCTCGAACTATCATTGACCTTTTATATCTTCTCTTCAAATCAGTAATTATGTGATGTGCTACTGTATAGGATGTGTTGAACGCATATTCAATACTGGTTGCCACTATTTCGTTCCAATTTTCCATATATAAATCCACTAATGGTATAGGAGCAAGCAATCTCTTTGCGAAATAATTAGCTTCTTTTTCAAAAATATCATACTCATCACTGGTCAAAGAATATCTAGATAGTTTTGTTTTCTCTGAAAGTTCATTGTGCTTTAAAACGTAATGACCCAACTCGTGAGCTAAGGTAAAGCGTATTCTTCCAGTATTTTCTATCATATCATTATATAGAATAATAAACTTATTCTTTCCGTTCATCCAAAGACAACCCTCTTCTGAGTTTGTAATTTGATAAACTTCTTCTAAAGATAGATTTCTTCTTTTAGCAAATACTGTATATTTTTGTAAAGAGATATTCGGAAAGCTTCTTATTAATTTTTTTACAGATAAAGGCAATTTGCTTTGACCGCTGTTTTGCACCGTTTCATAAGCTAAAGATTGGGCCTTGCCATAATCAGGCGATATATCATCATAAGTCGTCGTCTTCATCTTCTTCAAAATCCCCATTCTCTAAATCATCAAAAGTAGCTTCCATGATTTTTAAAAGGCGCTGTTGCTCTTTTTGACTCAGCATTTTTGATTTTCGTTGAATAGCAAAAAATTCGGGCGGGATATTATCATCTTCCGTTTCTAATGGATTAGGATTTACTGTCCTTCCAAGTAAATAATCTACATTTACATCAAAATATTTTGCAACTTTTTCTAAATCTCTCGCTTTAGGTTCACTGGTTTTCCAACGGTAAAACAGATTTTCGCTAAAACCCAAGTCTGAAGCAACTTTAGATACACTTACCCCTCGATCAGTAGCTAATTTTTTTATCATCTCAAACACTGTCATATCAATATTCCTCCTGTAAAGACGAGAAAACTCAATACGAAATGTAAAAAAATGATTGACATTTTATACGAAACGTAATAAAGTAATACTCGTAAGATAAATAGTAAGACTAGAAGCGAAAATTAATACACCTAATTAATAATTACAATTCGAGGTCGGCAAACTTAGAACGCTAATTTAAAAAGGGATTAACTATGCTTATTTAACTATGCTTTAATTTTATACGAACGTATAGAAAAGTCAATAGTTATTTACGAATTCTTGCTATTTTTCTTACAAATACAAAGAAAAAGGAGGGATTACAGTGCCTAATATTGCCAACGGAAGACAAAAAGTATTGGAATACATGAAGGAAAATAATATCTCTGTAACTGATTTGGCTGTTGCTTATGGCGTAAAGAAGCAAGATTTATCTAGTTACTTAAATGGAAAGCTCGACAATGTCAAAGGCAATCAGATTATTTTGCGAATTATTTCAGACTACAGAATACGATAGGAGGAGTTCAAATGAACACTATACAAATTGCAGCAAACGAACAAACAACCGATTTATTAATTAAAGAGTACCAGAAACAACGAGTTGTCACTTTTAAAGATATTGACGAATTACATCAACGTCCGGAAGGAACGGCAGGAAGAAATTTCAGGGAAAATAGAGAGAATTTTATTGAAGGTGTAGATTATTTCAATCTTGCTGGAAACAAACTGAAAGAATTTAAACAGGCGACGAATTTCGTCGGCAGTCGAACGAAAGAATTAATTCTTATTACTCAAACTGGTTACCCAATGTTGACAAAATCAATGAATGACCCTTTATCCTGGGCGGTACAAAGAGAATTGGTTAATCATTACTTCAATCCACAATACCAACCAATGTCTATGGAACAAATGATGATTCACCAACTCCAAGAAATGGAAACAGTAAAGGGTGACGTAGCATTGCTGAAGACTGAAACCACTTTGAATGGTAGTCAACGAAGAAGGATAAACAACCAAGTCAAATCGACAGTTATTAGTACGCTAGGTGGTATGAAATCAAATGCATACAAAGATAAATCTATCAGAAATAAATGTTTCAGTAACTGCTATAAGCAATTAAAGGATTATTTTGACGTAGCTTCTTATATGGATATTCCGAAAATCCGATTTGAGGAAGCTATGGAACTAATCCCAAGATGGAGTCCGACATTAGAGCTTCAAGCCATCATTGACTTTGCAAATGGAAATTCTGATATTTTTTCATAGTTCTAGAGAGGAGGAATAACGATGGACGGAACACTTTCAAAAAAAGACTTCAAAGAAAAGTACAAATATTCAGAATCGACGTATCACCGACGGATTAACTTATTCAAACAATCGAAATTTCGAAAAGGCTACATTGCACCAACAAAAAATGAAGTTCATATAAACATCGATTTATATGAACAGTTTTTAAAAGAAAAATCTGCAGAACGATTACATTATCAAACAGTATAGAACAGAGTCGAAATTTTCGACCTTGTTAAAAAAAATAGGAGGAATTTTTAATGAATAAACAAAATGAAGTATGGGAAGTAGCGGACGACATTATAGAAAATATCGATTTTATTTTCAACGCTTACAAGGAAGATGTGCCAATTTATAACATCGTGAAAGACGAGTCGATTGAAGGATTTATTGGTCAGTCTGTTTTAGAAACAACAAATGGGAGTCCGGGTCATACGATGCGTGATGAAAACGGTGAAACTATTTTCGTTCAGCTATTTTCGGATGATAAAAAAATATACACCTATTTAAAAGATGGAAAAGTCTCTCGCTATGAATTTTTGGTTTTAGATAAAAAAATAGATACACCAACGAAAAAGCTTGAATATATCAAAAAGAAGATTGAAGAACTAATTGCTATTCAACCAGAACTGGTGAGTGAAGACAAATGATTATTAAATTAGATAGAACAGGCTTTAAACGTAGATTGTGGGAGCGAGCTTTTTACAAGGCGTTAAGACAATATGAGACGGATTTCGATAACAAAGAATCAGAAGATATCCTTCAACAAGATGCCGAAAAAATAGTAGTGTATGGCATAAAATTTTTAGGTCCAAAATATAAGGAAATGAAAGATTCAGAAAGAGAAGCGCTTGAACATCAGTGGGAATTATACTCAGTCGTGATGAAGTCAATCCAAGCTGTAACACCTCGCCAGTTTATGGAGTGGTTTCGGATAAAGAAAGATTTCGACGGAAAACGTTGGGAATGCAAAGACTATTTTTCGACGATGGAAGCATTACAAGAAGTTGACATAGACAAACCTATCAAAGAACCTTTTGAGTTTCTATGGGATTACTGGAACCGGGATACGTCAAGATTTCTTATAAACTACATGAGCGCTATAAGCAACTTAAGAAAATTAGACACAGGAATTGGAATTGTTGAAGAGTATTTTCAAAACGAAGGATTAACATTTTATGAGGAGTGACGACATGAGCAAACTACGACTACCAATCTTCACATTTATTCTAGGCGTTTTGTTTGGTAACGCAACACTCGAATGGAAAATTCTTGTATTAGTTCCGCTAGGAATCTGCTTATATATGGACTGGGACGAATTCAATGTGAAGTACAAATTTGGAGGGATTAATAAATGACAAGTGATGAATTATTAGAACAAGCTTCAGAACTGGCCAATCTAGCTGACCGATTGGAATTGGTCGAACGTATATTAGAAAATCTCGAATATGCTAGTTCAACAGGAGACGACTTTTGCATAAAATTTCAAATTAAACAAGGCGTACTTGGGAATCTAGGTGACAATGTTACTGATATCAAGAATAAAGTAATTGCAATATCAAATAAAATTTGTCCGGATTAGAGGAGGAAAAAGTAAATGAAGAATATCGATGATTTAGCTGCAGACGCCGCATATTTAGGGGGGGCTATTCGAGCACTGGATACAGTTTTATATCATCATCTTAATACCAGCATGACTGTAGATAAAATTAACGAAATAAACGGAATGGTCGAAATGATTAAATGCTTTTCTGAAAAACATGAAATAGAAATAGATGCGTATTCTATGGAAGGAGAATAAGGATGAATTTGAAAGAAAAGCTATGTAAAGAAATAAGCGAGCTAGTTGATTATGCTCAAACACTTGATGAAGTCGACTTGCAAAACTTGATTGCTGATATCAAATATCAATCATCTATACATGACTCTATGCCAGTCAAAAATACCTTTAACAATATAGTAAAACTGTTAGAACAAAAACAAGAGCCTGCATCGTTGGCAGACGATACAGACCATTAAATAAATATTCTATATAAAAGGAGTGTAACATATTGAAATTAAAACCGCAAAACACCTATCGCCACCTGCTGAATTTTGTAGGCGACGGTAAGACTAGGCCTTTATTAAGTGCCTTCCATTTTAGAGAAGATGGTGCCATCGAAGCCACTAACGCCCACATTTTATTACGTTTATTAAATCATGGGATTAAAGGAGTGTCGCTAAATCTACATCCAAAAGAATTGACACAGATTGAAGGCTGCTATCCAGAAACAGATAAGTTATTTCAAAAAAACAATGAGTCTGCATTGCTTTTAGAACCAGAAACTTGTGCTAAGATTTCTGCATTTCTTAAAGCTTTCAAAAAAGATGAAGAAATAACTATTTCTGTAAAGGGGACGGAATTAAGCATTACGAACGGAGCGACATCGGCTTTATTTTCTGTGATAAATTCCGAGCACAAAGATACTCAAATGTTCGTGAATTGCACGTACTTTGGTTACGTAATGAGTTTTATCGCTGATTGTAGTTCATTACCAGTCCAGCTGTGCATGCCGTCGCAAAAATTCCACCCAATTATTTTCAAGGTGGATGGTTATTGTGAAGGAATAATTAGTCAAATTTTACAACGATAAGAGGAGGAAAAATCATGGCAGTATTATACAAACTTGTAGCAGATTACAACCACGTAATTGAAATGGCTGACCAATTGGACGATGGCACATTAAAAGACACATTAGATTCAATTGAAGAAGTCTTCGACGACAAAGTAGAAAATATTGCAAAGTCTATCAAAGAAATTGAAGGACAGGCAGATATGATAAAGGCCGAAAAAGAACGACTGGCTAAACGGGAACAAACCATGCGAAGCAATGTAAAAAATATGAAACGCTACATGCAGGATCAAATGGAAGCGGTAGGGAAGAAAAAAGTCCAAGGGGAACTGTTAACAATTGCAATTCAACGGAACGCCCCTTCAATTCGCATTGACAGCGAGGAATACATTCCAGAAGAGTTTTACATTCCGCAACCATCAAAGCTTGATAAAACTGAATTAAAACAAGAATTAAAAGCAGGACTAGAGATACCTGGTGTAGCACTTGTTCAAACAGAAAGTGTGAGAATCCGATGAAACGAATTCAAGCGGAATCTATCCAACGTTTTGACAATTGGACCTGTTTGATTTATTCCGAACCAGGAAAAGGGAAAACAAGCATGGTCAACTATTTAAAAGGAAACACGCTTTTATTTTCAACAGATGGCATGTATCACGTTTTAAGTGGCTTAAAAAATGTTGAAATTCTAGTTATGGATTCAAAAAAACCACATGACGACTTGGAAGCATTCTTTCGCTATCTCGTAAAAAATAAAGATAATTTTGACAACGTAGTAATAGATAATCTATCAACGTTTCAAAAGTTTTGGCTTAATTCAAAAGCCACATCGACGACTAGTGGGATGCCTGAAATTAAAGATTACGGTGTCATTGACCGCGTGTTACTGGACCTTGTGGCAAGTCTAAAAGACTTAAATAAGAACATCCTCCTATTTGCCCATGAGAAGCAAGTAGAGGTCACGATGGAATCAGGGCGAGTTTACACCCAATTCCAACCGGACGTCCGCAATATCGACGCTGTAATGGGTATCGTGCCATTAGTTGGACGTCTAGTTATTATCAAAAATCAAGAAACAGAAAAGCAAGAACGAACAATTATTTTACAACCAACGCAATCAACACGAGCAAAAGATCAACTAATTGGGAATATGCAGACTGTCAAACAGACAGAATTGCTTTCTATATTACAACAAACAGAAAAAGGAGAGATTTAAAATGGGCTTATTAGACTTATTAAAACAAGTAAAAGAGGATGGATTTGATCCAAAAAATGACAAGATTGTAAAAGATACACGACTAGCTGCAGGTAACTACCCAGTGCGTTTGAAATCAGCACAAGCAGGCACAAGCAAGATGGGTCAAGATCAAATCGCTATCACACTAGAGGTGGTTTCTGGTAAGGATAAGGACAGATTAGAAACTATCTACATTTCATTTGATGATAAATTGCCAGAGTTTGTTTTGGAAAAAAATGGTCGTATGCTACTAAAATTATCAGCTATGGTCGGGGTTGAATTTGGCAAAAAGGATTTGGAAGATGAGTATTCAGCAAGCGAAGCGTTAGCTAAAGGAGTCGGCACCCAATTCTTGATGAATTTGACGATTTCACCCAACAAAAAGAATCCGTCATATCCATATAGAAATTATGACTTCGAACAACTAGAAGATACTGACATGGACATCGAAGAAGATGAATTTCCGTTCTAAAACTGTAAATTTCACAATCGAAAACACTTTAAAAATAGTATTTCTATTGAAAATTCGAGTTGAAATTCACAATCGCATCGTTTTTATGAGTATTTCCTCATAAAAGGGTAAAAAATGGTTACAAAATATTTTTTCACAAAGTGATAAAAAGTGAATCCTAACTTAGAGCAACAAAGGATTAAAGGTGGTTATGGAAAAGTTACAAGATAGGTTACAAAAAAAGAAAAATAACCTTAAATTAGAAAATTTTAATCTAAAAACAGAAAATTCTTGTAACTGTAACCCCCTTTATAACTTTTTTGTAACCTCTGAATACCTTGGTACTATTGGGTTTTTAAGCAAAAGTTACAAAGTTACACCGAGTAAATAGATAAATTAATTATATTTATTAAAAAAGTAAATACCCTCCTTTTGTAACTTTTCACAAAGTTTAAAGGAGGGCACTAGTTAAATTATTTTGTTCTTGGGTATCACTAATATAGCACGGAAGGAGTTGTCTTGCAAGTGGGTGAGATATTATTTGATAAATCTCGTAGAAACCTAAAAAAAATATACAACAGAATAAATTCAACCAATTTAAATCAATATATAAAAGCAGAAAAAGAAAAAGTTCTCTATTTAGCCATTGGAGGGTACAACCGAACATATGACTTATTACTCGCAATGGGACTAGAAGAGCATGAAATCACAACACATTCAAACCTAAACCTAACACAATCTTTTTTAAATGAAACTCATATGAAAAAAGTGATCTATATAAAGAAAATCAACTACACAACAAGCATTAATAAAAGTCTGCCATATGCACCAAAAAAATTGGATTTAAATGTCGCTGACGCTTTTGAGGAATCTTTAATGATTTACGAGACTGCAGAACGGACCTTCTTTTTTGGGAAACGAAAAGAAGCATGGCAAAAACCAAAAATTATTATTCTGGATGACAAATCATTAAATCTACAATATGAAGGGCATCGATTCAAATATCAAAATGATATCGGGTTTGTTCAGATTCGAAATCGGAATGCAAATCCTAAACTTATTCTTGAAGAAATAGAAAACGTGGAAGAAGCAGAACGAATGATGTTTGCTTTATATCAAACGCAAACAATTGATGAACCAGAAATATTGGACGCTTTGAGCCGAATTCAAAGCAAAGTTTATCGACAAAAAGATGAACAATGGTTTATGAAACCAACAGAGTTTAAGGAGGTTGCTGGCTCCCTTGAAGTATCAACTCGTTTAAAGGAAATCAAAGAACTTGGTATTCATCAACTTTCAGCGAACAAAAAAATAGGCAAAGAAAATGCGCGGTGGATCGTAATTCCAGACGCTGCCTTCGAATTTAAGGGGTTTGATTACAAAGACGAATCAGACTTATTTAAAGAAGAACTAGAAAAAGAAAAAGAAATTGAACAATCATTTGCTGAAGAACAAGAAACACTCCTACGTACAATTCTTGATACCGAGATACCTCTCAATATCAAAACAGGATATGTTGGGAGGGGAATGGCTTACAGCTCGTCAGAGAGCTTACAGAGCTTTTTAAATGATGTCGATAACATTGAGCAAGAAAAAGTTAACGGTATTGAATTGCTTTCTGGTGCATCAACAGATGAAGAATACAAGCATATTAAGAAGTATAAGCTAGCCTATTTCTTAGATGGAACATACAAAAATGATGAACGCCTTGATGAAAATTACCTCGGAGGAAAACGCCTGATTTCAATAGATATAGATGAGGGCGAATACACGAGAGTAGACATCGAAAACAGGCTAGAACAACAAGGATTATTTGGGTTAGTCTATCCAACAGCTAAATATTATTTCAACGGATCTAAACGATGGCGAATATTGTTAATGGCAGACTCAGCAATGAGCAAGGATGAATACAAAAACGTGGTAGTGGGCGTCGGACAAATGCTTGCTATAGAAATTGATGAAGCGAGCAAGAAAATCGCTCAACTGATGGGCTATCCACTAAAAACATCTGACGTATCAACAGTCATTGGAACAATGGTGAGTGTAGAGCAATTCAAGCCAAAAACGCAACCTCAAATGCAACAAACAGGAAATGTTCTACCTTTTTCTAGCAGTTCAAAATCATTAATTGATTTTAATCATGAACAAGCTCGATTACTTAAAGGCGTCCTTGAGCATGGAGCAGTGGAAGGGAGACGAAATGAAACCTACCGACAAGTCTACGTCTATTTAAAAGATACGTTGGATAAACCGGAAATGGCTCCTTGGCATGATGAAGCACGAGAACTTATCGAACAAACAAAAGCGCAAGCAATCATTGATGGATTGCCTGAGAAAGAAGTGGAGGTCATTTACAGATGAATTTTACAGTCGCATTAATTCGCAACATTGAAAAAACGTATACTTATGCTTTTGCAAAAAATACTGGAAAATATGATGGAAAACCTGAGTCATTTGATTCCTTAATATTTTTTACTAATCAATTGAAACGAGAAAATCCATTTCAAGTATTTATGGAATTAGATCACTATGCGTTTCAACGTGCAAAAAACGACATAATAAGGTATGAAATTCCATATACAGAAGCACAAGAACGACAAGCGAAAATTTACCATGATGTGACAGAACAAATGAAGCGAGAACGTAGCGATACTGTCTCGCTTTACATTGAAAATCTTGATAAAACAGGGGTAGTGCTATATAAACCGCCGTATGTTTTAACGACAGAAAAAACTCTATTCGTTACTGAGCAAATTCACAAGTTACCCTATAGAAAAATCACTACAAACATTATTTATGAAAACAACGTCTCTATTCAATTAAAAAATGCTCAAGAGCAATACAAAGCGTTACAAACATGTTTGAAATATCAAATTTCATGCTTAATTGGTGGGGCAGGCACTGGCAAAAGTTTTGTAACAGCTTCGATTATTGAACAACTTCAACTAAACGGTTTGACAGTAGCTGTGCTAGCACCAACACACAAAGCAAGAGAAGCTTTACAAAATAAATTAGGTAACATCGCTCAAGTTAAAACTATTCATAGTTTCGTGCATAATCCTACATCGTGTGAAGCTATAGTCATTGATGAGAGCGGCATGTTATCAACGCCGTTGTTTGCCAAAATTATGGAGATTTACAATAATCAGCAATTAATATTCGTGGGTGACAAGAATCAGATTCCACCAATTGAGTATGGACGACCATTTGAAATCATTCAAGAAAGATTCGTCTCATCCGAATTGAAAGAAAATAAACGTTCAGAGTCAGCAGATATCATTGCATTAGGAAGAGAAATTTTAGGCATTCCACAAAATGCCAATATGCCAGTACACAATATACAAGTTGTAGACACAGTGGATGAGGCATTTAAGCAAGGCGCAGAAGTCGCTTTATCATTCACTAATAACAATGTTCAATACATTAATGAAAGTAGACGCATAAAAAATGGTCAAAAAGCGATTTCTCCCGAGTTTAGTATAGGTGATGTGATTGTCGCAAAGACCAATGAAAAAGGACGGTTCTACAATGGACAAATTTATGAAATCATTTCATGGAATCGAGCACAAAAGAAAGATAGTGAGCGAATCATCACATTCAAGTCAGAAAAAGACCTCAAAGGAAACTTTGACCTTGCCTACGGATTAACTATCCATAAGTCGCAAGGTTCAGAATGGGATGTGGTCGCTTATCAGCCGAGTAGCATCGATACACAAAACCTTGCTTATGTCGCTGTGACAAGAGCAAAAAAGAAACTTATCATCATCGGAAATGAAATTAAAACATCGTACCGACCAGATAGAGAGTGGAGGCATGTCGAATGAATCTTATAGCATTTGACCAATCCACAACAGCAACTGGGTGGTGCGTAATGGAAATGGATAACTCTAAAATTGTTGCTTATGGAGTTATCCGGCCAATCGGCCCGACAAATGAACGTATTCGAGAAACAATCAAAAAATGTTCGACTTTATGTAAAAAATTCGAAGTCGGATTTGTTTTCATCGAAGGAATTCAAATCCAAAAAAGCCCCAAAGTTTTTGAAATACTCGCAAAATTGCAAGGAACACTCGAAATCATCTTAGAAGAAAAGGGCTATTTCGTAAATATCGTTAAAGCAACAGAGTGGCGGAAGCGTGTTGGCATTCCAAACAAAAAACGTGAATTGGTTAAAAAAGAAGCTATCAACCTGGTTAAAGAGCTTTATGAACTCACACCTTCAGAAGACGAATGTGAAGCTATCTTGTTTGCTCGAGCATTTTCAGCAGTGGAAGTGAGAAAGAAATAAAGGAGGAAATACATTGCTTGTTATAGATATCATTGGTAAAAGATTCAATAGATTAACAGTAATAGAAGCAACACATGAACGAAAATGGGGTGGAATCCTTTATAAGTGTATCTGTGATTGCGGCAACGAGTTGTTAGTGGCTGGAGCCGACTTAAACAGAAAAAACACTCAAAGCTGTGGATGCTTGCAAAAAGATGCAGCAAGAAACAATATCATAAACGGAAAATATTTTCAAAGTACTATGTTTGAAGGAACAAATATTTCTCTTCTAAATTCTAAAATACCTTCAAGTAACACTAGCGGAGTTAAGGGAGTAACCTGGTCGAAAAAGGCAAATAAATGGAAAGCTCAAATCGGATTTCAAAATAAAACTATTTATCTCGGTTTGTTTTCTAATGTACAAGAAGCAGCTGATGCACGTAAGGCGGCTGAACAAAAATATTTCAAACCAATCTTAGAAAAGTATAGTAAATGACAATATGAGGGGGTGGCTTGATGGCCAGTTTAACAAAGGAACAATTAGAAATAATTACTGCTGCAGTATTAAAGTCACAGAAGCGTGTGGAGAGAGACCGTAAGAAAGAAAAGGAAGATTGGAAGCTGAGGAACACTAACCTGTTGCTCAAGAACTATAGGATGCTTAAAAAACATTGTGATGGTATAGTTCCGACCTTGCATGAGTTCGAAGAAACAATATTCAATCCAGATGAACTAAACCTTGAAAAGCTAATGAAGTATAAGGCTCGTACAAAAGAAATGCTTGATTACTTTGATATCATGCTTTCATCTTATAATCAATATTGCCACAATCAAGGAGTCAGCGCAGAAAGACGCTTCGATGTAATTAACAAGATATATATCACCAATCCATCTTTCTCTAAGTCTCAAATGGCTGGTATATATGATATCGATGACCGTACGATTCAGAGGGATATCAAGAAGTCGTGTCAAGAGTTATCGGTGTTCTTGTTTGGGATAGATAGTCTTGACGATTTAAGCAATGTCCTTTTCGTGTCTTGAACGTGTCCTATAGTCCATAGTATGATGATAGCGTGAAATAGTTCGTAAAAAGACACCCTCCATATCAAATGGTCGGTGTCTTTCCTTATGTGCAAAAGAGGTGAAAGCATCATGGCTATTAGAGCAGACCGTCAAGGACCACACCGTACCGCGTTCGATAAAGCCCGACGAGTCCTGTTAAAGACCCAGGGGGTGTGCGGGATTTGTGGTAAACCAGTCAATAAAAAGTTAAAGCCACCTGATCCATTAGCTCCAGTGGTTGACCACATCATACCAGTTAACAAGGGTGGGCACCCATCGGACATAGCTAACTTACAGCTAGCTCATGCGACTTGTAATCGTCAGAAGTCTGACAAAATGTTTAATAATAAAAAAAAAGAAAATAAAGTATTAGGAAATCGTAACTTGCCACAAAGCCTTGATTGGGCGTCTTACGGTTCTTAGAAAGGATATTAAGCATGAGAGTATGCAAATGTTGTGGAAAAGACATCAGTAAAAAATCTTTAAAAGCTATATATTGCAGTACTAAGTGCAGAAATACTTATAATGATGGTAAACATCATCTAAGTTGGATACAGTTTCAAAAAAAGAGAAGCAAGATTAACGAAAGAAGAAAAATAGAAACTAAAAACCGCAAAGAAAAGCAGAAGCTAGAGAGAGAGTTGAAAATAAAATGCAAGGTATGTGGAAATAGTTTTGTCACTAACAAATCGCAACAACTAACTTGCTCAAGCGAGTGTAGAAAAAAATGGAAAAATCGTAAAAGCGATAAAAGAATAAGTAAGCATAATACCATAGATAGAGACATAACACTTGTGAAGCTGTACGAACGAGACAAGGGTGTGTGTTACATTTGTGGTGAGCAGTGCGACTTCGAAGACTTCAATAAAAATGAAGTCTTTTTTGTTTGTGGTAAAACATACCCTACAGTTGACCACATCGTCCCTATAGCTAAAGGCGGACTACATGCCTGGTGCAATGTTAGGTTAGCTCATCACTTTTGCAATTCGATAAAAAGTGACAAGCTATCAGAAAAGTACCATAACATCCAACAATATTGTAGCGACTCTATCAACAAACCTAGCTTGACAAGTTCTAGAAGTAAACGAGTGCGACAGTTAACAAAAGAAGGTGAAATATTAGCTGAATATAAATCAACAATAAATGCTGAACATGAAACAAATATCAAGCAAAGAGGAATACAAAAGTGTGCCAGAAAAGAATGCAAAAGCTACGGAGGGTATTCATGGGAATACTTCTAGTCAATTTATTAATAAAAATAGAACCGGGGGTATCCCCCTATAGGACTAGTTGCTCCGGAGTTCAGCAGTCACTGCACAAATTTTCTCGCGCGACATTTATAAGGAGTGAAAACATGGAACAACAAGGCATTGAATATCTACGAAAAAAGCTTATGTCGCACAAAGACAGAGTCGATATGCGTTATAAGCAATATGCTATGCAATACACTGATGCCAGCGTTGGCATCACTATCCCGGATGAAATCCGACGACGTTATCGCTCAGTTCTGGGCTGGTGTGCAAAGGGTGTTGATAGTCTTGCAGACCGTTTAGTTTTTCGAGAGTTTGCAAATGATGATTTTGAGGTAAACGAGATTTTCCAAGCGAACAATCCAGATGTATTTTTTGACAGTGCGGTGCTTTCAGCGTTGATTGCATCGTGCTCTTTTATTTACATTTCAAAGGATGCTAATGACGACGTGCGATTGCAAGTCATTGAAGCAAGCAATGCGACTGGCAGTATCGACCCAATTACAGGGCTATTGACTGAGGGTTATGCAGTTCTTGACCGTGATGAGCATGGTAAAGCAACTCTTGAAGCATACTTTACACCTGGTCAAACAGACTATTTCCCAGCAGTCGGAAAACCATATTCAATCGAAAATGAGGTTGCACATCCGTTGCTTGTGCCAATCATACACAGGCCAGATGCAGTTCGACCGTTTGGACGGTCACGCATTACTCGTGCAGGTATGTACTACCAACGTTATGCAAAACGTACGCTTGAGCGTGCAGATGTTACTGCCGAGTTTTATAGTTTTCCTCAAAAGTACGTTTTAGGTCGCAGTCTTGACTCTAAACCGATGGACAGCTGGAAAGCTACAGTATCAAGTATGTTAGATTTTACGAAAGATGCAGATGGAGATAAGCCAGTGCTTGGGCAATTTACAACGTCTAGCATGACGCCGTTTACGGAGCAACTTAAAACAGCAGCTGCAGGTTTTGCAGGAGAGACTGGTTTAACATTGGATGACCTCGGTTTTGTATCCGATAACCCATCATCGGTTGAAGCGATTAAAGCAAGTCATGAAAACTTGCGACTTGCTGGACGTAAAGCGCAACGATCGCTTGGTTCGGGTTTATTAAACGTTGCATACATTGCTACATGTTTACGTGACGATACAACATATAATCGTAGTCAATTTAGCCGCACAATCCCAAAATGGGAACCATTGTTTGAAGCTGATGCAAGCTCTTTATCATTGATTGGTGATGGTGCAATTAAAATTAATCAGTCGATACCAGGTTACATTGATGGCGAAACACTAAGAGATTTGACGGGTATCAAAGGAGCAGATGGTAATGGATAAAGACATTGTGCCTGAACTTTTGAAATTGATTAACGAAGAGTTTGATAGTAAGACACTTAAGAGTGCTAAATTAAAAAATGCAATCAAGCTGTTGAAATCAAAAAAAGTCAATTATCTCGACGTTAATGATTTCGCTATCGAAGTGGGTGAAATATTAGCCGGCGTATTCAAAAACAATATCACTGCAGATGTACTGCCAGATAGTAAGATGTACTACAACATTGCAGACCGAATATTAAATCAGACATTACAAAAAAATTATGAATTGATATCTAATTATGCAATTGACGTTCAGACAATTTTAAATCATGAGGCTGGCTTAAGGTTAAAAGCTCAAGCGCCTGCACTTAATCAAAATCGCATTGACGGATTAGTCAATAAATTAACTGAATATGATGACTTTGAGCTTGCGAAGTGGCTACTAGATGAGCCGATTGTTAATTTTAGTCAAAGCGTTGTGGACGACGCAATCAAGGCTAATGCAGATTTTCATTTTAATGCTGGTCTATCTCCGAAAATCACTCGACGAGTATCAGGGCATGCTTGTGAATGGTGCAAAAATTTATCTGGAACCTATGATTATCATAGCGAGCCAGATGATATTTACAGGCGACATGAGCGTTGCCGTTGTACAGTAGAGTACAACCCAAAAGATGGCCGTGGAGTGCAAAATTCTCACTCGAAAAAATGGCGTGAAGAGCAGAAACGTGCTAAAATAGAAGAAAGAAAGCAAGTTGGATTATCTCAATATTTAAGCAATGCATCAGGCGCTAAAAATTATTTTCGTGATAGCTCGGAAGATTTCTTAAGATCTCCAGAGGAAATTCGAAAAGATAGTTTTGCTTATCTCCAATATGATGCTATTAAAAATAGTAATCAATCTATAGAAAAAAGAAAAATTTATTCAAATATTGGTAAATTTAAAAATATGAAAGATTTTTCAAAAAAAGATATTGATATTGCTTTCAATCATGTTTTTAATGATATCCATGAATTAGAGAACGGGTTAAGTTTATTTAAACCAGACTATGATATGGCTCAGTCTTGGAATCGTCTCATTAATGGTAATTCTATTCAAGCACATGATTTGCTTTTGTTAAGACATGAACGGTTGGAACATGATTATATGTATGTTGTTGATAAATTGGACTATGATTCAGCTCATGCTAAAACGAATAAATCGTATGACTATAACAGCAATATTCCAAAAGGAAAGGGAGATTGAAATGGTAAAATTCAAATTAATAAAAATCATTGATGGATTTTATCATTATGAAATCTATCCGGAAGGCGATACTTCAAATAAAGGTGTATTAATTTTCAATCCAGTAACAAAGGAGTTACAAGAAAGAACTAACCCTGGCTATCCATACGATAGCGATAAGTGGATAGGGCATGCAATATCGGGATTAAGAAACGAAGACGGAAATTACAAGCAAGACGGAATGGTCGCTTGGGGATAATAGCACCCAGTCAGTAAAATGATTGAGTGCTATTTTTGTACGCAAAATTAGGAGGTATGTTATGAAAGATGATAGAAATGGAAATAGTGGTTTAGGATTGGCAAGTATTTTAACAATTATTTTTGTTATTGCCAAAATAACGGGATATATCAATTGGAGTTGGTGGCTAGTTTTCTCGCCGACTATAGCATTATTCAGTTTTGCAATATTAATTCTAATCATTGCATTGATAATTACAGCGATTTCTAAGTAGACTTCCCAGCGACAGGGTTATCATGCGAGATGATTGAAAGGGGATAGTTTATGACTACTAAAGTACGACTTGGTAATCAACATCCTACTCAATCGGTAATATTACCATATACTAATACGTTGTATCAGCAAGCTGTAGACATATACCAAAAGACAAAACAGGAGTGTTACGATTGGCAGCTTAATATGTTGGCTCCTATCATGGCTGTAGATGATGACGGGCTGTGGGTACATCAAAAATTTGGGTACTCACTACCCCGACGAAACGGTAAGACGGAAATCATTTACATGCTAGAGTTGTGGGCACTTAAACAAGGATTAAGTACGTTACACACCGCTCACCGTATAAGCACCTCACATTCATCATTCGAAAAGATGAAAAAATATCTTGAAGAATCGGGATATATAGAAGGCGAAGATTTTAACTCTATCAAAGCTAAAGGGCAAGAACGTTTAGAGCTATATGAAACTGGTGGAGTCATCCAATTTCGTACGCGAACATCCAGCGGTGGTTTGGGCGAAGGATTTGACTTTTTAGTCATTGACGAGGCGCAAGAGTATACGACAGAGCAAGAATCAGCCCTAAAGTACACCGTAACTGATAGCAAAAATCCTATGACAATCATGACCGGAACACCTCCGACACCTGTTTCAAGCGGTACAGTTTTCACTAATTTTCGGGAGAATTTACTGTTTGGCCAGTCTAAATATGCTGGTTGGGCGGAATGGTCGGTAGATGAGGAAAAAGACATCCATGACATTGAAGCATGGTACAATTCCAATCCTTCTATGGGATATCATCTCAACGAACGGAAAATCGAAGCGGAACTTGGTGAGGATAAGCTAGATCATAATGTACAGCGTTTGGGCTACTGGCCTAAGTACAACCAAAAATCAGCTATATCGGAACAAGAGTGGAAAGCCTTAGAGGTTAACGGATTACCAATCCTTAAAGGTTCATTGCATGTTGGTGTCAAATACGGGAATGATGGTACGAACGTTGCTATGAGTATCGCTGTTAAAACATTATCTGGGAAAATATTTATCGAATCCATTGACTGCCAATCAATTCGAAACGGCAATCAGTGGATTATTAATTTTCTTAAAAAAACCAATGTAGCCAGTGTGACAATCGACGGTGCAAGTGGTCAAAGTATTTTAGCACAAGATATGCAAGAGTTTCGCATTACCCAAAAGCCTAACCTGCCAACTGTCAAAGAGGTCATTACCGCCAACGCATTGTGGGAGCAAGGCATTTACCAAAAGACCATCTGTCATGCTGACCAGCCATCACTTACAACCGTTGTCACCAATTCCGAAAAGCGTAATATCGGCACGGGTGGGGGATTTGGGTATAAGTCGCAGTTTAATGATATGGATATTAGTTTAATGGATAGTGCTCTACTAGCACATTGGGCTTGTCATAATGACAAACCAAAACAAGTACAACAAATTAGGTATTAAACGACTATATTATGTAGTCGTTTTTTTAATACACAAAATTACCGATACCACCGGGTCAAGTGGGAGAAAGGGCGTTTATTATGACAGATTTTACACCAATTACAACACAAGAAGAGTTCGACAAAGCAGTTCAAGCTAGAGTTGTGAGGGAACAAGAGACTTTGGCAAAAAAATATAGTGATTACGATGAACTCAAGAAACGCAACACAGAGTTAGAAACAGAGGTCGGAACCTTCAAATCAACTGTAGAAGAGTTGAGTAATACTGCAAAAGCTCATGAGCAAACAGTGACCGAATTAAATGCAAAAATCGCTAGTCAAGAAATAGCCAGCATGCGAACACGAATCGCATTGCAAAGTGGTGTGCCGTTTGATTTAACAGACAGAGTTGTAGGAGATGACGAAGAAAGTATCAAGGCAGATGCAGAGCGTTTAGCTGGATTTGTTAGTAAACCTAAACCAGTAGCTCCATTAAAAAATACAGAGCCGAATTTAGGTGATGATAAAAATTCAGCTTATAAAAATTTATTAAAAGGAATAAAAGGAGAGTAAAACATTATGACATTAGAAAAAGGTAATTTATTTGATCCTCAGTTAGTAACAGATTTAATTAGTAAAGTAACAGGAAAAAGCTCACTAGCGCGCTTATCAGCACAAAAACCCATTCCTTTCAATGGCGAAAAAGTTTTCACTTTTACGATGGATTCTGAAATTGATATCGTTGCAGAAAGCGGAGCGAAATCACACGGTGGGGTTACATTAACACCACAAAAAATGGCGCCAATAAAAATCGAATATGGTGCACGAATTTCCGATGAATTTATGTTCGCGTCAGAAGAAGAGCAAATTGAAATTCTTCAAGCGTTTAACGACGGATTTGCTAAAAAAGTTGCTCGTGGTATTGACTTGATGGGATTCCACGGCGTGAATCCACGCACAGGTTTGCCATCTGTTGTTATTGGAACAAATCACTTTGATGCAAAAGTAACGCAAAAAGTCGAAATGCCCACAGGGCTTGCAAGTCCGAATGAAGCGGTTGAAACAGCAATTGAGTTAGTAACTGGCTCTGAAGGGGAAGTAACAGGTATGGCTATCAATCCGGCATTCCGTTCAGCTTTAGCTAAACAGCAAGATAAGCAAGGTAATCCAATGTTTCCGGATTTGGCTTGGGGTAACGCACCAGGTACAATCAATGGTTTGCCAGTCGATGTAAACAAAACGGTATCTGACATGAATGCTAGTGTAAATGACCGTTCCATCATTGGTGATTTTGCAGATGCGTTTAAGTGGGGATATGCTAAAGAAATCCCAATGGAAATTATCGAGTACGGGGATCCCGACAATTCTGGTATGGACTTGAAAGGTCATAATCAAATCTATGTACGTGCCGAAGCGTTTCTTGGTTGGGGTATTTTGGCACCTGAGCGATTTGCTCGCATTACAGAAGCAACTACACAGGAGGATTAATAAATGCGATATAAAAACTCGAAGACAGGAGCTATCATTGATAGTTTGTATAAAGTAACTGGCGGTGACTGGGTAACATACGACTCAAAAATGTCTCAAAAAATCGTAGTTGAAGAAACTCCAGTAGCTGAACAAGTACTTCAAGAGACAGAAACACTAGATGAACAAACAGGAAATGCAGATTTTGATAGTATTACAAAACCTCAAATTATGCAGGAACTAGACGCATTTGGCTTTAAATATGACAAGCGAGCAAATAAACAAGTGCTCTATGATTTGATGATGAACCATGGACAATAAACCATTTGCAACCGTCCAAGACTTGATTGACTTGTGGCGACCATTGAAACAGGAAGAGACCACACGAGCGGATAAATTGCTTGTAGTGGTCTCTGATTCTTTGCGTGTGGAAGCAGACAAAGTCGGCAAGAATTTAGATGTGATGGTGGCAGACAGCGTGTCTTACGGTACAGTCGTTAAATCTGTCACTGTAGACATCGTTGCACGCACTTTGATGACGTCAACCGACCAAGAACCCATGACGCAGACTGCAGAGAGTGCACTCGGATATTCTTGGTCGGGTTCTTATCTTGTACCTGGTGGCGGCTTGTTTATCAAAAACACCGAGCTAAATCGGCTTGGGTTGCGTCAACAACGTTATGGGGTGATTGATTTCTATGGTCATGATTAAAGGAATTACAATTCAATTAATGGAGCAAGTAAAAACAGGAACGGATCCATTTGGCAAGCCTATCTATGAGAATAAGCCTGTAGATGTGGAGAACGTGCTTGTCAGCCCAACATCATCAGACGATATCATCAATCAGCAGTCCTTGACTGGTAAAGTGGCAGTTTATACGTTGGCAATCCCAAAAGGCGATACACACGAGTGGGAGGATAAAGAAGTCATCTTTTTCGGTAAGCGTTGGAAGACGTTTGGCTTTCCTACGGGAGGCATTGACGAACTTATCCCACTGGATTGGAATATGAAAGTGATGGTGGAACGATATGGCTAAATCAAAGTTTAAACTTAACAAAAGCGGTGTCGGTGATCTATTAAAGTCTGGTGAAATGCAACACTTACTAGAAAACAAAGCAACTGACATTCGAAACAGATGTGGCGTTGGCTACGAACAAGATGTGTACGTTGGAAAAACTCGTGCAAATGCGATGGTTAAAGCAACAAGCAACAAAGCAAAGCGTGACAATGCCAAAAATAATACATTGCTTAAGGCGGTGCGATAAATGATTGAGTTAGTGATTAAAAACTATCTTGACGGTCATTTATCCGTACCGTCTTTTTTAGAGCGTTCGGGTAAGATGCCCGATGAATTTATACTATTTGAAAAAACAAGTGGCGCTAAACGTAATCAAGTTAAATCATCTACTTTTGCTTTTCAGAGTTACGCGCCGTCGATGTATGGCGCTGCTAAGCTTAATGAGGAGCTTAAAGATGTCGTTGAGGAATTGATTACAGTTGACGAAGTCAGCAGTGTCCGCTTAAACAGTGACTACAATTTTACGGATACTGAGACAAAAGAATATAGATATCAAGCGGTGTTTGATATCAATCATTATTAATTGGAGGGAATTAAATATGTCAGATGCAGCAAACGTAACAACAGCGAAGCCTAAAGTTGGTGGGGCGATTTACTCAGCACCATTAGGGACAGCCGTACCAACTGACGCAATCACACCATTAACTGATGCATATAAGGGCTTAGGATACATCTCAGAAGACGGTATGACAAATGCTAATTCCATGTCATCTGAAAATATCAAGGCATGGGGCGGAGCAACTGTAGCTAGCCCACAAACAGAAAAAGAAGATGCTTTTACGTACACGTTGATTGAGTCAACAAATGTAGACGTATTAAAAGAAGTCTATGGTAACGATAACGTAACAGGTACTTTAGATACAGGTATTAAAATCAAAGCCAATTCTAAGGAACTTGAAGAGCATGTAGTTATTGTCGATATGATTTTAAAACACGGCATTTTGAAACGAATCGTGATCCCTCGTGGCAAAGTGACAGAAGTTGGTGAAATTTCGTATGCAGATGCAGATGCAATCGGATATGAAACAACTCTAACTGCCACTCCATCGGATGCCGAAGACAATACTCATTTCGAGTATATTCAAAAACCTTCTAAAGATGGTGGGGGCGGAGAGCAAGAAACTTTCAGCGCAAAAGTAGATGATGGCGGCGATGGTAATCAAGAAACCGTCAGCGAAAAAACTAAGAAGAAAAGTGAGGAAAAATAATGCTGATTACTGGGAAAACTAAATCAGGCTTTAAGTATCAAATCCAAAAAGAGCGTGTGGAAGATTATGAATTTATTGAACTTATCAGCGAAGTGGAAGAGAACCCAACTTTATTACCGAAAGTTCTGAAATTGTTGTTTGGTAGAGAGCAAACCGATCAACTGAAGGAACACCTACGCACGGAAGAGGGATTTGTCCCAATTGAACCGATGATGCAAGAGTTCGGCGAAGTATTGAACAACCCTAAATTAAAAAACTCTTAGTCCTTGCCGGATTGATAAAATTTGATGAGGATGCGTTGATCTGCGATCTCGCAGAAACTTATCATATATACGATTACAGACAGCTATCGCCATCAAAGATAGCTGTCTTTTCTTTTGGATTGCCGGACAATGCGCGAATTCGAGCGAAATTAAGCAATCAAATGGTTTCGTTGGATACCTTGTTACTTGCTGGTATCAATGATAGTTTGGCTACACTCGTGTGGATGAAAACTAAAGATGGCCAAAAAGGTATCAACCGGCCAGCGTCTATTTCAGCTAAATTAAGCGGAACAGACAAACAAGAGAAAAAAGAAATCGTATTTGAATCAGGCGAGGATTTTGAACGTTTAAGACGTGAGCTTTTAGGCAGTGGAGGTGAGAATTAATGGCAACAGAGCTAGGACAAGCCTATGTACAGATAGTTCCGTCAGCAAGAGGGATTAGTGGTGCAATCTCAAAACAACTAGGTCCTGAAGCTGATGCAGCTGGAAGCAGTGCCGGTCAGTCACTAGGTGGCAAACTTGTTGGCGTGATGAAAGGTGTGATTGCAACTGCTGCAATCGGCAAAGCAATCGGCGCATCATTGATGGAGGGTGCTGATTTACAACAATCCCTAGGCGGTATCGAGACCCTGTTTAAGGGATCAGCAAGCAAGGTAAAAAAGTATGCGGATGAAGCTTATCGAACAACAGGATTGTCCGCAAACAATTACATGGAGAGCGTAACAAGCTTTAGTGCAAGCCTCTTACAAAGTATGGGCGGAGATACAGAAAAAGCCGCAGACAAAGCCAACATGGCCATGGTCGATATGTCCGATAATGCCAACAAGATGGGTACCAACATGGGCGATATCCAAAACGCTTACATGGGTTTTGCAAAACAAAACTACACCATGCTTGATAACTTAAAACTGGGTTATGGTGGGACGAAAACCGAAATGGAACGTTTGCTTGCAGATGCCACGAAATTGACAGGCGTTAAGTACGACATGAGCAATTTAGGGGACGTGTACGATGCTATCCATGCAGTGCAAGAGGAACTTGATATCACAGGGACGACTGCCAAAGAGTCTGCAGAGACTTTCAGTGGATCACTCGCATCGATGAAAGCTTCATTTTCTAATGTTCTTGGGAAATTGTCACTTGGCCAAGATATTCAACCGGCACTTAAAGCACTCGCACAATCTACTTCCACATTTTTAATTGGAAATTTAGTTCCGATGGTCGTCAATATTTTTAAAGGATTACCTGGTGCGATAGCAACATTTATTTCAGAATCCGCGCCACTTATTGCTAAAGCGTTTGGCAACATGTTTAGTGGCATTGGTGGAGGTAATCTATTTTCAGGGTTTATGGCCAATATGAAATTTGCGACTGACCTTATAAAATTCGATATGAAAAATATGGTGCTGCAAGTTAAGGATCGCATTCCTGAAATGGTGAACTCGTTTAAAAAATTAGGAACAAGCTTGCAACCAATACTTACAAAAGTCGGTGGTCTATTAAGTACCTGGGCGGTAGGGATATCTGAAATACTTTCTTACGCAATCCCACTAGCCGTAGATGTATTGAGAATTACATTTGACGGTATCGTTAAGTATGTAGTTCCGATTTTAGATACTGTCATTGATGTATTTTGGGAAATGAGTGCCGCAATCATGGGCGCCGTTGAGGAGTATGTAGTGCCAGCGTTGCAACAAATGATTGATTGGGTACGTGATAATGAGGAGTCAATTAAGAGGCTAGTACCAGTGGTAGGTAGTTTAGTTGCTGGATTTATGGTATTTAAAACACTATCTACAATTGTTCCAATAATTACTGCAGTAGCAGCCACACTTAAAGGACTAGTAACAGCATTTAGCATGATCAAGTCTGCAGCTGGTGCACTCACATTAATCAAAACAGGATTTACGGCATTGATCACTGCTGTAGGTGGTCCGATTACAATTATCATTGCGGCCATTGCAGGTCTTGTTGCCGCTTTTGTCTATCTCTGGAATACGAACGAAGGGTTCAAGAACAAAGTAATGGAGATCTGGACAGCAATTCAAGCGTTTATTACTCCTATTATTAATTTTATCGGTCAAACAATCCAAGCTGTTTGGACAGGGATAGCTACATGGTGGGCAGAAAATCAAGCAGGTATCTTGTTAACTATTCAAACTGTTTGGAATTCAATCTGGACGACTATATCAACTGTAGTTGGTGCCATAAGTGCATTTGTCATGGAATTGTTCGGAGTCTTATCGCAATGGTGGACCGAGAACCAACAAACGATCCTAAGCGTTGCAACCACCGTTTGGAATGCAGTCAAGATGGCCATTGATTTGGCGATGATAGCCATTCAATTTGTTGTTTCTAGTGTGCTTAATACAATCCAATCAACGTGGACAACAGTATCCACTGCAATCAAATTAGTTGTGCAAGTAATGTGGGCGTATGTCACAACGCTATTTAAAAATAATTTAACTAGTATCTTAACGGTTGTATCAGCTGTTTTAAATCAAATCAAAACCACGTTTGATTTTATTATCAATACGATTAAGAACATCGTTAAAGTGGGCATGTCAATCATGAAAGGCGATTGGAGTGGCGCGCTTGATGGGATTAAAGGGATAATAGATGGCTTTAAAACATTTGCTGACAAGACCTGGGAAAACATCATGAATACAGCGAAAAAATTGGTTGAAAATGGAATTAATTCAATCAAAGAATTTTTTGGCAAGCTTGGTGATATTGATCTTTTTGAAGCAGGTAAAGCAATCATCAACGGTTTTATCGATGGCTTAAAAGGTGCTTGGGAAGCTGGGAAAGATTTTATCGGAGGAATCGGCGATTGGATTAAGGAAAACAAAGGTCCCATCTCTTACGATAAAAAATTATTGATCCCTGCAGGTATTGCCATCATAGGTGGCTTAAACTCAAGTATACAAGATAGCTTTAAGGCAGTAATGAAAACTGTCTCGAGTATGGCCGGTCAAATAGTCGAAAGTTTGAGTATCGAATATCCTGTCGTTTCCAGTATGATCTACGATATAAAAGACCTGGTGTCAGGCAATCAAAATAGCTCATTATTTGATGGATTAGAGCAATTTAATGATGGCCATTTAGACATGCAAGTAGCAAAAGAAATTTCAATAAGCAGTCAAGATTTGACGCTGCATAATGGTTCAGAAGATGATATGAAAGTATCATTGGACACTATTACTTCAGTTCTCTATCAGCTGCTTGAAAAAGATACGGATATCTTACTAGATAAAGAATCTGTGGTCGATAAATTGAAAGAACCTATGAGCAAAACACTCGCAAAAATGAAAAATGACGCAATTAGAAACGCTGGGTTACAGCCAAGACCAATGTAAAGGAGGGATATTGTGGATTTCATATTTAATAATGAATTTCAATTGTCTGATTATAAGATGGACGTATTAAAAGGCTATCAGAGACCAATATTTGCTCCTTTTTCAAATGTGACGAAAACAATCCCCGGTCGTCCAGGTGCATGGGACTTTGGCATTGAAATAGGACCAAGAGTTGACACGTATCCAATTGTTTGTTTGGCCAAAGGGGCAGATGAACGAGACAAACTTATTAATGGTTTTGTAGGTCGATTATTTGATCAAAAAGGCCAACCAAAAACTTTCAAAGTTCAAACGTCCTTTGACTCGAAAATGTGGATTGAATGCCGAGTGTCTGCACAATCAACAGGCAAGTATTATCCTGGAGGGAACGTGGTATTTGATTTACAATTCTCTGCATTTAATGACCCGTTCAAAAGAGCGACACAGACAGCCTTTGACCCTATCGACAATGTGAAATATGGCGATGTCGAAAAAGGGGATTATTACAAAAATACGGATTCGTTTCAATGGCTCTATTCAAGACATTATTTCGGTTGCCACAATTACAGCAGCTTAGAAACAGACATCAAATTTGTTTTGACAAATGCAAGTGGTAACGACGTAAGCATTGAGCACCTAGAATCAAAACGGGAACTCACTTTGCCCAATTTTTCGAATGCCAGGGTTGAAATTGATACGGGAAATAAAACAATAAAAATCAACGGAAGAAATATACTCCAAGGATCAAATATGAAGTTCTTTTCATTGTTCCCAGGAGACAATGGATTTGTGTTCAAGGGATCTGGAGTGAAGGGGCTAGTTAAGTGCAGTTGGATTCATAAATTTATGTAAAAAGGAGTGAGACAATGCCTATTACACCAGTAAGCGGAGAAATCAAAGCTCAACCGCTTAACGATAATTTTAGCTACCTAGATAGCAAAATAGAGCAGATTAAAGGTGGGCCTCTCGGAGTATTAGAGAGCGAATCCGAATTGAATCAGAAGTACCCAAATGGCGCAAATGGGTTTTTCATTATCGATGGTAATATGTGGATTTGGGAAAATGACAAATGGACAAATGCAGGTGTGTATCAAGCAATAGGTTTAGCAGATGAATCTGTTACTTATCCAAAAATTGCAGGACAGTTAAACTATATTGAATCTTGTGAGATTACAGAGAATAAGTATATGCAGTCGGTAGCGAGTGACGGAACGATTACGTACACGGACACTGCTAATTATTTTTTAGCAACTTTAGATATACCCAAGAGTGGAAAGCTGGCTATTTTGAAATCTAGCTTACAACACGGGCAATCTTTAGCGGTAATCGATAGCGTAGGTAAAGCAGCAGCATATTGGGCTTTTGGTTTTGGTAACATGTTTAATGCTGCATGGGCTACTAACTACACAGCTTACTATGTTATTGATGCAACGTTACTTAAACAAGCCTATCCCACTGCTACACAGTTAGTCATCGAATTTAGGATTGAGGACAGACAATCAGCCTATATTTACGGACATGATACTGCAGATCTCACTGATAAGGATTGGGGAGCGGGTCCCGAATTCGGAGCGATCAGAAATGTACCTAATAGACTGTCTGACAGATACGATTTATTAAAAGAGCCGACGTCTGTGACGTATCCGAATAAGTCGATACCACGGTACAATTCGTCGACCGGATTAGTAGAGCTTTCGCCCGTATCGAACCGGACATCTTATTATTTTGACATTACAGAGATGGGGACACTTGAGTTTCCGGTGTACACTTTGCCAGATCAGCAATTTTTGATGCTTGTTGACAAAGATAAAAAGGTGCTTAAAAATTTCGATTACACTTTTAATACAGGTACTAGCACAATTGATTTTCTGCAAAAATCAAACGGATTATTTACAATCGACATTGACAAGCTTAAAGCATATAACGCGAATGTAAAAGGATTGTATGTAGTGGTTTGGAATAAGGCGGTTGACGGATTTTATATTGCGGCCAAAAATGCGTTTTTAGTAACAGATGTATTTCCTTCGCTGACCGATTTAAATCAAAAAAAGGAAATAGTATTGCCAACTGAATACCCGATCGTTGAGGGAAGAACAGGATATATTTATCTTGATAACGTCAATCTTTATGGAAACTATTACACTGATAAAGATTTGTATATTTCCCAAACAGATAATAATGATTTGATTGCGGGAGGTTTTCCAATTACTCCGACCGCCGATAAAAAGATTCCGATTAGTCGAATGGAAAACGGTCTAGAAATCGAAAGAAAAAGCATTTTAGTTAAAAGTATTCCAGCAGCTGCTGGAAGCGGAAAGATGTTAAAAGCGCTATTTATTGGAGAATCAACAACAGAAGCACAAGCATATCTAAATGCTTTAATCGCTTGCTTTAATAATGATCCCTTGTCTATTGTATTGGGTGGCACGAGAGGTAGCGGAGAAACTAAACACGAGGGACGGAGCGGTTGGACAACCAACCACCTAATGACTTCCGAATCCTACAATGGAGCTACTAATAGCTTCTATAACCCAACGACTAAAAAGTTTGATTATAGCTACTATCTCAAGACATTTAATATTGATATACCTGACATTGTATTTCTTAGTTTCGGGATCAATGATCCAAATCAAGGTATTGCGGCATCAAAAACAATTGCGAACTTAAAAAACATTATCAGTCAGATAAGAGCAGTTAACCCGAACGTAAAATTTGGAATTGGCTTGACTAGTAATCTTTGTCGCATCGAGAATGTAGCCTATCGGACAGAAATCCGTCGTAATAACATTTTGAAAACTACGCAAGCTTTAATCAAGGAATTTGATAACAAAAAATCTCAAGGATACTACCTAAATCCGATGTATCTCAACGTAGACCCGATTTGGGATATGCGTTACACAGAACGTCAGTTGAGCATCTACCAAACTAAGACTGAGTTGTACAGCACAGACGGGACTCACCCAGCTGATGCAACAGGCTATAAAAAAACTGCAGATGCGACCTACTTCACGATCAAGTGGATGGCTACGTAAAAAAGACTGGAAGGAGAAATATATGTATGCTCATAAAAGTTTTATCTCTTAATAGAGAGTATATAGCCGTTCTGGAGAACGCTTCTAACATTGGCTATGATAAAGTGACGAACAATCTGTGGACTGCGAATTTTAAATTGCCGATAGATGATATTAAAAATGAACAGGTTCAGCATTACCAATATGTTGAACTGTGGGAAACGGCAGATGAAAAGGACGAGGATTATATCGGGCTTTTTCAAATCTTGCCGAAGAAAACAACTAAAAATAATCAAACAAAAGAGATTTCTTATGAGTGTACGCATGTTTTACGTACGCTCATGAGTAAATCTCTTTTTAAATACCATCAATCGGACGGGAACACCACAAAGGCAAACATTGAGTGGCTACTGGCTAAACAGGATCCTTCAGCAAGCTACTGGAAACTTGGCCAGTGTGAGTTCACTCGATATTTTTCGTACTCGTTTGAAAATGAAAATCTACTCAATGCGATATTGTCGATCCCTAAACCATTTGATGAAGAGTATCGATGGACGTGGAACACGCGCACGTTCCCCTGGGAGTTGAATTTGGTTAAACAAGAAACAGAGCCAGTTTGTCGATTAGATGAAGGATACAATCTCGAAGGGTTTGTAATCACAGAAAACCCTAACGATATCTACAACCGTATCTATGGATTAGGTGCCGGCGAAGGTGTCAACCAATTAGACGTCAAGAAAATCAATGGTGGAAAGCCGTATGTGGAAAACCCCGACTCTATTGCTAAGTATGGGCTGCAAGAATATATCTTTGCAGATAAGCGATTCACATTGAAACAAAACTTGTTAGAAACAATGAAAGGCATGCTCAATAAATTTAGTCGTCCCTTAGTCAGTTGGGAATGCTCAGCTGCTTATCTGTATCAACTGACTGGAGAACCAATCGATAAATTTCGAGAGGGTGCGATTGTCAGAGTTACCACCAATGACTTTGGCACAGTGGACCTGAGAATTAATCGGGAGAAACGTCAAAACATCGGTGAGAACCCAGGGGATATTGATTTAGAACTTGGCGATGTCAAAGCTGATTTGGGCACGACTGCGACTGATGTCGAACGTAGGCAGCAAATCAATGAATTGTGGTCTCAAGGTGCAACCAATGTAATTCCATATATTTTTATCGCGGAAGCCGATGCAGATCACCCGATTGTATTCGAACCGTTTTTTGATGATGACTTTGTGCATATAAACACCGCAGAGCTATCGATTAAGACAACCAAGTTTCGTTCAACAAGCAAAGGGAATACAAGTAGTCCGCAATCGGTGTCTAGTTCGACTAGTTCATCTGGTGGTGCAAGTGTACAGTCGGCGACAAGCTCGTCTGGTGGATCAAGCGTGCAATCAGCGACAAGTCAAGCAGCAGGACAAAATACACAAACGTCAAGCGCAAGCGGCAGCCATTATCATCGGATGTTTAAAGAGAATAACACAATCGGACCATTTCCTACAGAAGTAAAGCGATACTCTGCGAAAGGGTCAGCATACGTTGAGATGACTGTATACGAGGGTGTGGGAGATTTAATAACAGAAGAAACTGTAGACAACCACACGCATAGTGTTACGACACCTGCGCATACCCATCAAGTATCTATCAATATTCCTGCGCATACCCATCAAGTATCAATTACGATTCCTGCGCATACCCATCAAGTATCAATTACTATCCCAGGGCACACTCATGAGATTGTCTATGGGATTTTTGAATATGAGGGATCACCAACAAAATTAGACATCAAGGTAGATGACAGAGTAATTGACACAACATCTACTAATTTTGAGCGATTCGACATTATCCCTTATTTAGATCAGACAGCTGACGAAAGTGTCGCAAGAGGTACCCATACGATTGAAATCAAGCCAGATGATTTGGCAAGGGTCCAAGTCACTTTGATATTGAGAGTATTTATTAAGAGTAATTTAGGAGGAGAATTTTAATGAAAATTATGCAGATTACAACTAAGAAAGGCATTCACGTACAGATTGGTGTATCGGATGCTGCTGAATACAGAGCAAAGAAAGAGGCTATTCTTAAAAGCACAAAAGAATTCGTGACGGTGATCGATACTTGCACGATTTGTCGAAGTGATGTTTCAATTATCGAATATTTTGAAAAGACTGAAGAACCAGTCCAAGAAGTTAAAAAAGAAAAAGGAGGATTCAAACAATGGCTAAGAAAATTACGGTAATCGTCCAGAGCGAGGGTACACAGGTAGAAAGAGATATAACAGTTGGCGATGATTTCGATTTAAAAGAAAGCTATTACGACTATCTCACTGGCATCAAAGTTGGACCACACGGAAACACTGTATTAGGTGCAATGATTGGCGATAAATACTATGTACGGTTTTCAGATGCAATAGAAGTCTTTGAAGCAGAACAATAAATTTTAATGGAGGAGATCAATGGATTTATTTTATCAAATGCAACAGCTAAACAATTGGCTGGTGCTCATCTGTGGTGGAGGGATATCCGCATTAGTATTGCGCTTGACTTCCACGATTAGCAAGTTAGTCAAAGAAAAAGTCGAAGAAAACCGCTTGCGAGAGGAGACTATCCGCGTATTAAAAAAGCAGAATGTCGAACAAGATGAGCGGTTAAAGGGCGTTGAGGATTATCAGGAAATGGCCGAAGAACGCAGCCAAAAAATTATTAAGGCTGAAAAGGCGTCCTTGCATAATCAGATCTGGAACAAAGCCGATGAATATTTTAATCGAGGTTATATTACAGTAGGTGAATTGAACAACTTTGATTATTTATTTGAAGGCTATAAGAATCTTGGCGGTAACGGCACAGGTGATACCTTGCACAAAAAAGTATCATCTCTGCCACAAAGAGACGAAGGAGTTCTACAACAGAAAGAAATAGACGCACATTAGAAAAGGAGAATGAACATGAAAATGACAAATACGCAATATGACGTAGCGAAAAGAGTTTTGGTTATGGTGGTGCCAGCTGCAATTACTTTAATTTCAGGATTTGGTGCACTGTTTAAATTTGATACCGAGTATATTGTAGGGTCGATTACGCTTGTATCTACATTTTTGGGTGTCTTACTCAATGCTGCTAGCAATGATTACAACGCAGACAAGCCTCGTATTGATCCATACGAAGTGGATAACGAATTCACTTTACCAACAGATTTCCCAAGAAAGGACGATAAGAATGGCAAGTAAAGAAAATATGATTAAATGGATGACTGACCGTGCAGGCAAAGTGACCTACTCAATGACTAGTCGTTTGGGACCATCTAGCTACGATTGTTCAAGCGCTGTCTTTAATTCGCTGATTACAGGCGGATACCTTCCTAAAAATACAGGTATCGGAAATACTGAGACCTTGTTTGGATTACGTGGTAAGTTGTTAAAAGAAATTAGTCGTGCTGAGGCTAAGCGTGGTGATATTTTCGTTTCGGGGACACCCGGTGGATCCAACGGCTCTGCTGGCCACACTGGTATCTTTTTAAGCAATAGCCAGTTTATCCACTGTAGCTATTACTGGAATACTATCCATGTAGACAGCCACGATAGCTATATGGGCACGCACCTTGAACATCATTTTTACCGCTTGGTTGACGGTGCATCTAGTCCTAGCACACCCAATAAACCACAGCAGATTATCATCTCGGTTGATGGTCAGTTCGGACCTAGTACAGCTCGACGCTTGCAAGAGTATTTCGATACTGTAGGCAAAGATGGTGTGATTAGTCATCAATTCAAGCAGGAGTACAATAAGTATATCTATGCTGCAGATTTTGATAATACGTTGATTGGCTCAAATGTAATCGTAGCGTTGCAGAAGTGGCTAGGGGTAACACAGGATGGTCTATTTGGTAAAGCGACGATCATTGCGTTGCAGAAACGCATGGGGACGACAGCGGATGGTTATATAAGCTCTGTGTCTGATTGTGTTAAGGAGTTGCAACGTCGGTTAAACAAGAATAAATTGTAATAAGTAAGCCGGTATCCATTTTTAGGATATCGGCTTTTTTTGTGTTTATTTTATTTCAATTATAAGGGGCAAAAAAGGGGCAGAATTTGATTAATGGTTGACAATTAATGACATTGTTTGACTAATCCAAACAAGCTATAAACCCTTATATGACAACGATTGAATAGTATTTGACACTTATTGAATAACGCATAGGATTCTACGCGCATTACACGGAAAAGCAGCTCGTATCAAAGAAATCAGAAGATAAGAAAGTCTCTGACTGTCTATCAAATTTCGAATGTGAAAAGTCCTTGTATATCAAGGGCTTTTTCTATTTCTCTGAATTCCTAAAATTCGTAAAATATGGTGTTTTTGTCTGTAATTGTCCCATTTTGACGATAAATGTAGTCAGAAGAGGGAAAATTTACAGTTCAGACTGACGACAAAAGTCATACGAAAATACCAATACGAAGCTCCCGATTTAGCAAGTCTTGAGGCTGGACTGCTCTTGGGAGAATAGAAGCCGTTGCGTACTTCACGATGGCTAAAAAGGCTGATAGAACTATATTCTCTATAATATAGTAGAAAGGATAGACTGTTATGAAATTAGATGATAAACGAGTAATATGGAAGCAGAAAAGTAATTTAATGTTGATGCAAGCTATACTTGATTTTATCGAAAAGCATCAAATTGAATCTGTTAGAGAATATCAACAAAAAATGAAAGAATATCCTAATGAGGTTCCCAGCGTATGGTTTATCAAAGAACGTTTCGAATCATGGGATAATTTATTAATTCATTTAGGGAAAGATAGAGTTGAGAGGTATTGTTGGTCCAAAATGAATGATAATGAAATCAAAGAAATTGTTGCAAATTTTATTGAATCAGAGTCTATTCGTTCGCAACGAGAATATGAAAGAAAATCCTCTGGAAAAGATGAGGTTCCTTCTTTATATACTTTGAAAAAGAGATTCGATGATGTTAAGCCACTTTTCAGAAGAAAATCGAAAGGCAATATTTCAGATTTTGAACTTCTTTTCGAGCTAAGAAAATCAATCATTCGATTGGGTTAGAAAGTAATCTGTCCATGACTGAATTTAGAAAAAAACTGAATCAAAAAAATTGCCATCCGTTGATACAATTATGCGCAGAACAGGTAAAACATGGGAAGAATTAATGGAAGAGATAGGTTTTGATTATCGAACGATAAAGGTAGCAAAATTGACTAGAAATTTTAAATGAGTAAGTAAGAATAAATATGCCCAAAAAATATTTGGAAAGCGTTAGAAGAAAATAGAGAGAGTTATATGTTAGCCGATGTTTTCGTTAAAGGGAAATATCCTAAATGGTATCTAAAAAAATTAGAGCGTGAAGGTATTGAACTAGATATGACGGAAGAAGAATTGTCTTGTCTTAAAGAAAATACGGTTGATTATTTATCATTCAGTTATTATATGTCCTTGACAATTTCATATGAGAATCGTCCTGAAACGGAAGGTAATCTAAAAGGCGGCATTGACAATCCTTATTTGCCAAAAACTGATTGGGGATGGTCAATCGATCCGTTAGGATTACGGATAATCCTCAATGAATTGTATGATCGCTATGATATTCCTCTAATGATTAGTTGATTAGTGAAAATGGTTTTGGTGCTTATGACAAAATTGATGAAGATGGCAACATCTTTGATGAAGCACGAATTGAGTATTTGAAAGCTCACATTATTGAAGTGAAGAAGGCTATCGAACTAGATGGTGTTGATTGTTTTAGTTATTTAAGTTGGTCACCAATTGACATGATTAGCGCAGGTACTTCTGAAATGTCTAAAAGATATGGTTACATCTATGTAGATCAAGATGATTATGGAAATGGCTCTCTTGGACGAGCGAAAAAAAAAAAGTCATTTGAATGGTATAAAAAAGTGATTGAAAGTAATGGCGAAAATTTATAGATCATTTTCATTTAATTTTTTCCTTGATTTCAGATGGTAACGATGGTAAAGTAATTTTAGAGAACAAGTAATCTTGTTCGGGATTGTTACTGCATGTCAGGCAATACCCTTTCTTTTTGGAGGGGTATTGTCTTTTTTGTCCATTAGGGAGGTGAAAAAATGGGCACTTTGTCAAATGGTGTTGTTTTAAAAATAAGTCACAGAATTGAGAACACTTTTGGTGTTCTCTTTTTGTTTTTTAAATGAGTTCACAGAGACCTTGTTGGACTAGAATCCGCAGGCGTAGATGGCGAAATGTTCGGAATCCAAAGGCAATACGTTTGATTACTTTGATTAGGTTGTTTTTTCCTTCTAGTTTCCCGTTAGAATAGCTGTACATCAAGGCATTACAAATGGCTTTTCGATGCTTTCGCAGGTAGAGAATGGCTTTCTTGAATCCTTTATTCAATTGCGCAGGAAGTTGGTCGATACAAGTAAAGAAGCCCTCATAATCCTTAGTTTCAAAGGTTTCTAAGAGTTCTTGATAAATTTCATAGCTTTCTCTGAGGTCAGAATCCACGGTTAGGAGATGGTCCAAAACCTCTGATTCTGTTACATATCTCTTTTGAAAGAGGGGAAACTGCTTGAGCGCACTGTAGTTGATATTTTTATGTTTCTTTAAAAGAGTCCGCCAATATTTTTTTAACTTGCGATAGTCCTTTTGGGCAAGGGCATCACTTTTTTTTAGTTGATTCATTGTTTGAATTCGTTGTTTATTAAAAGCTCTACTCAGTTGTTGAATCACATGAAATCGATCAATCGAAATTTTGGCGTAAGGAAATACATCTTTTACAAAGCTACTATAAGAAGCATTCATGTCCATGACAATATGGGTGACTTTCTTTCGTGCCTTTAGCGTAAAACGCTGAAAATACGCACGTAGCTTGAAGTTTCTTCGGTCGCTTAAAATGTCAAAAATTTGTCCTGTATCTGCGTCACTGACAATAAAACACATGGCTCCTTCACAATCTTTCGTTCCTTTAAACTCGTCAATCAATAAATGAGCTGGCAAGTAATGAGGGTTAAAACGGGGTTCTCTATGAAAAGAGTCTAGAACTCGTTCAACCGTTTTAAAAGAGACAAAATAGCGTTCGCCAATATCTTTCATTGAAATTTTCCGCTTCAAATCAATGGCAATAGCGAATTTCAATGGGTTCGAAATGTAACAATTTTCCTGAACATAGGTCGTCTGGGCAGAAAAAGTGGCGGTACATTGTTTACAACGGAAGCGCTGCTTAAATAACCGTAAGTAGGTAGGAACCTCTTGATACGGAATGAGCTGAATAAGACTCTCATAATACGCATGACGAATAATACAGTGTCCTTCATTGACAGAGCCGCAAGCAGGGCAACAAGAAGGTGTATAAGTAAGTACACCGGTAAAGACGTTGGATAGCTTGCCGGAGATCGTTTCTTTAGATAAGGGGTCCTCTACAAAGTAAAGGTTTGGATCTTTTATATTTAATAATTTTTTTATCAATTCACTTGTCTTTTCCTGTTTTTTTCTGTTAATCTTAGTTATAGGCATTTGGTTTCTCCTTCTATATTTTGTTTAGGCGACTTAATTATAGAGGAACCAAATGCTTTTTGTTATAAAAAAATTTGGAGTTCCTACTCATTTTTTGAGTAACAACACCAAATATTATAGAGCCAAAAAATGGGAATAAGGATTGAACGTGTTTTGAACAATAATGCTGTGGTAACAAAAGGAACAGATGGGAAAGAGTATGTATTGATCGGGTCCGGATTGGCTTTTCAAAAGAAACATGGCGGGTATGTATCCGAGGAAAAAGTGGAGAAACGCTATCGATTGGAAGGCGAACAAGCACAGAATAATTTTTCACAGCTAGTTTCTCGCATCTCAGAAGATTATTTTGATATTGCGGAGCAAACGATTGAATTGGCAAAAGACATATACAACATTGAGCTAGATAGTTCAATCTTAGTTTCATTAGCAGATCATATTTACAATGCAGTGAAACGTCAAGGTGAGGGAATCACACTTGATAATGGGCTCGTTTGGGAAATTAAGCAGATTTATAGCAAAGAGTTTGAAATTGGCAAGTATGTGGTGAAAGTCGTGAATGAAAAATTCAATACACATTTTGATGGAAATGAATCCGCATTCATCTCGATGCACATCATTGATAACCGTTCAGGAAAAAATCCGAACGAGTCAATTAATCGAACCATTGCATTAATTAAGGAGATTCAGCAACTATTGACGTATCATTTTAAAACACAAATTGATGAAGAGTCTTTGGATTATTATCGACTAATTACTCATTTAAAGTTCTTCGTACAAAGAATGGCTCAAAAGCAAACGCGGGATGATCATAATGATGCGCTATATTTGATGATCTCCAAAAGTTATCCAGCATCAGCCAATGCAGTAAAGAAAATATATTCTTATCTTAAAAATAATTATGATTACGAAATGTCAAAAGCGGATCAGGCGTACTTGGTCATCCATATTGCAAATTTGTTTGAAAAAGGGTAATTACCCAGGATTGTTACTGTTAAATCAGGCAATACCTCCTAACTAATTTGAGGAGGAATTATTCATGAAAAAAGAGGCAATTAAAGTCATATTAGCGAATGTTGGTGGTGAGAAGAATATTAAGAGTTTTTCTCATTGCTTTACCCGGTTACGATTAGATCTAAAGGATAATAATAAAATTAACCTTGAAAAGATTGAAGCGCTTGATCCTGTCAAAGGAGTAGGGATTAATGGTGGTCAGCTTCAAATAATTTTTGGTAATGAGGTCGAGGACTATTTCAACGAACTGGAAAATGAAATTGGGACAAAGGAAGAAGTGAACGCGGAGAAACATACGAATGTGTTGGATATTTTCCAACGGATCTTTACGCCAGTATTTCCTGCACTTGCTGCTGGTGGTTTGCTAAAAGGGTTATTGTTAGCGGCGCAATTCTCTGGTTTGGTAGATACTTCAGGGCCAACGTTTTCGTTAATGATGACTTTTTCAGACATTCCGTTCTATTTCTTACCGATTATTCTAGCATTTAGCGCAGGTAAAACCTTCAAATGTAATCAGTATCTTGCCGTTTTAATTGCAGGAGCTATGTTGCATCCGAATTTTACGAGCTTAACGGAAAATGCCTCGTTTTTAGGATTACCTGTACAAGCGGTAAATTATTCATCTACCGTCTTCCCTATTTTACTAAGTATCTTTGTGCTTTCATATATTGAAAAGGGGTTACGGAAGATCATACCAAAGACATTAGCCTTATTGTTTGTACCTCTATTTGCACTTATCATAACTGCACCTATCGCATTGATCGTTATTGGACCTTTTGCGAATCAATTAGGCTTGTGGATTGGAGATGCGGTAAGTTTTATCTATGAAAAAGGTGGATTTATTGGTGGCGCTATTTTTGGTGGGATTTATCCATTTTTAGTTTTCACTGGGATGCATCAGGCGATTCCACCAATTCAATTACAAAACTTAGCGCAAACAGGCACAGATGTTTTGTTGGCGTTAGCGGCCTGTGGAAATGCTGCGATTGCGGGTGCGACATTGATGATCGCGATTAAAGAAAAAGACAAAAATGCTAAATCGTTGGCCTATTCGACTTCATTAAGCGGGTTTATCGGTATTACTGAACCAGCATTATATGGCGTCATTGCGAAATACAAGCATGCGTTTATCGCGACGTTTATAGGTGGTGCTTTAGGCTCTGCGATCGTAGCGATGTTCAAGGTTGCAGCTGTCGGAATGGGACCTGTTCCTTTAGCAGGGATTGCCTTATTTTTCGGTAATAAGTTCATTTATTATATTGTTGGTATTCTTGTTGCAACGGTTGGTGCGATGATCGCGATGAACTTTTTAGGCGTAAAGACTACTGAGGCAGAAGACGAGGAAGAAGTGAAAGAATTCTTGCCTGAGGTGACGGATGAAACAATTGCCAGCCCTGTAAAAGGGAAAGTGATGCCATTAAAGGATATCAAAGACCCCACTTTTTCTTCAGGTGTGATGGGTAATGGTGTAGGTATCTTACCGGCAGAGGGCAAAGTATATGCGCCATTTGATGGGATGATTGAAGCGGTCTTTCCGACTAATCATGCGTTGGGGATTAAGAGTAATGATGGGATCGAAATGATGATTCATATTGGAATTGATACGGTAAAATTAAAAGGTCAGAATTTCACAGCCCATGTTAAAAACGGTGAGAATGTGAAAAAAGGCGATCTCCTTATTGAGTTTGATAAAGAAGCAATAAGCAAGGCAGGGTATGATATAACGACTGCAGTGATTGTCACAAACTTAAATGTGATCACGAGTCATTCTGGTGATGAAATCGATCGATTAGAGGGGCTGTTTAGCGTCGAAACAAGCCAATCATTATCCACTGCACCTACGACTGCTTGATGAGCGTTGATAGGAATCACGCTGAGAAAAATTCTTACTATGGAGGATATAAAAATGAACCAATTATTACCAAAAGACTTTCTTATTGGTGGCTCTTTTTCCGCCAATCAAGTAGAAGGTGGATTAAGAGGGACTGGAAAAGGGCTATCTACAGCCGATTGTTTCAAGCTAACAGATCGAAGTAAGGGTGGCTCTTTTGAACTTAGTTATCAAGAAGTACTTGATGCGGTGAAGGATACGCAAGATCAAAAATACCCGAAGCGGCGAGGAATTGAATTTTACACCCACTACAAAGAAGACATTCGCTTATTCTCAGAGATGGGTTTTAAGGCATTAAGGTTGTCTATTTCTTGGTCACGATTATTTCCGACTGGAGAAGAAGAGACACAGAATGAACAAGGCGTTGACTTCTATCTAAAGCTTTTTCAGGAACTGAAAAAATATGATATTACACCTATTGTTACACTATCTCATTTTGAAATGCCTGTTCACTTAGCTGTAAAATACAATGGCTGGGCGGACAAACAATTAATTGCTCTTTTTACGAAATACGCCCGTTTTGTAATTGATACGTATAAGGATTATGTGACACATTGGATTGTTTTTAATGAGATAGACGCGACCATCCATATTCCATTTGTCGGTGCTGGAATCATTCCTGAAAGAACCGAAAATCTGGAGCAAACAAAATATCAGGCATTGCATCATCAGTTTATTGCGACAGCTCAAACAATCAAATATGCTCATGAGGTTAATCCCCAGAGTAAAGTAGGCTGCATGGCGACTAAAAACTTGAAGTACCCAGCAACCTGTAAACCAGAAGACTGTATGCAGTTTTTCAATGAAACAGAGATTGATACATTTGTTACTGATGTTCAAGCATTAGGAGAATACAACTACGCAATCAAACAATACTTTAAGAACAAAGGGATCAAACTTGATACAACTGAAGAAGAATTACAGTTGTTGAGGGATCACACGGTTGATTATGTAGGCTTTAGTTACTATGCCTCACTAGTAACCAGCTTTGATAAAACGAATGCCGACAAAACGAATGCGAATCTTTTAGTAGGTGAAAAAAATCCTTATCTGGAGGTTACACCTTGGGGTTGGCAAATTGATCCTTCAGGGTTACGTTACTCATTGAACTTTTTCTATGCTCGTTACGGCTTACCAGTCTTCGTTGCAGAAAACGGGATGGGAATGTTGGATCAAGAAGATGAAACTGGTCAGGTTCATGATGATTATCGGATAGACTTTGTATCTAAGCATTTAGAGCAGCTAATGAAGGCCATCGATGACGGGGTTGATGTGATGGGGTATACGTATTGGGGCTGCATTGACTGTATTAGCGCATCCACCTCAGAAATGTCCAAACGCTATGGGTTCATTTACGTTGATCAAGACGATCAGGGAAATGGGACACTTAAGCGATCGAAAAAAGATTCCTTTGACTGGTATAAAAATTTTATTTCAAATGCGATGAGCTAGTTTAAACAAAAAGAGCTTGGGACATAAGTCTTAAGACAAAATAAAACAGAAGACCGAAAATCATAAAAATGATTTTTAGTCTTCTGTTTTTTAGTTTCTTGGGAGAATACTTCTTATTTTCTAGTTTACTTAGCCTATATTTCCTTAAATTTACTGCCATTAACGCGAAGCCAATTTAGCTGAGAGCCAGTGTTCTCGGCTCTTTCTTTTAAAATGAAACAAATGGTTTATCATTTTTTCTCAGCTAGTCGTGACTGCCTTTGTACAGATGGAAGTTGATCTTAACATTGACGTTCCTGTTTTTAGAAGCAGTAACGTGACGGTAGCGATAATTACAATAAAAAGCTTGGATAGGTATCGTTAAAGCACATACTTCCAGCGAAAATATTTACCTTTTTATTGTTTGTTACTCAGATAAATGTTCAGATATTTTCCCTCAATCCAAAGAGCCTAGGACCTAACTTTATTTATTTATGTCCTAGGCTCCTATTAACAATTCCTGTCCCCAACTCTTGTCGTCCTTCAACTGATTTCTTCAAGTACTTTTATACTCTAAAAAGCGTTCGATTACCTTATCCCTAATTTCTAGTAAATACGCATTACCTGACAGATTTTCTAAAAATCTCTTTTATCCTAACAACTCACCATAATAAGAGTTATACAGGCTAAGATAAAAAATTTATATTTATTTTCCATATCAAAATCTTCATTCTACAAATTTTGGATTGTATCTGCTCTTCAATTCTTTATTCAATGTATACTCATAATTCACATTTTTGGATTTATAAGCAACTTCATTTGGTGAACAGTACGCAATATCATAATAAACCGCAAAGAGGAAAGCCAACATTTGATAATGCTTATTTAATGTATATATTGTGTAGGTACTCTTGTTATCATAGGAGACATTGTCTTTTACAATCAGGCCTACTTGAACGTCGTTAGAATCGTATAATGGTATTTTTAAACCTTTTTTACCTAGTCCTATCGCGTAGAAATAATACGTTTCAGCGTTGTAATTTAATTCAAAAAAAGTCTAACCAAATAACCATTTTATTCTTCTTTTACATAATGAACCTATTAACACATTATTTTCATTATATATTTGAAAAGGAAGTAACTTCATATTTTCAGAATAATTGAAACGACCTATTGCATCTTTAATAATAGAACATTGTAATTTAAAATTTTTATTTGCTATTGAAACATTGATTTCTTTTCTGAGGTTTATTGGTATTTTAATCGTACTTATAATTCTATTGGCTTCTATTAGTTCATACATTTTCCCAAAATTAGCTTTGGTTTGAATCAATCTATTTGTTATCATCGGATTCTTCCACACATCATAAGTCGCTTTGTAACACCGTCTAATATTACTACTGAACTAATTGGTACTAATTTTTTCATAAACAAATTCCTCCTACCATCTTATTATTTTATCTCAACCTGTAAAACATTCAAATCGGCGAAGTTTATCTCATCATCGTTTCCTCCAACCAAGCCCAGTTTCACTTTTCCTGCTATACCGAACCTAAGTAAACTCACATTCAGTTTGAAAAAATTTTTTTGTTGTGTATCAGAGAAGTGTTACATCGGCCAGGGGGGTTGGTTGATAATTACGTCAACACTGTTCACTTTTTCAGAAAATCCTGGTTGCAACGAGTCGTAGTACTTAGAAGGGGAGTAGCCTGTGTGTTTTTTAAATGCAGCAGAAAAATGGTGGATAGAGTTAAATCCTAGTCTCTGTGCAATCTCGGTATAACTAAGTTCGTTCTCACGCACCCACGTTTTAGCAGCTTGCATTTTTAGGTTTTTAAAATAATGCATAATGCTCGAGCCCGTCTCTTTTTTAAAAATCTTTTTCAAATTCGCACTACCCACAAAAAATTCTTGTGCAATTTCATCAATCGCATAATTCTTATCCAAATTTGTTTTCATGAAATCAATAATCTGATTGACTAATTTGTTGGAATAAGTAGTTGTACTTTCCGTCTTTATTACTTTGTTCTGTTCTGTATTCCAGGCTTCATTTTTAACAAAGAACGTCTCCTTATTTGCCATAATAATCTTAGGAAGTTCTTCTCTGATGACCTTTTCGCTCAAAGAGAGTAATAGTTGCTGAAGGTAAGAATAAAGTAACGAACAACACAAGCCAAACATTTCTCCAATCATTTTGTCATAAGTAATCGATGGTTTGCGTTTTTTTAGAAAGGCAATTTCTTCAATTTGATCGCTTAGCATCCGAAATAGACTGACATAATCTTCATCTGCAAAGAAACTGCGATTGGTGATAGAGGCTAGGGAATGTTCTTTTTCATGGAATAAAATGCTGATAACCCTTGTTGAAGGAGCTAACGAAGTGAAGGTTATTTCTTTATTAATCTTGGCTAGAATAAAATGTCCGGTAGGTAACTCAAAAGAAAGACTATCTGATGTTAAACGAATGTTTCCTTCCTTTATGTATAGCAAGAAAAAAGTATTTTCCTCTTTTACTTTATGGACCATTCCAGGTTCGCAATATTGTTCTGTCGCCTTGAGTACTTCGGTTATTTCAATCGGCGTATATCTAGGAATCCTTTTCATTTGTTAACCTCCTTATAAAAAAAGAGACTCTTTACAAATTCAGATACTCACAAAAAATAGAAATCTCTAAATTCGTAACATTAGTTCACTTTTTAGTAAATATTTTCTTCGAATGAAATTGTATGATGTAGGTACAAAAGAAAGCGCTTCGTTTGTTAATTTCTGTGTATACGAGGTCATTATAGCAGAAATGCTCAACCATGTATAATAGCTATTTACACATGATTGAGTCCATTCCTTTTTATTAACACAGAATAAAAAGGGCTATGCCATTTACAAAAAAAGAGAAGGAGAATAACACATGAAAATGAAGAAAGTAGCAATAAAATTTGGATTTATCACGCTTTGTACAGCGGCAATTATAACCCTTTCTGGGTGTGGCTCAACAAAGGATACAACAGCTAAAATGAAGTTAGGAGAGGACGTCATTAAAGAAGAAACAACGCTAGACGTTTATGCCTCCTCAGGGAAAAGCCAGAATTATCTAACAGATATGGCAAAAATTTATAATGAAAAAAATGATGCGAACATCAAATTGAAGTTTACAACTGTTGCATCTGGAACGGCAACTGTTCAGATGATTACCCCTAAGTTGGTTTCACAAGAAGAGATGCCCGATATCGTATCCATCACTGACAGCAGTGCAGCAGGGGTACTAGAAAAATTTGAAGATTCCTTTTATAGTGCAACGGATTACGGATTTTATGATAAATATGGCAAAGAATTTTATGCGCAGAAATTAAATATCTTAAAAGCACAGAGCTCAAAAGATCAAGTCATTCCCTACGCAAATGATATCACTTCTGCGGTCAGTTATTATCAACCAAAATTTTTTGAACAAGTAGGAACAACCTTTGAAGATATCAAATCCTGGGATGAATACATTGAAGTTGCTAAAAAAATAAAAGGAGCAACCGGTGTTTATGGAATTGCCTTGCCAGAAGCGGGTGATCAAGAATTATTTATCAATATCATGGCGCAACAAAATGCACCTCTTTTAGATGATAAAGGAAACATTAATTTGGAAACAAAAGAGGCAAAAAATGCGGCTGCCATTATCAAAAAAATGATCGATGCGGATATCGTTAATTTTTATGGTGCCAATGATGGAGAAAAAGCGTTTCAGGAGTCCGCGATGTTTGTCGCTGGAGGATGGTATGCTACGAATATGTCCCTGAATTTCCCAAATGCTAGTGGAAATTGGAGAATGGCACCTATTGTTCCATTTTCAAAAGAAGACGCTGGAAAATCCCCTGTATCTGGAGGCTCTAGTTGGTATGTACCCAAAAAAGGCAAAAACCCTGAAGTCGCACAACAATTCCTATCTTTTATACTTTCAAATGAAGATTGCTTAAAAGCTGGTCTTGAAAATGGCATGGTCTTATCGAATACAAAGGCCTATGAAACAGAAGCAGCAAGTAAAGAATTCGAATACTTTGGCGGGCAAAAGTACTTTGAAGTGTTAAATAGTACAAATGATAATATGGCAGATGTAAGTTTCCCACCTTCTTACTCTGATGCAACCGCTTATGTTTCAACTGCTTCATATAAATACTGGCAAACAGGGGACTTTGATGCTTCCTATGTAAAAGAAGCGACCAATTTTGCTCAAAAATATGGTGTTGAAGTGAATAAATAAATATCTATTTTCGGATTAAGGCAAACGAACGGTTTTGCCTTAATCTAAATTATTTGGTTTAGAGAGGAAATAATATGAAAACACAAGCCACATCTTTGCTACATAAAGATAAAAAAAAGAAGAGTGTAGACTCTCATGCTAAAAGTGCGTACGGTTTTGTTGCCCCATTCGTCGTATTTTTTGTGATTACCATTATGATCCCCATCGTTATTTCATTTGCTTTTAGTTTTATGAAAATTGGGAACACATTTGAATTCGTGGGCCTACAAAACTATATCGAAACATTTAGAGATCCGTTGTTTATTAAATCGTACACAAACATCTTAATCATAATGATTGGATATATCCCAATAACTATTCTATTAGCCATCTTTTTTGCTGTTCAATTGAATCAAGCGCACCTTAAGGGAAAGGGCTTCTTTCGGACAGTTTATTATATTCCAACCGTTACATCTGCCGTAGCAGTCGCTTCTGTTTTTATGACGTTTTTTAATCCTTCAGGGCTACTTAATGGCGTTTTAAGTGCGATAGGGTTACCGAATATTCAATGGTTAACTGATCCAATATGGCTTAGAGTATCGATGATTATCACGATGATTTGGATGAATGTTGGCTACAATACTGTTTTATTTTTGGCAGGTTTACAAGGAATTTCAACTGAAATTTATGAGAGTGCTGAAATGGACGGTGCTTCAAAATTGCGCCAATTTTTTCTGCTAACGATTCCTATGTTAAAACCGATTATTTTAATGGCCACTGTTCTAGCCACTATTAATGGCTTAGGAAGTTTTAATATTCCAAATATTTTCTTTGGCACATCTAATGGACCAGACAACGCAGCATTAGTTGTCGGAGTCAATCTATATAAGACAAGTTTCGAGATGGTCGATTTTGGGAAAGCATCTGCTATTGCTTGGACAATGGTTTTTGTAGCAGGAGTGCTGTCATTCTTACAGTTTAAGTTTGGAGGAGATAATGATGAATAAAGGTTCAAACAAAAGGAAAATATTCAGCTATCTTCTTTTAGTTGTGGGTGCGTTTATTTTCTTATTACCGTATTTTTATATGATGGTTGCTTCAACACAAAGTAACGAACAGATTTTGAGTGGCGGTATCAACTTTAAAATTGGTTCTATGTTGGCTAAAAACTGGCAGGCTATCATGGACCGTTACAACTACCCCTTAATTATTTTCAATTCATTGTTTATCGCAGTCATTAGTACATTTCTAGCGACAGCGAGCTCTACTATGGCAGGTTATGCATTGGCAAAATATAAATTTAAAGGAAATAAATTTTTGTTTAATTCTGTGATGATTTCAAGGATGGTGCCTTTTTTCACTACCTTGATTCCATTGTTTTATATTATGAGTCGTATGGGTTTAACCAATACGTATGCTGGAATCATTATTCCTTCAATTGCTAGTACAACGTCTGTATTTATGATGCGGCAATATTGTCGTCAATTTCCAACATCCCTAATGGAAGCCGCTCGAATCGATGGAGCTAACGAATGGATGATCTTCACTAAAATTGCCTTGCCCATTTTAAAACCGACCATTGTAACTAATGGCCTCTTAATTTTTATGGGCAGCTGGAATCAATATTTATATCCACTAGTGATGTTAACAGATAAGGATAAATTTACTGTCCCACTGATTATAAAGAACATGACTGTCTCAAGTACAGGTGAACCAATCAACTATGGCGCCATTATGCTCGTTCTCGCAAGTTCGGTTATCCCAATGGTTCTTCTCTATATATGGGGACAAGCGAAATTTAAAGAAAATGACATTGGTGCGGCTAATAAGTAACCCGTTCGCAAAAAGAGGGCGGATGAACCAACGTCTGTCCTCTTTTTTATAAAAAGAACAAGGAAGGAAAAAGACGAGTGATTGATACACAAACAAAACAGTGGGCAGAAGAAGTTCTGCGACTTGCTACGCAAAAAATAAAGAGAGAAACCAGTCGTTTAGACGGTGCCACACCTTATATTCCATATGATGGGTTATATAGCGATGTTGCAAAAGAACGCGGCCTCGATTGGTGGACCAATGGCTTTTGGGGCGGACTTTTATGGCAATTATTCCATACGACAAAAGATAATGAATTTAAAGAAGCTGCTATACAACAAGAACGGCGACTAGATGAGGCCCTATATAGTTTTCGCGATATTCATCACGATGTAGGTTTTATGTGGTTACACACGGCCGTTGCTCATTACCGAGAATGCGGCGATGAACAAGCCTATCGTACTGGGCTACATGTAGCGACACTATTATTAGGAAGGTTCAATGTGGATGGAAATTACATCGTTGCTTGGAATGATCAAAAACCAGGGTGGGTTATCATAGATAGCATGATGAATATCCCTCTTCTTTACTGGGCATCCAACGAAACAAAGGATCCACGATTTAAAAAAGTAGCCAAACGCCATGCCGATACTATTGCCAAACATTTGGTCCGTGAAGATGGTTCTGTCGGGCACATAGCAAGTTTTGATTCAGAAAGTGGCGACTTTATTGAACAAATAGGCGGGCAAGGATATGGCCCTGATTCTGCATGGAGTCGAGGAAATGCTTGGGCAATCTATGGTTTTGCGTTAAGCTATCACCATACCAAAAATGAGTACTATCTAGCTATCGCCAAACGAGTAGCCAATTATTTTATTGGAAGTATTAGTGAAACTGACCATGTTCCACTCGTTGATTTTCGGGCACCTAAAGAACCCGTGATTTATGATACAAGTGCCGGTGTGTGTGCCGCTTGTGGTTTATTGGAAATTGCGAAGTGGGTACCAGATACTGAAAAAGATTACTATGAACGTACTGCTATAAAAATTCTAAAAACAATTGAAAATAAATACGCCAATTGGTCATTAGATGAAGATGGTATTATTGGAGGTGGTACGGAGGCCTACCATCGTCCGGCAACTTACGAGGTCCCACTGATTTATTCGGACTATTTCTTTATAGAAGGAATTTTACGATTACTGGATCGCGACTTATTTATTTGGTAATCAGAAGGTGAATCAACAGCTATAGTAAAACAAACAAAAAGAAGGAAAAGCATGTCAAAAATAAAATTGGAATCTAAAGACGATTATTTAGCTCTTTTTAAGACTATCAATCAGCCGTTGAGAGAAAAATTTAGTAGCGGTTTTGCTCGAATAAAATTTGGCCAAAACGGCGTTGGTTATGGCACTAAGATTGCTGAAATGGAAGGATTTTCTCGCCTCTTATGGGGAGCGGCTCCTGCGATAAGAATGCTCGATGATAGTTGGCAACAACAACTAATCCAAGGAATTATCCATGGAACAAATCCAAATCATACAGAATACTGGGGAGACATTCAAGACCGTGATCAACGAATGGTGGAGATGCCTGCGATTGCATTGGCACTTCTTCACGGAGACCACTTTATTTGGAAACACTTATCAACTGCCGAAAGAAAAAAAGTTCTTACATGGTTATCTCAAATATTTGATTATGAGTGCGCAGACGGGAACTGGCAATTTTTCAAAGTAATAGTTGCCTTGGTTTTTCAAGAATTAGGACATGAAGTGGATGCCACAAAATATGCGCTGTCTCTAGAAAAAATTGAAGCCTGTTACCTAGATGATGGGTGGTATAAAGATAGTTCTAGAGGGCGTCAGGATTACTACACACCCTTCGCTTTTCACTATTACGGACTCATTTATAGTAGACTAGTCCCCAAAGCACCATTGTCAGCTGTTTTTAAAGAACGAGCTTGGCTTTTTGCAAAGGAGTATTTACACTTTTTTGCAGAAGATGGGGCAAATGTCCCATTTGGACGAAGCATGATTTATCGTTACGCCGTTAGTGCTTTTTGGTCTGCTGCCGTTTATGCCAATCTACTCCCTTATGAATTAGCCGTAATGAAGGGCTTGATTAATCGGAACTTGGAGTGGTGGTTATCAAAAAATATTTTTGATGGCGAAGGACTGTTAAACTTAGGGTATACCTATCCACAGCTTTCCATAACAGAACCCTACAATAGTGCTCTATCACCTTATTGGTCAAATAAAATATTTTTGTTGTTGGCATTGCCTGATGAACACCCGTATTGGCATACTGCTCAAACAGAAATGCCTGCGTGTCGACCTACTCAAAAACTCTTAACACAAGCAAATATGCTAGCCGTCCACGATAAGGGACATACGCAATTGTTGAATGCTGGTCAGCCAGGGCCCAATTACCACACGTTAAGCAATGAAAAGTATTTAAAATTTGCTTATTCCAGTCAATTTGGCTTTTCAATTCCTCGAAGCAATCAATCCAAAGAAGAAACTGCAATGGATTCAATGATTGGCCTTCAAACCTTGGATAGAAAAACGCTCATCAGTCAAAATCAACAGACCGTTGAAGCAGTTGGTCCATTTTTAATAAGAAACAAAGTAACTAATATTACTTTAAACAATCAAGCGATTGCTTCGACCTGGCAGGTAACTGATTCAAAAAGTGTTCGCACGTGGCTTTTGGCACTTGATGGTTGGCAGTTAAGAATCCATCAAATTAACCTTGATGAACCAGCTGTCATTTATGAAACGGGTTTTGCTGTAGAAAACACGCCTGAAAAATTAGGAGACATCATCATTGAGAGCAACAACCAATATTTTGAAGGAAAGAAGGGGTTTAGCGGCATCGCGGATCTCTCTGTAACTGATACAACACGTTCGCACACACCAGTCAATTGTTTACCAAATACCAACTTGATGACTTATGAAATGACTTGTCTGCCAGGCTTAGAAACGATTTTAGATGAAGGAATACACTGGTTGGTTACCGGCATTTTTGCTCATCAAGATATCAAGTACGCAAAAGAGCAGTGGCGTACACCTCCTGCTGTCACACTGAATCAGAATGAATGGATTATTGCAAGAGGAGCCAAACAAATTATATTGAACCTGAGTGAAGGGCAATGCATGGCCAATTGATTGAATTCTATTTCAAAATAATGGTAACGCAACAGTCTACCACTTAAGGAAACTTAATAAGTGATAGAACTACGACCAGTTAAGCAACTTGCTTAGCTGGTTTTTGAAGTTTATTTAGGAGGAATGAAAGTAAACTCCTTGCCTTGAATTTCACTTCAAGGTGTACAGTAAAAGAAGTTGAATAGTACGACGACAAACGAATAGGTTAGAAGCATTTCTCTAAAATGGTCTTTGAGTCAGATGAAATGAAACTAGACTTGCTTGTCACATCAACTTTTTATTACGAACTACCGAAACAGCATTGGTTTGAATCCAAAGATAATGGAGGGAAACACATGGAGTATGTAAAATTTGGTAATACGGGAATAGATGTCTCCCAGCTATGTTTGGGAGCGATGGGGTCGATCCTAACAGCGGGTTTCATGAGTGGGTATTAGAAGAGGCCAAGAGTCGACCAGTCATTCAAAAAGCATTGGATTTGGGCATTAATTTCTTTGATACGGCAAACATTTACTCTTATGGGGCAAGTGAAAAAATTCTCGGTCAAGCATTGAATGATTTTGCTAAGCGTAATGGGATTGTAGTTACTACCAAGGCTTATATGAAAATGAAGCAAGCGCCAAATAGTGGGGGCTATCTCGGAAAGTTTTGTTTCATCAAATTGACAAAAGTTTAGAACGCTTGAAAATGGATTACGTGGATCTGTATATCATTCATCGTTGGGATTATCAAACTCCTATTGAAGAAACAATGGCTGCACTTCATGATATCGTGAAATCAGGTAAATCTTGTTGTATAGGTGCATCAGCTATGTATGCTTGGCAATTTGCTAAAGCTCAAGAGGTCGCCAGCAGAAATGGCTGGACTAAATTCGTTTCAATGCAGAACCATTTGAATTTGTTATACCGTGAAGAAGAACGTGAAATGTTACCTTTTTGTGAAGATCAAAAAATCGCAATAACTCCATATAGCCCTTTAGCAGCCGGACGTTTGACCCGCGATTGGGCAGCAACAACCAAACGTTTCATCACTGATAAAACGGCCCAATCAAAGTATGATACTACAGAAAATCAAGATCGTATAATTGTGGCGCGCGTGGCAGAAATCGCAGCCAACTATCAGGTCCCCAGAGCGCAGGTAGCTTTAGCATGGCTCTTACAAAAAAAATTTGAACACCTTGCAATTACTGCCGGCCCCCAGAATGGTTAGAACCAGTTGATGATGATTGGTATGGGGAATTAGAGAATTGAGTAAAAAATATCAGCTTTAATCATTATTTATTTTATGTCGTAGGTTAAAAAAAGGGTACGGACTGTTATAAGGCGAAGGAACCAATAAAAGATACAAAAAGAAATCATCCGACTGAAGACAGATATTTGATAGATGAAGCGCAACTTTTTTATCTAAAGCTTATCTGCTGTAATCACTCGATAGGTGTATGAGTTAATCGTCACCCTAGTGCGCGTTTTTTTATCTTCAATATAGTAATTTTTCCCCAGTTTATAAATCACATTATTCTCACATTCAACGACTTGATAAATAAATTTCTCAATTTCAGCTTTTGTCATCGTCATTCGTAGCTTTTTATTTATCCTGCCATAAACTAAATCAGTGTAGCAGATTTGACTAAGTATCATATTTCTTAAATTATTCATTATCTTCCTCCAAACCTCACGTATTCCACCTATTATTATACAGAAAAATATGGATAAAAGAGCAATCAATCGGCAAAACTTACTCAGGAATATTTTAGCCATCGAAATGATAAGTAATTCCAACGAACCTATTCAAAAATAACCCTTACATCGAAGAGATCCGTGATAATTCGAAATTCTTCACTAAAATTAAATAAAGAGAGAATAAAGCAATTAGAGATATCAGCTATCATGCGCTTCGCAATCGATAAAATAGCAAAAGTAATCAACATAGAAGCAAGTATGGTCAAGTATTATTTTCCCAAAATTATTCATTGAACGGAGGTCTATAATCGAAAACAAAAACCGAACACAATTATAACAAAACCAAAAGTTTCAAATTTTATCCATGTTAGTTATTACATCTCATTTGCTATTCGTTACATATAAGAAAATATATTAGAATACTATGATAGTATTCTATGGAGAAATAGTACGTAGAAAAATTGTAAAGATGTCGAACGTTAAAGAGCGGCAAAAAATATATATTGCAAAAAACTTTACAGTGTATTCAATTTATTTAAAAGACAAGTTCTCTAACTATGGATTGGTTGGGACTGTGATTCAAAAAGAAAAAATCTGTTATTTAATGTGCTTATCTTGTAGAGCACTTGGAAAAGGAGCCGAGGAGAAAATATTAGAATGGATGGAGAGAAGGATAGATAGCCTTCTATTTTTTGAAACTGGCTCTAATCATATTCTAAAACAAAGAATTTCAGCTCAAACTCCAACCATACAACTCATTGATCAATCTACGGAGGATTTTTATGGTTAAAACAACGTTGTTTTTGTTAAAAGAATACTGGAAAGTTCAACCAAGTAGGCTCATATTCTCAATCAGTTTGAAAGTTATTGAAGCTTTAATGCTAACAATCAATTCGATTGGTTTGCTTTATTTTCTAACAAGTTCTTATGAACAAAATCGTCCCTTCCGTCAAGTTACCTTTATCTTGGTTCTTTTTGGCGGCATTCAATTGCTGATAAGTAGTTTCTCCTCTTGGTATGCTACGGTTATACAAGAAAATCAAATCCTCAAAAGCCGAGAATATTTTTCCAAAAAAATGGTTGATAGTGTAATAAATATTGACTATAGCCGTTTATTCACTCCCCAATTCTATGATGAATTTAATCTTGTTAGTCAAGGGGTCAATAAGTACTTTGAATTAGCCTATACGAATGTTTTAAATGGCCTGTTTCAACTTGTTGCCCTGATAAATGCAATAGTAGTCACTATTTCAATTGATCCGCGACTGCTAGTCTTGTCTGTCTTTTTATTTTTATCGATGTATTTCGCAAAAAAACTGAATCAAACAACCTTTGAAAAAGAGAAAAGATTGGTGAATATTGAAAGAAGAAAGACAGAGTTGCAAGCATTGCTACTTACTAAAGAAGCCAATGTCGATTTTAAAACAACGGGACTTGATGCCTGTTTTCATAATTTTGTTCAACAAATGTATGATGAAAATATCGCGTTGACGAAAAGTTATGCAAAAAAACAGATTCTTTTTAAGATGGTTCTAACAGATTTCTCGATTAATTTTATTTATCTATTTTCTTTATTTTTTGCTGTCTATTCTTTTGTGGCATTTCCTTCGTTTACCATATCCCAATTTTCAATTTTATTTAGTGCAATTATTTTATTTCTAACACGGATAAGGAACCTTCTTCAGACCATTGAGAATGCAGATGCGTATCGATTATATATTAGGGCATTTCAAAGATTCACATCATTAAAAATCCAGAAAAAACCTACTCTCTCTGCTATAGAAGAATTATCCTTATACCAGGTGAATTACAATTACCCTAAAACAGAAAAGCAGGTTCTAAAAAATATATCACTTTCGCTAAGAAAAGGTGAAAAAATAGCCATTGTGGGTCCAAATGGTTCTGGAAAATCAACTTTACTAAAGATTTTTTCAGGAATTTTAAACGATTTTCGTGGAGAAATCATGATTAATCGCGAAATAGATAGCAAGAAAGTGGAATGGGATCAACATTTAACTTTTTTATCTCAAGACTTTCTTTTGTTCAATGTCACTCTGCTAGAAAATATTATAGGTAGTAGTGAAAAAAGCACAACAATGGAAGCACTTAGTAAAGAAGAATGGTTTCAACCTCTGTCGAAAAAAATGAACCAACGTTTGGGGAAAGAGCTTTTTGAGGATGGGTTGATTCTTTCAGGAGGAGAGGCACAAAAAATTGCTCTTGCTCGGGCTTTGTGCAAAGAGCCGTCAATTTTATTGATGGATGAACCAACTTCGGCATTAGACAATATATCAGCCGAACAAGTAATGCATTCAATTAGTCAAAAGATAGAGACGGTGGTATATGTCACGCACAATCCTCAAGTAGCGATGAAAGCAGACCGTATTTTATTAATGCAAGAGGGACAGTTAATCTATGATGGGCCCCCAAATAAAATTTTAGAGAATGATATTTACAAAAACTTATTTGAATCCTCTATGAAGGAAGGAATGGAATAACGATGCTTCTCAAACAATTGAGCGTTCAGCTTCATTTTTCATTTACACCTTTTTTTCTAATGACTGTTGTCTATCATCTATTTCAGCAATTACCTCTTTATATCTTTAATGTTTGGATGTATGCGAAAGTTATCACTCTATTATTGAATGGTTTTCAGTGGCAATCCCTGTTACCGTTTCTATTAGGTACATGGCTGTTTATGATTATCAGTAATCTTTTTTGCAGTCTCTACGAGTATGTTTACCAGCCTATTGCTACTGAGAAAGTCAGCACGTTTTTTCTAAAACACTTAATTCAATGTGAATCACAATTATCCTGGAATGAGTTAGAAGAAACCAAATTTCGCAATAATTATCTGTTTTATACTCAAAATGGGCAAGAAATGATTACTGGCTATCTAGATTGCCTAGCAAGTTTAGTTGCTTCTACCATTTTAATTCTGTTAACAGGGTCGTTAATCTTAACCATTGATCCCTTGCTCATATTAATTTTAGGATTTTCCCTTATCAGCACTTTTTTTGGAAACAAAAAAATGGGTAAATTACAGAGTAGTAAACAGGAGAAACAAATAAGTTTAACTAATCAATTTAGTTATTATTTTGGTACTTTTTCCAACATACGTGCTATTCGGGATATTCGTATCAATCACTTAGATTCCTTACTCAAAGAAAAACTTTCCATAATTATTTCAAAATTATCAAAGCAACAAACTTTCGAAAATAAACGAATTTTTAGACAGCGATTAATTTTTAGCTACGTCTTATCAGATACTTTTTTGAAAGTTGTGGGACCTTTACTGCTTATAATAAAATTATTTGTTCAGAGAACCATTAATCTTGCTGGATTTGTTTCTGCCTACAATGCATTTAATTTGATGTTCCAATCTCTAAGTAGCCTTTTGGGTTCAGGCCTAACGAATTTTTTCTTTAACCAACAACGTGTAGACAACCTAACTTCTTTTCTGTTAGAGCTCAAGAATCTAAATGAAAATTTTTTCCCGACTACTGAATTGACCACTGAAAAGATTGTTCAACTAAAAGCCTATTCTTTTATCTATCCTGATTCAGAAAAAGAAGTACTTAAAAATATTGATTTGACGGTGAACAAACATGAAAAAATTTTAATTGTAGGGGAAAATGGTTCTGGAAAAAGTACCTTATTAAAAGTATTGATGAATCAATACCGATTGAATTCAGAAAATGGTAAAGGATCACTTATTTTCAATGACAAAATGAATGGACAAAAAATCAATTATCAAGCCCAACATTTTCAAATGTATCCTATCAGTCTTGGAATGAATGTCTCACGAGAGTTAAAATATAATGAAACAAAAGTAAGCAGTCTTTTTGAACAATTAAAGTTAGTCCCTGAATTAAAAGAACTGCAAAAACGTCCTGTAGGTAGGCATCTGTTTACTAATGGGATTGAATTGTCTGGTGGGGAAACCCAAAAAATTGTCTTAGCTAGAAGTCTCTGGGCCAAGGACAAGGAGCTACTTTTTTTTGATGAACCACTTAGTCAGATAGATCATCAAATACAGCCCTTATTCTTTGATCTTTTAGCCAACGACTGGAAGGAAAAAACTGTTATCATGATTAGTCACTCTTTAGAATATGCTTCATCCTTTGATCGAATACTTGTTATGAAAAATGGGCGAATAGATACTGAAGGAATACATGAACAACTGCTGGAATCTTCACAATTATATAAGAATTTATATACTGTTGGTGAAATTCAAGGCAAAAAGCTATAGTTGAATCAATTCCAGTAATTATACGCACTTGCTACAACAGAGGAGAAGTATAAAAAAGAACCTCCTTTTTTCTTTAGTGTTGCTTCTAGTAACTCAAAAAACTTTTTGACTAACAAAAAAGATTATTAAAGCTTTACTTCAGACACTCCTAATTTTTACTAAGCAATACAGCAAAGAATATTGTATTTGTTTACGCCATTTTCTGATAAATTGAACCCACTCTTTTTATCGACTTAATAGGGTGAATCACATTCTAAGAAATAGTAATAATTAAAAATTCAACAATACGCTAAGTAGAGAGACGGTAGAACTTCCCTATGATTAAACTATAGACTACTGGTAATGAAAATACTTTTCAACCCTATATCAAATCTGTTAAAATTAGCTGTCACCAACCCTCGAAAAAAGGGCGTTTTAAAAAATAACTTATGATAAGAAGGAATCTTTATGAAAAAATTCTATCCAATACTTATGGTAGCCAGCATCGCCTTATTAGCTGCTTGTGGGGAGCAAAAAAAGGACAGCACGGATCTACAGAGTGCTCAATCAACTTCATCCTCTAGTCAAATTAAACAAAGTCAAACAAGTGCAGAGAACCAAACTGTCCCCGAAACAAGTACATCAACAATTGAATCGACAACAATTTCTAACAGCAGTCAAGAAGAGACCTCATCCAATCAATCTGCACAAGGAGAAAACACGTGGGCGTCTATGGATGAGGCGATTGAATTTTATGAAGCGACTTACAAGAATACAGAAAATGAAATCAGTAAAGACATTGCTTGGAACAATTATGATCGAAAATGTTGGAGTTTAACAAAGCAAGAAGGCGATACAATTGTTCTTCATTGGAGTAACATCGGTGGAGCAGGGGGAAGTTACTGCAAATTTGTGAAGGATGGAGAAAATACTCAGCTGTTTGAATATGATGGGAATGCTTCCTATCCTGATAACCCAACTAAACAATTTACCATTCAAAACAGTAATCACAAAGTGCTTTAAAAAAAGCATAGTTGGAAAAGCAGGAAAATCAGCATAGTAAAATTATATCGAATTGAGCAATTGTTGAGATAGATGTCGTTAAGAAAACATTTCTATCTCAACAATTTTTCTGCAACTACGGGAGATTCTATAAATGGGAGGAAACTGTATACAAATAGGCGTACAACGGATAAAGAATATCAACAAGGTGTAGAAGGAATTCAAGAAACAAAGAATTAAAAGTTAGCAAAAAATAAGGTTTGAAAAAAAAATCCAGTAGTGCTAGGCTTGATACTAAAGTTCGTTTTAATTTAGAAAGCCCCAATACGATTCTGCTAGACAGCTTTCATCTTTCCGCAGATGACGCATCTGTAGCTCTCGTCATAACAATCATCGCTTTGTTCTTTTTCCTTCCTATTTTTCAAGATGTCAATTACACAATCATCCATCTCATAAGATATAGGGCTCATAGTCTGCTGATATTTCGTTATAAGTCAGTGAGAATTCCACATTTTTATAAGCGCACTGCAAAAAATGATTTCGAAAGAATCAGTCGACGAAAATCAAGATATTGTTATCGACTATCTTCTAATCTTCAACTAGCTCTATGCATACTAGTCAGAGAAAAAGTACCAGGCGGAAAGAGAACCGTTCGCAACTATGGTACGAATACGTATACTGTAAAATACCATTTCCGCTTATTTACCAAGGTGAATCTTCTACTTATCACCGAAGTACTTTTTTAGCCGATTATTGTTTGCTATTCAGTCTTTTCCTTTAGCCGTCGTTTCTTGCTGTTTTAGCCTTCTTTTTAGTTTGTTCTTGATACTTCAGTTAATTCGTTCTAGAAAAAGATTTCATTTTTTTGTTGATTGATAATGGACTGCGACCACAAAAACAGATTTCTCTGTCTGATAGTAAAGGAATCTCGTTGAATTGGGAAACGTCAAAAGGACCGCCCATCCGTTTGTTGCAACTGACCGTCAGTCCAGATGCTTGGTGTCAGTACTATAAAAAGGAAAAAAAGAAAGCACAGTACCAACAGGATTATGAAGAAATGTATATCGTTGTACCTGTCACCAATCAAACTGATCAGGACATGAATGAATTGGTTGATTATGTTGTTCAAAGCGGGATTCCAAAACGACCATTTGTGGCGTCGGTTTTAGGGGCCTATCCAGGCGTCCCTCGAATCAATCAGTATCCAAAATATACCGCCTCTGAAAATCCTATAGTTCTTCGGCAGAAAAGACGCCAGCGCATTCGTCAGGTGTTATGTATCTGTTTTATCATTTTTGTCGCTCTTCTTATTGGGGTGAAACAAATTGAAATAATGAGAGCCAGCTTATGACTCTTGATTAAAGGAGTTGGAAAAGAGAGCAGGCGGGGGCTAAATTTCAAGTGAAGAAGCAGAAGACTAACCCAAATCTTAGTTATTGTCCATAGACATTCAAGTAACCAGAGAACTGGGGAGACGGATATCAACCATTACTTGATGTACATGCGGTTCACTTTAGAGATATAATTAGGCTATAACACAGTACCGTACCCATTGGGGAGGAAGCTAGGATGAATGAATTTGACATCAAAAAAATTGGGAAACGAATTGCCGATGCTAGGAAAGCGTTGAATATGACACAAATGGAGCTAGCTGATAAGCTTTATGTCAGTTTTCAGGCTGTAAGTAATTGGGAGCGTGGGCAGTCTATACCAGATTTAGAGAGATTGACCACTTTATGTACAGTATTTGATTTGACACTCGATCAATTGATTCGAAATGATGCAGTCGTACAGCCAATAGCCAAGCTTTCTTCAACTGTGACAAATGACTTTTTATCTATGCGCGATCTTGTAGACACAGCTCCTTTTTTGAAACCACAAGAGATTGATTCTTATATCGATAAGGTCACTGACTTTCCATTTGATCAAATTATTTGTCTAGCGCCATTTATTACAGAGACTACGCTTAGCTTCCTAGTGGAAAAAGCCCAATCTCAAGAGAAGATACAGCAGGAACATTTCTTTAAACTAGCCCCGTTTATGAATACGTCACAATTTGACGGGCTAGTATGCCAGTACTTAAACGAAGGTGGCCGGTTTTCAAGCTACGACGAACTTCTTCCTTTCGTAAAGAGTGAAACTCGTATACAGGTGGTTCATTCTTCTAACAGGGAATCCTTTTGAGTACTGGGCGTTCATTACTCATATCGAGTTTCTTTCTCATTAGTTAAACAACTCGAGCGAGTGTTTAAACTCATTGAGAAGGAAATTTTTGTAAAAGATATAACAATTCAAAACGGAAAATCGCAGAATGTATTACATTTCGAGTAGACAGATAAATGGGGGATTAAATAGATGAAAGATATTTCTAAACTAATAGATTGCATAGATTTTTCAAATGCTTTAGAGAAAAATACACTTCATAAAGTATATGAAACTATACATGATCCCAAAGAAGACTTGCTTCCTAGAACTCTTAAAGTTTTCATATTGGCAAGCATTTCTTGGATTGTAAGCTTACTCTCAAGCATAAATTGGTTTATATTCCCTATTTTATCATTGTTAATTGTTATTTATGGACTAGTTTTCTATTTTAAGTGTCCGTCATACTTAAACAAAGCAGCTTATAATAGTGTATTTTACCTTTTTACACAAACTATGTTTATTTTTTTTATATGTTCTTTAGAGATATCGACTAACGTTCTTATGAATAGATGTCTGGCTACAATTTACATTATAGTAAGCTACTCACTGTCACTTTATATAGTAAAAATAAAATTAATTGATACTATACAAGTCAAATATTTACCTAAAAATAAGGAGCTATCTAAAAAAAGATTGATAAAAATCGTGAGGATATTTTCATCAACATTAGCTACGTTTATCGCTATATCAATTATGGTGATGCAGTTTTACCGACTTAATAAGTGGTGGATAAATAACAATGATTTCACGTTTCTTTCCGGATTAAACAATTCAGTAATTGGAAATATATTAGCTATCATTTCAGTGTTTATGGGTATATCTATCTTAAGTCTAATTACATTACTACCCACACTACTTCTGAGATTAGAAATCCTTGCTGATGGACTACTATTGCAAAAATATTCAGAAGACTTTCGAAAAGAATATGAATTTGAAAAAAAAGAATGGTATGGCGAATAACCCCATTATCTGTACTTACTCCTTATACATGACTTTCAAATCCACTTTCAGCCAAAAGAAACGATCAAAATCAGTACAAACCTAATTTTAATCGTTTCTTTTTAAGTAGTTGTATAAATGTTGTAATTCCTTGATAACTTACAAATACTCCTTCCAAGCAACTTTCAATCGTGACACACAGTCTGGAATTTCTGAAACAAGAATTTTACTAAAACCTAGAAAGAGTGAGTGTGGAGGACAAGCTGCTTTGTCATGCCAAAATTGCATAGTGGAGTAGACTCGAACACCATTGTTTTCTGCTAATTGAATCATTTTTTGCTGATCGATTTCCTTAGAAAAATGGAGGAGAAAATACTGACCACTGACGTTACTTGAAAGCTCAACGTTCTGACCAAAACTTTTGAACTCCTCGACAAACGTGTCTGCTCGTTTTTTAAATATTTGGTTCATTCGTCTCATATGGCGTTCGTACTCTCCAGACTCAATTAATTTAGCGACTGTATACTGGTTTAATAACGGAACAGAGCTATTGTATGCTACAAATTTAGTTTGATATTCAGTTACCAAATGTGGCGGTAAAATTAAGTAGCTCATCCGAAGAGACGGGGATAATCCTTTTGAAAAAGTACCGAGATAGATGACTCGTTCATTCTGATCGATTGATTGTAAGGAAGGAATTGGGTGCGAATAATAACGCAACTCACTATCAAAATCATCTTCAAATATGTAGGTATTATTTGCGCTTGCCCAGTTTAGTAGGTCAATTCTTCTGCTAATCGGCATAACGGCACCAGTGGGAAACTGATGGGAGGGCGTCGTATAAATTCCTAGAAAGGGCTCATTTGTAGGCAGCTGTGAAACAAGCAACCCCTCCTTATCAATTGGAATGCTTTTGATAGCTAGATGATGGTGCTCAAATATCGTTCTCGCTTTAATATAACCAGGTTCCTCCATCAAAACTAAGTTCTTTTTTCCCTCAAGCAGTAAACATAAATAATTTAACGACTGCTGCAAACCACCTGTAATCACAAGCTGGTCTTCTTCGCATTGTACACCACGAAACTTCGCTAGGTATTTTATTAACGCTTGTCTAAGAAAAGAATCTCCTTGTTTGTCTTGAAGCACAGAAAGTTTTTGTTCTTCCTCCAATAAATCCAAACTATCCAAAGTAAACTTCCGCCAAATTTTTTTGGGAAATAAATCCTGTGAATGGCCAACATTAGTCAAATCATAGATGATATGTGGCTGGGACTCCTTATGACGGTGAATTGTTTTACTTGCTTTTGGCTGTTTCGATGAGGGAAGCGAGCTATTTAGCTTGGGGACTGAGATAACTAGTAAACCGACACCTTTTTTAGCGTTCACATAACCTTCTGCCAGTAATTGACTATATGCCACATCCACTGTGTTTCGACTGACCCCTAACGTTTTTGCTAGCGTGCGGCTTCCTGCCAAAAGAGTGCCAGTTGGAATAATCCCCGTAACAATTTCATTTTTAAGTTGTTGGTAGATTTGTACATAGAGTGGCGTGCTTACTTTTCGATCAATATATATCATCTCCATACTCCTTTCTCAGTGGCACCTTAATAAAACTAAATAGTGGCTCTTTTGAAAAGTCCACCTATATATTATCATAGTCTCCATTAGGATAATAGGAGGAAACTATCATGAATTCAAAAAAACGAGAGAACAAAAATAGAGATATATTATTAGAAATTATTGCCATTTCTTTTCTCGCAATGGGAGGAATATTTGTGAAAGCGAGCCAATTATCCCCTCTAAATACTGGCTTTTACCGTGTATTATTTTCACTGCCTTTACTTTTTCCATTCGCGTATAAACAACTTCAAGCTCTTACCCGAAAAGACTGTTTGATTCTCTTACTGTCGGGCGTCTTTTTAGCAGGCGATATTGGTCTATGGAATCTGTCATTTTCCTATACAAGTGTTGCCAATGCAAATCTGTTAACAAATCTAACACCACTAACCGTTGTCCCTGTGGCCTATGTACTCTTCAAAGAAAAGATTCCTAAATACTTTCCAATAGGTGTTCTCATCACATTCTTGGGTCTATTCGTCTTGTTAGGCGGAAAAGTTCAAGCAAATAGCGAAGGCTATTTTGGCGATTTTTTGGCCTTTCTAGCATCGATATTTTATGGAGGCTTCTTGTTAATTTCTTATAAGTTAAGGGATCGTATTGGTAGTCACGCAATCATGTTTGTCAGTGGTATCGGTAGCTCAATCACTCTGTTTATTTTGGCCAACATGGAAAGTTTTCAAGTGCCCAAAACGACGGCGGACTTCTTACCCATCTTGGGCTTAACGATTTGTTTACAAGTCGTAGGACATAATTTACTTGCCTTTTGCCAAGGCAAACTGAATGTCACTCTTTCTTCGGTCATTTGCCTTTTCCAAGCAGTAATCGCTACAATCTATTCCTTCTTTATTTTTGGAGAGACTATTTCAACAAAAGAAATTATCGGAATGGTGATTGTTATGGTTGGCGTGTTTACTGTCAAGGCTCAGTTTGCATCGCCAAAGACAAAAGCTGAGGCCCCAATCTAAATAGACAGCTCCCAAATCAGACAAAGCGCAGCGAATCATAGAGGAGCGGGCAACAGAGATATTCGGCTCTATAATGTTTGTCCGAAATGCTTGGCAGACCCAACAGATAAAATTGGAATAGTTAGAAAATTTTGAAAAGTAGCCAACTTGAACTTGATATTTACACACGTGCATAATAAAATATAGGGTATTACTTGTTAATTTGGAGGCCCTATGACAAAAAAATTCGTCTTTGTATTATTTGTGTTACTCTTAGTTCCTTTTGAAACACCTGTCACGGTCTATGCTGCTGAAGACATTATGGAAGTAACAAGGGCAGCAGGATATACAGATGTTTTAGAGAAAAACAAACCAAAAGCATCCATTGTTGTGGATGGAACAAATGGCCAGATATTATGGGCAGAGAACCCTGATGCTGTGCGAGAACCAGCTAGTATCTCCAAAATGATGACCGTCTTTTTAGTATTTGATGCAATAAAAGAAGGAAAATTAACTTTAGACACTACCATTCAAGCGACACAAAATGATCAAGCAATTGGCCAGTTGTATGCAATTAGTAACAACAAAATTGTGGCTGGTGTAGACTATCCAGTCAAAGAATTGTTAAAAATGGTCATCGTACCGTCATCGAATGTTGCAACTGTCATGTTGGCAAATGCTGTCTCAGATAATCAAGCGGGTGCGTTTATTCAAAAAATGAATGACAAAGCGCAAGAAATCGGCATGAGTAACACGACATTTTATAACTGTAGTGGTGCATCAGCAGTCAGCTTTGAAGGGTTGTACCATCCAGAAGGTTTTGATCCAAATGGTAGCAATACTTCGACTGCTCGTGATTTAGCAACGATGGTCTTTCATTTAATCAACAATCATCCCGAGGTCTTGGAATTTACCAACCAGCCTGTAGTTACAGCTATGGAAGGCACGCCTTATGAGGAAACCTTTGAGACCTATAACTATTCATTACCTGGCGCAAAATATGGTTTTGAAGGGGTCGATGGTATGAAGACCGGCTCTGGACCAAGCAGTGCCTTCAATTATGTGGCTACAGCTAAACAAGGAGAGACACGTTTAATTGAAGTGATTTTAGGTGTCGGAGATTGGGCAGACCAGGATGGAGAATATTATCGTCATCCTTTTGGGAACGCATTACTTAAGAAGACCTTTGATGAGTATGAACATCGGTTACTTTTACCAAAAGGCGACCATGAAATTGAAGGAAAAGTCATTCAGTTAGACAACGATTTTTATGGTGTAGTGAAAAAAGGGGAAGAACCTCAAATCACCCTTCAAGAAAACAAAGTCGTCTTGCTTAACCAAAAAGAACGACTAACAGAAAGTCTGCCAGAATTAGCCGCAAACTACATAGAAGGCAATAAAGAGAGTACTAAAGAAAACAGTACAGAGGGCGATAAAACAGCTACAAAACAGGCAGCAAACTCATTCACTTCGAAAAAAGCTTTGCTGGATCAAGCAAAAGAGTATATTTTACCTGTCGTTCTTCTCATTATCGGACTATTCTTTCTATTTGTCCCAATCAAACGAAAACCAGTTGGGCGAAGAAGTAGCACTCGCGGAAGTAAGCTATTAATCGTTAGAATTATCGGAGTTGCCTCTTTGCTTATCGCATTAATTTTGTTTATAAAAAACTTTCTCTAGTATAGAACTCAAAAATTTCAAATTAATCTACTTAACTTTGTAGATCAAACTTAGCCAATAAAAATAACACTAACTCGCTAAGGATAAAGACAGTCAGCAGTGATTAGCGACTTCAACAGTACATTATTAGATGAGAGAAACACTAGCCAAACAGGATGGTCACTTTTATCAGTGGCCGTCCTGTTTGGTTTCGTTTAGATTGTGATAATTTGAAAAAGAACGCTCACTCTCAGATCTCCTTGCTAGCTTCAAAGAGAAGGGCCGATTTCTTTTGAGAGAGCATAAAGAGATCTAAATTATTTTCTGCTAGAATCGTTTCTGGTAACTGAATTAATTGACCCGTATACATTTCTATCAACTCTTTCTTTTTAACTCATCTGAGGAGTTTTGAGTTAATTCACTGATGCTGATAGATGAACTGTTTTTTCTACCTAGTGACTTATTGATTCCTTCAGCTAGGCCCTTAATTTGGAACGTATGTTATCAACTGAAGCAACTGAAAAATAGAAACGACAACGAACTTTGGCTTTTATGCTAGTGTTCGTTTTTTGTGGTCTCGTGTTTATTACGATGACTATGAGGTCACCCAGGAAAGCCCCCATATCACTATTCAAAAGACAAGCATTCTAGTACACTTATCTTTAAGAGAAAGGGTAGGTGATTAAATGAAATTAGTAATTGATGCAATTGAAAAAAAATTTGGAGAAAAAGTCATTTTTGACGACACTAGCTTTCAGTTCGAAAAAGGGAAAATTTATGGTCTGCTCGGACGGAACGGTTCTGGTAAAACTACCTTGTTTAATTGTATTTCCAGAAACATTGCCTTGGATGGTGGACAGATTTATTTAGAGAATCAAGAAGAAAGAAATTTGAATTACGATACAACAGACATTGGATTTGTCTATACGACGCCCCATCTCCCAGCATTTATGACAGCATATGAATTTGTCCGCTTTTTTGTGGATATTAATCGCAAGAGGATTACAGATATTCAGCGTCCCGAAGATTATCTACTATCAGTTGGGATTGAAGCAGAAGATCATCATCGATTGTTGAAGGATTTTTCTCATGGTATGCAAAACAAAGTGCAAATGCTCGTTTCTTTGATGGTCAAACCACCCGTATTATTATTGGATGAACCCTTAACCTCATTTGATGTGGTGGCTGCTCACGAAATGAAAGAAATGATTCTCCATATGAAAACTGATTCAGTGGTGATTTTTTCCACACATATTCTACAACTAGCCCAGGATTTATGTGATGAAGTGGTCTTGTTACATACTGGAAAATTAGTTGGGATTCCTGCTGAACGTATTCACGACCCAAATTTTGAAGAAGAAGTGGTACAGATGCTGACAGACAAGGAGGGTCCGATAAATGAAGATGCTGGCTAATTTTTTTAAAGAAGATTGCCATTTTTTCAATTATAATCTAACCAAAATGCTAAATAGTTTTTTCTATTTTTTGCGCCGTGTTCCGCTCATTAAACGAATGATTAGTGAGCAGGTTTACGCAGCCTATGGATTGAAGAGTGCCTTAGGAGTCATCTTAACCATCTTCAGTATCTCATTTTCATTTTTGAAGAAGGTCTTATTTCTTATAGTGATTGTAGCCTTACAAATTTTCTTATCTACCTTTGTGAATAAAGGTACGATTTCGGATATTTTTTCTCAGATAAATCCGTCTATGTTGCAGCAAGGCGCTTTTCTGTGGTTTGTATTGGTCGTTATAGTTTATGGATTTTACAATCAGTTTTCCGTTCTTATTACTCAAAAAATGATTAAATTCTATACGGAATTTTCTCTATCCGCTCCCCAGTTTGTCTTAGGTCAAATGTTTGTAAGTGTCTTGAAAAGTACCTTCTTCTACTTGCTCACTGGCGTCTTTTATGGCTTATTGGCTAACAAACCCTTACTAGGTTTGCTGATGCCTCTTTCATATTTAGCAGGGAACTTATTATTATTTGTCTTCTGTCGTTGGTTATATATGATTAATTTTAGTACCGTTATGCGTCGCTGGATCGGACTAATGGCCACCGTTATATTCTTGATTATTATTGGTAGTTTCTATTATCTGGGATGGGTAGCGTCTTTGACAAACCTTTTTACTAGCTGGATTTTATTACCAGCTTGGTTAATTTTAACTTATTTAAGCTTTCGAGCCGCATGGAACTATCCGAAACAGCATGAATTTATTCAAAAAACGATTCGGCAGTCGTTTTCATTTTATGAAACGACAACAAATGATACTCAAAAAAATAATCAATATATTGGCCAAGGACTTAAAATGCAAAGTCAGTTACAGGTCAATACGGATGAAAAGGTATCTAATTTAAAGGGGAGCGAGTATTTAAACGCACTTCTGTTCAGTCGTTACCGCCAAGTATTTAATAAAAAAATCCGCTATATGCTTGCTGGATTTTCTGTAGTTGCAGTATTCTTACTTGTTTTGCGACTCACCAATGTTGACCTTGGTTTAGATGAAGCCGCGACAGTCAGACTGTTGCCTTTCTTATTTTTTGTCATGTACTTTCTGTCCTTTGGTAAACAAATCGTTCAAATGCTGTTCGTCAATTGTGACTCGTCGATGCTATATTATCCATTTTATCGAGAAAGTGATACAATTCTAAAAGGCTTTACCTATCGTTTACGGCGAACGTTTCAATACAATAGCTTAATTATTCTGAGTATTTTTTTCTTATTTATCCTCCTGCAGGTGCTAAATGATTTCTATTTGAGCTGGCAGTTTTTTGGGACATTGTTGTTGTTATTAGTTGCATTAGGATTTTTATTTTCTTTTCATGAACTATTTGTTTATTATTTGCTTCAGCCATTCACTTCTGATATGACCGTGAGCAGCCCAGCATACAAAGTCGTTACCTGGGTATTTTATTATTTTGCTTATATGAATTCACAAGTTAGAGTTACTGGGGTTCTTTATGTGATTGTGGTTTCAGTGATCTGTTTAGTGTATGTAGCAATTGGACTCGTTGTGATTTATCGTGTAGCACCCAAAACTTTTAAAACCAAAGACTAAATAAACGTGGGAGAATCGGCAGAAAAATTACTGACGATTTTCCACGTTTATTTGTGCGAGGAAAGAAATCAAAAAAGAGGAGGCCGCTATTTGTGTATTCGAACAAAAAAACTCTCCGAAATCATTCATTTGTATTCGGTTTTTCAACCGCCACAAGAAAATTAAGGGGAGTAATAACAGATTAATCCAATTTTTATTAGAATATCAGCTGGTCAATAAACTATTTATGTGACTCGCTCACATTTCCGTGGTACTCAGCAAATTAATACTTGAGAAAACCAGAATAATCCTCATTTTCAATTTCAATATTGGCGCCAGCTTCGTTTAGTTTTTCCACGCGTTTGACTCCCCACTCTGACATAGAGACGAGGATATCTCGTAATGATTTTCCATCTTCAGACAAAGAGTATTCAACTTTAGGTGGGACTTGGTTGTAGACTTTTCGATCCACGATACCATCTTCTTCCAGCTCACGAAGCTGTTGGACAAGCATTTTTTGTGTGATATTGGGGATTTTCCGTCTTAGTTCACTTGTCCGAATTGGCCCATTACCTAAGTGACACAAAATAATCGTCTTCCATTTTCTACCAATCACGTCCAATGTAGCACCTATACCTAAGTGATAGACTTTTTTCATAGAATCATTCTCCTTTTCATACCATTTACAAGCCACTAAACATTGTGGCTCACTAGTTCTTCTACTTAATGGAGGTATGATACCATCGACCATAAAAAAAAACAATCATTCTCGCCTGAAAATTCGCTTAAAAAAGAAAGAAATCAAAAAAATATTTTTGTAATTTGATTGAACTGACGCAATTGTTTCCTTTTTGTGCCTATGAAACAAAAAAGTAGGTACTTTTCAACTGTCTGATTGTCTTTATAATAGCAATTACAAGGCAGGAAAATAAATTCCTGTAAGTTCAGAAAGGATGAAGAGTAATGAAAAACTTTTTAACTAACTACAAATTCAAAAACGGGTTAGAAATTAAAAACAGAATTGTGATGTCACCGATGACTACTATGTCGAGTTTTTATAACGGAATGGTGACCTCAGAGGAAGTCGATTACTATGCCTTACGAGCAGGCGGACCGGGAATAATTGTCACGGGTGTTGCAAATGTCAGTGACAACGGAAAAGGCTTTGAAGGGGAACTTTCTGTCGCAAATGACCGCATGCTCCCAGGTTTAACTAACTTGGCCACAGCAATAAAAAAAGAGGACACCAAAGCCGTTTTACAAATTTTTCATGCGGGACGAAAATCAAACAGTAAAGTATTACGTGGGGAACAACCAGTAAGTGCCAGTGCCTTAGCTGCGCCTTATCCACCAAATTCAGAGGTACCACGTGCGTTGACGCACGAAGAAATCCTACAAATTATTGAAGACTTAGGTCAAGCAACCAAACGAGCAATTGACGCTGGCTTTGATGGTGTTGAGTTGCATGGCGCCAATACGTATTTACTTCAACAGTTTTATTCAGAAAATTCTAATCAACGAGAGGACGAGTGGGGAGGAACACGAGAAAATCGTTTGAAATTCCCGTTGGCCGTTATTGCTAAAGTTAATGAAACAATCCAAAAATATGCCACTCAGCCGTTTATTCTTGGTTACCGTTTGTCGCCAGAAGAAATTGAAACACCAGGAATTCGTTTGGAAGATTCATTATACTTTGTTGATCAAATAAAAGGAAAAGTTGACTATATCCACCTTTCAATGGGAAGCTACCAACGAACTTCTTTAAACGATAAGGCGAACACAAACACCTTATTATCCCAATTTGCACAACAGACAAAAGGCGTTGTCCCACTCATTGGTATCGGCTCTGTCGAACAACCCGAAGAAGCGGAAGCTGTCATGAATGATGGCGCAGACTTCGTAGCAATTGGACGTGAGCTAATTCGTGAGCCTAAATGGGTCCAAAAAGTAGCAGCCAACCTGCCAACAAGCATCCGAACAACCTTAAATCCTTTTGATATGGAAGAATTAGCTATCCCAGGCGCGATGCAAGAATATCTACGTGAGTCCTTTAGAAGCGTTATGCATTTTGACGATGATGGGAATGTGTATGATTCTTACACAAACACACTCGCACCAATGGAAGGCTTCGAGAAAAAACTCTAACACACATTTTGTATTCAATTGAAAAGTTAGCGAATAGGGTGCACGATTGCATTTTAATGAGGGAAAAGCCTGTTTAACTCAAGAGGATTATTGGTTTGAAAGTGGCGGTGACTCAATAAAATTCATCTTCCAGTAAAAAACGGTGACTCAGATTGGATGCAGATAAAAAATAGCCATAGACAGAAAGCCTCTAGTGAACATCCCGTATTCACTAGAGGCTTTAATGTGGCTGGTGATTGATATGATCCATTTACTAAAGCATCGATTGAGGCATTGGCAACTCACTCGTTGACATGTTTTTTGTTCTATGCTATTGTATCTTCACGACGAAAAAGGCTGGGGTATCCTAGCACGTATACCTCGCGAGAAACTCCGAGCAGTTGTAACTACTACAATTGTAAAGGAGATTTTTTTATGCTTAAATTCACATCACCACGTTGGACACATAACTTTTATCCGTTATTTGTAGGGCAGGGGCTCTCCACGCTCCTATCTACCACGGTCAACTATGCGCTGATTTTTTATCTAACAGCTATCACCCATTCCGCAAGTGTCTTATCCCTAGCACAAATCATTTCACTCATTCCACTGGCGCTTCTTTCGCCGTTTGCTGGGATTCTTATCGATCGTTTCTCAAAGAAAAAAATACTGATGCTTTCTGATGCTCTTGTAGGCACCATAACACTCTTTTTATTCCTCAAAGGCTTAGCATCAGGCGGCCAGTTAACTATCAGTCTCATTTTATTTTCAAACTTTCTACGATCTGTTGCCCTTAGTGTTCAAAATCCAACCACACAATCTTCTGTTCCTGAACTTGTTCCCTCAGAGCATTTATTAAAGGTGAACGGTCATTATAGTGCGTTACAAGCTGTCAATCAGCTATTTCCACCAGTATTAGGAGGACTCCTATATGGACTACTGCCTATAAATGATCTCTTACTGTTTTCAGTTTTAGCGAATTTAGTTGGGTTGGCAACAGTTGGCATCACCCGGTTCCCGTCATTTGCAACGTCCATCAATTCTTCGTTTCATCTAATCCAAGAACTGAAATCGGGTTTCGTGGAGTTAAAACGAAATCGCCCATTGTTTCATTTACTTATGTACAAAGTGGTTTCCGTTGCTCTGATTATGCCGACGACCGTGTTATATCCACTAATGACAACAGAACATTTTCACGGGTCACTCAAGGTTTCTGCGCCAATTGTTGAAGTTTCCCTTGCAGTGGGCATGTTACTTTCCGGACTCAGTCTTGCCCATTTACCACATCTGGTTCATCGTCTCTTTTTTACGGCCACGGGGACAATCACTGTGGCAGCTAGCTTACTTATTTCAGGCTTTTTACCAGCCAATCGACTGGGATTTTCTTGTTTTGTTTTGGTTAATTTTTGCGCAGGATTTGCCTTGCCTCTAATTGATGCACCTATTCAAACACTCTTACAAGAAACCATTTCTGTAGAGCATCGAGGGAAGGTCATCAGCTTATTTTTGATGTTCATTGGCCTTTCTGGACCTCTTGGCCTGATTATCGGGAGTTTCTTATCCATTATTCTGCCTACCGTAGGGATGTTTGTTACCTCAGGCGCTTGTTTATTGCTCCTCTTTTTCTTAGGATTACGGGATAAACAACTTCGTTCACTTCAATAAATTAGAGATACAACTCATAATTTTTCATTTCAAATGAACCCTGACTGTCAAAACGTGGTATCATGAATTATTATCACAGTTAATTAGCGAATTTTAAGGAGGAATCGGAATGTCTTTTGGACTGTACATTGTAACAAAAGGGGAATTGGAAGAAGTTTCTAGAAGCGGAGAACTATTATCTTTGAACGATTTAGTGCAGTTAGGCAATGAAAAAGAGGCAATTGAGAAAGAATTCAAACGGATGGGATTTGAGCCCCAAGACATTATTCCCGATGAAAAGTTATTTTATATAGAAAATACGAACTTTCATTCGCCCTTTCAAGTATTTAACACGGCGGCAGGGGAAGTTATTAATGCCTATGTAAAAGAAGGGACTATTTATGAAGTAATAATTGAGAATTACCTTAAGTATAGTGCAGATTTATTTGACTACTTGGCAAAGTATGATTTCCCTTATGAAATTTGGACTATACGCGAAGATTTATATGAGCCAAACAAAATTCAACGATCCGATCTCTCAGTTCTTTCTGAAACAACGCTAAAACAAATAATAGATGACAACACCGGTTCGCCTCCAGCAGTCAAAAGAGTAAATATGAAACCAAGAGATTCATTCTAAAAGGGAATACCACACCTTATATCAACGAATACTGGACGTAAGAAGGGACTAGTACATGACCATAAAAGTTGACACTATGAATTTCAAACAGAATTCTGAACAATTGATCCAACTACTTAATATGCACCAACAAGAAAAAATGGCACGAACCTTTACAGAAGGAAAAGACTCAATTTCACTCGCAATTTACATGAATGAAGCATACCTGGCAGGGTTGACCGGCTACATCACAGGCAACAGAATGCATCTATCTTTGCTAGCCGTTATACCGGACTATCGCCACAAAAATTACGGGTCCATTTTAGTGAAAGAAGCGGAGAAACTAGCAATTTCTAGAAGCTGTAGGCATCTCACGGTTAACACACAGGATTATCAAGGACTAGGTTTTTATCAAAAATTAGGCTTTTCCATTTACGGCAAACTTGAAGATTGTCCATTTGATGGTACAACAAAATATTTTTTGAACAAGTCAATAGAGATAACCAGCCGTTAAACGCCGACTTGTGACACTGTTCAAAACACACTAGTTATTTTTCGTTTGATAAATGTCGCTAGAAATAGCAAAAATAGGACTAAAACAAAGGATGTCTCGCGTGGTGTACTGTATTGATAATGGACCGATGAAAGGATTCTGGGGAATGATGAAACGAGAAAAAGTATGATAGACATAAGGCATAAGTTCACTAGTCGCGAAGGCTTGGTATACGTGATTTCAGCCTATATGGTTTCATGAGTGAAACGGGCTTTGTTTCGCTTATGAAACGAGTGGGCGAGTTAAGCGGTAGCGCGACTAGTGCTTGAAGTAAAAACAAAAAAAGAGGGGGAGTACGGAAGCAACTCGCACGTTTGCCCCGTTTTTACTTATCTAGAATACGAACCTCTAATTCAAGAGTCATTCATTATACCTTACATTGATTTTTCCTACTTTAGATACAACATCTGTTCACCCATCACAGCATAGGCTTCCTTAAACTGTTCAATTGGCACCTTACGATTTTTGTAGCCGTAGGGATCGTTAACATAGACAGAATTCGCATCGACTCCTGTGACGACGACCGAATGACAAATCCGACAAACGGTGATAATACCACTCGTTGTTTGCCAAGTCAGCCAGTCTGTTTCCTGTGGTGTGACATAATCAACTGTAGTGATTACCCATACTGGTTTGCCTGCGTTAACCGCATCTTCAACTTCAGAAAAATCAATTGCACTTCCTGATACGACTTCTTTGTCGCCCCCCACAATACTTTTTGTTAATGTAGCTATCGGTTCAACTGCCACGCCCATCGCTTCCAAACCACCTTCAATATTTCCAACAAAACCATCGTGTGGGTTGCCGTGATAAGTTGCATCCACCATGACGGGAACATACGTAAGCTGAGATGCCAATGTATTTTTCGTTACTTTATACCCAGAATATCTAAGCAACATCGATAAAGCAGTGACCTCACAGCCGTTTTCTAATTTATCCGGGTCCAATTGATTTTCTAGAGGAACAGCCAATGGACTCGATACCTTTTTTTCCTTCTTTGTCTTCTGCGCAGAAGAACTGTGTATATGAGAAACCAGACCCCGATAAACTTTTGGTTGTGAGAAAAAAATCCCTGCTATTGTCACCCCAATAAAAAGAAACAAAACTAAATACTTTTTTACTGAAGAAACGCGTTTCATCATTACTGACCATCGCCCTCCAGAATGAGGCCTTTGCTATTACATACGATAGCAGCTGTTGCCGACCCAATAAATTCTTTTTCGAATTTCCGCATATGGCTTCCTACTTTCTTTAGTTGATGAGCACAAACTAAGTTTACTTGAAAAGAATAGGAGGATTGCCTAAATGTCACAAATGACGGTTTATAGGTAATAACTGGTAAAAAAATAGACCAATCTGGTTTTTTGTTGAAATAATTCGTGGAGAAGTGTAGACTTCTGATTGACTAAAGAGAGAAGGGACACAATGAAAATTGTCATCTGTGATGATGAATGATTAACAACCTAACAAGTGGAAATATTGTTAGAGAGCTACACAAACAATCGATTAGACGTGGGGATCTACTATGATCTTCAAAAGCTTCTGCTGGTATCAAAAAGAACAAAGTATGATGTCTATTTTTTAGACATCAAGATACCCAACATGAGCGGAACTGACTTGACAAGGAACATTCGAAAAGGCTGATATTTAGTACCCATTATATTTTTAACAAGCTATAAGGAGTATATGCCTGAAGTATTTTCTCTACAAATCTTCGATTATGTCACAAAATCCGTATCTAAAAAAACTTTCTTTCCGGTTCTGGATCGAGTAATGAAGTACTTACAAGCACAAGAAAGAGGACTACAATTTTCTTATAAAAAGAGTGACTATTTTATCGAATTTCGTAAGATTCTCTACTTTGAAAAAGGTATGACAGGCTCACAATTTAAAAAAACAGACCCTACACCTATATACAAAGGGGAGGGTCCGTTTTATTGAGTTAGTTTATACATGTGCTTCAACAGATGGCGTCACTTTTGCAAAATAGTCTGTTGAATAGACTGCCGCAATTCGTTCATACAGCTCTTGAATCAGCTCGTGTTCTTTAAACTGACCAACAATCGTCATAAGGGAATTGATACTCCCGATAATTTGTGCATAGAGTAGCTGAATTTGGACAGGTTTAAGTGTCGTTTGGTTAGAAAAAGCTTCGCAAAATTTAGCAAAGAAAAATTTTTGTGTATCCTTCAAAGAAATTTTATCCGTAGTTAGTGCCAGATATTGATCGGCCTCTTCTTTGGTAAACCGATAAAAATTATTCATAAAATCAAGTAAAGTCTCATTTTTTGCGAAATAATTTTCTGCAATACGAGTAAGTATCAACTGATAGACAGCACTTCGCAAGTTATCTATATTTTTGAACTCCATGTAGATTGGTTGGGTAGAAATGCCCATCTCTCTTGACAAGCCTCTCGCTGTGACTGCAGTTATTCCTTCCTTTATGGCTAATTCATAAGCACCTTCTAATATAAATTCGGCTGTAAATACCTTTCCTCTCATAATAAAACGCTCCTCTCAATAGTTTCTTAGTTTAACCAATTCTTTGTAAAAATGAGATTGGAATAGTGGAACTCATTTTATAATCCATGGTTTCTTGATAATATGTATGGCAATCTTTTTCTGCGATTGAAATAATCTCATCTTCTGAACAGTTGTGTGCGTCCGTTTCGAACCAAAAGAAAAATAATATTTGCAATTTTGCATCTAAAGTTAATGTCTTTTGAATATTTTCTAAATAGGTTTCTCTGTGTGTCTGTAAAATAATCTCTGAAAATTCTCTTTTGATTCCTTCATAATAAGTGAGTAATTTTTCAGCCTGTGATTTATATGAATTTTTTAGTAGTGTCTGCTCATAACCGAAAAAATAAGCCTCCACTTCCTTGCTAACTGATGACAATCGTTGACTCATTTTGTCTCCTCCTAACTATTTTTGAGTTCTAATTTATAGTCACTTCCTTTTTTATCCCTTAGTTACAAGGTATATGACGAATACAAATTGATTATAGGACAAAAAAATAGAAAGTCTGTCCAGAAAATTCTAAGTTTCTGATAATTTTTTGGATTTCTCTCAAAAATATTTAATTTTCCTCTCATATTTTATGCAGACATATTTTTTGTGTTTCCAGATAACTTCCTTTATTATCAACATAAAGCACGTTATTTTTAACATTTTTCTAATCAAAAGTTTGCTAGATTGTTCGAAAAGGTTCTCTCAAAAAATCCAAAATATTTTTTCTTTCCAAAAAAAATTGAGACGAATCTAACAAAAAAAAATAGTAGAATAAGATATAATGAAGGGAGAATATACTGAATGAGCCCAAATTACCTATTATTAGAGGATCAGTATTATAAAATCACCGTATTACAATATCTAGAATTAAATAAGAACCAATATTGTACGATTAACAAACTAAGTGATGTTCTTTCAATTTCTAAATATAAAACGGCAAAGTTCATTCAATTACTTCATGAAGAATTAAATTTACTGTTCTCAGACACGGATATAGAAATCGAGATTCTTGCAAGTGGCGAGATTATCTCAAAAAACATTTCCCATAGAACAATAAAAGAACTGCGGATGAATTATTTAAAGTCGAGTACGCTTTTCCAGTTGTTTCACAATTTTCTAGTGAAAGAAACGCCCCTTGACCGACAAATAGATGACCTACATATGAGCCGATCCTCTGCCTATAACCAGCACAGAGAGCTAAAATCTATTGTGCAAACAGATAACCTTCTACTTAAAAAGAATCAGATTCTTGGAGATGAATTTCAATTGCGAATCCGCCTATATAATCTTTATTATGAGGCATTCAATGGCATCTACAGTCCATTTCCTGATTTCATTCAAGTGAAGGCTAATCAGCTAATTGACCAACTTATCCACTCAACAAAATGTTCCTTATCAGAGACCAAAAAAATCAAATTGGCCTCTTTTATAAATGTTTGGCTGACTAGATTAAGAATGAATCATTACATAGAAGAAAGTTTTGTCACCGTAGAACCATCAGCTTATCGAGAGTTTTTAACAGAAGAGTTAGTGCATAGCTGGGGTGTCCCAAAGGATAAGGTCTCCAACGAAATCGCATTTCTCTTTTCATTTATTTATTTAGAGGATATTGATAAAGACTTGATTGAAAGCTTCTTAAGAAATGATACCGAGCTTGCAGTGGAGCAAATCGCACATCAATTTCTTCAATATCTTTCAAATGAATGTCTCTTAAATAAGCAAGACGAAGTGAAGTTGTTAAATGAAGTCAAGGATATTAATCGAAAGTGGCTGATCTATCATTTTAAAGAAACCACCTTTATCATAAAAAAGGAATTTCATTATTTCCAAGAAGTGAATCCCAAACTAGATTCTATCGTAAAAAATTTCCTAGACACGCTCGAAGGTCGAAAGCTGTTTTTTGATGAGGCCGAGATGAGCAAGCTTTACTACGATTATCTTTTCTTGTTGGTTACAAAATTACCTATATCCAAAATAGAACAACCGTTATACATATGTATTGATTTCTCACATGGAGAAAACTATAACCAATACATTCAGTTGATGTTGTCTTCTTTACAAAGTATGAATATTAAATATGAAGAAAAAATTACCCGACAAACAGATATCTACATTTCTGATTGTCTGATTCATCAAAAAGGCTACAAACAATTGATTTGGAAAAAACCGCCAACTCCTGATGACTGGCGCGACCTTGGAGAACTATTAGTTGAACTTAAGGGAGCGAAAGCTGAAAGGAGTTAAAAATGAATGAACGAATGATTTCTTTCTTAATGGTCCCGCTACTCATTTCTTATCAATCAAGCAATATTTTATTATCTGATGAGTACACCATAACAAAGGAAGATAAACATTTCCAAATCGACCAAATGACAGTAGACACCGAAGAAAATTTGTTGATTGTTGAAAACGAACACCAAGATAGTTTTAAGAAAAAATTGCTACTACAGAAAAAAATGGCAGATATAGAAGAGCAGGCTGCTGTCTTAAACGATTCCAATGAGACGGCACAATTAGGAATGATTCTAGCGAGTATGTCTGGAACTATCCTTTTTGGTGAAAGGGCCTTAGCATTGACAAAAGAGTAGACCAAGCAACACTTTTTCTGAATATTTCGCCATTTTTTTTTAAGACATGAATGAATAACATTTGAATACGGAGAGGTTGAGACAGAAGTGTTTAACTCCGAGAACCGGGTAGATACTGTGCAACATCAACTCATGCTTCGTTGTGTTTTACAGCACCGAGTAGGTACTGTGCAACATCAACTCATGCTTCGTTGTGTTTTACAGCAATAAGAGGGAATCCACGAAAATGACAAGAAACACGAAAGCCTTTCTTTCGATGTTGATTGATTCCTACGTGGTGCTCTTCAAATTTTTGTGACCAGGTAGGTACTGTTCTACATCTATTTACTTTGTAAATAGTGTTTCACAGCACCGGGTAGGTACTGTTCTACATCTATTTACTTTGTAAATAGTGTTTCACAGCACCGGGTAGGTACTGTTCTACATCTATTTACTTTGTAAATAGTGTTTCACAGCAATTTCAGCTTATTTTTCGAACCTTCAACTCTAGCATGTCTCATGCGTAGAAGTTGTTGAGAGCGGAACAACGTGAAGATGGAGTTGCTTCTGTGCCGCCCACCGTTTATTCGGGGAATAGGAGCATGGGCATAACTTTTCGAGTTATGTCCCCTGCTCTCAAATAGCAGTTAGCTTACGACACAAATAATCGAGGTTAACTGTTGCTTCTACTAACGCTAGGGGAGAAAAGTTTAATTTGCGAAAATCGCAATTCAATAAACGAATTCTAAGTAGACTTCGTTTATTGAAAAGAAGTTAAGGTGAACAATCCGTTAATAACAGGACGAAAATGAACAGCTCGCCTAAAAATAACTGGAATTATTTTTATCAGTAACAGGCTTTCAAAAAAATAACTCCATTTATTCTTATAAGATTTTTTTGATTGCTCACCTAAAGATTGAGAGTTAAGCAATCTCCCTAAGCGTTTAGCACAGGACATGACCATTATTTGGAAGAAAGAAGAAAACGAGATATGACAGGTTTTTAATACTTTCTTTCAAAAACAAAAGAATATAGGAGGAGTAGTAATTTTCTACTCTTTTGGAGGCAGATGTAGCATGAAAAAAAGTCAAATAACTCTATTTAGTCTACTTACCATCCTTTCATCGGTGTTTATCCAACCGGTTCTCGCAGTTTCAAATGACCTCACTAGCTATTCAAGCACGAGTGCCTTAGTAAGTTCGGAGAAAGAGACCAACGAAACAACGGAAACACAAGAAATCAGATCATCAGAAAAAAGAGAGTCCTTACCAAAAGAAACAGAAGATACAGCTGAGCATAAGACAGAACCACTCGTAGAAAATACAGCCAGTGATGTCTCTCATCTAGTCGAAGTGAAGGGCTTAGATGTGCAAATCAACAACGGAAACGGCTTCACTTATTTGATTAAAGATGGGCAGCTCGTCGAAAATGCACCTGTACCCATTCCAGGAAATACCATTCGTTTTGAGTATAGATGGGCAATCCCACAAAAAAGTTTAGCTCAAATGAAGGCCGGAGATTACTTCACCTTCTCACTGCCAAATGACTATTTTTCATACAGTGATACAGGTAGTTTCCCTTTGACTGACCTTAACAATAAAGAAATAGGAACCAGTCAAATCGTTAATCATCAGATAAAAATTACTTTAAATAAATACGCCGTTTCTATGGATGCCCTCAAAAATGGACTCGTTTATGCAGATGGTCGAATAGAAAAAAGTGGCCAAGATATCGTCATTGCAATCGAAGAAGGAATTACTTTACCATCTATCATTATTGGCGAGCCAGGTAGTTCAGCAGGCGAATACCCGAGTACGTTAAATGAAATCATCACAAAAAATGGTGTTCAGATCTCAGGGAAAAACGTGGCCAACTGGGATGTCCTTGTGAATTTTGATAATGCTCGTAAACGATTTGATGGAGAAAGTTACTCAACATTAAACGAGACATTTTTAGTCGACAAGTTAGAAGGCAATCAACTCTTTTCATCCATTAAAATACAAACGATTTTATACACCGCAACTTCGTCAGGTAACCTTTCGAACAATTCGTTCCTCTATGCAGATGTTACTCAAACTTCTTGGGGCAATTACCAAATCAAAGAAGTTATGCCTAAAACAACTGATTTAACAATAGAAGACTTTAAAAAGACGTTAAAAGATACGGGTCAGCCCGGGTATGGTGTTCTAGATAACACAGTTGTTGTCTACTTCGGTAATATCCCTAGCGACCAAATTCAGTTGCCCGATAAATATAAAAATAATAATTATGAAGAAATAGAAAAACTTTTAAAAATCCAATTAGAGTCTGGTCGGATTACCCATGGCGGTTATAGTAAAACGTTAGATCACATTCGTTCAGGTGCAGAGGATCAAATTATTGCTTATCAAGTCACTATTCAAGCAGATGTAACTGGGGATTCGCGGACCTTAAAAAATCAAGCGAAGCTCATTCATTCAGACGGGGAAAACAATTCAAATATTCGCGAAATCGAATTTAGGGAAATCGGTGGCACTGCTGAAGTGGTTGAACCAAAAACAATGCAAATTATCAAGCAGGATGATGCAGGAAATAAGCTTGAAGGAGTCACATTCAAAATTCAAAAATGGCTTCCTGAAAAAAATACATATGAGGATTATTTAGCAAACGGTACGATTGGCACGATGGAGATAACTACGAATGCAAAAGGAGAAGCCTTGTTTGGCCAGTTGACTTCTGGCAAATATCGCGTAATCGAAACAAGCGGTTTAGATGGATACAGCGCCCCACAATTTTCTCCTTCGAACGAATTTGAAATTGGAGAGAAAGATATCTCCGGAATACAAATTGTCGTGACCAATCCAAAAACCAAACCGACTGAGCTCGCTTTAGTAGCCAATAAATCATTAATTGGACGTCAAATAAAAGAAGGTGAGTTCCAGTTTGAATTGCTTGATTCAGATGGAAAAGTCCTTCAAACCATACCGAATTCAACGGATGGAAAGATTTACTTTGAGGCAATTTCCTATGAAGAACCTGGCGATTACGTGTATACAATGAGAGAAAAACCAGGCAATAACGAAAACATGACCTATGATTCAAACGAATACAAGGTGGTGGTCAAGGTAGAAGACCACCAAGGCCAGCTCGTTGCCACACCTAGTTACAATGGCTATCCAGAGTTCCAAAATGTCTACATTCCTAAAAAGGGAGGTGTTGTTTTAGAAGCGACAAAAATTCTAGAAGGGCGACAGTTAGAGAACAATGAATTCCAATTCATGTTAACCGATCAAGATGGAAAAATCTTACAAGTAAGAAGTCAGGACACCAATGGAAAAATTTATTTTGACCCTATCGAATTTGAGACAGCCGGACACTACGTTTACATGATTCAAGAAATGTCAGGAAACGATGAGGCAATTATTTACGATAACCGTATCTTTATCGTTACCGTTGATGTGGAAGACATAAATGGCACACTAATCGCCACACCGACTTACCATGGTCCTACAGAATTCAGAAACATCTACACGCCGAAAAAAGGCAGCGTCGTTTTAGAAGCAAGCAAGGTGTTGAACGGACGACAACTACGTGCTGAAGAATTCCAATTTGAACTGGTTGATAAGAATGGCAATGTTCTACAAACCCAGACAAATGGCGCTAATGGAAAAATTTATTTCAACGCAATTGACTATGAAAAAACTGGCGAATACAACTATACAATTCGTGAAAAAGTAGGGCACGACGACACGATTACTTATGACAACAGTGAGTTTTCGGTTACGGTCAAAGTAACCGATGTGAACGGACAATTAATCGCGACTCCTACTTACAGTGGTAATGCCGAATTCAAAAATATTTATACGCCGAAAAAAGGCAGCGTCGTTTTAGAAGCAAGTAAGGTGTTGGAAGGTCGACAGCTACGTGCCGAAGAATTCCAATTTGAGCTAGTCGATAAAGAGGGGAGTGTTCTACAAACCCAGACAAACGGCGCTAATGAAAAAGTCTATTTTGACGCAATTGATTTTAAAAAAGCTGGGGAATACAACTATACAATTCGTGAAAAAGCGGGGAACGACGACACGATTACTTATGACAACAGTGAGTTTTCGGTTACGGTCAAAGTAACCGATGTGAACGGACAATTAATCGCGACTCCTACTTACAGTGGTAATGCCGAATTCAAAAATATTTATACGCCGAAAAAAGGCAGCGTCGTTTTAGAAGCAAGTAAGGTGTTGGAAGGTCGACAGCTACGTGCCGAAGAATTCCAATTTGAGCTAGTCGATAAAGAGGGGAATGTTCTACAAACCCAGACAAACGGCGCTAATGGAAAAGTCTATTTTGACGCAATTGATTTTAAAAAAGCTGGGGAATACAACTATACAATTCGTGAAAAAGCGGGGAACGACGAAACAATTACTTACGACAATACTAAGTTTTCAGTTACAGTCAACGTTACGGATCTTGACGGACAACTAGTCGCTACACCTACTTATAGTGGCAATGCCGAATTCAAGAATATCTATACACCGAAGAAAGGTAGTGTCGTTTTAGAAGCGAGTAAAATTCTAGACGGACGACAGCTAAGTGCTGGCGAATTCCAATTTGAGCTAGTCGATAAAAAGGGGAATGTTCTACAAACTCAGACAAACGGCATTAATGGAAAAGTTTATTTCAACGCAATAGACTACGACAAAGCTGGCGAATACAACTATACAATTCGCGAAAAAGTAGGAAACGACGAAACAATTACTTACGACAACAGTGAGTTTTCAGTTACGGTCAAAGTAACCGATGTGAACGGACAATTAATCGCTACTCCTGCTTACAGTGGCAATGCCGAATTCAAAAATATTTATACGCCGAAAAAAAGCAGCGTCGTTTTAGAAGCAAGTAAGGTGTTGAACGGACGACAACTACGTGCCGAAGAATTCCAATTTGAGCTGGTTGATAAAGAGGGAAAAGTTCTACAAACTCAGACAAACGGCATTAATGGAAAAGTTTATTTCGACGCAATTGATTTTGAGAAGGCTGGGGAACACAACTATACAATTCGCGAAAAAGTAGGAAACGACGAAACAATTACTTACGACAACAGTGAGTTTTCAGTTACGGTCAAAGTAACCGATGTGAACGGACAACTAGTCGCTACTCCTGCTTACAGTGGCAACACTGAATTCAAAAACATCTATACACCGAAAAAAGGCAGTATTGTTTTAGAAGCGAGTAAAATTCTAGACGGACGACAGCTAAGTGCTGGCGAATTCCAATTTGAGCTAGTCGATAAAAAGGGGAAAGTTCTACAAACTCAGACAAACGGCATTAATGGAAAAGTTTACTTCGACGCAATTGATTTTGAGAAGGCCGGGGAACACAACTATACAATTCGCGAAAAAACGGGGAACGACAACACGATTACTTATGATAACAGTGAATTTTCGATTACGGTCAATGTTGAAGATGTGAACGGACAATTAGTCGCTACACCTACTTATAGTGGCAACACTGAATTCAAAAACATCTATACACCAAAAAAAGGTAGTATCGTTTTAGAAGCGAGTAAGGTGTTGGAAGGTCGACAACTATGTGCTGAAGAATTCCAATTTGAGCTAGTCGATAAAGAGGGGAATGTTCTACAAACCCAGACAAACGACGCTAATGGAAAAATTTATTTCAACGCAATTGACTATGAAAAAACTGGCGAATATAACTATACAATTCGTGAAAAAGCGGGGAACGACGAAACAATTACATACGACAATACTAAGTTTTCAGTTACAGTCAACGTTACGGATCTTGACGAACAACTAGTCGCTACACCTACTTATAGTGGCAATGCCGAATTCAAGAATATCTATACACCGAAGAAAGGTAGTGTCGTTTTAGAAGCGAGTAAAATTCTAGACGGACGACAGCTAAGTGCTGGCGAATTCCAATTTGAGCTAGTCGATAAAAAGGGGAATGTTCTACAAACTCAGACAAACGGCATTAATGGAAAAGTTTATTTCAACGCAATAGACTACGACAAAGCTGGCGAATACAACTATACAATTCGTGAAAAAGCGGGGAACGACGAAACAATTACTTACGACAATACTAAGTTTTCAGTTACAGTCAACGTTACGGATCTTGACGGACAACTAGTCGCTACACCTACTTATAGTGGTAATGCCGAATTCAAGAATATCTATACACCGAAGAAAGGTAGTGTCGTTTTAGAAGCGAGTAAAATTCTAGACGGACGACAGCTAAGTGCTGGCGAATTCCAATTTGAGCTAGTCGATAAAAAGGGGAATGTTCTACAAACTCAGACAAACGGCATTAATGGAAAAGTTTACTTCGACGCAATTGATTTTGAGAAGGCCGGGGAACACAACTATACAATTCGCGAAAAAGTAGGAAACGACGAAACAATTACTTACGACAACAGTGAGTTTTCAGTTACGGTCAAAGTAACCGATGTGAACGGACAACTAGTCGCTATCCCTACTTATAGTGGCAATGCTGAATTCAAGAATATCTATACACCGAAGAAAGGTAGTGTCGTTTTAGAAGCGAGTAAAATTCTAGACGGACGACAGCTAAGTGCTGGCGAATTCCAATTTGAGCTAGTCGATAAAAAGGGGAATGTTCTACAAACTCAGACAAACGGCATTAATGGAAAAGTTTATTTCAACGCAATAGACTACGACAAAGCTGGCGAATACAACTATACAATTCGCGAAAAAGTAGGAAACGATGAGACCATTACTTACGACAATACTGAGTTTTCAGTTACGGTCAACGTTGCGGATCTTGACGGACAACTAGTCGCTACTCCTACTTATAGTGGCAATGCCGAATTCAAAAATATTTATACACCGAAAAAAGGCAGTGTCATTTTAGAAGCTGGAAAAATTCTAGATGGACGACAACTAAGTGCCGGCGAGTTCCAGTTTGAACTAGTTGATAAAGACGGCAAAGTCATGCAAACTCAAACAAATAACTCGACTGGAAATGTTTACTTTAATGCAATCGGTTATGATGAAACGGGCGAGTATAGCTACACTATTCGCGAAAAAGCAGGGAACGATCGCACGATTACGTATGACCGCAATGAGTACCAAGTTACGGTTAAAGTCAAAGAAGTCGACGGTGAACTGAATGCTATCCCGACCTACAATGGAAACCCTACTTTCAAAAATTCCTATAAAGTAGGCGCAGGCAGTGTCATTTTAGAAGCAAGTAAAACGTTGAAAGGACGAAAACTAAGTAGTGGCGAGTTCCAGTTCGAATTAGTCGATAGTGATGGATATGTTCTTCAAACCAAAACAAATGATGCCAACGGGAAAATCTATTTTAACATGATTGACTACAATAAAGCCGGCGAATACAGTTATATTATTCGCGAAAAAAGGGGCAAAGACAAAACTATCAGCTATGACGATAGAGAGCATCGAGTAACTGTTAAAGTTGAAAACACAGGCGGCAAACTGACTGCTACACCGAGTTACGAGGGGAAAATAGAATTCAAAAACACGTTTACCTCGAAAAAGGGGACTCTCATCTTAACTGCGGAAAAAACTTTGGAAGGTCGTGGACTAATCAATGGGGAATTCAAATTTGAGCTAGTTAGTGAAAATGGAGACATTCTCCAAACGACAACAAATGATGCTAACGGGAAAATTACATTTGACCCGATTGACTACAATAAGGCAGGCGAATATACGTACATTATTCGCGAAAAGATGGGGCATGACGAGACCGTTTACTATGATCTCACCGAACATAAAGTAACCGTTAAGGTAGTAAATAAAGATGGAAAGTTATCAGCGACTCTTAGCAACAAAGCAGTAATCACATTTGAGAATAAATACACGCAAAACAGCAGAAACAAACCTCTTACTGGTAGTCTTATTTTGCAAAAGGTTGATAAACATTCCGGAAAAAAATTAGTCGGAGCTACATTTGAGCTGAGAGATGCTAACAATAAAGTGATTCAAAAAGAGCTCGTGACCGACAAAAAAGGGGAAGTTCGCATCAACGATTTAGCAGCGGGAAGTTATCAACTAATCGAAACCAAGGCGCCAGATGGTTATGTTCTAGATGGAACACCTATCCATGTTGAGGTTGTTGAAAAATCGGACGTAACAGTCAAAAAAGAAAATACGGCAACAAATAAAACTACGAGTCAAACGACATCGAAAGCCTTACCTAAAACAGGGTTCAATATTGGAACTTCTTTACTAATGATTATCGTCGGTTACCTATTATTAATGATTGTTATGATTATTGGGCGTAAAAAATCAAATAAATCAGACGCAACCGAGTGGGACTAAACATAAGAGAAAGAAGTGAACTACACAATAAGCTTTATGTTTAAAAAAATTCCGAAAGGCCTAAGTAAGTAGGTTTTTTGCGGGTCAAAACAGCGAAAAACGAGAGGGAATTCCTCTCGTTTTTCTTTAATCTACCACCAACATTACTCCATACAGAAACAATCCTCGTATTAGAAAACCAAATAGGAGAGTCATTAGCATAAAAAGCGAATGATTTTTGATAAATCGATTCAGCAATAGCGTCACCAAATACGTAACTGTCAAACGAAGATAACCAATACTGTTGATCTGCTGACTGAGACAGTCAAATAAAACATTGACTACTAACAATACTCCAATGACTGGAAGGGTGAGTCGCAAAGAATAGTAGAATAAATTCCTTTTCAATTTTCGAATATGAATAAATTGCTGAATATCCCAAAATTGTTTGATAAAACTACACACTAACAAACTCTCAAGTGTCGCCAAAAGAACGCTTATCCCGACAGTTAGCGGCGTTTCAAAAGAATACACATAACGTTCCGCCCAGTATACCCCTAAATTAGATTGATGCATCAAATAACAAAATAGGAGAAGACCTACATAGAGTGTGATGTTTGTCGTTTTCTCTAATTTAATTGGAGACGCCCCTCTTCTAATAAATACTGTTCGTCAAAATTCAACTCTGACAAGTTATCATGAGAGGCAATAATAATCGTCTTATTCTCAGCAATCAGCTCTTCAATGAGTCGTTTTAGTTCGGCCAACGCTGCTTTATCCAATCCACGTGTCGGTTCGTCTAACAAAATTAGGTTTTGGTCTTCCATAATAGCTTGAATGATGCCCATTTTTTGACGCATTCCTACAGAATATTTTCCTACCTTTACTTTGCTGTCATAGTCCAGACCCAGTCTTTCCGTTAATCGAATAACCTTTTCCTCATCAAACTGTTTCTTTATTCCACCTAAAAATTGTAGATTTTTCTTTAAACTCATATCTTCCATAAAACTAGGATTTTCAATCAACGCACCAAGCTGAGTCTGATCTGAAAATTCTATCGATCCACTATCCGGTTCAATAATCTTGCAGATAATCTTAAAAATTGTTGATTTGCCTGAGCCATTACTCCCTATAATATGAACTAACTTGCCAAAATCCACCTGCAAATCAACGCCCTCAATAATTAACCGTTTGTTAAAATTTTTACTGATATTTTCTAATTTAATATTCATAAGAAGCTCCCTTCAACGACTTAAACCAAGATATATATTAGCTACCACATACAAACAATAACCATAATGAAATAATAAACCAATTAAAATACTAACAATTACTGTGTAGATAGGTTTAACGTTCCAATTACTCATGTTTAGTACAAAAGTAATCAGATAGACGACAAGACAATAAAGAATCATGACTAAAATTGCTATCGACAACTGATCACGATTTCGAATCCCAGCTATCGAAAAACTAAGCGCATACTGTGAAACCAAATACAAGGTTCCTAAAATGAAGGCTGTCAAATATTGATAAGCAATAAAATTCCAATATCCGACTCGAACGATTAGTAAAGAAGCAACACGGATGTTTCGAGAAATTTTTAATGAACAAACAATAATAAATAAAGTCAGCGAACAATAAGTCGTGAAATTGGATAAAAATAATGTTCCAATACTATCACTATCTCTCCCACCAGCGAGAATAAAGCTTATTCCTGCTAAGATAGACAACCCATAAAAACGAAGATTATCCCTACTTCTTAATAGTTGATACATCCATAAAACAACTCCTTTCAAAAACCATTTTCCTTATCCAGCTTCAGTCGCAAAGAAAACAATAAGTAACAAACAAGACTGTAAAAAAGAAGTGAAACAAGAAATACAAGACCACCATTAAACGTTGGCGCGTATACGCCTACTGGTTGGAGGGCAAGGGTAAGAATCGCATTTATTGACAAAAAACTAATAAAAAAATCATCCTGTTTTTCTAGTAATGGAGCACCCAAAATGACCGCTGCTACAATCAAGAATAACCCAATCACTAGTCCTGAAGGCAGATAGGCAATATAATTTTTCAGATACATCCCTAAGATAAGTACCAGAGATGAAAAGACAACCATGCCGATACAGATGAATAAAAAGAATGCTACTAGATCCCAGAAGCCATTTTTGAAAATATAATAAAGCATTCCTTAATATGAACTAACTTGCCAAAATCCCCCTGCAAATCAACGTCTATAATCAGTATATATACTAGCTACGACAAACAAACAATAGCCGTAATGAAATAGCAGCCCAATTAGAATGCTAAATATTACAGTATAGACAGGTTTAATATTCCAGTTACTTAAGTTTAGTACAAAAGTAATCAAATAGACGACAAGACAATAAAGAATCATGACTAAAATTGCTATCGGTAACTGTTCACGATTTCGAATTCCAACCATCGAAAAACTAAGCGTATACTGCGAAGCCAAATACAATGTTCCTAAAATGAAGGTCGTCAAATATTGATAAATAATAAAACTCCGATATCCGACTCGAACAATTAGCAGAGGCGCAACACGGATATTTCGAGAAATTTTTAGTGAACAAACAATAATAAATAAAGTCAGTGAACAATAAGTCGTGAAATGGGACAAAAATAATGTTTCGATACTATCATTATCTGGTCCATTAGCGAGAATAAAGCTTAGCCCTGCTACGATAGACAACCCATAAAAACGAAGATTATCTCTGCTTCTTAATAGTCGATACATCCATAAAACAACTCCTTTTAAAAACCATTCTTCTTATCAAGCTTCAATCGTAAAGAAAATAGTAAGTAACAAACTAGGGTATAGAAAAAGAGGGAGACAAAAAATACAATCCCACCATTAAACGTCGGCGAATACCTACCTACTGGTTGAAGAGCAGGGGAGATAATCGCATTTATCGACAAAACGCTAACAAGAAAACTATTGTGTTTTTCTAGTAATGGAGTGCCTAGAAGAACTGGTGCTACTATCAAAAACAGACCAACTACTAATCCAGAGGGAAGATAAATAACATAATTTTTCAGATACATACCTATGATAAGTATCAGAGTTGAAAAGATTGTCATACCGATACACGTAAATAGAATGAATGCTACTAGATTCCAAAAGCCATTTTTGACTATATAGTAGCAACTATCGACTAAAAAAAAACTAACTTTCTCGAAACGGAAAGGGGCATAGAATATGTTAATAAGAAGGATCCTCAATACAAGGATAGTTAACATCCATATAAATGTTAGGATTGCATTTGTTTTTAAAGTTCGAATCCAATACTTCTTAGAACTTTCAAATCGACTCACTAGTAAAAAATCAAAATGATTTGTTCGGGCACGTATCGCTTGACTAGAATAGAGTAGCGGAACCAATATAAACCACAAAAAGAAACAAATAGTTCCGATAAAATCATATCCACCACCACTTTGCATTTGATAAAAAATTGGAAGGCCACCTTCGCCACTATTCTTGATTGGTATAACAGAATCATCTATTTTTGCAAAAGTCTCGATGATACAAATAAGTATAGTGAGACCAAACATAAATACTTGTTTTCTCTTGGAAAATAGAATCATAGAAGTGTCTCCTCATCTTTGAAATTAGTCTTAAAAACCATTTTTCTTATCCAGCTTCAGTCGCAAAGAAAACAATAAGTAACAAACAAGACTGTAAAATAGAAGTGATACAAGAAATACAAGACCACCATTAAACGTTGGCGCATACCTACCTACTGGTTGTAAAGCAGGAGCGATAATGGCATTTATTGATAAAGTACTGATAATAAAACTATTGTGGTCCTCTAGCAATGGAGTACCTAATATCACAGGTGCAACCATAAGAAGTATCGAAATTATTAGTCCTGACGGTAAATAAATAATATAATTTTTCAAATACATCCCTAAGATAAGAATTAAAGTTGACAAAACTACCATCCCTAAGCAAGTAAATATGATAGAAACCATCATATTCAACAAATCATCCTCAAAAATGTAATAAAGTGTTCCCTTTGTTAAAACTCTCTCAAAATAGAACGGATCATAAAATAGATTAACTAGGAGCGCTCTTAGAAGGAGAATACTTAACATCCAAATAAAAGTAAGAATAGCATTTGTTTTTAAAACATTTATCCAGTAATCCCTAGAGTTTTGAAACCGACTAATCAATAGATAGTCAAAATGATTCGTTCTAGCACGTATTGCCTGATTAGAGTATAAAAGCGGAATCAACAAAAACCACAAAAAATAACAAATCGTCCCAATTAACTCAGTTCCGCCACCACTCTGAAATTGATAGAATAGAGAAATACCACCTTGTCCAACTTGAACAACTGGTGCCGCATCATTTATTGTAGAAACTATTTCTACTAAAGAGGTGAGTAGTGTAATAACAAACATAAATACTAATCTTTTCTTTGAAAATAACATCATGGTGGTTCCCCTTTCTTTGCTATCTAGATAAAAATAAAGGTCAACAACAATGCCGACCTTTATTTTCTCCTTATTTTGTATCAGCAGAAAAATGTAGCTTTACAGTGCTTCCATGTGGTTCAACCTTTTTAGAGAAAACTTCTGCGTAGTAATAATAACCTTTTAGTCCCGAATTATTTTTGCCATATGTTGTTTTATCAGGATACAACCCCACATTTCCTGAGCGTATCTCACCTGCCGAATTAACTAGCCTCACGGTATATCCATATGCATTAGGAATTGCATCTCCATTAAACGAGGCCAGATTGTCATTTGATGTCTTTTGATTTGACTGAGCAGTTATTCCACCCCCACCTTTTGCTGGGACATAACAATTACCAACCGTCCATGTACTTGCAAAAACTGTTGCTCCACCTAAAATACTGACGAGTAACGAACTAATATACAAAAACTTTGTACTTCTTTTCATTCAAAAAACCTCCTTCTATTTTACAGACGGTTTCTCTTGTGCACAAAGAAAACGTTTGCGTAATTGGTTAAGGGATGCCTTTTTACTCATTTAAGCAATCGACTTTCGAGTTACTTTGAAGAGAGGACGATTGGTTTTAGTTCTTCCAATAACCAGTGTACGCCTAAAAAATAACGATTGCAAACGGTTTCAAGCGCGCGGAATTGCGTTCACTCCTTTAATAATCAGTATCTAAATATATTGTTTCATTTATTGAATAACTTTTTTTGCATTTATCAGTCTTTATAGGCTTTGTCCAATAAACTTAAGTTTTAACAGCTTTTAATATAATTTTTCAAAATAAATAAAAATATTTTCGAAGATCTAAAGAATTCCTAACGAAGGCCTGATTCGCTTATATTCGACACTCGTTGGCATAATACTTGCTTGTAAGAAAAGATGGCTTGTTTCTTCAAAAACACCATCTAGCAAACGGAGATGGCTGAGTTGAACAAACATTTCAAAATGAACCACTCATCGCTGATAAAGGAGAAAACACAAATGACTAATTTGCAGACACAATCAGAACTTGTTCAATGGCTTGATTCCATGGTTCCTTGCGACTTTACCTATTTGGATCAATCAGGTGGTAGCTATCTGAAAGAGATTCGACACTTTGAAGGAATCATGCGGCCTCTTTGGGGACTGATTCCTAAATATGTCGGACAAAACAATCTGAAGGAAATCAAAAATGAACCTATATTTCAAAGTTTCCAACAATTATTGTCTGACAAGGCACTTCCAACTTTTTCGACAGAAAATCGACAGATTGCTGTCGAATTAAACATAATTGGGTACGCGTTGGGAACTTTTGGAAACGAGTTTCTTAATTTGTTAGCACCTGAAAACCAAACATACTTACTCTCTTGGTTAAATGGGATTAATACTATTGAGTTTCCGGCGGGGAATTGGTATTTCTTTTTGGTCTTGGTCAATGGGGCGCTAAAAAAGATTGGAGCAGAATACTCAGAAGAACGACTCCAAGAAGCGTTGGTTACTATCGAAAGCTTTTATTTAGGAGAGGGGTGGTACTCTGATGGATCGAACCAACAACGTGATTATTATGTGTCGTTTGCTTTTCATTTTTATGGACTGCTCTATGGACGTTTTGCCAAAGAGGACATCGCCAAAAAATTCCAAGAGAGAGCTTGTTTATTCGCAATGGATTTTCGATATTGGTTTGACAATAAGGGACGTTCACTTCCTTTTGGTCGCAGCTTAACTTATCGTTTTGCGCACGCGGCTTTTTGGTCTGCATTTATCGTGACGGATACCTATAAACAATCTGATTTATCATTAGGGGAAGTCAAAAAAATACTTCTTGATCACTTACGCTATTGGACGCAAATGCCTATTACATTACCTAAGGAACAAAATCTTTCTATCGGTTATGGCTACAATAATTTACTCTTATCCGAGGATTATAATGCACCAGGTTCCCCAATGTGGGCCTTTAAATCTTTTGTTCTCTTGGAATTGTCTAAAACAGATAAATTTTGGCAAGTGGAGGAACAACCAACTAAAAAAAGGGCCCTCACAACTCAACTACATGCCGGATTTTTCATTCAAACAGCAGATGACCAAACGATTGCTTTAAGTAATAAACAATACGCAAATAATCAGCATTTGTATCATGGTCGTGAAAAATATAGTAAATTTGCATACTCTACGGCGGTTGGCTTTAATTTGACACGCGAGAATCAAGGGTTGGAAAGTTTTGCTATCGATTCCACACTCGCGTTCAGCCTACTTGAAACCAACCAATATCAAACGCGTGGACTCATTTCTAAATCTATTACGTACTCAGATTATTCCGTGAGCCAATGGACCGTCTATAACAAAATTCGAGTCACGACTTATTTGGTTCCTGTGAACAACCATGGACACATTCGAATACACGAGATTTTCACACCATTTCCTGTAGAAACTGCTGAAGGTGGGTTTCCATTACTTGATTGGAATCAGAAATATCAAACCGCTCAAATAAAACCACATTCTTGCTTATTAACGAATCACTTGGACTGTTCTGTCATTTATGATTTGGTGGGGGATAGAAAACCACAAGTGACACAACAAGGACCAAACACAAATATCTATTCCGCAGAAAAAAATGGCGTACCAACTTTAGTTAAAAAACTATGTGCCGGAAAACACCTCTTCGTGAGTTATATTAACAATACTCATTTGGCTAACTATCATTCTGACAGAAATTTATCATTTATAGAAAAAGAAAAATTCTTCGTTATCAAAGGAGAGATCACTGTCAAAATTAAAAAAGAACCGTTTTAACACAACTAGAGGAGTTCAGCATTACAGCTTTTTCTTTCAGAATCCCTAAATAAAAATCAAATTATGATTATTTTTTTAAACTAAATGAATTTTTTCTCATATTTCTGACGTTATGTAGTATAATTGAACCAATAAAATTTTGGGAGTGAAATAAATGACGAAAATTGCAATTATTGGTTATGGAAATTTGGGACGTGGTGTCGAACGTGCACTAACACTTGCTCCTGATATGGATTTAGTTGGGGTATTTACCCGCAGAGCACCTGAAACAGTGACTACGTATGGCGCGAAAGCATACCATATGGATGACTTACTGAATAAAAAAGAAGAGATTGATGTCTGCATTTTGTGTGGTGGATCAGCGACTGACTTGCCTGTGCAAACACCTGAAATCACAAAAATGTTTCATACGATTGACAGCTTTGACACGCATGCCAAGATTCCTGAGCACTTTGCCAACGTAGACAAAGTAGCTAAAGAACATCAAACGGTCTCGATTATTTCTACTGGTTGGGATCCAGGTTTGTTCAGCTTAAATCGTTTGTATGCGCAAAGCATTTTACCTAAAGGAGAGACGTATACATTTTGGGGGAAAGGGGTTAGTCAGGGACACTCTGATGCACTGAGACGAATCGAAGGCGTAGCAGATGCCACACAATATACGATTCCAAACGCAGAAGTGATTCAAAAACTGAAAGCCGGGGATCTACTGGAATTAAGTACGCGTGACAAGCACTTTAGAGAATGTTTTGTGGTTCTTGAAGCGGGTGCAGATGCCAAAGCTGTAAAAGAAGAGATTGTCTCTATGCCAAACTATTTTGCAGAGTATGATACAGAAGTTCACTTCATTTCTCAAGATGAATTGACTAAAAACCATAAAAAAATGCCTCATGGCGGAACGGTTCTTCATATTGGTCAAACTTCTGAACAAACAAACCAAGTCATCGAATACAATCTAGCCTTAGATAGTAATCCAGAATTTACGGCTAGTGTACTGGTTGCTTACGCCAGAGCTTGTGCTCGTTTGGCATCTGAAAAAAAATTTGGGGCGTATACTGTCTTAGATATTGCACCAAAATATCTGTCAACAAGTGATGACGCGACCCTAAGAAAAGAATTATTATAAGCACATCACTCATGATAAGTTAAGATAACAAAAAAGCAATCCTCATTTGATTGCTTTTTTGTTACGCCTATTTAGAGCGGACTCGTTTATACATAATAAAAGAAGGTGTAGGCGATGAAAAAAAATAAAATAATATCGCCAATAAGCAAAGAGACAGAGCTATACAGCAACAAACTAATTCCTTTAGACATCGCAAGAATAATAAGTATCATACTAATGAAGTATAAGACAAACGGTACCACAAAAACGATCATTTCGATTTCCCCCTGGAACATAGGCACTATTGAGACAGGCCAACACTTTTCTACGCTTCATTTTATCAGTTCTGTTCCAAAGAGTAAAACTATCCACCTACGCAATCGGTTGAATTTTCACGAAAAATCTTCTTATTAGAAAACGAATCTCTAATGTAGACAAAAAAATAACTCGTCAAAAAGCTTCTTATAATAGAAGAGCCACTGAGCGAATCAGTTCTGTCGCAAATCATCTTTATTTTTATTCATTTTGAATGAAGAACAGATATTTTCATCGAAGTTTCATAGAGGAGATAACAGGTAGGCTTGTTGCCGTTAAGAATCCGCCAAAACAAATAATCACTCTGTTATATGAATCATAACTAATTCTTTGAGAATGAATTTCAGAAAAATTATTTCACTTCAAAATCAATAAAATTCCGCTTGTTTTTTCATAATTAACAAAATTATTTAAATAATTCGAACATTTGATACAATTTCAAAAGTATTCTGAATTGTCTAACGTTTAAAAAATAATATTTTCTCGTTATTTTTAATCATCAGTTTTTTGTTATTTTATTCTCGTCGAAAAATTAAAATCTTCTCATAAAAACCGAAATATCTGCTTTTTTTTAATGAATAAATAAAAACTGTCATTTTGGTGTTGACAAAGAAATCGAAACGTACTATGCTACGGTTAAGTTAATAAACAAGCGATGAAAGAAAAGCAGTAGAGAGATAACCTCTGTCATAGAGAGCTAGTGGGGCTGGAAACTAGCACAAGTTATTCATCGAATTACATTCTGGAGCTTTTGTCTTTAAGACACGTGTAACGGCGATACTCGTTTTGAGGTATATAGAAAAGACAACACATTTCTATGTATAAATTTTGGGTGGTACCACGATAATTATCGTCCCTAAGTCTAACGGCTTAGGGACTTTTTTTATTTTCTATAACTTTGTGAACCAACTAGTTTGATCAAACCTCGAACTAGTTTTCAATAAAAATAACTTGGAGGGTGAGAACATGAACATTATTGATGAATTAACATGGCGTGATGCAATCAATCAACAAACAAACGAAGAAGGTCTTCGCGAACTTACAGAAAGCACGAGCATTTCACTCTATTGTGGGGTTGACCCAACAGGTGACAGTATGCATATCGGGCATTTGATCCCATTTATGATGATGAAAAGATTCCAGTTGGCTGGACATCATCCATATATCTTAATCGGTGGAGGAACAGGAACAATCGGTGATCCGAGTGGCCGAACAACCGAACGTGTATTACAAACGATGGAAACTGTTCAACACAATGTCGATAGTCTTTCTAACCAAATGAAAAAATTATTTGGGAAAGATGCCAATGTCACTATGGTAAATAACTACGAATGGTTATCAAAATTGACTTTGCTTGATTTCCTTAGAGATTTCGGGAAAAACTTTAACGTCAATACGATGTTAGCCAAAGATATCGTAGCTAGCCGTTTGGATGTGGGGATTTCATTTACAGAATTCACTTACCAAATCCTACAATCCATCGACTTCTTACAATTATACAAAAAACATGACGTACAATTACAAATTGGTGGGGCCGACCAGTGGGGGAACATCACAGCTGGCTTAGACTTAATTCGTAAAAAAGAAGGCGTTGAAGCAAAAGCGTTTGGTTTAACAATTCCTTTGATGCTTAAAGCTGACGGAACAAAATTCGGGAAAACAGCAGGTGGTGCGATTTGGTTAGATCCAAACAAAACCTCTCCATTTGAATTCTACCAATTCTGGTTAAACCAAGATGACCGTGATGTAGTTAGATACCTAAAATTCTTTACCTTCTTAGATAAAGAAACCATTGATGAATTAGCTAAAAAAGTTGAAACTGACCCAGGTAAACGTGAAGCACAACGCCGTTTAGCTGAAGAAGTGACAACATTTGTTCATAGTGAAGAAGCATTACGTGAAGCACAAAAGATTACAGAAGCTCTTTTCTCAGGAAACATCAAGGATTTAACTATAGAGGAAATTGAGCAAGGGTTCGAACACATGCCGACAGTTGAAGTTTCTAGTGAAACAAAAAATATTGTTGAGTGGCTAGTTGATACGAAAATCGAACCATCTAAACGACAAGCTCGCGAAGATGTGAGCAATGGAGCTATAAGCATTAACGGTGATCGTATCACCGATTTAGATTTTGCAATCGAGCCGTCACAACACTTCGAAGGAAAATTCGTGGTTGTACGCAAAGGGAAGAAAAAATACTTTTTGGCAAAAGTAGTGGATTAAAGTTTCTAATAATCTCATGAAGAGAAGACATAAGATTATTTGAGTAAAGTTAAAATCCAAAACTCCTTATAGGGGATACGTGAACCGTTAATGTCATAAGGAAGAGGGAATCTGTTTCGGCAGATTCCCTCTTCCTTTTTTCTGATAATGGAACTGTTGAAAAATGAGAAAATGAGAAGAAAATGAGTAGTCGTGTTATAGCTATCGCTTTACATATTGTTATTTTAGGTGTACGTTTTGAATGCAAAATCTAAATCAACAAAAATTTGTAAGGAGGAATTTTCGTATGAAAAACGAAAAAATGTCAAAAGGCGAAATGAACCTTAATGCACTATTCATTGGGGACAAAGCTGAGAACGGTCAATTATACAAGGAGTTGTTAGTTGACTTAGTAGATGAACATCTTGGATGGCGTCAAAACTATATGCCACAAGATATGCCAGTCATCTCTTCTCAAGAACGCACATCTGAAAGTTACAAGAACACTGTAAACCACATGAAGGATGTATTGAATGAAATTTCTTCTCGTATGCGTACACATTCAGTTCCATGGCATACAGCGGGTAGATATTGGGGCCATATGAATGCCGAAACGCTAATGCCTTCTCTATTAGCGTACAACTTCGCGATGCTATGGAATGGAAACAATGTTGCTTATGAATCTTCTCCAGCAACTTCTCAAATGGAAGAAGAAGTCGGGCACGAATTTGCTCATTTAATGAGTTATGAAAATGGTTGGGGACATATTGTCGCTGATGGTTCTTTAGCAAACTTAGAAGGTTTATGGTATGCCCGCAATATTAAATCATTACCATTTGCGATGAAGGAAGTAAAACCTGAATTAGTCGCAGGAAAATCTGATTGGGAACTATTAAACATGTCCACAAAAGAAATTATGGACTTAGTGGAAAGTGCTGAAGACGACATCGATGCCATCAAAGCGCATTCTGCACGTAGCGGAAAACATTTGCAAGAACTAGGTAAATGGCTTGTTCCTCAAACCAAACACTATTCTTGGCTAAAAGCTGCCGATATCATTGGTGTCGGTTTGGATCAAGTCATCCCAGTTCCTGTTGACCACAACTATCGTATGGATATCAGCGAACTTGAAAAAATTGTTCGTAACTTAGCCGCAGAAAAAACACCTATTTTAGGGGTTGTCGGTGTCGTTGGTTCAACAGAAGAAGGCGCCATTGATAGTATTGACAAAATTATTGACTTAAGAGATGTCTTAGCCAAAGACGGAATTTATTACTATGTTCACGTGGATGCGGCTTACGGTGGATATGGTCGTTCCATCTTCTTAGACGAAAACAACCAATTCATCCCTTATGAAAAATTACAAGAGGTACACGCTGAATATGGTGTCTTTACTCAACAAAAAGAACACATTTCAGAAGATGTTTATCATGCATATAAAGCAATCGAACGGGCAGAATCAGTGACCATTGACCCACATAAAATGGGCTATATTCCTTATTCTGCTGGGGGAATTGTTATCCAAGATATCCGTATGCGCGACGTTATTTCTTACTTTGCGACTTACGTATTTGAAAAAGGGGCCGATATTCCGGCGCTATTAGGGGCTTACATTTTAGAAGGTTCAAAAGCTGGCGCAACAGCTGCTTCTGTTTGGGCTGCTCACCATGTTTTACCTCTGAATGTAGCAGGTTACGGTAAATTAATCGGGGCTTCAATCGAAGGCTCACACAATTTCTACGATTTCTTAAATGATTTATCCTTCAAAGTCGGAGATAAAGAAATCGAAGTACACACATTAACTCATCCTGACTTTAACATGGTGGACTATGTCTTCAAAGAAAAAGGCAACGATGATTTAGTAGCTATGAACAAATTAAACCACGATGTCTATGACCTTGCATCTTATGTGAAAGGCAATATCTACAACAATGAATTTATTACTTCTCACACGGACTTTGCTATCCCAGATTACGGCAATAGCCCATTACAATTTGTAAATAATCTAGGCTTTAGTGATGCTGAATGGGACCGTGCTGGTAAAGTTACTGTATTACGTGCCGCTGTAATGACACCCTATATGAATAACAAAGAAGAATTCGACGTATACGCTCCAAAAATAAAAGCTGCGTTACAAGAAAAATTAGAACAAATTTATAACGTAAGCAAATAATTAAAAACTTAAGGTGTGGGAGGTAACTCAAGTGGGTTACGTCCTACATTCATTGGGTAAAAGGCATGGACTTGCCTTTTCTCGAAACAAACAGCAAGTCCATGCCTCTTTATCTTAGTTTATAAGGAGTGTAAAAATTGGATAAAAAACAAGTTAAAAAAATAGAATTAGGCACTTTTATTGGGCTCACAATGGCGCTCTGTGCCACTGTTCGTAGTATCCCAACACTAGCTTCGGTCGGTTGGACGTTAATCTCATATACTGTTTTTGCTGTTATCTTTTTCGCGGGTCCTATTGCTCTTATTTCTGGTGAGTTATCGACCATGTTGCCTCAAGAAGGCGGTCCCCAGCTTTGGGTCAAAACAGCCTTAGGTAGCAAATGGGGCTTTGTTGTTGCTTGGTTACTCTGGGTTCAAATGTTTCCTGGAATGGTAATGGTTGCTTCAACTTTAGGCCCATTACTAGGGAACACATTTGGCAACGTTGAACTAGGGAACAATCACTGGTTTGTTTTAGGATGTATCTTGATTATCTACTGGATTATTACGATTCTAAACTTAAAATTTGATATGGCAAAAGTCGGCGGGAACATTGGTGTTTGGTTAGGTGTGTATATTCCTGTACTAGTCATGGTTGTTTTAGGACTACTTTCGTTTTTCAAAGTAGGGCTTGTTACAACTGACTATTTGGGCACCTTCTCTTGGTCAAAAGTTCTGCCAAACCTTGAAAACATGGACTCATTTAAATATCTGGCTGGGATTTCATTTATCTTTGTCGGAATTGAAATGTCTTCTGTTTATATTCCACGTTTAAAGGATGCCACTAAAAACTATACAAAAGGGGTCTTCATTTCATTAATTGGGTTAGTCTTATTAAATGTCATTAATGCGTTATTTGTCGCTAATGTCGTTCCTGACCATAAAATGGAGCTTTCAAATATTACACAACCAATATTAATTTATTGCGACATTCTAGGCTTGCCTTCAATTATCGGAAATATCTTCAGTTTCATGGTCTTTATTGGGGTTCTTTTACAGCTCTCTGCTTGGGTGACAGGACCTTCAAAAACTATTATTCAAGTCGCTCGTGATGGCTTATTGCCACCAAAATTTGGTTTCCATCGTGAAAACAAATATGGCGTTTCCCGTAATGTCGTTTTGACACAATCGATTGTTATCTCTTTATTTGCCTTGCTTTATGGCGTAATGGATGATGTCAATGCGGTATTCTTAACGTTAACCAATGCCACAACGATTATTTACAGTATTGTCTATGTATTAATCGCTGTCGCTATCATCAAATTGCGTAAAGCACAGCCTGAAACCCTTCGTCCTTATCGCATTGGGAAATCTGGAAACGGCTTAGCTTATGCAGTTGCTTGTATGTTAATTATTGGTATTTTAATTGTTGTTTTTGCCACATTGGGAACAACCTCTATCACCGATGCTCTTTTAGTTGGTTTGATTACCCTTGCGATGTTCGTTATTCCGTTGATTATTCATCATTTCAAACATGATGACTGGTTAACAGAAGTCCAAAAAGAAGAGGATAAATAATCGTCGCTTTAGTCAAACAATTGGAAAAGAACTGAGGCTTTATCTGTTCTTTTGACGTTTTAGAAACTGAGGCGAGCCTGGGACATAACGCAAAAGGTTATGTCCCAGGCTCTGAGTATTCGAATAAACGGTAGGCACAGAAGCAACTCCTTCAGTTTCTGTCTTTTTATAGGAGGTTTTTATTATGAAACCAGAGAAACCGAAAGTAACCTTTGCTGAAAGTTTGAGTATTTTACTTCTTCTTTTAGCGATTTTAGGCTTTTTAATTATTGGTCAAAAATTATCACCACATATTCCTTTGCTTTTTGTCTTCATGTTACTGCTGTTTTATGGCAAATGGAAAAACTTTTCTTGGGATGACATTCATGCAGGAATCACAGCGGGAATTACTCCTGGGATTATCCCTATTATCATCTTCTTATTGATTGGTGTCTTAGTGGCCACTTGGATTCTATCAGGAACCATCCCAACGATCATGGTTTACGGATTTAAAATTATTTCCGTGAGATTCTTTTTACCCACTGTTTTTGTTGTTTGTAGTCTGGTCGGCGTCACAGTCGGAAGCTCGTTTACAACCATTTCGACTATGGGCATCGCTTTTCTAGGAATTGGGCATATTTTAGGCTTTGACAACGCAATGACAGCCGGAGCAGTTGTTTCTGGCGCTTTCTTGGGAAATAATATTTCCCCACTTTCAGATACAACCAATTTAGCTGCAGGAATTGGTGAAGTAGACCTGTTTGCACATATTAAAAACATGATGTGGACAGTTGTCCCAGCATTTGCTCTTTCAATTATTGGTTATGTCTTTTTAGGTCATCAATCCGTTTCAGCTGATTTAAAAACAGTCGATGCGATGGTCGCAACCCTTCGAGAAGGCTTTTGGATTTCACCGATCACCTTGATTCCAGTGGCGGTTTTGTTCCTCTTTGCTTGGAAAAAAGTGCCGGCTATCCCAACTTTACTAGTAGGCTCGACAACTGCAACCATCCTTGCATTCATCCATAACCCTTCATTAAACTTACAAAAAGTAGCAAGTATTTTAATGAGCGGATATGTCTCTACAACAGGGGATAAACGGGTGGATACACTCTTGTCACGAGGTGGAATAGAAAGCATGCTCAATTCTGCTTCTTTAATTATCTTAGCCTTAGCGTTAGGAGGATTATTGATCAAATTTGAAATCATTGCCACCTTAATTGAGAAAATTAAAGGCTATGTAAATAATTCCGCTAAACTCATTGGCTTGACAGCTCTAAGCTCAATCATGGTTAATGTCTTAGTCGGTGAACAATACCTCTCCATCATTTTACCAGGGGAGACCTTCAAATCTTCTTTTGAACGCCTACACATTGATAAAAAATATCTGACGCGCACACTAGCTGACGCTGGGGCTGCGGTCAATTCAATTGTTCCTTGGGGCGTCAGTGGCACCTTTATCATGGGAACACTAAAGGTCAGCACCTTATCTTACTTACCTTATGCGTTTTTCCCATTATTGTGCCCAGTAATTACGATTCTTTTAGGACTCCGATTAAAACAAAAATTATTGAAAATAGACAACTAAACCATTACTGGAATAGGTAGATAAAAGACCCATGTTTATAGCTTAAACACGTTTAGTCAGCTAATTATTTTTGCCAACAATCAGTGGCTGGTTTGTCCAATAGACCTACTTTACTCATTCAGGAAAATCGTTTTCGGAATAGAAGGTAGGTCTTTCGTTTTTTTATTTATCCGGACATGAAAATACAATGAGAAAAACTTGAGTTATTTTGCTTGCTAATTCTACTTGTTTTATAATTAATCTATTACTTTTAAGGAGATGAACAAAAATGGAATGGATAAAATTAATTGGCATTCTAATTATTTTAGTTGGCTTTATTTTTAAATTCGACACGATTGCTGTTGTTATTATTGCAGCATTAGCTACTGCACTTGTTTCTGGAATTTCAATTGTAGACTTCCTCACTATGCTAGGGGAGGCCTTCGTAAACAATCGCTTGGTAACTATTTTCCTGTTAACTTTACCAATGATTGGCCTATCTGAACGATTTGGTTTGCGTCAACAAGCAGTTATTCTAATTGAGAAAATAAAAGGGCTCACACCAGGAATGTTTTTAACCCTGTATACAGTGATTCGTGAGGTTGCCGGATTTTTTGGTATTCGAATTTCTGGACACCCACAATTTGTCCGACCAATTGTTAACCCAATGGCACAAGCCGCTGCAGAAACGAAGTATGGGAAAATTTCACCAGAAGATGAAGACAAAATCAAAGCGCGTGCGGCTGCAAATGAAAACTACGGGAACTTTTTTGCACAAAATACCTTTGTGGCAGCTTCCGGTGTATTATTAATTGCAGGAACACTCAAAGACCTTAACTATAATGTTTCTGAAGCTAGTATTTCAAGAATGGCCTTACTAGTTGCGTTAATCACGTTAGTCATCACTGCGATTTCAAACATGCTATTTGACCGTAGACTGGCTAAAAAATATGGAAAAAAAGGGGGACATAAATAATGGCTGAATTCTTTTCAACTATCTCGGCGTTTTACTTTGGTTTGACCGAATTTGTTCCGACAATCCTGGAATTTTTCTATATTTTAATTGGTTTACTTTCAATTATGACCTCTGTTCGAGCATTCCGTGACAAGACTAATAAAGCAAGAATTGGGACTGGCTTATTCTGGTTCATTCTTGGCGTCATCTTTGCGGCAGGAAACTTCATGCCTTATATTATTTCAGGTATTCTTTTATGTATTATCGGCGGATTGACCCTCTTCAAACAAGTCAAGATTGGTAAAATTGCCGAAATAACGGAAAAAGAAGGGGAAGAATCGGCCAAACGAATTGGTAGCTGGGTCTTTTTCCCATCCGTATTACTTGCTGCCTGTGCAGTTGGAATTTCATACACGCCACTCGGAGGTCAAGTCGGGATTGGAATCGCCTCAATCGTTGCTTTGCTCGTAGCAATGGTGATTACACGTGCAAAACCTAAAACTATGTTAGATGATACCGATAGAATGTTCCAATCTGTCGGAACCACTGGGATTTTACCACAGCTCTTAGCGGCTCTCGGTGTGATTTTTAATGCTTCAGGTGTTGGTAACGTGATTTCAAGTGCGATTTCCGGTTTTGTACCTGAAGGAAATCGATTAGCTGGTGTGGTTGCTTACTGTCTAGGTATGGTAATTTTCACTATGGTCATGGGAAATGGCTTTGCCGCATTCACAGTTATAACTGCCGGAATTGGCGTTCCTTTTGTCATGGCACAAGGTGGGGATCCAGTTGTTGCTGGAACACTTGCGATGACGGCTGGATTTTGTGGGACGTTGTTAACTCCAATGGCCGCAAATTTTAATGCGTTACCCGCTGCGTTATTGGAAATGAAGGACACGAATGGCGTTATCAAGACGCAAGCACCCATGGCCTTTATCATGATTATCGTCCATATCGCATTAATGTATTTTTTAGCTTTTTAGACGTATAATAAAAAAGAAGGAAGGATGAATTGCATGAAAATTTTAGTTACAGGATTCGATCCATTTGGTGGCGAATCAACCAACCCTGCGTTAGAAGCAGTAAAAGGCTTACCCGCTGTTATAAAGGGTGCAGAAATTATCAAATTAGAGATTCCAACCGTCTTCAACAAATCTGCTGAAGTCACAAAAAAAGCCATTTTAGCGCACAAGCCTGACGTTGTTCTAAATATTGGCCAAGCAGGAGGACGTTTTACCGTAACCCCTGAACGAGTAGCGATTAATGTTGACGATGCCCGTATCCCTGATAATGAAGGCAATCAACCGATTGATGTGCCCATTCACGAAGACGGAGCCCCTGCTTACTTTACACAGCTTCCAGTTAAAGCGATGGTTCAAGCAATCAAAAAAGCCGGACTACCAGCCGCACTCTCAAACTCTGCTGGAACCTTTGTCTGCAACCATATCATGTATCAAGTCCAATATATGATTGATAAAGAATTCCCAGAGATTCAAGGCGGATTCATACATGTGCCGTTTATCTCATCTCAAGTTGTTGATAAACCAGCTAGCCCATTCATGAGCTTAACAGACATCATCACTTCTTTAGAAAAAGCAATCGAAGCAATTGTCACTTTCGATGGAAAAGAAGATGTCAAAGCAGTCGAAGGAACCACTCATTAAATTTGATTCATAAAAATAGTGCCACTCTTACCTAAAGAAAGAGGTAAGGGTAGCACTATTTTCATTTAACTATTCGAACGATTCTATTTTAATTCAATTCGTTTGCTGTCTTTTTTATGATTTTCAGATTTAGGTAACGTCAAATGCAAGACACCTTTTTTGAATTCACCAGTTATTTTATCTTCGTCGACATTTGGCAAATAGAAGGATCGGTTATAAGAAATCATACTTCGTTCTTTACGAAGATAGTTCTTGTCGTCTTCTTTTTCTTCAGAATGGGTTTCATGTTTGGCAGAAATAGTTAAAGTATCATTGGCATATTCAACAACAGTATCTTCTTTATCGCAACCTGGCATATCCGCTGTCAACTCATACTCCTTATCTGACTCCTTCAAATCAACCTTAGGAGCAGCCGAGGACCCTAAAAAATCATTAAAGGTCGGACTGAACACATCTCTAAAATCTGGAAACATATCACGAATACTTGGAACATTAGCCATAATAAATCATCCTTTCAAATTAGTATTAGTGTTCCTACACTTCAGTAATAACGCCAATTAGAATAAAATGCAAGCAAAAACCCTTATTAAAAGAATTTAAGATTTTTTTTTAGAAATATGATAGAGAAGATATAAGGTTGGGACAGAAGTGTTTAACTCCGAGAACCGGGTAGGTACTGTGCAACATCAACTCATACTTCGTTGTGTTTTACAGCACCGATTAGGTACTGTGCAACATCAACTCATGCTTCGTTGTGTTTTACAGCAATAAGAACCTTCAACTCTAGCATGTCTCATGCGTAGAAGTTGTTGAGAGCGAAACGCAGTCCTTCAATTCTTAAGGTGTTTCACCTTTAGAAATTGATGAGATCGGAGTGTAGATGGAATTCACGGAAACGATAAGAAACACGAAAGCCTTTCTTTCGATGTTGATTGATTCCTACGTGGTGCTCTACAGATTTTTGTGACCAAGTAGGTACTGTTCTACATCTATTTCCTTTGTAAATAGTGTTTCACAGCACCGGGTAGGTACTGTTCTACATCTATTTCCTTTGTAAATAGTATTTCACAGCACCGGGTAGGTACTGTTCTACATCTATTTCCTTTGTAAATAGTATTTCACAGCACCGGGTAGGTACTGTTCTACATCTATTTCCTTTGTAAATAGTGTTTCACAGCACCGGGTAGGTACTGTTCTACATCTATTTCCTTTGTAAATAGTGTTTCACAGCAATTTCAGCTTATTTCCGAACCTTCAACTCTAGCATGTCCCATGCGTAGAAGTTGTTGAGAGCGGAACAACGTGCAGATGGAGTTGCTTCTGTACCCACCGTTTATTCGGATAAAGAGAGTTATGTCCCAACCTTGACTAATAACCTTCGATAATAATTCTTCGCAACTAAAAATCACCTGTTCCATTTAACGAATCATTTTGTATCCGTATTCAAATAATAGTTGCAAAATTAAAAATATATGATATAGTTTAAAAATGAACCGGTTCAATTTTATTATTTTAGGAGATGAACACTATGAAATTTGTAGACAAACTGTCAGAAAAATTATTACCAATTGTGTCAAAAATGAACAGTCAACGCCATTTATTGGCCATCAGAGATAGCTTTATCTTTACGATGCCACTTGTCATGGCGGCATCCGTCATGGTTTTATTAAATGCTCTAATTTTTTCAAATGAAACTGTTCAAAAAGTGATTAACTTGAGTTTTCTGGCTGATTTAGCCATGATCGTCAACAATGGAACGATGAGTATTTTAGCAATTGTTGTTTGTTACAATATTGGTTGGAATTTAGCTTCTCACTATGTTCGTTCTGGACAAATTGATGATCCTGCTTTTAATGCAGTGCATGCTGGGATTTTGAGTATTGCGGTGATGTTTATTCTCATGCCTGTCCAAAGTGTTGTGACGCTTGCTGACGGGAGTACTGCTGAAGTTGGAGGCGTCTTTTTACAAAGTTTAACATCCTCTTCAGGTCTTGCCACAGCAATGATTGCTTCTCTTCTTGGAACCGAACTATTTATTCGCTTGGCTAAATTTAAAAAATTAAAAATCAAAATGCCTGATGGAGTACCGCCAGCAGTAGCCACTTCGTTTAATTCATTAGTACCAGAAATATTAGTTATTCTAATTTTTGCTATTTTCGTATTCGTTTTAGATAAAACAACAGGCTTAAATTTCCCAGAACTGATTGAATTTTTAATCCAAACACCTTTAAAAGCGTTTGTATTATCTGTCCCTGGTATCTTATTCCTACAATTTTTCTCAGATTTTCTATGGGTCTTTGGGATGCATGGTTCAAGTATCTTGGCACCGATTCGTCAAGCACCTTTATTACAGTCTATTCAAGAGAATATGGATGCTTTTTCGGCTGGAAAAGATATTCCAAACATTATTACTGAACCTTTTACAAATGCCTTCGGGTTAATTGGTGGAGGAGGATGTATCTTACCATTAGTGATTGCTATTTTGTGGGCGTCAAAAAGACAAGAGCAACGTCAAATCGCTAAATTTGGCTTGACGACTTGTCTGTTTAATATCACTGAACCGGTGATGTTCGGTTTACCTGTAGTAATGAATCCAATCTTTATGATTCCTTGTGCGATTATTCCTTCGATTAACTTAGTAATTGCCTATTTTGCAACCAGCACTGGCTTAATCGGGAAAACCGTTGCTGCAGCTCCATGGATTACACCACCTGTCTTTCAAACCTTTATCGCAACAGGCGGTGATATCATGGCATCCATTTTAACAGTTCTTTTAATTATCTTAGATGTCTTCTTATTCTTACCATTTGTCTTAGCTGCAAACAAAGAACGACATGAAGGAGTGTCCGAGCTTGTCTAAATATCCCTATCAAAATCCGGAATTATCGATTCGTCAACGTGTAGAAGATTTATTAGGTCGAATGAATGTCCAAGAAAAAGTCGGCCAAGTGAATCAACATCTCTATGGTTGGGAATGTTATAAAAAAGAAGGAGACGGGATTGTTCTCACTGAAACCTTTACCGAGCACGTCGCATGGGGAGGTGGTATTGGCGCCTTATATGGTTTATTCCGCTCTGATCCTTGGTCCAAAGTTGACTATTCAAATGGGATAAAAGCTGTTGATAGCTGGAAAGTCACCAATCAAATCCAAGCCTACATCATTAAAAACTCTCGTTGGGGGATTCCCGCTTTAATCGCCGAAGAGTGTCCGCATGGGCATCAAGGATTAGATAGCATTTCTTATCCGACAAATATTGGTCGTGGCAGCACATTTAATCCTGAATTAATTCAACAAACAAGTGAATTAATGGCACAAGAGCTAGCGGCAAAAGGGGTACATCTTGCCTTGGTTTCAACACTTGATTTAATGAAAGATCCACGATGGGGTCGATCAGAAGAATGTTTTGGTGAAGATCCCATCGTCGGTGCCAAAATGACTGAAGCGATTGTTAAAGGATTTCAAGGGAATCTCATTGAAGACCAAACTGATTTTCTAGATGCTTCTGTTTTAGAAATCAACAAATCGTCTCAACAAATCGGGGTCATTTTAAAACACTGTATTGCTCAAGGGGAAGCGCAAGGCGGACATAATTCAGGGACTGTTCCTATAGGTACTCGAGAATTTGCAGATGTCTACACACCATTATTACACAGTACACGTAATGCGGTTGGTGTCATGGCTGCTTATAATGATATCGATGGGGTACCTTGTCATTCAAATCGAGTCCTTTTTGAGGAAAAGCTGCGCAATGAACAAGGATTTCAAGGGATTGTCATGGCAGATGGGATTGCATTAGATCGTTTGCAGGATGTCTATGAATCTCAAACTGAAGCGGCCGCCGACGCACTAGCCGCAGGTGTTGACTTGAGTTTGTGGGATGAAACCTATACAAAAATTGAAGCGGGCGTTACGTCTGGCATTATCGATGAAGAAGATTTAAACAATTCAGTCAGAAGAGTCCTTGCTATTAAATTCTTACTAGGGTTGTTCGAACAACCGTTTGTCGAAGATCCTAGTAAAAAATGGGCAACTTTATTTACGGAATCAAAAAAATTAAATAAAGCAGTCGCGAAAGAAAGTCTGACCCTGTTAAAAAATACAGGCATTCTACCACTTTCAGATAATGGAAAAAAAATTGCGGTTATTGGACCGAATGCCCATAATATTTACCATTTGTTAGGTGATTATTCTGCCCCTCAGTCTGAAAAACAACAAGAAAAAACTATTTTCAACGAGCTTAAACAACAATTTGTCCACTCAGAAGTGGTTTATGCAGAAGGCTGTGAAATCCGTAACGAAACAAAGCAACAAGAAAAAATGGCAAAAGCTATCGAACTGGCCCAAGAATCAGATATTATCATCGTTGTCTTAGGCGGTTCAAGTGCGAGAAACTTTGATATGGAATTTTTGCGGAATGGGGCAGTTACCTCAAAAGGGATCAACATGGATTCTGGAGAAAACGTCGATGTAGCTTCGTTATCTCTGGGTGGAAAACAAGAGGAGCTACTAACCAAACTAGCGCGTCTCAAAAAACCTATCATAACCCTTCTCGTACAAGGACGTCCATATGATTTAACTAGGGTTGAAAGTTTGTCAGATGCAGTCTTACTCGCTTGGTTTCCAGGACAAGAGGGTGGAAAAGCAATTGCTCAAACACTAATTGGAGAAAACAATCCAAACGGTCGTCTAAGTATCAGCTATCCACGAAATAGTCAACAATTACCTGTTTACTATTATCAAAGAGAGGCTTCGAAACAAGAAAATTACTACGATTTAAGTGGTCGTCCTCTCCACGAATTTGGAGAAGGGTTGAGTTATACCACATTTACTTATGAGGACCTTCAAACGAAAATGAATATTGACAATCTCGAAGTATCCGTTAAAGTTAAGAATACAGGAAGTGTCGCTGGAAAAGTAAGCTCACTTGTGTTCGTAAAACTTTATGGCGGAGCCGTGATTCAACGAAAGAAGCTTTTGAAGGCCTTTCGTAAAGATTTACTGGAACCAAATGAAACTTTAGAGCTTACATTCACACTAACGCCTAACGATTTGCGTTACATGAACGTGGATAATCGCTGGCACTTCGCGAAAAAAGCGAAAATCATGATTGGAGATTTATCATCTGAAATCCATTGTGATTGGTAGGAGTGTATAACGATGGCATCGATTAGGGATGTGGCAAAGCTTGCCGGCGTTTCTTTAGGAAGCGTATCAAGATATCTAAATGGACAACAATTAAAGGAAACCAATATGGAAAAAATTGCGCAGGCAATCAAAGAATTAGATTACAAGGAGAATATCATCGCCAAAGGACTCAAAAACAATCGGAGCTTTTCTATCGGCTTACTAATGAATAGTATTTCCAGCCGATTTGGTTCTGAGGTTGTTTCCGGTATTGAAAAAGTCGCAGAAGAGAATGGGTATAGTTTATTATTAAGTGGCTTTTCTGACGAAAGTAGACAAGTTGATGAAAAAATCAGTTATCTAATGAAACATTCTGTCGACGGATTGATTGTCTTTTTATCTGGAGAAGAATGGGTAGATTTAAAAAAATTGGAAAAAATCCAAGTCCCATTGGTCTCCATTAATTATCCCGATACGCAACAACAAGCAGATGCTATTTTACTCAATGACCGTCAAAGTGTTCGAGAGGTAATCGAACATTACATCCAACAAGGACACCAAAAGATTGGCTATATCTCTGCCCCTCAAGAAGATTATACGGCAAGAGAACGGCTGCTGGGTGCACAAGAAGCTATCGCTATAAATCAGTCTGTAACCTTAGAAATCTACGAAGGGGATTACACCAGAAAAAGTGGGTTTTTAGGGGCCGAACAACTGATCGATAAAGGCGTAACGGCTCTATTTGTCAGTAACTACAACATGTCGATCGGTGCCTTAGAATGTTTTAACCAAAAACGAGTGGTTGTCGGAGAAGAAATTGTTTTTGGCCACTATGACTATTTAGACCAAGGTGAACAAAGCATTCTTCCGCAAATCACGATTAACCCTCCTACAGCCAAAATAGGGGAGACTGCAGCCACCATGATGCTCGAACGAATCAAACAAACGCCAAATGAAGAACTTGAGAAGAAAGTCATCCTAATGAATAATGAGCTGTTTGGTCTGACAACCTGATTTTTTAGTGCTTGATTAAACCTCTAGAGCCTATAGCCTGTTAATAAAGGTGTTATAGGCTCTAGTTATTTAGATATCAATTTCACATCCCGTACCCATACTCAAGTCGTCTCTTTTTTAAGGATGTCTTTAAATTCAGATTGATAAATAATTCGGTCTTGTTTCGCCGATTCATAGGCCAAGCTAGCAATTTTCACCGTATATAAACCATCGTAGCCTGTAACAGGCTCTGGTAAATCGTTTTTAACACACTCAATAAAGGATTGAATCATTTCAACATCCATACTTTTCTCAAAAAGTGTAAACTCCTGGGAAGAATCTCGAATGAATAAATCACTTTTCCTTCCAATCCCATCCACAATCACTTGACCTCTGTCTGTAATAATTTCTAGCGTCGCATCGCCCCATATAGGAAAATTTAACGGTCGGTTCCAGGATGTATCTAGGCTCATAAAAACTTCATTTGTAAAATTAATATGAATTAAACCGCTATCCTCAATATCAGAATAAGTAGAAGCATGTTTCATTGTATAAATTGAATCAATCTCAAATTCAAACAACCATTTAGTTAAATCAATCAAATGAATCATGTGATCAATGATGGCTCCTCCTCCCGCCAGTTCTTTATTTAAAAACCAACCGCCAGGATTTTTACCATGATTCGTACCATTAATACAAAGAATTTTTCCTAATTCGCCTGTTTGGTAGATTTTTTTTAATTCTAAAATAGTTGGAGAAAATCGTAGAGGATGGGCAACCATTAGTTTCACATTGTGCTCTCGACAGACTAAAATCATACGAATTGCATCTGAAGTATTTAAAGCGAGCGGTTTTTCGATAATCACGTGTTTCTTATGATAGGCTGCAGCCAAGGTATAGTCATAATGCAAAGAGTTTTCAGAACAGATCAGAACCGTATCAATCTCTGAAAGAAGAATTTCTTCAATATTATCATAATAAGTAATGTTCATTTTTTGTGCAAAGTTCAAACCAGTTACATGGTTTCGGTCATAAACGCCTGTAACTTGTATGCCTTCGTCTAAGAATATCCCTGTATACACTTCTGTCTGCATATGAGCACACCCAATAATTCCAACTTTCATATATCGTCCTCCAGTTCAAGCTTCTTTCGACTTACACAACTTTCTTCAATTTTCCTCATTAATTCTTGTACTATATTTACAGAGTTTTGTGCTTTATTTTCTGGTAAATAGTTGGCTTGACTTAAGTACGTTGAGTGAAACGAAGTTGGCTGCAATGAATCATATTGATACATTCCAACAGCGCCAGATAATTCTACTAACTTACGGTAGCCTGTTACACTTCTCGAAAAATCTAATAAAAGGTTGCACAGCGACTGATTAACAAACTGCATGGTAATAATATAGAGTGAACGCTCGTTATTTGAGGAAGCATAAATTCTTTTTGGTCTATGCTTATGGCAGGCTAACAGAAACTCGAGCACTTCCTCCATAATCTTCACTTCCTCTTCCTTAGAAAAGGAGTCTGTTGACAAAGAATAGCGACTAATTTCAATTTTTCCTAATGTTCCATTGTTCACAAGTCTTAACATGTGTGCCTCTTCAATTTTCATCCGCTTCCTCCTATAATAATGAATCAAATTGTTCATCAATTGATTGAATTGATTTCTTGTACGTAGTCGGACTTAATCCTGTATATCGTTTGAATGTCTTGGAGAATTGATGAATACTCTCATACCCTAAGTTCTGAGCAATTGTCGTAAATAACTGATCATCTTCTCGTATCCAAAGCTTGGCCTGCTCCATTTTTAATGTTCTAAAATAGTTAATTAAACTATAGCCAGTATCCTCCTTAAAAAACTTTTTCAAAGAGGTAGGGCTAATAAAGAAGTGCTTTGCTAATTCTTTTATCGTAATATTTTCACTCAAATTCTTTTCCATAAAATGAATAACCTCATTAATTAACTCACGACTGTATTCCTTTGACAATTTCCCCGATTCTATAAACATGATTGGCTGTTTTTTGTAATTGGTCAAATATAGAAGCTCTAAGAAGTAAATAATCATTAACTGTATCTGGAACACAGGTACTTCTAACAATGAGATTTCTCCATTAACTAGATTCGCATCCCCACATTGACAGTTAGAAAAAATTTTTTCTAATAGATCCAATTGTTCATCAGATGCTTGGTGTGTTTGGTTCAACAAAGTAGAGAGGAACGCTGTATCTGCTTCTTGGCAAGAAAATTCAACAAGTAAAAATTTGACTGGTAGTTCTCTGGTCTCTAGAAGGTGATCTTGAAGTCTTTTAATGACACAATACTCACCTGCATGGACTTGGAGTATCTGGTCATCATAATCCACTATCAAATTACCAGTAGTAACAAAATACAGTCGCCAATAAAAAAAAGAAGTAGGGCGTTTTTTTCCTTTCGTATCACACTTCAGATAGGATAAGTTCGATAGGTTAATAGTCGGAAGGTTGACACCACTAGTTGGTCGTTTACTATCCATGTATCCGTAGAACCTCCTTTATGAGTATAAATAGATTATGTCATATTACGAATACGTTTTCTTATGTAGAAATAAGAATTGCCTAAAAAGACAAATAAAAAGTCCTTTTGGATAAATAAACGTAACCTAAAATAAGTTATTTTGTACTTACGGATTGAAACCGCATACAAAAAAACAGAAAGGAAATACTCTCATGTCAATTTACGTTCAACTCAAAAAAGCATGTAAAGAAAATAAACTAAATAAGATATCCTTTATTCGATTATCTTATTTTGAAAATGAACCAACAGCCATAAGTACAATGAAAGAACAAGTAATCTCGCTTGTCGAGCAATTATCCAATGGCAAGTTAACAGACGTCCATGAGTTAGTGAATCAACAGACGACTCTTATTTCGGGTCGATTAGATAAGAAAGGACTCTTTAATATAAGTCTCGCAGTAACAAAAGTTGCCAGTCCCATACTGAAGGTTGAACTCGTTGGCGAGCATGTAATGATTCAATTAGACACCTCTACAGACAGCGCATTTGGAGGAACCTACCACGGAAGTTTAGTCACTCACTTTCATTGAAAAATAAAGTATCAGGAGTTGAAAAAAATTGAAATTATGTATCCTAGGCGTGGCACATATGCACGTGACTAGTTATTTAAAGATATTTATAGATAAGAAAATTGACATTTTAGGTGTATACGATAACGATCCAGTCAGAGCGGAACAATTTGCGAAAAAAAATCAGCTACTTCGCTTTGAATCATTAGATGAGTTGTTAAAAACTGACTGTGATACCGCATTAATCTGTTCAGAGAATGTTTTTCATAAATCACTTGTACTAAAAGCCGCAGCGGCAAACAAACACGTGATTGTAGAAAAACCAATGGCGCTTTCTGGTGACGACGCACAAGAGATGATCGATGCAACTCAACAAGCAAATGTGAAATTGATGGTTGCACATCCTGTTCGGTTTTCAAAAGTTGCCCAAGATATGAAACAGATACTCCATACACATTCACTAGGAAAGCTACGTTCAATCAATGCATCAAATCATGGCAAGAATCCCGGGGGGTGGTTTATTAATCCAGCGCTTTCTGGTGGGGGAGCTTTAATTGATCACACCGTTCATATTTGTGACCTTGTTCGTTATTTTTTTGATCTTACACCGAAAACCGTAACAGCTTACAAAGAAAGGAGCATGCCTTCCTTACTCGTAGAAGACATTGGCTTAGTTCAGATTCGTTTTGAAACAGGGGTCATCATGTCGCTAGATACTTCATGGAATAGACCTCACTCTTATCCTGTTTGGGGAGATGCTGTTATGGAATTAGTTTTTGAAAAAGGTTACTTAGTTATGGATGGCTTTGGTCGCAAGATGTCTGTATTCAACGACTCAAAAGGAGGGCAATCTAATTTTTATTATGAAGAGGACATGGATCTATTAATGATTGAAAAATTCATTCATGCAATCGATGAGAACGAGCCTTCTCCAGTTAACGGTGAAGATGGTTTATATACGGTAAACATCACTGAAACTGCTTTTAAATCCGCTCAGAAAGGAGAAACAATTAATTTATGAAATTACTAAAAGGAATGAACGTTTGGTCTCTACCAAAAAACTTAACATTGAGAGAACAATTTCAACTCGTTAAAGAAGCAGGTTTTGATACGATTGAGTTAAACGTATCGGAAATAAACAGTCAACCAACCCTCGTTAGTGAAGAGCTTGCATTGAGCGACGTCCCTTATTTAACTCTAGATAGCACATCAAATGAGATAGGGAGGCTCCTTGATTTAAGCAAAGAATTTGCTCTACCTATTTCTAGTCTATCCACCTCTTTACACTGGACCTATCCATTAAGTTCATCAGATACCTTGAAAAGAGAAAAGGGTATCACCATTGTAAAAAAAATGCTTCAGTTTGCAGCACAACTTGAATGCGACACCATCTTAGTTGTCCCAGGACTTGTGACCAAAACAGAAGCTTATGATGAATGTTATAGCCGAGCTAGTCAGGCACTCAAGGAACTTGCACCGCTTGCAGAAATGAAAGAAGTAACAATCGGCTTAGAAAATGTTTGGAATAAATTCCTTTTAAGCCCATTAGAAATGAGAACTCTGATTGACACAATTGGTAGTCCCTATGTAGGTGCCTATTTTGATGTCGGAAATATTCTTCAATACGGGTTTCCAGAGCAATGGATTCAAATTCTTGGTCACAGAATAGCAAAGATTCATGTAAAAGATTTTAATCAATCAATTGGAAACATTCAAGGGTTCACCTCGCTTCTAGCCGGTGATATAGACTGGGCAGCAGTCATTTCTGCACTAACAGCTATCAACTATAACGGACCTTTGACTTGTGAACTATCTCCATATAAACAATTTGGAGAGCAGTTGACTTTTGATAGTAGTCAGGCGCTTAATCACATCATTTCATTACAAAAAAAGGAAATAGGAGGAACAAATAATGATTAGAGTAGGTTTAGTTGGTTTAGGATTTATGGGAAGTTCACATTTAAGTCAATACATGCGTTTGATGAGGGAGGGCTTTCCCATTGAACTAGTGGCAATTTGTGATGTCAATACCAGCAAAAAAGAAGGAAAGCTAACACAAGGAAATATTGATATCAGTGATAAAAGCATTGATTTCCATCAATTCAACTTTTATACAGACATGGAAAAAATGATTGAGACGGAAAAGCTTGACTATGTTGACCTTTGTTTGCCGACTTATCTTCATGCACCTTATGCAACCAAGGCTATGGAAAAAGGGTTACATGTATTTTGTGAAAAACCAATGGCCATCTCATCAAAAGCTTGTCAAGAGATGATTGATGCTAGCGTTAAATTCAAACGCAAATTAATGATTGGTCAAACATTGCGATTCTTTCCTTCATATAATTACATCAAAGAAACAATAGAAAGTAATCGTTATGGTAAATGTACAGAGGCAAGCTTATTTAGAGGCGGAACTACTCCTTTCTGGTCTTGGGAAAACTGGTTACTCCAAAAAAATAAGTCAGGTGGTTGTTTACTTGATCAACACATCCATGATGTAGATACAATCAACTGGTTATTCGGCACACCAACTGCCGTTTCAACAACAGGAAGGGTGGTCTTTGAAGGCAGTGGTTATGATGTAGTTTCAACAAACTATCTGTTTGATGACAAAGTAGTCAACGCGCAAGATAACTGGACAATCAATAATGATGATTTTGGGTTTACCATGAGTTTCCGTTTTAGTTTTGAAAAAGGGACCATCATACTAGAAAAAGGGAAACTAACTGATTATCCCTATGATCAAGAAAGCTTTGTCCCTCAAATTGATTCAGAGAGTGGCTACTACATTGAAATTAAACATTTTGCCAACTGTATACTTGAAGGAACGGATCCACAGATAGCTGCACCTTTAACAAGCACAATGGAAACTATTCGAATTGCCGAGGCCGAAGTAGCTTCTGCGGATTCGAAAACAATTGTGCCCCTATAATAAAGCAAGAGACAGCAAAGGGCGAGTTAAATTTTTAATAATTGATTTCTACTGCTCTTCTTTTGCTGTCCTTTTCATCTTACGTGAATGAGCCTATAAATAAACGAATGGAGTTGACGATACAGATAATGAAAGCCACACACACATTCAAAGAACGATTATCGGCCTTGATTCAACAAGAAATTCTACCAAAAATCAATGACAATTTAAAAACTTATAAAACAACTTTCCCAAGTCCAAATTCTGAAAATCTGATTTATGAAGCGTGGGAAAATATTGAGTGGACACCAGGTTTTTGGACGGGGATGCTCTGGCATGCGTATCAAATAACCAATGACGAAATCTATTTAAATACTCTTTACACATTACTTCCTACTTTCAAAGACCGCATGGATAACCAAGTGATGTTGACCACCCATGATATTGGGTTTATCTATGGTTTATCGACTTATCCAGCTTATTTACTAGTCGGTAATCAGGAATACAAAGACCTCACGATACAAGCCGGCAACACCTTGATGCAACGTTATAACCGAACGGCTAATGTGTTTCAAGCGTGGGGGAAAAGTAACGATTTAAACCAACAAGGAAGACTAATTGTTGATTCTCTACTGAACATGCCTTTATTATTTCAGGTCTCCAAACTAACAGGCAACCCAATGTATGCACAATCGGCAAAAAAACATATCCAACGCTGTGCGCAATTTCTAATGCGTGAAGATTATTCAACCTACCATACCTATTACTTTGATACCTTGACTGGTCGACCACGATTTGGTAAAACTGCTCAAGGAAAATCCGATGACTCTACTTGGGCTAGAGGTCAAGCTTGGGCAGTATTAGGTTTTGCTTTAAATTTCACGTATACGAAGGATCTTACTTTACTTGAAAAGGCTAGCCAAGCTGCAGACTATTATTTGACGAAACTTCCCGAAGACTTAGTTCCATACTGGGATCTGTCCTTTCAAGAAGGCGAAGAGCCTAGAGATAGTTCAGCTGCGGCTATCTTGGTATGCGGATTACTTGAGCTATCAAATCATCTTCCTCTATTAGATGAAAAAAGAACCCGTTATGAAGAATTTGCCATAAAAATCATGTCTTCTTTAATCGACACCTATACCACAAAAGGATTGAAGTCGACTGGTATTTTAAATCATGGAGTCTACTCAGTTCCCCATGGAAATGGCGTTGACGAGTGTTGCATTTGGGGCGACTATTTCTTTTTCGAAGCGGCCTTACGTATGTCAGAAAATATTTTACTATTTTGGTAGGAGGAAAATGATGAAAAAAGATATACAGAAACGCGTTGTAGTAGGAGTACTTCTAATGCTTCTGATTCTCGTCAGCGGATGTTCAAAAAAAGAGGATCAAACTTTGAAGAACTTTAACGTTAACCAAGAGCCCGTAAAAGAGGCGACACTATCTATTTATGTTCCTCAAGGAAAAAATGAAAACTATATTACAAAATCAATTGAGCTATACAATAAAAAATATGGCGCCGATATAAAAACTAACATTACCAATGTGACCCCTGGTGGTAGTACGACTCAAATGATTTCCCCAAAAATGGTCGCACATGAAAAAATGCCGGAAATTATTTTTATTCAAGATACAAATGCCGCTGGAATTCTACAGCTATTCTCAGATTCATTTTTAAGCGCTTCAGATTTTGGTTTCTATGATAAATATGCTGCCGATTTTTACGAACCAAAAGTAGATGTTCTAAACAAGATGTCAGAAGGTGGACGAGCGACTGCCTTTCCAAATGATTTTGGTGTAGCCGTCACTTATTATCAACCCGAATTATTTAAAGCGGTGGGTGCAAACTTTGAGGATATAAACTCTTGGGATGAGTTAATTGATATTGGAATAAAAATAAAAGAAAAAACAGGTCATCAACTACTTGCCTTATCGACAGCCGGAGAAGTAGAGCAGGTCTCAGCTATCATGGATCAGCTAGATACTCCTTTAATGGATTCATCCGGAAATATTAACCTTGGTTCAAAAGCAGCTAAAATTTCAGCTGAAACTCTTCAAAAATTAATTGATAACAACTTAATAGCTTGGACTACGGACAGCAATGGAGAAAAAGTGAAACAAGATATGGCGATTAATTTGACTGGGAGTTTTTACGCATCAAACATGCAAATGAATTTCCCTAGCGCAAAAGATAAATGGCGTGTCGCTGAGTTTGTACCTTTTTCAGAAGAAAATCCAGGGAAAACACCATTAAGCGGAGGCTCTAGTTGGTATGTACCAAAAGATTGCGACTATCCATTAGCCGCGGCTCAGGTACTAACTTTTATGTTAACCGATCCAGATGCACTAAAAATTGCTCTAGAAGAAGGTGTCATGATTTCCAATCGAGAAGCGTTCAAAACCGATGCTGCTCATAAAGAATTTGAGTATTTTGGAAACCAAAAAATATTGGAAATTGTTGCTAAAGCAAATGAAAATGGGGCGGCTATTAATATTTTCCCTAATTCAACGGATAGCCGTGCCTATGTGGGAGCTGCTAGTTATGCGTATTGGAAAACGAATGACTTTGAAAATTCTTACGTGCGAGAAGCAACAAACTTCGCAAAAAAATATGGATTAAAAGTTAACAAATAGAACAGTAATAAAATGAGAAAGAAGGCTACAATATGGAGAGTTCACATGAAAAAAAGAGCTTACTCGTGAAAAGTTCAAGAGAGAAAAAATCTCGTTTGTCAGACCGAGTAAATGAAAGCGGGTACTATTTCGTATCACCGTTTCTATTATTTTTTGCCTTTATTGTTTTAGTCCCTGTAGTCATATCATTGTTATTTAGTTTTATGCGTATAGGGACAGGATTCACGTGGGTAGGCTTTCAAAATTATATCGACATGTTTCGTGACCCGCTACTGTTTCAGTCCTACTACAATGTTTTATTGTTAATGGTGTTTTCAATTCCCATTACAATGATTCTTGCCTTATTTTTAGCTGTCTTATTAAACAGCACCCATTTAAAAGGAAGAGGATTCTTTCGGACCGTTTATTATATCCCAACGGTTACTTCTGTTGTCGCTATTGCTTCTGTTTTCATGACTTTCTTTGATCCTGCTGGGCTATTTAATTTGATTTTAAATAGGTTTGGTATTGAAAGCATTCAGTGGTTAACTCATCCGTTTTGGCTACGTGTTTCCATGGTTATTACAGTTGTCTGGATGAATACTGGGTACAATACCATTCTATTTCTTGCAGGGCTTCAAGGATTACCCACTGAAATTTATGAAAGTGCTGAAATAGATGGTGCATCAAAAGTAAAACAATTTTTCTTGATTACGATTCCATTACTCAAATCAATCATATTAATGGCCGTCGTCTTAGCTACTATCGGTGGTTTATCCACCTTCGAAATTCCAAATATTTTCTTCGGAAGTTCAAACGGACCAGAAAATGCTGCATTAACAGTAGGTGTAAACCTTTATAAAACGAGTTTTGAAGCGGTAAACTTTGGTAAAGCTTCTGCAATTGCTTGGTCTATGGTATTTGTTGCCTCTATTATTTCAGCAATCCAATTCAAACTCGGAGGAAAAAACGATGAAAAATAATCGACGAACTGCCAATAAAATTTTTCTATATTTAATTATCATCTTAGGAGCCATCGTCTTTTTAATTCCTTACGTCTATATGATTTTTGCCTCTACTCAAAATAATGAAATGATTATCGGTGGGGGACTAAACTTCAAGTTTGGTTCATCTCTCGTAGATAACTGGAATGCTTTAATGAGTCGGTTTGACTATGGGCGTGTCTTATTTAACTCACTATTCATCGCTTGTGCTAGTACTTTTTTAGCAACAGCAAGCTCGACAATGGCTGGTTATGCGTTAGCAAAATTTGACTTTCGCGGAAACAAGACTATCTTTCGACTCATCATGCTCGCTCGGATGGTCCCTGGTTTTACCACTCTAATTCCCTTGTTTTATCTGCTTAGTCGGATGGGGTTAACAAATAGTTATGCAGGTTTAATTATTCCAGCTATTGCTGCGACATCATCCGTTTTTATCATGCGACAATATATTTATCAGTTTCCAAATGAACTGTTAGAGTCTGCTCGAATTGATGGGGCGAGTGAGTGGCGAATTTTTATTTCTATTGTTATTCCTGTGTTAAAACCGACAATCATTACTAATGCCTTACTCATTTTTATGGGCAGCTGGAACAGTTACCTGTTTCCACTTGTAATGATTTCTGATCCTAAAAAATTTACGGTTTCTCTTGTAATTAAGAACATGTCCGTAGCAGGGATGGAACCTATTAACTATGGTGCGCTAATGCTAGTGTTGACCATTTCAGTAATTCCTATCATCTTACTGTACTTCTTTGTTCAATCAAAATTTAAAGATGTCGGTGTAAGCTCTGCAATTAAATAGAATCTGGAGATAAAACAATGATGCATAAGATTACCTATTCTAATGTGGACTCAGATTATTTCGAGGCGCTCCCGTTAGGAAATGGAAAGTTTGGCTGTATGGCTTACTATAAAGCACACACACTGCATGTAACATTAAATCATTATGATATTTATTACGAAGCAGTTGATAAAGAAAAAACATGGGGGACGGCTAATTATTGGGCAGATAAAGCAATGTATCAAAAGCTACCTATTGAACAACGATTAGCCCAGCCCTATCAGCAAACCTTACGTCCATATACTACACAAATAGACCCGTTGTATTCACTGAAGAAGACACCCGAAACCGGGCGTCTTCAGATTCAGTTTAGCCAAGATATCGTGTTTCATGAGCTCTCACTTCTCATTGAAAAGTCAATGTTAGAGCTAATTATTTCTAAAGATCGGCAACAGATTATTATACAATTATTAATCATAGAGTCAGAAGATACGCTCATTTTGCATTCCGAAGAAAACTTATCTGAGCTGCTACTAGGTATTTCTCTCACTTTTACTCAGCATGAAAATAGCTACACTACACAAAAGCTTACAGATAGTACCCTCCTTGTAAAAAAAGCAAATAATGATTACTTGTTTATTCAAACAGATGGTTCACTAAAGAAGGGGGCAAATAATTTACTGGTTCCTAAACAGGAGCAGCAGAACCATCTTTTGGCCTTTTCATTATTTTCACCAATGAGAGAAACTTTTACTTGGCAAACTATTTTAATGAATCATCTAGATTTTTGGACAGATTGGTGGAAAACAACCCTTAGCATTCCTGATAAGTTCCTTGAAACACTTTGGCACTTATATACCTACCTCATCAAAGCATCCAGTGGGATAGGTAGCCTCCACTTCAAACAAGGGCCTGGGCTAAACGGATTATGGGATACTAAAAATGAATCCTTATGGGGAAGTATGTGGTATTGGGATGTGAATATTCAATCCATCTTTTGGTCAACTTTCTCGTCGAATCATCTAGAACTAGCGAAACACTTTTGTGATGCTTATTTAGCCCATGAGAAGGACATCCGCTCCTACACCAAAGCCTATTATGGAAAGGACGGTTGGGCAATCGACTATCCTCATCATTTTTACAACTGTATTCAGCCTTGGTGTGCCCAATTCTTATTTTGGTATTATGAATACACAAATGACCTTGATTTTTTGCGAAAAGCTTCACTTGTTTTTAACGCACAATGTGATTTTATTCTCGCTACCTATACACTAACAGAAGACGGGTTATTTTTTCCGGACATTTCGCCAGAACAAGGCCCTCTTACATCAGATAGTACGATTACGATTGCAACAATCCGTTATCTGTTTGAATTTACATTAAAAACTTTAACAATTTTAAACGAGGAAACAAATCCTATCTATCAACAATTTTTAGAAAAGCTACCTAATTATGCAATTACAAACGAAAAAAAGCCTCGTTTAATGGATTCGCCGTATACAAAAAAAGAGCAGTGGCTTCGTCATCCATCTGTTCTAATGCCCATTTTTCCGATAAAAGACCCACAATACAGTCTGAACGGCACATTTGAAACGATTGCCAAAAATACTGTAGATTATGCTTTTAATAACTGTGAAATAGGGATGTTTGGTCCCACTTGGATTGCCTCGGCTTATGCCCAACTAGGTGAAGGCGATAAAGCCATTAAAACGCTATATGAAAAAGGTCTCGATTTCTATATTCATTCAAATGGACTTGCTTATGAAGAGTCTGAACGTTGGATTAATCTCGCACTGATTACAAAACCACCCATCCAATTGCCTGCAATGATGGAGCCAACTGGTGGCCTGACCAATACTATAAATGAGTTATTAATTCAAAAACAGGGGAATATCCTTTGTTTGCTACCTGGACTGCCCATTGGAGTCAAAAAGATCCCCAATTCAATAGCTTCTGATATAGAGAAGGGCGGCTGGAAAAATTGCGCATTTTCTAATTTGCTAGTCAAAGGCGGACATGTCATTAGTCTGCAAGTAATCAACCTCCGCATTTGTTGGCTAAAAATTATTGGAGGTAGTACTGAAACCATTCAAATACGATACCCTGCTCATCTAATTCTAGACTTTAAAGAGGCGCTGCCAAACATATCACTAAAAGAGGGGAGTGTTGTCGAGTTTGGAAAACAAGTTAAAGAACCTGATTCTATAAATTATCCACTAAAAAGAGAAAGTCTTTGCAAAAGAACTTTATTTTTAGGAAAAGATGAGACTACTCATTTTTGGAAAAAAATTGATGCGATGACTAGACCTTATTTGATGGGCAACACTTATATTTATCCTATGACCGTCTACAAGTTTGACTTTGGTGGGACTCAGGAGAAAGACTATCGTAGTCTATTTGCTCGTCAGGTAAATCTAGCAACACCTGTTGAGTTGCTCGTTACAGGTTATCGTTCTATTGATGCTGAGGATACAATTTGTAAGCACCAAATGTATGGATTTGATCAACCAACTGTTCAGTCTATCAAAGGGAAAACAGCGAATATATTACAAGAGGATTGTTTAGTATCAGATAAAAAAAATATATTTACTGTTGTTATGCCTGCTGGAAAATATACCTTGCTACTCGGTATTGGTGGAACAATTGCTTCTTATACAGAGGTTCGGGTTAATCAAGAAAAACAGACGTTTAAGCTTGAAGCTAACCAGTACGATTATCTTGAATTTCCTTTTGTTCACTCTGGGGGCCCATTAGCCATTCAATTAGATACGAACCCCAGTAATAACCCTGCATCAGGTTCTGTGTGGGCCATCAATTTTTTAATTATTAATAAAGATAGGCTCTTTTACTAAGGAGGAGAACAAACTAATGAAGAACCAATCTACTGTAGTCAATTTAGATTCGACGACTTTTGAAAAATATTCTACAAATGATACTCTCAAAAGCTATTTCTCTCAACGAAAACAAGCTTATTTAGGAACTCATTTATCTTTAACTCTCTCGTTGATTAAAAATAATCCTGACTATCAAGAAGAACTTGAGCATTTGATGAGCCATGGCGAAAAATTGCTCCATCAAATTATTACCTATGACAACGAATGGGACATGGAACGCTGCCCAACACCTTATCAAATGAACAAACTCATTGATTGGGAGAAGACTCCGAACGGGGATCCAGAATGGATGTGGATGCTTAATAGACAGCGCTATTTGATTCAACTAGTTCAATTATATAGCCTGACAAAAGACGAAAAATATCTGTTTTGCTTCTTTGACTGGTTAGAACAATGGATTTCTTATCATAAGAAGCCATTAACTCACTATGCCAGAACCTCTTGTCGAACAATCGATACAGGCATTCGTCTAAAAAATTGGTGTTTCTGCCTCATGATGATCTTTCAACAAGATGAAGCGATGGATTTATTTCCTTCAGAATTATTAGTGAAGGTTTTAAGAAGTATACAAGAGCAGATTGTATATTTAATGAGTCCAAAAAATTTAGCGGTCGCACCTGTTAGTAACTGGAAAATCTTAGAAATGAACGGTGTCATTGCAGCACTCTCACTATTTCCAGAATTACGTGTTCCGACTGATTACTTAAAAAAAAGTATCGATTATTTGAACGAATCTGCAGAATTACAGATTCGCAAAGATGGACTACATTGGGAACAGTCATTCATGTACCATCATGAAGTCTTTCTTTCACTATTGGAAATTCTAGAGCTAGGCCACCGATTAGGCTTTGAAAAACAACTTTCCTTTAAGAAAAAGGTCCAACAGATGTTGGTTGTCTCGCTCGCTTTAACAAAACCAGATGGAAAACAATCGCCTTTTGGAGACAGTGATGAAGAAAAAATGGCTTCTTTGTTAACCAAGGCTGCCCTCATTCTACGTAGTTCACAGGCAAAATTCTTAGGAGAAACTAGACTTTCTTTTGAAACCTTGTTCTTTTATGGGGGCACAGCTAAGGAAGAATACGAACAACTCCCTTCCTTAACTCCTAATTTTGATAAACTCGTTTTACCTGATAGCGGCCTAATTTTTTTAAGAGACTCATGGACCAATAGTGGGATATATACCATGTTCGCTTCAGGTCCTCAAGGTGGTGGACATGGGCATTGCAACTTATTACATTTAGAGATTCATGCCGGAAATGACTACTTGTTGACTGATTCTGGCCGTTTTACTTATCTTGAAGGAAGTCAGACACGCAAAACATTTAAGAGTGGCATTGCTCATAATGTTCCAACCGTCGATAACCAAGAATTTACAAGACAAGAAGGCTCATGGACCTTTCAATCTGTTGGACATAGTTTGCCAACTTATGTACGCTTAACCGATTCTGTTGACTATATTGAAGGCAGTCATTTAGGCTATATGAATGATTCGATGAATGTTTTTACACAAAGAAAGCTGTTCTATATTCAAAAAGGAATTTGGTTAATTATTGATTATTTTCATACGAATGAACCTCATTCCTATCAACAACACTTCCATTTCCCGAACACTTTATTAGAGCAAATAAATGAAAATGAGTTCGTCTATAGTGGGGACGAGCACCAGTTATTTATCCAGACGCTCAAAACGAAAAATTCTTGTATTAAGATAGAAGATGCATGGTATTCTCCACGATACAATGAATCTCATCAAAGTAAAAAAATGATTCACGAGTCAAGCGAGCCGATTATGGTGTCTGTTCTTAGTTTAGATCAATCTATTCAGCTTAAGGAACGAAAGTTAGTTGATTTATATCACACAGAAATTGCTTCAAAATATGCTTGCTGTTACGAAATTACTGATAACCGAGACACACATCAGATAATTTTAACTCATCTTGAAGATCAAACTTCATCTAGCAGAAAAGTCTATCAACTAGATGAGCTCAAGGTAGTCGCTAGAGCTGCTTATAGTAAAAATTCTACAAATAAGATTATTTTGAAAGGTTAGCCGTATGGATAGGAGAGGGAAAAATGACTATTGGCTTTGGTATCATCGGCCTAGGAAACAGGGGATATAAATATGCTTTACGAACGATTTCCAAACAGAAAGATTGTCATATTGAAATTGTTTGTGACACAAATGAAAATAATTTTGATCAATTTCCAACGGTGGAAAAAACGACAGACTATCAACAGGTATTAAATCATCCGAATGTTCAAGCTGTTTTCATAAGTACGCCAGATGACACACATGGGGAAATTATGTTGGCTGCCGCTGCCGCTGGAAAACACATTCTTTGCGAAAAACCGCTAGAAATTTCTACAGAAAAAATTGTAGCGCTTTGGTGTAAATTATCTGCATATCCGAATGTAATTGAAATTGGTTATGTATTAAGATATGCTCGTTTATTTCAAAAAGCACGTCAGCTTTTAGATGAAGGACTGCTAGGAGACCTTGTAATGATTAACGCGATTGATCATATTCCCTATGGTGGTTATGCTTTCTTTCATGACTGGCATAGGCTTCGTAAAAACTCAGGAAGCTTACTTCTACAAAAAGCCACACATTCACTAGATTTACTCAACTTTTTTGTGAATTCATTGCCTGAAAAAGTCGTTGGATTTGGAGGGCTAGCCACAATGGGGAAACCCGGAGCATTAAAAAAATTTGGGCATCCTGTTCCAACAGACCTTCATTGTTGTACTTGTCCTTATCAGATGTCCTGTGAAGAAAGTATACAAAATTTAGCGACTGAAAAAAATATTAACTGGGGGGAAAACTGGCCAGATAGCTGTGTCTTTCATGAGGAAATAGATGTTGATGATCACCAGACACTCGCCATCCAGTATCAAAATGGAGCAAAAGCTTCCTATCAGCTTTGCCAATTTAGTGCTTATTATAAACGAGAATTCCAGCTATTTGGCTCAAAGGGAGAAATGATTATTGAAGATGCAACCAATACAATTACATTTAGGAATCGATTAAAGAATGAATCGATTATTTATACCGATTCATCTGAAACGGTTGAGATGGAAACAGGAGACCTAGAACAACTTCAAGATTTCATACAAGCGATTCACTCGCAAAAAGCCCCCGTTTCCTCTCTAAGTTCAAGTGTAGCGGTCGGTTTATTGGCGCTAGCTGCACAAGAATCAATTGATCAAAAAAAAATTATGACACTCTCTTGGCCAAAAGGGCTCGGCTGATTACGTCATAAACAAAAAATATAATAGATTGTATGTCAGAAAAAAGACCTTATTCTGTCGTACAATCTATTTTTGTAGCAACTAAGATAAAACGCGAAACCACAGTATGCCTAAGTATTTCTGTCTAACTATAATTTTCAAGCTACAAAATTGATACACTTATTTTTTTATAATCATTTGAATGGCTTTTTCTAGTTTTTTTGTCTGCTCTTGAGGATCTTTTTCAGGGTCTTCCAAACAATCTTTCAAATTTTCCGCCACAATGATTCCCATCACACGATCGATACTTGAACGAATGGCACTCAGTTGTGTCATTACATCCATACATTCTTTTTCTTCCTCAATCATTTTTTGAACCCCACGAATTTGACCTTCTGTTCGTTTCAAGCGATTTAATACTTGTTTTGTTTGAGAAGTTTTCTCCATATCATTGCCTACTTTCTAAAAAGTTCTAAAGGGAGCTTTATCTATTATTGACGCAGTTTCTGTCTTTTGATGTGTGTGTACTAGAAATAAATACTCTTTTTTAGTAACACGTTACTAACACATCATACCCACTAGGGGTATGATTGTCAAATCGTTTGGTAGGTCTAGATAACCCACTCAACTAATTAGTTCTTGACAATAAAGGAAAACAAGCGTTTAATATACCGTATAGGGTATATTAGCACAGTAGAAAAGGAGGAATTGGTGTGTTCTCATTATTTCAGCCCATCAAATCTATTTCAACGACTCAATTCGCGCAAATAATCGATAAAAACAGCCAACTATTAGATATTCGAACCCCATTAGAATATCGTTCAGGACATATCCAACGATCAATAAATGTTCCTTTACAGAAGATAAATACCTATAAGGGTAAAAAAGTCCTTCACTATCTCATTTGCCAATCAGGTGGTAGAAGTCGACATACAGCAAAAATAGTAAAAAAAAAGGCTATGAAGTGATCAATATCCGTGGTGGTATGAACAGCTGGACCGGAAAACAAGTAGGAGGAAAATAGAGTGAAAATTGTAATTATAGGCGGTGTTGCAGGAGGCATGTCTGCGGCTACACGTTTACGGCGACTGATGGAAGATGCAGAAATTATCGTGTTTGAGAAGGGACCTTATGTTTCTTTTGCCAATTGTGGCTTACCCTATTTTGTTTCAGGAGAAATCGACACACGTGAAAGTTTGGTTGTACAAACACCCGAAGCGTTAGCCGCTCGTTTCGGTTTAGATGTTCGCCCACATCATGAAGTTATCGGCATCAATCCCAACGAACACACGGTCACAGTTCAAACAAATGGACAAATCTTTTCTGAAAGCTATGACCGACTTATTCTTTCACCTGGGGCAAAACCACTGATTCCGCCAATTCAAGGAATAGAAGAAGCGAAAAATGCCTTTAGTCTCAGAAGTATTCCTGATTTAGATCAAATCATCAAGACTCTTGATACTCAGGCTCAACAAGCAGTGGTTATTGGTGCGGGATTTATTGGCTTAGAAATGGCTGAAAATCTAAAAAAGAGAGGCCTTTCAGTGACTCTCATCGAAAAAGCGCCTCAGGTTCTCCCTCAATTTGACGAGGAAATGGCCGCATTTATAGAGAAAGAATTAAAGAATAACGAAGTGCAGGTAACCACCGGACAATCAGTAGTTGCGTTTGAAAAGGAAGGCAAAATCCTCATTTTAGAAGATGGCACACGACTATCTTCTGATTTAACCATTCTTTGCGTTGGCGTTCAGCCAGAAAACTCGCTTGCTCTACAAGCAACTATTAAAACAGGTTTTCGTGGGGGCATTTTAGTGGATGAGCACTATCAAACCAATCAACCAGATATTTATGCAGTAGGGGATGCGATCGTTGTCAAACAACAACTCACAAATGAAGATACGCTGATTTCTTTGGCCTCACCCGCAAATCGACAAGGAAGACAAGTCGCTGATGTGATTGCAGGGTTTAAAAGAAAAAACAAAGGGGGGATTGGAACGGCTATCGTTCGAACCTTTTCTCTGTGCGCTGCTTCAACGGGACTAAGTGAACGCGCAGCACGCCAAAAAGAGCTACCAATTTCTGTGGTTCATATCAATGGAAAAGATCATGCAGCTTATTATCCTGGTGCAACTGAGCTGAATTTGAAACTAATTTTTAATCAAACCACTGGAGAAATCTACGGGGCACAAGGTATCGGAGAAAAGGGTGTAGACAAACGCATTGATATTCTCGCTACAGCCATTAAAGCTAAATTATCTGTTTTTGATTTGCCTGAACTAGAGCTAACTTATTCGCCACCATTTGGTTCAGCCAAAGACCCAGTCAATATGTTAGGGTATGTGGCCATGAATCTAATCGAAGGCTTCAGCCAGTCTGTACAATGGTATGAGTTAGCTGATGAACTCGCAAAAGGAAAAATTCTTTTAGATGTACGAACGTCAGATGAACAAACACAGGGTAGATTTCCTCATTCACTAAATATCCCATTGAATGAATTGAGAGAACGCCTTGATGAGCTAGATAAAACAAAGGAGTACATTGTCAGCTGCTATAGCGGACTACGTAGCTACATTGCAGAAAGAATATTGAAGCAGTCTGGTTTTTCTGTTGCCAATTTAGATGGTGCTTTTAGACTATATCAAATCGTCAGAGAAGAGGAGCTTATCTATGTTTAAAACCATTTCTATGCCCGAATTTTACCAACTCAGCAAACAAAATCAACTAAATGTTATTGATGTGCGAGAAGCTGATGAATATGTAGTGGAACACTTGTCTAATGCTACAAACTATCCATTGAGCCAGCTGAACTGTCAATTTAAACAGCTAGATAAGCGTCAAACGTATTACCTTATTTGTCAGTCAGGAAGTCGTTCTATGACGGCTTGTCAATTTTTGTCTAGTCAAGGATATGAGGTCACTAATGTTCTTGGAGGAATCTCAAGTTGGTTAGGAGAATTGGTCTCATAAAAAGCTTCTTTCTATTTTGCAAGAGACCTGCTTTTCCTGTTTAAAAGTGTAGAATTGATGTATCTAACCATCGATTCTATGCTTTTTTTATTCATTTAAACGGCCCAAAATATTTTTATAAATAGCTGATATCACTAGTGTTGCGCAAATATAGTCAGAATAATCTGAAAACTATCTTTCGCTAAAATTTAAAAAAAAGTCGAATGCTTACGCAAGGGATGACTTTTTTCCAGAAAATTTTGGTCGTATTTAACTGAATCCTAAAAGCGTCGACAACGTATTTAGTCAAAATCACCCGGGTCTGTGGCGCTCTAACCAGATTTCTGCAGGCTCAAAACGTAGATAATGAAATGAGCGCTTTAACTGGAAAAGTGTCGCTACCGAATTCAATTCGATCTTTACCAAATAGGTTAACAGCGTCGCGATAAGGGTGAGAATCACTTGATTAATTGCACCTTGTTCGCTTCGTGAGTAAAGTTGCTTGATTGCCAGATTCTGTTTTAAATGTTTGAAAAACAGCTCAATTTGCCAACGTGCTTGATACATGTCGGCGACTTCATTTGGCGAAATATCAAAACGATTGGTAACGATTCGCAAGAGACGTTGACCTTTCGTCAAAACGGTCACAAGACGAAATCGTTCGGTGACGTGATTGTTTCCGCCGCCTAAAATGACGTGTTGATCACTGATAAGTTGACCGTCTGTTGTTTTTGGATTCACGAGTTCAATTTGTTCTAAGACTGTAATCGTCGTATTGGATTTTGTTCGTGTCACAAAGAAATAACCGTCATTGTGCAGGTGATCCAGCAGTTTGTAATCAAAATAGCCGCGATCCACAACATAGGTCGCTTCTGTTTTGTCCACTAAACATTCGAAATGATTCCGGTCATGTTCTTCGGCATTAGTAATCGTAAAATGTTCTGGGTATTGATTGGTTTTGTCCAGATAACAGAGGTTCAAATGAAGCTTGATACCTGCTTTAGTTTTCCGAAAATTTGCCCATGGAAACCGCGTCTTATTCAACGGGATCGTGGTTGAATCAACAAGTTGAAGGCTAGTTGTTTTTGAACTTGGTCGTTCTTTTGCCACTTTCTGAGCCAACTGCGCAAAGATCTCCATTAGAACTTCTTGACTGATTTCAGGAATTTTACGAGAAAGTGAACTGTAGCACAGCGAATCTATGCCTATTTCTTGGCGAAGACTTCGATCCATAAAGGATCTGTCCATTTCGCGAAAGCTTGGAAGCTCTTCATAAACGGCATGTAACAGAACTTTAATTGTGGTCGTGAAGTCCAGTTTTTTACTGTAAGAATTAAATTGTTGCATCCAATTTTTGGCTTCTTCCGATAAATTATTCAAATTTATTGAAGAAAACCATTTCTGAAATGAAGTTTTTGAGTTATACTTATCCATGTTGTGGTCCTTTTTATTGGTCTTGGATAAGTCATCCAAGAGTAGTATAAAGGATTTTTTTTTGTCTGGATAGCTTTATATCAAGTTTTAGATAGGTTGAGGAGTCTTTGCAACACTAGTGAGCTGATATAAAAGTAGGAAAAATTGAAAGGGAAGCCTATAATATAAACCAAGTATCAAATGTCATAATAGAAGCCGAATTAAAAAATAGGAGATGTACAATGAATACGACAAAACAGTTTTGGAAAAAGACTTTGGATGAACTAGCTCGGACACCTAGCCAATTTCAGCGAAAAAAAAGACCAGATGTATTCCCACATGCAGAGGTTTATGATTTTTCTTTTCAAAGCCTACTTGAAGAGACAATCTATGGCCTTCTTTTAATCCCTAAAATTGCTCATCCTTGCCCAATCATCATTGATTTTCTTGGTTATATGAATCAGATCCAATCGCCTGATCATTATATTGGTTGGCTAGAAACAGGATGTGCTTATCTCCTAATTGACAATCGTGGACAAGGCGGTAAGACAATGGACACGGCTCCTTATGAGACAATTACTTTGAACGCCCCTATAGGAAAAGGATTCTTAGCTAGTGAAGATTTTTATATGAGAAGAATCATTGCCGATAATTTGCGGGCAGTGACTCTTGTCTCACAGCTTCCTGAAATTGATTCCAAAAAAATATTCCTACGTGGGGGTTCGCAAGGTGGCGGGCTGGCACTAATTGTTAACGCACTGACAGAACAGTCGATCCAAGCGACCTTCGCGAATGTTCCTAGTCACTCAACTATTTCCAAAAGAATTGACGAGGGGACTGGTTCATATGGGATAATTCATGACTACATTAAACAACATCCGGAGACGGATTCTCAAATTAAAGGAGCTCTTTCTGTTTTTGACACAGTCAATTTGGTCGAATCGATTCAAAATCCTGTCTATATTTCAGTTGGAAGTGCGGATCCCATTTGTCCAATGACCAATTTTATTCCAACCTATCATAAACTTCATTCGCCAAAAGAAATCATTATTTATTGGAACAAAGGCCATGAAGGTGGTGGACAGCGTCAATTAAAAAGAGAAATGCGAAAAATAAACGAACTGCTGAAGGAACAATAAGCTGAAAAAAAATATATTTATTAGAAAAACGAGCATTAAACTTTTTTAGTGAATGCTTGTTTTTTTTACGGCTACTTTGAAATAAGGGCAACTATGTTTCACATTCAGTGTAACAGACGGTTGTTCTTTTTATAAAAATGCGATAGGTAAGAGGATAAGTAAAGAAAAAAAAAGAAATTTCAGAAACAATAAAAAACAGCGGAAATAAACTTTTTAAAGACTTTAAAAAGTTTATTTGAATGGTTATTCTGAAACATCTGCATTTGAATAAGTTTTCATTACTATTTTCATTTAAGTAGATTTCACTTAATAATAGCGACATATAAATTTAAAATAACAATTTTTTGTGAATAATTAGTGTGCTATTAATTCAGATGTTATCCACAGATTTTCGAAAAAACTTTATTTGCCTGTTTTAAAAATTTTTTCGCCATTTTTTTGTGGATAACTTAAAGAGAGGTTTTTTCCTTATTTATTTGAATGAATTTTTTTTTAAAGAAAGGTACAAAAATTCCCATAAATTAATTTAGTTTATTTACTTTATCAATTTAGATAGTTGATACTTAATACTTTATTTTATAGTAGATAAAAGTGATAATTTTCTATCAAAAACCCGTGAAACACTGATTGAATAAGCGTTTATTAGAATATTCTAGTTGCAAAAGTGTCCTAGCAAAAGTACAAAAATATCCTGTTAAGGAACAAAAAAGTTCAAGAAAGATACAAAAATTCCCGAGTAAAAATCAATTATTCCCATCAAAAGAACAAAAATTCCCTGAAAGGTACAAGAAATCCCTAGGGTACAAAAATTCCCATATAAGCGATTATAAGGAGCTGCTTTAGGGTACAGAAATTCCCATCATCGAGAGGCGTTTATATTTCATCAAAAATACAGAAATTCCCAGGGGAAATCTGAATAAGCTCGTTCAAAATGCTACTAAATAAGGCTTTTTTCTCTCGTCGTGATTGTAGAAGTACAAAAATTCCCATGATAAAAGGGCGTGTGGATAACTATTTTTGAGGAAAGGTACAAGAATTCCCATAAAAAAGAACAACTTTTCCCATCAAAGGTACAAAAAATCCCCGAAAACGAGTGGGAATTTCTGTACTTTAGGATAAATAGCCGAAAAGTACAGAAATTCCCATCAAAAGTACAAAAATATCCACCGAGTCAATCTATAGAAATTTTGAATGTAGTTAGGTACAATTGTATTTGTGTCTGGAGGGGCAATATGAATAAATTAAGTTTTCCACATAAACAACATAATTTCCACATTGCTAAGTCCAATAAGCTTTTACGAGAAGGTCGAAATGATCTGAGTAAAAAAGCATTTATTATTAGTGAGTTCTTAATTTCAAACATCAAGCCTGAAGATACTGGATTTAGTACAGTCGAGGTCAGCGTTAATGAGTTAAATGAAATTTTGGGCTTTCCTAATGAAGGTGGAAAAGCAATCCAAAACACCAAAGAGGCGATTTTAGAATTAGGTTCGAAAGCCTGGTGGTGGGTGGAGTATGATGAAAAAAAGAATACAAAAGGGATTAAGCCAAAAAAGAAAGAATCTTTGATGCGGTGGCTGGATAAGGCGGAGTTAATTGACAACAATACGTATCACTTAAAGTTGTCAGAGGTGCTGACCCCTTATTTGATTCAGTTGAAGAACCAAGGAAATTATACCCAGTATCAGCTATACGATGTGGTGAACCTTGGAACTGAAAGTAAAGCTGCATTACAATTATATGGCTATCTTAGATCATATGCATTCCAGGGTGAGGTTGAGATCACTGTGGAAATTTTGCGTGAGCTTTTAGATAAGCATGTGGATGCAACGGGAAATGAGATACGTTGGGCCACGGTTAATCGTGATATCAAAAAAGCGATTGAAGTCATCAACAAAAAAACCTTGTTGAAGGTTGATTATATTGCCAAAAAATCAGGTAGAAAGACAACGGCGCTCGTCTTCTTTTTAGAGTTGAAGGAAACTAAGGTAATCAACGAAGAAGAGCCTGCACTAGTTGAAAATAATAAAGGGCTTATTAAAGCTGAGTTTGAAAAAATTTGGCGTAATTTTCCGAAAAAGACCAATAAAGTTTCTGGTGAAAAATACTTCCTTCAAGCGATTGAAGAGGGAACGGATATTGAAGTAATTAAGACAGGCATTTTAAATTATTCTCAGTACGTTGAAGAAAATGAGATTGATTTCAAATATGTTCTCTCAGGTGGTAACTTTTTCAAAAACAAACGTTGGGAAGATGAGTGGCCGACCAATCATGCTGAAGTCGAGGAGACAGAAACCTTCACGCCAGATTTTGAAGAGCTATGGACAATTTATCCGAAAAAAGCTGATAAAGAAAAAGCTTTTCTGGCATTTGATAAATTGATGGTGGAACACTTAGATGAGTATGGTCTCATACGAAATGGCGTTTTTCGCTATCGACGATTTGTCAATCAAGAGAAAAAGAGTGTGGGGACATTACTCGACTTTAAACTGTTTTTAGAAAAAAGAGAGTATCTAAGTAAGTGGAAGGTGAAGGGACAAAAAGAAAATCTCCCTTCATGGTTCTATGATGATTTACCGAGTAGACCACATGATTTGACTGAAGAAGAGTGGAAAAATGAACAAATTCAGCGTTTAAATCAAAAACTAGCGACTGAGACATTTGAAGAAGCTTCTGCTACGCGAGTGACGGAACAAAAAGAGTGGGAAGAAAAAATTCTTCGAAAACTCTGAGTAGGTTTAGACAGATTGAATTATCTGTTTCAGTGTGATAAAAAAACTGTATTAATAAATGAGCTTAGAAAATCGACAATTATGTTTGTCGGTTTTCTTTTTTTAGAGTGCTAGACGTTTGAAAAAAAGTTGTATTTTCATAAATTTGTTTATATATAAGCAGAAATCTATTCATCAATTTTGAAATGGTTTTTAGTAAACAATTTCTGTGAACTATGCTATACTCATTTTGAAACAAAAATATAAACTGTATCAACAAAAATGGATATATTTGTACTTTTAATAAAAGAAGGCTATGAATTAGCTGTAAAGAAAGAAGTAATACAGATGAATAAAAAACTGAAACAGGGTTCAGATTTAGTGGTTGAAAGTTTAATCAATCATCAAGTTCCTTATATCTTTGGGATTCCTGGAGCTAAGATTGATGGCGTATTTAATGCTTTAGAAGACGCGGGACCAGAATTAATCGTAACACGACATGAACAAAATGCGGCTTTTATGGCACAAGCGGTTGGTCGAATTACGGGAGAACCAGGAGTAGTCATTGCGACGAGTGGACCTGGTGCGAGTAATTTAGCGACCGGATTAGTCACAGCTACCGCAGAAGGTGACCCTGTTTTAGCAATTGGCGGTCAAGTGAAGCGTGGTGACTTATCCAAACAAACACACCAAAGTATGAACAATGCGGCCTTATTTGCACCGATTACCAAATATAGTGTGGAAGTTCAAGATCCAGAGAACCTTTCTGAGATTATTGCGAATGCCTATCGAACAGCTAAAGCCTCAAAAAAAGGCGCGAGCTTCATTAGTATTCCTCAAGATGTTGTCGATGCACCAATCAGCAGTGAAGCTATCAAACCATTGAGAGAACCAAAGCTTGGTTCAGCTTCACCGGAAACGATTCAAGAGCTCGCACAAAAAATTAAAGAGGCTAAATTACCTGTGTTACTAGTCGGTATGCGTGGTTCAAGCGTTAATGAATCAGCAGCGATTAGAGAATTGATTAGCCAAATACAGCTACCTGTAGTGGAAACCTTCCAAGCGGCGGGCGTGATCTCTAGAAGATTAGAAGACCACTTTTTTGGACGCGTTGGTTTATTCAGAAACCAACCAGGGGATATGTTGTTAAAGCGCAGTGATTTAGTGATTGCGGTGGGGTATGATCCTATCGAATATGAAGCACGGAACTGGAATGCAGAAAAGGATGCTCGAATTGTGGTGATTGATGAAATCCCCGCTGAGATTGACCAATATCTTCAACCCGAATCAGAGCTTATCGGAAATATTGCGGCGACGTTACAGTCATTAACACAGGAAATTGGTAGGTATCAGTTGGCAGAAGATTCTTTAGCTTATTTAAAGACGCTGCAAGAAAGATTGACCGCGCGAGATATGTTTGAACCTCAAGAAGAAACAGGGGAGCTTCATCCGTTAGAAGTGATTCGTACATTACAAGGCAAGGTCACAGATGAGATGACTGTGACGGTTGATGTGGGGAGTCACTATATTTGGATGGCTCGCCATTTTAGAAGTTATGAACCTCGTCATTTGTTGTTTAGTAACGGCATGCAAACACTAGGAGTTGCGTTACCTTGGGCGATTGCAGCAGCCCTAGTTCGACCTAATACTCAAATTATTTCTGTATCTGGGGACGGCGGATTTTTGTTTTCTGCACAGGACTTAGAAACAGCAGTGAGAAAGAAACTAAACATCATTCATTTAATTTGGAATGACGGGCATTATAATATGGTCGAGTTCCAAGAAAAGATGAAGTATAATCGCTCATCAGGTGTCGATTTTGGTCCTGTTGATTTTGTCAAATATGCCGAGGCGTTTGGCGCTAAAGGTCTTCGGGTATCCTCGGTAGAAGAACTATCAAACGCGATTAAAGAAGGTATGGACACACAAGGGCCGGTGATTATTGATATTCCGATTGATTATCGAGACAACGAAAAACTGGGAGAAACGATTTTACCAGATCAATTCTATTAAGAAGGAAGAGGAATAGTATGAGTAAGACAGTACTGCATCAGCATGGTACGTTGGGCGCATTAATGGCTGGGTTAATGGATGGCACTGAGGATTTAGCGAATCTATTAACGCTCGGAAATTTGGGTATTGGCACTTTACATGGTTTAGATGGGGAGCTAATTATTTTGGGAGACAAGGGGTTTCAAGGGAAATCAGATGGAACGCTCGTTGCGCTGACTGGACAAGAACGGGTACCTTATGCCGCGGTTACGCAGTTTGAAGCCGAGGAAATTTTCTCTGTTAATGAAAGACTTTCTAGCTATAAGGTGAAACAAAACCTGCTTCATCAAATGAAGAGTCAAAATATGTTTAGTGCAATCAAAATTACGGGGCAGTTTTCGTTCATGCATATCCGCATTATGCCTAAACAAGAAAAACCGTATAAACGACTGGTTGAAGTTTCTGCTAATCAACCTGAATTCACGAAAAAAAAGGTCACTGGCACGATTGTTGGTTTTTATGCACCGGAGCTGTTTCAAGGAGTGGCTGCTGCTGGGTTTCACTTACATTTTTTGAATGAGGAGCAAACATTTGGTGGGCACATTTTAGATTTTGAATTAGAAAAAGGAAAGATAGAGATATCTAGGATGGATAGTCTATGCCAACATTTTCCAACGACAGATGAAACATTCTTAAAAACAGCGATTGATTATGCCGATTTAGCACAAGAAATTGAGCGTGCAGAGGGTTCGAAATAAAGAATGAAAAAGTTTCGATTATCGAGGGGGAAGAACCAGATAATCGAAACTTTTTTAGCTAATCAGTTGAAATTTAAAATGACTCTGGATAGACAAGGTCAATGTTGTTTTCTTCACAAATTTGATTGTATTGACTATTTGGTTTGTCGTTGGTGACAATCACATCATAATCAGTGAATGTGCCTATTTTGAAGAAGTGAGTGGAGTTGAATTTTGAAGAGTCGGCTAAAAGAATTTTTAATTTTGCGTTGTCCATCATACTTTTTTTCATTTGAGCTTGAGAAAAGCTTGCTTCATAAACTCCTTCATAGTCAAGTCCACGACAGGAAAAAAAGGCAATATCGAAACGAAATGAGCTGTTTATAAGGTCAAGGTTATTTGAGATGACAGAGCTGGTATTCAATTTTACTGCTCCACCGGTCATATAGGCCTTGATTGTCCCGTTATCTGTTTCGCTAATTTTTAAGGCAGTTTTTAAGCCGTTTGTAATAATAATTAAGTTCGGAATTTCTAAAATGTAAGGGATAAGTTGATAAACCGTACTGCTAGAATCTAAAAAAAGGCACATGTTAGGACGAATATAGTCTCGAACTAATTCGCCAATCACTTTTTTTTGTTGAATGTTTATAGTAGTACGATAAGAGTCACTGTATTCATTGTTGGAAGTCTCAGATAAAATCGCGCCTCCTCGAAAGCGTTGAATAGTTCTTTTTTTCTCAAGTTGAATTAAGTCTCTGCGTAAAGTACTTAGACTACAATGTAGTTCTTGACATAATTGTTGGTGTGTTGCTCGTTTATGCTTTGAAAGATAGCTCATTATCTCTTTTTCTCTAGTGTTTTCCATATTTCTCCTCCACACCGGTTGAAATCGTTTGCGTGATATCAGCTTGAACATAATTTAACACTCTTTTGAACAATTATCAATCTATTGTTCAAGTATATATTTTCTCTTGAAAGCGATTTATAATTTTGTTGTAATAAATATTGATGGAGGTCAGAGATGAGTGTAGATGAACAATTATTAAAAGAGCAAATTTGTGATGTGTGTCATAAGATGTGGCAAAAAGGTTGGGTTGCAGGTAACGATGGGAATGTTTCGGTAAAGATTGATGAGGATCATTTTTTATGCACACCCACTGGCATCAGTAAAAGTTTCATAACCCCCGATAAACTAATTAAAATTAATGCCAAAGCTGAAGTACTTCAAGTAAATGGTGACTACAAGCCATCGAGTGAAATTAAAATGCATTTGCGTTGCTACAATGACAGAGAAGATGTTGGAGCGGTAGTTCATGCGCACCCACCAGTAGCCACAAGCTTTGCACTAGCTCATATACCGTTGGATAGTTATTCACTAATTGAGAATGCGATTATTATTGGTTCTGTCCCGATTGCACCATTTGGAACGCCTTCAACAGATGAAGTACCAGAATCTATTGCACCATTCTTACCAAATCATGATGTACTTCTTTTAGAAAATCATGGCGCACTAGCTGTGGGGTGTGATGTGATTACTGCTTTTTACCGAATGGAAACCTTGGAATTAGTAGCAAATACTACGTATCACGCGAGAATGTTATTGGGTGGAGAAAAGGAGCAAGAAATTCCTAAAGAAACCTTGGAGCGATTGTTTGCCATGAGAGCAAACTATAAAGTAACAGGAAAACACCCGGGGTATAAGAAGTACAGCTAATAGGAAGAGAGGGATGTAGATGAAGAAGGTTTTAGCTTTTGATTTTGGTGCTTCTTCCGGTCGAGCTGTTTTGGGCATTTATAAAAATGGGCATTTGGCGCTTGAAGAAGTGCATCGTTTTTCCAATTACCCTCTAGTAAAAGAAGGAAGATTATTTTGGGACATTCATTATTTATTTCAGGAAGTCCTTATTGGTATAAAAAAGGCGCTAAAAGATCATGTCATTGATAGTATTGGCGTGGATACTTGGGGAGTTGATTTTGGTCTGATTGATAAGGGTGGGGACTTGTTAACTCTTCCAAGAAGCTATCGGGATTCATATACTCAAGGTGTGCTCCAAGAGATTGAAGAAATTACTGATTTGAAACACCTTTATAAGCAGACAGGAAATCAGTTGATGGAGATAAATACCCTCTTTCAACTTTATAAGTTAAAGCAAGAAGATCCTGAAATTTTTAATCAGGTTAAGAAAATCTTATTCATGCCAGATTTGATTAATTATCTATTAACGGGTGAGCTTTTTGCGGAAAGAAGTATTGCGTCTACTTCACAAATGCTAAATCCAGAAACAAATGAATGGGCAACCGAAATTTTAGAGGAGTTGAAAATTCCCATTAGAATTTTACCAACTTTGGCTGATGCTGGTCATGTGGTAGGCTACACCAAGCCTGAGCTAAAAATAGGAAACATCAAGGTCATTCACACTTGTGAGCACGATACAGCTAGTGCGGTAGTGAGTGTTCCTAGTAATCAGAAATTTTTGTTTATTTCTTGTGGGACTTGGTCGTTAGTGGGGACAGAATTGACGACACCTGTGATAACTGAAAAGGCATTTGACTATAATTTGACAAATGAGTTAGGTTTTGGTCGAAGGACTAGATTTCTGAAGAATTTAACTGGACTATGGATTTTGCAAGAATTGCGGCGAAATCTTTCCTGTGAAGGGAAAAATTACACCTTTGAAGAGCTGACACAGTTAGCTGAGGATGCAAGAGCATTTACTTGTTGGATTGATACAGATCATGCATTATTTTCCGCTCCTGGTTCAATGAAAGAACGAATCATTCAGTATGCGGAGTATACCCATCAAACACCTCCTAAAACAGAAGGCGAATTTGTTCGCTGTGTTTATGAAAGCTTAGCAATGAAATATAAATTGACGTTCATGGAAATTTCAGAGGCGATTGAGGGCGACTTCGACATTATTAATATTGTTGGTGGGGGGTCCCAGGCAGCAATTCTCTGTCAGTTTGTCTCTGATGCTTGTAATATTCGTGTGGAAGCTGGCCCAGTTGAAGCGACAGCAATGGGGAATATCGCAGTACAGCTTTTTTCTGAAAATGAGTTTTCTTCTATTGAAGAAGTGCGTCAGTGTGTGAAAGAAAACACCCAAACAAAATATTATTTTCCTGAAAAAAATTATAAAAATTGGGACCGAGAGTTTTCTACTTATCAAAATATTATAAAGACAGAAGGAGTTGATTGTCTTGTTAAAACACATTCCTAAAAAATTATCGCCTGAATTAGTCAAAACTTTGATGGAGATGGGGCATGGCGATGAATTAGTCATTGCTGATGGCAATTACCCTGCAGCTTCTAATGCGAACATTTTAGTTAGAGCAGATGGGGTAGGTGGTGTAGCGCTATTAGAAGCAATTTTAGAATTGATGCCTTTAGATAGTTATGTGACAGCTCCTGTAGCTCTTATGGCTGTTTCGCCGAATGAAAACTTTACACCAGCTATTTGGGATAGCTATACAGAAATTATTAGGGAAAAAACAGGAGTGAATTTTATAATTGAGCAGATGGAGAGAAGTGCCTTTTATGAGCGAGGGTCAAAAGCTTATGCTATTGTGGCAACGGGTGAAGAGGAAATTTATGCGAATATTCTTTTGAGGAAAGGTGTTGTACAGTGACATCTGAGTTAGCGTTGAGTGAAGATCAATCAGTAAAAAGAGGTATTGTATGTAGGTTGAAAGTCTACTCAGAGTAAAAATTATTGCCTTGGAGAAGAGGTAGAGGCTTCTCTGTATAGAGTATAAATTTATAGAAGATGCAAAAATGGAGGAAAAAGAAATGAATAACTATCCAAAAATTGGGATCCGCCCGACAATTGATGGGCGTCAAGGTGGCGTGCGGGAATCTCTAGAAGAAAAAACGATGGTGATGGCTAAAGCGGCCAAAGAGCTTATTGAAGCCAGGTTGTATTATGCGGATGGAACACCGGTTCAGTGCGTTTTAGCAAGTCGAACGATTGGTGGAAAAGGAGATGCTGCTCTTGTAGCAGAAGAATTTCTTTGTGAAAATGTTGTCGCTACTCTATCTGTGACACCAAGTTGGTGCTATGGAACTGAAACAATGGACTTAGACTCAAAGACTATTAAAGCGGTGTGGGGATTTAATGGTACGGAACGTCCGGGCGCAGTTTATTTAGCTGCTGCAATGGCTGGTTATGCTCAAAAAGGATATCCTGCTTTTAAAATTTATGGTCAAGACGTGCAAGATTTAGATGATAATGAGATTCCAGATGATGTTCAAAAGAAAATTCTGAGTTTTGCTAAAGGAGCCATTGCGGTAGGCCAAATGAAAGGAAAATCATATGTTAATATTGGTTCTTCTTGTATGGGGATTGCGGGCTCTCAAGTAGATAGCGGTTTTTTTAATAAGTACCTTGGGATGACCGTAGAGTTTGTCGACATGACAGAAATTCTTCGTCGAATGACATTGGGTATTTATGATCCCGAAGAATATGAAAAAGCACTTTCTTGGATAAAGGTTAACTGTAAAGAGGGACTAGACATTAATGAAGGGAAAAATTTTCCTGAAATTATCACGAAGTCTAAAATAGTTGCAGCTGATGAGGATTGGGCATTTATTGCGAAGCATGCTATTATTATTCGAGATTTATTATTTGGAAATAAAAAATTAGCTGATTTGGGGTGGTATGAAGAATCTAGAGGTCGAAATGCGATTGCTGCAGGTTTTCAAGGACAGCGTCAATGGACGGATTGGTTACCGAATGGTGACTTTACAGAAGCGATTATGGCCTCTACCTTTGACTGGAATGGGCCAAGACCTGTAACTGCTTTTGCGACAGAAAATGATACACTGAATGCTGTTTCGATGTTATTTGGAACATTATTGACTAATAAAGCACCGATTTTTTCAGATGTCCGAACGTATTGGTCTGCTGAGTCGGTGGAAAGAACCACAGGAAAATGTTTAAGTGGCAAAGCCAAACAAGGAATGCTACATCTGATTAATTCAGGTGCTTCTGCCTTAGATGGGACCGCTGCCGCAGTCAACGAAGTCGGGGAAAGAGTGATGAAAGAGTTTTGGAATATGACAGACTCAGATATTCACAATTGTCTGGAAGCGACTGATTGGTGTCGAGCGAATTATGAGTATTTCCGTGGCGGTGGTTTTTCTTCTCATTTTACAACAAATGCAGAGATGCCGATGACGATGATTCGAGTGAACATGGTCGACGGAGTAGGTCCGACGTTACAAATTGCTGAGGGATATACATGTGTTTTAGATGAGGAAATCCATAAAATCTTGGATGAGCGAACAGATAAAACTTGGCCAACGACTTGGTTTGCGCCTAATTTAGGAGAAGCAGGATTTGAATCTGTTTATGAAGTCATGAATCACTGGGGCTCAAATCATTGTGCATCTGTTTACGGACATGTGGGCGATGAGCTTATCACTTTGGCAAGTATGCTACGAATTCCTGTTGCGCTTCATAATGTTTCGAAAGAGAGAATTTTCCGCCCCCATGCGTATAGCGGTTTTGGAACAAAAGATATCGAAAGTGCCGATTTTGTAGCGAGTCAGCATTTTGGCCCATTATATAAATAATCTCGTAAATTTTAGATTATTTTTCCGAGCATTCCATTCTAGCATACGACTTTGCGTAGAAGTTATTGAGGATGAAACGTAGTGTAGATGGAGGCACTTCTGTGTCGTCTATTCGGATAATAGGAGTGTAGGACATAACTTTTTGAGTTCATGTCCTACACTCGTTTTTTTTTTGCAACTGTTAAGAAGAAAAAGTTATGGTAAAATAGTTTACAGTTATGTTTTATGAAAGGACATTCATCGCACACAAAAGCTTATTTTTGACTCATCTTTGCTTTTAAAAATGGAGGAAATAATGAAAATTGCGATTAAAACAAATCAAGAACATGCTTATCAAGAGTTATGTAAAATGATTAATGAATCGTTGCCTGATACAGAATGTTTTTTGTCAAATGAACAACAGACGGCTCGTTGTGAACTATTGTTAGTTATGCCAGACTTATTGACTGAAAATTGGTTGATGTATTCTACGGAATGGTTAACACAACGAAGTTATTTGCAGATTGCTGTTGTTGAACGTGAGGACGCAGCAAGTATGGTCGACTATCTAGATCAAGGAGCCGATTTCGCTTGGATTTTACCAGAAAATTTAGATGAGTTGATAACTCGTTTGGTGGCTATACAGATATGGAAAGAACAAGATGCACTAGATAAGCAGTTGATTTTTAATGAAAAAGAATTGGTGATTTTACACGAAACAAAACAAGTTTTCTTTCGTGAAAAGGAGCTGCTGCTGACTTCTTCAGAATACCAAATTTTATTACGATTGGCTGAGCATCCTTTCCGAATTTATTCTAGAGAAGACTTATTATTATTGATAGGAAATGATTCGGGGATGAATCGAGTAGTTGATACACATATAAAAAATCTGCGAAAAAAAATGGAGATTGATCCCAAAAATCCACGTTATATTCAAACCGTTCACGGGCGAGGGTATCGATTTGGAATTAAGCGAACTGAAAATCAATAAGAAATTGTAACCTAATTCAGAGAAAGAAGTGATTGACAGATGACATGGAAAAACGAGACACAAAAAAGACAAGCTTACGAAATTTTATTAAAACAACAAGAAGGACTCCTAGAAATCGAGTCTAATTGGTTAGCGAATTTAAGTAATTCCTCGGCTTTATTAAATGAAACTTTACCAGAGACAGTGTTTGCGGGTTACTATCTTTTTGAGGAAGGGGAACTTATTTTGGGACCTTTTCAAGGGCGTGTGTCTTGTACGAGAATTAAACTAGGCAAAGGTGTCTGTGGTGAGTCTGCTAGTAAACGAGAAACGTTGATTGTAGAAAATGTAAAGGAACATGAAAACTATATTTCTTGTGATTCAAAAGCAATGTCAGAGATTGTTGTTCCGATGATTCATGAGGATCAATTAATTGGTGTGTTGGATATAGATAGCGGCGTTGTTGGGAACTACGATGAGGTCGATAAAGAATTTTTAGAAGCCTATGTTGAGCTATTATTGACAATGAAAAAGTAATTAATGAAAGGATTGCTGGGGCTAGTTGTCACTTAAGGTCTAGGCTCTTAACATTCGAATAAACGGTGGATACAGAAGCAACTCCATCTACACTCCGATCTCATCAATTTCTAAAGGTGAAACACCTTAAGAATTGAAGGACTGCGTTCCGCTCTCAACAACTTCTACGCATGAGACATGCTAGAGTTGAAGGTTCTTATTGCTGTAAAACACAACGAAGCATGAGTTGATGTTGCACAGTACCTAATCGGTGCTGTAAAACACAACGAAGCATGAGTTGATGTTGCACAGTACCTACCCGGTTCTCGGAGTTAAACACTTCTGTCCCAACCTCATTTTTTGTCTTTGTTTAGAGAATGAGTTTATTTTCTAACTGATGGAATCCATAGATAGGGTTCAGCGTACCTTCATAGGAATACAGCAGTTGAAAGGTTTTATACAGCATTAATTTGGTGTAAACTTCCTTCATGGTTAAGGGGGTAAGTGAAGGTTGGAAGTCGAAAATTAAGTGGCGGTCTTGAATGTTTATAGCGGTTAAAGGGAGGAAACGGTCCTTTTTTTGTAGAAAGATTCCTGCATATTCCTCGGTGATGGTTGGAATAACGATGGCTGTTAACAAATCATTGGCACGCATAGTAATCAGTCTCCCTTTTGGCATGTTGTTTATTCTTAATAAAGTATATCAGAGAGTGGGAGAAACAACCATGGTCGATTCCCTAAAAAAGCTCCCAAAGACAGTAGCTACCCCAGTTGTTTAACCATTTATATTAGGGGAAGTTCAGTAAGAAGGTATCATTTGAAAATGGATATTTTTGTATTTTTGATAAATTGAGACGAAACGAGTGATCTCTCTCAAATCACGTTGTCTACAAAAAACTCGCTGCATCTTTTTGTGCGGCGAGTTATACGTTTTATTTTAGTACGGCGATGGCCAGTGCTTTTTGGATTTCGTTGATACTTTTATCTTTGCTAAATTGCAGAGATTCAGCCGGTTCGAGGCCACTCGAAATCCATATCTTTAATTCTGCATCTAAATCAAAGTGTCCAGATGTTTCAATACTAAACCGAGAAATACTCTTGTAAGGAATGGATTTGTAGGCGACTTTTTTTCCAGTCATTCCTTGTTTATCTACAATGATTAATCGATAATCTGTAAAAACAATCAAATCACGGACAAATTTGTACGCTAAATTAATTTGCTCACCTGGTATTAGAACCTCTTCTAGTTGCTTTTCCGCTTTCTCTTGTTTGATGCTAGTTGCGTTCTCCATCAAGCCGTTAAATAAACCCATAACAGTCATCCTTTCATTTTTTCTTTCTATTCTAAGTGTAGAGGAAGAGGGACAGAATGAAAAGGATTATTTTTTGCGAGAAGACTCACTGGTTTTTTATTGTGTTTTTAACCAAACTTTTCTTTTTTTAGTTATAATAAAAGTGAGGTAGAATAATTGTTCTATCAATAATGCAAGCGATTACTTTCGAGCAGCTAGCTAAGTGACGAAAAAAGTAGAGTCAATGCTCAAAAGACATCAACTCTACATTTTGCTATAAATCGTTTACGAGTTTTGTTTAGTTGCACGGACCTAATCCTCTTTATCTAAAGGAATTCCTAGGATAAAGGTGGTTCCAGAAGGGCGACTGTGTATATCGAGAATCCAGTCATTCTTTTTAGTAATCGATGAGACGATAAATAGGCCAAGCCCCGTTCCATCTGATTCTGTTTTTGTCGTAAAGAAGGGAGTAAATATTTTTTCTTCTATTTCTTTTGGAATACCAGGACCATTGTCGGTCACAGCTATTTGGGCAAACTGTTTCTTCTGATACGCAAGTGAATGTTTCTGGAACTTTTCTAATTGTTCTTCGCATGCTAAGGATAAGCTGACGGCAATTTTTGGGTTATGCACAGAAGCTTGGTAGGCGTTTGTAATTAAGTTATAGAGGATAACCTGCAAATCGTTGGCTTCAAATTTTGCGTTGCCTACTGAAGCTGATTGATAGGTTAATGAGACCCTTTTAGGAACGAGTATATTCATTGTTTCAATAGCCTCAGTTACTACCTCTTCGACAGAAAAATAACTTTTGTTTCTTGAACCTGTTTTTGTAAAACGGAGCACATTTGTTGAGAGCATTTGCCCTTTTTCAGCAGCTCTATAAACTTCAGATAAGTCAGCGATAAGCTCTGTGTCAGAGTGACGTTCTTCAATGAGTAGCTGTAGGTTTCCAATCATAGGTGTTAAAAAGTTATTCATATCGTGAACAATGGTCGTCGTTAGAAGACCAACTGTTTCTAATTGAGACTTTTGCATCATTGTTTTTTCTAGCATATGTTTTTCTTTTAAAAATGTTTGGCGTTCGACTAGTTGAAGGTTCTCTAAGTAGGTTTGATTTCGACGAGTATAGTTGATAAAGCTGACACCCAAAAGAATAATAATAGCTAATAAGAGAGCCAATAGACCCAATATAATAAGATTTTCTTGGAGGGCTAAGCCATTTCGTTCGTAATAATCAGAAGAACTAGCGACAATCCAATGGGCATCACCGATAGTGATCCATTCGTAAGCGGAAAGTTTCAAGACTTTTTTTGGTTCTTTTTCAGTCCACCAGTAAGAATTATAGCTTAAAGTTCCTTTTTTATTTGTTTTTTGGACTTTTTCAAGTCGGATTAAATCACTGTAGTCTAGGTTTGGGTATTTTTTCTGACGGTCTTTTACGATATCAAAGCCAATCTGTTCTTCTGAAGGATGCATCAAAACTTTCATCTCTTCATTCTTAACCATTGTATAGCCATTCTGGTTCTCTGTGGTATCAATCTCTTTTTGATAGAGTTCCTCAAGATTGATGGGCAAAACAAGGATCGATTGAAGCGTGTGTTCTTTATCATAAACGGGCCTATACAAATTAACATAAGAAGTATTTTTAGCAAAGTAAGCTTCGCCATTTTGAAGAATACTGCCTGTAAGAGCCTTTTTATAGAGCGGATCATTATCAAGGTCGATCGTGGTTACGGGTTTTTCAATGAACTGATCTCCATGAATATCCTTTCCGTAAAGGAGGGTTCCGTTTGGCGAAATAAGGTAGAGTCCAGCAGCTGCTGAGGTCTTATATAAAAGGCTATTTTGAATTTGTTTGTCTTCAATTAAGGTATGATAATTTCCATCAACAAAAATATTCGAAGCGTAATCTTCCAAGGCTAAAGTATAAGATTGTATCTCTAAACGCAGTATTTTGATACTTGAATCATTGATTTTAGCTAGTTGGTTTTGCCCCATTTCCAATGCCTGTTTTTGTGTTTGGCGATAACTGCTTGCAGTAATTAACATCCCTAACATGGTCAGGAAAATGACTGTGATAATTCCCAGGCTAAGTAATTTATTTGAAGGTTTTTTCATTAGGTAGCTCCCTTTAAAATTAGATACAAAAAATTAGGAGGAAAAAAAGTGAGAAACGAAAAAATTCTTGTTATTGATGACGATTCTGCTATCCGGCGACTAATATGGAAATCATTACAATCAACAGGGGTACTAATCTATCAAAGTGATTCTGTAGAAAAGACCGTTGATATTATGACAAGGATACGATTTGATTTGTACTTGTTAGATATTAGTTTGGAGCATGAAAATGATGGCTATCATTTAGCTCAAATTATACGCGAACAAGATCCTCTTGTACCAATTATTTTTTTGAGTGGTAAAAAAAATGAAGAAGATATCATTGCTGGCTTAGAGATGGGTGCAGATTATTATATGACCAAGCCCTTTTTACCAAGTTTATTAAAAGCACAAGTTATCGCAACGCTTGATCGAGGCCGGGTTTTAAAAGAACATCGTACTTTTTCAAAAGAGAATAAAATTAAAATAGGCGACTTTTGTTTTGATAAAGCTCGCTATCATTTGTACAAAAAGGATGAGCAAATCAAACTTTCATCCAAAGAAATAAAGCTAATGCAATTTTTTATGGAGAATCCAGATCAAGTTTTTTCAAAAGAACAAATCTATCAAAGTGTCTGGAACGAAAGTGAGCCAGATGTAAATACAGTGATGGTTTTTATTAGTCACTTAAGAAATAAAATTGAGGATGATCCTAAAAATGCGAATTATATTAAAACGGTTTGGGGCTTAGGTTATACTTTTTTGCCACATGGGGAATGAAGGATGCCTTCTAGCTGAGCAAAATAAATACCCAAGGCCAACAAATCCGCTGAACCACCAGGGCTTAGATGGCGTTTCGTTAAAAGTGTATCATAGTGGTCTAATTCATCAAGTAACTCTTTTTCTGTAAAAGAGGCTTGATGAATTTTTTTGCTTTCAGATTTTACTTTCATCCAAGCGTCTATCCCACCTCGATGGAGTAGATTTCCATCTTCAATTTCACTCATTAAGAACACAAGTGCACGCAATAAACGATCTCTAGTAGACAAATCTAGCGTGTTTCGCAAAAAAGGAAGGAGTTTGTCTTGGAGGGTGGGGTACCCTGCGGCCGCTTCTCCTCGTATCCCTGTTATCCCATAATCCAAATACAATTTTTCGCCATAGGTAAGTGTCTCTTTGGATTCTAAATCAGTAAAATCTTCAATAAGTAGGTGCTCAGTCAGTTGACGGGTTCGCGATAAAATATGCTGAATATCTACTTTAGTCAAAGGTAATTCACTGTGTTCTTTTTGTTGAAGGTACCAACCAGACGCTCCTAAGATAACGGCAAATGAGAAATTAGCTCCTTTGTGTGCGTTAATCTGTTGAGTGGCTTGAAGCATAGCTTTTTCGGCTTTGATACCAATCGTTCTTAACTTCTGAAACAAATTAATAGCTGATCCGTTATGAGTGAATCCAGCCTCGGCGTATTGCTGGAAATACGTGCGTAAACTAACGGTACTATCTAAAAAAGTGAAGATGTTCATGTCGCTGTGTGCACCTGTAGATAGAGGATCAACAAGACCTGGCTTAGGTGCTAAACTCACCTCATAAAGGAGAGCTTTTTCAGCATAATCAGCTAAGAGTAGGGGGAAGTTAGTCAATTTGTCTACGCTCCATTTCTGCTAAAATAAACTGTAATGAACGATCCAAATGCTCGTGTGTAATTAAGGTGATTTGTTCGACATTCTTCGTCTTCATTCCTCGATAGATTAACCAATGTTCTTCTAAGGCTTTGTCTCTTCTTTTAGAGGAACGAATCGCAATATCACGAAAATAGACAAGATAAGCTTGCAGTTCCAAAACAATCGATTTTAAACGAAGCATTTGACTTTTCTCATAGATAAAGGCGTTAAAATCAGAGAAGTTTTGTAAGACTAACTCTGTCTCATCTGCTTTGTTATAAGCTTCTCCACGTTCTAAAAGTTCTTTTAACTCACGAAAGTCTTGTTCAGTCATCTTATTCATGGCTTTAATGGTGGCCAAGGTATCTAAAGATTTGCGAATATCATAAATTTCATAGGCGTCTTTGACTCGAATTCCTTGAACGACAATCCCGATTTTAGGCACATGAACAACTAGTTTTTCATTTACTAATTGTTTCATAGCCAAACGAATAGGGGTTCTACTGATATTTAGCTCTTCTGCAAAGACTTTTTCGTTAATTCGCGTATCAGCTGGAATATCCCCTAAAATAATTGTTTTCCGGAAGGCTTCATAAATCAAAACATTCAATGTTTTATTTTGTGTTAAATCCAAGTTTTTTCTCACGGCTTCAACAATGGTACTCATTTATCTCTCCTCATTTCTTCTAATGCAATGAAAATATATATCTATATGGGAAATTATTCAACAGTTCTTAGAATATCCTCATTCAAAAAATAATAGGGGCGGGACCGTAACAACGACCCGCCCCTGTAATATACTACCTATTATTGTGGAATGTATAGTGGCATATGACCAAGTAATACAATAGTTACGATAAAGATAACAAAGATTCCAAGGGCATACTTAGCCGCTTCTTTTTGCCATTGTCCCATGTCTAAACCAGTTAGACGTAGAAGTAAGTAAATGAATGCAACTAATGGACTTAGTAAATGGAATGCTTGACCCATAAGAGAAGCAAGGGCCATTTGCATACTTGTAAAACCATACGCATGTCCAGCTTCAGCTAATACAGGAAGAACACCAAAGTAGAAACCATCATTTGAGATGAAGAAGGTTCCTGGTGCAGAGATTAGGGCAATCACTAATCCCCAGAATCCAGCTAATTGTTTAGGAATGATATGAGTGAAGCTGTTTGCTAAAGCTTCAGCCATTCCTGAACCTTGGAATAAGCCCATAAATACGCCGGCTGCAAAAACTAAGATAACAACTTGAACGGCATCTCCGCCGTTAGCGCCAATACGTGCAGACTGATCTTTTAATACTGGATAGTTGACCATCAAAGCAATACATGTTCCCACTAGGAATAATAAAAGTGGTGGAAGAGCAATAGAATCAATGAATGAACTTGCAACTAACCAAGCGATAAGACCGATAGTTAGAATACCGTTAAATGCGAAGTTTTTTGGACGACGAATTTGTAATGTTTCAGGATCTGTTACAGTCGTCATTTCTAAAATTTCATCTGCTGATAATTCAGTAATTCCCAAACGAGCACGTTCTTGTTTCCCCATACGGCGAGCAACAAAAAAGATAACGTAGATGATTGATAAAATCATTCCTGGTGCAAGATAGGTAAGAATATCCGCATCCACTTCTAGAACTGCCATGGCACGAGCTGTTGGTCCGCCCCAAGGTAATAAGTTCATAATGGTGTTTTGTAGAATAATTAACACACCAAGGTTCATCATTTTCATGTTTAATTTTTTATAAATTGGAATAAACGCAGAACAGCAAATCAAGGTAGTTGTTGTACCATCTCCATTTAGAGAAACAGTGGCTGCAACGATAGCTGTTGCCATTAAGACCTTCATCGGGTCCCCTTTAGCAAAATAAATCATTTTTTTCGTGATTGGATCAAATAATCCTGCATCCAACATAATAGAGAAATACAAAATTGCAAAGAGCAACATAATCCCTGTGTTCGATGTAGTCTTAATTCCTTCTAATACAAAATCTCCAATATTTCCTTTGTTTGATACTCCTGAGACCATTGCAACTAAGGTAAACACTAAAGGAATGACTACCAAAGAGGTGAATGGCGACATTTTCTTTTTCATGATTACAAACATGAAGACAATAATCATGGCATAAGATAAAACAGTCAATAACATAATTTTCTTCCTTTCTACAAATCAATTAATAAGTTCTTGTAAACGGTGTCAATTCCAACAAATAAAAAAGCGACTAAAAAAGTATGTGAGAGAAGTGAATCAGACGCTTAGTGAGGAATAACTTTTCCGTTTGACGTGTATAGAATAAGCAATATTTCGTTTATAAGATAGGTCAATTACGGAAAAAGAACAGGAAAAAAACAATTCGGCATAGGTATTCTTAGTAAATGTTTAACAAGATATTAACAAAATCTTAACGCCTTAAAAAGGCTGGTATAACAACGTTTGTGAGGTTTTTTTGTTAATTCTATAAAAATAAGAACAGAAAAAAAACAATAAAGTCCTCTTTTGAACTTTCAGATTTATCCATTCTTACTATAATGTGAATGAGAGAAGGAAAGGAGCAAAAAAGAAGGTATGGGAATATTTGCGCGACTGTTTAAAAAAGAAGAAACACCCGTGAAGACGACACAGACCGCTTCTATCATTTCTACTAAAGATGAAATGGAAGAAGGGTGGACGACAATTCCAGCCTATATAGATGCGAATGCAGAAGATTATCAGCTGGTGAGTTTGATTGCGACAGCGATTGCGGCCGGGGATCAGCCGGATAAACAGTTTGTTGTCAAAAAGATCAAAAAACGCAACCCAGAAGCAAAGCTAGTTTCTCTTATAGCATCTAGCATTGCTGCAGGCACCAATGAGAACAGTCAATTTGTTGTTCGACGTATGGCAAAAAAATAGAATTTTGGAGGGAACAAAATGTTACGTAAATTTAAAATTTCGATTGATGGAAAAGAGTATTTAGTAGAAATGGAAGAAATTGGCGGCGTACCACAACCAACTGCTCCTGTACAACCGGTTGCTGCACCTGCTGCGCCAGTTGCTCAAGAAGCACCTCAAGCGGCTGCACCTGAAGCTGCACCTGCACCAAAAACACAAGCTGGGGCAGATGCAATGCCTTCACCAATGCCGGGAACTATTTTGAAGGTTTTAGTGGCTGTCGGTGACACCGTTCAAGAAAACCAACCATTGATGATCTTAGAAGCCATGAAAATGGAAAATGAAATTGTCGCAGGTGCAGCTGGAACTGTAACAGGAATTCATGTCACTCAAGGTGAGATGGTCAATCCAGGAGATTCTTTGATTACGATTCAATAATTCAAGTGAATCAATTGGTGTAAAAATGAAAGTGAAAAGGAAGTGACATTAGTGGAAACACTTGTTGAAGGGATTTTAGGAATGGGTCAAGAGCCAGGACGTTTCGTCATGATGGTAATTGGTGGCATTCTGATGTATTTAGGAATTAAAAAAGAGTATGAGCCAACCTTGTTAGTACCGATGGGGTTAGGAACAATTTTGGTCAATTTTCCAAACTCTGGTGTGTTAAGTGCTGGAGGCGAAGCCGGCCCATTTCAAGTATTGTTTGATATGGGGATTTCAACCGAGCTATTCCCGTTATTATTATTTATAGGGATTGGTGCGATGATCGATTTCGGTCCGTTATTGCAAAATCCATTCTTGCTTTTATTTGGAGCGGCAGCCCAGTTCGGTATTTTCTTTACGATTATCGTTGCGGTCTTAATCGGCTTTGATTTAAATGATGCTGCCTCTATTGGAATTATCGGTGCGGCAGATGGACCAACGTCTATCTTTGTTGCCAACACGTTAGATTCGAAATATATGGGCGCTATCATGGTCGCTGCGTATTCTTACATGGCGTTAGTGCCAATCATTCAGCCGGTAGCGATTAAAGCTGTGACAACGAAAAAAGAACGTCGCATTCGTATGAATTACCGAGCAGGAGAAGTTTCGCAAACAGCAAAAATATTATTCCCGATTGTTATTTCAATTGTCGCAGGACTGATTGCCCCAGTTTCTCTACCTTTAGTTGGTTTCTTGATGTTCGGAAACTTATTGAGAGAATGTGGCGTGTTAGACCGTCTATCAGTGACTGCCCAAAACGAGCTAGTGAATATTATTAGTATTTTGCTTGGGTTATCTATCTCTGTAAAAATGCAATATGAAGAATTCTTACAGCTAGATACATTAATGGTTATTGGTTTAGGATTAGTAGCGTTTATCATGGATTCAATAGGTGGGGTATTGTTTGCCAAGCTATTAAATCTATTTAGAAAAGAAAAAATCAATCCGATGATTGGCGCAGCCGGAATCTCAGCCTTCCCAATGTCGAGTCGAGTGATTCAAAAAATGGCAACGGATGAAGACCCACAAAACTTTATCTTGATGCATGCAGCAGGAGCGAATGTATCAGGACAAATCGCTTCAGTTATCGCAGGTGGCTTATTGCTTGCGTTACTTGGATAAGAAAGGAGAACGTATATGTCAGCAGATTTAATGAAATCATTGGAATTACTAGTATTAGGATGGGGTGGCGTATTCGCAGTTATCTTAATTATCTATCTTGCGTCTGTGTTACTAAGTAAATTATTCCCAATTAAAAAATAATCAAAGAAGAGGATTGTATGTATTCATTAAAAAGATTGTGGTTGAAAAAAGATAAGCAAGCCTACGAACAATGGGCGAATTTAATGGACAAAGCGAATTTGAATAAAGAAGAAGCGCTTGATTATACTGTCGGGATTTATATGAAGGATCAGCTAATGGCGACGGGATCTTATTATCGGAATATTTTAAAGTGTCTCGTTGTTTGTAAAGACGCTCAGTCGGAAAATTTATTGACTGAAATCGTTCAGCACCTGATTAGTCGCTTGTCAGATGAGGGTGAGCATCATTATTTCTTATATACAAAACCGATTCATGCGTCTATTTTCCGTTCATTAGGCTTTCAAAAAATTATCGAAACTGCAGATATTCTTTTTATGGAGCAAGGATTTCCTAACTTCCAGAACTATCTTTCTATGCTCAAAAAAAATAAAAAGGTCGGTTCTGGAAGTGGGATTGTTATGAATGCCAATCCGTTTACTAAGGGACATCAATATCTGGTGGAAACAGCCTCAAAAGAATCTGAACAAGTCTATGTATTTGTATTATCGGCAGATGACTCAGAGTTTTCTTCTAGTGATCGGTTTGAAATGGTCAAGCGCGGAGTGGCACATTTAAACAATGTTACGGTGTTTCCTACAAATGATTACCTTATTTCATCTGCTACCTTTCCCTCATACTTTTTAAAAAGTAGTGCGATAGAAAGTGTAGCAAAAATACAAGCAACCGTTGATGCGCAGTTGTTTAAAGAGAAAATTGCACCTGTTCTAGCGATTGATACTCGTTATGTAGGAGAAGAGCCTTATTCAAGAGTGACAGAAATTTATAATCAAGCAATGGCTATTGTGTTTGATTCTTCTTTGAACTTAACGATTGTGCCTAGAATTAGTGTTTCAGGGCAGATAATTAGCGCAACAAAAGTTAGAAAAGCCCTACAAGAGGGAAACGATCAACAAGTAAAAAACTATGTCCCGCTAACAACCTATAATTATATAAAAAAGCAAAGTGAGAGGTGAAGCAAAGTGGAAATCACAAGAAGTGCAGTTGCAGGAACCGTTGAATCGAGCGATATTATGGTGACCGTTGAGCCGATGGAAGAAAAAGGAATTCAAATTTCTTTAGAAAGTAGTGTTGAGAAACAATTTGGTGAACAAATCAGACAGGTAATTTCAGAGACACTTGCAAAATTAGGGGTTGAAGCGGCCCAAATAACGGCAGTGGATAAAGGAGCGCTTGATTGTACCATTCAAGCTCGAACAATTACAGCCGTTCATCGTGCTTCAGAAACAGAGACTTATGATTGGAAGGAGATTCGCTCATGGAACGCTTAAGAAGAACCATGATGTTTGTGCCTGGTGCAAATGCTGCAATGTTGCGAGATGCCCCATTATATGGAGCAGATTCAATTATGTTTGATTTGGAGGATGCTGTCTCTTTGAAAGAAAAAGACTCCGCTCGAACATTGGTTCATTTTGCTCTACAAACATTTGATTATAGTCAAGTGGAAACAGTGGTCCGTATTAATAGTTTGGATGCAGGTGGCGCCCAAGATGCTGAAGCGATGGTTTTAGCAGGTGTGAATGTCATTCGTTTGCCAAAAACGGAAACAGCCCAAGATATTGTGGCTGTTGATGAAGTGATTACCGCCGTTGAAAAAGCCAACAAGATTCCTGTCGGCACAACAAAAATGATGGCAGCTATCGAGTCAGCTGAAGGGGTCTTGAATGCACGTGAAATCGCAAAAGCGTCAGATCGTTTAATTGGGATTGCTTTGGGAGCAGAAGATTACGTAACCAACATGAAAACAAGACGTTATCCAGATGGTCAAGAGTTATCATTTGCACGAAACATGATTCTTCATTCAGCTAGAGCTGCTGGAATAGCTGCAATTGACACCGTTTACTCAGATGTAGATAACGTTGAAGGCTTTAAAAATGAAGTCCAACGCATTAAACAATTAGGTTTTGACGGGAAATCAGTGATTAACCCACGTCAAATTCCATTAGTAAATGCCATTTATGCACCAACAGAAAAAGAAATCCAACAAGCAAAAGAAGTGATTTGGGGGATTCGTGAAGCTGAAGCAAAAGGCTCAGGTGTTATTTCTGTGAATGGGAAAATGGTTGATAAACCAATCGTTGAACGTGCAGAACGAGTGATTGCCTTAGCGAAGGCAGCAAAATTGATTACTGAGGAGGATATTTAGTCATGGTCATGAATAAAGCAGGAAAAGAAATTCCTCAAGCATATGCAGAAACATATGGCGTATTTGAAGGTGAACTAGCACATATTGATACGTATAAAGAAGCAAGTCGAACCATCAAGCCTGTTCGTCCAAGAGACACAAAACTGTTGAAAAGTGTCCGTGAAGCGATTGAAAAAACAGGATTAAAAGATGGCATGACTATTTCGTTTCATCATCATTTCCGTGAGGGCGATTTTGTCATGAATATGGTTTTAGAAGAGATTGCTAGTATGGGAATCAAGAATCTTTCTATTGCCCCAAGTTCAATTGCCAATGTTCATGAGCCATTGATTGGACATATCAAAAATGGCGTAGTAACCAATATCACATCAAGTGGGCTACGAGATAAAGTCGGAGCGGCTATTTCTGAAGGGATTATGGAGAATCCAGTCGTTATTCGTTCTCACGGAGGGCGTGCGCGTGCGATTGCCGCAGGAGATGTGCATATTGATGTAGCCTTCTTAGGTGCGCCAAGTTCAGATGCTTATGGAAATGCTAATGGAACAGTTGGGAAAGCGACATGTGGTTCTTTGGGCTACGCGATGGTGGATGCAAAATATGCGGATCAAGTCGTGATTATTACAGATACATTGGTTCCTTTTCCAAATACACCAATCAGTATTCCACAAACAGATGTTGACTATGTGGTTGAGGTGGAAGCAATCGGCGATCCAAATGGAATTGCCAAAGGAGCCACTCGTTTCACAAAAAATCCCAAAGAGTTATTAATTGCAGAGTATGCCGCTAAGGTTATTACCAACTCGCCGTATTACAAACAAGGATTTTCTTTCCAAACGGGAACAGGGGGAGCTTCCTTAGCCGTTTCAAGGTTTTTACGTGAAGCAATGATTCAAGATGAAATTACAGCAAGTTTTGCATTAGGTGGCATTACGAATGCGATGGTGGAGTTGTTAGAAGAGGGCTTAGTTGAGAAGATTATTGATGTTCAAGATTTCGATCATCCTTCTGCCATCTCTTTAGGAAAAAATGAAAACCATTATGAGATTGATGCCAATATGTACGCTTCTCCATTAAGTAAAGGCGCGGTGATTAACCAATTAGATACGGCTATTTTATCTGCTTTGGAAATCGACACAAATTATAATGTGAATGTTATTACCGGTTCTGATGGTGTCATTCGTGGTGCTTCTGGGGGTCACTCAGATACAAGCATGGGTTGTAAGATGAGCTTGGTTATCTCACCACTTGTTCGTGGACGTATCCCAACAATTGTAGATACTGTAAATACAGTGGTGACGCCAGGAACAAGTATTGATGTCGTCGTGACGGAAGTTGGCATCGCGATTAATCCAAACCGTCAAGATTTAATTGCTCATTTCAAAAAATTAGATGTGCCACAATTTACTATTGATGAATTAAAAGAAAAAGCATACGGAATCGTGGGAACACCTGAAGCGATTAAATATGGCGAGAAAGTAGTCGCTTTAATTGAGTATCGTGACGGCACATTGATTGATGTTGTGAAGAATGTATAATTCATTATTTGATGGACCAGAAGTTTCTTTACCGGAGATGTTAGCGGCAAGAGAAAACCGAGCAGCTTTACAAAAAGAGTTACTGGAATCGTGTCCTCAACAGATACTGTTATCTGCGACGATGAATATTCCAGGGGCGGTCAAAACATCAAAAGAGCTAGAAACTATTTTTAGATGTGTGACAGACGAAATTGAAGCTGTCGTCATGGAGATTATTCCACTGGCCAATGTTTATCGAAACGAAAAGACAGGCTATGAATACTTTTTGTTAGTACCTCTAGAAAAAAAAGAGTTAAAACAACAGATGATAGAAATTGAAGAAGAACATAAATATGGGCGACTAGTTGATTTGGACGTTCTTTGGCTTGAAGAGGGCGAAGTAAACGTGTTGAGTCGTGAAGCATTAGACTATCCTAAACGAACATGTTTTGTTTGTAAAGAGGATGCAAAAATTTGCGGACGTACACGAGCACACTCGGTTGAAGAGATCCAAAAAGAAATTAGCCAGCTAGTTGAAAGAGGAAGGATGCAAGCAAATGACTAAAAAAATTCATTTTATGGAGACGGTCTTACGCGATGGGCAACAAAGTTTAATTGCAACACGAATGCCTACAGAAGATATGCTACCAATCATCAAAACGATGGATGAAGCGGGCTACCATTCATTAGAGATGTGGGGAGGCGCGACATTTGACTCTTGTATTCGTTTCTTAGATGAAGACCCATGGGAAAGATTACGCCAAATTCGTAAAGCAGTGAAGAATACGAAGCTTCAAATGTTGCTTCGAGGCCAAAATTTACTTGGATATAAAAACTATGCGGATGATGTAGTCAGAGAATTTGTGGAAAAATCCATAAAAAATGGAATTGATGTCGTTCGTGTTTTTGATGCTTTAAATGATACACGAAACTTAAAAACGTCTATTGTGACAGCTAAGGAAGCTGGCGGGCACTGCCAAACAGCTATTTCTTATACAACAAGTGAAATCCATACCGTAGATTATTTTGTTCATCTAGCAAAAGAAATGGCCGCTACGGGCGCTGATTCCATCTGTATCAAAGACATGGCGGGAGTTTTGACTCCTCAAACAGGCTTTGAATTAGTCAGTCGAATCAAAGATGCCGTGGATTTACCATTAGAAGTGCATACACATGCAACGAGTGGTATCTCAGAAATGACTTATTTAAAAGTAGCAGAAGCAGGTGCGGATATTATCGATACAGCCATCTCTTCATTTGCTGGTGGGACAAGTCAACCAGCGACAGAATCAATGGCGATTTCATTAGAAGAGATGGGATATGATACTGGATTAAGCATGGAAAAAGTGGCACAAATTGCTGAATATTTTAATCCTATCCGTGATCGTTTCCGTGAAGAAGGGATTTTGAATCCCAAAGTCAAAGATGTCGAACCTAAGACCTTAATCTATCAAGTGCCTGGGGGGATGTTATCCAACCTTTTGAGTCAATTAACCGAACAAGGTTTGCAAGATAAGTATGAAGAAGTTTTGGCAGAAGTGCCAAAAGTTCGTGCAGACCTTGGATTTCCTCCTTTAGTTACCCCTTTATCTCAAATGGTTGGAACCCAAGCCTTGATGAATGTGATTTCTGGGGAACGGTACAAACTTGTGCCGACAGAAATTAAGGAATATGTTCGCGGATTGTATGGACGACCACCAGCACCGATCGCAGCGAGTATTCAAGAACAGATTATCGGCGACGAAGAAGTGATTACAAAACGTCCTGCTGATTTGATTGCCCCACAGTTACCAGAATTTAAAGAAGAGATCAAAGCGTATGCCAAATCAACAGAAGATGTGTTGATGTATGCCTTATTCCCTCAACAGGCGAAGGATTTCTTAGGGCGTCGTGAAGATCCATTTTATGATGTACCTGTTCAAACAGTTGATGTGAAAATCGACATAAACTAGACATAAATAGACTGATTAAACGTTTTTTGTAAGAGGAAGAGTGAGTCCATCTTGCAAAAAAGGCCTTTAATCAGTCTATATTTTGTTAAAAAAGAGAGTGGCTTTTTGGATAACGACTATTTTCAAATTCATACATAATCTTGGTTTTCCCTAGAACGCGGTAGTTGCGCGTTACAAACTGGTTTCTCGCATTCAGCGTACCTGCAATAAGAATAGTCATCTGATCTTCTACCTCTGCTAAAAAAGTCAGGGAATGAGTAGCAATCAGGCAATTTACCACTTGGTCTTTTGCCTGCAAAGTAAAACGAACAAGCGGTTGTGGGGAATAGGTAAGAATTTTAATTTTGCTAACGGTTCCTGTTAAATGCATTATCTATCATCCTTCCTCATACCAATCCTGTGAAAAATCGGCTTCCTGATAGTCATCTTGATAGTCTTCTGTTTCTTGTGAAGCAAAGACATCGAAGCTAGACCATTTTTTTTGCTCCACCAGTTGAATGTGGCGAATATCTTCACAAAGAATAAGGGTATCTCCAATTAGTAAGGTATCTTCGTAAAACTGTCCAGAAAAAAAGCCTTCAATCGATTCTAGTGGGCGCCCCCAGGTATCTTGTCCATTTAGTTGGATACTAACTGCTTTTGTCTTTAGAAAGGCGGTTGTTAAGACCGCATTGATTTCTTGGATGCTCATTTGAGGAAGTAGCGGAATCGTTTTGATGGCCTCTGCGTGATTTTCATCAATACTAGAGGTTAATTCATCTAAAGCAAAGGCGGTGACCCATTTTAAAAAGCCACGATCATGGTAGTTGTTATAGTCAGAAAATTCTTTTTTTGTTCGGTTCCTCATCAGTTTTTTCACCTTCTATTCCTGCCATTCCACCTGCGTGACCACCAACCAAATTACTTCGGGCGATGGCTCGCCCTCCATCTAATAAACTATTCGCATGAACCAAACTGCTAAATCCATAACGACTTCGGATGGTATCAACTGCTCGATCTGTCGTCATTTGCTTGACTTGGTCATCTGGACTAGAAAATAAATCTAACTGAATACTATCTGTAAAAATGAGCTTTGAGCAACCGACAGAAATATTTCGAACATCTTGGTTTTTGTAATGGTGTCGAAAAATCAGCAGAAGATGTTCAGCTAACTGTTTACTACTGGCTGTAGGGGAGACTTTCATTTGTTTATGAAACCCTTTCTTACCTGAGGGATCTACATATCCTAATGAAAAACCAATCCAGAGAGAGACAACTTGTGTTTGCGCATGCATCCTACGAAGTCGAGTGGCTACTTGATCGGCCATCTCTTTAATGACTAATTCAATCTCATTTTTCCGCGTATAGTCTTTGTGTAGTACTTGAGAGTTTCCGATTGATTTTTCTTTTGGTTTGATTTTTTTGCCAAGAAAACTTCGATCGATTCCCCAAGCATGGGCATAGAGCTGTGCGCCTAAAACACCTAGTTGCGATTTTAAATAGTAGTAGTTGGTATGTGCCAAATCATAAATTGTTCGAATACCCATACGATTTAGTGTTTTGGCGGTACGGCGACCGATTCCCCAAAAATCTGTTAGCTTTTGGATGGACCAAAGTTTGTCGGGGATATCTTCGTAACGCCATTCCGCCTTCATCCCTTCTATATGCTTGGCTTCGTTATCTAAAGCCAGTTTGGCTAACAAAGGATTGTCACCAATGCCAATTGAAGTGTAGAGTCCTGTTTTTCTATACACATCAATTTGAATCTTTCTTGCCAGTTCGTAGGCAGATTGACAATCAAAAAGCTGAAGAGAATTGGTCACATCTAAAAAAGATTCATCTACTGAATATACATGATGGTTTTCCTCGTCGGTATAGCTTTTATAGATAGCATTAATTTCTCTGTTTTTTTGCATATAAATCTTCATTCGAGGAGAAGCAATCACTAAATCGTCGGGATAAGGGAAAGGCAAGTCACGTGCGCGACTAACATTTGTGATATTATAGGCTTCTTTTGCCATAGGGGAGGAGGCTAGAATCAATCCACTACCTCGTTCGGTTGGACTGTCGCTAGGGTAAGACATCACAACCAACTTTGTTTTTAGCGGATCTAAATTACGTGCAGCACACTCCACAGAGGCATAAAAACTCCGACAATCAATACACAAAATATCTCTGCTAGGTTCTTTTGAATAATCGAAAAAGAGCTCCGTGTTATACATCTTCCAATCACCTCAATAAAAATTATACGAACGTTTGTTCGATTTGTAAAGCGAACAAACTTTAAAAATTTAGAAAAGTTTTTATTTAGATTACGAGAGGAAAAAGAGGCGCATTTTTAGAGAACAAAAAAACCTTATAAAAAAAGTCTTCATCATGGGTAATGAGAAGCGCTTCTTATAAGGAAAATCATAAATTATTTTTATCCGTGAATGAAAGGTTGTTTTTTTCTTGTCTTCACTAATAGTGGAATGACAAGTGATACGGCAACTAATGCGGTTATTGCAGCAACTCTTTTTTTCATAAAGATCGGCTCCTTTCAAAAGTAAACAGCGACGCATAATTTCGCGCTACGTGAACGGTAGGATTCGAACCTACACCTCAAACATCAGAGAACAAACCATCGTTAATTCTCGAAAAAGAGTCATAACACCACGTTCATCCACGAGAGGGTGAGGGTGGCAGATGAGCCACTCTCACTTGAAAATTAACAAAATTCCTTTTACAAGAGAATAAAAGGGAATCGGAAGAGGGAAATGGTCCCTTTTGTTAATGTATCTATAGAATAATCGACAAAACTTAAATCAAATGTAAAAAAGGGTAAAAAAAGTCCTAAGAGTGTGAAAAAAAGAAGAAAATTCGAGAATAACAAGTTAAAGAGAGTAAAAATAAAGAAGAACCCCTTCAAAAATGAGGATTTACACCATTTTTGAAGGGGGACTGTGGAACCTGTATGTGAGCTAAGCTTGCTGCTCATTTTTTCTAAATTCAATCATTTCCTTAATTAAAGCGTTAGGGAGCGGTTTGTTATAGGGAAATTGAACGGCTCCTTTACTTGTTTTGTAGTCGGAAAGCTGTTCTGAGAATGCTTCTATGGCAGAGGGTGTTGGGTAGAAACCCAAATGTTTTTTCATCCCTGCAAAATGAATTAAATTTTCTCCTTGAAAAAACGTGGGCATACCATAGCTCATTTTTTCAACTGCATCAGGCAAAACTTCTTTCGCGATTTTGTAAACAGTTTGTAAATATTCTTGTTGTTCTGTAGGTGCTGATTGAATGTAGTCGGTGATGACGGTCACGTGAATTCCTCCTATAAAGTTATCTGTGTCAATTTGGCAATAGGTCTTTTTCTATGCTCTTCACTTTGAAGTATACGTAGTTAGGAAGTGGACGTCAATGTTTGTTTGAATTATGCTTAATGATGAAGATAGCTCAGAAATTCGTCTGATTTAACAAAGAAACAAGTTTAGCCAAAGTAATCGATAAAAAGGAAGAATCCCACAAGTGTTGATTGGTGTATCGGAAACTTGTGGGATTCTGAGTATTCAATTTAAATTTAGAAGAAATTAGATTGATTATACGCGGTCATAGTCTTCTAAACGAATCGCTTCTAATTCATCTTCGTTAAAGTTCAGCTCTTGATTTAACACTTGTTCAACTGCTTTGATTAATGAAGCCGCATCTAAATGATATTTCTTCATTAAGTAGGGTTTTGACGCACCGTGTGTCCATTCATCTTGGATACCAACTTTCACTAATTTTTTGTTTAGTTGATTTTCAAGCATTACTTCACCAACAGCTGTTCCTAACCCACCAATTACGGTATGGTTTTCCATAGTAACTACGCCATACTTGGCTTTTTTGATGGATTCAACGACTAAAGGATCTGTAAATGGTTTTAATGTAGTGATATGAACATGTTGCACAGAAATTCCTTTGTTCTTTAACCATTGTGTAGCACGCATAGCCTCCTCTGTACATATACTACTTGAGAAGAGTGTAATATCTGTTCCTTCAGAGATTACGCGCCCTTTGTTAAACTCTGTTGGTTGTTTTGGATCGAATAGGCGAGGCATTTCTCCTCGTAACATCCGGACATAAATCGGTGCGTTTAACTCTTTACAAATTTGTAAAACGGATTCGACATCTGTAGCATCCCCGCAATCAAAAATATTCATATTAGGAATCGTTCGCATGATTCCAACATCTTCAATTGATTGATGTGTGACGCCACCAGGGGTAGTGATACCTGGAACGAATCCTAGTAAAGAAACAGGCAGGTTTGGATAAGCGATGGACATTTCCAACTGATCTAATGGGCGTCGATATAAGAAGACAGCGAATGTGTGTAAGAAGGGTCTGAAGCCTTCTCTCGCAAGTCCAGCAGCCCAACTTAACATGTTTTGTTCTGCTATCCCCATAGAAAGATATTTTTCAGGTAATACTTTAGGGAACTCTTTTACTTCACATGAGGTGCCTAAATCAGCAGATAATACGAGAACATCTTCGTTTTCTTGTGCGAATTTAATCATGTTTTTTGAATGAACATTTGATTCTACTTTCATTATTTTACCCCTTTTCTTTATGCCATTTCATTATAAAATTTTTGGTATTTGTCGAATTCTTCTCCTTGTTTTAAGCGTACAAAATGAAGAATTGGGCGGCGTTCCTCTAAATAAGGTATTCCTTGAGTTGGGTTTGTGTAACATAAGATAACGAGTGGTTTCCCAACTTCTCCTTGTTTTGTTGCCTCTTCAATTGCTTCTATATCATGTCCGTCGACTTCGACGGCTTTTGCTCCAAATGCGTCAAACCGAGCTTTTAATGGTTCGATAGCCATAACAGAGTCGGTTGTTCCTTCTACTTGAGAGCCATTGACATCTACAAGGAGGACTAAGTTATCTAATTTGTAGAATGCCGCAGCTTGGATGGCTTCCCAAAGCTGGCCCTCTTGCATTTCACCGTCTGACATCATGACATAAATTTTGCCATCTTCTCCGCGGAGTTTTCTAGCATGAGCGGTTCCTCCTGCAACACTAATCGCTTGGTCCAAAGTTCCCGCAGCATTCTCAAATCCTGGGGTGTGATTTGCGCCAATCATTTCCATTGCGTAGCCATCTCGGTTAAACATTTCTAATGAGCTTTGCGAAAGTCTGCCTGCTTCAATGAGTGCTGCATAAACAGGGGCAGCATAGTGAGCTGGAGAGATGAAAAAGCGATCGTAGGGTGCAGATAAGTCGCCATGATAGTCTGCGCCTTGAATATAGTCCATGTTATCGTTAGAAGGTGTTCCGGGAAATGGGCCAGGAACTTTAGGTGCTTTACTTTCAGTGATATTAAGAACTCTGAGATAGAGAGTTGCTAACAATTCCGCTGAAGAGCAAGCTTGAGAAAGGTAGCACCCATTTCTTTCAAGTGTTAACTGTAAGACATGCTTTCTGATATTTGTAGCAGCTGTTTGTACTTCTGAGATTGAATGATTTTGTGACATTTTGAAACCCCTTTCGTTTTTATTGACCATAATTAGTTTGGTAGAAATCGTAGACCTCAGAAACATAGTCTGTATCTAGAGGTGAAATCCCTTGATTCAATGTTTTTGCGAAATAGACGCTTTGGGCTGTTTCTTCTAAGATGACTGCAGCTTTTAATGAAGATGTGGCACTTTTTCCAACTGTAAACACCCCATGGTTCTTTAATAAAACAGCCGGACAATTTGTTTCTTTGTAGCATCTAGAGATTTCTTCTCCAATTGCTTTTTCTCCAACAGCTGCAATGTTTGAGGTAGGAATGGTGTTACCGAAAACCGCAGCTGAAGTTGTGGTGTAAATCTCCAATGGCTCACCAAGAATAGAGAAACAAGTAGCGTAGGGTGAATGCGTATGAGTGATGCCAAATACATCGGGACAGTTTTTATAGACATATAGATGAGAATCCGTATCTACTGATGGTTTTAGCTCGCCCTCGATGACATGACCTTCTAAATCTACAACAATCATCTTCTCTGGAGTTAAATCTTCAAAATGAATTCCGCTAGGTTTAATGACTACAAACCCAGTTTCTGGATCTCTAGCGCTGACATTTCCGCTTGTCCAAAGAACGAGTCCGTTTTTAGGAAGTGCTTGATTGTCCTTACAAACGATGCTCTTTAATTTTTCTAACATAATGTACCCTCCTAATTTCTATTTTTTCAATTACATTATTTCACCGTTGTGAAAAAATGTCAACAAGTATATTTTTGTATTTTTAGTGATGTTTAATAATTAGTTCCTTGACAATGTCAGTAAAACCAAATGTGTAAGCGTTTCTAAAAAGTTGTTGACAGCAAATGTTCGATATGTAACAATACGGGTATAAAGTTCTTTTGTTTGAAATAAATTTCATTAGGAGGGAAAGAATTGGAATTATTGCAAAGTATTTTAAACTCTTTTGGAGCGGCGGTAGTTGTTCCGATCATGTTGTTCATTGTGGCGTTGTTTTTGAGGGTGACACCAAAGAAAGCTTTTCAGTCTGCCTTGAATGCGGGGATTGGATTAACAGGATTTAACTTGATTGTTAATTCGTTTGTTCCTATTATCACACCGGTCATTAACAAAATGGTTGAACAAACTGGGATTCGCTTACCCGTATTAGATACAGGTTGGCAAGCGACTTCGGTAATCGCTTATTCTACACAAATTGGCGTCATCTTTTTGGTTGTCGGATTGGTATTGCAAGTAGTTTTATTCCTAATTAAATGGACAGATGTTTTCATGCCGAGTGACATGTGGAATAATTATTCATTTATGGTCTGGGGCTCAATGATTTATTTGATCACCAATAATATGATACTTGCTATGACATGTATGATTGTACAAAATTTATATGTCATGTTATTTGGAGAAGTAATCTCCAAACGGTGGGCGTCATACTACAATCTTCCTGGAACTACGCTAACTGCACCACACCATGTCTGTAGTGTTCCTTACGCTATTACGATGAATTGGTTATTAGACAAGTTAGGCGCAGATAAGGTAAATTGGGACCCACAAACCTTGAAGAAAAAACTAGGATTTTTGGGAGAACCTGTTACATTAGGTTTGTTCTTAGGACTTTTGATTGGAATTATGGGGAATTTAAATGCGCTTACGACTTTGGAAGGCTGGGGCAGCGTCTTCAGTGTCGGACTAGCAACGGGCGCGGTAATGGCTGTTTTCCCAAGAGTGGCAAGTATTTTTGCTTCTGCATTTACTAGCTTAACGAATGCAAGTAAGAAAACCGCAAAAGGAAACGGAAAAGATAGAGAATGGTTGCTTTCAGTGAATGATGCAGTTGGTTATGGAGAACCAGCGACATTGATGACGGGGCTAATTTTGATTCCTATTATGGTTCTATTAGCAATGGTGCTTCCAGGAAATGAAACTTTACCATTAGTTGATTTGATTGCTTTACCTTATATGGTTGAAATGATTATCTGTGTCTCAAAAGGCAATGTATTTAAAGGGATTATCTCCGGTGTTATCTGGTTTACAATTGGGTTGTATGTGTGTACATTCACCGCCCCTTATTTTACAGAAGTTGCAGCTCAAGTAGGTGTAACTATTCCAGAAGGCGCTATGATGATCACAAGTTTTGGTATTTTGTATAATCCAGTGATGGCCTTGATTTTCTTGAGCTTCTTGTCAGGTAATTATGTGTTGATGGGCGTGGTCGTGGCTATATATGCTGTGATGTATATTGTCTTCAAAAAAAACAAAGAAAAAGTTTGGTCATTCATTGAAAATGATAAGACACCAACTAACGAAGAGGTGGCTGCATGAAGGCATTAGTCAAAACAGCTCCTGGATATAATCAAATGGTGCTTCAAGAAATTGACAAACCCGTACCAATGAATGCAGAGGTTTTGGTAAAAGTAATGTATACGGGGATTTGCGGAACGGACATGCACGGATTTAAAGGGGAATATGACCGTTTAAAGACACCACTAGTTCTTGGACATGAGTTTTCAGGAATTGTAGAAGCGATTGGACCGGACGTTGATCAGGTTAAACTAGGTGATTTAGTGACTAGTGAAACAACATTTTCAACTTGTGGAGAATGTGCGTCTTGTAAAAATAAAGAATACAATCTTTGTTTAAAGAGACAGGGATTAGGTTCCCAAGTTAACGGCAGCTTTGCTGAGTATGTGTTAACAAGACAAGAGAGTATCCATTTGTTGAATGATCAGATTTCTTTACTGGAAGCATCAATTACGGAACCTATTGCTTGTGGTGTGCATGCTTGTATGGAAAAAACACAAGTCAAAAAGAATGATTATGCAATTGTTATCGGCCCTGGACCAATCGGATTATGTTTAACGCAAGTTTTGAGCGGAATCGGTGCGAAAGTAATTGTACTAGGGATTACCCAAGATAAACAGCGATTGCAGACAGCTAAAGAAGTGGGTGCAGATCATGTCATTGATACACAAACAGAGGACGCTGTTTCGATTATTCAGGAATTGACGAATGGTGTTGGTGCAGATTATTGTTTTGAGTGCTCAGGTGCTGCACCAGCAGTGAAGAACGCATTTGATTATTTAAAACAAAAAGGAACACTAGTACAAATGGGCGTTTTCTCCAAAAATGAGAATTTATTGGATTTGAATTCGATTGTTCAAAGAGAAATGACTATCATCGGTTCTCGTTCGCAAAAGCCTTCTACATGGTTAATTACATTGGATTTAATGAAAGAAAACAAAATTGATGCAAAAAAATTAATTACAAAGGTCTATCCGCTAGAGGAATGGGAAGCAGCATTTGAGGCAGTACTAGCGGGAAATGAAATTAAAGTCGTGCTACAACCGAATCAGACTTAATGGGGGCAAATAGTATGGTGGATAATCAATTAATTGAAGAAAGTTGTATTTTTTTGAATCAGGATATTCAGACATTTGAGGAAGTAATTCAAATGGTGGGGGAACAATTTGTTGCCAAAGGAATCGCAAAAGAGAGTTATGTTCAAGCAGTGATTGATCGAGAAAAGATTTATCCGACTGGCTTGCCTGCAGATGGTTACAATATAGCCATTCCTCATACCGATTCGAATCATATCTTACGACCTAGCATTGGTGTGGTTGTGACAAAAAATCCAATAGAAGTTTCTATGATGGGCAATCCCGAAATGAAGCTTTCTTGCCAGATGTTTTTCCCATTAGCGATGGAGCATCCTAAAAAACAATTGGCACTATTAAAACAATTGATGAAGTTTTTCCAAAATAAAGAAGACTTAGAAAAAATTTGCGCGGCAACAAACAAAAAAGAAGTCTTACAAGTACTAAATAAAATTACCTTATAAAACATTGGAGGAAATAGAAATGTCAAAAATCAAAGTATTGTCCGTTTGTGGATCAGGAACAGTCAGCTCAGCAATGGTTGGAGAGCGAATTGTTGAATTGTTATCAGAACATGGTTATGAAGTAGAAATAGAAGAAGTAAGTCCGGGTATGGTCAAAGGAGCGGTTGTAAATGGAGGGATTGATTTAGTGGCCTTTACAAGTCCAATTGATCCAGAAGATGCAAAAGGAATTCCGCAAATTAATTCTGTAGGCCTTCTTACTGGGTTAGATGAAGAAACATTTATGGAGCAAGCTTTGGAGGCTTTGAAAAATTTGGGAAAATAACTACCCAATAGTAAGGAAAAAAGCGTGGTTGAGTAATAGTTATTCTGAAGGATTGGGACCTAACAGTCTCAGCCCTTCTTTTTTCAAAAATAGTGTAGATTCCTGTGAATTGGCTGACAAGTTTTATTTTAGTCTGTTTTTAAGGAGGAAAAACGTATGCGATTAGTAGCATTAGATATTGATGGAACAATATTGAATTCCAAAGGGGAGCTCACGCCAAACGTAACAAAAGAGATCCAGCGGTGTATGGATGACCCTGAATTACAGGTTGTTTTTTGTTCAGGGCGAAACCTAGCAGGAATTAAGCGTTTATTTAAAACACTCCAGACATCCGGTGAGCAAGCTCATGTCCTGTACAACGGCGCGTGTATTCAAAAAGAGACAGGTGAAAAGTTATACGAAAAAACAATTTCTGGCCATCAGTTTATTGAGGTACAACAATATTGTGAACAAGAACATTTGACATTGGTTGCTGTCAAAGAAGATTCTGTTATCTCGATTACGAATAAACTGAACAGTTCAGCGATAAAATTTTGTTATCTGACTGAAAGTGATATCTGGTTTAGAAGGATAGAGGAGTGTCGTTGCGACCAGTATTTAAAACTGATGATTTGTGAAAAAGAGCAAATTATTAATAACATAAAGGGAAACATTAACCAACAATTTTCTAATCAATTTTATTGTATACAAGGTCATGAAGAATTTATTGAATTAGCCCCAAGTGGTGTCAATAAAGGAAAAACCTTGGCTAAACTGGTAGAGTATTATAATATAGATAAGGAAGACGTGTATGTTGTTGGAGATAATGAGAATGATTTATCTATGTTTGAATTATTTTCAAACTCGATTGCCATGGGAAATGCTGTGGTAGAGTTAAAACAAAAAGCAAAAAGAGTTTGTGCATCAAATGATGAAGATGGAGTAGTTGATGTACTCAAAAATATACGTAAATATATTTGGTAATTCGGAGGAAAATGATGGCATACGATATTTCCACACTATTAAAGGTCGCAGAACTATACTATTTAGACAGAGTAAACCAAAGTGAAATTGCCAAAAGAATGGGTATTTCACGTCCCTCAATTTCTAGAATTTTGGAAGAAGCTCGGGAAAAAGAGATTGTTAAAATTTCTATTGAAGCCCCATTTGAACGAAATAATCGTTTAATGAGTCAGCTGCAAGAAATGTTTCAACTCAAAGATGTGATTGTTGTAAAAGATTTAGGTGAGTACAATTATAATATGGAAAATGTTGGAAAAGCCTCTGCAGATTATTTATGTAGCATTTTAACAGAAACTTCTATTTTAGGGATTTCATGGGGGAATGCAGTAGAAAAAATGGTGAGTAATTTTCCCAAAATAAAAATGAGTGACATGAAAGTTGTTCAGCTAAATGGTAGCTTAGGATCAGAAGGTGAATCCAAAGATGGAAATGAGTTGGTTTTTCGATTGGCTCAAAAAGTTGGCGGACATCATGAGTTCTTTAATGCACCTGCTTTTGTTGATTCAAAAATGCTACAAGAAGCCCTTCTATCACAACCTCAAATTATTGAAAATATCAAATTAGGGAAAAAAATGAATATCGCGTTTGGTGGAATAGGAAATTTAGAAGTTGCACATAATACACTTGTTTCATCGGGTATTTTGGACAATCAAGATTTACTAGTTTTAAGAAATGAAGGAGCAGTCGGCACGATGATGGGACGAGCCTTTGATTTAAGCGGGAATGAAGTATTGTATAAAAACCGATTTCCAATTTCAGGAGAATTAGAGTCTTTAAAAAGTGCGCCTATAAGTATTGGTGCTGTTTGTTTAAAAGAACGCGCGAAAGCAACATTGGGAGCCATCCGTGGTGGTTTAATCAATGTATTAATCTGTGATGAGAGCTTGGCCAATGAACTATTAAACATAGCTTAAGAGGTGAGGACTTGCGTTATAAGATAGAACGAGAAAAAATTGTAACTTATGGAAAGAAGATGTTAGCCGACCAACTAACCACAGGGACGGGTGGGAATATTAGTACTTTTTTACGAGAAGAGCAGCTCATGTTGATTAGTCCCAGTGGTCTTAATTATGAGGAAACCTTGCCTGAGGATATTGTTCTTTTAGATTTAGAAGGTAATATTGTAGAAGGGCGAAGAAAACCTTCGAGTGAGTATGACTTACACCGAATTTTCTATCAGAATCATCCGACGATTGGTTCTGTTGTGCACACACATTCAGAATATGCAACATCTGTGGCTTGTTTGAACGAAGAAATTCCACCTATCCATTATTTAGTTGGTTTGATTGGCGAAAAAATCAGATGCTGCAAATATAAAACATTCGGAACTATGGCGCTTGCAGAAGAAGCTTTTCAAGTGATGGCAGACAATAAAGGAATATTGATGGGCAATCATGGTGTATTGGCTGTAGGTGAGACCCTAGAAAAAGCGTATGGAACGGCTGCAGATATCGAATTTTTAGCTAAATTGTACATTCATGCAAAAAGTGTCGGTACACCAACTTTGTTAAGCAAGAATGAGATAGCTGTCGTGTTGGAAAAAGCAGCCAATTATGGTCAAAACGCGCATAGCTAAAGGGAAATTAGAAGAGGCAGATAACTCTCTGTTTAGTCTATGATGTGTGGAAAAAAGGAATCAATACAACAGCTTGAGGTTGGGACAGAAGTGTTTAACTCTGAGAACCGGGTAGGTACTGTGCAACATCAACTCATACTTTGTTGTGTTTTACAGCAATAAGAACCTTCAACTCTAGCATGTCTCATGCGTAGAAGTTGTTGAGAGCGGAACAACGTCCTTCAATTCTTAAGGTGTTTCACCTTTAGAGATTGATGAGATCGAAGTGGTTTTACGGAGTGAAGACCTTCAACTCTAGCATGTCCCATGCGTAGAAGTTGTTGAGAGCGGAACGCAGTCCTTCAATTCTTAAGGTGTTCCACCTTTAGAAATTGATGGGGCGGAGTGAAGATGGAGTTGCTTCTGTACCCACCGTTTATTCGGATAAAGAGATCCTGAGACTGGGACATAACTTATAAAGTTGTGTCCCAGTCTCAGGCTCTTTTTTTAGAAGGCGGGTTCTTCAGATAGGTAAAACCATAGATAAATCATGATTATTGTCTCAAATTAGTCAGAGTTACTAAACAAATGGCCTAGATTCCTAATTGACAAGTATGCCTTCTCTGTCTATAATTAAAACACTTAATAAACCAACTTAAATAAATGGTTAGGGATGATTCTATGCAAATAAAAAAAAGAATAGAGCGAGGGGCACCTTATTTGGAGAGCTGTCAGAGCCCATCAAGAGAGCGACTTCTTGCCGAACATCGGATGAGGGAGTTTAACCAAACGAAACCAGATGAAATTGTGCTAAGATTTTGTCTGTTCAAAGAAATTTTCGGTGTTCAAAAGAAAGTCAGAATTGAGCCGCCTTTTTTCTTTAGTTATGGGAGAAATATTCAGATTGGTGATCATTGTTTGATTCATTCCAATTGTACCTTTTTGGACGAAGGGAAGATTTCGATTGGAGAAAATGTTTTGTTTGGTACGGGGGTTACCATTCTTACAAGTGAACAATCAATCAATCCAAACGATGGGGAATTTATGTATACGAAGGCAGTAACAATCAAAAATAATTGTGTTATTGGCGCGAATGTCACGATTTACCCAGGAGTGACTATTGGTGAAAATGCCGTGGTAAAAGCAGAAAGCGTAGTATCCGAAAGTCTTCCAGATAATTGTGTTGCTAAAGGGAATCCGTGTAAAGTAGAACAAAAAATGAATGACCAAGATTAGATGTTTTACGAAGGAGACAGAAATATTTGCTGAGAAGAAGGTTACTGAGATTATGAAGACGAGTGTGCATACAAAAAATAAACGTTGAGAGGGCTTCTCCACGCTTTGAATTTCAGGATGGGTGTGTCTACAAAAAAAGAGAGGTTGGGACAACTTTATAAGTCTCAACCTCTTATTTTTGCGAGTGCTTGTTTAATAAACGGCTAAATCATAAGGCGTGCCTCTGTAAATCATCCAATGCAGCCCATAGACAATGGATTGCTCAATATTGTCAGCGTAATTAATGATCGGGACATTGGCTTGTTTATTTAAGTAGGTATTTTCAGATAATGAGTGCTCGACAGCTTCTTTCATTGAATTGTCAATGGAAATAATGATACGGTGGGGCGCAATGACGGCATTGTAAGTGGCTAAGAGATAATTGAGATTCTCAATAAATTCTTGGCTATTTTTTGCGCTTCCTTTTTCAATAAATAAAGGTAAGTATTTGGCTTCACCAGCTAATGAAACTTGGCCTTCTAGAAGGGTCGAATTTCCGATGATAGTGACGCCAGGGACACTGTTTTGCGGATAATAAACGCCGACGATAGTTTCGGATAGTTTGATATGGTTCAATATACTATAACCAACCGTTAGGACATGGGCATCATTTTGAAAATAGCACGTAATTTCAGTTACTTCTTTGACTAATTGTTCGACGTTCCAGTCATTCATCTTCTCATACCAACTAGAGGTAATCACACCATTGGCTACTTTTGCTGGAAATAAAACGGCAATCGAGTCAATCGTTGTCTGATCGCTCAAATTAGCGGCAATCAATAATTGAAACTTTTCTGGCGAGATTTCATGAAAATCCTCTTTTTTATGTGAGAGAATGGTTCCGCCCATATTTATCGTGTATATATCGACATAAAGTTGATGATCAAATTCTATAAAAGAAAAGAGGAGAGATTTTTGTGAATTATAGTTAAACTCATATTGAGTCGCAGGCCGCCCAAGTTCTTTTTGCACATTCGGATGCTCGAGTAATATAGTTTGATCAACTAACTCCTTGAGTAAAACATTCACCGTGACCATGCTAATTTGTGTAGTAGCGACTATTTCTGCAGCAAACATTCGTTCATTTTTAAAAATACAAGAGGTGACTGCATCGATATTTGCTTGGCGGATGAGATTTTTTTTGGAAGTCATTTAATTCCTCCTAGATTTATTAAGTAGATTAATTAAGTATAGGTCAGTTTATAGGTAATGTAAATCTTATTATTGAAAGTCGCTAGAATAGAAAAAATGACTTGACTATTTTTATATAATTGATAAACTTAATAAACAACATTAATTAAATAGGTTTGAACTTGGGAGGGAACACGATGATCAAATTAATTTTAACAGATATGGACGGAACTTTTTTAAATAGCCAGGGAAGCTTTGATAAAGAATTATATATCCAGGTCAAAAAAATGTTAAATGTGCAAGGTATTGAGTTTGCGCCTTGTACAGGCAAACAATGTGAGCGGGTAGAGGAATTGTTTGGTCCAGAGTTATCAAAAGATTTATGGATTCTGGGCGACAGTGCCACACGGATTAAACATAATGGTGAGTTTGTCTATCAGTCATTGTTGCCGAATAAAATTGGCTTGAGTATTATTGAAAAACTGGAGAAAATCGCCGAAAATCAGACAATTATTGCGTGTACTTCTACAGCTGCAGTCATTAAATCATCTGTGTCAGAAGATGAAGAAAAAATTGTTCGAGGATCGTATCAAGTTGTTAAAAGCGTCGATAATTTAAAAGAAATTACCGATGATTTTGTAAAAATCACTGTGTTCGATGCTCATAAACGGTGCTTTGAAACGGTCAAAGAGCTTGATGAATTTAAAGACCAAGCCTATCTAGTGGCTTCGGAAGCTGCTTGGATCGATATTTCAAACTACAATGTTCATAAAGGGACGACCGTGAATAAGCTACAAGAAATTTTAGGGGTAAGTTATGAAGAGACAATGGCGTTTGGGGATGGCCTAAATGATATCGAGTTACTTGCCTGTGCAGACTATAGTTTTGCGATGCGAAACGGGTTTGAGGAAACAAAGAAGGTCGCGAATTTTATCACTCAATCTAATGATGAGAATGGTGTATTAAATACCATCAAAAAAATAATCTCTCTTCAAGAAAAAAGCACTTATTGAACCAGTTATCAGTTTAACTTTTTTGTATCATCGTAAGCGCCTTGGTTATTGTTTGTGGGAACACCACTCAGTAATAGAGGTCGCCTTGCGATGATTTTCTTTTATTACGATGTAGAAGGGGTTAATTTATTTATTAGATGCTAGATTGTTCCTCAATAATTCTTCATTGTCTACAAGCCATTTTTTTAGGTTATAAAATACCGGAAGTACAGATAGACCCAATTCAGAAAGAGAATATTCAACAGGATGTCCAGTTGAAGGGGCTCCTTTTTTTGAGAGTAATCCCATATTGACGAGTGAATGCAAGTTTTCTGCTAGGACTTTTCTTGAAATTCCTTCAATTGATCGCTCCAGTTCTGCGAATGTGCATGCCTTGTTTTCTAAGTTTAAAATGATGAAGGGTATCCACTTTCCCAAAAGCGGAGAAGCTAAGTTTCTTAAATGTTTTTTTTCATCGCAAATATATGTCATGGCTAGTTACCTCTAAGTACCTTCTTTTTTTATTTTTTATTCTATGTAGACTAATTATAACGGAAAAAGAGAGGATGAACGGGATGAAAAAGCATTTTTTTAAGAAATTTGAATTTGAATTTGAAACTTATCGATTACTTTGGTATGGTTCGACAGGAGGTTCAGATTTCACGGAAGTAGCCAACGTTACGGAAAAAATTAAAGATGGTAACTATGAATCATGGCATAGAGAGTGGCAAAAATTTGCAGAAAAGCTTGAGACGCGTGCGAGTTTGTTTACAGAGCCACAAGTAGTAGGAAAGGCTTACCTTAGAGCCAGTCGCTACTATCAAGCAGCAGAATTTTTTTTGGATCCCCATGATTCACGTAAACGAACGATGTATGATAAATCGGTGACCTTATTTTATAAAGGCTTGGAAAAAATAGATGTGGCTTATGTAACTCATTCAGTTAGCTATCAAAATGCGTTACTAAGAACGGTCTTTTTTTCAAAGCAAACACCCGAGTCAAAAGGAACTGTTTATGTTTGTGGAGGATTTGATGCGTTATTAGAAGAGCTATATTTTACAAATGCAAAATATCTCACAGAGAATGGATATGATGTGATTATTTACGAAGGACCTGGGCAATCGGATGTCATCCGCAATTATCCACTTCCTTTTGACAAAAATTGGAATCAAGTTGCTTCTGTGGTGAAAGAGTTCTATCAAACGAACTATTTACTTTCAGAGTATACGATAGGAATTGGCCTTTCTCTAGGCGGACTCTTACTTTCTAGAGCGGCTAGTTTAGATCAGAAGTTGTATGACAGAATTGTATTATATAATTATTTCCCATCAATGATTGAGTCGTTTAAATCATCTATTCCTACTTTTTTACATAGATATCTTACGAAAGGCTTTCCCGATGTCTTGGAAAAATTGATTTCTTATTTCATTTCAAAGCAGCCTTACTTGAATTGGCAAGCCGAGCATGCTAAATGGGTGATAGGAGCCTCTAGCTTGAATGAATTGTTGGTACACTTACAAGAATTGAGTGAAGAAATTGCCTACACTAGATTAGTGACGGATACGTTAGTTTTGGCGGCTGAAAAAGAACATTTTTATCCAAGTAAGCTTGCTAAAGAGTTTTTCCATAAAATTCCAGCAGAAAATAAAAAATTGATTTTATTTAATAAAAGTGAACATTCGACAGACATGCACTGTGAAGCTGGGAGTGGGTACGCGGCTAATGATGAAATAGTAGAATGGCTAGCTAATCGAAAAAATAAAGATTAATACGAGCTAATCTGCGAGTCCTTTAGGAATGGAATGATTCAACATAAGTTGGAAATTGCTTGATTTTTTTTGATATAATGAGTCGTGGGATAGCTAATAGTAGACAAATGAGGAGCGACAGATGATAAACGAATTAACAAAAGAAGACTTATTGAAAACGGTAGCTATGTTAGAAGCGAATCTCATAGATAAAACTTACTATCTAAAGGCGTGTTACGAGGCATCGAAAAAGATAGTTGCAAGGAATTATGGCTAATTGATTTAGCTTATACGACAAATAATCACGAGGCGATCCGTGTCTTGTTGCGTTATATATATTCTGAGCCGTTTGAAAAATTTGACAGCTCAATTAGTGATTATTATGTGGCTTCACAATTAGTTAGGTATGAAAAAAAGACAGTTGATGGTACTCATTGTTGCTTAAATGTGGAGAATATACGGATAATGCTTATGATGGAGGGAAGGAAGACTGTAGTTTTTTCTTTGTGAAAGCAACGGATTTGGAGATAAACAATTCTTATCTCAGAAGAAGTAATCAGTATACTGTGGTAAAAAAGCTGTATCCAACTGAAATGAAGGAGATTAACAGGTTATTCCAAATGTTTGAGGGCTATCATGATGAAGATATCAAATAAACCGCTTGAAGCGATACAAAACGCAGACCATAGAAAAAGCACCTTGTGTGGTCGACAAGGTGCGGGTATGTAAAAAGTGATGCAAATAGGAGTATCTTCATACCGTTAAACACAGTTTATCATAGAGGGAAATGAGTAGAAAATAGAATGCACTTTTTTTTAACGTAGGCTGATTTGTTTGGCTGATGAGTGGATAAACGCTATAAAATGGGGGATTTTTTCAGGTTTGCCAGCTGATTAACTACACATAGTTTAGAATTTATGGTACAATAGTTTAGCAACAATGAAGTAACTTCTTTTATTTTACGGGGACGTTACGGATTCGACAGGCATAGTTGAGCTTGAATTGCGCTTCGTAGGTTACGTCTACGCTAAAACGTTACAGTTAAATATAACTGCTAAAAACAATAATAACACTTACGCTTTAGCTGCCTAAAAACAGTTAGCGTAGATCCTCTCGGTATCGCCCATGTGCTCGAGTAAGGGTCTCAAACTTAGTGGGATACGCTAAATTTTTCCGTCTGTAAAATTTAGAGGAGCTCATCAGACTAGTGATGTTCGACGCCTGTTATGCGGCAGACAACAAAGCGAAACTTTAATAGTATAACTATGAGCGTAGAAGTTGAAGTGGCAATATGTTTGGACGCGGGTTCGACTCCCGCCGTCTCCATTGTAGTGTTTCACTACTTGTCAGTATATGTCAAAACTCTTTATTTACAAGGGTTTTGACATTTTTTGTTTTCTCTATTTATCCCTGTTTGTCTACAAATCTACATCAAATCTACATCAAAAACTAGAAATCTACATAGTTATTAAATTTTGTAGCTAATTGTTCTTTGGCATGTTTTGAGACATGTGTATAGACGTCCATCGTGGTTTGAATATCGGAATGTCCTAAACGTGCTTGAACATCTTTTATAGTTGCTCCAGCTTCAAAAAGGAGAGAAGCGTGCGTGTGTCTAAATCCATGTACTGAAATTCGTTTCATGGGCTTTTTTCTATTTTCGTCTACTTTATCCTGAATAGCTAACATCCATTTTCTGGGCTTGGAGGTAGACAAAATTCCTCTTTTGTCAGACATAAATATTAAGTCATCTTCATTTTCGATATCACTCTTAAATTCTTGTAGAATGTCCAATGTTTTATCATCTAACGAAATGCGTCGAATACTAGACGGGTTTTTAGGTGGTTGGATGTATAGGCCTGTTTCTTTTCTGCTAACAGCTTTGGTGATATTAAGTGTCTTTGATTCAAAATCAATATCCAACCAATTTAGAGCCAGTGACTCACCAGTTCTCATACCTGTAAAAGCTAGTAGTCGAAAAAATACATAGGCTCTGAAATTAATAGATTTTTCAGCAGCGGCCATAAATTCCTTTAATTCAGGCTTATCATAAAAGTTAAGATCGTCATCATTTTTCACTTTCTTTTTCCGAACAGGCTTTTTAATAATCTTTGTCGGATTGATGGTTATTATTTGCATGCGCATAGCGTAATCAAATACAAGACCAGCATAATTCATTACTGTATTTGCACCAGCTAACTTCTTGTGCCAGGCAGTCATTTGTTCTTGTACGTCAAGTGGTTTTATTTCATCAATGTAAAGCGTAGAGAAGGCGGGTAAAATATGATTTTTAAAGAGGCGCTCGGTTTTAAGTAGAGTAGATTCTTTAACTGTCTGAGTGTATTCAACTATCCATAAGTCATAGATATCTTGATAAGTCTTTTTTTCTTCTACTAATCTAATTTTTTCTTCATCAAGCCCCAATTCTAATCTTGCATAGGCATTCTTAGCCTCTTTCTGAGTCTTAAATCCTCGACGTGTAACATTCTTTTGTTTCCCATTAATTACGCCAGAATAGGCTGTAAACATCCATGCCCTGGTTCCGTTTTTCTTTTCGTATTGTTTAAAAGTAGCCAATTGAATCAACTCCTTAATTTTGATACAATAGACATGACGAAATAAGCCTATTGTTTATTTATGCTTAGCACGCCATTCTTTCGACGGAGGGGCGTGTTTTTTTATTTAAAAATATCATCATCCAAAAATCCAAAAGGATTTACCTCTTCTATAGGTTTAAAATCATCAGATGTAACTTCCATATCTTGTAATATTTCATTCCAAAAAGAAGAACCAGCAAGTTTATCCATATACTCAGTTTGTGCTAGAGTTAATAACTTATTTTCCTCATTGATTTTTTTTCGCCAGGAATAAATATAACGATTGATAATCAAGAAAACTCTTTTATTACCTCTTCTAAACTTCCAAACATAACTTAAGGAGATATCAGAGGCTATACCTAAAGTGTAATTAAAAAAGTTTAATAATCGGTTGTGCATTGCGGGAGCACTCATATTTGAGCTTCTACACATATCTTTAAATGTATATTCACTCTTGAGCATATATTCAAGTCTTTCATTGGTGCAGAAAAGAATTGAACCTATAATATTGGCTTCATTTTCAAATGGAATTAACTCAGGTGAGTATTTTCCATCAATTTGTTCATTTGATAGAGAAACGAAATATTGCTTTTTACTTTTATCCATTACGTGAAAATAGAAATGGCAAAGTTCATGAAGAATAGTGAATATGATTCTTTGAGTAACACAATCTTGGTTAATCATAATTAATGTTCGTTTGCCCATGGGGATTGTAATTCCAGATATCCTACTGCATATTTCCTGATCTAAAAATGTGAAGTCGGCAGATTTAACAATATTGGGATTTTTAATCCATGAAGAATCCGGTTCAATGGCACTCTGCCAAGCTCTGTCGTCGCTATCCACTAAATTATCAAAGGCTAATGATATATCTTCACTGAAAAAGGTAAAATGAATATTGAAATTATCTTCGAAATATTCAATAATGTGAAAATATCTTAATTCAGCCAAAGAAACCTTTTGATAAGCTGCTATTTGAAACAATAGGCTTTGGGCTTTATCTGAATAATTCAAATAATCTTCAACGTTAACTTTTTGATACTCATAATTTGCCATAAGAAACTAATCCTTCCATTTAGAGTCATCCTTGAGTAGTTCTTTTGCTACTTTCATCATACCCTTAAGTGAATTATTAAACTTTTTCTTTTCCTCAGGAGCCATATCTTCACTTTCTAGACGGAAAGCAGCAATAAGATCCTCTTCATCTTTATCATAATCTCTGTATAGGGTGTCATCAAAATTTAGTTCAACTCCTAAACTGTTAGGATCATCTGTTCTTCCAAGAAGGTAATCCACAGATACATTAAAATAATCAGCAACTTTTTGGATATTCTCTATTTTGGGAGAAGATGTGTTCCAGCGTCTGATTTGACCATTGGATATCCCAGTTTTTCTTTCAATTTCCGCAAATGTTACTTTCTTTTCAACTGCTAATAATTTTATTTTCTCCACTAAATTCATATTTATCAGCCTTTCAGAAGCTCATACCAAAAAATATAATAGCTTTTACGCTAAAATAGTTTGACAAATAACTTTTGCGCTATTATACTGTTTTCATAAGCTAATTATTTAGCAAATTTAAAACTAAAGAGAACCTATAAAAAATAATAATTTCATCGGTCGGCAAACTTAGAAATGTTTATTTAAAGGTTTTTGTAGTCTTATTTAGCTATGTATATATAATAGCATTTACGCTAATTTTGTCAATATATAATTTCAGATATTAGCGAAATAGTTAGCTTATCATTTTCAAGAGTAGAAAGAAGGTGAATATGATGAGTGAAAATTTAGATTTGAAAATTAGAAATGAATTACGCAAACGAAAAATGACTTTTAAAGAATTAGCTGTGGAAGTAGGTATATCTAGTCCGTATATGTCAGATATTGTAAATGGAAAACGGGATGGTGAAAAGGCGCAGGAACATATTTGTACGATAAAAAAAATACTAAACATCAGATAGGAGAAAAGAACGGATGAAAGAGTTAATTAAAACATTTAAAAATGAACGAGGCGAAATTTTAGTAAGCGGTCGAATGCTGCACGAATATTTAGAAGTGAAAGACAATTATACGGATTGGTTTAAGAGAATGGTAGGTTATGGATTTACTGAAAATGATGATTTTATGGGTTTTTCGGAAAAATCCGATAAACCTCAAGGAGGACGTCCTTCAATTGATCACGCAATGAAATTGGACATGGCAAAAGAAATTTCTATGTTACAGAGAACAGATAAAGGAAAACAAGCTCGTCAATATTTTATTGAGGTCGAGAAACAACATAAAAATTTATTAGATACATCTAAACTAAGTCCAGAGCTTCAATTCATGAATAGTGTGGTCACTCAACTTGCTTCTCAAGAATTAGCCACTAAACAATTAGAAACGAAAATTGATAGTGTTTCAGAAATTGTTGCTTTGAATACTTTAGATTGGCGTAAAAATGCTAATTCATTAATCAATCAAGTGGTTCGCGTCCAAGGTGGTGGAGATGCTCATAGAACAGTCCGCAGTGATATTTACAAAGAGGTAGAACGTAGAGCTGGGGCGAATCTATCGCAACGCGTCACGAATAAACGACGTCGAATGGCAGACGAGGGAATAAGCAAATCTAAGAGAGATAAATTAAATCAAGTAGATGCAATCTCTGATGACAAGAAGTTAGTAGAAATTTACATGTCCGTTGTAAAGGATTTCGCAATCAATCATAAAGTATGGGATGAAAATTTTTAAGAATGAGGTGAAATATATGTCAGAAGTGATCACTAGGGAACAACTTGACATAGCCTTGATTAACTATATCCCGAAAAGATACATCAACCAATCAGAGGCGGTTAAGTACACGGGTACTTCGCACAACACTATAAAAAAATGGGTGAAGATGGGATTGAAACAGATAATTTTCGATGAAGATTCAAGGCCTAAATATGATGTAAAGGATTTAGATAAGTGGATGAATGAACATAAGGTATAGGAGGAATGAATTATGGAACTTATATTCTATTCAAAAAAGAATGGCGTGAATCAGAGGTTACCTATCACTGGTAACAGCTTACTAGGTATTGAGAAGGTATTTGATACAGATGAATTTAAAGAGCATAAGCCGTTTGCCTACGCTCTAATAGATGGAGTTGAAATAAAATTATTTACAGACCAAGTAGCTTAGTGGCAACCGATGTGGCAACGACTCCCATGACTTGCAGTGAAGTTGTCCCAACTGTCGATGTTATCTTTTCTTTCGTCTTATTCCAAACAGTATCACTTTGAATAGTGTCTAAGAATTTATGACCTTCCCAAGTAATACTGTTGATAGTTAAAAAGATATTGATAGCACCGTCAGCAGTTGTTTCAAGAGCAGATATAAAACCAGCTTCTTTTAATTTTGCAAGAGTATAACTAAATTGCTCTTCACCAAATTTTTTATAACTAGTAAATTCTTCAAAGATATTGGAAGTGATTATATCATGTGCAGGCATATTGTTTTCTATATCGATTAATACCTGTCTGACACAGTCATGATTTAATTTCATAGGTTTTACCTCGCTTTCATAGTGAGTATACCAAATATAAGGAGGGAAACAAATGAAAAAAATTTGGAGGTTGAGACGTCAAGGTATCCTTCTGATGACGCTCGGTTTAGGAATCATATTAGGAAGTATTAAGGGTATGGAATGGGTGATGAGTATGCTACCACCAGACAACGTAGGATACAAAGAAGCTTCGCTTCGTAGCGAAACTTATGAAGAAGTGTTAGAGAAAATAAAACAAGAGCCTACCTCGTTGGTAGACGAAGTAAGCCATTAAATAAAATACAAACTATAAGGAGAATATAACATGATTACAGAAAAAATTCAAAACATGATCATAGAATTAGCCCAAGAATGCGAAAAAGAGGATATCGGTCTATCTATATGCGCTATTGATCGAAAAGGGAATGAAGAAAGTATAGGTATTGCACAAGTAGGTACCGAAGGGGATGTGGAAGCTTCTATAAGTTATCAAATAAAGGAATGGGAAAAAATGTTGGAAGATTGCGATTGCTCGCATTGTTCAGAAAAATTGGCTTTGCTTAATGAAGTTAAGAATAGTGAAGATACCGAGGTTGAGGAGGAAGAAGCATGTCAGTAAAAATTAATAAGCTAGAAATTGAAAATGTGAAGCGTGTCAAGGCAGTAAAGATTGAGCCAAATGCAAATGGGCTCACTATTGTCGGTGGCAATAATAACCAAGGCAAGACAAGCGTGCTAGACGCCATTTCGTGGGCGTTAGGTGGTAACAGATATAAACCTAGCCGAGCTACACGAGAAGGGTCTATGACGCCACCACACCTGCAGATTGTAATGAATAACGGATTAGTAGTAGAGCGTAAAGGAAAGAACTCTACTTTGAAAGTTATTGATCCTAATGGTGACAAGGGTGGCCAAGAATTGCTTAACAGTTTTGTGGAAGAACTAGCCATCGACTTGCCGAAATTCATGGACTCAACTAGCAAAGAAAAAGCGAATATCCTCCTTCAAATTATTGGGGTAGGTAATCAATTATTTGAATTAGAACGCAAGGAGCAAGAAATTTACAATCAACGTCATGCGATTGGTCAGATTGCAGATCAAAAGAAAAAGTATGCAGCAGAACAGCCGTACTATCCAGACGCTCCCAAAGAGTTGGTATCCATCAATGAGTTAGTCAAGCAGCAGCAAGAAATACTTGCACGCAATGGGGAGAATCAACGCAAGCGAACAGAAGTAGAACAGATTCGTTTTCAACTTACTCAATCCCAACAGAGTATTCAGACGCTTACTGATCGTATCGCTGAACTCCAAGCACAACTTGTCACTGAGCAACAAAGCTTCAGTAATTTGTCAGCGGATTTTGAAACGGCTCAGAAAACTGTAGAAACATTGCAAGATGAATCGACCGAAGAATTGCAACAAAACATTGCAGAGATTGACGAGATTAACCGCAAGGTAAGGACCAACCTCGACAAAGAAAAAGCTGAGGAAGATGCCAATCAATATCAGAACCAATATGACACGCTATCTAATGATTTGGAGTCTGTGCGTGAAGACAAAGCGGCTCTATTAACCAATGCACAGTTGCCACTTCCAGGATTATCTGTTGACGATGGAGACTTAATCTATAACGGGCAGAGATGGGACAACATGAGTGGTTCTGACCAACTGAAAGTTTCTACTGCTATCGTCCGGAAACTCAAACCCGATTGCGGATTTATTCTCTTAGACAAACTGGAGCAGATGGACATGGCTACGCTAAATGAGTTTGGACAATGGTTAGAACAAGAAGGGCTGCAAGCAATCGCCACTCGGGTCTCTACAGGTGAAGAATGCGAGATTATTATCGAGGATGGCTATGTCGCAGAAGATAAATTAAGCAAGCCTGAGGGCGGACCTACACCTCAGCAAGCAACACCAACTACACCAACATGGACGAAAGGAGCATTTTAATGAATATCACTAAGGGAGTTATTGCAAAAGCGCAGAAGGCAGTTATATATGGTCCCGAGGGAATTGGGAAAACATCTCTGGCTTCACAGTTTCCAGACCCTGTGTTCATCGACACGGAAGGCAGTACCAATAATATGGATGTGGCTCGTTTGGATAAGCCATCGAGTTGGATCATGCTCATGCAACAAATTGATTTTGTAAAACAGACAATGCCGTGCAAAACGTTAGTTGTCGACACAATCGACTGGGCAGAGCGCCTGTGTATTGAATATATCACTAGTAATGCGAACAAGAAGAGTATCACTGAGTTCGGCTACGGCGAAGGGTTCATCAAATTAGAAGAAGAGTATGGCCGTTTCTTAAACAAGCTATCTGACCTAGCAGAAATGGGCATCAATGTGGTTTTAACTGCTCATGCCAAAATTGTGAAATTTGAGCAACCGGATGAAATGGGAGCTTATGATCGCTGGGAATTGAAACTAGGGAATAAGACAACTGCTAAGACTGCAGCACTTACGAAAGAATGGGCGGATATGGTCTTGTTCTGCAACTACAAGACGTTATCGGTTGCTAGTGATGATAAAGGCAAGAAATTTAAAGGACAAGGTGGGAAACGTGTCATGTACACATCACATCATCCGGCATGGGATGCAAAGAACCGTTTCGGGCTACCTGAGGAGTTGGATATGAGCTTTGTTGGCTTGGCTCATATTTTTATGCCTCAACAAGTCCCAACGGCAACTCAACCGCCGATGAATAACTGGCAAACAAATGACGTGCCAAATGTCCCACAACAAACGACGCCACCGCCTGAACCAACACCACAGCCGGCCACTCAAATAGCAACAACATTTGAACGTGAAGCAGTGGACTATTCAAAGTTGCCTAAGAACTTAGCGGATTTGATGCAAGCGAACAATGTTTTACCAGCTGAAATTATGGCAGCTACTGAGTCCAAAGGCTACTACCCAGTGGGCACACCGATTGAAACTTACGATCCTGGCTACATTGATGGCGTATTGGTTGGAGCATGGGACCAGGTCTTTGGAATGATTAAAGATTTACGAACAAAACAACAATTTTAGGAGGAAAACAGAATGACACAACAATTTCAACAAGATCATGAATTAGGATGGGATGACACGATTACCCAAGATAGCAGCGAAGGCGGTATTGTTTTAGCACCGGGCGATTATATTTTTGAAGTTGTTAAATTTGAACGTGCTCGTTACACACCGAAGAGTAGCAGCTCAAAATTGCCACCATGCAATATGGCCAAGATTGAACTAAAGATTGAATCGAATCAAGGAACAGCTACAGTGTTCAATAACTTATATCTACACACTTCAACCGAAGGCTTATTATCCGCTTTCTTCGCCTCAATCGGACAGAAACGTAAAGGTGAAAAATTGAAAATGAATTGGGGATTGGTCACTGGAGCAAGAGGAGTAGTTAAGATTAAAAATCGAACTTACAATGATTCTATTTACAACGATGTAGATCGTTTCTACCCAAGTGACCCAAGCTATTACACAACCAAAGAAATGCCGGCAATCGTACAACAATTACAACAGGGGCAAGCTCAAACGCCACCAAATCCGTACCAACAGTCCGCGCCAAGCTACCAAACAACACCGGCGCAAAACTATCAACAACCTCAACAACAGCCTACAACGCCACCTGTGCAACCACAGCAACCGCAACAACCACAATTGCCAGGATATCAAGCGGGAGCATTTTAATCTAGGAGGAGAAAATAATGAGTAAAGAGATTGACTTACAATTATCCGAACTAGCAGAAGGCGCCATCCAAGAAAAATTGGATGGTGAACTGCAAAAGGTGTTCAGCAATATCCATGACCCTAATACGCCTGCAGGTGTGAAGCGAACAGTCACAATTAAACTAGATTTTAAACCAGATGACAACCGGCAAGTAATTGCGGTTAGCAGTGATTTTACAACCAAACTTGCACCAGTTGAGGGAGTATCTACTACAGTTCTTACTGGTCGAGATTTAACAACCGGAAAAGTAGAAGCCCATGAATTAAAATCGTCCGTTCCTGGTCAAACATATATCGATACAGTAGATGGACAAGTAAAAACCGATACAGGTGTACCGGTGGATGTGATTGAAAAAGAAGAAGCAAAGAAACAACAAATAATCGACTTACAACAGAAAAGAGGATAAATAAATGACAATGACAAAAGAGGCAATTCAATATCTAATGGAGCAAGGCATTAAACCAGAAGACAGATTGATTAATTTTGACAATGATGAGCGTTGGTTAGTGATTGATAGCGGGGGACGATCGGAGGAACTTCTACCTCGTGTCTTCACTGCAAAAGAACACTTAGTAATCAAAACTCTTTCGGGATTTGTTAACTATGTGAAAGCAAACTTAGATCGTACGGATAAACCGTTGATTGTACATGTAAAAAATGAATCAAGTGTTGTTTTAAATGGACTGCTTGAAGTTGATGGTAGCCGTGAAACGTTAGCGGTTGCCAAGGCAATTGTTCCTCGGTTTGACTTTGACTATTTCTTAGATATGGAAGATTTTAATATCTCCTTGCAGTCCAAATTCGTTCCAAATAATTATCGAGATATTTTACTAAAAGTAGTTGGTAATGTATCAGAAGACAACGTGAAGAGCACCGGGGACGACGGTGTAAGCCAAGCGGTCACGATTAATCAAGGGGTTGCAACTAAGGCATCTGTGAAGGTACCCAATCCAGTCACGCTAGCACCGTTTAGAACATTTTTAGAAGTAAAACAGCCTGAAAGTCAATTTATTTTCCGCATGAAAGACGGTCCTCGTGGCGCTATCTTTGAAGCTGATGGAGGAGCGTGGAGAAATCAAGCGATTGTGAATATCCGTGAGTATCTCAAAGAACAACTGTCAGAAGAAATTGAAGCGGGAAGAATTACGATTATAGCTTAGGAGGGACCCCATGGAGCTACGTCCATATCAGAATGAAGCGAGGGAATCCATCCAACAGGAGTGGGCAAGTGGCAAGAAAAAGACGCTGCTTGTCCTACCTACTGGGTGCGGGAAGACGATTGTTTTCTCGAAAGTAATTGAAGATCGTGTGAGGATGGGCGAGCGTGTGCTCGTCCTTGCTCATAGGGGAGAATTGCTTGACCAAGCTTCAGACAAATTAGAAAAGTCTACGGGACTTAAAACAGCAACCGAAAAAGCGGAACAGACAAGCCTAGGGAGTTTCTTCCGGGTAGTTGTTGGATCTGTTCAAACACTAATGAGGGAAAAACGACTGAGCAAGTTCCCAGCTGATTTTTTTGACACAATTGTCGTTGATGAGGCTCATCACTGCATAAGTGATGGCTATCAACGGGTATTAAAACATTTTGAGAAGTCAAACGTGTTAGGTGTTACAGCGACTCCAGACCGTGGCGATATGAGAAATCTAGGATCTTATTTTGAATCATTAGCCTACGAATACACTTTGCCTGAAGCAATTAAACAAGGGTATCTGTCACCAATCAAAGCATTGACTATTCCATTGAAATTGGACTTAACCACAGTTGGACAACAAGCCGGGGACTTTAAAGCAAAGGATTTAGGTACTGCATTAGATCCATACTTGTATCAAATTGCCGATGAGATGGTAAAACATTGTTCCAATCGGAAGTCAGTCGTATTTCTTCCACTAGTAAAAACGAGTAAGAAGTTCCGTGACATTTTAAACGAAAAAGGTCTGAGGGCTGCAGAAGTAGATGGTGACTCAAAAGACCGTGCAGAAATTTTAGAGGATTTTGACAATGGTAAATACGATGTGCTTTGTAATTCGATGTTACTAACTGAAGGTTGGGACTGTCCATCTGTCGACTGTATTGTGGTTTTGAGACCGACAAAAGTACGCAGCCTATACAGTCAAATAGTCGGTCGTGGAACTCGATTATTTCCGGGTAAAGAAGAATTACTCTTACTAGATTTCTTGTGGCACACAGAACGGCATGAACTTTGTCATCCGGCGCATTTGATTGCTAGCAGTGATGAGGTGGCCAAGAAGATGACAGAGAATATTGAAGATGCAGGTGAGCAAGGTTTTGCAATAGATATCCAAGATGCAGAAGTACAAGCCGAGAAAGATGTCATCGCTGAACGAGAAGAAGCCTTAGCCAAACAGCTTGCTGAAATGCGGAAGAGGAAACAAAAGCTTGTGGATCCATTGCAGTTTGAAATGTCAATTCAAGCAGAAGATTTAACAAGTTATGTACCTTCATTCGGTTGGGAGATGGGTCCACCATCTGAGCAACAAGTATCAGCATTGGAAAAACTAGGGATACTGCCAGATATGATAGACAACGCAGGAAAAGCTAGTCTCATGCTTGATCGCTTGCAAAAACGAAAAGAAGCAGGACTAGCTACGCCTAAACAAATTCGATTATTGGAGCAACGAGGTTTTAAAAATGTGGGTACGTGGTCATTTGAAAATTCAAGTAAGATGATTAATCGTATTGCTGCTAATGGGTGGCGACTACCAGTAGGGTTAATTCCTACAGAATATGTGCCAGAATAGGAGAAATTAATTATGGAACAAGAAAATCAATACTTAAAAGAACGGATAGCTTTTCTTGAAGCTTTAATAGATGTTCAGACTGAAACGTTGGAAAAAGCTATAGCAACAAATGCCAAGTTAATCAACTATTTAAAAGAAACTATTTAGGTTTGTTTAACAGTTTATTTGCTTCAAGAATTACCATTTCATTATCAATATGGCTCAGTAATGCCTTGAGAAACATTTTTATAGATTCAATATCATGTTCTGGATGACGTCTAGTGTAATGTGTCTCATCATTACCGATAAATGAAATTGCCTTAGATAAATTTTTGATAGTTTCATTTGGTAACACATTAATTTTGTTGGATAAGGAGGTCTTGTAGTCTTTCAGCCATTCTTCGGACACTCCTTCAACAGGGTAGGATAACAGATAATCAGTAATTAGAAATTCTACAGCTTTCCTATAGGCCATACCTGCTATGGATTTTAGTTTTTGTTCCTCAGCTTGATTTGCCTCATTATATATATTATGAAAATCTGGGGACATTTTTTTTATACTATCAGATATTTCAGCAGAGTTTGTTGTGTTGAATGGTATAGTTTCAATTGATTTCAAATAATAGTCTTTTTCTGAATCAAAAGAATCCTTATTTTTATCAGTTACTTCCATAAGGTGAATGGTATTAGAGCCACAAAATTTGCAAGCAAAAATACAGATTCCACCTTTTTGCCTATCCATTTTTCCTAAAGTACCACACCCGGTTATATATAATTGATCTCCCGTGTTTTTACAGTGCATGCATATACGTGGTTCTTCAATTTCAATCGCGACTGAACGTATGCTATTTTCATCTAGTAAATAAGTATTTACTTCTTTATGAATCATGTTGTAAGGTTCTCCTTATTGTTTTTCTACCATTATACCAAAGAAAGTAGGTGATACTACCTTGGAAAATAAATTTGATTTACTAGAACTACTTGAATATATAGAGCCGGCTGCATTGTCTTATCAAGAATGGACAAATGTTGGCATGGCATTGAAGCATGAAGGCTATACAGCTATCGACTGGGATGTGTGGAGCCGAAAAGACGCTGCGCGATATCACGAAGGAGAATGTTTTAAAAAATGGATTTCGTTCGAGGGATCCGGACAACCAGTTACAGGCGCAACAATTACCCAACTGGCTAAGGAACAAGGATGGCGCTCACCATACAAGCAAGAAGATGGTGGCCATGAGTTAGATTGGAATGACACTCTGCAGCGTGATGAGTTGGTCATTATCGACAAGAATTGGATTGAAGGAAAAGAAATCCATGAGCCTACTGTTTGGGATCCAGCACGCCAGATTATTCGTTACCTTGAAACGCTATTCGAGCCATCGGAAACAGTCGCCTACAACGTCCAGTCTTGGGAAGATGAAGATGGGAAGTGGAAACCTTCAAATAAAGGAGCTTACGACCGAACCGCAGGACAATTGATTGAAGAACTGACGCATTGTGGAGATGATATTGGTGCAGTTTTAGGCGATTATAACCCAGAAGCCGGGGCATGGATTCGATTCAACCCAGTGGATGGAAAAGGCGTAAAGAATGACAACGTAACAGAATTTAGATACGCATTAGTTGAGTCTGACAACATGAGCCTTGAAAAGCAAAATGCGATAATGCGCGAACTTGAATTACCAATCACAGCAATGTTATACAGTGGCGGAAAATCAATTCATGCTATTGTCAAAGTTGATGCAGACAACTATCCGGAATATCGGAAACGAGTCGACTATCTCTATGACGTCTGCAAAAAGAACGGGCTTACAAATGACAACCAGAACAGAAATCCATCCCGTTTGAGTCGTATGCCTGGTGTCATCAGAGGTGACCAAAAGCAATATATTATTGATACGAATTTAGGTAAAGCGTCATGGGATGAGTGGAAAGAATGGATTGAAAGCGTCAATGATGATTTGCCTGATCCAGAAAGCTTAGACAATATTTTCGATGAAGAGATTGAGCTTGCGCCTGAACTAATCAAAGGCATGTTACGACAAGGGCACAAGATGTTAATTGCGGGACCGTCAAAAGCTGGGAAATCATTCTCACTAATTCAGTTGGCCATAGCAATTGCTGAAGGTAAACAGTGGTTTGGTTTCGATTGTGCCCAAGGCAAAGTGCTATACGTCAATTTGGAATTAGATGCTCGTTCTGCAAAAATTCGTTTCGTTGACATTTATAATCGTCTTGGTCAAGGCCATTCGAATGTTGGGAATATCGACATCTGGAATTTACGTGGTAAGACCAGTCCGCTAGATAAACTGGCACCAAAATTAATTCGACGTGCACAAAAATCCGAATACATGGCCGTCATCATTGACCCTATCTATAAAGTGTTGACCGGGGACGAAAACAGTGCGCATGAGATGGCTAAGTTTACAAATCAGTTCGATAAAATTGCAACCGAGTTAGGGTGTGCAGTGATCTATTGTCACCATCATTCAAAGGGTTCGCAAGGTGGGAAAAGTTCAATTGACCGTTCGAGTGGTTCCGGAGTGTTCGCTCGGGATCCCGACGCAATCCTAGATTTAATCGAATTACCCGTAAATGAAGAACGATACACAGCATTAGAAAGCGAAGCAGCTTGTACAGTCTACAATGAAGCGATTCAGAAACATAACCCTTCATACGTAGGGAATATTAGCCAAGATGACGTGTTCAGTCCTAAGCAGATGAGCCATCATCTTATGAGTGCGATTCATTCGCAAGCTATCCTTCAGCAAGTGGAGGAAGAACGAAGAAAACAGGTACGTGCTGCACGTCAATGTACTGCCTGGCGAATTGAAGGAACACTGCGTGAGTTCCCAAAGTTCGACCCGATAAATGTGTGGTTTAGGTATCCAGTACATGAATTAGATGATTCGCTAGCAGATATCAAGCTAGATGAGGATCCGAAAGAGAACTGGAAGAAAGGTACCAAGAAAGCTAACCAGTCTCGTAGCGAACAATCTAAAAAGGAACTTGAAACAGCATTCAGCGCTCTTTCTATGGATGGCGGTCCAATAGAGGTGAATGATCTAGTGGAGTATTTAGACGTTTCTCGTCAGACTGTCTATAACAAAGTAAAAAAACATGAAGGCTTCGAAATTATAGACGGTCTAGTAGAAAAAAAGAGTGAACAACAAGTGTAAACAACCAATAGCTATTTACTAGATATTTACAAAACGAAGTATCCGTAAAACTCAAAATAGCTATTTACTAGACAGTTACAATCTCAAAACGTTGTTATACCGCTGTCTGCCTCCCTTATCAATAGCTCCCTTTCAGGGATAGCTATTGATAGAAGGGAAGAGCACGACAAAAATTAGAATTTGACAGAGAAAAAAATAATGGACTATACCAAAATAAAATAACAAGAAAGTGGTGGTTGTGGTGGAATACATTGAGGATGAATTTACTAAAGAATATAGGCAACTGAGTCGTAAACAGAAAATCTTTGCCGAAATGCTTCTATACAGTTTTATAGCTTTTCAAACTGGAAACAAATCCAAAATAAAAATTTTAAAAAGTTGCGGAATGTCTATGGATGGAAAAAAAGTAGTCAAATATGAAATAGAAGTTCCAAGACACGAAGGGAAGGAATAGACATTATGAGAACGGTTAGAGAACTTTATAAAGAATTACGTGACAAACACGGGATCACGACAAGTACAATGTTTCATGAAAATTTAGACGAGGAAATTACAGAAGAAACGTTTAATTGGAGATTAAAAATTATGTCTAGTCTTTTTGATGATATAGATGAGGAGGACGAAGATGAGTGATGGATTTAAAACATTAGACGAGTATAAAGTCGGTTGGTGGAAAAAAGGAAATCACTATAGATATTGTTATGGAATATTTTGGGGCGGATTGACACCTTTTGTAAAGTATCGTACAAAATCAAGTCATTTATCCAACTCTAGAAAAGCAACTGCAATTAATGCTGTATGCGACAACTGGTTTCCAAAAGCGGAATACCTCGGAATGGAGTTGGAACAGGAGGGTGAGACGGATGATTGAATTCTTCATGCCGATGAAGAAAGTGCCGACTACGACGCACCAGCAAAAACAAATTAATGTTCAGATGACGATTAAAACAGGAAAACCCCATTTCTATGAACCTGCCGATTTACAAGCAGCACGTTCTAAATTAATGGCACATCTAGGACAACATGTTCCAAATGAAAAATATAAAAAAGCTGTCAGATTAACTACAAAATGGTGTTTTCCAGTCACAGGTAAGCATAGTGATGGTGAGTATAAGACGACGAAGCCAGATACAGATAATCTACAAAAGTTACTAAAGGATTGCATGACTGATCTAGGCTATTGGGTCGATGATGCACTTGTGGCTAGTGAAATCACAGAAAAGTTTTGGGCGAAGATACCGGGAATTTATATCAGAATCGAGGAGCTGTGAATGGATTGGAATGCCGTGTTCGAAGATATCCATCAATGGATGCAAGAATCAAACCAAGTGCTGCAGAGATATCCGATTACCTCAGATGACTACTGGACGTGGTTAATTCGTTCGATTGGAGAGTTATCTCAAAAATACAATAACCATCCGTTAGTGATTGGGTTTCTAACAGTGCTGATTGATTTCCAGCAGAAACAATATGAGAAAGTAGGAGAGACAATATGAACAAAGAAATAGTTAACGTTAAAGAACTAGGGGCATTTGGTGATGGGGTACATGATGATACAGCGGTATTCAAGAGTGCGTTAAGTCAAAGTAAAGTAGTGATAGTACCTCCAGGGGAATATATTATCAGTGAAACATTGAATATTTTACAAGGGAAGTCTCTAATCGGGGAAACAAATAATATAAGAGGATATGGGCCTACAGCTGTTTTGAGATTTACTTCAGATGTGATTAAAAGCAAGTCAGCGTTTATTCTTATGGGAAGAAATGCGGTCGGTGCAGAGCCGATAGAACAAAGAAGTGAAGTTAAACTTAAGAACATTCAATTGGATTGCAATGGAAAAATCGGATTTGGTGTCTATGCGTCATATTTAACAAATGAATCAGAGATTAATAATGTAGCTGTAAAAGGAAGTTCTGAATATAATTTTTTCATTGTAAAATCCTGGTATGCTAAATATGAAAATTTGGTATCACTAGAATGTAATAATAATGGGATTGCTTTTGGGATGCCTTTAGAATATTCTGATGGTGAAAAAGTAGAATGGACAAGTGCTAACCCTTTAGAGCTGAACAATACACTGATTAAAAATATTCGTAGCATTAAATCAGGTCAAAGGTTTATTGGTGATATTGAAAAATATGATCCTGAGAATAAAGAATTAAGAAATAAAGGATATGGTATTGGTTTTGGCATGGGATCAGCTTTACAATTAGAGACATTCTTGTCTGAACAGAGCGGAGGGGCAGGATTATATTGCTTTTCTGGAGCTCATTCAGTAAAAAGAATTACTCAAGGATATTTAGAAAAAAATTCATCAGGTATAAAAAGTGGAGCAGAAAAAGCTCATATGATTATTGAAAATACAAGTTCTTATGGAGGTCCTATAGTGCTTGAAAATATTCAAATGAGTAATTTGCATGGAGGGATTTATCATACTGGTGTTTTAGGGAAAAAAGTATATTTAAGTAATGTGTATGAACCCGCATTTTTAAAATCTTTAGATGGTGTATCAAATTTTGAACTTTATTCAGAGGTTTTGAAAGATAAAATATTTTACCAGTGTGGAACATTTAATACTGACATCAACAGTCGTTCATTTTATAAAACTCAAAATGTAAACACCAGATATAGTTTTGAAATAAGCATCGAAGAGGTTTCAATGAATAGTCTGATATTTATAAAATCCAACACTAATAAAGTTTGGGGATCATTAATCCTTCATTATTCAGATCGTGAACCTGAAAATGTAAAATTACCCGAAACTATCGGAGAAGAATATCAATTTTTGATTGCAGCAAAAAATAATCTTATTGGCATTAGCAAAGGCGGTGGAACTGGTGCAGGAGATAGGTTTATAGATATCAGAATAGAGAGAACCAAGCAGACTTATAATTGATTTTTAAATGCAAGGAGGATGTTTAATGGCTAAGAATAATAATCTAACGAAGCACCAGCTTGAAATTATTACAGCAACGGTTTTACAGGAACATAGAAAACAAAGCAATAAAATGAAACGTGAAGAGAAATCACGTAACCTTAGGAACACAGAGCTACTTTTGAAAAACTATATCAAATTAAAAGATTTATGCGATGAGACAATTCAAGAAGCAATACCGGACGACTATCCAGACTTTAGCTTAGAATCATTGACTTTAAAAAGCTTAACAATATACCGAAAAAAAACACTGATGATGATGAACCATGTAGATAAGATGCTGGTAGCTTATGAATGGAATTGTCGCAAAGGTTCTGTTGAGGAACAACGTAGATTTAAAATTTTGAAGCAAAGATATTTAGTTGATGAACATATGACAGTGAAGGAAATATGTGAGTATTTTCATGTTGAACAAGGGACAGTATATCGTGATACAAAAATTGCTATTAAAGATATGGCCGTTCTATTGTTCGGTGTATCAGCGATTGACTTCAAGTGAGGTTAAAAAAAGTTTGAAAAAAACACCACTCTTTCCGTGGTATTATGATAGCGTGGAATGAGACCGATAAACGGATAAGTTAAACAACCTATCAAACTTCCTTTTAATTACATGTCAATCCAGTTTGTCGGTTTTTCATTTTTTAAATTAAACGATCAAGTCGCTCATAACTGGGTGGCTTTTTTAGTACATAAGGAGGTGATTAAGAATGTCTAAAAATGGTACAGAAAGTGACAAATACAAGCTAACGGCTGCAGAGAAGAAACTCTTTGAAGTGTTGGTAAATCCGGAACATATAGGTAAAACAGTCACAGAATTGTGTAATCTGGCAAGAATTAGCAGAAATAAGTACTATGATGCTATGAAAAAGGAAGGATTCGTTACTTTAGTCAACGATACAACAATGGACCTCATTAAGGGCAAAGCTTCGGATGTTCTTAATGCCGCCTATAAATACGCTCTCAAAGAAAAAGGACATCAAGATAGAAAAATGTTACTTACTATTGCAGGAATATATGCTGATAAACAAGAAATCGAGCACTCAGGAAATATTAATAATCCATTCGAAAATCTAACTGAAGATGAATTAAGGAAGTTGGCTGTACGAGATGGATAAAATTGCTTTGGGTGCAAAAGTTCAGCTTGCTAAGATGTTTTTCTTTGATTACTGTCACTTGATTATGCCCAGCTTTTACAAGCGAGATAGAAAGTACCTACAAAATGTATGCACTGAGTTTCAAGGGTTCTTAAATGACAACGAGCACGATGTTCTCGTGCTTAATATGCCGCCTAGACATGGTAAGTCGTTAACACTGGGAAAATTTGTTGAATGGGTCCTTGGAAACGACCATAGCAAGAAAATTATGACAGGGTCGTATAACGAAACGTTGTCTACCGTATTCTCTAAAAATGTACGTAACACAATACAAGAGGTTAAAGCTGATGAAAATAAGATTGTTTATTCCGATATATTTAACGCCAAAATAAAATATGGTGATGGTGCAATGAATCTTTGGAGTCTAGAGGATGGTTATAACAACTATCTAGCTACTTCACCTACAGGGACTGCCACAGGTTTCGGTGCAGATATTATCATTATCGATGATGTAATCAAAAACGCCAAAGAAGCGAATAATGCAACTACCCTAAACGATCAATGGGAATGGTTCATTAATACGATGCTTTCTCGCCTTGAGTCTAAGGGCAAAATCATCATTAATATGACTAGGTGGCATAGTAATGATTTGGCTGGCAAGGTATTAAAGGAGCTTCCTAAAAGCGGATATCGAGTGAAGCATATTAATTTTAAAGCCTGTGACGAAGAGACACATCAAATGCTTTGTGATGACGTTTTGTCTTACGATGAGTATCAACGTAAAGTTAAAACAATGGGACAAGATATTGCGCTGGCTAACTATCAGCAGCAACCTATTGATTTAAAAGGCAGACTGTATCAAAAGTTTCAGACTTATGAAACGGAATCAACGTATATCAAACGATGGGTGTATACAGATACTGCAGACAGAGGGGAAGATTATCTTTGCTCTATAGCGTTTGGCGAAACTGAGGATCATACAGCAGAAGTGTTAGATGTTTTGTACACAAAAAAACCGATGGAAGATACTGAAATTGCACATGCTAATCAAGCGATAGTAAATAGAATTAACCATGTTCGTGTAGAGTCTAACTCTGGTGGGCGTGGTTTTTCTCGTAACTCGGAACGTATAGCTAAAGAAAAAGGATATCGTAATGCTTATTACGAACCGTTTCATCAATCAGATAATAAGCAGTCTCGAATATTATCTAACTCAGCATTAGTCGAGAACCTAGTTTATTTCCCAGAAGATTGGGCGATACGTTGGCCTGAGTTTTATGAAGCAATTACTACGTTTCAACGTGAGGGTAAAAACAAACACGATGACGCTCCTGACGCACTGACTGGAGTAGTAGAAACAATAAACGAGGAAGATGACTTCAATTTCATTCAATATTAGGAGGTGACTGAATATTGTTTCAATCAAATTTATCATTAAAAAATTACAAACGAATACGAACTAAATACGCTACTCAGATTGAGGTTGGCGAATTCGACCCAAACGGTTTTATGTCAGACATGAAGCCTTTTTTTGATGACAGAGAACGAAAGTACCTAGCGTACACGAGCGAGAAAAACGAAATAGATAGTCGCCCAAAACCAAACACAAAAATCATCAAAGTAAACAATAAGATTCACGCAGGTATGTTTAACATTGTTGTCGACCAGGCTGTTAACCATTTTATTGGCAAGCCTGTCAAGTTAGATTACGACGTGTCTACGCAGAAACGTAATTTGTTACAGAAGATGAAAGATAAATTTTTAGGTAATCAGATTGACAGTCCTACAACACCCGAAGAGTTCGAATCTTTCAGCCAAAAAGTTGAGGACATGCGTTTTAATATGCTAAACACCGATACTGCCACATATCAAGGCGCTTGCGGTGTAGCATTTAGGCTGATTGAGCCCAAGCAGATAGCGGACAAAGAATGGGAACTGTGGGCTTCCAATATTGAACCATGGCGAGCTGAGAAGTATGAGAACGGCGCTATCTATATCAAGGAAAAATATGATCCATATATGAAAAAGTATTATGATGAATTGGTGTTAGTGACAGATAAAGAAATCACTACTTATAACCAGTATGTTGATTCAAATATTTCCAGTATCAGCCCTGCATTCAAGAACATGGGGGCTGTAGTAAATCCTTTAAACATTATCTATTTGTCCGAGTTCAAGAACAACACAAACCGCTACTGTGATTTTGAGGTAGCGGAGGAAATAAGCGACGCAATAGACCGCACCTTATCAGATCAGCAGAATGAAGTTGAACAGTTCAAATTAGCGTACATGCTTATCACGGGAACGTCGATGAATGAAAAGGAAGCTAAAAGTATGATGGAATCGTTGGGGATTATCAACCTAAAGGATCCTAATGCTAAAGCTGAGTACGTTACTAAAGACTTGCTTAAAGATTTTAACGAGTATCACATCGACTTACTAAAAAAACAATTTTACACTATCTGTAAAGCAATCGATTTTAACGATGAGGTGTTTAAATCAAACAGTTCGGGTGAAGCTAGAAAGTGGCAAATCATAACACTTGAAGCCAAGACGAATACGAAAGAGCAATATTTTACTGAAGGCTTGAAAGAATGTTCTGATACGGTTGCTGCTTTCATGAAACAAATCGATAAAGTGGACTTGGACACTAGCAAGTTAATCTACACGTTCACACGCTCATTACCAACAGATTTGAGCTACCTAGCTGATTCGTTGCCAAAACTAGCTCCGTACGTATCTAAACGGACGATTCAAAGTCAGATTCCATTCGTGACTGATGTCGACTACGAAAACGAGATGATGGACGCCGAAAGTAGTCAGCAATACCCTGATAGCGAATACGGAAAATTAGGCGGTGGGGACAATGACCAAACAGACACCAAGTGAGCAATACTGGGAGCGCCGTCGAGAGTTAGAGGACAAGGCTCGGTTGGAAATGGAGCAACAAACCATTAAGCAACTCACAATGACTTTTCCTAATGCGTTGAAACGTATTGAAGAGATGTTGCTAGGGCAATCTGACCTACATAACATAACTCAAGACGAGCTTCTTTCTGACGCTAATCGGCGAGATCAAGAGAAATATAGAAAGTACCTTGATGAACATTACAAAGAACTAATGAGTTCAGATGAGAAATATCAAGAATTCATTGATGAGTTTTTTCCGAGCTATGATTATGCGAAAGTTAACCGATTATTGCAAATGCGTGGGGATATTTTTTCTATCCTGGCTGCAGAAATTCAAAACGAAAATATCGAAGAAAAGTTTAATGACGGTCTTGAGAAAATGGTCAACAGACTATACGCTTCAAATTCAAGAGCCCTGGGCATAATTCTAGGGACGGGAGATTATTCCAGGTTACCAAAAACAGATTTAGAAACCATGTTGAACTATCCCTGGAGTGGTCGGACGTTTTCTAGTCGTTTGTGGGGCAATGTGTCACGCTTGGAGCAGAATTTGAGCCAATCTATCGTCAATGCAGTAGCAAGCGGTGAAGGCGTGTTGGAAGCTCTTAAAAGCATGCGTGGCGATAGTGATATCTCCGACATGTTTAAGCTCGAAGAAGGTAAATTTAACAGGGCAATTGAAAATCTCGTGCGAACGGAATACGCTCATTTTGCTGTGGCCGGTATTAATAGATCATTGGATGACGCCGGTTTAAAAGATAGGATGAGTTGGTCAGCAGAAGATGAGCGAGTTTGTTCCGTATGTGGCCAACAAAGTGGAAGGCATGGCAAACTCATAAAGGATGGTTGGTACCCACCGTATCATGGTCGTTGTCGTTGTACTGTGATTCCTAAAATGCCGGAGTTAGATGAAAGCATAGATGAACTATACGAAGAAATGTTTGGGGATCTATTAAACGACTTCGCGAAAAATGAATTTGGGATAGACTTATCAAAGCGTAGAAAATTCGATTATATCAACCCGGATAATTACCTGGAATTTATAAACAAGCATAATAAGGCTAGTGATGAAGAGCAGTATGCTATTGATGGACGTCTTCGTAGAGACAGGGAAGGGTATATACAAACCGCGAATAGTTTCATGATTAATCAAGCGTTAAGAAAAGATGATTTATCAAATTTAACTTCCGAATCTATTAAAACCATCGAAGCTTTGAGTCGTGTAATAAGTAAAAATGTATTAAATCAAGACATAAAGGTTGATAGATGGGTAGGAATGCCTTGGTTATCAGAAATCGCAGAAAATTGGACTAATTCAAAAGTTAAAGCTATTTCTGAATTAATTGAATTTATGAACAATAATAAAGTAGAATTCGTGGATAAAGGTTTCTTGTCTACTAGCGTTATTCCAGCAAAAAACGTCTTCCGTTCATATCCCATTAAAATAGAAATTAGAGTGCCTAAAGGGACGAATATTTATGCTACAGATAATATCCATGAAAGTGAATTGATTTTGCAAAAAGGCAATAAATATGAGATAATCAGTGCGAAGATGGATACCATAGATAAAAAGAAAAAAATAGTTATTGAAGTAATGGTGAAAGGAGCTGAGCAAGATGAGTAAACCATTTGAATTAATTGATGATGTTGGATTAGCTGATGTTCCTAAAATCAATCCTAAGTCTATGACAGACGAAGAGCTTGCTAAACTCAGATTTACCTGGCTTTCTTCCGATGAACAGGATGCAGTATTAAAAGAGTTAGAAAAAAGGAATCAAGTAAAATAGCACCCAATCATTTTAAGCAGTGATTGAGTGCTATTTTTGTACCTAAAATTAAGGAGGACTAAAAGAAATGGATAACAACAAATTTACAGACAAATGCAAGGATATTTTAGAATCAAAAGGTTTTGAGCGAGACGACATTTTCATTGTTTGGTCATGTAAGACTTTGCAAAACAACAAAGCTATTTTGAGCGCTACAATTAAAGGTGCACCGTTGTATGAGATCACTCATAACGGTGATAAAGGAGAAATCTACGTAGATACTTACGCCAAAGAATCAAATGAGTGTTTGAAAGTAGATGTTCAATAATGGACGAAGATCACGAAGAATACTGGGAAGCAGAAGACTTAGGTATTTACTAGGTCTTTTTATTTTGTCCGAAATGACGTTAAACTAGCGCAATGCTGGGCTTAACAGAATGGTGGGGCGCATACAAAAAAACTTATGCAATGCGGGGCGCAATGCGAATCGTGGGGCGGAAGGAGCAAGACAATGAAAAAACAATTATTACCAATGAATTTACAAATGTTTGCTGAAGGCGGAGACGGTAACGAACAACCAAAATTTTCTTTTGATGATTTTAAGACATTTGTTGAATCAAACGAAGAAGCACAGAAATTCATACAGGCTGAAAGACAAGCTTTTTCCGACAAGTCAATAGAATCGTGGCAGAAAAATAATCTCGATAAAATCAAACAGGATACCATCAAGGATTATGAAGCGTCAAAGAAGAACAAGTCACCTGAGCAAGTAGCACTTGAAAAGTTGCAAGCTGACTTTGAAGCGGAAAAGAATTTGCGTGTCACTAGCGAAAACAAAGCATTTGTTGCTGAACAGATAGCTGGGCTAAAACTTAGTGATGATTTAAGTGAATCGGTATCTCAGTTCATGCTAAACAATTTAGTTAGCGCAGATACAGAGTTTACTAAAAATGCCGTAGAAGCCTTCACAAATGTTTTGGGGACAATCAGCGAGAAACATTCAGATGAACTCAAAAACATTGAAATGAGTAGTGCATTTGGCAACAAGAATCAACCGCAACAACAAAATAATGAACCTGTTAAAAATGGCAGAGAACAGCTAGCAGCTGGTTTAAGCCAATTGATGGGACAATAACGGAGGAATTTTAAACATGAAAAAAACAAGCACAAATAATTTAGAATATTTGGATATCTCGCCGATCATTAATGCAGAAAATATCCAAAGTACGCCGTTCTTATCTTGGTTATTGGGAACAGGTAAAACGGAAGCCGCTAAATCAACTGAAATCAAGTGGAGAGAGTACCAAATCAATGAAGATGATTCGTCCGAACAACTTGAAGGTGGAGAATATTCGGATGCCGAATCTGGTCGTATTTGGTACTCTAACTTAACGGAAATTTTCCGTAAATCAACATCTGTTTCTGGAACGTTAGACTCTATCAATGTCGATGGTGTAGGGAATGAGCTAACCAACCAAGTAATGTTACGCGCGCAGGAGATGAAGCTTGATCTAAATCGCAAACTAATTACAGGTGTCAAAGCAGAGGAAAATGGTTCTGTGGGTCGTAAAACAAATGGTATTCTAAATTTAATCAATGCAGGTAACGTAGTAACGACTGCAGCAGTCGATGCAGTTACTCGTAAAGATGTAGACCAAGCGTTTAAAGTCATTTATGACAAAGGCTATGCAGGAGAAAAATTGGTATTAACGTCAACGGATATGGTTGATTCCATGACAGACGAAATCGATAAAGCTGGAACAAAGGTATTTAGCTTTGGTGATACAGTGGCTTTTGGTTTACAAGTCGGAAAAATTGTATCCAACTACGGAAGCGGTATTGCATTGATTGAGCCTAGTTTACCAAACGGGACAATGATTTTCTTAGATCCAATCTACGTGAAATTACGCTCATTACGCGAATGGAGAGCTGAGGAATTGGCCAAAACGACGGACTCGCGCCGTATTGGTATTGTGGGTGAGTATACTATCGAGTACACAGCTTCAAATTCAGGTTCAATTTTAAAACGGAAAACAGTTTAAAGAGATAGTTTAACAGCTATCTCTTTTCTTATTACAAAATTTCAGGAGGAAATCATAATGGCTAAAGCAAAAGAAGAAGTAGTGGTAACTACTGAAGAAACAACTGAAGAAGTAACAAAATTGGAGTATCGAACGGTGAAAGGGAAAAACTTTGTTGGTTTCGTTCACCCAGATACTCGGAAACTGATTACGGTCAATGAAAAAGGTCGGTTGTTTGTTGATAAAACAGATACAAAGGCGATTGCTATTTTGGATGCTGCTCAAGATGTATTTTTGCTTGAAGATTAAGGTGCTTTCTTATGAGTGATGAAATCAAGCAAGCAATCATTCAATCGCTAAAAAAACAGCTGCCAACAGCCAATGAGGAACGTTTGAGCACAATTCTTGAGCTGATTATCGTTGAAATTGAGTCGTACAATTCGTGTGGCAATATAATTCCATGGGAAAAGCTCCAAGGAGTGATTACAGAGGTTTTGTATCAAACTATGCATAATGAGCTAGAAAAAACTATCTCATCCGTAAGGCGTGGAGATACGACTATTAACTACTCAACTAATAGCCAACAGATTCAAGGGTTATTATCGGGCTATGACGATTTAATCAGGCGGATTATTGGTTGTGGGGGAGTTGAATTTTTCTGATGAACGAAGCAGATGTGTTAGCAAGTACCTATCTCGACACTTGTGTTATTGAGCGGTTAATGGATGTCGAAAATGATGAAACAGGGCTAACGGAACAAACCTATCAACTAGTATACGATTCACCATTGCCGTGTGGCCTATCACAAGGCAGCCAAAGTGGACTTGCAGTGGTTGAGCATACAAATGTGGTCAATGTGACGCAAGAGGAACAGAAGCTTTTCATGGCTCCAGGCATTGATGTAATTAAGGGCGATAGATTAACTATTACTCAGTCGACTGGGCATGTTCTAGTATTGTTTGCTAAAAAACCTTTCTTTTATCCTAGCCACACAGAAATTGGACTGATAGGAAGTGAAATAGATGGCTAAACAAGGATACAGCATGAGTTCAAACGCTGACAAAGTTATCGCTAACTTGAAGAAGTGGACACCAGTAGCAGAACGGGAAGGAACGGCTATGGTTAACGATTCGTTAGGTAAAATAATGGAGCTTATTGTTCCGTTAACTCCTGTCAAATCGGGCGATTTAAGACGTGGGTATCGAATCGTAAAAGCACGTAGATTATCAAGTGGTCGTATAGTCGGCGCCTTGATTAACAATGAGCCGTATTTCAAATATGTAAATGATGGACACAGGACCAGAAAAAGCAAAACTGTTGTAAAACTAGGAAGATTCAAACTAACGAGAAAAACAAATGGTTTCGTAAAAGGTAAGTTCATGCTCCAAAAAGCTCAAAACTTAGCTCACATGACCTACATTCCACGTCGATTTAAGCAGATGGCTATCGTTATTGCTAAGAAGGGGTGATGCTTATCAAGGCTCGAATTATTAAGGTGATTACATCCACTTTAAAAGCAATCAAAGCGGACGCGACTATCTATTTAGATTCTGTTATGCAGTCGTCAAAACCTTTTTATCTTGTCTTGTCAGTTGACGAAGGCGGAACGGATAACGTAGGTTTAAATGTCCAAAACAAAGTGTATCTGGTTGATGTTGCGTTTATTGACAATAAAGAAACAACTGAATCAAAACAAATGATTGAAGACCTCATAGCACAATGTGGGTCTTTTTTTAATGTGCTGAATATTGATGGGAATCAAGTGTTTCCCGACAATTATCTAGCTTATGAATCTGACGGTGTGCCACACATTAGTTTTAATGTCGCATTCCCTCAAAAAATTGAATGGAGTGAAATTTAAATGGCAAAGAAAAGTAAAGTAGGAATTATTTCCGTGGAAAAGCCAACATGGTTTCCATTGACGGATGAAACGGGAGATTTCCCAACCTATGGACCAGCTGTAACAATCGGAACAGCTGTCAGTATTAACCCAACACTTAATTACGAGACGACACCCGACTATGGAGATGGAACTATCCAAGACCAGTTCACTGCGTTCGGTGGTGCTGAAATCTCGTTAACTACTAACGGGTACGCAAATAAGATTCTTGCGGAATTGACAGGCTCTAAAATAGTAGGTGGCGGTGTTCTACGTTCTGCTGATGACATTGCACCAGATGGAGCTTTTGCATACCGTCGAATGAAATCTAATGGGCATCATCGTTATACGATTTTTTACAAGGGACAGTTCAGTTTGTCAGCTGATGAATCTACAACATTGGAAGGTTCAACTGTTTCCTTTACACATCCCGAATGGACCGGAAATTTCGTTGATATTCCAGGGGTTGGTTATATGTGGTCTGTGGATTCTGACGATGAGAATGTGGATCCAGAAGTTATTGAAAATTGGTTTAAAACTGTAACTAAACCAGCTGATTTTACACCGGCTAAATTAAAAACTAAAGCAGACAAAGGAGAATAATAATGGCTAGCAAATTACAAACAACAATCAAATTAAATTTTAAAAACGATGAAGGTAAGTATCAAAAGAAACAGTTCAAGTCTGCCGAAATGTTACCAGGTTCTGTTATGGAAGACGCGATTCAGCTTCAGGGTGAACTAGAAGAATCCACTCAAACGAATGAAATGGAAGAAATCCGGCCAGTCTTACGTAAATGCTATGACTTTATCGCTGACGTAATTTTCGAAGGTCAATTCACTGGTCAAGAATTTTTAGACGGCATGGACGCTCGTGAAATTTTAAAAATGACCGGTCAGTTATTAGGTTCTGTCACTCAAGGTTACGATGCAATCTATGCCGAACAGAAAAAAAAGTAACAGACCTTCTTTATCATCCACGGATAGCCGAAACACCTCTCTATCGAGAAGCTGAGTTAAAAGTCCAACTGTTAGAAAACGGTTGGACTTTTAACGAGATAGAAGCTACGGATATGGGCGAATTGATGAAGCTATTGGCCTTTCGTGATGCAGTCAAAGAATTCAACGATTTGAAATATCTTGATGAAAATACAATGTTTTAGGGGGTGACGCTTTGAACAATGAAGATTTAGTATTGAAGATGATACTTGATGAGTCGGGATTTTCTGCTGGCTTAGATGGGGCTGTAAAAAAACTGAACAAGTTTGATGGTCAGGTAGACAATACTAGTAGACGAGGCGGTCGCTCCCTAGGCAGTATTTGGACATCGTTTGTCGGTAATTTTTTAGCCAGTGGAGCAAGTAAAATTATTTCATCAGGAATTGGCATAATTTCCAGTAATTTAGATGGCGCAATTAGTCGTGTAGACACGCTTAAAAACTCAAATCGAGTATTTGAAAATATGGGCTTCCAGACTACGGAAACAAAAAAAGCCATGAAGAATCTACAGAAGTCCATTGCTGGACTACCTACACCGTTAGATACGGCGGTTCGAGGTATGACCGCTTTAACTGCTACTTACGACGATATTGATTTAGGTCAAAAAGTATTCTCCGGGTTAAACAACGCAATCCTTGGGTTCGGCGGAACAACTGAAATGGTGGATAATGCAATTATGCAGTTATCACAACTGCCTATGGACGGTCCACTTGACGCTCAAACGTGGAACTCATTAAGAAATTCAGGATTAACACCAGTATTAAATGCTATGGCCAAAGAATCAGGTACGAGCATGTCCGCCATGAAAGAAGCGTTTGGTAGTGGTGAGTTAACTGTTAAGGATTTCACTCAAAAGCTGATGGACATGAATAAAAACGGCGGTGGCGGTCTTAAATCCCTAGAAAAAATTGCTAAAGATTCCACTGATGGAATTAAAACAGGAATCGCCAATGCAAAGACTGCAGCTGTCCGTGGCGTTGGTAATATCATTACAAAAATTAATGAAGGCTTGCAAGATGCCGGATTTGGCAGCATTGCAGAAATCATTGCTGAAAAAGGTGCTGCGCTAGAAAAAGGGTTGTCTAAGTTTGCCGATGCAATACCTGGGCTTATCAAAGGCGCTAAGGATTTGTACGATAAAATCGAACCCTTCATCCCTTTAATTATGGGGCTAACGGGTTACTTAGTGACATTTACAGCAGTTCTTAAAATTCAAAATACGATAAGTACCATCACAAAAGCATTCAAGGCATGGGGCACAGCGACAGAAGGAGTGACACTTGCACAACGTATTTTAAACGCAGTTATGAAAGCGAATTGGGTCACTGTTTTAGTATCGGCGATTGTTATGTTAGTAGGCTATATCATCTACCTGTGGAACACAAACGAGGACTTTCGGAAAGCTGTTATCAAGATTTGGGATGGTATCAAGAAGGCTTTTTCTGCAGCTGCTGAATGGGCTGTAAAAGCTTGGGAAAATACATTAGAGTTTTTTGCTAGTCTTTGGGATGGTCTTAAAGAGGGTGCTAGTAACGCAGTTGATGGAATTAAAGAAGCTTGGGACGGAACTAAACAATGGTTTGCCGATGTCTGGAATGGCATGAAAGAAGGTGTCGCAGGTTTTTGGGACGGTCTGAAAGAAGGCGCATCGAATGCGATTGAAGGTGTCAAAGAAACATGGGGAAATATCAAGCAGTGGTTTGCAGATACGTGGAACGGAATTGTAGATACTGTTACTTCCATTTTTAGTGATTTAGTTGATGGCATTATGAGCCGAGTGGGGCCTTTGATTTACGGTGTTCGAAATGCTTTTACCCACATGTCATTATTCTTGAAAAATCTATGGACGAATCTTGGTAAAATTGCAAAAAGCTTATTTACCATCTTAAAAAACGTTGTATTGGCACCTGTCTTATTTGTTACATCCATGATTACTGGGGGATGGGAAGAAGCCAAGAACAATATGATTGCTGTTTGGAATAATATCACGGAAGCGGCAGGTGAAATTTGGCAAGCTATTACCGATACGATTAGCAACTTTATGCTTAACATCAAGATGGCTGCATTAAATATTTGGCTAGGTTTAAAGATGTCTATCACTAACATTTGGAATGAATTATCTCAGATAGCAAGTGACACATGGAATGCAGTGAAAGAATTTTTCTCCGGTCTTTGGGAAGGTATTAAACAGGGCGCAATTGACTCGTGGGAAGCTTTAAAGCAATCAGTAGTCGATACTTGGGAAAACATGAAACAATCAGCTGAGGACACTTGGAATGCTGTGAAAGATTTCTTCGCTGGATTATGGGATAACATGATACAAACCGCAGCAGATACTTGGGATAATATTAAACAATTCACTGTCGATGCGTGGAACTCAATCGGAGATTTCTTGAAAGGTCTGTGGGAAGGCATTGTACAAGGTGCTAAGGACGCTTGGGATAATCTTAAAAAGAGCGTTACTGATGCGGTTGATAATGTTGGAAAAACGTTTGACGAACTGAAAGAAATTGATTTACTTGAAGTTGGTAAAAATATCATCGATGGATTGATTAACGGTATCCATGAAAAATGGAATGAGTTAAAGCAAGGTGTCAAAGATATTGCTGGCAATATTAAAGACTGGATTACTGATGCGTTAGATATTCACTCACCATCGCGGTGGATGCGTGACATGGTTGGTAAGAACATTGTGTTGGGTGTAGTTAAAGGGATTGAAGAGGAACAATCTACATTAAACAATGCCGTGACTCAAATGACTGACTTACCAACTGAATTGCCAACGATCCGAGTGAAATCGCAACAAGAAAACGGCTCATTTTCTGACGATAGAAATAGCACTTTGTCTAGAGATAGTCTAAATAGTGCCACAGTTGAAGGCGATACGTTTAATGTACAATTGCAAGCATTTGGTGACTTGCCAGAAGCACAAATGATGCAGATGGCGCAAAAGTTTGTAAAATACATTAACGATGTACGAAAACGTGATGACGCACCAAAAGGAGGGGCATTCAGTGGAATTTAAAAGAGGTCAATTTAAAATCAACGGATTACACAGCGAAGAGTTTAATGCTTACATGCGTGATCGGCCAGAACGTCTCTCCGCTGGTCGAGTTATCGAATTAAGAGAACGACCGGGCAACGATTCATTTGTGGTCGATTATGCTTACTACAAGAATGTAGAGTGGACTATTTCTTGTTACGCGAAAGCAGAAGACTTGGAAAATGTTCACAATTTGGAAGATAGAATAAGAGCTTGGTTGGATATGGATAACTATTCCGAGTTTATCTGTTACTTTGATGAACACTATATCTATCAAGCAGTTGTCACTAGTCCTCCACTTTTTAGTGGGACAAGGAAGAATGGGCACTTAATCCCGTTCGAATTTACAGTTAGCTTACGACCGTTTAAGACTGCGCGAGTTGGACAACAATGGATTAGCAACAAGAAAAAGATTAATAATAGCGAAAAGTATCCTTCGAAACCTAAGATTCAGATTTTAGGTTCGGGGGATATTTCTTTTTGGATCAATGACCAGAAGTTTGATTTAACGAATGTTGGGAACGAAATTATTATTGATTCTATGTTTCAAGAATCTTACCGGATCGTTGACGGCATTCTTGAGTCACAAGACAAAAAAACAAAATTCAAAAACTTTCCTGCATTAAAAATCGGGATGAATGAATTTAGATGGAGTGGAAATGTGAAGGAATTCAGAATACAACCAAGGTGGTGCACGAAAATATGACTCCTATCATTTACGAACCAAGAGAAACAGATTTTGCGCATAATGGACTAGGCTTCCTCGCTGACACTACTAGATGTGATGTCACAGAGGAAGCAAACGGTAAATATGAACTAGAACTAGAATATCCATTGATGAGTCGTTTTTCTGATTATTTTGAAAACGGCTATCAGATTAAGGCCAAGCCAAACGATCAAGAAGAATACCACGTTTTCGAAATTAAAAACACGTATAAGGATACGATTAACAACTCTATACTAATCTATGCCCAATCGCGCACCTACAAGCTAGGTAATCGTGAAGTACAATACGTCAAGATAGATTCTAGCAATGGTACTGAAGCAATGTCTGCAATTACAAACGGTATGGATGAGGGGTCAGATATTAAACTTTATTCTGACATCACCACCACGTCATCTACAACGTTTGAAGCTCGAAACGTACTCAATTGTATTGTTGGGGAGCAAGGGAGTCTATTACAATACTGGGGCGGAGAAATCAAACGAGAACCCTTTAAACTATCTCTCTTGAGACGTAGAGGACGAGACAACCTCGGTACTGTCCGTTATGGCAAAGATCTACAGGGCTTAAAAATTAAAATTGATTATGAATCAATCACCACCAAAGTATTACCTTATGCAGACTTGCAAAGCGAGGGTGATGGCACAACGAAACGGATTTACGGAAGTCCAGTTTTAAGTGACTTAGTAAAGAATTATCCAGATGTTCGTGCGCGGCATATTCAATTTACCGAAGAACAAGGTGTGAAGGATCTAGCTAGTCTTAATAAGGTGGCTAGTAAATACTTCAAGTCAATCAATCCTGGATCAGACAAACCAAAAATAAGTATTGAACTAGAAATCGAAAAATTGACTGACTCAGAAGAAGCAAAAGAATTCGCTAAGATAAAAAATTACGGTTTGTTTGATACTTTTTCTGTTTATCACAGTTTGTATGACATTGAAATTGATACGAAGATTACTAGTGTCGTTTATGATTCATTAAACGAAAAAAACAAACAGATTACTGCAGGTGATGCTCGTATAGCGTTTTACCAACAACAAAATTATGAGCTGCAAGAGACAATTAAGACATTAACCAAAAAGGGCTACATGTCCGAATTTGTCGATTATGTGACTAACCTTATAAATGGAGTCGAAGGCGGGAGCGTGCTTCAGTATCCCAAAAATAAGCCGCACACTACTTACTACATGGATACCGATTCTCGCGACACTGCCAAAGACGTGATTGCTATTAACAACAAAGGTATCGGATTTTCTCAGACTGGTTGGCTAGGTCCTTTCTTAAATGCCTGGTCAATCGACGGTATTTTAAATGCTGATTTTATCCGTACAGGTCTTATTCGTGCGGATATTTTAGAGACCTCATTTAATGGTATGGGAGATATCTTGAGAATGGTATCAGGTACTCTACAAGCTTGGAATAAGAATAAAAAAATCATGGAGCTTACAAAAAGAGGCATGGAGTTTTGGAGCACAACTGGCGAACAAATAGGGACTATGGGAACAACTGATTCAATCGGTAATCCATTTCCTGATGCTATGACGTCAGAGCCGATAGAAGACAACTCGGTGGTTATTAGAGGAAATGACAAGTTTGTGCTGCTGTCTCCGACTGAAGGGAAAGGTCTGATTATGCTTCCTAAGGGCGGATCTATACATTTAGGCGATCTAAATATTCAAGGAACTTTGCGCGTCGATGGCAAACCCGTTATCCCTGGTCAAGGTGGAGGCCCTGGCGGAGGTGGCGGAACAGGAACAGGCGGTTATCCTCCCGAACTAACCACTGACACCGAAAAATGGGCTTGGGATTTATGGGCATTTTTAACAGCTAACGGATACACTAAACAAGCAGCTGCTGGAATTTTAGGTAATGCCAGTAGAGAGACAGGCGGAACGATGAATCCAGACACAGACCAAGTAGGTGGCCCAGCTTATGGAATTGTTCAATGGGACGGTTCAGCATATCCATTGATTGGCTCACCCACTTATGATGGGAGAGAATATGTTCAACGATTAATGGCTGCAGCCGGAATTAAGGCTGATTATAAAACCATGGGAGCACAGGCAAGGCTATTGGAATGGACAATGTTTAATGGTCAATGGATTGGAGCTGTTGATCCACTCACAGTTGCTGGATTTAAAATTACAAGTGACATAAGTACAGCTACATTAGCTTTCCTAAAAAACTATGAGCGTGCAGGAGTGGAAGAATTAGGTCAGCGTGTTGAAGCCGCAAATTATTGGTATAACAGATTCAAAGATCTAAAACCAAGCACTGAAACTGGCGAAGCCGGATTAAAACATCTCGAAACACTTGTCGGCCAACGTATCGGGAACGGCGAATGTTATGGTTTATCTGCTGAATATTCGGGTTTTTTAGGCGGTTGCGGCATGGGCGCTGGAACTCAATACGCTTTGAGTCACGTCATCGGTGACACATCTGCAGCGTCTGATATCGGAATCGCCTACGATTGGCAGGCTGTCGGATGGAAGGTGATTCAGAATCCCTCAAAAGATCAGTTGGTTGTTGGTGCGCTTATAAACTGGTCAAAAGGCGGACGTGTGGGCAGCTGGAATGCTGATAACTACTATGGTCACACTGGTGTGATAAGAGGTTTGGATAATGGAAAGATTCAAACGTATGAACAGAATACGGAACTAGGTAGGATAGCTGGAAAGCTTGAGCGAGAATATTATAGCTCAAGTGATATTTCATCGATTGTAATTCCGCCAAAATAATAAAGGAGTTGAAAACATTTGGATTTAAATCAATTTAGAGACGTTGACTTAGTGATTGATAAGGCTAACGACAGTTTCATTCAACGTCAATTTGTGTCTCAGGGTGATTACAAGGGACGTACATTGACCGTACAAATAACTAATAATGGTGTTATCGGTGAGGTACCAGGGCTCACACTAAACCTTCGCTGGCAAAACCAAGCAAGTGGACTGACAGATTTATCAGCGTTAACGTTGATTGATAGAGCTAATAGTATCTATCGCATTGAGTACCCGCAGCATATGATGACACCTGGCACAGTAGTAGCAAGTATACAAATCTTGCAGAATGGTAGGAGTACGTTTACTAAACAGTTTGAACTCACGGTTCAGAAATTGATGGGGGAGGCAGTGGGAATTGTTGGAAAAGCCGAATTTAGCGCGTTAGTTCAAGCTCTAGCTGAAAACAATCAATTTAAATCAGATGTTGAAAATGTCCAGATGGAGAAAGTTGATAAAAATGGCGTTGGACAGGTGAAGATGTCTAACTTGGCTCAAGAAATTAAAGATGCTATAACAGGTGGTTCAGTTGCTATCGTGGGTGAGGATGCGATAACAGATATTAATGTTGTAAATAATAGTCTTCCACCATCTAAACTATCCGATTCAGTTGATTATTTAACTGTAGCCGAAATTGTCGATGGAAAATATATGCAGTCGGTGACAGATGATGGAGATATTATATTTACAGAAACAGCATTTTATTGGCTAGCAAAACTGGATCTAAAACAGTTAGGTTATTTATTGATTACAAAATCAAACTTGCAACACGGCTTATCACTTGTATTGACAGATAGTCAAAATAAGTCGCTCGCATACTGGAGTCATAGTTTTGATGGTGGGTTATTTAATTATGCGTGGATTCAAGATTATGGTGACTATTATCAAATTAACGTTGATTTACTTAACCAGACGTATCCAAATGTCAAAAAGATCTATGTCGAGTTTAGGATAGAAGATCAAGAAACTGCATTTATTCGAGGTATTAAATCTGAGGATTTAACGATGCACGAATGGGGCGCTGGCCAATCATTTGATAAGTTGCGAAATGTTCCAAACAGGATAGCAGATATTTATGATTTAAAAAATGAATCTACGTCAAAAATAACTTATAACAATTCGATTCCTCGCTTTAATAGTTCCACAGGTATGCCTGAGTTTGTCTCGGCATCAAACAGGTCAGTTTTTGAGTTTGAGCTGACAAAAAGAGGGCTAATCCGATTTCCTATCTATAGCTTACCTGATCAGCAATTTATATTGGTAGCGGATAGCGAAGGTAAAGTGATTAAAAATTATGACTCAACGTATGCACGGGGAGAAAATATAGTCAGCTGGTTATTGAAGACTGAAGAATATTTTGAAATCACAATAGATGATTTATCGACTATGTATCCGTCAGCTGAAAAAATCTATCTAGTTGTATGGAACAAGTCGGTTGATGGATTTTATATCGGTGCCTACGATGCATTTTCTGTGGAAGAGGTTTTTCCCGCTATAACTTTATCAGCAGCTCAACAGGGAGCAGCTGAATTAATAACACTATCTGAATACCCCATCGTCGAGGGCAAAACAGGTTATGTATATTTAGATAATATTAATTTGAACGGTAATTACTATACAGACAATGATTTGTATGTTGCTCAAACAGATCATAACGATGTGATAGCGGGAGGTTACCCAATACAAATGGGGGACAAAGATATATTAGTTCCTGTTATTAGAAAAAAACAAAATGAAGTATTAGAAAGCATAAAAATTGTTTGTAAATCTGTAAGACTAGATGCTGGAAGTGGTCAGACTAAAAAAGCTCAATTAATTGGCGAGTCGACAACAGAAGCACAAGCATATCGCACTGCAGTAGCCGAGCGTTTTAGTACTGACGTAATGTCGATTGAAATGGGTGGTACAAGAGGGAGTGGAAACACCAAACATGAAGGACGTAGTGGCTGGACAACTGAACATTTTATGAGTTCCGAGTCATACAACGGCGCTACAAATAGTTTTTACAATCCGTCGACTAAAAAGTTTGATTATAGCTACTATCTTGCGAAATTCAACATTGATATACCTGATATTGTCTTATTGAATTTTGGGATTAACGACGCAAATCAAGGCATATCGCCAGAACAAACAATTAATAATCTATATACGATTATGGGACAGATTCGTGTTAAAAATCCTAACGTAAAATTTGGTATCGGTTTAACCTCGAACCTTTGTCGTATTGAAAATGTTGCCTATCGAACAGAATCAAGACGCAACAACATCCTTAAGACAGTTAAAGCTTTAATCACTGAATTCGATAATCGTAAATCGGAAGGGATATATTTAAACCCAATGTATTTAAATATTGATCCAATTTGGGACATGCGTTTTGAAGAGCAACCATTAAGTATCTATCAAACTAGGACGGAATTGTATTGCACAGACGGAACGCATCCGGCCGACTCTACAGGTTATCAAAAAACAGCTGATACAACATATTTTACAATCAAAAGTATGTTTGCTTAAAGTTTTGAGACTCACGAAAGTGGGTCTCTTTTTTGTGAGGTGATCAATAATGAAGTGGCATGACAAGATACAAAAATATCATGTTTGGCGTGGTTTTGCATTGTATTATTTAGTGCTTATTGGAATATTACTGTATTGGATTTTTGGATAAGTTGACTAAAGTCAAAATAGAAAAGGAAAGTGAGAAATATGGATATGAGAATGCTGTTATGGGCGGAAGAAATGATGAAAAACGAATATGGGAAGGTATTAATTTGGCTTGGATTCATTGTCATTTTGATGGCGATTGATATGGCTACAGGGTTTATTCAAGCCTATATCAATCGAGAAATTAAGTCAGGTAAGATGAGTACGGGTTTACTTAAAAAGTTTGCCTTGTTGCTTGTGTTAGTGGCTATCATACCACTGACGATAGTTTTACCCGACTTGTTTTCTGTAAGCATTATTATTGGTGTGTATGCGTTGGAGACACTTAATGAGATGGTCAGTATCGTAGAAAATTTAAACAAGTTAGGAATTGCTACAGCAATGTTTGAACCAATTATTAAACGGCTACAAAGCGGAAATAAGGATGATAGCTCTCAGAAATGAGGGCTATTTTTTATAAATAAAATTTAGGAGTGATATTATGGCAAAGATTAAAATCGAAACATCAATTAGTTATATGGACACGCTACGAATAAATAAAATCAGATACTCAATGAACGGTGCCCGAGACGGTTCTGACGGCACAGGCGACTGCTCTGGAACAATTGTCCGGTCAATCGAAAAGGCTGGAGCAAGTAAGCCAGCGTGGTTATACAATACCGATTCAATGCACTCGTGGTTAGCTCAAAATGGTTACAAGCTTATTGCATCCAATAAGGAGTGGACTGCCAAACGTGGCGATATCGTCATTTTTGGAAAAAAAGGTTCTTCAGGTGGAGCTGCAGGACACGTTGTAGAGTTTATCAACAATACTCAGATTATTCATTGCACGTATAAAAACCCACAACTTAACGGAGTCTTTATCGATAATGAAGCTAGCGTCTGTCCTTACTATATGGGATGGTATGTGTATCGTAATGACAACGTGGACACTAGCAAGCCTATCACAGTGCCGCCGACTGAGAAGCCTGATAAAGTGGGCTGGTACATGGAAAAAGGTACATTCCAGTCTAACAAAGGAAATCAAAATATTGCTATTTTGGATAAAGCCGTTGACGGTAAAGTATTAGGATGGCTTAAAGCAGGTCAGACAGTCAAATATGACCAATTTACGCACAAAGGTGGCTATGTATGGGTTAGACAACCGCGTGCGAATGGCAAGTATGGTTTTGTGGCCATTGGTAAATCAAATGGATCCAAAAAAACTGAGTCATGGGGCCCATGTTATTAATTTTTGAATAAACTAAAAGCCAAGTATCCTGATATGGGTACTTGGCTTATTTTTATTTAATTCTAATTGTATCGCCTGGTGAGAAAAAGTATTGATCCAAAGTGAATCCATTCAATTCTAAAAACTTCTCGACAGATATACCTGCATTAGCTGCAATGGTGTTTATATCATCACCTTTGTTAAAAGTAGTGTATTCCTCTACCGGAGCTTGACTAACTGGTTGTTCTACTGCTTGTTGCTGCTGTTGAGGTTCTTCCTCTTGCTGATAGACTACAGGCTCACTAGATTCAACAGGTGTAGCAGATACCTGGTAAGCTTCAACAATCTTTTGAGACTCTTCAGTATAAACAGCCATCAATTTCTTGGACCATTCCTCATAGCTTGATTGCCCATCTTTGCTCTCAGACTTTACATCAGCCATCTTACTAATACCCTCATTCGATATTTCTGCTAACTTTTCCACTTTAGCATTGGATAATTCCGCCAATGCATCAACTCCACCTTGTTGTTGTGGATATTCTGTATTATATTCATCGACAAGCCCAGGAGTTGCATCTTTAATTTTTTTACTATAGTCATCTAAGATAGATTGGTAGGCTACTTCTGGATCAATTGATTCAGTAGTGCTTTCTACTGTAGTTGTTTCAGTTGTTGACTGGTCGCTAGTTGCATCTGTAGATGTTGTCTTTCCGTTGGTACATCCTGATGTAAAAACGATAGCTGATAATAATGCAATACCCAACAATGCTTTTTTCAATTTTTATTCCTCCCACATACATATTAGTAGGTTAATTGTAACAAACAGATGGGGTATAGGCTAGTGGTAACTGAAAGCGGTATTGCTTCATAAGTATTAAATTAGTCAACTTCAGCAAGTTCAATTAATAAGAAATCTACATCAAAATCTACATCAAATTGATGGGAACGTTATAAAGAAAGGGTAAAGCAGACTCCCGCCGTCTCCATATGAGGTTTAAAGATAGACAGTAGAAACGCTGATGTACAGGGATTTGTACAGTGTTTCTACTGTCTGTTTTTTTGCTTTGAATACGTAATTGAATGCGGTTAGCCTAATTGCCGACATAGTTAGCAAACATTTTAGCAGTTTTTTTTGGCTCTTTGTGACATGAGCGTAGATATTCTTCGTATTAAATCTGTGTAAAATATACGAATTTTTTTGTGGTTTACGCTAGTCTCATGATCTATGCTAATAATTCGCTTGTGGACCCTAACATAGAAATGTGACTGAGATGAGTTCTAAGTAACTTTTGAACGATTAAATTTTATCCGATTAGCAGTAACTAAGGCGTTGTTCTTTAATCAAATTTTCTATGTCTTGTTCCACTCTCGATAATTCATTTGTAATAACCGTTAAATTCGCTTCCCATTATGTCCTTGTTCCGCAATGTTGTTTGTTTTCTTTAAGTTGCTTAATGATTCTGATAGGGAGACCCATATTTCGAAGTTCTCTAACATTTTCAAAAGCAATTTTCTCTTTGTCAAAAAAATAATATTTTGCGACTACTTTTTACGGGATGATTAGCTGCTCGTCAATATAATAGCGGACGGTTTCTTTTGCCGTGTTCATTTCTTTCACAAATTCACCGATAAACATAGGTACCTCCTAAAAAATCATGACAGGTGGTGCACCACCTGTAGTTAACTAATAGTATATCTATATCAAAAAAGGAGGGTCTTTTTATGGAAATTATAACTATCTGTTTCTCTATTTTATATGCTTGCTTACTGTTTTTAGCAACTATCAAAATTATTCGAATTTCTGAATATCCGGTTATTTTTTTGTGTAATATGTTGGGTGTTCTACTGACAGTGCTGTGTTTTTCTGATTACCGTTTTTTGTATCTAGGAATGATTATTTTATTTGCTTCAGCTTTGTTGAAGGGTCATTTTATATTAGAGGGGGGTTACTTTCTCTCATGTACTTATCCGTTTGTTGTTTACAATCGTCATCCTTAGCTTGAATTATTTTATACATAGAAGCTAAAAAGAGTATTTGAAAAAAGTACTTTCCGATAAAAAGCATCAAAGAGAGCTTGAAAAACAAGCTTTCTTCGGTGCTTTTTGTTAACTGTAAAATGCCTTTACTTTGATATCTTGATTGTAGTTTCCAAAGCCTTTTCCAAATAGCGTACAACCACCGACATTTTTTGCATCCTTTTTGACTTCCACTTTAAATTCCCAAGTATCTTCATGACTTGGAATATCAGCAATGGTTATGTTAGAAAGAAGGACACCATCCATATTTGTCAGATGTTTGGTGATTCGGATGGTTTTAAGTAGACCATATTGGTTTAAATTATCTGGGTACCAGCTTGGTGTAAGTTTTCCTCTAATGTCCGCAAAATCTCCAGGACTAGTCCACGTTCCTAACTCTACTCCATTCAAGGTGAACGTAATATCAGAAGGCCAGTTATCATTAGAAAATGGGAATTCAGAAGAAATTTCCATGGATATTTCAAGCATTTCTAATTTTTCCGTTTTGGTCAGGAAGTTAGGCGTTTTATATTCCAAAAAACCTTGAGTGAACCAAAGAATTCGAGCATCCATTCTTCGTGTATCCATAAAATATTTTGGTTCATCGACTTCACCAATAAAATCATTTATTGTTGCTAGACCACAAGTGGGCTCAACAGAGTAGTTGGTGTAATGACCCACAGGGATACAAGTTTCTTTAAAATCAAACGCATTAAAAATCTTCTCAGGGAAATCGACGATGATTTTATCAACACGCAGGCTAGAGATTTTCTTTTGACCGATTTTCTCCGTTTTAATGATGTTTGCTGCTTCTAATTTCTTGATGTGCATCGTAACGATTGCGCTACTTAGCCCTAAAGAGTGAGCAATCTCTTTGATATTCATCTTGTTTTTAGAGAGTAGCTGAATAATCTCGATGCGCACTTCGCTTGCTAAGGCTTCATAAACAGGTAAGGCCTCTTTATTAATTTCTAATTGCATAATATATTCACCTTCAAAAAAGAATTTTTCTTCTACTTGCATATTAACATATTTATTAACTTAATGGAATCATCAATATTATATCGCAATACAATTAATAAATTTGTTAATTGTAATCTATTTTAATCTTTTTAAATTAATATATTTATTGTTGACAGCGATTTCAAAATAGTTTATTATTTGGGTGAATATTAAAGGAGGTCTGTTATGAAAGCAAGATTAAGTATTCACTCAAAGTATCAGGTCGGTAAGATTGATAATCGTTTGTATGGTTCGTTCATCGAGCATATGGGTCGAGCGGTGTACGGGGGGATTTATGAACCTCATCATTCTACGGCAGATGAACAGGGCTTTAGGCAAGATGTCCTAGAGCTAGTCAAAGAGTTGAAGGTTCCACTGGTCCGCTATCCAGGAGGAAATTTTTTGTCGGGGTATAACTGGGAGGACGGAATTGGACCTAAAGAAAAGCGACCGCACCGCTTAGATTTGGCTTGGCGAACGATTGAAACAAATCAGATTGGAATTCATGAGTTTTATGAGTGGTCGATGAAAGCGGATACCGAAATTAATATGGCAGTTAATTTAGGTACAAAAGGTATTGATTCTGCTAGAAACTTGGTTGAGTATTGTAATTCTCCAATAGGAACTTATTGGAGTGATAAGAGAGCAGACAATGGGCACAAAAAACCGTTTGGGATTAAGACGTGGTGTTTAGGCAATGAGATGGATGGTCCTTGGCAGATTGGACATAAAACGGCTGATGAATATGGTCGTTTAGCTGCCGAAACAGCTAAAGCAATGAGGTGGGTGGATGATTCGATTGAGCTCGTTCTTTGTGGTAGCTCAAGTAGTAGTATGCCAACGTTTGGGAGCTGGGAGTTGACTGTATTAGAGCATGCTTATGAGGAAGTCGATTATTTATCCTTGCATCAGTACTATGGGAATCAAGAAAATGACTTAGCGCATTATCTGGCTCGTTCATTAGATATGGATCAATTTATTTCGGGCGTTGTAGCCATGTGTGACGCTATCAAAGCAAAGAAAAAAAGTAAAAAACAGATTAATTTATCGTTTGATGAATGGAATATATGGTATCACAGCAATGAGTCAGATAAGGCTATTGCTCCATGGGAAGTAGCACCACCAATTTTAGAAGATCACTATAACTTTGAAGATGCGTTACTTCTAGGTTGCTTGTTAATTACGCTACTTAAGCATAGTGATCGAGTGAAGATTGCTTGTTTAGCTCAGCTGGTAAATGTTATTGCGCCAATTATGACCACTCAAGATGGTCCTGCTTATCGCCAAACTATCTTTTACCCGTTTATGCAAGTGGCTACGTATGGAAAAGGGACAGCATTAACACCGGTGGTTACTTCAGAGAGCTATGCCACTTGTGATTTTGAGGCAGTTCCTTATCTTGAAAGTATTGCAGTCCTTAATCAAGAAGAGTTGGTCATCTTTGCAGTTAATAGAAGTCAAGAGGTGATGGACTTTGAGGTGATGCTTGAAGATCTTTCAATTACTAAAGTGGTTGAGTTTTCTCAGATGAGTGGCTTTGATATCAAACAAGTCAATTCGGAGGCTAATCATAAAGTAAAACCGGAAGGCTCAAATGACTTTGAAGTGGCTGGCGATAGCAAGAAATTATCAGCCTCATTAGCGCCTCTTTCTTGGAACATGATTCGTTGTGCAGTAAATAAAAAATAGACATGGGAGGAAATTAAAAATGAGATTGAAAAAATTATTAGTTGGTTCGATGGCACTATTTTCTATTGGCTTGTTAGCCGCTTGTGGGGGGAAAGGCGCAAAGGAAGGGAAGTCAGAGGATGGAACAACAACGCTAACTTTTTGGAATGGTTTTACTGCTTCAGACGGTGAGATTTTACAAGGAATTGTTGACGATTTTAATAAAACGAACGACAAGAATATTAAGGTTGAGATGGATATCATGACATGGGCCAATTTGAATGAAAAGTTACCACCAGCCATTTCATCTAAAACTGCTCCTGACTTTTTTGCTCTGAATTATCCTGATTTCGCTCAATATGTTGAAAACGGTGCTGTTCAGTCATTAGATGATTTTTGGGATGTTGACGGGGTGGATAAAGCCGATTTTACAGAAACTGCCGTTAATTTAGGGCGAGTTAATGACAAACAATATTTTGTGCCTATGCAAGTCCAAGGTATGTATATGTATTGGAATAAAGATTTATTCAAAAAAGCTGGTGTAGATACAGAAGCCGTACCAAAAACGTGGGAAGAATTAACAAAACTAGCGCCTAAATTAGCGAATAGTCAAGACAATGTATCTGGGTTTGTTTTTAATAAAGATGGCACCGCTCCTCTATATAATTGGATTTTGGCAAATGGTGGGAAATTAGTGAATGAAGACTATACAAAATCAGCGTTTGCTTCTCCTGAAACATTGAAAGTTTTACAAGCGATTCAAACAATGATTCATGATGAAAAAGCGGGTCCAGAATCTATTTCAGGTGCAGAGATGGATAACTTAATGAATGCTGGACAATTAGCTATAGAGATCAATGGGCCATGGTTAAACAATGGCTTGAAGGCAAATGAGATTAATTACGGTGTGACTACATTGCCTCAAGGAACGAAGGGGGCATCGGCAATTTTAGATGGTGTCGGCTATGCCATTCCAGCTAGTACAGATCCTAGTAAAAAAGAAGCAATCTATGAGTTCTTGAGATATTGGAATTCAACAGAAATTGGGAAAAAATGGAGTCAAGAAAATGGGTTTCCAGCTTACCTACAATCAGTTGCAGATGATGAAGAAGTAAAACAAGATAAAATAGTGACAGAGCTGTCTAAACAAATGGAGTATGCTGAACCATTTTTGCCTGGATTTACAAAAATATCCGCAATCAACAATGACATTATCAACCCGATGCTTGAAAAATTATTAGCTGGAGAAAATGCTGAAAAGTTGATGAACGAGGCAGATAAGGCAATTAACGACTTACTTCAGCAATAAGTGTGTGAGTTGCAAGCGCGAGACTATGGATTATTTCTGAAGCGCAGAGAGTGGGACTTCAATAGTTTGATTGAATGTCCCATCCTCTTTCAAAATTTTATTAAAATGAGGTGGAAATATTGAAAACAATCGCTAGGTATTGGAATAAGCCAAATCATGCGGCCTATCTCTTTTTATTGCCTTCCTTTTTGATTTTGCTTTTATTTATTGTCGTTCCATTAATTGGAACTTTTGGGATTAGTTTTACGAATCTAAATATATTTTTTACAAATAAGGATTTTGTTGGTCTAGAGAACTTCACGCGAATTTTCGGGGACGAGCGAGCAATGAATTCTTTGCTTCATACGCTCTATTTCACCTTACTAGAGACTCCAACACAAATTGTTGTCGGTTTGTTAGCAGCTGTTACTTTGACAAAGAACACTCGATTTAACAAATTTTTCCGTTCGACTTTTTATATTCCAGTTATTTGTTCATTGACTTCCATCGCTATTATCTTCTCGATGATTTTAGATCCGAATGTTGGGGCGATTCCGTACTTATTTTCACAAATAGGCTTGCCTATTCCGCAGTTTTTTAGAGATCCTGTGTTAGCTATGCCCACAGTTGCTATCATGACTGTGTGGAAAAATTTTGGTGTAACGATGACCATCTTGCTGACGGCTATTCAAGGAATTTCTCCATCATTATACGAATCAGCTGAAATTGATGGGGCAACCAAACAACAACAATTCTTTAACATTACTTTGCCACAGATTGTTCCTTCTCTTGGTTTTTGTATTTTAACCAATCTGATTGGTTCTTTACAGGTGTTTGACCAAGTCTATGTCGCAACAGGTGGGGGCCCGCAGTTTAAAACGGAAACAGCAGTTCAATATATCTACAGTAGAGGGTTTACGGCACCTTATGAATTAGGGTATGCTTCTGCGCTATCTTCTGTTTTATTTATCATTATTGCTGCCATTGCGATTTCGACTAATTTATTTATGTCATATAAAGAAAAACAAATGAAATAAGAAGGTGAAAAGATGGCATCAGGGAATATAGAAACTAAAACAGTAAAAAGAGAAAGAAATTTGAGTGGGAAAAGTATTTTAGGGAAAATCGGCATGATACTGGTTCTTTTTGTAATTGCTTTTCCTTTCATATGGTTAATAATTTCTTCTTTCAAATTTGAAAAAGATATTATTTCTTTTCCTCCTAAGATTTTTGCAAATAAATATACCTTAGATAATTATCTTAAGGTATGGACGACCATCCCTTTGTTAGACTATATAAAAAATACAGTTATATTTGCGGGTGGGACAGTGATTACCTCAGTCTTCTTTGATTCTTTAGCAGGGTATGCGTTTGCTCGAATGAACTTCAAAGGAAAATCAGCCCTTTTTTATTTTGTGTTATTAACGATGATGATTCCTTTTCAAGTATTTATGATTCCACTTTTTATTGAAGTCAATGTAATGGGGCTATTAGACACGTATGCAGGGTTGATTATTCCGAGAATGACGACTGCTTTTGGGATATTTATGATGAGATCCTTCTTCATTACTTTACCAGCTTCATTGGAGGAAGCAGCAAGGATTGACGGCTTAAATGAGTTCAAGATTTTTTGGAAGATTATGTTACCGTTGAGTAAACCTACGTTGTTATCATTGGGGATTTTCACGTTAATGAATAGTTGGAATGATTTACTGTATCCATTGATTTTAACAAGTAGCTCAAAAATGCGGACCTTACCTGCAGGATTGGCTTTGTTTTCTGGTCAAAATATTTCCTTCTATGGGCCAGTTATGGCTGGGACAGTGATTTCTATGTTGCCACTACTGATTATTTATATATTTGCACAAAAATATTTTGTTCAAAGTAACGCGATGACTGGAATGAAGGAGTAGGAAGAGTAAATGAAGATAGTTGAAACTAGAGTTTATGGGCATCTAATTATCATTGCAGATTATATTTTACTGGGCTTTATGTGGATCACTTGTTCATTGCCTATTCTAACGATTGTTCCGGCGAGTGTTGCAAGTCTATATGTGATTGCACAATGGAAAAAAGGGACTTCACAAGGGTTGCTTTTGACCTTTTTTAGGGGGATGAAAAGAAATCTTTTTAGTAATCTTTTGCTCAACTTATTGACACTTTCTATAGTAGTTATCATGAAGGTGATGATTAGAGAAGGAAGTCAATTGTTCGGGGTGGTTTGTTTCGGATCACTGATAATTTACGGCATATTTCTCCTATCCTGGATGAGTAATTGTGTCATTTATTCTAATAGAACAGCCAAAAAAATGTTTATGAAAAGCGCAGCCGACGTTATTTTCCATTTCGGGGAAACGAGCGTGGCCCTTCTTTTAGTGGGAATGTTCAGTTTATTTGTTTCTGTTTTCCCATTAGCGCTTTTTCTGTTTGCTGGTGGGTTTTGGAAACTAGTTTCGTTATTAATAGTAAAGGTAGGTAAATAAACGTATGACTATTTCTAAAATTAGTGTAAGAGATGGCTTTGTAGTGGGGGATATTAGCCATCGATTATTTGGTTCATTTGTTGAACATATGGGTAGCACAATTTACAGTGGGATTTATGAACCAGAACATCCGGAATCTAATGAAGAAGGATTTCGTTTGGACGTAATGAAATACATTCAAGCATTGAATTTGGGCGTTATTCGTTATCCTGGCGGAAACTTTACTTCAGGGTACAATTGGTTGGATACGATTGGTCCAAAAGAAGAGCGGCCGAGAAAAATTGATCTCGCTTGGCGAGGAATAGAGCCGAATACATTTGGCATCCATGAATTTTTTTCGTGGTTACAACTAACGAATGCAGAAGCTATCTTCACTGTAAATTTAGGAACAAAAGGAATTGATGAGGCGAGAAATATTGTTGAATATTGTAATTATCCAGCCGGTTCCTACTGGAGTGATTTAAGAAGAACCAATGGGCAAGAGGAACCGTTTAATATTAAGTTATGGTGCTTGGGTAATGAGCTAGATGGACCGTGGCAAATCGGCACAAAAACAGCTTATGAATATGGACGATTGGCCAATGAGGCAGCAAAGGTAATGAAGCTAGTAGATGATTCTATTGAAACGATTTTGGTAGGTAGCTCAACACCAAGATTGGCAAGTTATCCAGAATGGGACAGAATTGCTTTAGAAGAGGCATATGAAAATGTTGATTATTTAGCTCTACATAATTACATTGATAAATATGATGAGGATGATTTAACAAGACCACCCAAAAATGAACGAGATGATACACCAACTTATTTAGCAAAATCTTATCGCTTTGATCGTCAAATTGAAGAAATTATTGCTACTTGTGATTATGTGAAAGGGTATTTGAGAAGCGATAAAACCATGTATTTAGCTTTTGATGAATGGAACGTTCATTCTCAACCAGAAAAATCGCACAATAATTTTGAAGTCGGTAGCCCAATAGATTGGTGTTATTTTACGATGGAGGATACGTTACTATTTGGTTCACTAGGACTAGCGATAGTTCGACACGCTGACCGCGTCAAGATTGCTTGTCAGTCTTTATTAGTCAACACAATTCCTTTAATTTTGACTGATAAAAATGGTCAAGCTTGGCGTAATCCAACTTACTTTGTTATGGAGCAATTGGCTAACCATGCAAAAGGCAGAGTGTTGACTAGTCAATTTGATGGGCCAACTTATGATTGTGAGAAAATTACGGATGTTCCAGTTGTCGATCATGTCGTTGTTGAAAATGAGGATGCGCTTGTTTTATTTATGGTCAATCGATCTTCCGAGGAACAAACTGTTGTGATGGACCACGACTTTCATTTAGCACAGGAAGGGCTTCATACTAGTTTAAAAAGCCCGAATTTATTAGATAAAAATTTAAGAGAAACACCAGACAAAATTGTTCCGACTGAAGAAAAAATCTCGTTGGAGACACAAAAACAACTAACGATTTCTGTTCCAAGTTATTCATGGAATATGGTAAGAATTGAGAAAGTTTGAGGAATTCATATGGCAGACACTAAATATAAAAACCCTATAGTTACGGAAAGAGCCGATCCTTGGGTATATAAACATACAGATGGGTACTACTATTTTACAGGTTCATTGCCAGGGTATAAGGCAATAGAATTGAGAAGAGCAAAGCAACTAAATGATTTAGAGACGAGTGAACGATTGCTTGTTTGGCATGCCCCAGAGACAGGAAAGATGAGTCAGCTAATCTGGGCGCCAGAGATTCATTTTATTAATAGTCGTTGGTATATTTATTTTGCAGCAAGTGATGATCAAAATATTCGTGATCAGTTTCATCATCATCGAATGTTTGTTATTGAAAATTGTAATGAGAGTCCGATGAATATGGATTGGCAAGAGAAAGGGCAAATTATCACTCAAATAGATAGCTTTAGCCTCGATGCAACCGTGTTTTGTTGCAAAGAAAAACTTTATTATGTTTGGGCGCAACAAGAGCCTAGAATTCCTGGGAACTCCAATTTATATATTTCTGAGATGGAGAATCCTTGGACCCTTAAAGGGAAAGAGACACTCTTGTCTATACCTGAGCATGACTGGGAAAAAATTGGGTTTATGGTAAATGAAGCACCTGCTGTTATTCAACGAAACCATAAAGTATTTATTTCTTATTCTGCAAGTGCAACGGATGAAAATTATAAGATGGGTTTATTGTGGGCAAATGACGAGGATGATTTGTTGGATGGTTATTCATGGAATAAATTAGAAGAACCCGTTTTTGTTTCGTCTGAGAGAAATAAACAGTTTGGTCCAGGGCATAATTCGTTTACAAGAAACGAAGAGGATACAGAAGATGTTTTAATCTATCATGCACGTCCAGAAAAAAATAAGGTTGGAGATCCGCTAGATAATCCCAATCGCCATGCGAATGCTCAAATATTTCAGTGGGATGAGAAGGGCTTTCCGGTGTTTGGAGAGCCAGAAGCATACAGCAAATAACAATGAAAACTACTGTAAAACTTCTTAAGAGAAAGAAATGACTTTCTTTTGAGAAGTTTTTTTAATCTACTATACAAGAGTCTGGCACTGCTAATCAGTATCTTTTAATCTCATACACATGATTGGCTTTCTTTCAACGCAAGAGAATAGGTATGATGACTTGGAACAGTTGGAAATACCTGCGCACACTTGGGCTATTTTTCCAAACAAAGGTCCGTTTCCTGAGACGCTGCAAGAAACAATGGCAAATATTTTTTCTGAATGGTTGCCTTCTTCTGACTATCAGCTAGTGGAGGCGCCTGAGATTACGTTCACAGAGTATTCTGAAAATCAAGAAGAGTTATATAGTGAAATTTGGATTGCAGTGAACAAGCCGTCCTAAATATCTTCAATTGAAAAAGTTTTAGGGCCCTTGTCAAATTGACGCGGGCCCTAGACTGTCTGAGGGAAAATAACAGATTATTTACTTTGTAGCTTATGAGTTATAGCGTTTGTGGTAAGGCACAAATTATGTAAAGAATAAGAGTAAATAGTGCCATGATAATAACAAAACTACCTAATAGTAGAGATTTATTTTTTTTAGTATATCCGTAAATAATTGAGCCAAGACTGATGAGAAAAAGAATAATAAAAATAACTAAAATTTCCATAAAGTAACTCCTTTACATAAACTAGCTGTAATCCATTTATTTTTTTGAATGTCTATCAAATCGTTTTATTTATAAAAAACATCTTGTTTATTCTATGCTATTGTCGAAAAAGAATCAACTAGCTTCATGATTTCTTAACAAAAAAAGACCACCCAAGAGGGCAGTCCAGAAAAGTCGTTGATAGTGCTAAACAAATACTTTTAAAAGGAAACGGTTGTTAGATTAAATCAAAGTGTTTAAGTGCGTGAACAATCCCGCCCTCTGTATTTTTCTTCGAAACGAAACTCGCGATTTCTTTTAGTTCAGTAATAGCATTGCCCATTGCGATTTTGTGGTCACAGGCTTCTAATAAAGCAAAGTCGTTTGGCCCATCTCCAAAACCATACGTTGGCACACCTTCAAGATTCATAACCTCTAAAAGTTTTGCAACGCCGCTTCCTTTTGAAATTCCTTTTTTTACAGTATCGATAGAGTAAGGACCATTACGGTAGAAAGTTAATTCAGGAAAGGCTTCGTGATAGACTTCATCTCCAGACTGACATAAAACGAGTAACATCTTAACGGGATGTTCTTTGAAACCAAGAGGATGAATCGGTGGCACTTCTGAATGAATAAAGTTATAAGAGTCAACTAGCGTTTGATTGTGGCCTGTACACCAAATATGTTCCTCATTGTAATAGGACAGAAGATCACCTTGTTTTTCCGTTAATTCATACATCCGTTGACATTCTTCTTCTGTAAAATAACTTGAGTAAACGGGTTCTCCATCAACACGAATAAAAGCCCCATTCATGACAATATTTGAGGTGATGCCGGCTTGTTCTTTGATTCCAATAATTTCAATTTCAGTACGGCCAGTAGCGATTACGGGTAAGACCTTATTTTTTTTAAGTGCACTCATAGCATTTGCGACTTCAGGTGTAATCTTTGAATGAGCGTCTAGTAGGGTTCCATCCAAATCAAAAAAGGCAACAGCACGGTAGTTTGACATAATCTAAGCTCCTCATAAAATATAATTTGTAACGATCCAATGAATTATTTTCTGTTATTTATAGTAACTTACTCTTTATCATATCAAAAATTGAATAAAACCAAAAGCTTTCGTGAAGAAATGTTGAAGATAATTGGTGTTGGACTGCTTTTAGAGTATACTATTAAGAGAAGGTAGGGGAGATTGAAATGATTTTTTTATATGTTGGAAGTTTTTTATTTGTTTTAGGACTTCTATTTAAACTAATACCTGCAAAGCGTCACTATCGTATGTATGGGTATCGGTCGGTATTGGCGGAAAAAAGTGATGCGCATTTTCGATATGCGCAAAAGGTCGGTAGCTGGAATTTCCTTATTTTTGGCGGTATGATGGCCTTGATTGGTTGGGGATTAAAGACGACAGAGCAGACGAACTTTTTTTTAATTGAAATGCTCGTTTTAGTCTTTCCAATCCTACCTATTTTTATTTTAACTGAAAAAAAATTAGAGAAATTTGATAAAAAATTCGGACAGGAGAGTGAAGCAAATGAACATCTTAATGATTGAAGATAATGAATCTGTTTCAGAGATGATGCAAATGTTTTTTTTGAATGAAGGCTGGGAAGCGACCTTCAAATATGATGGGAAAGAGGGCTTGGAGGCCTTTTTAAAAGAACCAGAAAAATGGGATATGGTGACATTGGACTTAAATTTACCAAGCATGGACGGTATGATGGTGGGACGAGAAATTCGTAAAATTTCAAGTACCGTTCCGATTATCATGCTGACGGCTCGTGATTCGGAAAGTGACCAAGTGATTGGGTTAGAGATGGGCGCAGATGACTATGTGACCAAACCATTTAGTCCATTAACCTTGATTGCTCGAATGAAAGCTTTGCACCGTCGTAGTGAGCTTGCCGAGCAGGGACCTGTAACAAGCCAAGAAAGTGATCAACTGTTTGATGTTCAGACGGCGCATTTTAAGATGAATACCAAAACTCGAGAAGCTTATCTGGCCGGAAAACCAATTGATGGGCTAACACCAAAAGAATTTGATTTACTCTTTACATTAGCTAAAAAACCGCGCCAAGTGTTCTCGCGTGAGCAGTTACTTGAATTAGTTTGGGATTACCAATATTTTGGTGATGAACGGACGGTCGATGCACATATTAAAAAGTTACGTCAAAAAATCGAAAAAGTGGGTCCACAAATTATTCAAACCGTCTGGGGTGTCGGGTACAAGTTTGATGATTCAGGTGTTGCCTAATGAGATACCTTTATCAACAATTGCTAGCTTTCTGGGGTGTCATTGCGTTGATTCTACTGATCGTAGGGGTATCTTTTACCCAATTTACCAAACAAACAATTGAAGATAATAATTATAAACAGCTTTCTGATTATGCTGAATCGGTTCAGAAATTGGCACAGAATAATCCGTTTGAAGAGTCGTTAAATTATACAGAAACTGTCTTAAGTCAGCAATCAGTAAATTTTGTGTTTATTGCTAAGAACAACCAAATTATCTATCCACAAAATAAAGAAAAAGAACTGAATGTTAAGATTTCTGAGAGTCAATGGTCGGCCTTTGCACGTGGCGAACGAAAAAAAGTGACGGATAAAAAGAACATCTATGGTGAAAATCAACCAACGTCTTATATGATGGTGCCCGTTAATCTGCAAGGAGAGTTCTACGGCGTCCTTATTTTGAGTCAACCCGCGAAGAATATCGAGGATAGCGTTCAATCGTTTACGGTCAATTTGTTTAAGGGCTTCATCATTTCGAGTATTATCGCGCTGATTGTGAGTTATTTATTTGCCTCATTTCAAGTGAAACGAATTACGCGGATGCGTGCGGCAACAAAAGAAATCACAAACGGGAACTTTGACATCGTATTACCGGCACACGACAAAGATGAGTTTGATGATTTAGCAGAAGACTTTAACAAGATGGCAAGCTCTCTTAAGGCCTCACAGGAGGAGATTGAACAACAAGAGGAACGGCGCAGACAATTTATGGCGGATGCTTCACATGAGATGCGGACACCACTAACGACCATCAATGGGTTATTAGAAGGGTTGGAATATAACGCGATTCCTGAGAGTCAAAAGGAAAATGCGGTTCGTCTGATGAAAAATGAGACCGAACGTTTGATTCGACTAGTGAATGAAAATCTTGATTATGAAAAAATCCGAACCAATCAGATTAGTATGGTCATCAAAAAATTTGATGGAACGCAGACATTAGCGAATTTGTTAACGCAGTTGGAGAATAAGGCGAATGCGGCAAACGATCAACTCATTTTAGAGACGTCAGAGTCAATCGAAGTCTATGCGGATTATGACCGCTTTGTTCAAATTATGGTGAACATTTTACAAAATGCGATCCAGTTTACCCAAGATGGTGAGATTCGCGTCAGTATTGAAAAAGGCTATCTTGAGACAATTATCAAAATTTCCGATACGGGAATTGGGATGAGTGAAGAACAACAAAGAAGTATTTGGGATCGCTATTATAAGGTTGATCCGTCAAGAAAGAATACGAAATACGGCGAGTCTGGTTTAGGCTTACCGATTGTACAACAGCTTGTTCGTTTACACAAAGGAAAGCTAGAAGTAGAAAGCGAGTTAGGTCATGGGACGACCTTTATGATTAGTTTCCCAGATGTCGAGCTGACAGAAGCAGAGTCCGTATAAAAAAGATGGTGGAGCCAGAGCATGGGACATAACTTTTTGAGTTATGTCCCAGCCTCTCTTTATCCGAATAAACGGTGGGTACAGAAGCAACTCCATCTGCACTACGTAAAAACCATACTCCGATCTCATCAATCTCTAAAGGTGAAACACCTTAAGAATTGAAGGACGTTGTTCCGCTCTCAACAACTTCTACGCATGAGACATGCTAGAGTTGAAGGTTCGGAAATAAGCTGAAATTCACAAAAATTTGAAGAGCACCATGTAGGAATCAATCAACATCGAAAGAAAGGCTTTCGTGTTTCTTGTCATTTCCGTGAATTCCTTCTTATTGCTGTAAAACACAACGAAGTATGAGTTGATGTTGCACAGTACCTACCTGGTTCTCGGAGTTAAACACTTCTGTCCCAACCGGTATTTTGTGCGCTTAAAAATGTATCTGTTCAATTTACAATTATCAAATTTTTATGGCTCTTTGACAAAGAGCAAAAAAAACGAACCTCCTTTAGCCAAAATAGGCTTAAGCGAGGTTCATTTTGATTTACAAGCTATCTACAGGGCAGATGAATTCGTCCATGTAAGGGCTATTGGCGATAGATTCATCTGGTGTTAAGACAACAATTGCCAGTTGTGTTCGTTTGGCAAGCTGCCGCAACAGAGGGAGAAATTCTTGGATTTGTTGAACAGAAAGAGTCGGGAAGACATTTCCAACAAGGATAGCTCGTTTTTGTAACAACAAATTATGAGCTAGTTGAAGTTTTAAGCCTTCCAAACTAGAGAGTTCATCTAATGATTTGGTGATGACCTCAGCATCTAGATTGACCAAAGCAAGTGTTTCTACCAGCTGTGACTTGGCTTCTTTTTTCTTTAATGATGAACCAAGTAGCAGATTATCTGTGATAGATAGATAAGGTACAGGTAACCATTCGAGATGAAGCAACCCAAACGGCGAATCAACGGTTTGAAAGACATACTCGATAAAGTAGGTCAGATCTTCATCCAAACGTTCTGATGGCTCTAAAATAGCAGTTAAATGTGTTTCTTCAAACAGGTCAGCTAGTTTATGAAAGGTCATCGTGACCACCTTCCTTTCTTTGTCCAGTGTTTAATAAAAAATAGGCTAATTGAACTAATGATAAAACTTATGGCAATGGCCATGGCACAAAAAACTTGTAAAGTAGTGATGAAAATATCGGATAACCAAAATTGATTGGTAAAGTCTACTTTAAAGAGACTGACATTATCAAAGGGTAGACCAATGACATAGGAATGATTTTCTGCAGCCTGTGTTGCTACACTGACTGTATAGTCGTTTAAATTTAACCAATGCAACACTTGAAAGTTGATCGTTTGTAGCAATGTCTCATAAGTCGTTTGAAAGACAAAAAGAATCGAACCGATGACTAGAGTGACAACTACTGCGGGCAGTAAAGATTCTACGAGTAACAAACGAAGAATTTCTCGAAACCGTAAACCGACGATACGCCATTGAAGGACTTCAGCTTTTTTTAAACGAAAGAAAGCCGTTAACATAAAGATCGCCAATAATAGAAATAGACCCATTAAAACATAGAGGACAGATTCATAGATATGAGTGACCTCAGTGACTTGATGACTATCTAAAGGAGGCGTGGCTGCGGGCTCCTTTAATTGTGACTCGATCAATGCGATTCGAGTCGCCACTTGGGTATGTAAAAGAAGAATCATCTTCTTTAAATTGAGTAGTAGAGTAAACAAGAACAAGAAGAGAGTAAAAAATAAACTATAGATAATAGAAAACTTTTTGTGGTAACGAATACTTGCCACTGCATAGGAAAGTGTCTTCATGCTTTTCACCTCATCATCAGTATAGGCAATGATTATGAATAAAGTATGAAGAACTGCAATAAAAAAAATGAAGGATTTACGAAAGGTGGGCGAACGCTCAAAGGAGTGTTTTTAATTTTGTTAGCTGTTTTTTAATTGAGGTGAGAGAGACTGAAGAGGTCAGGGAAAAGCGCTACGTCAAATGATGTGGAGGGCTAGAATGTAATCAACTATTCATACAAATTAAGTAGCTTTGTCGTAAGTCCGAAGTAGGAGTGTCTTTAGAAAATGGGTTAAAAAAAAGTCGAGATACACAAAAATTGAAAAGGCAATTTTGTGCATCTCGGCTTTAGTTGATTATTTGTCGGCGTCTTCTGTTGAAGGTTCGCCATTATATTGTTTATACGTTTCTGTCTTATACAAATCAACGGTTGATTTGTTTTTATTTTTGCTGAATACGCTTGTTGATTTATCGCCTAGTTTGTTTTCTTGAGCAATCAAACGGTCTAGAGAATTCTTATAAGTATAATCTGTTGGATCAACCGCTTCTAAACCACTCTCCGTGTAGAAACGAAGAAGGTCGCCATTGTTAATTTGATCAGATGTACTTAGTTGGTTATCGACTTCATCTTTCCAAGCGGCCACTTTTTGTGTTAACGATTCAGAAAGAGTTGTAACGGCTTGACCTGTTTGGTTTTCATAAACAGTTCCACCACGATAAGTGTAATCAGGAGTGACAAAATCACCATTTCTAAAGGCAACGACTTGGTCATGCTCTTTAGAGAATAAATCTTGACCTAGTTGGATATAATTACTTGTATCTACCCCTAATAAATGAAGCAGAGTAGGTAATGCGTCAACTTGACCGCCGTACGTATGATTAATTCCACCATTTTCTTGGCCAGGAATGTGAATCATATAAGGAACACGTTGCATTTGTGCATTATCAAAGTCTGTCCAAGTTTCTTTGTCTTTACCAAGTAAAGGCGCTAAGTTTTTATTACGAGATTCAGAAACACCGTAGTGGTCGCCGTAAAGGACAACAACTGAGTTTTCATATAAACCAGACGCTTTTAAGTAGTTAAAGAATTCTTCAACAGATTTATCTAGGTAGTTGGCTGTAGCAAAGTATCCGTTGATTGTTTCATCAGGTGTATCTGCTAGAGGGAAACCACCTTCGTCATTCGTAAATTGTGAATAAGGGTAGTGATTAGATACTGCGATAAATTTTGAGTAAAAAGGTTGTTGTAAGTGCTCCAAATATTGAACCGATTGATTAAAGAACGGTTTATCGTGCAAGCCATATTGGAATGAATTCTCATCGTTTACGTCATAGTAAGAAGCATCGAAAAAGTTTTCATAGCCTAAATGTTTGTACGTTTCGTTTCGGTTCCAGAAGTTCCCAGCATTTCCGTGGAAAACAGCACTTGAGTAACCTTGTGTTTGATCGAGAATAGCAGGGGCCGATTCAAACGTGTTTTTATCCCCTAATTGAGTGAATAATGATCCTTGATTTAGACCAAATAACGAGTTTTCCATTAGCGTTTCTGCATCACTGGTTTTCCCAGCAGCAACTTGATGGAAGAAGTTATCAAAAGCAAAGGTGCTATTGCTGTGATATAGGCTATTTAAGAACGGGGTTACTTCATGTTCCACGCCGTTTTCATCTTTTAATTTATAGTCTAATAAGAACTGTTGGAAGCTTTCTAAATGGATATAAATAACATTTTTTCCTTTAGCGATACCAAACATCTCATCATTTGGAGCAGCATAGTGATTCTTGACATATTCTTCAGCAGATTTCATATCATTGGCACTGGCTTGTGCACGAACTTGAGTTGTTTTGTACGTCGTCACACCATCATAAACGGTGAAGGCGTTAATCCCAAGATATTTGACAATATAATCACGTGAGAAGGTTCGAGTCAATAATTCTGGGCGAGACGCTTCTGCAAGTGTCAAGTTTCCAGAGAAAATCATCAAGGCGAAGGCTGAAATAGCCACGGCCATTGGAATACGTACAGGACGGGCATCCATTTTTATTTTCTTAAAGATAAGCAAGACAGCCATTACAATGACATCTAAGAAGTACACGATATCATAAGGGCGTAACAGGCGTAGCGCACTTTCACCTAATCCACTAGCAACTTTTCCGGCACCTAACATAGTATTTACAGTGATAAAATCCGTAAATTCGCGATAGTAGGTGACATTTGAGAAAAGTAGGACAGTCATTAAGAAATAAATGATCATCATCGTTATATAGGAAGCCTTGGTTCTTCTGATATATAACGCAATCCCCAACATGAATAGAGTTGTTGCAATTGGATTAATTATTAGAATGAAATACTGAAATGAGTTTTCTATACCCAAATTAAAGTCAAAATGATAAGCAAATAGATTTTTTATCCAAAATAATAAGGCTGCTAATGAAAAAAAGCCAAGCCGCGTGTTTAAAAATGCGGGAATTTTTAATTTTTTCAATTTTAACCTTCCTTTCCGTTGTAGGCAAAATGAAAACACATCAATGATTGCCATAACTTCTTTTCATTCTACTCGCAACAAGCTTTTGTGTCAATTGAAATAAGAATCTCCTAGCTATTTTAACGTTTTCTTTAATGATTGTCTCAGACAGTCCTTTCTTTTTTTGCTATACTAAACAAGATAGATTAGAAGAGCAGGTGATTACATGGAAATTAAGGTAACAAAACAAGCAGAAAAAAAGCTTCGTCGTGGCTATCCATTGCTACAAAAGGAAGATTTAATAAAGGAAGTTAAGCCAACAAATCAATGGGTTTCGTTTATAAATGAAACAGGACAGTTTCTTGCCAAAGGGTATTTAGGCGAACAAAATAAAGGAATTGGCTGGGTATTGAGCAAAAAAGACGAGCCGATTCACGAAGGTTTTTTTGAAAAACTTTTTATGACAGCAAAACAATCTCGTCAACGCTATTTCTCAGATGAAACGACGACCGCTTTTCGATTGTTTAATGGAGAAGGCGATGGATTGGGTGGGTTGATTATTGATTTGTATGACTCTTACGCCATTTTTTCGTGGTACAATCAGACGCTTTTCCAGAACAAAGAAGAACTTGTGGCAGCTTTCCAGCAAGTTTTTCCAGAAGTATCTGGCGCGTATGAAAAAATTCGTTTTTCTGATGCGACGCTGCCAGAAAGCCAATTTGTGTATGGTGAAAAAGCACCGGAGCCATTACTAGTAAAAGAGAATGGGATTAATTATGCAACCTATTTGGATGAGGGATTGATGACGGGGATTTTCCTGGATCAAAAAGAAGTGCGAGAAGAGTTATCTATGGGGCTTGTCGCAGGGAAAAGCCTTTTGAACATGTTCAGTTATACGGGCGCCTTTTCTGTGGCGGCAAAAATGGGCGGTGCGAGCCAAACAACTAGTGTCGATCTTGCCAAACGTAGCTTACCAAAAACGCAAGAACAGTTTCAAGTAAATCATTTAGGTTTAGAAGGAAATAAAATTGTTGTGATGGATGTTTTTGACTATTTCAAATACGCCGCTAGAAAGAAGTTAAGCTTTGATGTGATTGTCTTGGATCCGCCAAGCTTTGCTAGAAATAAAAAGAAAGTTTTTAGTGTCGCTAAGAACTATGGTGATTTAGTGGAAGATAGCGTGGATATTCTAACAAAAGAGGGTCTTTTGATTGCTTCAACCAATGCGGCCAATGTATCAAAAGAGAAGTTTCAAAAGATGATTGAAGCTAGCTTTAAGAAAAAGAACGTACGCTTTAAAAAGATTAACGAATATTCTCTTCCGGCTGACTTTAAGACAATCCCTGAATTTGAAGAAGGCAATTACTTAAAAGTCTTCTTTTATAAAGTTTCAAAATAAGAGACAAAAATACGGCTCATATTATAGAAGAAAAGCGTCAAAAATTTAAACCAGCTGAATAAACAGTTGGTTTTTTGAAAGATTTAAACAAACGACTCTTCGTTAGTGTTGGTGGGAGTCAAATAAGGACTGAGCCCAAAAGTTAGACTTTCAATCTAACTTTTGGGCTCAGTCCTTATTTGATAAAGAGAGAGTTATTTCATTACATCAATATCGAATACTTCGATATTTTCTAAGCCACCGTAACTGTCATACCAAGGTTTAGCGTATTGTGCGAGAATTTGGTTTAATTCTTCCACATTTTCTTTTCCTTGGGTATCAAGCCAGTTGATTAGTGCTTCTTTTCCTTGTTTACCATAAATTTCCACGCCATCACGCCAAGTAGCTCGACCACCTAAAATTCCTGAGTAGGTCGCGCCGTGTTTTCCAGCAAAGACTAACTCGTCTCTGAAAATTTCAGCAGGAACGCCTGCACTTAAATAGATAAATGGTCGTGTAGCGGCATCACTGGCCTCTTTGAAGTAAGCTGCTGCTTCTTCTTGGGTGTAGACGGGCGCCACGTTTTCAGCTGTATAGCCTTCGACAAGGTTAAATAAGACAGGAACTTCCACTTTTAGAATATCAATATAGTATTTATCTTTGGTAAATTCCTTAATGGTATCAATTACTTTTTTGGGTTTAATTTTAGCGAATTCAGGTGAATGGTCGTCTTGAATGTCATTATCATAAACGATTGGTTCGACAAATACAGGAATATCTGCAGCCAGTGCTTCGGTTCCTAGTCGCTCAAGAAAAGCATGTTTGATGTCCAATATTTCTTTTGGATCATCGGGGTTGTAATAAACCAAGACTTTGGCTGCATCGGCTCCTTTCTCAATTAATCGGTCTAGAGATTCGTTAGGTAATAATTCTGGTAAACGTCCAGGTGTTGAGACGTCATAGCCTGTTTTTTCATAAGACATAATCAAGCCAGCTTGAGGGTTTTTGGTGGCGATTCCTTTGAAGCCATATTCCTCATCTAATAAAATAGCACTGACATATTTTGTTAATTCTTGAGAGACTAGTTCTTTAAATTCATAGACATGATCCATAGTAAATTTCTCAGGGCCGACTGCTGCCTCCATCATTTTTTTCATAGAGCCGCGTTGGTCAATAGCTAAAGCTGCGATGACTCCTTGATTGTTTGAAAGTTGTTGCATTTTTTCAAATTTACCTCTAGAAATTCTTGTTTTCATTTCTGCGCCCTCCTATAAGCTTTTTATATCTTTAGTGTACGCCTAGTTATGCTAGGAACCAAACGATAAGGCCTTCTTTTTTAGTTGCGTTGAGAAAAAACTTTGGTAGACTAAAGGGGAGGTGAGCGAAGATGGCAAAGAAAAAAGCGCCAGCAAAAACCAACGCAATTCGTTTAGTTGAACAAAAAAAGATACCCTACAGTGAGCATGAATATGAATGGTCAGAGGAGCATGTGGGTGCGCTGGATGTAGCGGAGCAGCTGAATCAGAATACGAGTCAGATTTTTAAAACATTAGTGACGACCGGAAATAAAACGGGGCCAGTCGTGGCAGTTATTCCAGGAAATCAAGAACTAGATTTGAAAAAGCTTGCAAAAGCGAGTGGGAACAAGAAGATGGAGATGTTACACCTGAAGGATTTAGAGTCTGTGACAGGTTATATCCGTGGTGGCTGTTCACCGATTGGCATGAAAAAAAACTTTCCGACGTATATTGATGAGACGGCACAAGCTTTTGAAACCATCATTATTTCTGCTGGACGAAGAGGACTACAAATGGAATTAGCGCCAGCAGGTATTCAACAATTAACGAAGGCAAAATTTGTCGATTTACGATTATAAGGGAGCCAAAGACTATGTAATAGTGAGGTTGGGGCATGCTAGAGTTGATGTTGCACCGTATCTACCTGGTTCTCGAAGGGAAACAATTCTGCCCCAATCTTCATAAAACCCTCATGATTTAAGCGGGAATTCAGCGCGCTTTCATCGTGAGGGTTCTTTTTATTAAGTTAGGTAGGTATACTCCGCGACTTCTGCTGCGTGATGGCCGGCTACATGTCCAGTAACAAAAGCTGCTGTAATATTGAAGCCACCAGTATAACCATTTATGTCGAGTAGCTCCCCTGCAAAGAATAAGCCTTGTACAAGCTTACTTTCCATCGTTTTGGGATTGACTTCTTTTAATGAAATTCCACCACCTGTTACAAAGGACTTTTCGATGGGGAAGGTTTTAGAAATCGTGAACTCAAAACCTTTACATAATTGAATAAAGACGTCTAACTGCGTGTCAGTGACTTGTGGGGCACTAAGCTCATGTAAGTTCGCCTTTTCAAGGTAAAAGTCCAACAGACGCTCGGGTAAAAACCCTTTTAAAGCATTCGCTAGCGATTTTTTTGAGTCATTTAAAAGATTCTTAGCTTTTTCAGTTAATTCTTTAGCGGTTGTTTCGGGAAAACAATCGAGTCGAAGAGTGACAGGCTGTCCATTATTTTTTTCGAGTTCTTGATTAACAAAACTTGAACAACGGAGTGCTGCCGGACCTGAAATACCAAAATGGGTAAACAATAGGTCCATGATATGTTCAGTCACAACCTTGCCTTGTTCATTTAGTACCTGTAATGAAATATCATCGAGAGAAAGTCCTTGTAATGTCCGTTTTTCGATGAAGGCTTCCTCTGAAACCATTGGCGATTCTGTCGCGTAAAGTCGGGTGATGGAATGGCCAACTTTTTTGGCTATTTTGTAACCATCTCCTGTGGCACCTGTCGAAGGATAGGTTCTACCACCTGTTGTTAAAATGACACAAGGGGCCCGAAATTCTTCGAGTTCGGTGCGTAGCCCATAGATTTGGCCGTTCTTATGAACTAATTTTTCAACCTTTGAATTGAAATGAATCGATACCTGCAAGTCGATTAGACGCTGAAGGAGTGTTTCGATAATGGTTTTTGATTTGTTTGTAACAGGAAACATTCGTCCGTGATCTTCTTCCTTCAAATGAACCCCCTGACTTTCAAAAAAGTCCATAATATCAAAATTTGTCCATTGAGAGAAGGCACTGTATAAAAACTTGCCGTTTCCTGGAATATGCGCGATTAAATCATCAACGGGCCGATTATTTGTAACATTACAACGTCCGCCACCGGTCAGTAACAGTTTTTTTCCGGCTTTTTTATTTTTTTCAATTAATAAAACCTTAGCGCCATTCTCAGCAGCTGAAATAGCTGCCATCATGCCGCTGGTTCCTGCACCAACAACAATTACATCAAATGTAGTAGTCATTTTTATCACCTCAATCATGAGTCTAGCATAAATTATGGAAAAATTCAGAAAAAATTCACGCCTACTTGATGCCAAGAAGCAAAAAGTGCGATACAATAGGAGCTACAAAGAATGAAGGAGAGTGAAACTATGACAGAAGCAAAACAATATGTGGCGTCAATTCAACAAAAAATTCGGGAGAAAGATGCGGGGCAAGCAGAATTCATTCAGGCAGTGGATGAACTTTTGCCAACAGTTACGGCATTTTTAGAAGATCACCCAGAATATGTTGAACAAAACATTTTAGGTGTATTGGTTGAACCAGAACGAGTGATTCAATTCCGTGTTCCATGGCAAGATGACAAAGGGAACTGGCAAGTGAACCGTGGTTATCGTATCCAATATAACTCTGCATTAGGCCCATATAAAGGTGGATTACGTTTCCATCCAAGTGTGAATCTAAGTATCTTGAAGTTTTTAGCGTTTGAGCAAATCTTTAAGAACAGTTTAACAGGGTTACCTATTGGCGGCGGAAAAGGCGGGAGTGACTTTGATCCTAAAGGAAAATCGGACGCTGAAATTATGCGTTTTTGTCAAAGCTTCATGACAGAATTATCTAAGCATATTGGACCAAACATTGATGTTCCAGCAGGAGATATTGGCGTAGGCGGACGGGAAATCGGCTACTTATTTGGGGCTTATAAACGCTTAAAACAATATGATGCAGGTGTTTTAACAGGGAAACCATTAGACTTTTGGGGTAGCAAGGGTCGTACAGAAGCAACAGGCTATGGTTTGGTGTATTACGTCAAACATTTATTAGCTAATAGTAAGGATTCCTTTAAAGGCAAAGAAGTTTTCGTTTCTGGAAGTGGAAATGTAGCAATCTATGCTATCGAGAAAGCGCAAGAATTAGGTGCTAAAGTGACGACTTGTTCTGATTCTAGTGGTTTCATTTATGATGCAGAAGGAATTGATTTAGACTTATTAAAAGAAATTAAAGAAGTGAAACGGGAACGTTTAACAGCGTATGCTGAAAAACGCCCATCAGCAGAATATTTTGCAGGTCAATCTGTTTGGGCATTAGACAAACCGGTTGAGATTGCCTTACCATGTGCCACTCAAAATGAGATTAACGCAGAGCATGCGAAAAACTTAGTCAATAATGGCGTAAAAATTGTTGGTGAAGGGGCGAATATGCCTTGTTCTATCGATGCAGTAGAGGTCTTGCTTGAAAACGGCGTATACTACTGCCCAGGAAAAGCAGCCAATGCTGGTGGAGTAGCTGTTTCAGCGTTAGAAATGAGTCAAAATTCTCAACGCCTATCATGGACAAAAGAAGATGTTGACCAAAAATTAGATGGCATCATGTTGGCTATCTATGAAACTTGTCGCGATACAGCGAAAGCATACGGTGATGAGAAAAACTTAATGATGGGTGCCAATGTTGCTGGCTTTGGGAAAGTAGCTAAAGCCATGCTTGCACAAGGATTGGTATAGATTGATTTTTATAAGAAAAAGTCAGTTGATTTGCTCAATTTACTTGAAATAAATCGGAAAAAAACGTAAAGTAATACATGTATGAAGTATACTTTCAAGGAGGACAAAAAAACATGTCACACATTCAATTTGATTATTCAAAAGTAGCGCCATTTGTTAATGACCATGAATTGGACTATATGCAAAGTGCGGTAACAGCTGCGCACAATACTTTGCGCGAGGGAACAGGAGCAGGAAGCGATTTTCGTGGATGGATTGATTTGCCAAAAGAGTATGATAAAGCTGAATTTGCTCGCATTAAAAAAGCAGCAGAAAAAATCCAATCTGATTCTGAAGTATTGGTTGTTATCGGAATTGGCGGATCTTATCTAGGTGCACGTGCAGCGATTGATTTCTTAAATCATAGTTTCTTTAACTTATTGGACAAAGCGGATCGTAAAGCGCCACAAATCTTCTTTGCTGGAAATTCTATCAGCTCAACTTATTTAGCGGATTTAATCGAAGTGATTGGTGATCGTGATTTCTCTGTGAATGTCATTTCAAAATCTGGGACAACAACTGAACCAGCGATTGCTTTTCGTGTGTTTAAAGAATTGCTTGTAAAAAAATATGGTCAAGAAGAAGCAAACAAACGTATTTATGCCACAACTGATAAAGCAAAAGGTGCAGTAAAAGTTGAAGCAGATGCTGAAAACTGGGAAACTTTTGTGATTCCTGATGATGTCGGCGGACGTTTCTCTGTGTTGACAGCTGTTGGTTTATTGCCAATTGCAGCCAGTGGAGCAGACGTTGATGCCTTGATGCAAGGGGCAGCAGACGCTAGCGATGCTTACTCAAGCGATAAATTAGAAGAAAATGAAGCGTATCAATATGCGGCAATGCGTAACATTTTATACCGTAAAGGAAAAGTAACTGAATTATTGATTAACTACGAACCAGGAATGCAATATTTCTCTGAATGGTGGAAACAATTATTCGGTGAATCAGAAGGAAAAGACCAAAAAGGTATTTACCCTTCAAGCGCGAATTTCTCAACTGATTTACATTCTCTTGGTCAATACATCCAAGAAGGACGCCGCAACATCTTTGAAACAGTTGTAAAAGTTGAAAAACCTCGTAAATCTGTAGCAATTCCAACACAAGAAGCTGACTTAGATGGTTTAGGTTACTTACAAGGAAAAGAAGTTGACTTTGTGAACACCAAAGCTTTTGAGGGAACTTTGCTCGCTCATACAGATGGTGATGTTCCTAACCTATTAGTAAAAATTCCAGCAATGGATGCTTACACTTTAGGTTATGTTATGTACTTCTTTGAAATTGCTGTAGGAATCTCTGGCTACTTAAATGGCGTAAATCCATTTGACCAACCAGGTGTAGAAGCGTACAAAAAGAACATGTTCGCATTACTTGGCAAACCAGGCTTTGAAGAGTTAGCTAAAGAATTGAACGAACGTCTATAATAGTCAATAACAAGTTGATTGTTATTGAAGATACGAAAAGGAGAATCCGTTAAGGATTCTCCTTTTTCGTTATTTATCGACTATTTCCGAGGAAAGCCGACTCTGCCGAATTCTTTGGCAAAACTAGCTGCAATGACAGGAACAAGTGTCGTTACGGTAAGGTTGCTCCAGTAGTCATTTTTAAAAATCATCTATCGTTTTTCTGTAGATTCATTTAAGAGCTTGAACTAGTTATTTTTTTGTAGTATTTGCTGTCTTTTTCATCAAAATTAATGATGATCGAAGAAGATGATTTCTTGGTTTTGATGTTTTTTCAAATACTCTTTGGGAGTTAAACCAAATTCCTTTTTAAAGCTTTTTAGAAAATGAGGATAGGATTTAAAGCCACATTGAAGATAAATTTCGTTTGAATTTTTATAAGTGACTAAGAGCTGCTTGGCATAGAGCAGTCTTTTTTTGAGCACATAATTGTGGAAGGTAAAGCCCGTTGTTTTTTTGAACATGCGCGCGATGTAATATTTACTAACAAAAAATTTTTTCGCAACATCTTCAAGTGTTAGTGGGGCATCTAAATTTTCTGAAACATACACCATCAATTCTTCAATCATGCTATTTTCCAGAACCTCTTTAGGTTGAATTTCATTTTCCTCACGCATGACTAATTGGTTTAAGTACACTAACAAATTAATAAATTGTTGTGTATAGATCAAGTCCATTCCGTAGTCTTTTTTATTGATAGGCTTTTCTAGTTGGGACAGATAGGAACGAATCTGTTCGGGATCTGTTTGAATAATCTTACTCTTAGTTGTTCCTGTTGGGTGAAAGCAACGTTCTAGGTTTGTGTATTTGCTAGAGTGTGCCCGTAAAAAGTTTGGGGTAATAAACATATAAACCCGTTCAAATACCTCTGAATCTTGTTTAACAATACGATGCAAGTCTAAGCTGTTGATAAAAATAACAGAACCGGGTTTTAGCGAGTATTGTTTTCCGTCTAAATAGAAGTTAGCCGTGCCTGATAGGGTACAGTGAATCTCATAAAAATCATGATAATGATAGAGTGTTTTTTCTTGAATCACTAAGTCTTTTACGTGAAAGAGTTCATAGTCATTTGACAACATGGTGTTCACTAGTGAAGTATTGAGCAATTTCGGGTCAGCCATTCAAAATCCCTCCAAATTCCTTGGTTTTGTGTTTTTTATTATACACCAAAAACAAAATGAAAAGGCTTTATGTGCAATTTTTGACAGTAATTAGGCAATTTTTGCTATATATTCATTTTTGATAACTTGTTAAACTAAGAGCATGTTCGACGGGTGAAAGCGCTTTGTATAGGCTTTTATTTGAAAAAAGGCCGAAAACGGCTAGAGGAGAGTAAGTGAAGAAGATGATTATTAAACAAGAATTATTTGTGCCAAAAGAGACAGTTGAAGCAAAAATTGACTTGATGATTGAGAACTTAACAACAATCAAAGATAACAGTGGAGAGTTTCTTTTGGACTTTGATGGATTAAAAGTAGACGACAAGAGCTGGACTATTTGGAATTGGCCTCAAGGGGTTGGCTTGTATGGTATTTACAAAAATTTCCAAATTACAAAAAATGAAAAAGCCTTGAAAGTAGTCAATGACTGGTTTGATGGTCGTATGAAAGAAGGCGCACCACCGAAAAACGTCAATACCATGGCTCCACTATTAACTATGGCTTATCTTTATGAAGATACAAAGGATTCAAAATATATTCCTTACTTAGAACAATGGGCCGAGTGGGTGATGCATGATATGCCTAGAACAAATGAAAACGGCTTACAGCACGCAACATATGGTCCACCAAATACAAATCAGCTTTGGGATGACACGTTGATGATGACGGTTCTACCTTTAGCGAAAATCGGGAAATTATTGAATCGTCCAGAGTACTTGGAAGAAGCGAGACATCAATTCTTAATTCATATCAAATATTTGATGGATAAGAAAACTGGCCTTTGGTATCACGGCTGGACTTTTGAAGGAAATCACAACTATGCAGAAGCACTGTGGGCAAGAGGAAATTGTTGGGTGACCATTGCGATTCCTGAAATCATTGAGATTCTCGAGTTACCTAAAGGAGATGGGCTGAGAGAGTTCTTGCTCAACACGTTGAATGCACAAGTTGCTTCTTTGGCTAAGTATCAGCATGAATCTGGTTTATGGCATACCTTGCTGAATGATTCAAGTTCTTATTTAGAGTCTTCGGCTACAGCTGGTTTTGCTTATGGAATTTTAAAAGCTGTGCATAAAAAATACATTAGTAGTGACTATGAAGAGGTTGCTTATAAAGCAATGGCTGGACTTTTAGAAGAGATTGATGATAAAGGAGAAGTCCAACATGTGTCTGTAGGAACAGGAATGGGCGATGATCTCGAGTTCTACAAAAATATTGGAATGACCGCCATGCCTTATGGCCAGTCATTAACAATTCTGTGTTTGACAGAGTTATTGGTTTCTTATTGTTAGAAATTAGCAAGAAGATAGGATGTTTGGTCACTAAAATTTGTTTGAAAAATAGATATTAGTGGCCTTAAAATCCTTGTTCGAAGATAAAAAACGAACGTTATTTCTAAACTTGTGTTTAGGAGCAAGAACGAGTCATATGGGTAAATATGGAATCAGGAGGAAGAAGAATGAAAAAAAGGCACGTAATTTCTGGATTGATGTTTTCTGCTGTTGGATTAGCTATGTTAAGTGGTTGCAGTAGTTCGAAAGCGGATTCAGACGACAAAATTGTACTGCGTTATGCGTATGCAAGTAATAGCCAACCTGTTATCGATTCGATGAATGAATTTGGCAGATTGGTTGAAGAAAAAACGGACGGTAAAGTGGAAATTGAATATTTTCCAGATGGTCAGCTTGGTGGAGAAACAGAATTGATTGAGCTGACTCAGACAGGTGGAATTGATTTTACAAAAGTAAGTGGTTCAGCTTTGGAAAGTTTTTCTAAAGATTATGCCATTTTCTCAGTCCCTTATATATTTGATAATGAAGCGCATTTTTTTGAAGTTCTGGAAGATAAGACCATTATGGACGATGTGTATCACTCAACAGAAGAATTAGGCTTTGTCGGGGTGACATATTATGATTCTGGCCAACGAAGTTTCTATATGACAGATGGTCCAGTGAACACTCCTGAAGATTTAAAAGGGAAAAAGATCAGAGTTATGCAAAGTGAGACAGCGATTAAAATGGTCGAGCTATTAGGAGGATCACCGGTTCCGATGGGAAGTTCAGAAGTATACACTTCTTTACAGTCTAATTTGATTAATGGGGCAGAAAATAATGAGTTTGTTCTTCATACAGCAGGGCATGGTGGAGTAGCAAAGTACTATTCATATGATGAACATACACGTGTTCCGGATATCGTGATCATGAATGATGAAGTGAAGGAACGTCTCTCTGAGGAACAATATGATGCGGTACTTGAAGCGGCTAAAGAGTCAACGGAATTTGAGAAGAAGGTCTTCAAAAAAGCGGTCGAAGAAGAAAAAGCAACCGCAACAAAAGAGTACGGTGTCGTGTATAACGATGTCGATAATGCACCATTCCAAAAAGCAGTCCAACCCTTGCATGATCAGTTCAAAAATGACAAGGAATACAGTGAACTGTATAAAAAGATTCGTTCTGTAGCGGATGAAATGAAGTAGGAGGAGTTTAAAAATGAAAGCAGTGAGAAATGCTTTAGATAAGGTTTTAGAAATTTTTGGTTCCGTTCTTTTAGCAGTAATGATTCTTGTTGTTCTTTATCAAGTGTTTACTCGAACGGTATTAAACAATCCCAACACAGTAACAGAAGAACTGGTTCGGTTTGGTTTAGTTTGGTTATCTATGTTGGCGTCTGCCTATGTTGTAGGAAAAAGAAGTCACTTAGCAGTTACTATGTTGAGCGATAATCTTAGCGGGAAAAATAAACGTTTATTGGAAATTATCATCCAAGTTTTATTTTTAGTGTTTGCAGCCGTAATTATGGTCTTCGGTGGATGGAAAGCAGTGAGTGTTACCATGGGACAAATTTCACCTTCTCTCTCTATTCCAATGGGCTATGTTTATCTAGCTGTACCCGTATCAGGTGTGATTATGTTTATCTATAGTTTGCTGAATTTATTTGAGCAGCCATTAAAAAAAGAAAGTGAACAGGAGGGGTAGTCATGGCGTTACAAGCAGGTCTAATTTTATTCGTTGTTTTTGCCATATTGTTAGTTTTAGGAATGCCCATTGCGATTAGTGTTGCGGTTTCCTCAATTGCAACATTGTTGTTAGTTGTTCCATTTGATATTGCAGTTTTTACTTCTGCACAGAAGATGGTGTCTAGTTTAAATAGTTTTTCTTTAGTCGCGATTCCGTTTTTTGTCCTTTCGGGGATTATTATGAACGGCGGTGGGATAGCTGAAAAGCTCGTGAATTTTGCGATGTTGTTTGTAGGTCGAGTCCCTGGTGGGTTAGCGCATACCAATATTCTAGGAAATGCTTTATTTGGTTCTATGTCAAGTTCAGCCATTGCTGCATCAACAGCTATTGGTGGGGTGTTGATTCCTCAGCAAGTTAAAGCTGGATATGACCGCAAGTTTGCGACAGCGGCTAATATTGCTTCCGCACCAACAGGAATGGTTATTCCTCCAAGTACAGCATTTATTATGTATTCGTTAGTGGCTAGTGGCGCATCAATTTCTTCTTTATTTTTAGGAGGTTATTTAGTCGGAGCACTGTGGGCCTTAAGTATTATGGTGGTTGCGTACTTACATGCCAAAAAACATAAATATAAAACAATTAGTCGTTCAGAATTAGGTTCAGTCGGAACGGTTTTAAAAGAAGCTTTACCAAGTGTGATGTTGATTGTAATCATTATCGGCGGGATTTTGTCCGGTTTATTTACAGCAATTGAAGCCTCAGCAATCGCGGTCGCTTATTCTTTATTGATTGCTATTTTCTTCTACAAGACAGTGACTGTTAAGGATATCCCAAAAATGTTAAAAGATGCCGTATTGACGACAGGTACGATTGCGTTTTTATTAGCAACTTCTTCCATGATGTCATTTGCGATGGCTTTTACTGGCATTCCACAAGCAATTAGTGCTGCAATCTTAGGTTTGACAGATAACAAATTTATTATCTTATTATTAGTCAATATTGTGTTACTGATTGTTGGCATGTTCATGGATGTGGGCCCAGCAATTATGATTTTCACGCCAATTTTCTTACCAGTTGTTACAAGTGTGGGCGTAGATCCTGTTCACTTTGGATTATTTGCTATCATGAATTTGTGTGTGGGTTCAATTACACCACCTGTAGGTTCAGGATTATACGTCGGAGCCAGTGTCGGTGGAGTCAAAGCGGAGCAGATGCTGAAGCCACTAGTTCCGTTCTATGCTGCTATATTATTTGTTTTATTCTTAATTACGTATTTCCCACAAATTGTTATGTGGCTGCCAAATCTTGCTTCTTAATCAGATATAACCGACTTTTCGTAATCACCCCAATTTTTGCGAAGAGTTACGCAATAACCAGAAAAGGCAGCTTTTTATAGATAAAAGGGGGAGATTTGACAATAAATTAAAAAAAACTGAAAACAAGGGCTACCGATAATCTGCGGATTATCAGTAGCCTGTTTCCCGTTTTATCACCCAATGATAATAAAAAAAGGAGCGGTAAATATGCATAATTTAACGGTTAGAGGTCATGATTTATCTGGTAATCATTCCTATGTTAGCGCAAGCTTGCCTAAAAAAATAAAAGAAGTCGGGATTCACAACGTTCAACTGGCGTTAGCCATGTCCTTTCCCGATTTATCAAGTGGAAAAGAAAATCTATCACCAGGCTTTGGCACATATATGAAGAATAAGTTTATGGAGCAAGACGTACAAATTGCGATTTTGAGCTGTTATATCAATATGATTCATCCTAACCCAAAAATTCGCGAAGAAGTCTTACAGAAATTTGAAAGCTATCTGAAATATGCGAAATATTTTGGCGCGTCCATGGTAGCTTCAGAGACAGGCAATGTCTTAGAAGAAATTGTTTATACAGAAAAAAACTTTACGGAGGAAGCCTTTGAGCAGGCAGTCGATTCTATTCAACGATTGGTCGATTGTGGCGAAAAACATGGCATGATGGTCGGTATTGAACCTGGACTCAACCATCCAGTTTATTCAGTCGAGAAAATGAATGAAGTTGTACAACGCATTCGTTCTGATTATTTGGGTGTGATAATTGATGCGACGAATCTAATTACAGCCGAAAACTACACAGAGCAAACAAGTATCTTGCAAGAAGCCTTTACTCTTTTCGGGGAAAACATTGTCGCGATTCATCTAAAAGATTTTGTTATAGAAGACGGCAAGATTGTTCCAATAGCTGTTGGTGAAGGACTGATGGATGTCAAAGGACTGTTAGCGATTATTGATAAGAACAAACCATTGATAAATATCGTTTTAGAAGAAACCAAGGATGAAAAAATAGCACAAGCGAAACGATTGATTGCCTCATTATAGGAGGTGTTCATTACTAGAGCGCAAATAGCCGAGCTTTGATCAATCATTTCTGGCTCTCAACTTCGTGGACTTGATGGATGAGTCGAGCTACTGAAGTTGAGGACAGCTATTTTTAAATAAATACCAATATAGTGCAATTATCTATCAAAAATGTGTGATGTAATTGAACGGATTTCCGACTATTATTACTGTGTAAGTAGTTACTGTTAGCGATTTTATTTGAAAAGAATGATATCGCTTCATTTGTATCAATAAAGTGAAAGAGAGGGCGGAAGATGACAGAAACCTATATTGCTGTAGACATTGGTGCGTCTAGTGGTCGTTTAATGAAAAGCGAACGACAAGAAAACGGCCAAATCACCTTGGAAGAGATTCATCGTTTCAAGAATGGTTTTCGCATGAAGGATGGTCATAATCGTTGGGCGATTCACCAGTTAACGAATGAAATATTACTGGGTTTAGAAAAGGTAAAAAAATCAGGCGCGACTAAATGTTATGTGGGCATTGATACATGGGCAGTCGATTATTGTTTGTTGGATAAAGAGGGCGAATTATTGGAAGAGCCAATTTCTTACCGTGATGCACGAACAGAACAAGCAATTACACAGTTTTCTCAGCAGTTCTCAATGGAAAAATTATATGAAAAGACGGGTATTCAAATTCAACCATTTAATACGATTTTTCAGTTGTTTGTTGAAAACAAAGAGAAGCTAGCAGCCGCAGAAAAATTATTGCTGATTCCCGATTATCTTGGGTATGTTTTTACAGGAAACGCCGTCACAGAAAAGACGAACGCCTCAACTATGCAGCTACTTAATCCGGACGCACAAAATTGGGATGACGAGCTCTTGTCTTTAGTTGGGCTAAACCAAAAACAATTAGCACCACTAACGGATTCAGGAACGGTGTTAGGCGAATTACAAAGAGAAAAATTCCCGACCTTTGACCTACCGTGTGCGACTTTTATAACCGTAGCAACACATGATACAGCTTCAGCGGTTATTGGTACACCAGGAGAAGGCCAGGATTGGGCCTACATTAGTAGTGGAACGTGGTCATTATTAGGGGTTGAAACGACGGTATTTAACGTTTCAAGAGAAGCTTTTCTGGAAAATTACACGAATGAATGGGGCGCACATAATACGATTCGTTTCTTGAAAAATATTATGGGTATGTGGTTAATTCAAGAAGTTGCTCGTATGCAGGAATATCGATACAGCTATGCGGAGCTAGCCGATATGGCAGCTGCGACTCCAGCATTTCAACAGTTTATTAATGTGTTTGATGACAGCTTTCTCAATCCAGAGAATATGATTGAAGCAATCCAGCAGTATTGTGAAAAAACGCAACAGAAGGTTCCCAAAACAGCTGGTGAACTTGCGCGTTGTATCTATGATAATCTTGCTTTGTGTTATGCCGTTGAGCTTGAAAAAATGGAAGAACTGACCGGGACCGGGCGTAAAATTGATAAATTACACATTGTTGGCGGGGGCTCAAATAATCGCTTTTTAAATCAATTAACTGCCAATGCAACTGGGGTGACGATTGAAGCTGGACCAGGAGAAGCGACGGCGATTGGTAATATTTTAGTACAGATGATTACAACCGGTATTTTTACAGATTTGAAAGAAGCTAGAAAGGTCATTCAGCATTCTTTTGGTGTATCCATTCATCAGCCAGAAGCCTTTGATCAAACGATTATTGAGAAGTATAAAAAATTTTTAAAAGGAGCGACGAATTAAATGATAGGGAAACAAAGATATGAAGAAGCGAAAAAGAAATATGCGGCACTGGGTGTAGACACAGATGCGGTAATGAAAAAAATGGATGAGGTTAAAATCTCGATGCACGTGTGGCAAGGAGATGACGTAAAAGGATTTTTGAGTGATGATGAATTATCTGGCGGTATCTCAGTCACAGGAAATTATCCAGGAGTTGCTCGAACACCAGAAGAATTAAGAAACGATCTTGAACAGGCCTACGCGATGATTCCAGGGGACCACAAATTAAATTTACATGCAATCTACCTTGATACTGAAGAAAAAGTCGATCTAAATGAAATTGAACCAAAACATTTTGAAAAATGGGTTTCTTGGGCGAAGGAACAAGGCTTAGGACTAGACTTTAATCCAACCTTCTTTTCACATCCAATGTATAAAGATGGTTTCACGCTAGCTTCTGCAGAGAAAGAAGTTCGTGATTTTTGGATTGAGCATGGGAAACGTTCAAGAAAAGTTGCGGAATACTTCGGAAAAGAACTGGGTCAAGTTTGTGTGAATAATTTTTGGGTTCCAGATGGGTTCAAGGACAATCCAATCGATCGTTTAGCACCACGTAAACGTTTAATGGAATCACTAGATGAAATTTTTGCTGAAGAGCTGGACGAAAACTACACGTTAGATGCAGTGGAAAGTAAGTTATTTGGGATTGGTGCAGAAGCTTATACAGTTGGTTCGCACGAGTTTTATATGGGCTATGGTTTAACACGTAAAAAACTGGTTTGTTTAGATGCGGGACATTTCCACCCAACGGAAGTTATTTCAAATAAATTATCTTCTCTTTCTTTATTCAGCGAAGGTATTTTACTGCATGTGAGCCGACCAATTCGTTGGGATAGTGACCATGTGGTGATTATGGATGATGAGCTTCAAGAAATCGGGCGTGAATTAGTTCGTAATGACTTGTTGCCAATTACAAATATTGGGTTAGACTTTTTTGACGCAACGATTAATCGCGTTGCTGCGTGGGTAATTGGGACACGAAATACTCAAAAAGCGATTATGAAGGCGATGCTTGAGCCGACTGATTCGTTAAAAGAAATCGAGTTGTCAGGTGATTACACTACACGCCTAGCGATGGTGGAAGAGTTAAAAGACTTCCCATTTGGCGATGTTTGGGATTATTACTGTGAAACAAAAGGCGTGCCAGTTGGGTTAGATTGGTTACCACAAGTGAAGGATTATGAAAAAAACGTCTTGAGTACTCGTGGATTACCTGCAGAAAATGATAGCTGCCGATTTTCATAAACCGTTAAATAACAGTTGAGAAGCATAGAATAATAGAGGAGAGAGTGAGTATATAATGAAAAAATTAGATATTTTAAACGCGCCTTTTGTACAAGAAATGGTGAAAACAACGGCTAATCTTTACCGTTTAGGCTGGGATGAACGTAATGGGGGCAATATCTCTTATTTACTGAAAGAAGAAGAAGTTCTGCCTTTTCTTGATCCAAAAAAAGTAGTAAGAACGATTCCGATGATTTTTGACGGTAGTAAGTTAGCGGGTAAATACTTTATTGTTACGGGCTCTGGTAAATATTTCAAAAATGTTTGCGATGCACCTTCAGAAAATTTAGGTGTGGTTCGCGTCAGCCAAGATGGCAAAGCGGTTGAGTTATTATGGGGCTTAGAGTTTGGTGCGGTGCCAACAAGTGAGCTACCTAGTCATTTTATGAGCCACATTGCTCGTTTAGAAGTGGATCCTAGCAATCGAATTATCATGCATAACCATGCCAGTCATTTATTGGCAATGAGCTTCACTCATGAATTATCTGAAAAAGAATTTACTCGTACTTTATGGCAAATGTGTACCGAATGTTTAGTAGTTTTCCCAGAAGGCGTCTCAATTATTCCTTGGTTAGTTCCTGGAACGAATGAAATTGGTGAAGCAACAGCTGCCAAGATGAAAGAAACACGTTTAGTTTTATGGCCACAACATGGTATTTATGGAGCGGGTAAAGATATGGACGAAGTATTTGGACTTATCGAAACTGCAGAAAAAGCAGCAGAAGTTTATACCTACGTTTGTGCACAAGGAGGCGTGAAGCAAACGATTTCGGATGAAAACCTATGGGCGTTGGCAGATGCGTTTGGCGTTGAGCCCAAATCTGGTTACCTAAAAGCGAGATAGGGGCAAACGGGTATGATAAAAAAAGCTATAAAAATGAAAATCTATCCAGACAAACACGAGGAATATAAACGACGTCATGATGAGTTATGGCCTGAGATGGAACAAATGTTAAAGGAACATGGTGCGTTAAGTTACACGATTTTCCTTGATGCTAAAACGAGTACCTTGTTTGGCTATCTTGAGATTCAAGAAGAAGAGCGCTGGTCTCAGACGGCTCAAACAGAGATTAACCAAAAGTGGTGGGACTATATGGCAGATATTATGGAAACAAACCCAGATAATTCTCCTGTAGTCACTGATTTATTTCCTGTTTTTGAGTTATAATAAGAATAGAAGCAAACCGCTGAGGAACGATTCAACTAAGAAAACGGAGAATCGTTTCCTCGACGGATGTGTTTCTCATTTTGCTAAAACAAGCGGAGTGGGAAGATGAATATTTTTTTGTCAGTACATTTGTGAAAACACACACATGAGGAGGAAAACAAACAATGGTAAACAGAATGGTCTTAAACGAAACATCGTATTTTGGTAAAGGAGCAATTGCTGAGATTACTGGTGAAGTAAAAAAACGGGGCTTTAAAAAGGCCTTGGTGATTACGGACAAAGATTTAATTAAATTTGAGGTTGCAACAAAAGTAACGGCTTTATTAGATGAAGCAGGAATTGTCTACAGCACATATGATGGAATTGTACCAAATCCGACAATTAAAAATGTGACAGATGGGGTAGCCGCAGTGAAAGAAGCGGATGCTGATTGTATTATTGCTATCGGGGGCGGATCGCCTATCGATACAGCAAAAGCGATTGGGATTATCGTCACAAATCCTGAGTTTGCTGATGTTCGTAGTTTGGAAGGAGTTGCGGATACAAAAAATCCAAGTCTACCAATTTTAGCGGTTCCAACGACTTCTGGAACGGCTGCAGAGGTAACGATTAACTATGTTATTACTGATGAAGAAAATCATCGTAAATTTGTTTGTGTGGATCCCCATGATATTCCGATTGTCGCATTTGTTGATAGTGATATGATGATGGGCATGCCAAAAGCTTTAGCTGCTGCAACAGGCATGGATGCGATGACACACGCAATCGAAGGATTTATCACAAAAGGTGCGTGGGAAATGACGGACATGTTACACATAAAAGCGATTGAAATTATCGGGCGTTCATTGAGAGCCTCAGTAAATGGTGATCAAGCAGGCCGAGAAGAAATGGCTTTAGGTCAATATATCGCGGGTATGGGCTTTTCTAATGTAGGATTGGGTCTAGTTCATGGTATGGCGCATCCATTATCTGCGTGGTACAACATTCCTCATGGTGTAGCTTGTGCTTCGTTATTACCAACAGTGATGAAATTTAACAAAGACTTTACTGACGAAAAATATCGTGAAATTGCGATTGTTTTAGGTTTGGAAGGGGCTAAGACAATGAGTATTGAAGCAGTTCGCGATGCGGCTTGTGAGGCTATCGACCAACTAAGTAAAGATGTGGGGATTCCTGCAACTATTTCTGAATTAGGTGTGAAAGCAGAAGATATTCCACAAATCGCACAAGATGCCTTTAAAGATGTCTGCACACCGGGTAATCCAAGAGAGGCGACAGTTGAAGAAATTATCGCATTATACCAAAGTTTGATGTAAAAATTTAAAGGCTAGGGCATACTCGCTTGAGGTGTCTTAGTCTTTTTTGTGGTCTAGGAATTAGAGGAGACAAAAAAGACGTCTTGTAGTGGGTTTCTACAGACGCCTTTTACTGATTATCCGAACTGGAAGTATTCATTTTAACTTCGTACACTCCTTAAATGTGTTTTTTCAATTCTTTAATCGCTTCTTCAATAGTAATGCCATACGCAATATTGGCTTCATTACGTGCATCAATCGCTATGAATTCATTTTTAACACTATCAAATGCTACACGATAGGCTAAGTTTGTTTTTGTGAAAGTCATTGAATCGTCCTCCTTTGTTTCTGTTTTTAGGAGATCTTTACTCCACTGATTAATATAGCACTCGATTCGCAGATAGACAAAGAAAAGGACTTGCTATTGATTGGTTTTCTAGAAAATTTTCAAAATTATTTTCATTGGTTATTTTGTTTCTTTTAAACCGACAAGTAAACCAATTGTTAATGTGCAAAAAACAAGCGTTTGAATGATGACCATGTGTTCCACCTCCTTATTCTTATATATTTAGTATAAAACGAGTCACTGGTTTATACACGAACAGACTGTTTACACTTTGAGAACAAATTTGTCACCTAAATGAAAGGAAAATCAAAAGAAGCAAGAAGGTAAGTTAAGCGGTAGTGCGACCAGTAATTACAGTAAAGATAAAAAAGATTCGGACAGAAGTGTTTCACTCCGAGAACTGGGTAAGTACTGTGCAACATCAGCTTATGCTTCATTGTGTTTTACAGCAAACCGTATCTTCAGCTCTAGCCTGTCTCATGCGTAGAAGTTGTTGAGAGCGGAACAACGTCCTTCAATTCTTAAGGTGTTTCACCTTTAGAGATTGATGAGATCGGAGTCTTTTTGCGCAGTGAAGACCTTCAACTCTAGCATGTCCCATGCGTAGAAGTTGTTGAGAGCGGAACGCAGTCCATCAATTCTTAAGGTGTTCCACCTTTAGAAATTGATGGGGCGGAGTGAAGATGGAGTTGCTTCTGTGCCCACCGTTTATTCGGGAAATAGGAGCATGGGCATAACTTTTTGAGTTATGTACCATGCTCAACCTCGTCAATTTGACGGGGAACGCACAAACTTTGTCTTAGCCAACGCCTAGGACAAAGTTTACTAATTTATCAGAATAGGTCGTTTCTTCTGAAGAGTGGATTGTCTGATTCAATAAGTCCATTTGATCGGTTACCAGCCCATCTACGCCATAAAACATCATGCGGTTCATGGCATCTTTGTCATTGACTGTCCAAGCAAAGACTTTTTTGCCATCCGCATGGGCCGAGTCGATAAAGTTTCGATTGATTGTGCTGTATTCCATTGTTAAAAAATCAGCCGATGTCACAGGTGGACCGACAATATTGAAGGGTAGGATGTAGCCTACTTTAAATGCGGGTACGACTGTTTTTAAATCGGCCACTGTTTGATAGGTGAGACTTTGTATCAAATGGTGGTGCGTTAGAATGTCTTTTTCATACTTCTTAATGAAGTTGTTTACTAATTCAGGACTATCAAAACGAGTGGTTTTAATCTCGATGACTAGCTTTTGATTCAAACGATTGGCTTCGGCAAGGTAATCGTCAAAGGAAACAATAAAGGCTTTTTTTCCATTTTCTGTGAGCTCAATAGCTTGTAACTCTTTTAAGGTTAATTCTTGAGGCTTTTTATTGATGCCAGAAAGAGCTTTTAAATTAAAATCATGATAGACCACAAACTGGTGATCCTTAGTTTCTTGTACATCCATTTCTACATAGTCAGGTGTTAGCTTGGCCGTTTCTCTAAGCGCAGTCAGCGTATTTTGGACACCGTTTCGATTACTTACACCTCTATGTGAGACTGTGACAGGTCGAATAGTGGAAGCATTTGTTAAGTAAACTGTATTGTAAAGCCCGACGCCTATCCCAAATAAGATAGTTAACAGGAGAAGAAGGCCTATTTTTACAGTTGTATATTTTCTCTTACGAACAGGCTCTAAATAAAACCAGTCAGGAATATCTGGTAAAAATCCTTCATCATCCATAAAATCAACAATAATATAGAAGATTCCGACAGTTGATAAGACGATGTTAAGAAGGAGAGTAGCTTGTAATAAAGTCATCGCAAACACCGCGCTCGCTAATGCGTAATCAGGTAAAAACTGTTCGAATAAACCTTGGGCGAAGATAACTAGGATAAAAATGACGGAGGTGAGTAAGATAATAATCCCACCAATAAACACGAACTGTCCTATTATTGCAAAGAAGCGACTTCTTGTGACACGCCAGCTTTCTTTAATTGATGCGCGAAATCGTCTGTCTCTCAAAATCATTTCAGGTAAAGCAAAGATGACACGAATGCCTAAATAAATTAAAAAGAGATAACCCATCGCAAACCCAACAATGACAATCACACGGTTTTCGAAAATGAAATCCATGATAAAAGCTGGAATTTTAATTTTGGAGAGTAAATCTGAATTAAAGCTTAATCCACCAATCGGTAAAATCAGTAGAAAATAAAACAAGAAAAATAAAACGGTTATTGGCCGAATTTTTTTCATTTGAAGAAGGGTCATCCGCAATAGCTGTTGTAAACTAACGGGTTGTTTTTTCTTAATAAAATAAACACTCAGTAGTAAGAACGTAAATTCGAAAAAGACAAGTATTAAAACCGAGAGTAATACCAACAGGAGGGACGTCAAAACGCCAGGATGTCTCGTCAGGATGATTGATAGATTATCATAGGAGAGATAATCTATGGCGCCCTTTCTTAAGATAAACCGAGTGGTACTCCCTAATAGCGGCAAGACAATAAATAAGATAAGCCCATGCATTAACAGCACATCACGAAAATATGCTTGGGTACTTTGTAAAAAATCACGTGTATTAATCAAACTATTTTTTAAATATTTCATTTTCATCACCTACAAACCTATTCTATCGCATTTATACTCAAAAGAATCATTTTAACCTCTGAGATTCTTTCATTTTTTGAAAAAAAACGAGCATGGGACATAACTCAAAAAGTTATGCCCATGCTCCTATTTCCCGAATAAACGGTGGGTACAGAAGCAACTCCATCTGCACTCCGCCCCATCAATTTCTAAAGGTGGAACACCTTTAGAAATTGATGGACTGCGTTCCGCTCTCAACAACTTCTATGCATGGGACATGCTAGAGTTGAAGGTCTTCACTGCGCAAAAAGACTCCGATCTCATCAATCTCTAAAGGTGAAACACCTTAAGAATTGAAGGACGTTGTTCCGCTCTCAACAACTTCTACGCATGAAACGTGCTAGAGTTGAAGGTTCGGAAATAAGCTGAAATTCACAAAAATTTGAAGAGCAATTTTCGTGGATTTCAGCTTATTTTTTCGGAGTTAAACACTTCTGTCCCAACCTCGATAAGTGTATGTTTAATTGAAGAACTACCCTAATAATCCTGTTAAGAAGGTACCACCATAAATCAATGCTAGACTATACAAGAAAATGGATGCAGGCTTGGCTAGAATAATAATCAGTGTGAATTTTTTGACTGACATATTGGTCAAACCGGCCATCAAACAAAGTGCGTCGTCAGGAGCAACCGGTAGGAAGATGGCGAGAGCGAATAGTTTTTCAAAACGATTCTGGTTGTCTAACCACCCGATATATTTATTATACGTTTTCTCACTAATCATACAGAGAATAAATGGTTTTCCGTAGCGACGTCCGAGTAAGAAAATAATCACTGACCCGATTGAAATTCCTAAGTAGTTATAAATGAAACCAGCAGTAGGGCCGAAAATTAAGACACCCGCAGCACTACTAATCCCACCAGGAATGATGGGGATAACTACTTGTAAAATTTGGATTAAGACAAAGATGATGGGCCCTAAGATGACTGAGTCGCCAACTAATCCTCGTAAGGCATTAATATCTTTGAAGACACCAAGGTTTATGAAGTAAATGGTTAAGGCAATAGAGACGCCTATACCAATAATTGATATGATATTTATAATTCTTCGAGAAGCTGCAACGCTCATGTTCTCATCTCCTTTATCTATGTATGGTTATCGATTCGTTTATTTTCTTCTATATTAGTCTATCCTTATTTTGCCATGTCCTACTTGATTCGTCTAGGAACAATTTTGTAAGGTGAGTGTCACCTTAACTTATCTGATTATGAGTATAGGCCAAATTGGAGATGGCGTCATCAAACTTTAGTCGTATTTAGAAAATTTTAATAGAAAATATTTTACAGATTTCTTTTTTAGGAATATACTAGCTTTAGAATGTTTCGGCTAGCCTAAAAAAATAATTAATCTAACCGTTTGATAGCTGCAAGGAGTGGAAGTATGAAAGAAGAAAAAAAATTAATGGAGTACGCCAATGGGCCAAGTTTAGAAGAAATCAATAATACGGTAGAAGTGCCAAAAAATGCAAGTTTTCTTCGAACATTGCTTGCTTATAGCGGACCAGGTGCATTGGTTGCAGTCGGTTATATGGATCCTGGCAATTGGATTACTTCAATTGCTGGGGGTGCAGAATATAAATATGCCTTATTGAGTGTCATCTTATTATCGAGTTTGATTGCGATGCTTTTACAAAGTATGGCGGCCAAATTGGGGATTGTTACCGGACGAGATCTGGCACAAGCGACACGTCAGCATACGGGAAAGAAAATGGGTGTGGTGCTGTGGGTGATTACCGAGCTTGCGATTATGGCGACAGATATTGCTGAGGTAATTGGTGGTGCAGTAGCGTTGCAGTTGTTATTTGGGCTTCCTTTATTAGTTGGTGTTTTGATTACCACGTTTGATGTGTTACTTCTTTTGTTATTGACAAAGCTAGGATTTCGTAAAATCGAGGCGATTGTGGCAGTTTTAATCTCTGTGATTTTTTTTGTATTTGCTTATGAAGTGGCGTTGGCAGATCCAAATATTGGGGAAGTTTTAAGTGGTTTTATTCCTGATCCTAAGATTACCTCTGATAAATCGATGCTCTTTTTAGCATTAGGGATTGTTGGAGCGACGGTTATGCCGCACAATTTGTATTTACATTCATCCATAGCTCAAGCACGCAAATTTGATCGGAACAATGAGTCAGAAATTGCCAAAGCTATTCGTTTTACAACCTGGGATTCGAATATCCAACTGACGGTTGCTTTTATCGTCAATTGTTTATTACTTATCCTCGGTGGGGCTCTGTTTTACGGAACGAACAGTGACTTAGGGAAATTTGTTGACTTGTATGATGCACTAAAGGACCCCTCAATCGTGGGCAATATTGCTAGTCCAGTGTTGAGTATCTTGTTTGCTGTGGCCTTACTTGCTTCAGGTCAAAATTCGACCATTACAGGAACCTTGTCTGGGCAAATTGTTATGGAAGGATTTATTCATTTGAAAATGCCGCTGTGGATGCGTCGAGTAGTAACGCGCTTATTAGCGATTGTCCCAGTCATTATTTGTGTCATTTTGTATGGTGGAAGTGAGACGGCAGTCGAAGACCTACTATTATATACGCAAGTGTTTTTAAGTATTGCTTTACCTATCTCTATTATCCCATTGACGATTTATACCAGTGATAAAAAATTGATGGGTAAATTTGCTAATCCAATGTGGGTAAAAGTATTGGCATGGATCATTGCGATTGCTTTGACTCTATTAAATCTATTTCTGATTTATGGCACCTTAGTCGGATTAGACTAGGTTGTAACAAAGAACCTCGGTTGAAAAAGAATAATCTACTGTGAGAAAAAAGTGGTGGACGAACAAGTCTTGATTGGAATTGTTCGTTCATCACTTTTTTAAGCCTTAGTTTCGTAAGATTTTTCCTAAGTATTGTCCTGAAATCCTACCTCTTAAGCTTGCGTCCTTGCGTGGGCTTTGAGCCATTTGCCGTAGAGATTTTCCAGTAAGCTAATCACCATAAAACCACCAGCAATGGCGCCAGCTGTTACGATAACCAACCAGACATTTTTGGTTCCAGAAAGCGTATCTCCTAGAAGGAAATCACGGATTGCTTTGTAGGCAGGACCTCCAGGGACAAGTGGGACTAGGCTGGGAATGTTAAAAATAATCATCGGCATTTTTTTCTTGCGGGAAAAGAAGATACTGATTAAGCCGACCGCAATCGCCCCAAGAAAGTTGGCCAATCCAACACCTGTACCAAGTGGTTGACTGAGATAATAAATCATCCACCCAACAGCACCTGTTAGTCCACACGAAACTAAGGCGCGGCGAGGGATGTTTGTGAGTATGCCGAAAGTCACTGTGCTCAAAAAGCTAAATAATGCATGTAAAATTAAATTAAGTACCATAATTTATCTCCTTTATAGGAAGAGTTTAAAAACAAGCGCAATTCCGACGCCGATTGCACTTGCAACAAACAGTGCTTCAGTGGCACGAGCCATTCCGCTAATCAGATGGCCCGCTAAAATATCTCTGAATGAGTTGGTGATGGCAACACCAGGAACTAAGGGCATAACAGCCCCAATAATGATATTATCCATGCTGTTAGCAATGTTCTCGTGAACAAATAGGTAGGCCGAAACTCCGATAATAAAGGCGGCTAAGAAGTCATTTAGAAAACGAACATCTAACCATTTTTTTGTTAAAACAGAAACCGAGTAACCTAAGCTTCCTACAAGGAATGTCGGTAAGAAGTCAAGCCAAGTTCCACCAAAAATGTACATCAGGGTACAACTGACAATTCCAGCCGCTAAGATTTGTAAAGAAAGAGTAAAGTCGGGGGCCTCTTCTTCAATATGTGAAAGTCTATGGTAAAGCTCTGAGAGGGTGATCTCTTGGTTAGCAAATTTACGGGAAAGGTTATTCACTGCGGCAACCTTTTCTAAATTAATAGAGCGTTCGGTGATATTTTCTAATTGACTGCAATGACTGGAACGTAAACCCACAAAAATACCAGTAGCTGTTACGTAGCTGACGCTGTCGGTTTCTCCTGCATTGGTAGCAATACGATTCATTGTATCTTCAACGCGGTAAACCTCAGAGCCACCTTCAGTCATAATCTTTCCAGCCAGTAAGCAAGTATCTAAAACTAATTCTTGATGTGCGGTCGAACTCAATAAAAGTGCATCTCCTTTGCTAAATGATATAGACGTAGTGTAGCATGTGAGTGAATCAAGGACCAAGAGTTTTATGTTAGAAAATAAAAAATAACCAATAGTGTGTTTCGTTTGCAAAAGGAATGCGTGTTCAGTTAGAATAAAAAAACGAAAATGAATAATAACTATTATTTTTTCGAGAGAGAGAGGAGAATCCGCATGCGTCGGAAAATCTATACGAAAGAACAAATATTGAAAGCTGCTTATGATGTTGTTTCTACTGAAGGATTTGCTGGATTTACGGCTAGGAATATTGCTAAAAGAATGGGTATTTCTACTCAGCCGATCTATTTGGAATTTAAAAACATGGAGGATCTTAAAAATGAGCTCTTAGAAATGATTTTTATAGAGCTAAAAGATGAGATTTTTCCAATCCCACGAACAGGAGACAAAGTTGTAGATTTAGGTTTAAATTACATTGATTTTGCTAAAAATGATCACAATCTTTATTTAGCGTTGTTTGTTGATGAAGAGGGTGGAGGAAAGAAAATGCATGATTTTTCTTTCAGCTATTTTTCTTCAATCATTGAAAATGATCCGCAATATGCAAATCTAACAAACGAGCAAATAGAGACCTTGCATACAGGAACTTGGGTAGTTGTGACAGGGCTTGCTTCTTTGACTTCATCAGGAAGCATTAATCCAACACAAGACCAAATCATTTCATTAATTAAACGAACGATTTCTAATATAGTCGAACTGAAAGAAACAACCAAGTAGCTAGCTACCTGTCATAAAGCTAGTTAGGAACCCCCGTCAACAAGAAGCAGAAACAATTCATTTTGACTGTCTTTTATTGGGGAAAAAGAGGGGCCGAAAAGTTACTTGCTTTTGAATTGAGGGATAGATTCTTACTTGTTGATGCGAAAAACTTTCCAGTAATTGCTGGAAAGTTTTTTATTTACCTAAAAAAAATCTGAGAATGGTAGAAAATTTTTTTGAAAGGTGGTACTTTAGTAAGAGGATTTAATTTGTAAAACGAAAAACAAAAGAACTTACCATTAAAGTGAGTCTTTTTTACAAAATTAAAACGAGTGTATTGATAGCCTCGTTTTAAATTATTAGGAAGATAGAATAGGAAGTGGACAAAAGTAATGTGTGGAATCGTTGGCTTTGTAAATACAAAAGATCGTAAAGAAGAAATTGTTACAAGTATGATGGACCGGATTGTGCATCGTGGCCCCAATAGTTCAGGAAGTTATGTGGATAAGCATGTCGCACTAGGCTTTCGTCGACTAAGTATCATTGATTTGGAGGGTGGAACGCAGCCCATCTATAATGAAGACCGGACAAAAATCATTATTTTTAACGGAGAAATTTATAACTACCAACCCTTACGTGAAGAATTAATTCAAGCAGGGCATGTCTTTACGACGCATGCAGATACGGAAGTTCTTTTGCATGGTTACGAGGAGTGGGGAACAGATATTTTACAAAAAGTTCGTGGGATGTTTGCGTTTGTTATTTGGGACACAGAGAAAGAAGAGTTATTTGGCGCACGTGACTTCTTTGGAATCAAACCTTTTTATTATGCAGAAATGAATGGCACCTTTATGTTTGGTTCAGAGATTAAGAGCTTTTTACCACATCCTGACTTTAACAAAGAGTTAAACAAAGATGCCTTGAAACCTTATATGACCTTTCAATATTCACCGTTAAACGGAGAAACGTTCTTTAAAGGTGTGCATCGTTTACAAGAAGGCCATTATTTCATTTACAAAGATGGAAAAATGACGATTAAAGAGTATTGGGATGCCAACTTTGAACAAAAAGAAAACAAGACAAAAGAAGAGTGGATTCAAGCAATTGATGAAGCCGTGCAAGGGTCAATTGCAGCACACAAAATTAGTGACGTTGAAGTGGGTTCTTTCCTATCTAGTGGGGTCGATTCTAGTTATGTGGCGTCTGTGTTACGACCAGACCATTCGTTTTCTATTGGTTTTGATGACAAGACGTATAACGAAGCAATTGAAGCACGTAAGTTAACGAAGATGTTAGAATTGGATAATACAGCGGCGGTTATCGATGGCGATATGTCATTCAAAGCTTTCCCATTAATTCAATATCATTTAGATGAACCGGATTCGAATCCTTCTTGTGTACCCCTGTATTTTTTAGCTAACTTGGCTGCACAAAGCGTTCGCGTTGTTCAATCAGGTGAAGGGGCAGATGAATTATTTGCTGGCTATCAAACATATGGTTTTCATACAAACTCAAAAGCAATCCGTGTGTTAGCACAAGGATTGAAGAAATTACCAAAAGGAACACGTTATAGCTTAGGTAGAAAAATAGGCAAGATGAAAAACTTCCACGGAAGAATTCATTTATACGAATCATTGGCACCGGCCAAAGAATATTTTATTGGTCATGCGAAGGTCTTTGATGAAAAAGAATCAGTTGATTTCTTACAGCCAGATTATGCAAAAGGGCCTTCTGTTGCAGAAATTATGGCGCCACATTTTGCTAAAACCGAAGCTATTCAAGACGAAGTCAACAAGATGCAATATGTCGATGTTCATCAATGGATGCCAAAAGATATTCTATTGAAGGCAGATAAGTTATCGATGGCTAGTTCATTGGAATTACGTGTGCCGTTATTAGATGTTGAATTGATGCGTTTGGCCCAACAAATTCCAAGTAAATATTTGCTAAACCAAAACAATACGAAGGATATTTTCCGTCAAGCAGCCAACCGTCATTTACCAGAGGAATGGTCAAACCGAGTGAAGTTAGGCTTCCCAGTACCAATTAAAGTTTGGCTTAAAGAAGACCACGGCTACCAACAAGTCCGCGAATTGTTTGAAGCAGACTTTGCCAAAGAATTTTTCAATCAAGAGAAAATTATGCAGTTACTAAACGATCATCGTGATGGGAAAAGAGAAGAGCAAAGAAAGATTTGGACAATCTTTAGCTTCTTAACTTGGTACAAAGTGTTCTTTATTGATGAAGAAATTCCAACAACAGAAACGATTGAGTATGAAGTTGTTTAATAAATACTAAAAGAGGTTGGGACAGGAGTTGCTTCTGTACCCACCGTTTATTCGGATAAAGAGAGGCTAGGACATAACGTATGAAGTTATGTCCCAGCCTCTCTTAGTACGATATAATGGTCGTTCGATTATAAAGATAAATAATTTTCCAAATACTCGGCTAAACCATCTTCTTGGTTTGTTTTTTCAGTGATATCATTCGAGACTTTTTTTAACTCATCTGTACCATTAGACATAGCAACGCCCCACCCAGCGTATTCTAATAACTCTAAATCGTTATGTTCATCACCAAACGCGATGACATTTTCTCTAGAGATGTTTAAGTAGCTGGCTACTTCGTGAACGCCTTTTGCTTTTTGAATCCCTTTAGCGACAATTTCTAAGATGGCGTTAGGGCCACCCCAAGTACGAACATCTACAAATTCTCCATATTGATTACTTAAAGACTCAGAAACCTGTTTGGCGTATTGTGGTTGTGTGCGAACGAGTAGTGAAGTTGGGTCAGTTGTCATATTTTTAGTTGAGAGAAGATTACTTTGTGTCGCAGGAGCAGAAAAAAGTTTTGCATCATAAAACTCAAAACTATCGATAAAAAAGGTCTCTTTGTTTTCAGCTGCAATAAAATCCAAATTTAGGGTTTGTTTTTGAGCGAGAATATCAAACGCAATTTCTCGTTTGATTAAGGTTTCTCGTTCTCCTGCCCATTGTTGTTCGGGAAGATGCACGAGTGCGCCGTTAAAGTTGACCATGGGTGTTTTTAAGTTCAATTCTTTATAAAACTGATGACTCATACGATAAGGTCGGCCAGTAGCAATGCTAACGTAATGTCCAGAAGCCATGGCTTTTTTAAGCGTGGCAGCTGTCTTTACTGAAATTTTTGAGTCATTATTTAAAGTTGTACCATCTAAATCAATGGCGATTAATTTTTGATTCATAGTTGAAAACCTCCTTTTAATTCTAACTACCGATCAAAGAGTGTTGTTTAAGTCTAGCATATCTGCGTAATTTGGCAAGTTTGACTACACAAAATTCATCTCTCTTTTTCATTTGTTTTCATAAAAAAGAGAAATTGTTTAAAGTTCCTAATGGCAAAACACGAACATTAGAAAGAGGATTTCTGTTTTTGTTTAATAAAACGTTGAAATATTTTAAAAAACTCACTATAATTTGTATTTGTCCGGTGGAATAACGAAATTTGCAATTATTTATTTTTAAAATGAGTTCTTCCATCAAAAAATATTGAGGAGTGGAAAATTTTCATGGAAAATTTTTTCAAATTGAAAGAGAATGGTACAAAAGTTTCAACTGAGGTCATGGCGGGGGTCACAACATTCTTTGCGATGAGTTACATTTTATTCGTCAATCCGTCTATCTTATCTATTTCAGGTATGCCGTTTCAAGCTGTCTTTTTAGCAACAATTATTGCGTCAGTTATCGGGACACTTGTGATGGGACTATTTGCGAACGTTCCTTACGCACAAGCACCAGGAATGGGCTTAAATGCCTTTTTCACCTTTACAGTAGTAACTGTTTTAGGCTACACATGGCAACAAGCTTTGGCGATGGTTTTCCTTTGTGGGATGATTAACATCTTAATCACAGTGACCAAGATTCGTAAAATGATTATCAAAGCCATTCCAGAAAGTTTACAACATGCTATCGGCGGAGGAATTGGGATTTTCGTAGCTTATGTGGGAATCAAAAATGCCGGGTTACTTTCATTTTCTGCAGATCAATCAGCAATCACTAGCTCAATTGTTGATGGAGACAAGGCCGTTAATGTAACAATGAATAGTGGGGTTGTACCTGCTTTAGCGAATTTTAATAATGCGCCAATTTTACTTGCAGTGATTGGTTTAATTTTGATGACTGTCTTAGTGGTGATGAATGTTCGTGGGGCCATTTTAATCGGGATTGTTGGAACAACGATTATCGGAATTTTGATGGGCGTAGTTGATTTAGGTGCTATCCAATGGCAACAAAATTCATTAGGTAACTCAATTAAAGAATTAGGAACAACTTTTGGGGCCGCTTTTGGAGCAGATGGTATGCAGTCATTATTCAGTGACTCTTCAAAAATTCCACAAGTGTTAATGACAATTATTGCGTTTAGTTTATCTGATACATTTGATACAATTGGAACGTTTATCGGAACAGGTCGTCGTACAGGAATTTTCTCTAAAGAAGACGAACTTGCGTTGGAAGATAGTAAAGGTTTTACAACTAAAATGGACAAAGCTTTGTTTGCAGATGCGATTGCGACTTCTGTTGGAGCGGTGTTCGGAACTTCAAATACAACGACTTACGTAGAATCAGCAGCAGGGATTGGTGCAGGTGGACGTACAGGGTTAACTTCTGTCGTGGTTGCTGCGTTGTTTGCATTAAGCAGCTTATTCTCACCACTAATTGCTATCGTGCCAGCTCAAGCAACAGCACCTGCATTAATTCTTGTTGGGGTGATGATGTTAGCTTCATTCAAGGATATTGAGTGGACAGACTTGGAAGAAGCTGTGCCAGCGTTCTTTGCTTCTATTTTTATGGGGCTTTGCTATAGCATTTCATACGGAATTGCAGCAGGTTTCTTGTTCTACGCGGTGGTTAAAATTGCAAAAGGAAAAATCAACGAAATTTCACCAATTATTTGGGTCGTCAATATCTTATTTATTGCAAACTTTATTATTTTAGCTACAATAGTATAGATTAACTTCATGTTACGCCTCCTTGGTTTTAAACTGAGGGGGTGCTTTTTTGTTCCTAATGAAAAAATAATTTAGGAGAGATTGTAACGATAAAAATTAACTAAGTTAATCAATCAATTAAAAGGCATTTTTTTCATTTTACTCAAAATTTTTCTGTTCTTTGACTGTTTTGAATGTAACTCTTTTCAAAAATAGGGTATAGTTAAGTTGTGAGAGGGATGAAGCTATGAAAATAGAGTGGAAGAAAAATTTAATGGTGGCCTGGCTCGGCTGTTTTTTTACAGGTGCGAGCATTAGTTTGGTGATGCCGTTTATTCCTGTATATGTAGAACAATTAGGAACGCCAAAGAATCAAGTTGAATTATTTTCAGGATTAGCCATTTCTGTGACGGCTTTTGCAGCAGCAATTGTCGCACCCATCTGGGGGAATCTTGCCGATCGAAAAGGACGCAAAATTATGATGATTCGTGCTGCAGCGGGGATGACAATTACTATGGGGTCGTTGGCCTTTGTTCCTAATGTGTACTGGTTACTAATTATGCGTTTTTTTAATGGCGTTTTATCAGGTTATATTCCTAATGCGACAGCCATGATTGCCTCACAAGCACCGAGAGAAAAGAGTGGCTGGGCACTGGGGACGTTATCGACGGGAGCTGTTGCCGGTAACTTAATTGGTCCATCTATGGGTGGGGCTTTAGCGCAATTATTCGGCATGGAAAATGTCTTTATTATTACAGGATCTGTCTTATTGATTACGACTTTATTGACTATTTTTATGGTGAAGGAAGATTTTCATCCAGTTGAAAAAAGCGAGATGGTCGGAACCAAAGAGTTGTTTGCGAAAATGGACAATGTCTCAATTTTAATTGGTTTGTTTGTAACTACTTTAATTCTCCAATTGGGTGTGACGAGTATCAGTCCCATTTTAACTCTTTATATTCGTTCGTTAAGTGGTGACTCAGGGAACATTCTTTTTGTTAGCGGGTTGATTGTTTCAGTCGCTGGGGTTTCGGCGGTAATCTCCTCGCCAACATTAGGGAAGCTGGGGGATAAAATCGGTAATCACAAGGTCTTATTAGCCGGCTTAGTTTTGTCATTTTTCTGTTTCATTCCGATGGCGTTTGTCAAAACACCATTTCAACTAGGGGTGCTACGCTTCATTTTAGGTTTCTCAACAGGGGCTTTGATGCCTTCAATTAACACCTTGATTGGGAAAATTACACCAGAAGTGGGAGTCAGTAGAATTTACAGCTATAACCAAATGTTTAGTAACTTCGGACAAGTATTAGGTCCAATGGTTGGTTCAACAGTTGCTCACTCAATGGGCTACAGTTCGGTCTTTCTTGTAACGAGTTGTTTTGTATTGGCCAATATCATTTTATCGACCTTTAATTTTAGAAAAATGATGCGTAGTAAGTTTTAAACAGTTGAAAAGAAAAAAAAACCAGTTACAATAAAAATGTAACTGGTTTTCTTATGTTGAAAGCAAAAGTTTTAATGTTTGTGTGCTACTTCTTTAGCCGGTTGTGAGATAATTCCCACAAGAATAACGAATAAGCCTGTAAGAAGTGAGACAATTGTTGTAAGTACGAAATTATAAGTTCCATGTGTTAAGGCACTACCGATATAGCTGACAACCTGACCTAACATAAACGCCCAGAATAAAGTCACGATATAACGCATGAAGAACACCTCTTTTCTACTTATGAGTGTAGCATATTTTCTGAAAATGTAAAGAAATCCGAATGATGTTTTTCCCTCGATAAATAAAATAAAAGGAGGCGTTAGCGCTTGTTTCCACAATTATGTACAGTTACTTCGTATTCTTTACTGCAAAGTACAGTGAGAATCCCCAAATATGTAGAAGAAGCCAAGAAGCGAGGCTATCAAACGCTTGCTATTACAGATAAAAATACTATGCATGGGGCAGTTGAATTTTTTCAGGCTTGTCAAAGAGCAGAGATCAAACCAATTTTTGGTTTATGGCTTGATTATGAATCAAAGGTAACCGAGCGGTCGCATGGCATATTGTTATATGCCAAAAACTATACAGGCTATCAGCATTTAATGAAGTTATCTAGTTTTAAAATGACTACAGGTGTACTTTACCTAGAAGAACATAAAGAGTTACTCGCCAATCTTTTTGCAGTCATTCCCGAAGAAAATGAATTTTCCAATTTGGATGAGGAAGAATATCCGAAAGCTCTTGCTCGTTTAAAAGAAGTGTGTGCATTATTTGAAACAGGAAGTGTCTATGCAGGAGTTACGACACATCATAATCAAGAGCAACCACTGAAGTCATCACTATGGCTTGAGTTACAAAAAGAACAGGGTATTTGTCCACTAGCTATTCATGAAGTGCGCTATTTAGAGCCCTCTGAAGCTTTTGCGATTGAAGTTATGCGACATATTCAAGCGGGAACTCAGCTAGAAGGTGGTAAGGGTCAGCGAGCATTGGTAGAAGGCACTGATTATTTGGTCTTGGAATCGATTAAAAAACAAGAATTTTTGACTCAAGGGTGGCAAGAAGCTGTAACTCATGCGATGGAGCTTGCTCATGCGTGTCAAGTAGAGTTGCCTTTGCATCAAAAGCTCTTGCCTCATTATCCAGTCCCAGAAGAGTTAGAACCCCATGTGTATTTGAGAAATCTATGCCTTGAACGGATTGAAGGACGTATTGAGAACTTGACAGATGATTATTACAAACGGCTCGAGTATGAGCTTGGAATTATTCATCAAATGGGCTTTGATGATTATTTTTTAATTGTCTGGGATGTGATGGATTTTGCTCATAGGAACCAGATTGTGACCGGTGCAGGTCGTGGCTCTGGGGCGGGTTCCCTTGTGGCGTACGTTTTGTCAATTACCGATGTCGATCCGCTTCAATACAATCTATTGTTTGAACGATTTTTGAATCCAGAGCGTTATACAATGCCCGATTTTGATTTGGATATTCCAGATAATCGGCGAGAAGAAGTGCTTCATTATGTGAAAGAAAAATATGGTCAGTACCATATGGCTCAAATTGCAACCTTTGGAACGATGGCTGCTAAGATGGTTTTACGAGATGTTTCTCGAGTTTTTGGTCTGTCTCAAAGTGAAGCAAATCGTTGGTCACAAGCTGTTCCTAACGCACTGAAAATGACCTTAGCGAAGGCCTACGATGAATCCCAACGATTTGTTGAGCTTGTGAATACAAGTCCTCAAAATCAACTGTTGTATCAGACGGCTCAACAACTAGAAGGACTTCCTCGTCATGTCTCAACGCATGCGGCAGGTGTGGTGATTAGTGACCAAAACTTGTTGGAGTTAGTTCCATTGCAAGAAGGAACGGATGGAATATTTTTAACACAGTTTACAATGACAGATGTTGAAACGGTGGGTCTGTTGAAAATGGACTTTTTAGGCTTGCGAAACTTATCGATTATTGATAATACATTAAAATCGATTAAACGAGTGTACCATCAAGAAGTCGAGCTTAAAAAAATTCCTTTAGATGACCCTGAAACATTGCTTCTTTTTCAAAAAGGCGAGACTTCAGGCGTTTTCCAATTTGAATCAGCGGGGATAAGAAACGTATTACGTAAGCTTGGCCCGACGACGATTGAAGACATCGCTGCAGTAAATGCCCTTTATCGACCCGGTCCGATGCAAAACATCGATGCGTTTGTCCGGCGAAAGAAGGGCCAAGAACCAATTAATTACCTAGATGATAGCCTAAAAGAAATTCTTTCGAACACCTATGGAATCATCGTTTATCAGGAGCAGATTATGCAGGTTGCTTCGAAAATGGCTGGTTTCAGTTTGGGGCAGGCAGATATTTTACGGCGAGCGATTAGTAAAAAGAAAAAAGAAGTTCTCGATGAACAGCGACGAAACTTTGTGTCAGGTTCTGTTGAGCAGGGGCATACAAAGGAAAAAGCCAATCAGATTTACGATTATATTGAACGTTTTGCTGATTATGGATTTAACCGGTCGCACGCCTTTGCCTATTCATTTGTAGGGTTTCAGATGGCTTATTTAAAAGTTCATTATCCAGCCCCTTTTTATGGCGCGTTACTTCATTCCGTACGACATCATTCAACCAAAATGAAAGAGTATATTAGTGAAGCCAAACGACATAAGCTGGAAATTGTCCCGCCTTCGATTAACCAAAGTAACTATAGCTTTACAGTTAAATCAAAGAACCAATTATTAGTTGGCTTTAGTGGCATCAAAGGGATTCGACGCGATTTTATTCAAGCGATAGTAGAAGAAAGAAAAGCGGCTGGAAGTTATAAAAGTGTGGATCAATTTTTACTTCGACTCGATAAAAAATGGTTGAAAATCGAGTATCTAGAACCTTTAATTTCGATTGGCGTGTTTGATGAGTTGACACCAAACAGAAGGCAGCTATTAAAAGATGTTGAAGGGAAAATTCAAAACGTTTTGTTTAGCAGTGGCAGTGAGAGTCTGTTGGACATTCTTAGTTTAAAAGAAGAAGAAATTGATGATTATACGCTTGAAGAAAGACTGGAGTTAGAGGATAAGTATCTTGGTATCTATCTATCGGGGCATCCAACTGAAAACTACGAGCGGATTCATTTGGCAAAACAAGTCACACCCATTGCAGATATCTCACCAGGGCAAACCGTTCATCTATTGGTGTATATCAGAAGTATTCGGGAGATTCGGACCAAAAAAGGCGAGCAGATGGCTTTTATAGAGGGTAACGACGTCAGTGGGGAAGTTTCGTTGACGGTTTTTCCAAAAACTTATCGGATGAGTCGGACCTTTTTAAAAGAAAATCTAGTTATTCTTGTTTCGGGAAAAGTTGAAAAAAGTACGTACAACCAAGAGCTACAGGTGTTGGCAGAAACGATTCAGCTGGCTGATGAAGCAGATAAGGCAATCAGTAAAGAGACCTGTTATCTGCGCGTGACCGCTGAAAAAGACCAACCAGAAGTCATGACGCAGCTAAAACAAGTGTTTCGGAAAAATAAAGGATTGGTGCCAATCATTATTTTCTTTGAACAAAGTGGGAAAAAAATTGGGTTAAGTGCCGAAAATTGGCTAGAAGATAGCCAAGAAGTGAAAAATCAATTAAGCTATATATTAGGTGAAGGAAATGTCGTTTTCAGATAGTTTACGGTAAAATTTACTACGCGTTTTCAATATTTTTCATTTTTTTATTTATTTCCCAAGACATTTTGCTGTTTTAATGGTAAAATACATGTCGTGGTTAGTGTTAAAATAAGGTTTTATCTAAGTATTTTGCTTAGAAAAAAAGTATATTAATGAGGTGAATGATTGAGATGAAACGCATCGGTATTTTAACTAGTGGCGGTGACGCTCCTGGTATGAATGCAGCCATTCGTGCAGTGGTTCGCAAAGGAATTTATGAAGGTTTAGAGGTTTACGGAATCAATTACGGGTATGCTGGGTTGGTTGCCGGAGATATTCGTCGTCTTGATGTAGCAGATGTGGGTGACAAGATTCAACGTGGGGGAACATTCTTATACTCTGCCCGCTACCCAGAATTTGCGACAGAAGAAGGACAACTTAAAGGAATTGAACAGTTGAAAAAATTTGGTATTGAAGGTTTAGTAGTCATTGGTGGAGATGGTTCTTACCATGGCGCTATGGCACTAACCAAACGTGGATTTCCAGCTGTCGGCGTTCCAGGAACGATTGATAATGATATTCCAGGAACTGATTTTACAATCGGTTTTGATACAGCAATTAATACAGTTTTAGAATCAATTGACCGAATTCGTGACACAGCAACTTCTCATGTGAGAACTTTCGTTATTGAAGTAATGGGACGTAATGCTGGCGATATCGCTTTATGGTCAGGTGTTGCCGGGGGAGCAGATGAGATTATCATCCCTGAACACGACTTTGATATGGCCGTTGTTGCCAAACGGATTCAAGACGGACGTGACCGTGGGAAAAAACATTGCCTAATCATTTTAGCTGAAGGCGTGATGGGCGGAAACGAATTTGCAGATCAATTGTCTGAATATGGCGATTTCCATACACGTGTGTCTATTTTAGGTCACGTTGTTCGTGGTGGTTCACCAAGCGCACGCGACCGTGTTTTAGCAAGTAAGTTTGGATCATATGCTGTCGATTTATTAATGCAAGGTAAAGGCGGATTATGTATTGGGATGGAAGACAACAAGGTCGTTGCAGCAGACATCATTGATACATTAGAAAACAATCGTCACAAACCGGATTTATCTTTACACGAATTAAATCAACATCTTTCATTTTAAAAGGCAAAACTATCAAAAAGGTGGTAAGTCAAAGCTTGCCATTTGTTCGCATGGATTATTAAGCTTAACGGCTATTAATAAACAAATAAAACAGTAGGAGCGTTTAGTAATGAAAAAAACCAAGATCGTAAGTACATTAGGACCAGCCAGTAACAGTGTCGAACTTATTGCAGAATTAATTAAAGCTGGGGCGAATGTTTTCCGTTTTAACTTCTCGCATGGTGATCATGAAGAACAATTATCACGTATGACTATGGTTCGTGAAGCTGAAAAACAAGTAGGCCAAGGTGTCGCTATTTTGTTAGATACAAAAGGAGCAGAAATCCGCACGACCGTTCAAGGGACTGAAAATGGCAAAATTGAATTCTCAATTGGCGATGTAGTTCGCATTTCTATGGACGACACTTTAGAAGGTTCTAAAGAAAAAATTGCTGTAACTTATCCAGGTTTATTCAACGATGTTCATGTAGGTGGACACGTACTGTTTGATGACGGCTTAATCGATATGAAAATTATCGAAAAAGACGAAGCGACAAAAGAATTGGTTACTGAAGTTCAAAATGCTGGTCTTTTAGGCTCTCGTAAAGGGGTTAATGCACCAGGCGTTTCAATCAGCTTGCCAGGAATTACAGCAAAAGATGCAGACGATATCCGTTTTGGTTTAGATAATGATATCGACTTTATCGCTGCAAGTTTTGTTCGTAAAGCACAAGATGTGTTAGATATTCGTGAAATTTTAGAAGAAAAAGATATGAACCATGTTCAAATTATTTCTAAAATTGAATCTCAAGAAGGAATTGACAACATCGATGAAATCATCAAAGTATCTGATGGTATCATGGTTGCTCGTGGAGACATGGGTGTGGAAATTGCTGCTGAACTAGTACCATTAGCACAAAAACGTATTATCAAAAAATGTAACTTAGCAGGTAAATCAGTTATTACTGCGACTCAAATGTTAGAAACAATGCAACAAAACCCACGTCCAACTCGTGCGGAAGCTTCTGACGTTGCCAATGCCGTGTTTGATGGAACAGACGCGACAATGCTTTCAGGTGAGTCTGCAAATGGTGCTTACCCAGTACAAGCTGTAGCAACTATGGCTCGTATTGACGAAGAATCAGAACAAGCTTTATCAGAATTAGGCACTTTCCAAGTGAACCAATTTGATAAAACAGACGTAACAGAAACAATCGGTTTGTCAGTAGCTCGCGCTGCAAAAAACCTAGGCGTTAAAACAATTGTTGCAGCAACAGAATCTGGTTATACGGCTAAAATGATTTCTAAATACCGTCCAGAAGCTGATATCTTGGCTGTGACTTTTGACGAACGTACTCGTCGTGGTTTAATGTTAAACTGGGGTGTTTATCCAACAGTTACTGAAAAACCACAAACAACAGATGAAATGTTCGAATTAGCTGCAAACAAAGCAGTTGAATTAGGTTTTGCTTCTGAAGGAGACTTAATCATCATCACTGCCGGTGTTCCAGTTGGTGAACGCGGAACAACAAACGTAATGAAAATTCAAATGATTGGGTCAAAACTTTTAGAGGCACAAGGTGTGGGTTCTGAAACAGTCGTGGCTAACGCAGTGGTTGCTAAATCAGCTGAAGAAGCAGTGAAAAATGCAAAAGACGGTATGATTTTAGTTGTTCCAACAACAGATAAAGAATATATGCCAGCAATCGAAAAAGCTTCAGCAATCATCGTTGAAGATGGTGGATTAACTTCTCACGCAGCGGTTGTCGGAATTGCCAAAGATATTCCAGTAATCGTTGGTGCATCTGAAGCAACAACTGTCATCGCTGATGGTGAATTAATCACTGTAGATCCTCGTCGTGGGATTGTCTACCGTGGCCAAACAACAGCTATTTAAGCCATAAATAAATTTGTGTGAAATAGAGAACTTTTATTTCATGACTCAATTTAGAGCCTGTGACAGCAGTCAAATGACTAATGTCGCAGGCTTTGTTTTTTTCTGATAGGAATAGTCATAAAGATCAGGAAACTTCGATAGAATGGTTCGTTGGTCCAAGCAGTATTGTTTATTCATTTTAATCAAATAAAAAAATGCCTAAAGCTAATGGATGCTATGAAAAGGTGTCAAGAAAATTTCATTGACAAAGCTTTCTTAGCCCTGTATAATAGCTTTTGTTGCTTAGAGGTGATGAAAAAATGAAATGGTCTTTATTGGAATTAAGAAAATACCAAGAGACACCCCTGAATTTTAGTGAGACGCTTGACTTAAAAAGTGAGCTAATGAAGAGAGACAATTTAATAATGGATGTTGCTCCGGTTCAGGTAGAGGGTCTTGTGACGGTCACAAAAAGAGACTATCTTGTTCATTACAATATCCAAACAACAATTACTGTTCCTTCGACACGCTCATTAGAGCCAGTTGCGCTTCCAATGAATTTTGAAGTGGATGAAGTGTTCATGACAGAAGAACAGTATCAAAGTCGCGATGAGTTGATTCCAGAAGAAGAAATTCTTTTGTTGGAGACAGCACAGCTAGATCTTCAGCAATCCATCGAAGACAATCTGTTGCTTACAATTCCAATGCGAGTGCTAACGGATGAGGAGATGCAGTCTGACGAATTACCTAAGGGTGAGAGTTGGGAAGTTATTTCTGAAGAAGAGTATGCGCAAAGAAAAGAAGCGGTCAGCAATGAAATTGATCCTCGTCTTGCAAAACTATCTGAGCTTTTTAAAGCAGAGGATAACGAGTAAGATTGGAATATATTGTATCCTCGTGATACAAGTCTTTTTACAAGGAGGTGTAACAAGGATATGGCAGTACCAGCTAGAAAAACATCAAAAGCAAAAAAAGCAAAACGTCGTACACACTACAAATTAACAATTAATGGTTTGAACGAATGTCCAAACTGTGGTGAAATGAAAAAAAGCCATCACGTATGCGCAAGCTGCGGTTACTATGATGGTAAGGACGTTGCAACTAAAGAAGCATAATACATTTTTATATAGAAAAAATGTAAAACCCCAAGGCTAACCATGGAGCCTTGGGGTTTATTTTGTAAAAAATTAGTAATGAAGCGCTTAAATATGGACTCTTTTGTTTTCAATCGCCTTCTATTAGGATATAATGAGAGAGATTATAGAGGAAACTCAAAGATGTAGGAGGAAGTCAAATGACAAAACAACAAATCGGTGTTGTCGGTATGGCCGTAATGGGGAAAAACCTAGCACTAAATATTGAAAGCCGTGGATACTCAGTAGCCTTGTTTAACCGTACAGGATCAAAAACAGAAGAAGTGGTGAATGAGCATCCAGACAAAAATTTTAAGGCAACTTTTACGGTGGAAGAATTTGTTGCCTCTATTGAAAAACCACGTCGTATTTTATTAATGGTTAAAGCGGGAGCCGCGACAGATGCAACCATTCAAGATTTACTTCCTCATTTAGATAAGGGAGATATTTTGATTGATGGTGGGAATACCTTCTTCCAAGATACGATTCGCAGAAACGAGATGTTAGCTGACTCTGGAATTAACTTTATCGGAACAGGTGTTTCTGGTGGAGAAGAGGGCGCGTTAAAAGGCCCTTCAATCATGCCTGGTGGCCAAAAAGAAGCGTATGAGCTTGTGGCACCTATTTTAGAACAAATCTCTGCTAAAGCTGAAGACGGCACGCCATGTGTTACATACATTGGTCCTAATGGGGCAGGTCACTATGTAAAAATGGTTCATAATGGAATTGAATATGGCGACATGCAGTTAATTGCTGAATCTTATGATTTAATGCAAAACATTTTAGGCGTTTCAGTGGATGAAATGGCAGATATCTTCAAAGAATGGAATGAAGGCGAATTAGATAGTTACCTAATTGAAATTACCGCAGACATTCTTACACGTAAAGACGATGAAGGAACAGGGAAACCAATTGTCGACGTGATCCTAGATGCAGCAGGTAACAAAGGAACAGGGAAATGGACAAGCCAAAGTGCACTTGACTTAGGTGTACCATTGCCGTTGATTACGGAGTCTGTCTTTGCTCGTTATATTTCAGCGTACAAAGAAGAACGTGTGGCAGCAAGTAAAGTCTTGCCAAAACCAACTTTTACTTTTACAGGAGATAAAAAAGAGTTTATCGAAAAAATCCGTGAAGCGTTATACTTCAGCAAAATTATGAGTTACGCGCAAGGGTTTGCTCAATTACGTGTTGCTTCAAAAGAATATGACTGGGATTTACCATTTGGGGAAATTGCGAAAATTTGGCGTGCAGGTTGTATCATCCGCGCCGGCTTCTTACAAAAGATTACGGATGCATATGATAAAGAACCTGATATTGAAAATCTATTACTTGATGATTACTTTATGGAAATTACTAGAAAATACCAACAAGCAGTACGTGAAGTAGTTGCTTTAGCTGTTCAAGCAGGTGTGCCAGTGCCAACCTTCTCATCAGCAATTGCTTACTTTGATTCTTATCGTTCAGAAAGATTACCAGCTAACTTAATCCAGGCGCAACGAGATTACTTCGGAGCGCATACGTATGAACGCGTAGATAAAGAAGGAATCTTCCATTACTCTTGGTACCATGAGGAATAATAAGTAAATAAGAACCGTCGATTTTTTCGGATTGAAAGACTGAGGCTCAACTCTTTCAGTTGGGTCTCAGTCTTTATTTTGCAAGGTTATAAAAACACTATAGATTTTTTGTGGAATAACCGTTATAATGATGTGGTTTCGAAAAAGCTTGAGAAGAGAAAGGATAAAGCATAAATGAGTAATATTCTAATCATTGAGGATGAAAAGAACTTAGCCCGTTTTGTTGAATTAGAGTTGAAGCATGAAGGTTACAATACAGAAGTTCATTATAATGGACGCACGGGGCTTGAAGCTGCGCTTAATAGTGAGTGGGATGCCATTCTTTTAGACTTGATGTTACCAGAGTTAAACGGCTTAGAAGTATGCCGTCGTATACGTCAGGTGAAGAATACGCCAATTATAATGATGACGGCTAGAGATTCTGTGATTGACCGGGTATCTGGTTTGGACCATGGCGCCGATGACTATATCGTAAAACCTTTTGCGATTGAAGAACTACTTGCTCGTTTGCGTGCATTATTACGTCGAATTGATATTGAAGGTGACAAAAATGTTGCCAAACAAACAACTATCACTTATCGCGATTTAACGATTGAAAAAGAAAATCGTGTCGTAAGAAGAGATAGTGAAGTAATCGAATTAACGAAGCGCGAGTACGAACTGTTACTAACGTTGATGGAAAACGTAAATGTGGTCTTAGCCCGCGACGTTTTACTGAATAAAGTCTGGGGTTATGAAACAGAAGTTGAAACAAACGTAGTAGATGTTTATATTCGTTATCTACGTAATAAAATCGATGTTTCAGGAGAGGAAAGTTATATTCAAACCGTCCGTGGAACAGGTTATGTGATGCGCTCGTGAAAACCCAAAAATTGAAAAGCGCGGAAAAAAGAGAACTAAAGGGGCCTTCTTTGACTATCAAGTGGGCCTTGGCTAGTTCTTTCTTTATATTCGTAGTATTCACTATTTTTGCCGTCATCACCTATAAATCATCGGTCAATTTGATTGTTGCAAAAGAACGAGGGAACCTTGAGAAAACAACAGCAGAGGTAGTCTCTCGGTTAGCGAATTCTGACAAAGAGTTAACCATTACAGATGCCTATAAGAATTTATCAAATGCTTCTTTTTCAGATGGTCAGCAGTACGAAAAAACCACAAGCATCGAAGGCGTTCTCATGCAAATTGATCCGTTTATCTCAGAATTAGGTCAAGAAGGGTTAAACTTGTATGTCTACAATCTTGACGAAGAACTTATTTTTGAAACGCAAAACCGAAAGCAGAAGCTGTTTCAAGAGACAAGGAAGTCGCCAACGATTATTACCTTGGATGGTAAAGTCGGGTTTTTATCGATTGAAGTGATTTATTCAAAAGGCACAAGAGAGAAAATTGGTTATGCCCAGACGTTTTATGAGTTGACCTCATTTTATGAGATTAAAAATAAACTTCTATTAACCTTGATTGTTCTAGAGATTGTTTCCTTAATTTTAAGTAGCGTATTAGGGTTTTTCCTATCGTCTTATTTTTTAAAACCGCTAAAAGAATTGAGAGATACCATGGATACAATCAGAAAAGATCCGCAATCTGATATACACATGAAAGAGATAAAAACCAATGATGAGCTAGCTGACTTATCAGAAATCTTCAATGAAATGCTTGATCGTATGAGATTCTACATTGAGCAGCAAGAACAATTTGTTGAAGATGTCTCCCATGAGCTTAGAACACCTGTCGCTATTATTGAAGGGCATTTGAGTTTGCTAAATCGTTGGGGGAAAGATGATCCTGAAGTCTTAGATGAGTCATTAAATGCAAGTATGCAAGAGATTAGTCGAATGAAAAGTTTGGTTCAAGAAATGCTTGATTTGTCGAGGGCAGATCAGGTTGATGTACATTATGCTAATGAGGTCACGAATGCAAAGGAAGTCGTCTATCAAGTCTATAACAATTTTAAGATTTTATATCCTGACTTTGTGTTTACTTTAGATGATGATCTTTCAAAAGAAATCAAGGTGGGAATTTTTAGAAACCATTTTGAACAGATTATCATTATCATATTAGACAACGCGGTTAAGTACTCAACGAAGAGACAAGAAGTTCATATTTCAATTTCTGCTTCGCGCAATGAGTTTGAAATTGCGATTCAGGATTTTGGTGAAGGGATTTCTGAGACAGATTTGAAGAAGATCTTTAATCGGTTTTATCGTGTTGATAAGGCAAGAGCTAGAAATAAAGGTGGAAACGGGCTAGGTTTATCAATCGCGAAACAATTGGTTGAAAGTTATAAAGGAAGAGTCGTTGCTGAAAGTGCCTTGAATCGAGGAACGATTTTCCGTATTTTCATCCCGATTGTGAAAGAAAAATAAATTTTTATTTGTAGAAAAGGACTCCTAAACTATGTTTAGAGAGTCTTTTTTTTTTAGGCAGCGAACGTTGGGCGCATAAAGGAATGAAATGATAGGAGAAAATGCTTAAAAAACGAGAGATGCCACTGTTTTTTCGGATAAAATTCGTGTTTAAGAAAAGTTTGGAAAACTTGCTATTTATAGTTGATTTTTTCTGTAGGTATTGCTATATTAGTATTTGTTCGAGTCGTTATTTCCTTTTATGTTTGTTGAAAAAAAGTTTTAGATTTTTTGTTGACTCTTATAAAATATAATGATAGAATAACAAAGTCGCTCGAGAGAGACGGCAGAATAACAGTTGATAAATCAATGGAAATTGTTTAAAAAGTTGTTGACAAATAACAGCCGAGCTGATATTCTAATTAAGTTGCTGAAACAAGCGATTAACTGATTTGAAAAAAAGAAGTTAAAAACTTTTATAAAAAAGAGGTTGACATTTGACTACTCAACTGATATGATATAAAAGTTGCTGAAACAGCAATTGTAGACCTTTGAAAACTGAACAAAGTAAGACAAACCAAATGTGTAGTGTGTACTTGATTAGTCAAGTCACAAACATTTAACAAGCAAGCAATATGCTAGCAAACAAATTGAGCTTAACAATCTTATGATTGTTCTAACTTTTATTATGAGAGTTTGATCCTGGCTCAGGACGAACGCTGGCGGCGTGCCTAATACATGCAAGTCGAACGCTTTTTCTTTCACCGGAGCTTGCTCCACCGAAAGAAAAAGAGTGGCGGACGGGTGAGTAACACGTGGGTAACCTGCCCATCAGAAGGGGATAACACTTGGAAACAGGTGCTAATACCGTATAATAATTGGAACCGCATGGTTCTAATTTGAAAGACGCTTTCGGGTGTCACTGATGGATGGACCCGCGGTGCATTAGCTAGTTGGTGAGGTAACGGCTCACCAAGGCCACGATGCATAGCCGACCTGAGAGGGTGATCGGCCACACTGGGACTGAGACACGGCCCAGACTCCTACGGGAGGCAGCAGTAGGGAATCTTCGGCAATGGACGAAAGTCTGACCGAGCAACGCCGCGTGAGTGAAGAAGGTTTTCGGATCGTAAAACTCTGTTGTTAGAGAAGAACAAGGATGAGAGTAACTGTTCATCCCTTGACGGTATCTAACCAGAAAGCCACGGCTAACTACGTGCCAGCAGCCGCGGTAATACGTAGGTGGCAAGCGTTGTCCGGATTTATTGGGCGTAAAGCGAGCGCAGGCGGTTTCTTAAGTCTGATGTGAAAGCCCCCGGCTCAACCGGGGAGGGTCATTGGAAACTGGGAGACTTGAGTGCAGAAGAGGAGAGTGGAATTCCATGTGTAGCGGTGAAATGCGTAGATATATGGAGGAACACCAGTGGCGAAGGCGACTCTCTGGTCTGTAACTGACGCTGAGGCTCGAAAGCGTGGGGAGCAAACAGGATTAGATACCCTGGTAGTCCACGCCGTAAACGATGAGTGCTAAGTGTTGGAGGGTTTCCGCCCTTCAGTGCTGCAGCTAACGCATTAAGCACTCCGCCTGGGGAGTACGACCGCAAGGTTGAAACTCAAAGGAATTGACGGGGGCCCGCACAAGCGGTGGAGCATGTGGTTTAATTCGAAGCAACGCGAAGAACCTTACCAGGTCTTGACATCCTTTGACCATTCTGGAGACAGAACTTTCCCTTCGGGGACAAAGTGACAGGTGGTGCATGGTTGTCGTCAGCTCGTGTCGTGAGATGTTGGGTTAAGTCCCGCAACGAGCGCAACCCTTATTGTTAGTTGCCATCATTTAGTTGGGCACTCTAGCGAGACTGCCGGTGACAAACCGGAGGAAGGTGGGGATGACGTCAAATCATCATGCCCCTTATGACCTGGGCTACACACGTGCTACAATGGGAAGTACAACGAGTCGCGAAGTCGCAAGGCTAAGCTAATCTCTTAAAGCTTCTCTCAGTTCGGATTGTAGGCTGCAACTCGCCTACATGAAGCCGGAATCGCTAGTAATCGCGGATCAGCACGCCGCGGTGAATACGTTCCCGGGCCTTGTACACACCGCCCGTCACACCACGAAAGTTTGTAACACCCGAAGTCGGTGAGGTAACCTTTTGGAGCCAGCCGCCTAAGGTGGGATAGATGATTGGGGTGAAGTCGTAACAAGGTAGCCGTATCGGAAGGTGTGGCTGGATCACCTCCTTTCTAAGGAATATTACGGAAACTACACGGTTTATCAACACTTTGTTCAGTTTTGAGAGGTTTACTCTCAAATCGTTATAATGGGGCCTTAGCTCAGCTGGGAGAGCGCCTGCTTTGCACGCAGGAGGTCAGCGGTTCGATCCCGCTAGGCTCCATAAACAATCAATTCGTTGATTGTTTAACTAAATTTTATTTTGTTCATTGAAAACTGGATATTGAAGTAAAAATTAATTGAAACAAACCGAGAACACCGCGTTGAATGAGTTTTTTAAGAAGTTCAATTGCTTATTTTCTTGACTACGTTCCTATCGCTAGGAAAACGAGTCAAAACCCAACCGTAAGGTTGATAAGGTTAAGTGAATAAGGGCGCACGGTGGATGCCTTGGCACTAGGAGCCGATGAAGGACGGGACTAACTCCGATATGCTTTGGGGAGCTGTAAGTAAGCGATGATCCAGAGATTTCCGAATGGGGAAACCCAGCATTTTTCATAGAATGTTACTTTCCAGTGAATACATAGCTGGTTAGAGGTAGACGCAGAGAACTGAAACATCTAAGTACCTGCAGGAAGAGAAAGAAAATTCGATTCCCTGAGTAGCGGCGAGCGAAACGGGAAAAGCCCAAACCAACAAGCTTGCTTGTTGGGGTTGTAGGACTCCGATATGGTAGTTCTTTCAGATAGTCGAATGACTTGGAAAAGTCAGTCAAAGAGGGTAAAAACCCCGTAGACGAAATTTGGAAGGCACCTAGGAGGATCCTGAGTACGGCGGAACACGAGGAATTCCGTCGGAATCCGGGAGGACCATCTCCCAAGGCTAAATACTCCCTAGTGACCGATAGTGAACCAGTACCGTGAGGGAAAGGTGAAAAGCACCCCGGAAGGGGAGTGAAATAGATCCTGAAACCGTGTGCCTACAACAAGTCAAAGCCCGTTAATGGGTGATGGCGTGCCTTTTGTAGAATGAACCGGCGAGTTACGATTACATGCGAGGTTAAGTTGAAGAGACGGAGCCGTAGCGAAAGCGAGTCTGAATAGGGCGAATAAGTATGTGGTCGTAGACCCGAAACCATGTGATCTACCCATGTCCAGGTTGAAGGTGCGGTAAAACGCACTGGAGGACCGAACCCACGTACGTTGAAAAGTGCGGGGATGAGGTGTGGGTAGCGGAGAAATTCCAATCGAACTTGGAGATAGCTGGTTCTCTCCGAAATAGCTTTAGGGCTAGCCTCGGAATTGAGAATGATGGAGGTAGAGCACTGTTTGGACTAGGGGCCCATCTCGGGTTACCGAATTCAGATAAACTCCGAATGCCATACATTCATATCCGGGAGTCAGACTGCGAGTGATAAGATCCGTAGTCGAAA